>JANOFN010000009.1:0-292374 GCA_031413655.1 Sphingomonadales bacterium | reverse complement strand
AAGGGCGCATCACTGTGCCTGCGTGATTCGTGACTCCGGCAAACAGGAGCATGTTGTTCTGACGGGACTTTTAACCGTTCTGGATAGCGCGCAGTTTCGGTTCGGCGGCATCAAGCGCCAGCCGGATCTTGCCGATCAGTTCGTCGATCTGCTCCGTCGTGATGATGAGCGGCGGGCACATCACAATAGTGTCCCGGATGCCACGCACCATCAGTCCGTTGGCGACACACAGGTCGCGCACGATCGGACCGGCCGTTCCCTCGGCCCCGCCGAAGCGCGCGCCGGTCGTCTTGTCGGCAACGATTTCAATGGCACCCAACAAGCCAACCGAACGCACCTCTCCAACCAGCGGATGCGTGCTGAGTGTCGAGAGCGCCTTTGCCAGATAGGGACCTGTGACGCTTCGCGTCCGTTCGACCAGCCCCTCGCGTTCCAGAATCTCGATATTGCGCAACGCAACCGCAGCCGCGACCGGATGACCGGAATAGGTAAAGCCATGGACGAAATCACCGCCGGTCTTGAGGACCTTGACGACCGCTTCCGACACGGCAACCGCGGAGATCGGGAGATAGCCCGACGACAATCCCTTGGCCATTGCGATGATGTCGGGCTTTACGCCCATTGTTTCGTGGCCCCACATGTTCCCGGTGCGACCAAAGCCGCAAATGACCTCGTCACAGATCATCAATATGCCGTATTTGCGACAAATCGCCTCGACCAGCGGCCAGTAATTGGCAGGCGGGATGATGACGCCGCCTGCGCCCTGCACCGGTTCGCCAATGAAAGCGGCAACATTTTCGGGGCCGACTTCGATGATCCTGTCCTCGATCGCCTGTGCGCATACCGCACCGAACCCCTCGGGTGTCATATCGCACCCCTCATTGTACCAATAGGGTTGGCGGACGTGTTCGATACCGGGAATAGGCAGGTCGCCTTGCGCGTGCATCGCCTTCATCCCGCCAAGCGATACGCCGGCGACGGTCGAACCATGATAGGCATTCCAGCGGCTGATGAAGATCTTGCGGTTCGGCTCACCTTTGGTCTTCCAATAATGGCGGACCATCCGGAAGATCGTATCATTGGCCTCACTGCCCGACGCATTGAAAAACACGTGGGGAAGCCGGTTCTGGGTGAGGCTGGCGATCTTCTGGGCCAGCAGGACGGTGGGCGGCGTCGCAGTCTTGAAGAAGGTGTTGTAGAAGGGCAGCTCCTTCATCTGCTCCGCTGCGACCTCGGCCAGTTCGGGTCGGCCATAACCGATATTCACGCACCAGAGCCCTGCCATGCCATCCAGGATGCGGTTTCCGTCACCATCATGAATATAGCATCCGTCGGCATGGGTGATGATGCGGCTTCCGCCCAGGTTCTCAATTTCCTGCCAGTCGGCCTGGGCAGGAAGATGGTGCGCGACGTCGAGACGACGAAGTTCGGCTATGTTGTAGTTGCGCGGCATTTCGAATTCTCCTGAAAATATTGAATGATTGGGCGCTGGTGAGCGGCGCTTCGACGTGCGGTCAGGGAATAGGCGCCGTCGTCAATTTGTCACCGCGAAGCGCACGCCCCAGCATCTTGAAGTAAGTCTGGCTATCCGGATCCGCATCCGTTTGCCACTCCGGATGCCATTGTACGGCAACGACCGGCGCATCGGCAATAGTGCCGGAATAGGCCTCGATCAGGCCGTCCGGCGCGATGGCCTCGATCCGTAGAGACGAAGCGAGATCAGCGATCCCCTGGTAATGCACCGAGTTCACCTCCAGGCTTGATCGCCCATAGACATGGGCAAGGATACCGCCCGGTGCCAGATTGACCGGGTGGCGATGATCGAACATCGCGTCGAACCCCACCCCGTCTGGCGCATGATGCCGGAGCAGCTGATCGCTGGCGCTCGTATCGCGCCGCAACGTGCCGCCCAGTGCAACATTGATTTCCTGGAAGCCGCGGCAAATGCCAAAGACCGGCTTTCGGGCCTCAATCATCCGACTGACCATGGTCAACGCGATTTCGTCCCTTGCGGGGTCAAACGGCCCGTTTCCGTCCTCATGCTCATAACGCAAAGGCTCAACATTGGAGGGGCTGCCGGTCAGCAATATGCCGTCGAGCCGGGGCGCAACCTCGGCTGCGGTCATTAAATCGGGAAGCGACGGGATCAGGAGCGCTGCGACGTCGGCATGGATCATCGCAGACCGGACATAGCGATCCATCACGGCTTGCGCACTTTCGGTGCCCACAATCCGATTGCAGCAAATGATACCAAGAACGGGACGTGCAGTCATCAATCCGGCCAACCCTGAATTTTGATCATGTCAGGCTAGCAGAACAATCGGACTTGAGGGATGCCAGCTCAACGATACTTTCTGATCCCAAGTGAATTCGTCCTGATCGAAACGCGACAGATTGGCCCGCGACACACGGATCATACGACCGCTTTCAAGTTTCACCTCATAGAGAGTGCAATCCCCAAGATAGGACATCCCCAGAATCGTTCCGTGCGCGATGTTGTGGCCTTCGGGCGCGCCCTCGCCAACGGCTTCACCCGGTTTGCAGAGCGTGATCTTTTCCGGTCTTATCGCTGCCCAGACATTGGCTTCATGCGGCCCGGTCACGCCGTGGTTGAGAAATATCTTCCCTATTTCTGGGCAATCGACAACGGCCTGTTCCGGTTCGTCAACAACGAGTTTGCCTTCAAATATGTTTACGGACCCGATGAAGTCCGCGACAAAACGATTGGCCGGATATTCATAAAGATCAGACGGCTTGGCAAGTTGCGCGACATGACCCTTGTTGATGACCCCGATGCGACTGGCCATCGATAGCGCTTCATCCTGATCATGCGTGACAGTGACGAACGTGATGCCCACCTTGTCCTGAAGGTCGGCAAGTTCGAACTGCATCTGGGCGCGCAGCTTTGCATCGAGCGCGGACAGGGGTTCATCGAGAAGCAGCACCTTGGGTCGCATCACGAGGCTGCGCGCGAGCGCTACGCGCTGTCGCTGGCCACCTGACAATTGGTCAGGCATGCGCGCGCCAAGCCCTTCGAGCTTGACCAGCGCAAGTGACTCTTCGGCCCGAGCACGAATTTCCGCCTTGGGCGTTCCGGCGATTCTCATGCCATAACCCACATTGTCGAGCACGCTCATGTGCGGGAACACCGCATAGGACTGGAAGACCATGTTCACCGGACGTTTGTTCGGCGGCACCCCGGCCATGTCCTGGCCATCGATCAGGATTTGGCCCTCGGTCGGCAATTCAAATCCCGCGATCATACGAAGCAAGGTGGTCTTGCCGCACCCGGACGGGCCAAGCATCACGAAGAATTCGCCCGCGACGATGTCGAGCGAAACATTGTCTACGGCGACCATGTTGCCGAAGCGCTTGGTCACGTTTCTGATCTGGATGATGGGTTCGCTCATGGATGTGTTCCTGCCCCGCTCGAAATATCCTGTAATTTGAGCGCTATGGTGGTGAGGATAATGGTCAGAAGAATGAGCAAGGCCGATACGGCGTTGACCTCCGGCGTGACCGAAAAACGGACCATCGAATAGACCTTGACCGGGAAAGTCGTCGTGTTGGGTCCACTCGTGAAGAAGGTGATCACGAAATCATCAAGGCTGAGGGTAAAGGCAAGCAGCGCCCCTGCAATAAGGCCCGGCTTCATATGCGGGAGCAAGACATCGCGAAAGGCCTGCCATTCGCTTGCGCCAAGGTCTTTTGCCGCTTCCTCTTCCTCCTTGTTGAAGTTGGTAAGGCGGGCGCGAACGACCATCGTCACGAATGGAAAGCAAAAGGTGATATGGGCAATCGTGATCGCACTGAGGTTGAGAGGCCAGGGCAGATCCGTCGGCCATCCGACAGAGGCAAAAAACATCAGCATCGCAACGCCCATACAGATTTCCGGAACCACAATTGGCAAAGCCATCGCGCCTTCCATTCCGGCCTTCATCGGAAAACGGAATTTCCAGAGCATCACGGCGGCCAGCGCGCCCAGCACCAGGCTGAACACTGTGGCAAGAAAGGCGATCGTCAACGAATTTCCAAGCGCCGCCATCAGCGACTCGTTCTTGAAGGCCTTGCCATAATATTTGAAGGTAAAGCCGCGCCAGACGACATTGGCCTTGCTGTCGTTGAAGCTGAAGACGAACAGCACCAGCAAAGGTGCATATAGGAAGATCGTGACGGCCGCGATCCAGCTTCGCATCCAAAGCCGCTTGGTATATTCCAGCGGGGCGAGCGGCGTACGCTTGAAAAAACTCAATGCCTTGCCTCCGCTTTCCGGTTTCGGAGTGCCTGCAACGCAATCAGGATGAATGTTGCATACATCAGCACGAAGGAGAGCGCGGCGCCGAACGGCCAGTCATTCGCGCGCTTGAACTGGCGTTCGACAACATTGGCAATCATCTGGCTGTCCGTGCCGCCCATCAGGTCGGGCGTCAGATAGGACCCGAGAGCGGGCACGAAAGTGATGATCAATCCGGAAATGATCCCTGGTGCCGCCAATGGCATGATGATCCGGTTGATGGTCTGCCAGTGCCCGGCGCCAAGATCGAGGCTGGCCTCGATCAGCGACTTGTCGAGTCGATCGAGCGCCGCATAGAGCGGCAGGACCATGAACGGCAAATGGACATAGACAAGCCCGAACACCACCGCGAAATTATTGTAGAGGAGCGGCAGTGGCTCGAACGGATCGAGTGGGCCAGCGCCAACCATCATAAGCAAAGCGCTTGCCTTGGCCCATAGCCAACCGAGCATTTGATTGGCCACCCCCCGCGTCCCAAGTAACGAAAGCAGCGCGTAGGTGCGGATGAGAAGGTTGGTCCAGAAAGGCAACATAATCAGCAGCAGCAGCCATGGCTTCCATTTGGGGCTCGCAAAAGCGATGGCCATGGCGATTGGAAAGCCCACGACCAGGCATATGACCGTCGTCAACGCTGCAACGGCGACCGATTTTCCAAAGATTTCAAGATAAAGCGGCTCGATCGCCCGCGCATAGTTGGCGAAAGTTCCCGTAATCTTGATCGACGTCAGGCCTTCATTGCTGCCGAAACTGTACGCCCACATGATGGCCAGCGGGACCGCAAAGAACAGCAGCAGCCAAAGCGTCGGCGCAGACGCGATGGCGGCAAAATTACCTCGGTGCTGCTTCCAGTCCTGCATATCTTACAGTCCTGTTATGCGGCGCGAACGCGGGTGAACGCCTCTTCATAAATCGGCTGAATGTCATTGCGGAACTTTGCATATTCGCATTTTGCCATGACGTCTGCCGGTGGGAAGATCACCTTGTTTTGGGCATAGGCATCCCCCATCAGTTCCTTGGCCTTTGCATTCGGCGTCGGATACTGGATCGTTTCGGTTATGCTCTTGCCGACCTCTCCGTCGAGCAGATAGTTGATGAAGGCATGAGCATTCTTGGGATGCGGCGCACCTTTGGGAATGCAGAGCGTATCCGAATTTAGCTGGCTCCCTTCCTTGGGCACGATGAAGCCAATGTCCGGATCCTCAATCATCTTCTGTGCAATGTCGCCATTATATTCCAGAACGAGATCGACCTCCCCCTTGACCAGCAGATCCTGGCCATTGTCCTCATGGAACGCTTTGACGAAGGGCTTCTGCTTGATCATCATGGCTTCGATCACCTTGATGTCTGCCGGGGTGAGTTCGTTGACCGATTTGCCGAGATATTTCCCGTACAGGCGGAACAGGTCTCCTGCCTCGGACAAGAGCGAGATCTTGCCTTTGTACTGGTCCGAATCGAACAGAACTTTCCAGCTGTCCGGTGCAGGCGTCACTTTGGACTTGCGATATCCAATGCCAAGCACAAGCCAAGTGTAGGGGATCGAATATTTGCGTTGTGGATCATAAGCGACGTCGATGAACGCCGGATCGACATTCTTGAAATTCGGGATCAGCGCCTTGTCGAGCGGAAAGATCATATCCGATTGCACCATGCGTTCGACAAAATCGTTCGAGGGTACGATCACGTCAAAGCCGGGGTTTCCGGCGCGCAGCTTGGCAAAGAGTTCGTCATTGGTCGCGAACAGCGACATGTTGACGTCAACCCCGCTGGCGCCGTTAAAATCATCAAGCGTGGTTTCACCGATATAAGTGTCCCAATTGTAGAAATTGAGTTTCGGTTCCTCGCCGGTCGACGCGATCTTCGTGCCAGAACCGGATTTGCTTGCCTCTCCACAACCAGCCAGCGCGCCACCAAAACTGATCCCGATCGCGGCGGCGCCCATTCCCTTGAGGAGCGAACGTCTGTCAGCAATCAGTTTCTTAAAATTTTTCCGTCCGTCCATATGCCAACCCCTTTTTGTTAGAGCGCTCTCAATCGCAAGATGAACTGGAATCACGTCTTAGAAAAGCGATTTTTAGTGGCATCGCGATCAAGTATGGGTGAGGCAGTCGACCCGGCTGCCAAACCGCCGTGCATTCTGGCGTCTCGGGCGCAGAAGTCCCCGTAGGCCAAGCAGAATCAAGATACTCCAGCACGCATGGATCGCCATCGGGTTGACTTTTTGTGCACTGCAACATATATCCCGTGAATGTTCGCATGTCGCGATCATTCAACAACACCGAGAATCAAAATGCGTCCCGCAATCTTCCTAAGCCTCCTCAACGCCCTTTTCGCACCGCGCACCAATCGCCGTTGAGTTGCAGGGGCTGCCTCAGGCGGTTCGCAAATACCAGTCATAGTCCAGAACCGGAATGGTTCCGAAAAACTGTTCCTGCTCGGTCCGCTTGACGATACTGTACATCTTGACGAACCGCTCACCGAGATAGTCTTTCATCACTGCTGATTGCTCGAACCGCTCAACCGCCGAGAACCAGTTGGCGGGCATGGGCGGCGCATCGAATTCCGCTTCGTAGCCATTGCCCGAAACAGGGGCTCCCGGATCGAGTTTGTTTTCGATCCCGTGACACATTCCGGCAAGCAGGGCTGCCATTGCCAGATAGGGATTGGCATCGGCTCCCCCGATCCTGTGCTCGACGTGTCGCGTCGGTGCGGGGCCTGCGGTCACGCGAAAACTGACCGTCCGGTTGTTGATCCCCCAGGTCGGCGCTACCGGCGCATAGCTGTTTGCCTTGAACCGCCTGTAGCTGTTGGCGTTCGGCGCAAAGACCAGGAAGGCATCAGCCATCGTCGCCTGCATCCCTCCAATGGCGTTACGCAGCAGAGGCGTCCCGGCAGCGTCCTCGCTGGCAAAAGCATTGCGCCCCGCACCATCCAGCAATGATGCGTGAAGGTGCATGCCATTGCCGGCGCTTTCTTCGAACGGCTTGGCCATGAATGTCGCTTCCATGCCGTGACGGTTAGCAACCGATTTTACCATCCGCTTGTACATGATCGCCTCGTCGCACGCCCTCAATGCGTCGGCCTTGTGGGCGAGGGTCATTTCAAACTGGCCCTGGCCATATTCCGAAATACCGGCCTCGAGCGGCAAACCCTGAACATCCGCACAGGCGTAGAGATCGTCAAAGAAAGGTCGAAAGTCGTCCATCTCCTGAAGGCCATAGACCTGAATATCGTGAGGGGACTGCCCGGTCACGGGCGAGCGCGCGGGGCGTGGCCGGCCACCCTTGCCCCGTTTGGCATCGACCAGATAGAATTCGAGCTCAACCGCCACGTCGGGCGTGTAACCAAGGCCGATCATCCGATCGACCACGCCGCCGAGCACGTGACGGGGATCAAGATCGTTTGGTGCACCGTCCAATTCATAAAAGCCGGTCAGAAACTGCCCTGCCTTTGGGCCTGCCCAAGGGGCTGCGACAAGCGTGCCGGGGATCGGCCAGACCTGCCTGTCCGCATCACCATCTTCCCAGACCAGCCCTGTTTCGACCGTGTCACGCCCGGTAATATCAACGATTAGAACCGAGCCAGGCAGGAAGCGCCCAGACTTGTAGACACCAAGAACCTCGTGCCGGCGCAATCTCTTGCCACGCGGAACGCCACACATATTGGTGAAGATGACATCAATCGCATCAATTTCGGGATGTGCGGAGAAAAACGCCTCTGCCTCGGCAAGCGGAGCGATCTGGAATGAGGATTTCGTGGTCATTGAGTGTCCATTTCCCTGGGTGTGGAACCAGTGTTGCTTCGGCTTGTGCGCCAGTCTGCCATTAGATTGAAGTCCTGTTCTTGTTGAGGATCATCGCAACGGATTCATCGATCCCACGTATCAGCCTGTCAACTTGATCGGCTGTGGTGGCCGGGCTCACCAGCATCATATTGTGAAACGGCGCCAGCAGGATACCGCGATTGACCAGCATCAGATGGAGCAGTGCCTCCAATTCGTGATCCATCGCGTTGCGCGCCTCAGTTCCGTTACGAGGTGGCACTGGCGTGCAGATAAGCTCGACGCGCGCGCCCACATTGGTGACATGCCAAGGCAAGGCATGCTGCGAAATGACGACGTTCAGGCCTTCGACAAGCTGACCCGCCAGCCCGAGCATGTGAGAATAGGCCGCCTCGGTCATCACCTGCTCCAGCATCGCCCGCATTGCGGCGGTTGCAAGGGCATTTGCCGAAAGCGTGGTACCGATGCCTGAATGACCCGCAGGAAGTGCGTCACGTGCCGCTGTCATTCGTCGGGCCAGTTCGGCGCTGAAGCCGAAAGCGGCGCAAGGAACCCCGCCACCGATCGACTTTCCAATCACGAGCATGTCGCCGGCCGGTCCGTGCGTCCCGCTATGCCCACCCCAGCCCGATGAAATTGTGTGGGTCTCATCCCAGACGAGTACGGTTCCTGTCCGTGAGGTTGCTTCACGCAGATATTCAAGAAACCCCGGTTCGGGCAGGATCATGCCGACATTCGTCATGACCGGTTCGGCAAGGACACAGGCAATTTCCCCGGCTGCCAGTGCCGCATCCAGAGCGGCTCGATCGTTGAACTCCACAACCGAAGTCGTCGCAATAAGGTCAGTCACTTGCCCCAAAAGGCTGCGTCTTGTTTCCGGCACACCATCCCGGAGATCGACAAAAACATCATCGACTGCGCCGTGATAGCAGCCATTGAATATGAGGATCTTGTGCCGACCCGTGACGGCGCGACACCAGCGTATGACGGCACGATTTGCTTCCGAAGCGGTCGTCGTTACTTGCCAGAACGGGAGCCCAAACCGTGCGGCGAGAAGATCGCCGACACATTCGGTCTCTGCCGTTGGCAACATGGTGCTTAACCCGACGGCCGACTGTCTCGCCAAAGCCTCGACGACCGGTTGCGGGGAGTGGCCAAACATTGCCGCCGTGTCACCCAGACAGAAATCGTCAAGCAACAGGCCGTCAACTGTTTTCAATTGCGCGCCCTTGGCCTCGGCAACGACAAGCGGAAACGGGCTTGGCCAATCGTGCATCCAGTGGAAAGGCACGCCTTCGTGCCAGTGCCGCGTCCGTGCGCGCGCATGTGCGGCTGAATTGGGGGATCGCGCTTCGAAATACGCCGACTCATCCGCGCGCAAAGCGGCGAGACGGTAACGATCAATCACAGCCTGTCCCTTAGCGCATACCACATCAAGCCGAGTGTCGCGAGCGGACGTTGCAGCAGTTTTCCGCCGGGAAACCGGCTATGCGGGAGGTTCGCGAACAGATCGAACCGCTTTGCATTTCCTGTCATCGCCTCAACAATCAACTCTCCGGCGAGCGTGGTCAGCAAGGCGCCATGACCGGAAAAGCCCTGCGCAAAAAAGCAGTTTCCGTCGCGTCCGAAATGCGGGAGCCTGTTGGCCGTTACCGCCACGGCTCCTCCCCAGCCATAATCGATTGGCACGCTCTCGAGCGATGGAAAGAGCTGGATCATATACCTGCGGACAAAGGCGCCAATATCGGCTGGAGGACGCTGGCCATATTTTTCGCCGCCGCCAAAGATCAGTCGCCGGTCTGCCGACAGCCGGTAGTAGTTCAGCACAAAACGGCTGTCCGCCACTGCGAGATCGCCCGGCAGGATGGCCGCCGCAACATCCTCGCCAAGCGGCGCTGTGGCAATATTATAGTTCATGATGGGCACCGTATGCCGCCCAAGTTCCGGGACCAGATCGCCGGTCCAGTTGTCGCAGGCAATCACAGCTCGTCCGGCCGTGACGGATCCTGCCAATGTGTCGACAACAACCGAACCACTATCGTTCAACCGCGTTACACGGCTCCCTTCATACATGCGAACACCGGAGCCGATCCCGGCGCTGGCCAATCCAAGTGCATAGTTTAGCGGATGAAAATGCCCACCGCTCCGGTCTAGCACTCCACCATGATAGCATGAGGTTCCGACGTAACGCTCGATGTCCTCCGGCTGCACAATTTCGAGCGATTCGTCGCCCAATTCCTGCCGATGAAATTCGACCTCCCGGCACATTTCCTGAAAATGCGCCGGTTTGTGTGCGACCTCCAAATGGCCCGGCTTGAGGTCGCACGCGATACCATTTTTTTTGATGCGTTCATGGACCGAAGCGCGTGCCGTCAGCGCAGCGCCCATAACGGCTCTCGCCCGTTCAATCCCAAAGGCATCGGCAAGTTCGCGCATTGACCATCTCAGGCCCGGGATCAACTGTCCCCCATTTCGGCCGGACGCACCAAAACCGATCCGCTCGGCTTCCAGCAATATGACGGACATCCCGGCCTCCGCCGCACAAAGCGCCGTTGACAGGCCGGTAAAGCCACCACCAATGACACAGAGATCCGCCTTATGTTCGCCCCTCAGGATCGGAAGCGGCGCAAATTCATTTGCGGTTGCCGCATACAGGGTATTGTTCAGCGGGTCCGACAAGAGAAGTCAGACCCGTAGCAGGAGATGTTCGCGCTCCCAGGAGCTGATCACCGATTGGTAATTGAACAGCTCACATTCCTTGATCGCATAGAATATATCGAAAAACTCTTCACCCAGGAGCGCCTTTACGGGGCGGCAGTGACTAAATCTGTCCAGTGCGGTTTCAAGTGTGCGCGGCAAGGTTCGGGCACGATTATAGGCATTGCCCTGAATGCTCTTCGGCGGCTGCATCCGGTCCACCATCCCGATATAGCCGCAGACGAGTGATGCTGCGAACGCGAGATAGGGATTGGCATCTGCGCCCGGAAGCCGGTTTTCTATGCGCCGGTTCTTCCCGTCAGAAACAGGAATGCGTAAACCGCATGACCGGTTGTCCGTCCCCCACTGGACATTGATTGGCGCGTCAGAATCGGGGCGCATCCGCCGAAAACTGTTCACATTCGGCGCAAACATCGGGCTGACTTGAGGCAAGAGACGCGCAAGACCAGCAATATAGCTGCGGAACAAGACGCTGTCCTTGCCATTGGATGTGCTGAAGACGTTCTTGCCTGTAGCCAGATCGAGTACCGACTGGTGGATATGCATCGCGCTGCCGGGCTGATCGCTCATCGGCTTGGCAAGGAACGTTGCGTAGACACCGTGTTCGAGTGCGACTTGCCTGACAATCCGTTTGAACAGCAGGACCTCGTCAGCAAGGCGGAGCGGATTGCCGTGAAGAAAATTCACTTCAAGCTGGGCTGCGCCGGATTCGTGAATCATCGTATCAATGTCGAGGCCAGCTTTTTCGCTGAAATCGTAGATATGCTCGATTATGTCCTCAAATTCGTTGAGTGCTTCCAGACCATAGGGTTGGCTCGCGGTTTCAGGACGGCCTGACCGTCCGGACGGCGGCACCAGTGGGAAATCCGGATCGACATTCTTTGAAACGAGATAGAATTCGACCTCGGGCGCGACAATCGGCTTCCACCCCTTGTCCTCATAGAGTTTGAGCACGCGCTTCAGGATCATGCGCGGCGCAAAGGGAATGGGCGTGCCATCCCGGCCGAAAGTATCGGCAATCACATAAGCAGTCGGCGTCGCAAAACCCGGGGCTTCACAGATTGTGTCAGGATCGGGAACCATGACCTGGTCGGGATCATATTCCGGCACAATATGGCCAATATCCTCAGGATACTCGCCATTTATTGTCACCGTGAATATGCTGCCGGGAATCCGCAACGTCCCATCCTTGACGCTCGACAGGAATTTTCCGGCAGGCAGAACCTTGCCCCGCTGCACCCCGTTCATGTCGGGGACAATGCATTCGATTTCACTTACACCATGGTCCGCGATCCACGTGGCCAAATTGATAGACATGACATGCCTGCGCAGGCGATAATTCCCGCACCCTCCTTATTTCAAAATGTGCGGCTGATAGAGAAAACGGCACCCGCCTTGGCGATACGTCCGAAATTTGAGGCATGCGCAGTATCGACGTAGGCAGCACCCAGGGTAAAACCGGCAACATCTGCGGTGACGCCAAGCGACCAATCCTTTTTGCTATCGCCAAAGGCGCCGTCCTCGAATCCGAACGAACCGGTCAATGTCAGCGGTGTTCCGCCAATTGGCACGCTGCCATCGAGCGCAAAATAGACATTGTCCTGGTTGCCGATGTTTGACTGGCTTGGTGCATAGGCCACGGTCAGGCCGACCGACCCGGGCCCCACAGGCGTGCTCACATTGCCAATGAACTCGATATAGTTGGTGCTTCCGGCGCCAGGATACAGATAATAGGTCGCGTTGACGTCCACCGTGACATTACCGATATCTCGCGCGATTCCGGCGACAAGGTCAACCTCGATATCGTCCCCGCCATTGTCGGAAACGTTGGAGCCCCAGATGCTGCCATAGATCCCTGATTCATGCGTAACAACGATCTCCGGCTGGAATGCTGGATCAATGCCGGACAGGGATAGCCCGCGAAAACGATAGTCGCTGAACCCAGCCAGCGTCACTTCCACGTCGATCGCTTTTGTCTCCTCGGCTTCATCCGCCGCCATCGCCGGGCTTGCAAAACCAGCAAGCGCTATTGCCATGACAGGAAAAAGCCCCTTCATTCTAGAATTGATCATTTTGTGGCTCCCTTTCTTAGTTGCCCTTTTCGGGCTTGTAGACGAACTTTCCATAATTCCCGGTTTACATTGGCCTTGGCTCGATCACAATTGCCAGCCCAAATGAGCAATACTTGGCAATCGGAAACTCCGATAATCTTCCTCCTTGTGACCCGCTTTTCCCTCAAACCTCGAAAACCGCAAGCGATTTCGGGTGAGTATTGGATGACGACGGCCCTTGAGGCGGGAATGCAAATCAGAACGCAGGGAGATTCGCTGGGTCGTCAGGTTCGTCGACAGCGGTGTGGATACCGCATTCAATCTTGTCCCAACCCCGCCAACGACCGGCACGCGGATCTTCGCCTTGTTGCACCCTGGACGTGCAGGGCGCGCATCCAATCGATGGATAGCCCTGCTCGACGAGCGGATGTGACGGCAGGTCATGTGCCTCGAAATAGGCGTCAATCCGGGCCTTGTCCCAATCCGCGAGAGGGTTGACCTTCAGGCGACCTTCCTCGACTTCGAAACGCGGAAGCGCGCTGCGGGTTGCGGACTGAAATGCCTTGCGCCCGGTATATTGCGCATCGAATGGCGCCAGCGCGGCCTTGAGCGGCTGGACCTTGCGGATGTCGCAGCATCCATCGGGATCATAGGACCAGCGTAGCCCCGTTTCGTCCTTCTTCGCTAAAATTTCGGCATCGGGCATGATGTTGCGCACATTCGTCAGGCCGATTTTTTTAATCAAAGTGTCCCGGTAGACGAGCGTTTCGGGGAAATGTTTGCCGGTTTCAAGGAACAGCACAGGCACGGCAGGATCGATCGTACCGATTAAATGGAGCAACACTGCCGATTCAGCGCCAAACGACGAAACAATCGCCGCATCGCCGAGCATCGCGTCGCTGATCAGCGCCGTCAGCATCTCGACGGTATCGCGACCACGGAACATGTTGTTGAGCCGGATCGCGTCGGCCTCGGTATAGCGGGGAGCCGTATCGATCCGGTCGACCATGCGGGCGGCAGCACTAGCCATGACGCAGTTTCCATACCGGGGCAGCTCCATCAGCAGCGGCCTGATAGACATGATCATACCGCGCAAGGCTTGCGGCCAAGACATCCTCGTTGATTGGCGATTCGGGCGCGAAACTGTCAAAGCCGCAGCGCCGCATCAGCGGGATCTGGTCAACCAGCACATCGCCCTGGGCACGCAATTCGCCCGTATAGCCCGACTCGCGCAGGATGCGTCCGGCCGAATAGCCGCGTCCGTCACGAAACTTGGGAAAAGCCACTTCGACAAGCGCCAGACGCCCCAGATGCGGAATCAGGAGCCGGGGATCCTCATCGGACTCGAGGCGGACGGCCGTCGCGTTTGATTGGTCGAGGAATGCATCGAGGGTGACAGCAGGCTGCTCGAGCGGTTCATCAGTGCGAAAACGGGGCCAACGGTTCGCCTGCGAAACGGGCAACAAGGACTCACCCATAGATCGCCTCCTTGAATGGCTCAAATCCGACGCGGCGATAGGTATCGAGGAAGCGTTCACCGCCTTCGCGCAAGGCGACATATTTGTCGGTGACGCGTTCGATCGCATCGACAATCCCGTCTTCATCGAAACCGGGGCCGGTAATCTTGCCGAGACTGACATCCTCCGCGCCTGAACCGCCAAGCGAGAGCTGGTAGTTCTCGGTCCCTTTGCGGTCGACGCCCAAGATGCCGATATGCCCGGCATGATGGTGCCCACAGGCGTTGATACAGCCCGAAATCTTGAGCTTGAGCTCTCCCAGATCACGTTGGCGTTCGAGACTTTCGAACCGCTTGGCAATCTTTTGTGCAACCGGGATCGAGCGGGCGTTGGCGAGGCTGCAATAATCGAGTCCGGGGCAAGCGATGATATCGCTGATCAGATCAAGATTGGGAGCCGCCAACCCCGCCCCATCTAGGGCCTTCCATATCTCATAGAGATCGCGCTTGGCGACATGCGGCAGGACGATGTTTTGGGCATGGGTCACCCGCAATTCGTCAAAACTGAATTTCTCGGCCAGATCGGCCATCAGGTCGATCTGTGCCGATGATGCGTCACCAGGGATGCCTCCAACTGGCTTCAGGCTGATATTGACGATCGCATAGCCCGCCTGCTTATGCGCCTTCACATTCTGGTCAATCCAGACCGCGAAATCGGGGTCAATGCGATCGACAGTATCGCTCAGGCCGCTCTCGAAGGCAGGCGGAGCGAAGTAGCTGCTGATCCGGGCGAGTTCCGCCGCGGGCGGATCAATGCCGAGCGACTTCACATGGAGGAATTCTTCGTCGACCTGCCGCGCATACTCGGCTGCGCCGATCTCGTGGACGAGGATCTTGATCCGCGCCTTGTAGATATTGTCGCGGCGGCCATGACGATTGTAGACGCGAAGGCAGGCCTCTGAATAAGACAGAAGGTCTTCAATCGGAATGAAATCCCTGATTTCCGGTGCGATCATAGGCGTCCGCCCCATGCCACCGCCGACAAAGAACTTAGCACCAAGTATGCCGTCGCGTTCGATCAGCTGTATCCCGATATCGTGCAACCGCATCGCGGCACGATCTTCGTCCGCTGCGATCACAGCGATCTTGAACTTGCGTGGCAGATAGCTGAATTCGGGGTGGAAACTGCTCCATTGGCGCAGCAATTCTGCCCAGGGGCGCGGATCAGCGATTTCGTCTGCAGCGGCGCCGGCAAACTGATCGGATGAGATGTTTCGAATGCAATTGCCGCTGGTCTGGATGGCATGCATTTCAACCGAGGCCAGATCGGCGAGGATGTCGGGTGCATCGTCCAGCTTGATCCAGTTATACTGGATGTTTTGCCGCGTCGTGAAATGCCCGTAGTCACGGTCATACGTGCGCGCGATATGCGCGAGCATCCGCATCTGGCGGCTGTCGAGCGTGCCATAGGGAATGGCGACGCGCAGCATATAGGCGTGCAATTGGAGATAGAGCCCGTTCATCAGCCGGAGCGGTTTGAACTGGTCTTCGGTTATCTCACCAGACAATCTGCGCTTCACCTGATCGCGAAATTCTTCCACGCGGGCATCAACAATGGCCTGGTCGTATGTGTCATATTGGTACATGTCAGATCACCCATTCGCCGATGTTGGGATCGGCAGGCTTCAGCGTCAGGTCGACGCGAACAGTTGGCCCCAGTGCGCGGATACGGTCCTTGATATGGGCAGGGCGCGGGCCTTCCGCTGTCGAGATCGCCTCGATCAGATAGGCACCGTTGACGCGCCGGGCGCCTTCTTCACGAGCAAGGATCGCTTCGCCCTGCTCGGCTACGTCGACAGCATCCTCGACATGGCGCGACCACCAGCTTCCAGCCCACCAGGTAACGGCGCCGCTCGCCAGGTCATTGCCGGTCAAGATGATCATGCGACTGTCTCCGCCATTTGCGCAAAGGCCGCCAGCCTGTCCTCGGCGTCCGAGCGCAATACCACTTCACCGACGATAATGATCGCGGGACTCTTGACGCCTTCGCGCCCGATCATCCCGCCCAAATCGGTCAATAAAGTCCGGATCGCGCGCGCACCTTCGCGTGTACCCCGTTCCAGAACGGCGACAGGCATGTCAGGAGAAACGCCGTCCGCGATCAGTTTTTCGGCAATGTCTTCAGCGGTGGCAACGCCCATATAGATGACCAGCGTCCGGCCCTTTCCTGCAAGGCCTGACCAGTCCTGCTCGGACAGCCCCTTGCATTGGCCGGCAACGAAACTGACCGCGCTTGATGCGTCACGATGGGTCAACGGGAGCATTGCTTCGGCTGCACAGCCGATCGCTGCCGAGATGCCAGGAATAACTTCGACCGCAACGCCTGCGGCGCGACAGGCCTCAACTTCCTCTCCCCCGCGGCCGAAAATGAATGGATCGCCACCCTTCAGCCGGACGACCAGATGGTCAGCCTGCGCTTCGGCGATCAGGATGGCGTTGATGCCATCTTGCGGCACGGAATGACGGCTGCGCTGTTTCGCGACCGAGATCAGCCGCGCGGCAGGATTGGCCAGTTCCAGAATGGCAGCATCGACCAAACCATCATGCACGACAACATCAGCCCGGGCGAGCACATCGGCAGCCTTGAGCGTCAGCAGGCCCGGATCACCGGGCCCTGCCCCAACGAGCAGGACCCGACCCTTGGGAGGGAGAGGGGAAATATTCATGCTGCACAATTGGGGGGAGACGGATGAAAGCTCAAACCAGTCTTTGTTTTCGGTCCGCTAGTTCAGCTTTGGCGAAAAATCCGCCCCCATCGGGGGAGGGGAACCGCGAAGCGGTGGAGGGGGCCCTAACAAAGAAAGCCGCGATAACGGCTATGCGCTGCCGCGCGTTTCTTGGTTGGGGCCCTCTCCGTCAGGCTTCGCCCGCCACCTCTCCCGGAGGGAGAGGATTTTGTGCATTAGCTTTGGGTGACATCCCGCAAACCGATACCGATCGAAGCCCTTGCTTGTTCTTCCTCGGTTGAAACCACCGGATAGGCACAATAATCGGCAGCATAATAGGCGCTCGGTCGATGATTGCCTGATAACCCGATCCCACCGAACGGCGCATTTGAAGGGGCACCGTTGGTCGGCCGGTTCCAGTTCACGATGCCGGCCCGGATATTGGCCCAGAACTTGTCATATAGCTCGGGCGATCCCCCGACGAGCGAAGCAGACAGGCCATAGCGCGTATTGTTCGCTTCGATCAGGGCCTGGTCGAAATCGGCGACGCGAATAACCTGCAGGATCGGGCCGAACAGTTCGGCATCGGGGCGCTCCGCGACATTTGTCGTGTCGATGATTGCAGGCGACAGGAAGGGGCGATCAGGGATCATGCGGTCCAGCTGTTTGATCGGCTGGCCGCCCTTCATCATCAGGGCAAGGAAACTTTCCTGAAGGCCATCGGCAACCTCATTATCGATCACCGGGCCCATATAGGGAGCCGGCGTCGCGTGCGGCTCGGCCACGATCAGTCGATCGGCCAGCTTGCGGACCGCGTCAATCAGGGGCTCGTGCGCGCCATCCTTCACGATCAGCCGACGGGCAGCCGTACATCTCTGGCCAGCACTCAGGAATGCAGACTGGACGACAAGGATCGCTGCGGCCTGGATATCGGCCGCATCCCAAACGACCAGCGGATTATGCCCGCCCATTTCGAGCGCGAGGATCTTCCCGGGCATATCGGCGAACTGTCGGTTGAGAGCAATTCCGGTACGCGCGGACCCGGTGAACAGCAGACCATCAATATCGGCATGTCCGGCCAAGGCGCGCCCCTCATCAGGGCCGCCAATAACAAGCCGGACTACGTCTTTCGGAATGCCCGCGTCATGATAGCATTCGACCAGCATTGCGCCAGTCGCAGGGGTTTTTTCGGATGGTTTGAAGACGACAGCATTGCCCGCGATCAGGGCCGGAACAATATGCCCGTTGGGCAGATGCGCCGGAAAATTATAGGGGCCGAGCACCCCCAGTACGCCGTGCGGCTTGTGCCGGATTGCCATCTTCGCGCCGAGATTACCTTCGAGCCTGCGTTGCGACGTCCGCTCCGAATAGGCGGAGATCGAGATCTCCACCTTGTTGATCACGGCTTCGGCTTCGGTCCGTGCTTCCCACAATGGCTTGCCGGTTTCACGGGAAATGCAATCGGCCAGCGCATCGACCTTGCTGCGCACAACATTGGCAAAGCGCCGGAGCGCCTCCATCCGGACGGTGACGGGTTGTGACGCCCAATCTGCCCAATGCTGGCGAGCAATGGCAACTTCCGCATCCACATCGCTGATCGCTCGGCGCCAATATTCGGCACCTGTGGCGGGTTCATACGAAATGATCTCGGAGGCTGTCATGAGTCCGTCCACTAGGCGAGCGTTTTCGCGACTGCAACATTGCGTCCGTCAAATTCGGTCGCAAATTGGCGGCCAAGCTCAAATTCCCAAAATCATCAATAGCTTGCGCCGAATCTTTTCCGGCCAGCTCTGCATCCGATCATGCCAGATCATAACTAATGTCTTTTGCAAATATAGTTAACTGGAGCTTGCCAATGTCACATCAACACTCGAAACTTCGCACTGCGCTTTGCATTGCCGCCAGCTTTTTGACAATCGCGTCTGCCTTACCTGCTTGGGCTGACGCCACTGTCGAATGCAATGTCGGTGCGGTTGGCGGCGTTGCCGATCCGACAGCCACGGAATGTCGCGTTTCGGCGGCCGCGACAGGCGCAAGCGCGACCGCGCTTGGCAATATGTCCTTCGCTGGGAACGTCGCCACAACTGCGATAGGTGTTAGCGCTCAGGCGACAGGTCCTGCCACCACGGCCACTGGCTTTGGCGCTCTCGCAAGCGCAGCAGGTGCCACCGCAACCGGTCAAGCTTCGCAGGCGACGGGTGACAGTTCTACTGCGACCGGTTCGGGCGCCCTGGCGACGGGCGACAGCACTACCGCCACTGGTGTCGCTTCAGCGGCGACGGGCGACACCGCTACAGCGCTTGGCAACGGCGCATTGGCCGCCGACACGAATACCAGGGCGGTTGGCGTGAACGCGGCCGCCGCGAACCTTTTCGCTGTTGCCGTGGGCGGAAACTCTGTAGCCATGGGCTTCGACAGCGCGGCATTCGGTGACAGTTTGCAGTCGCTAGGCGATTTTTCATCTGCAATCGGCAACAATGCGGCCGCCGATGGTTACAGTTCCATCTCCATCGGTGGCCCGGCGGTTAACGCGATGGGCTTGGTGACGTCCGTGACCACTGCCGTTGCAATCAACTCGGGCGCGCTTGGCGCGAGCTGGTTTACCAATCGCAACGCCAGCGTCTCTTTCGGCATCGTAGGTGGCGAACGGCAGTTGACCAATGTTGCCGCCGGAACGATCGGAACCGATGCCGTCAATCTTGACCAGCTCAATGTGGTGAGCGGTGTCGCCAACACAGCTTTGGCCAATGCGGCCACGGCCCAGACAACTGCCAACGGCGCACAGGCTACGGCCAACACAGCGCTGGAAACGGCCAATTCCACAGCCGCTGCGATGCAGTTCATCAAAGTGAATGTCGATCCTTTGACGGGCCAAACGCCGGTCGCCGCAGGTTCCAATACGATTGCGGTCGGCAATGGCAGCCAGGCGATCGGCCCGGATGCGGTGGCCCTGGGTACCGGAGCCGTTGCGGGTGGCCCCGGGGCGGTTTCTGTGGGCAAGGGGAATACCGCCAACGGTCGCGGGGCGGTTGCGATTGGCGATCCCAATGTTGCAACGGGAACCGGTGCCGTTGCCATCGGTACGGACAATACCGCAACCGGCACTGGAGCCGTAGCGCTTGGCAATCGGTCCACCGCCAACGGCAATTCTGCTTTCGCCGTGGGCGATGGCGCCAACGCGGCGTTGGCCGGGAATATATCGATCGGTCAGAGCACGAATGCGGCTGCCATCAATTCCATCGCCTTGGGTATCGCCGCCGTCACCGCGAATGGTGTAACGCCGTCGGGAGTGCCATCGCTCGGAACGTCGGTTGCGATCGGCAATCTGGCGGCAGCAACTGCGGAGGATGCCGTCGCCATCGGAGATCAGGCCAATGCAACCGGTTTCCATTCGACAGCGATAGGCGGCGAATCCGATGCGACCGGAACCGGTGCGCAGGCCTTTGGCTGGCAGGCCAATGCGTCGATGCAGTTCGCAACGGCGGTCGGCCATCAGGCACAGGCGACTAATGTTCGTGCCACAGCGGTTGGTAAAAGCAGCGTCGCATCGGGCACGAACGCGACCGCGACCGGCAATCAGGCCCAAGCGACCGGTGCGAACAGCACCGCGGACGGCAATCTGGCTATCGCCTCCGGCGCGAACAGTTTTGCTGGCGGTAACGGCGCTTCGGCAGGCGCCCTCGGATCAATCGCGATCGGTAACGGGGCGGCGACGGAAAATGGTGTAACACCGTCCGGCGTGCCGTCGACGGGCACATCGGTTGCCATTGGCAATCTTTCCATGGCAACGGCTGATGATGCCGCAGCTTTTGGCGATCAGGCAACGGCTTCCGGTCATCATTCAACCGCGCTGGGAGGCGAATCCCGCGCGACCGCCACGGGGGCCCAGGCCTTTGGCTGGCAGGCAGCTGCGACGGGTAACCTGAGTCTCGCGGTCGGCCATCAGGCGGCCGCTTCGGGGGTTCAGGCCACCGCGATCGGCAAAAGCAGCAATGCCAGCGGGATGAACGCCTCGGCGCTTGGGTTTGGAGCCACCGCTACTGCAACCAACGCCAGCGCGTTCGGAACCGGAGCGACTTCGGCCTTTGCCAGCGCAACGGCAGTCGGTGCCGGGGCCACGACCACCCGCGCCAATCAGGTGGCGCTGGGCGGGACCGGCAGTTCGGTCACGATTGGCGATATTGCCGCCAGTACTGCGGTCCAAACCGGCGCAACTTCGCTGGTTACGGTTGATGCCACCGGTACGCTGGGTCGGGACTCCACAACGCTGAGCCAGATCGGTTCGTCAATCTCTAGCCTGCAATCCGGCCTCGCGGCCCAAGGCACCCAAATCGGAACATTGTTCAATCTCAGTGAAATCAATCGCCGCGACATCCGCAAGGCGAACGAGGGCGTCGCCATTGCACTCGCGCTCGATTCCCCATCCGTACCCGCAGGCGCCAAGTTCGCGGTTTCGGGGGGCATCGGCTATTACCAGAACCGCACCGCGGCAACGACAGCCTTCTCGGCGCGGGTTAGCGACAAGGCGATCATATCGGCGGGCGTCGGCATCGGCCTTGATTCGGGTGAAGTCGGTGCGCGCGGCGGGTTCCAGTTTGCGTGGTAGGGCAATTGCAATTTTGGCTTAATATCGGGCCGGGGCTAAATGCTCCGGCCCTTTGTTTCGTCCGGACTGTATTGGGCCTGTGCGTCCTTGCAGGTTCGCCGGTCATGGCTCAGCAGGCTCCGGCGCCTGCGGCAAGGCCCGCGCCGTCCGCGGTGCCCATTCCCGACAGCCTAGAACTCAACAAGCTCGTCTGGAGCACGATGGCAGCCGTGCATCATGCAAATCTGGCAGGCAATTATTCCGTCCTGCGAGACCTGTCGGCAACCGGTTTCCAAGTGCGCAACGATTCCGCATCGCTCGGCCAGACGTTCTTGAGCCTGCGCCAGAGTGGCATCGATCTGTCGAATACGCTGTTGCTCACCCCGACGTTTTCTGCACCACCCAAATTGCTCAGCACCACTGTCATGCAATTACGCGGCTTTTTCGGCCTGCGCCCGACGGCTATCGCGTTCGATCTTGTCTATGAATGGTCTGCTGGCCGGTGGCGGCTTTACGGCGTTTCGATTGCGCCGGCCAACCTTGCGCAGATTCAACCCGCCAGCGCGCCGCCGAATGCAGCCCCTTCCACAAAGCCACTGGCAACGCCCCCAAGCCGGCCGCGCAAGAATTGATTGGCTAACACCCTAAAGCCTCACCCATGCGGCGGATATTGGCAATCTGTGTTTCCAACGCGGACCAGTCATCATCATCGGCGATGCGCGACCAAAGCCGTTCGACCGTCTCGATCGGCATGGAAACCGGGTCCGCGCCCGACCAATAGATGTGATCGAGACGACGTGAAGACTTGTAGGCCGAAATCTGCGAGCGAAAGCCCGTGAACGCGGAACCCTCATAAGCCTCATCGGCCAAACACGCCTTTCGCTTTTGCCCCCCGGCCCAATCGAAAAAGAAACGGTCAATGCCAACCCTGCTATCCACGAGCGCGGCTTCAATCGTTTGCACAAGGGCGATATCGGCGTCGCTTCCTTGCGACGCCAAACCCAATCGCCACAGCATGCGCCTGACCAGCGCGGCGCGGTAGAGCGGGCCGAATTCATTGAGCACCTCGACCAGTGCCTCCTGATCGGCGATCCGTGCGAGCGCGAGCGCGAGCTGGACCACGTTCCAATGGATGGCTTCGGCCTGTCGCCCAAAAGCATAAAGCCCGCCTTCATCGAAATAAGCAGCGGTGAAGCCCGGATCGAAGGTCGGGGCAAAGCGCCACGGACCATAATCGAAACTCTCGCCGGAGATGTTGATATTGTCACTGTTCAACACGCCATGAACGAAGCCTGCGACCATATAGGAGGCCGCAAGATCGGCGGTTCGCGCGGTGACACCGGCCAAAAGGCGGACAGGCGCATTTTCACCACCAGGTTCGTCATAGTAACGGCTCAATGCGTATTCGGTCAGTCGTTTCAGAGCCGCATCATCGCCAAGCGTTGCCAGCCTCTGAAAACTGCCGATGCGGATATGGCCATGGCTCAGACGGAACAGAACGGCCGATCGCGTTGGGGAGGGTTCATCGCCTCGGTGAAGCGGTTCACCGGTTTCGATCACCGAAAAGGTTTTCGACGTATTGACGCCCAATGCTTCAAGCATTTCGGTCGCCATGATTTCGCGCACGGCCCCCTTCAGGGTCAGCCGTCCGTCACCGAAACGCGAATAGGGGGTCTGGCCCGACCCCTTCGTGCCAAGATCGAGAAGCCTGCCTTCGCCATCGCGTAATTGGGCGAAGAGGAACCCGCGGCCGTCGCCGATCTCGGGATTGTAGACGCGAAACTGGTGGCCATGGTAGCGCAAGGCGAGTGGCTGATCGAGCGATCCCGCAAGCGGATTGAACCGCCCGAAATGCGCAATCCATCCTGCATCGTCGAGATTCGCCAATCCCACCGTTTCTGCCCAGCGGTCATTGCGGAATCGCAACTTCGTTTCGGGAAAATTGGCTCCGGCCACGGGATCGCCAATAAAATCGACAATATCGAGAATATCACGGGCAGGGCGCAATGTGCCGGGTTGCGGAGTTCTGATCATGAGGCGATATGGGGTCAATGGTGGGGCCTGCGCAATATGAAGATGGCTTTTGGTGGTCAAAGGATGGTTTGCGCCTGCACTATCGTGATTATTCCGGGCGTGATGATCGCCCACCAATCCTCTGCATTCCGGGTCTGACGCGCAACGCCCGCGATTTTGCCCATGTTGCAGACCGGTTGGCCGGCGATTGGCGGCTGATCTGCGTCGATCTGCGCGGCCGTGGTGAAAGTGCCTATGCCAAATTCCCGATGAGCTATGCGCCGATTACCTATCTGCAAGATATCGAAGATCTGCTCGAAACATTGAAGATTGACCGTTTTGTGGCGTTTGGAACATCGCTCGGCGGATTGCTGACGATGCTCCTCGCATCGGCAAGGCCGGGCCGGATCGCAGGCGCGTTGCTCAATGATATCGGCCCGGTGATCGAGGAGGAGGGTCTGGCCCGGATCCGGGGCTTTGTCGGCAAATCGGGAAGCTGGCCAAGCTGGATGCACGCCGCGCGGGCGGCGTCGAACCTGCACGGCCATGCCCATCCCGATTATGATCTGCCCCAGTGGATCGCGCTCGCCAAACGACTTTATCGACTTACGGCGCAAGGGCGGATCATTCCGGATTATGATCCCCGTATTGCCGAGCCGATACGGCGTCCGAGCGAGCCGGTCGATCTTTGGCCCGCTTTCGATGCGCTTGGCAAAGCACCCGTTACGATCCTCAGGGGCGCGACGTCCGATATACTTTCAACAGATACGGTCGCTGCGATGGCCAAGCGACTGCCAAACGCCACCCTCTCGATCATCCCGCGAACCGGCCATCCGCCCGAGCTTGACGAGCCCGCTGCGATCAAGGCGATCGATGGGCTGCTCGAATTGGTTACGCGGTGACGCGCGCCAGGATTCTTCACTGCCATTCAACCTTTGCACTTGGCGGCAAGGAAGCACGCGCTGTCCGCTTGATGAATGCGTTCGGACAGCACGCCGAGCATGTCATCCTCTCCGCCGTGCCGGAGGCGCTGTCTGCGAAAGAGGCGATCGATCCGGCAATTGACGTGGTTTTTCCAGGAGAGAGTGCGCCTGCCCTTCACGGCAGGCCCGGTCTGCGCCGCTATCGACAGCTGGCGAATTACATGCACGGGTTTGATCTCGTCCTGACCTATAATTGGGGGGCGATGGATGCCGTCGGCGCACGCCGCCTGTTTGGACGTAATGGTCCGCCGTTGATCCATCATGAGGATGGGTTCAACGCCGATGAAGCCAATGGATTGGATTGGCGGCGAAACAGTTTCCGCCGTTTGTGCCTCCCCGCAGCAGCGACTCTGGTTGTCCCGAGCCGCACGCTTGAATCGATCGCAACGACCATTTGGCGTCAGCCAGCAGACCGAGTGTGTCGTATTTCGAACGGCATCGCGACAGCCGCCTATGCCCGTGCACCGGAACTGGACAGCATTCCCGGCCTCAGCCGACGCGAAGGCGATATCATCATCGGCACGCTGGCGGGGCTTCGCGCGGTAAAAAACTTGCCTCGCCTGGTTCGGGCGGTCGCACGGCTCGGGAATAATGTCAGGCTCGTCATCATTGGCGAAGGCCCTGAACGGGACGCGATAGTTCGGGAAGCCGAACGACTCGGCATGTCGAATCGCGTTTTGATGCCGGGCTTCCTTCCAGCACCGCATCGCTATCTTGGATGGTTCGACATCTTTGCACTTTCATCGGACAGTGAGCAGTTTCCTGTTTCTCTGGTCGAGGCAATGGCCGCGGGACTTCCGGTTGTATCAACCGACGTTGGCGATATCAGGAGCATTGTTTCCCCCCGCAACCAAACTCTTGTCGTCCCATCTTTCCGCGAAGACCAATTTTCCAACGCTCTGGGACGTCTCTGCGAAAGTCCGGCACTTCGCATGACACTGGGCAAGGCAAACCGCGCGCTCGCCCAAAATGCCTATGACGAGCGTCGTATGATCAAGGCCTATGGAGCACTTTATGAGGGGGTAATGCGACGCCCCGGAGCGCTTTTGCGGAAGCGCTAAAAAAGGCCGCGCATTTCCGAAACACAGTATTATATGGGCGATAAGGGGTGTTGACAGGAGTGGGGATGTTCAAGGGTTTGAAGCCAATTCTTTATCGAGGTCGTGAAGTCTGGCCGCTGATCGAAGGCGGCAAGGGTGTCTCGGCGACCAATCACGCCAGCGCCGGAGCCTGGGCTGCGGCGGGCGGAATTGGGACGGTTTCAGCAGTAAATGCTGACAGCTATGATCCAACTGGCAAGATCATCCCTCAGGTCTACGCATCGAGCACACGCCGGGAGCGCCACGAAGAACTGATCAAATACGGCATCGATGGCGGCGTCGCACAGGTTCAAAGGGCATGGGAAATCTCGGGTGGCAAAGGTGCGATCAACATCAATGTGCTTTGGGAAATGGGCGGTGCACAGCAGATTCTGCATGGCATCCTCGAAAAGACCAAGGGGATGGTTTCGGGCGTAACCTGCGGCGCAGGAATGCCCTACAAACTATCCGAGATCACGTCTTCCTATGGCGTTTCCTATTTGCCGATCATCAGTTCGGCGCGTGCCTTCCGTGCTCTGTGGAAGCGGGCCTATTCCAAGGCTGCCGATTTCCTGTCAGCGGTCGTATATGAAGATCCCTGGCTGGCTGGTGGGCACAATGGACTGTCCAACGCTGAGGACCCGCTGAAACCGGAAGACCCCTATCCTCGCGTCAAGGCCTTGCGTGAAACCATGCGCGAAGGCGGCATTTCGGACGAAACGCCGATCGTGATGGCCGGCGGCGTCTGGAACCTGAAGGAATGGGCGCACTGGATCGATAATCCTGAACTTGGCCAGATCGCCTTCCAGTTCGGCACGCGGCCTTTGCTCACAAAGGAGAGCCCTATTCCGCAGGGGTGGAAGGACCGGTTGATGACGCTGGAGGACGGAGATGTCCTGCTCCATAAATTCTCGCCTACCGGTTTCTATTCAAGTGCGGTGCGCACGCCGTTCCTGCGCAATCTGGAGGCGCGCTCGGAACGCCAGATACCCTATTCGCGGGAACAGGCCGGCGATCACACCCACCAGCTCGATGTTGGTGTGAAAGGAAAGAATTACTGGGTGACGCGAGGCGATTTGCTGCGCGCGCGCGAATGGTTCGGACAGGGCTTTACAGCGGCCTTGAAGACGCCGGACAATACGCTTGTGTTCGTCACCGTTCCCGAACGCGACATGATCCGCAAGGATCAGACCGACTGCATGGGATGTCTTTCACATTGCGGGTTTTCATCATGGAAGGATCATGATGACTACACCACCGGATATCTGGCAGATCCGCGCAGCTTCTGCATCCAGAAAACACTTCAGGACATCGCACATGGCGGCCCGGTCGATGAAAACCTCATGTTCGCGGGTCACGCCGCTTTCCGCTTCAAGAAAGACCCGTTTTATTCCAATGGCTTTGTGCCAACGGTGAAACAGCTGGTCGATCGCATCCTGACCGGGGATTGAGGTAGACAGCCGGTTGGCGCTCTCAGGGGTCGATCTTTTGTCCATCCCAGGCGATCAGGTAGCCCGAATCTTCGGCTTCGAGTTGAGCAACAACCGCTAACAAGTGTCGCGCTGCCTGTTCCGGGGTGAACAGTTTTTCCGGAGCAACCCGAACCTGGAAGGGTTCGGAAAGTGCTGTATCCACCGTCCCAGGATGCAGGGTTACGGCAATGGCGTTCGTATTTCGCACGCTAAGCTCAATCGCGAAGTTTCGCACGATCATGTTGAGCGCGGCCTTGGACGCACGATAGGCATGCCAACCGCCAAGCCTGTTATCACTTGTTGATCCAACCCGAGCCGAAAGTGCTGCAAAGACACTGCGTTCATTCCGGTTCAAAAGGGGCAGAAAATGCTTGCCAACAAGGGCCGGCCCCGTTGCATTAACCGCAAAAGCGCGTTGATAGGCCTCGGGATCCTGCATTCGCCACGACTTTTCCGGCTTGAAATCCGGACCATCATGCAGGAGGCCGGTTGCGATGAAGACGAGATCCAAACACCCGTCTTGTGCAATCATTCCCGCCGCTTCCGCAATACTGGCTTCATCTTCCAGATCGAAGGAAAACGGTGTTTCACGAGGATCCAAAGCCGCGTGAGGCGTTCGCGATCCTGTGTAAACCTGGAGAGTATCAGGGTCGTCCAACAAAAGCTGCACAACTGCTCGGCCAATTCCTCCAGACCCACCGAGAACGCAGGCCCGCTTGATGCCTAACGACTGTTCAGGCATTGATTGGTGTAGCCATCTTGAAGCTATCGGACTGCGCGCTGGACATACGGCCTGATCTTCAGAAACTGGAGGTAGAGAAACTCCAGTACCGCAAGAACAATACGGTTTCTGGCAACGAGGCCAAGCGGCCTCAATCCCGGGATCGCGCGCCACATCGCCGCAAATGCCGCTGCACCCGAAAGCACTTTACCATCCTCGCTTGCGTGAAATCGGGAGAGCAAGGCTCCTTGATCAATCGGGCAGGCAAGATCATCGGTCGTTGCATCGACAAAAGTAATCGCTTTCCGCTTGTCCAGCTTGCGCATCATGGCAATCTCGCGCGTGCACAATGGGCAGCCGCCGTCATACCAGATGATCAACTCCTTTGGACGTACGGGCATCGTTTCAGCCAGATCTCGAAAGAGAAACCATCAAAACGACCACGACAATCGCCGCTCCCTGAAAGAGCAGGCGGCTTGTCATCATCCTGTTCTGCTGGACACTGGAAGCACTTACTCCGCCGCTGGGATTCTTGAGGTCGATTTCAGTCGCTTTCAAAAAGGCTATGAGCCCACGGATCAGGGACACCGTGGCGCCCAAAGCAAGGAGAATAATCACGATTACGAAGAAAGTTGTCATGACGACGCAGTTCCTTTTTTAAGTATCGCGGCCAGTTGTGAAGCCTGCAAATCGCCTTGCGCGAACCTAGGCAAAGCTATCGCTGGGGCTGGCAACATGGCGCTGAAATTTTGTCATTTTGGTTCGCGCGATCCCCAGGGGCCTACTCCGGGAGGGGATGGAGTGGCACCTGAGGAGCTTTATCTAGGAGAACCGTTCAGGGCTGTCGACATCACCTTTGGTATATGCCGCTCGCACAATTATGACGCAGTCACTCAGCTCAAAGCCCAGCCTCGACGGCTATCCGGATCGCATCGGCCGTGGTCGAAGCCCCGAGCCGTTGCATCAGGAGCGCTCGGTGCATTTTTACTGTCTGTTCGCTGAGGCCCAATGTGTAGGCAATCTGCTTGTTCAAATGGCCTGTCGCCATCTGCTCCAGCACTTCGCGCTGACGAGCAGTCAATGCCTTCACGAGCATCGCCGCAGCCATCCGGCGGCTTGAATTAGGGATTGGGGTGTCCGCTTCCAATTCCACTTGAGAGCCAAGAAAAAATTCAAGCTCGCCTGTTTCGTCGAATATTGGTGCGACCAGGACCGCGTTGCGAAAGGGCGTGCCGTCGCGTTTGTAATTCAATATCTCCACCAGGACAGGGCGGTGTTTGCGCACTCCGCTGCGGATTGTCTCGGTAAGCCATGGCTCGGTTGCAGGTCCTGCAAGAAACCGGCAATTGCGACCGACGATTTCATCTTCGCCGTAGCCCGTCAATTCAATGAAAGATGCGTTACAAGCAATGATCGGGTTGTCCTTGAGGCGAGGGTTACTGATCACCGACGCGATCGGACTATCTACGATAAGCGCTTTCAATCGCGCAGTCTCGGCGCTCGCCTGGACCAATTCTGCCCCTCAGTTCAATCTGTTCGAGTGGAGCAATCACTACCACGTTGTGGCCCGTGTTCCAACATCGGATACGCTCGACGGTCTTTGGCACGAGGGACAAGACCCCTACAAAAAAGCAAGCAGCCAGGTCATGATGCCGAGACTGACCGAAAGAACAATCCGCAACAACAGGAGAGCATCGGAAATCAAGCCCAGCGCTCGTAATTTCATGTCCATGATTGGAGAGGCAATCAATGCTGTTCCAAGAACAGCCAGCGAAGGCCAAGGCCAGAGAGCACCGACCATCCAGGGTACACCGGTTGCGAGCGCGATCAGCGATGGTGCCACGGCAACGGGATAGATCCATTGAGGGGCCTTTGGCTGGGTGGACGCAACACCCCACCAGGCACCACCGACAAAACTGAGGATCAGGGCGGCATAGAAGAACCCCGCACTCAGGGCCGTAAATCGCCATGTCGGGCTAAGGGCGGCAATCACTGCGAATGCTTGGGGTATTACGCCTGAAACTCCCAACACGCGCGCCGGCTGGGGAATATCGTCCCACGCGAAACGCATGCAGAGGCTGGTCATTTCGTGGCGCTTTTGAATAAATGTTTCTTCAGTAGCCCATCAGGCTCATGACTTCCTTGCGGCTTCGATGGTCATCTAAAAAACAGCCGAGAAGCCGTGACGTCGTCATACCCACACCATGCGTGCGAACCCCCCGCCCGGTCATGCAGCCATGCTGCGCTTCAATCACTACCGCCACGCCATGAGGGTCAAGATGATCCCAGATGCACTGGGCGACTTGGGCAGTCAGGCGTTCCTGAACCTGCAAACGTCGGGCATATCCATGAAGAACACGCGCCAGCTTGGAAATGCCAACGACACGATCCTTTGGCATGTAGGCGATGCTCGCCTTTCCGGTGATTGGAGCCATGTGGTGCTCACAGTGGGATTGGAAGGGAATATCCTTGAGGAGAACGACGGAATCATAACCGCCGACCTCTTCAAACGTGCGAGCCAGATAGTGCGACGGATCTTCGTTATAGCCTGAGCAATACTCCAGCCATGCCCGTGCAACCCGCTTCGGTGTGTCAACGAGACCTTCGCGATCCGGATTTTCGCCAGTCCATTCAATCAAAGTGCGGATCGCCGCTTCCACCCTAGGTGGAACATACTGCTTGTCCGCATGTCTGGTATCTTGGGAATCATAATCAGCCATCTGTTCTGCCCTGCGTTTCCAAAAGCCGCCTTAGCCCAGTCATCTGCCCAAAATTGATGTCTTCTACAAGTAAACTTAAGTCCATGTTGACGGCTCGAATTGCCCGATCAGGCGCAATCCTCTCCCCTCATTCTCATGCAAGAATTCTAGCGCGGAAGTTCGCTTTCACCCATCAGGTGGAGATCGACGGCGCGCGCGCATTGGCGGCCCTCACGAATGGCCCAGACAACAAGGCTTTGGCCCCGTCGCATATCGCCACAGGCAAAAATTCCCTCCTTGCTGGTGCCATACGCCATCGTGTTGGCAGCGACGTTTCCGCGCGAATCGAGCACCACCTCGGTCTGCTCGACAAAGCCCATCTTGCGTGGTCCCACAAAACCCATTGCGAGGAAAATCAGATCCGCTTTCAAGGTGAACTCGCTGCCGGGGATTTCACGCATCTGGCCTTCGACCCATTCAATACGAATGCATTCGAGACCTTCAACAATGCCATTGGTGCCAACGACCCGTTTTGTCAGTATAGACCAGTCCCGGCTGCAACCTTCTTCATGGCTTGACGATGTGCGCAGTTTCATCGGCCAGTCTGGCCAGACCAGCGACTTGTTTTCCTTCTCGGGTGGCTTGGGCATAATCTCGATCTGCGTGACAGATGCCGCACCTTGCCGGTTCGACGTGCCGACGCAGTCAGACCCGGTATCGCCACCGCCGATGACTATGACGTGTTTTCCGGTTGCCGTTAAGGTGCCGCGTGGTGCAGCGCGCAGCTCATCATCGCCTGCGTTGCGCTTGTTTTGCTGGGTCAGGAATTCCATCGCCAAACGCACGCCCGGCATTTCGTAACCCGGAATATCGAGCGTTCGCGGAGCTTCTGCTCCGCCTGACATGACGATCGCATCGAAATTTGCCCGCAAGGATTCGACAGAGACATTGACACCAACTTCAGTGCTTGTGCGAAACTCGACACCTTCCGCTTCCATCTGCACAAGTCTGCGATTGATCAGATGCTTTTCCATCTTGAAGTCCGGGATGCCATAGCGAAGCAACCCGCCCATGCGGTCCGCCTTTTCGAACAGCGTGACGCTGTGCCCGGCTCTCGCCAATTGTTGAGCACAAGCCATGCCGGCCGGGCCAGAGCCAACAACGGCAATGGATTTGCCGGTCTTTCGTGACGGCAGTTGTGGCGTAATCCAGCCTTCTGCCCAACCACGGTCCACGATGGCACACTCGATCGATTTGATCGTAACCGGCGAATCATCGATGTTGAGCGTGCAACTTGCTTCGCACGGCGCCGGACAGATACGACCGGTGAATTCCGGAAAATTGTTGGTCGAATGCAGCATTTCCAGCGCATTCTTCCAGTCACCCTCATAAACCAGATTGTTCCAGTCCGGGATGATGTTGTTCACCGGACAGCCGGTGTGGCAATAGGGAATTCCGCAACTCATGCAGCGCGATGCCTGGTCGCGTAGTGCCTGCTCGGGCAATGGAACGATAAACTCACGGTAGTGCGTCAGCCGCTCTTTGGCATCGCCATAGCTGCTGTCCTTGCGGTCGAGTTCAAGAAAGCCTGTTGCCTTGCCCACAATCTACTCCAGAAATTCGGCTATTCAGCCGCGACCGAAGCGGCGGCGACGCGTTCGGCCTCAAGCTGCTTCAGTGCGCGCGTGTAATCACGCGGGATGATTTTAAAGAAACGGGAAAGCGATCCATCCCAATCATCGAGAATGGCCCGTGCCCTCTTGCTGCCTGTGTACAGGTGATGTCGTTCGAGCATGATGCGCAGGCGTTCGGCACTATGCCGGAGCATATCGCCCATGCCAAAGTCATGCACGTCAATCGCGCGTTGAGTTGGCCGGCCTGTGCCTTCGTCTCCCTCGGCATCGGGCACGATCGGTTCGACATCGACCATCGCCATGTTGCAGCGTTCGCGAAAGCGCCCGTCCTCGTCATAGACATAGGCCACTCCGCCGGACATGCCCGCCGCGAAGTTGCGCCCGGTATTGCCAAGCACAACCACGACACCGCCCGTCATATATTCGCAGCCATGATCACCCGTGCCTTCGACAACAGCAACCGCTCCGGAATTGCGCACGGCAAAGCGCTCACCCGCGACGCCATTGAAATAGGCTTCACCCGCAATCGCGCCATAAAGCACGGTATTGCCGACGATGATGTTCTCGGTCGGCTTGCGCTTAACATGGCCAGGTTGCTTGACGATGACACGTCCACCCGACAATCCCTTGCCAACATAGTCATTGGCATCACCGGTCAGTTCCAGCGTGATTCCATGCGCAAGGAACGCACCGAAGCTCTGTCCCGCAACCCCCGTAAACGCGATCTGGATGGTATTGTTGGGGAGCCCTTCATGGCCGTATCGCCGTGCGACCTCACCCGACAACATTGCACCAACTGTGCGGTTTACATTCTTGATCTCATGCTCGAAGCGGACGGCCTCTCCTCTTTCGAGAGCCGGTGCAGCAATGGATAGCAGGTGTTGGTCCAAGGCCTTTTCCAGACCATGGTTCTGCACAATCGTTTGATGAAGCGGAGAACCGGCAGGGAGCGCGATCTGGTGGAGCAGCCGTGTCAGATCAACGCCCTGCGCCTTCCAGTGATCGAGCGCCCGATGCATGTTGATCCGGTCAACCCGGCCAATCATCTCGTCGATCGTGCGAAAACCCATATCTGCCATGATCTGCCGCAATTCCTCAGCGACAAAAAAGAAATAGTTGATCACATGTTCAGGTTGGCCCGTGAACCGTTTGCGCAGCACCGGATCCTGTGTTGCCACGCCAACCGGACAGGTGTTCAGATGGCATTTGCGCATCATGATACAGCCCGCCGCGATCAGGGGCGCCGTCGCAAAACCGAACTCATCCGCGCCAAGCAATGCACCGATGGCAACGTCACGCCCGGTACGCAGCCCGCCATCGACTTGCACAGATATGCGCGAACGCAGGCCATTGAGCAGCAACGTCTGCTGGGTTTCTGCCAAACCGATTTCCCACGGAGAGCCCGCGTGCGTCAATGACGTCAGTGGCGAAGCACCAGTCCCGCCCTCATAGCCCGAAATCGTGACATGATCGGCGCGCGCCTTGGCGACGCCAGCCGCTACAGTTCCAACACCAACTTCGGAGACCAGCTTCACTGAAATACGTGCGTCTGTATTGACATTCTTCAGATCGTGGATCAGCTGCGCCAGATCTTCGATCGAATAAATATCATGATGCGGCGGCGGCGAGATGAGCCCGACACCCGGCGTGGAATGGCGGACACGCGCAATATTCTTGTCGACCTTGTCACCGGGAAGCTGTCCACCCTCACCGGGCTTTGCGCCCTGTGCCATCTTGATCTGGATATCATCGGCATTGACGAGATACTCTGTCGTCACGCCAAAGCGACCGCTGGCGACCTGCTTGATCGCGGAACGCATCGAATCGCCGTTCGGCATTGGCAAGAAACGATCCGATTCCTCACCGCCTTCGCCAGTATTGGAGCGGGCACCGATACGGTTCATCGCAATGGCGAGAGTCGTATGGGCCTCGCGGCTGATCGAACCAAAACTCATCGCGCCTGTGGCAAAGCGTTTGACGATTTCGTTCGCAGGCTCGACTTCGCTGATGTCGAGCGGAACCTCAGCCTTTTCCAGCTCCATCAATCCGCGAATGGTAAGCAGGCGCTCACTCTGTTCGTTAATCGATTTTGCAAATTCGGCATAGTTTTTTGGATCATTGCCGCGCACGGCATGCTGCAGGTTCGCCACATTGTCAGGCGTCCAGGCATGCTCTTCGCCGCGAATCCGATAGCCATAGATGCCACCTGCATCGAGCATGTTTTTGTAGATCGGGTTCTCGCCATAGGCAGCAGCGTGGCGGCGAACCGTCTCTTCGGCAATTTGGGCCAATCCGGCACCCTCGATGGTCGTCGCCGTTCCGGTGAAGTATTTTTCAACAAACGCAGAAGTCAGGCCGATCGCATCGAAAATCTGGGCGCCGCAATAGGATTGGTAGGTCGAAATGCCCATCTTCGACATGACCTTGAGGATGCCCTTTCCGACGGCTTTGATATAGTTTTTCTGCACGTCGCTCGTGGAAAGCGGAAGCGATCGGCGCTGGCGAATTTCCTCAAGCGTTTCGAATGCGACGTAGGGATTGACCGCTTCGGCACCATAGCCGGCCAATGCACAAAAATGATGAACCTCGCGTGCTTCGCCGGTTTCGACAACAAGCCCGGTTTGCATCCTCAATCCCTGGCGAACAAGGTGGTGATGAACCGCAGAGGTTGCAAGCAAAGCCGGCATTGCGATCCTGTCGAGCCCCTGCGCACGATCCGAAAGGACCAGAATGTTCCGATCTGCGAGAACGGCTTCGGTTGCGGCCCAGCACATTTCCTTGAGCGCCAGTTCAAGGCCCGCTGCCCCGCTCTTGGCGTCCCATGTGATGTCGATCGTTTCGGTACGAAAGGCCCCGTCAAGCGCTTCTTCGACTGACCGGATCTTTTCCAGATCGGCGTTAGTCAGAACAGGTTGATCGACTTCGAGGCGCTTGTGGGTGCCAGCTTCATGGCCAAGAAGGTTGGGACGCGGGCCAATCATTGACACCAGCGACATGACCAATTCCTCACGGATCGGATCGATCGGCGGGTTCGTGACCTGGGCAAAATTCTGCTTGAAATAGTCGTAAAGCAGCCGCGGGCGGGCTGATAGAACAGCTATCGGAGTGTCAGTACCCATCGAACCGATCGGGTCTTCACCGCTGGTCGCCATTGGCTCGAGGAACCTGGCAATATCCTCCTGCGTATAGCCGAAAGCCTGCTGGCGATCGAGCAAGGCAGTCGGATCGTTGGCTATTGGTGCATCGACAATTTCGACATCGCCAAGATCCTTGAGCTTGTACTGCGCTGCCTCCAGCCATTGGGCATAGGGTTCAGCAGCCGCAAGCTCAGCCTTGATCTCCTCATCCTCGATGATGCGCCCCTGCTCGGTGTCAATGAGCAGCATCTTGCCCGGCTGGAGCCTCCATTTGCGGACGATGTTGTCTTCCTTAACCGGAAGGACGCCCGATTCAGAGGCCATGATGACATGATCATCATCTGTGACACAAAAACGCGCCGGCCTCAGGCCGTTGCGGTCAAGCGTGGCACCAATCTGGCGACCATCGGTAAAAGCAACGGCAGCCGGCCCATCCCAAGGCTCCATCAACGCCGCGTGATATTCGTAGAAAGCCTTGCGCCCGGCATCCATCATAGGATTGCCGGCCCAGGCTTCAGGGATCAGCATCATGATCGCATGCGCCAGCGAATACCCGCCCGCCAGCAGCAGTTCGAGCGCATTGTCGAGACAGGCGGTATCGGACTGGCCGTGCGGGATCAGCGGCCACATCTTGTCCAGATCGGGCCCGATCAAGTCCGATTCCATCGAACGCCTGCGCGCATTCATCCAGTTCACATTGCCGCGTACCGTGTTGATCTCGCCATTGTGGGCGATGTAACGATAAGGGTGCGCGAGCTTCCAGGATGGGAAGGTGTTGGTCGAGAATCGCTGATGGACCAGCGCCAAGGCTGACTGGGTCAGCGGATTTTGCAAATCCTTATAGAAACTGCCGACCTGCCCGGCCAGCAACAATCCCTTGTAGACAATTGTCCGCGAAGAGAAGGACGGCATGTAAAGCTCGGTCAATCCCGGCAAATCGTGTTTCTCGGCAAGGGCCGCAAGCGGATTCTGGGCCTGCTTGCGAAGTGCAAGCAACTTTCTTTCAAAAGCATCCTGATTCGGGGTCGATTCGCCGCGCGCTATGATTGCCTGGCGAATCATTGGCATTTGTTCGAGAACGGCTTTTCCCAGCCCGGCAGGATCGATCGGAACGTCACGCCAGCCGATCAGTGTCTGGCCTTCCTTGGCAACAAAGCCCTCGAAATGCGCAACCGCAAACCGACGCGCGGACTGATCGCGAGGAAGGAAGCACATAGCGACGGCGTAGTCACCGGGCGCAGGCAGCATCAGGCCTTCGGAATCCGCCCAATCGCGCAGTAAGGCGTCCGGAATCTGGATCAATAGTCCAGCGCCATCTCCCAGCAACGGATCCGCGCCAACCGCACCGCGATGATCGAGATTGACCAGGATTTCGAGGCCGCGTTGAACGGTGGTGTGCGTCTTTACACCCTTGATGTTCGCGACAAAGCCCACGCCGCATGCATCATGCTCGTGCCTGGGGTCATACAGTCCTTGCTTCGGCGGATAACTCATCCGGCGCGGCTTCCTTCATTGTCCATGCAGAATTAACATGCGCGGTAGACCGAAGTTCGCGTAATTTGAAGCCATGAAAGTTGCTGGCCACGCAATGATTCTAGCACTGCGGGAAAGCCGACATTTCGAGTGAGAGGTCAGGTGCTAGTCTGCGTCGATACTTGGCGTGCCGATATTTCCGTGCGCCACACCGCCATCAACCGTGATTGTATCGCCCACAACATAGTTTCCCGCGTTGCTGGCCAGATAGATCGCGGCGGCTGCCATATCTTCGGGCATGCCGATCCGCTTGTTGGGAATGTTTTTCGCCACAGCATCGCCATGGTCGCGCGCGGCCCGGTTCATATCGGACGCAAAAGCGCCAGGCGCGATCGATGTGACATTGATCTGGTCGCGGATCAGTCGCGCGGCCAGGCGCTTGGTCAAATAGATCAACCCGGATTTTGATGCGTGATAGCTGTAGGTTTCCCAGGGATTGAGTCGAATGCCGTCAATTGACGTAATGTTGATGACCTTTGCCGGTTGGGCCGGCGATGCTGCCGCCTTGAGCAGAGGATAGAGCGCCTGTGTCAGGAAAAACGGAGCCTTGAGATTCAGGTCCATGACCTTGTCCCACCCGACTTCGGGAAAATCCTCAAACTCGGCTCCCCACGCAGACCCGGCGTTGTTTACCAGAATATCAAGCCGCGACTCTCGTTCCGCCAATGCAGCCGCTAGCGCCTTGCAGTCAGCGACCGATGAAACGTCCATCGGTAACGAATGACAGTTCGGGCCAAGTTCGGCGGCGGTCGCTGCACAGACATCGGCCTTGCGCGAAGTAATATAGACCTTGGCACCCTGCGCAATGAAGCCTTCGGCGATCATCCGGCCGATATTCTTGGACCCACCCGTGACGAGCGCGACGCGTCCTTCGAGCGAAAAAAGCTTTTTGGTATCCATGATTATCCGCCTCTCTTGATGGTTTCGCGGGCCACGATCAGTTGCTGGATCTGGCTAGTGCCCTCGTAAATCCTGAAAATACGCACGTCGCGGTAGAGCCGCTCAATGCCATAATCCGCGACATAGCCCGCGCCTCCGAAAATTTGCACGGCCCGATCAGCCACGCGTCCAACCATTTCGGAGGCAAACAGCTTCGCTGCCGCGCATTCGAGGATCACATTATCACCTGCGTCACGTTTCGCCGCGGTTTCGAGCACCAGCGCCTTGGCAGCGAGCAATTCTGTCTTGGAATCGGCGATCATGGCTTGCACGAGTTGAAAGTCGGAAATCGCCTGGCCAAACTGCTTGCGCTCGGTCGCATAGGCAACCGCATCGGTGACAAGCCGTTCTGCCACGCCGACGCACATCGCCGATATATGAAGCCGCCCGCGATCGAGCACGCGCATCGCGACCTTGAAGCCTTCGCCTTCTGCGCCCAGCATATTCTCCGGCGGCACGGCAACGTCATCGAAATTGACGTCGCAGATATGTGCGCCCTGCTGGCCCATTTTCTTTTCATGCGCGCCAATACTGAGGCCCGGCGAGTCTGATGGAACCAGAAAGGCAGATACGCCTCCGGCTCCATCACCGCCGGTTCGCGCCATGACCGTGAAGAGATGCGCCTTGTCGGCATTAGTGATGTAGCGCTTGCCACCGGTCAGCTTCCACTGATTGCCGACCTTCACTGCGCGTGTCCGCACCCCCGCGCCGTCCGATCCGGCTTCGGGCTCGGTCAGGGCAAAGCTCGTAATGATCTCGCCCGAAGCAATACCTGGCAGGAAGCGCGCCTTTTGGGCCTCATTCCCCGCCATCACCAGCCCTTGGCTGCCAATCCCCACATTAGTCCCGAATGCCGAACGGAAGGCCGGCGAGGCCTTGCCCAGTTCAATGACGACCCGGACTTCCTCGGACATGGAAAGCCCCAGGCCGCCAAACTCCTCGGGAATCGATAGCCCAAACAGACCGAGAGCCTTCATCTCTTCGATCAGGTCGTCGGGGATTTCATCGTTCTCCGCCACTTGTGCTTCGAGCGGACGCAGCCGTTCGCTCACGAAACGCCGGATGGTATCGATCAACTGGTCGAACGTGTCAGCGTCAAGGGCCATCTCAGTAACCGTTCAATCGGGCGACCCGGTCGGCGTGGAAATAGCTGTCTCCGAAGAACTCGTTCAACGCGCGGTCACGCTTCATGTACAAGCCGATATCATATTCGTCGGTCATGCCGATACCGCCATGCATCTGGACACCCTCGCGCACCGCGAGATTGCATGATTCGCCCGCCTTGGCCTTGGCTGCGGCGATGAACAGTTCCGCACGCGGATCATCATCGTCGAGCAGGTGTTGCGCCTTGATCACAATCGATCGGGCGCCTTCCATCTCGCCATAGAGATGCGCGGCACGGTGCTGGAGTGACTGGAACTCACCGATCACCTTGCCGAATTGTTTGCGCTGCTTGAGATAGTCAAATGTCATGTCCATCGCGCCGCTCCCGACGCCGACCATTTCCGCCGAAGCGCCAAGGCGTCCCGCATCAAGGAGTTTCGTCAGAGGCCCCCATCCTGCATCGACTTCGCCAACGACAGCGTCCGCATCGACTTGCACCCCATCAAACGTCACCCGCGCAGACATCGCACTGTCGACAAGCCGATCGACATCCATCGTCATGCCAGCAGTATCCTTCGGCACCGCGAATAAAGTGATGCCGCTCTCTTCACCTGCACTCCCGCCGGTGCGCGCTGCAACCAGCAGCATGTCGGCGACATGGCCATGAAGGACGAACTGCTTCTTGCCCGAAAGCCTGAACCCATTGCCCGAACGTTCCGCGACCATCGCGGTTGCGGCCGGACGGTGCTTCGCTCCTTCGTCGATCGCCAGCGCCACAATGGCATCGCCCGCGAGAATTTTCGGAAACCATTCTGCCTGTAACGCATTGCCGCCGGCTTTCAGCGCTTCGACGGCAGCAACAGCCGTCGTCAGAAAAGGCGAAGGCGTCAGGTTCCTCCCGATTTCTTCGAGCACAATTCCGGCTTCGACATGGCCCAGGCCAAGCCCGCCGTTCGTTTCCGGGATCAGGATTCCGATAAATCCCAATTCGGCAAACTGCTTCCACAGGTCCCTCGAAAAGCCGGCTTGATCCTTGCTATCGCGCAGCGAACGAAGATGCTTGACCGGCGCATTGTCAGAAAGGAACGGCGCGACCGTATCCTTGAGCATTGCCTGATCATCGGAAAGATAAAGTGCCATATTTCATCCTTGATCCCCTTGCCGCCAGCGGAAGGGGCTAGGGGTGGGGAATTGGGATCGCGTATGGAGAAGTCAGGCCCACCCCCGACCCCTCCCGCAAGCGGAAGGGCGTTATCCGCCCGGCATCTCGAGTATACGTTTCGAGACGACGTTGAGCATAACCTCGCTCGTCCCCCCTTCGATGCTGTTGGCCTTGGTACGGAGCCACGAACGCGGACGAGCACCACCCTTGGAGCGGCGGCTTTCCCATTCCAGGGCATCAGAGCCGCCCGCTGCCATGACAAGCTCATGCCGGGTCTTGTTGAGCTCTGTCCCGACATATTTCATAAGATTGGAATAGGCCGGATGCGCACGCCCACTCTTCCATTCATCCATGAAACGCTCCGAATGCGCTCGGAACACGATGGTATCGACATCAAACATGGCCATCTGCGCACGCAGCACTGGCTCGGTGGCCGCGCTGTCAGGAAAGGCGGCGCCGATCGAAGCCATGCCGTCGCCATTCCCGCCGGCCGAGATCATCTCGCGCTCATGCCCCAGCAGATACTTTGCAACATCCCAACCGCGATTGAGTTCGCCAACAATCTGATGCTTGGGCACCTTCACATTGTCGAAAAATGTTTCGCAGAACGGGCTGTTGCCCGAGATCAAAAGGATCGGTTTGGTCGTGACACCCGGTGTGGTCATGTCGAAAAGCAGGAAGCTGATGCCCTGATACTTGTTGGTCTTGTCTGTCCTGACAAGGCAAAAGATCCAATCCGCGTGGTTTGCATAGCTTGTCCAGATTTTCTGGCCATTGACGTTCCAATGATCACCCTTGTCTTCTCCAAATGTCTGGAGCGAAACAAGGTCTGAGCCCGAGCCGGATTCCGAATATCCCTGGCACCAGCGGATTTCGCCGCGCGCGATTTGGGGCAAGTAATGGAGTTTCTGCTCTTCGGTTCCGAATTTGAGCAACGCAGGCCCAAGCATCCAGATCCCGAAAGACATCAGAGGGGTGCGGCAGCCAAGCTTGGCCATCTCGCTGCGCAGGGCCTTGGTCTCTTCGGCGGTCAGGCCGCCACCGCCATAGGCTTTTGGCCAGTCAGGAACGGTCCAGCCCTTTGCGGCCATTGTATCAAGCCATTGCTTCTGCGCCGGATTCTTGAACTTGAAGTTACGGCCACCCCAGCAGGCGTCGTCTTCATCACGCACGGGCTCGCGCATTTCCGCCGGGCAATTCGCTTCCAGCCATGCGCGCGTCTCGGCGCGAAAAGTTTCCAGATCGCTCATCGACAATTCTCCTCTTGATTACGCGATTCTCTAGGACTGTGGCTTTGCTTTACGCAAGCGTCAATTGAGCAATCCCGTTTGCCGTAGCGGCAATCGAACCTGCGTTGACCATGCGGTCCACCTGCCTAAGGTGAGTCGCAAACAAGTCCAGGAGGGAGCCATGAGATTCGCGGGCAAGACTGCTGTCGTCACCGGAGCGGCTTCGGGGATGGGCAAGGCCACGGCCATCATGCTCGCCCGCGAAGGCGCGACTGTTATCGCCGCAGATATTGATGACGAAGGCGGCACCGAATTGGCCGCGACGTCCAACGGCAAGATCCTCTTCAAGAAAACCGATGTCTGTGACGTTTCCCAAATCAAGGCGCTGATGGATTTCGCTGCCGAGAAAACCGGTGGGATCGATATTGTCTTCAACAATGCCGGTGCCGTCGGCGCGAGAGAAAAAATCGACGAGATCGACGCCGAAGGCTGGGATCGGACAATGAACCTCCTGCTGCGCTCGGTCGCGATGGGCATCCGTTATGCCGTACCGCACATGATTGGCCGCGAGGGCGCCTCGATCATCAACACCGCCAGCGTTGCCGGGCTTTCAGCGGGCATGTCACCCACGGCCTACGCGGTTGCGAAATGCGGCGTAATCCACCTGACCAAACTCGCCGCAGCCGATCTTGCGCGACACAATATTCGCGTCAACGCGATTTGCCCGGGCTTCATCAAGACCAACATCTTTGCCTCCGCACTCGAGGTTCCGAAGGAACAGCGCGACGTGGCGAATACACTGATCGCCGCTGTCGCAGCAGAGGCGCAACCGGTGAAGGGCGGAGGCGAGCCGGACGATATTGCCAACACCGTTCTGTTCCTCGCCGGCCCGGAATCGCGTTTCATGACCGGCACCCACTTGCTGGTCGATGGCGGCCTTTTGACCGGCCCTCGCCATGCCTGGGATGAAAATGCACCCAGCATGTTTTCCTCGCTCGAGGCCTTTGTGGCGGCCGCACCGTGACATTTGTCCCCGCAGCAGAGCGCCTGCCTCTGAGGATAAAGCTTGGCAATGGCTTTGGTTCGATTGCCTATGGCGTGAAGGACAATGGCTTCGCAACGCTCCTGCTTCTCTTCTACAATCAGGTGTTGGGTCTCGATGCCGGCCTGGTTGGGCTCATTCTGCTTGTCGCGCTCCTCCTTGATGCCATTGTCGACCCGCAGGTCGGATATTGGAGCGACAAGACCCATACACGCTGGGGCAAGCGCCATCCGTGGATGTATGCGGCGATACTGCCGATGGCAGGGAGCTGGATCATGCTCTGGCATCCGCCCGAAATGTCCAAAGACATGCTCTATCTCTATCTCCTGCTCTTCGCCTTTCTGATGCGAGCATCGGTTTCCTGCTATGAGGTACCCGCCCTCTCCGTCGTTCCCGCGCTCACGGCCGACTATGACGAGCGCACTTCGATTACCCGTTGGCGCTTCCTGTTTGGATGGGGCGGCGGACTGACAATGCTCACCCTTGCCTTTGGTGTCTTTCTTGTGCCCGGCCCCGGTTATCCGGTCGGGCAACTCAACGTCCGAGGCTATGAACTTTATGGCTGGACTGGCGCGTTCCTGATGATCCTTGCCACGACAGTCTCTTCGATCACGACACACCGTCGTCTGGCAAGACTGCCTGACACGGCGCCGACCCATTTGCCGCTGGGCGAAACGCTCCGGCAGATCAAAAAGACCCTTTCAAATCGCGCCTATCTGATCCTGCTATTGAGTTCGCTTTTTGCCAATATCGGCCAGGGCATGTCCTTTTCCATTGCAACGTACATACTGACCTATTTCTGGGAGATGCCGCAGGCTGGCTTTCTTGCCTATTCCGCAACCCTTTTCCTTGGCGTGATTGCTGCCTTCCTGCTTGTCGGTGCACTTCAGGCTCATATGGAAAAGCGTACTGGAAGCATCATTTCTGGCTCGATCTCGCTGTTTGTGGCAGTTATCCCCTACGTCTTGAGGTTGACAGGTGTTTTCCCCGAAAATGGCAGCCCGGCGCTGATTCCGTTGCTGTTCACCCTGGTCACGATCTCAACCGCTTTTTCGATCTGTTCGTTCATGCTCGCCCAATCGATGGCGGCAGATATCGTCGAAGCCTCGCAAGCTGAAACCGGAGAGCGATCTGAAGGGTTGTTTTTTTCCGGCGTATTTTTCGTCCAGAAATGCTCGACTGGCATTGGAATTTTCATCACGGGCACGATTGTCAGCCTGTCCGGTTTTCCGGCCAACGCGAGGCCGGGCGAAGTTGATGAGTCGGTTCTCACCAACCTGGGTATCTACTTCCTGATCGTTTTGGTCAGCTTCGGGATCGCCAGCATCCTTCCGATGACGCGCTTTCCCATCACTCGTGCGGATCATGAAGAGCGTGTGCGCAAGCTTGCCGTAGCGTCGGAAATATCTGCCTAAACAAGGGCTGGAAATCCCCGTGCGATGCTGACATTGACGTAAAGGTAAATCGAGAGGACGACTCACATGGACTTCACGCTGAACGAACGCGAAACCTATTGGCGCGACCGCGTCCGGGACTTCATCAAGACCCACCTTGAGCCTGCAACCCCGACATTCGTGAAGCAGGCCAACGAAGGCGAACGCTGGAAAGTCATCCCCATCATGGAGGAGATGAAGGCCAAGGCGAAGGCCGCCGGGATATGGAACCTGTTCATGCCGCCAAGTTCCGGCTTTCCGCATGTCGACGATACCGTGCACCTTGAAGGGCCAGGCCTTACCAACGTCGAATATTCGCTCTGCGCGGAAGAAATGGGTCGGCTCGGCTGGTCCTCCGAAGTGTTCAACTGTTCCGCTCCAGATACCGGCAACATGGAAGTTTTCAACCGTTATGGCACCCGCGAGCAGAAGCTGGACTGGATGGTTCCGTTGATGAACGGAGAAATTCGTTCGGCCTTCCTGATGACCGAGCCTGCCGTTGCTTCGTCCGACGCGACCAATATCGAAACGGGCATCCGTCGAGAAGGCGACGAATATGTGATCAACGGCGTAAAATGGTGGTCTTCAGGCGCCGGCGATCCGCGCTGCAAGATCGCGATTGTCATGGGCAAGACCGATTTCGAAGCAAAGCGCCATCAGCAGCAATCGCAAGTTCTTGTGCCACTCGACACGCCAGGCGTGAACATCATGCGCCACCTGCCTGTCTTCGGCTATGACGATGCGCCGCACGGCCATATGGAAATCGAACTCAAGGATGTGCGGGTCCCTGTGACCAACATGTTGCTTGGCGAAGGCCGCGGCTTCGAAATCGCTCAGGGGCGCCTTGGGCCGGGACGTATCCATCACTGCATGCGCACGATCGGTACCGCCGAAGTGGCGCTTGAAAAAATGACCAAACGGCTGCTGACCCGCACAGCTTTCGGGCGGAAAATTGCCGAATTCTCGGTCTGGGAGGAACGCGTTGCGCGGGCCCGCATCGATATCGAAATGACGCGCCTTTTGTGTCTCAAGGCAGCCCAGATGATGGACACCGTGGGCAACAAGGCGGCTGCCTGCGAAATCGCGATGATCAAGGTTCAGGCTCCAAACATGGCACTCAAGATTATCGATGACGCAATACAGGCGCACGGTGCAGGTGGTGTCTCGGAAGATTTCGGTCTCGCTAGTGCGTATGCGCATCAGCGTACATTGCGACTGGCCGACGGACCCGATGAGGTCCATTCGCGTGCCATCGCCCGTCTCGAATTCGGCAAATACAGCGCTGTAACCGACAAGGGCATGTCGAGCGGGGATATCGGGATTTCACGATGAAGGCTGCGGTTCTCATTCAGCCGGGAAATCCGCTCGAGATCGAGACGGTTTCGATCTCGAAGCCGGGCCCGCATGAGGTGTTGATCCGGACGGCAGCCTGCGGGCTATGCCATTCGGACCTGCACTTTATCGAAGGCACTTACCCTCACCCGCTTCCGGCCATTCCGGGTCATGAGGCGGCAGGAATTGTGGAAGCGATTGGAAGCGAAGTCAGGACAGTCAAGGTCGGCGATGCCGTTGTGTCCTGCCTTTCAGCCTTTTGCGGGCATTGTGAGTTCTGTGTAACCGGCAGGATGTCGCTTTGCCTTGGCGCAGACACCCGCCGTTCGCCCACCGACGCGCCTCGTATCACCCGGCCAGACGGATCAGTGGTCAATCAGATGCTCAATCTTTCGGCTTTCGCCGAACAGATGCTGATCCACGAAAATGCCTGTGTGCGGATCAATCCGGAGATGCCGCTTGACCGGGCGGCTGTGATTGGTTGCGCCGTTACGACAGGCGCCGGCACCATTTTCAACGCCTGCAAGGTGACCCCCGGTGAAACAGTGGCCGTCATTGGTTGCGGAGGCGTCGGATTGGCGACGATCAATGCGGCCAAGATTGCAGGCGCCGGGCGTATTATTGCCGCCGATCCAGTTCCCGAGAAGCGAGCCCTGGCAATCAAACTCGGCGCGACAGATGCTGTCGATGCTTCGGCCGACGGCGCTGCGGCTGAAATTATGGAGATGACCAGGGGCGGCGTCGATCATGCGATCGAAGCGGTTGGGCGGCCAGCCTCGGCCCAGCTTGCGGTAAACGTGCTCCGGCGTGGCGGAACGGCCACCATTCTTGGCATGATGCCTCTTTCGGAGAAGGTCGGACTGAGTGCCATCGACCTTTTATCGGGCAAGAAGCTGCAGGGCGCGATCATGGGCGGCAACCGCTTCCCGGTTGATATTCCCCGGCTCGTGGATTTCTACCTGCGCGGGTTGCTTGACCTTGATTCGATCGTCGCAGAACGTATCCCGCTTTCGCAGATCAACCAAGGGTTCGAAAAGATGAAGGGCGGCGCCAGCGCACGCTCTGTCATTGTTTTTGACCAATGAGGGTTTGATGGCAACGACACCTCTGGACGCACAAAAGCTTTTCAGCGGCACGGTCGAGCCAGAAGGCGCTGACCGGCTCGATGAGGCGAAGCTGACGGCGTGGATGGAAGCCAATGTGAAGGGCTTTCAAGGGCCGTTGCGACAAAGCAAGTTTGCGGGCGGGCAATCGAACCCGACCTACCGCATCGATTCACCGTCCGGAGCCTATGTTCTGCGGCGCAAGCCCTATGGTGTTCTCCTTCCGTCGGCGCACGCCGTTGATCGCGAGTTCCGGGTCATTGCCGGCCTGTATCCAACCGGTTTCCCTGTCGCCAAGCCCTATGGCCTGTGCGTCGATGAAAGCGTGGTCGGAAGCTGGTTCTATATCATGGGCATGGTCGAGGGCCGGACGATCTGGGACGGCGCGATGCCCGATGCCAGCGGCCCGGATGAACGCCGCGCGACCTACTTTGCGATGATCGATACGCTCGCCGCCCTTCATGCTGTTGACGTCGAAAAGGCCGGCCTGTCCGAATATGGCAAGCCCGGAAACTATTTCGGTCGCCAGGTGGATCGCTGGACCAAGCAATATCGCCTTTCCGAAACCGAAGTCATGCCGGAGATGGAAAGGCTCATCGAATTCCTACCAGCCACCCTGCCCGAGCAGACCCGAACCAGTGTCGTTCATGGCGACTACCGGATCGATAACATGATCTTTGCCCAGAACGAGCCCAAGGTTCTTGCCGTGCTCGATTGGGAGTTAGGCACGCTGGGCGATCCGCTTGCCGATTTCACCTATGTTGCAATGGCCTGGGTTACCGAAAATGGTGGACGTTCGGGCGTCGTGGATCTCGATCGCAAGTCACTAGGCATCCCCGAACTCGATGAGGTCGTGACACGCTACTGTGCGGCGACCGGGCGCGTGGGCGTCCCAGATCTGAACTGGTATTTTGCCTATAATTTCTTCAGACTTGCCGGGATCATGCAAGGAATCAAGAAGCGCGTGATCGACGGCACCGCATCGTCGGTGCATGCCAAAAACATGTCCCAACGCGTCAACCCGCTTGCCGAACGCGCCTGGAGCTTTGCCCAGGCCGCAGGCGCAAAATAGGCGCCAGCGCGGCGCACCAAGGAGGAATCATTGTCTCTGTTCGACATGACCGGTCAGGTCGCAATCATCACGGGCTCATCTCGCGGAATCGGCAAGGCAATTGCCGAAGAAATGGCTGAACACGGTGCAAAGGTCGTTATTTCCAGCCGCAAGGCGGACGCTTGCGATGCTGTCGCGGCCGAACTCAATGCCAAATATGGGGAAGGCACAGCGATTGCCATTCCGGCCAATATCTCGTCGAAAAGCGATCTCCAAAACCTCGTTGACGAAACCTGCCGCGCCTTTGGCAAAGTAACGACGCTGATCTGCAATGCGGCATCGAATCCCTATTATGGTCCCTCGCTGGGCATTACCGATGATCAGTTTCGCAAGATCCTCGATAATAATATCATCTCCAACCACTGGCTGATATCGATGACCGCACCTGAAATGCTCGCGCGTGGCGAAGGGGCGATTGTTATCATTTCTTCGGTTGGCGGGCTCAAGGGATCACCCATCCTTGGCGCCTATTGCATTTCCAAGGCAGCCGACATGCAGATGGCACGCAACCTTGCCGTCGAGTTCGGACCGCAGGGTGTACGGGTCAATTGCATCGCGCCTGGCCTGATCCGCACGGATATGGCCCGCGCGCTTTGGGAAAATCCTGACACACTGAAGGTCTCAACCGCCTCTGCCTGTCTGAAGCGGATCGGTGAGCCGAACGAAATTGCCGGGGCTGCAGTCTTCCTCGCCTCGCGCGCTGGCGCTTTTACAACGGGCCAGACCATCGTCTGCGATGGCGGCGCAACAATCAGTGGAGGTGGATAATGGGCGCTCTTGAAGGAAAAATCGCAATCATAACGGGCGCCGGTTCGGGCATTGGCCGGGCTAGTGCCAAGCGTTTTGCCGCAGAAGGTGCAAAGCTCGTTATCGGCGACAAAACCGAAGCCGTGCACGAAACCGCAAAAATGGTGGCGGATGCAGGCGGTACCGTGACCGCGCTACAGATCGACGCTGGCATCGAAGCCGATGTCAAAAAGCTCGTTGAAACCGCGCTTTCGACTTATGGGGGCCTTGATGTTGCGTTTGCCAATGCCGGTATTGGCGGCGGCATGGCGGGTATCTTCGATCTGACGCCTGAAGAATGGACGGAAATCCTGCGGGTTAACCTGATTGGACCTTGGCTGATGGCCAAGCATGCCGGCAAGGCGATGGCCGATGCGGGCAAAGGCGGATCGATCATCCTGACTGCAAGTGTCGCAGGTATTCGCTCGGGTGCGGGCGGACCAGCCTATTCGGCTTCGAAGGCGGGCGTGATCAACCTTGCCAAGGTCACGGCCCAGCAACTTTCGGAGACGGGTGTGCGCTGCAATGCAATCTGCCCCGGCCTTACCGAGACCGGCATGACCAAGCCGACCTTTGACTATGCCAAATCCAAGGATGTGATGCACAAGGTCGGCCGCCTCAATCCGCTGCGCCGCGCTGCGCAGCCAGACGAATTGGCAAATGTTGCGCTGTTCCTCGCCTCCGACCAGGCAAGCTATGTGAATGGGCAGGCGATCGCCGTCGACGGTGGGCTTTCTTCTTCGCACCCGGTGACGCGTCAACTCACCGGCCAGACGGCGGTATAGTCAAATGAAAATGCGCGAGCTTGGCGATAGCGGGATCATGGTTACGGAAATCTGCCTCGGCAGCTGGCTGACCTATGGCGTGGGCGTTGATACCAGCGCGGCAAGAGCCTGCGTCGACAGGGCCTTTGACGAGGGCATCAATTTCATTGACACGGCCAATGCCTATGGTCGGGGATCCGCAGAAACATTTTTGGGGGATGCTCTGAAAGGCCGTCCGCGTGACAGTTATGTAATGGCGACCAAGCTCTACTTCCCGATGTCTGACACCGACAAGGGGCTCTCGCGCGCCCAGATCATGAAGCAGATTGATGGCTCTTTGACACGATTGCAGACTGATTATCTCGATCTCTATCAGTGTCACCGTTATGACACTGAAACACCCATCGAAGAGACGATGGACGCGCTCTCCGAAGTTGTTCGCTCAGGCAAGGCGCGCGCGATCGGATTTTCGGAATGGTCGCCACGGAATATTCGTGACGGCCTGGCGGTGCCGAATGCGGTCAAATTCGTGTCGAGCCAGCCGCAATATTCATTGCTCTGGCGGAGGCCGGAAAAGGGCGTGATCCCATTGTGTGCGGCGAATGGCATTTCGCAAATCGTCTGGTCTCCCCTTGCCCAAGGGCTGCTTACTGGCAAATACAGCAAGGACACGCCGCCGCCTGCCGATAGCCGCGCGGCGAGCACCGAGATGGGCGGGTTCATGGGACGTTGGCTGGTGCCCGAACTGCTGGAAGCTGTTGAGATGATCAAGCCGCTCGCGGTAGAAGCCGGGTGCAGCCTTGCGCAATTCGCGCTGGCTTGGGTGCTGCGTGAGCCCAATGTGGCGAGTGCGATCATCGGGGCAAGCCGTCCAGAGCAAGTGACCGAGAATGCAAAGGCGTCGGGCCTTTCCATTGATCCGGCCCTGTTTGCCAGGGCCGAAGCCATTGCCCAAGGAGTGCAAAGCTGATGCTGAGCCTATCCGATCCCCGCGAACTTGGTTTCCTCCCCGACCGGCTGGAGCGGATCAACGCGCACATCCAGTCAAAATATCTCGACACCGGCAAACTCCCGCATGCAGCGTTGCTGATCGGGCGCGGCGATGAGATTGCCCATCTCTGGCATTCCGGTGTTGAGGAAGATGCCATTTACCGCATCATGTCGATGACCAAGCCGATTACGTCGATTGCGATGATGCAGCTTGTCGAGCAGGGGCGAATCGCCCTCAGCGATCCGATCGCGAAATACATCCCCGAGTTCAAGGATATTGGTGTCTTCGTTGCTGGAGGAGGCACTGCACCCTTCATCAGCCGCCCACCCGCGACACCTCCGCGCGTGATCGACCTGATGCGACATACCGCTGGCTTTACCTATGGCTTTCAGGAACGTTCCAATATCGATGCGGCCTATCGCAAGGACGAAGTTGACCATTGGGCCAAGCATGACAATGATGAGTTTGTTGCCAAGCTCGCCAGGATTCCGCTCGAATTCGATCCCGGGACCAGCTGGAATTATTCGGTCGCCACTGACCTGTGCGGTATCATCGTGTCCCGCATTTCCGGGATGACGCTGGGCGATTATTTTGCGACCAACATTCTTGGTCCGCTCGGCATGGATGATACCAGCTTTGTGGTTGATGCCGACAAGGCTCACCGTATTCCATCGGCCTATTCGTGGCACCCGACCGAGAAGATGAAACTTTCGGACAAGGCCGGTGCGGATAGTGCCTGGACACGACCCCACAAGTTCCAGTCTGGCGGCGGCGGCCTTGCCTCGACACTGGCGGACTATCACCGGTTCTGCCGTATGCTGCTGAACGGCGGCGCGCTTGACGGTAACCAGGTCATCAGCCCGAAGACGCTGGAGATCATGACGGCCAATCATCTGCCGGGTGGCGGTGACCTGACCCGGCACAGCAAATCACTGTTCAGCGAGGCCGAAATGGCTGGAACGGGCTTCGGGCTTGGTTTTGCTCAGATTATCGATCCTGCGGCGACGATGACGATTTGTTCGCAGGGCGAGTTTTTCTGGGGCGGCATGTATTCTACGGGATTTTTTATCGATCCGGTCGAACACATTGCCATGGTGTTCATGACGCAGTTGATGCCCTCGTCAAGCTACCCGATCCGCAGGGAAATCAAGAATATGTTGTATGCGGCGCTGGCCGCCTGATTTTGGAGAAGAAACATGCAATCTGTCACTACGCAGCGCCATGATGACGTTCTGGTCATTCTCGTCGACAATCCGCCGGTAAACTCGCTTTCATGGCATGTCCGCGAAGGGTTAAAGGCCGGTTTTGAAGAAGGCTTGGCTGATTCTGCGGTCAAGGCGATGGTGCTGCGCTGTGCCGGACGGACCTTTATCGCAGGCGCCGACATCACCGAATTCGGAAAGCCGCCCCGGGGCCCGGATTTCAACGAAGTGCTGAACATGATGGAAAGTGCCGGCAAGCCGATCGTTGCCGCAATTCACGGCACCGCCCTTGGCGGCGGCCTAGAAACAGCCATGTCGTGCCACTACAGGATTGCCGTCCCTTCGGCCAAGCTTGGCGTGCCTGAAGTCAAGCTTGGTCTTCTTCCCGGCGGCGGCGGCACACAAAGATTGCCGCGACTCGTCGGCGTCGAGGCCGCGGCCACGATGTGCAGCTTGGGCGATCCGATTTCCGCAAGCAAGGCGCTCGAAATCGGCCTCGTTGATCGCGTCTCAAGCGAAGAGAATTTGGCCGTCGAGGCAATCGACTTTGCCCGTGAACTGATCGCCAAGGGCCCAAGGGCAACCCGCGACCTGCCGGTCAAGGGCGATCTCGCGATCATCGATAAGCTCAAGGCGGAAAATGCGCGCAAGTGGAAGGGTTTTGAAGCCCCGTATGCGAACCTTGCCTGTGTCGAGGCCGCAACCCGGCTGCCATTCGACGAAGGCCGGGTCTTCGAGCGCGCAGAATTCATGAAACTGATGATGGGCAGCCAGTCAGCCGCTCAACGCTATATGTTCTTCGCGGAACGCGAGGCCGCCAAGATCGATGGCCTACCCAAGGATACTGCACTGCGCGACATCAAGAAGGTCGGCGTGATTGGCGCTGGCACGATGGGCGGCGGGATCACAATGAATTTCCTGTCGGCCGGGATTCCGGTGACCATTGTCGAAATGCAGCAGGATGCCCTTGATCGCGGCGTCGGAGTGATCCGCAAGAATTACGAAGCGTCGGCGGCAAAGGGCCGCTTTAGGCAAGAACGCGTCGAACAGATGATGGGCCTTCTCACGCCCAGCCTTACCCTGGATGATCTCGCCAGCGTCGATCTCGTGATCGAGGCCATTTACGAAAATATGGACGTGAAGAAGGAGGTCTTCGGCAAGCTCGACAAGATCTGCAAGCCCGGCGCGATCCTCGCTTCGAATACGTCCTATCTTGATGTTGACGAGATTGCTTCCGCCACATCGCGGCCTCAGGACGTGCTTGGCATGCACTTCTTCTCGCCTGCCAACGTAATGAAGCTGCTCGAAGTCGTGCGCGGCGAAAAGACGGCACCCGATGCGCTTGCGACGGCGATGGCCATCGGCAAAAAGATCGGCAAGATCGCTGTTGTTGCAGGCGTTTGTCACGGCTTTATCGGGAACCGCATGCTTTCCAAGCGACAGGGGCCGGCAAATGCGCTTCTGATGGAAGGCGCCCTGCCCGCACAGATCGACAAGGTTTTCACCAATTTCGGCATGCCGATGGGACCGTTCCAGATGAGCGATCTGGCTGGCCTTGATATTGGCTGGCACCGAGATCCATCGAGGGTGGAAACGCTTCGCGATGCCCTTTGTACGGCCGGACGCTTTGGCCAGAAGAACGGCAAGGGCTTTTACGATTATGACGAAAAGCGCAATCGCACACCGAGTGCCGAAACCAACGCAATTATCGAAGATTTTCGTTCACGATCGAACATGCCCAAGCGTGACATCAGCGATCAGGAGGTCATCGAGCGCTGCCTCTACCCGATGGTCAATGAAGGCTATCTGATCCTTGAAGAGGGCAAGGCCCAGCGCGCATCGGACATCGATGTCGTCTGGATCTACGGCTATGGCTGGCCGGTGTATCGCGGCGGCCCAATGTTCTGGGGTGACCTTGAAGGCGCGGGAAAGATCGTCGAGGCGCTTGAACGGCACGGCGTAAAAGTTGCCGATTCGCTCAAGGCGAAAGCCTGACGAACCTTTCTGGCCGATGAACGGAATGAGTCAGGCGACGAGTCGAATGCGTTAAAACGACTCGTCCCAACATGGGTTCGATCCAACGATCAGTGCTTGGTGGTGATCCACATCACAGGCAGGAGACTCCGTATTAGAGTCAGTCTTTCGGGTCGCACCAAAAATGAAAATTCTCGTTCGGGCAATTTCCGCCCTGGTTCTTTCGGCAAGCCTTATCCCTGCTACGGCGCACGCCAGTCGCTACCTCCAATGCGTACCGTTTGCTCGTGAGGCTTCGGGCATTGAAATCCGTGGCAATGCCAAGACCTGGTGGTCGCAGGCAGCGGGCCGTTACGAACGCGGCAGCACCCCACGCGAAGGTTCAGTCCTGACGATGCCCGGTCATGGCCGCATGGGCTATGGCCATGTTGCCATGGTCAGCAGAATTGTCAGCGACCGGGAAGTTCTCCTGACACATGCAAACTGGTCACGCCGCGGCGGGATCGAACGCGATGTCCGAGCAATCGACGTTTCGCAAAATGGCGACTGGAGCCGTGTGAAAATCTGGTATGCCGGCAATGGCGATTTTGGAACCACCAGCTATCCAGCCTATGGTTTCATCTATGCCGACAAGGCCAGACGCGCCGACGGCTTCACGCTCGGTGAGGACGTAATACAGCTCGCCTCGCTGGAGCAGTAGGCCTCTACCGCCCCTTCCACTCCGGTTTGCGTTTCTGGGCAAACGCCGCAGCGCCTTCGCGGGCATCCTCGCTCATGAACAAGTTGCCGAGCACTTCGGACTGTTTCTTCCACATGTCTGCTTCATCCCAATCGCGCGACTGCACAATTGCCCGCTTCGAGGCAGCGACGGCTAGCGGGCCATTTGCCGTGATGCTAGCGGCAAGCACAAGCGCCGCATCCAGTGCCCCACCGTCAGTCACACGGTTGATCAGGCCAATTTCATAAGCGCGCTGTGCCGTAATGAAGTCACCGGTCAAAGCCAGCTCCATCGCCAGCCTGGGACTGATCTGGCGCGGCAGTCTAACCAATCCCCAGCCGCAGCGGCCAGCCCGCGCTTGGCCTCCGGAATGCCGAATTTTGCGTCCTTGTTTGCGACAACGAGATCGCAGGCCAGCATGATTTCGAAACCACCTGCCAAGGCGTAGCCATCTACGGCAGCGATGAGCGGCTTTTTGGGTGGCGCCTCTGTGATGCCAGCAAAGCCGCGACCCTTTACTGACGGGAGTTCACCGGTGAGAAACGCCTTCAGGTCCATGCCAGAACAGAATGTGCCTCCCGCTCCCGTAATGATGCCGACGCGCAGGCTGTCAACGCCATCGAGCATGTCCATCGCTGCAGCGACCCCTTCGGCCAGTGCGCGGTTCGCGGCGTTCTTTGCTTCGGGGCGATTCAGGGTGACAATAAGCACACCGTCGCGTGTTTCGGTCAGGACTTCCGACATGATTGATCTCCCATACAGTTCACAAACACCGTGACGTAGCTTTACGTTTACGTCAAGCTATCGCGGAGTTCTCGCTTGAGTACCTTGCCGATTGCGCTGCGGGGCAATTCATCCGACTGGACAAGTCGATTGAGACGCTGGGTCCGGCCTACCTTGGCATTGGCAAAAGCCAGCACCTCATCAGCCGCGGTGCCTTTCCGCAGCACGACCACCCCAACGGGCGTTTCTCCCCATTCCTCGCTTGGCGCCCCGATCACAGCTGCTTCAACCACGCCCGGGTGCTGAAGCAAAACCGCTTCCAGATCGCTGGGATAGATATTGAAGCCGCCCGAAATGATCATGTCCTTGGCGCGATCCATCAAGGTCAGAAATCCATCCTCGTCAAACCGGCCAATATCGCCATGGCGGTAGAAGAGATTGCCTTCCGTATCGTGCCAATGCATCGCCTGGGTCGCGTCTGGCCGATTATTGTAACCGGTCATCATCGCAGGCGACCGACCGACAATTTCACCAACCGATCCGGGCGGCAGTTCGTTCCCCTCTTCGTCAATCACGCGCATTTCGTGCCCCGGAGCGGGCTGTCCAACGGTATGGAGCTTGTCCGGATATTTGTGCGCTTCGAGCAAGCAAGTTCCTCCGCCTTCGGTCAGGCCATAGATCTCCACCAGCCCGCCGGGCCATCGCTTGACCACATCGGCCTTCAGTTCAGCCGAAAAAGGTGCACTGGTGCAATATTTCATCACAAAGCTCGACAGGTCGAAAGCGTCAAAATCGGGGAGCGCCATGATCCGGCGATACTGGACCGGCACCAGCATCGTGTTGGTCGCGCGTTCGCGTTCGGCAAGTTCGAGAAAGCCGCGTGCGTCGAATTTCTTCATCAGCACAATTTTCCCGCCCGATCCCATCGTCGGCAGGAAGGAGGCCATAGTTGTGTTCGAGTACATAGGCGTGGAAAGTATGGTCACAGCGTCTGGGCCATAGGCGGGAAGCCCCCGCTGAATATGTTGCCAGCGCATCGCATGGCTGTGCACAATGCCCTTTGGGATACCGGTTGTACCTGAAGAATAGATGATGTTGAAACCGCTCTCCGGCGCGATATCGACAGGCATCGGCCGACTGCCTTCGGGATCCATCCACTCCATCAACGCTTCGCCCGAACGGCTCGAATCCATCGCAATTCTCTGGACAGGGCCCAGATCGAAACCCTCGAGCGACTCCGAAGCGCCCGCGTCCAAAAAAAGATGCGCGCCGCCCGTGTCGGCAATCATGGCGGCCATTTGTTCGCCCGTCGCCGAATAGGTAATCAGGCCGGCGACCGCCCCGGTCCGCAGCACCGCCAGCCAGACGAGCACATGGTTCGCCGAATTGAAGCCGGCGAGTGCCACCGCCCTGCCCGGCCCGATACCTTCGCGTTGCAGCCGCGACGCAATCCGGTCTGCAAAGGCATCAAGTTCTGCCCAGCTATACCGAACATCGGGATCGGCGACAGCAATGGCATCCGGCCGCGCCGCCGCATGCGTACGGACAATGTCGGGAAGGTTGGCAAATTCGGCGGAACGCAGTGTTTCGAGATTCATGCACTGGTCCGTCGCGCATCGATGGGCCAACGGTCAAGGCCGCCTTCGTCATTGGTCACGAAAAAAGCGTCGTAGAGATTGATCGTCGGGTCACAATGCCCCGGCTGGAGCCAGACGATGTCACCCTCCTTCGGTGCATCCTTTGGCCAGGGGATTGAAGGGTCGGTGTCGGTCAGTTCGACATCGGCTCGGGCGTCGGGATGGATAACAGCACCGTGCTCGTCTCCAAGCGAACGCCAATAGCTACCCGACGCGGCACCCCCCATGATACGCGGGAGAACGTCGACCGTCGTTGCCTTGAGCCCGACATCGATCGTGACATGCGATTTGTGCTTCGCCGAAACAACGCTTGCGGCAATGAACAGGGCAGGCCTGAATGGCCAATCGCCATTCGGGCCACCACAATCATCATATTCGGCATCCATCAGTGCGTATGACCCGCACTGCAATTCGGTGAAGACGCCGTTTGCGATATCGAGCGCATAGGTTCCGGAGCCACCGCCCGTCACCTGCGGAGGTGCAAGGCCTTCTCCTGAAAGAGTGTCAACCAATGCCTTGAGCCGTGCGGTTCCTTTGGCATTTGCTTCTGCGCGTCCTTCAGCCATGTGCTGCAAATGCCCGAAATAGGCCTGGATTCCTTCATAGCGCAGGCCCCGCGTCGTGTTGATCAACTCCACAAGGGGAACGACATCATCAGGCGCGCATCCAACGCGGTGCATGCCAATATTCACGTCGATCAGGCAACCCAGCTCCACCCCTGAAGCCAAAGCAGCAGTTCCCAAGCGCTCGATTTGCGCTGCACTATCGCAAACAGCAGAAACACGGATTTCGGTATCACAGGCGATGTTTGCAAGCCTGGCTGCACCCCAGATCGGCAGCGGCGCGCTGACCAACAGGTCGCCAATTCCGCCTCGCGCAAAGGCCTCAGCCTCCCCGACTGTCTGGCAGCATAGCCCGATCGCACCCATTTCGACTTGCAGGCGCCCTAATGTTGAGCATTTGTGCATTTTTCCATGAGATCGGAGCCGCACTCCGCCCGCATCACAGGCAGCTTGCATGGTTCTCAGATTATTGATCAATACAGGCTTGTCGATCACAAGCGCCGGTGTTTGAGGGGGAAAAGGAAGCGCAATCATGCCGGTTGCATAGCATCGCCTACGCATGGCTGCACGAAGGTTATCGACGCATTAACCATAACCGTCAAACCTCCGTCCTGACCTTTGCTGCATAGGGATCCATGCGCGCGATCCAGGGGTATTCATGATCAGGGAACTACGGACATGTCTGGCGGCTTTTGTCATGCTGGGTGCCATGACGCCTGCTGGTGCGATTCCCCTGCCAGAGCCTGCACCTCGCTACCACTGGGAATGCGTGCCATTTGCCCGTGCCGTTTCGGGGATACGGATTTTCGGCGATGCCTGGACCTGGTGGGATCAGGCTGAAGGGCATTACCGGCGAGGCAACCAGCCCCGTATCGGTGCCGTCATGGCGTTCATACCCTATGGCAAGATGGAACTGGGTCATGTCGCGGCTGTCAGCGAGATCATTGACGCACGCACCATCCTTGTCACCCACGCCAACTGGTCACTGATCAACGGAAGACGCGGGCAAGTCGAGCGCGATGTCAAGGTGATCGACGTTTCGGACGCCGGTGACTGGAGCGCAGTGCGAGTCTGGTATGCGCCCAATGAGGGTCTGGGCGGCACAGCCTGGCCGGTACACGGCTTCATTTACCCCGCCGGCACGACCTGGCCACCGACGAACACACGCGAAGCGATTCCCAAGCTTCAATATGCGTCGGTCTTGAACTGGACAGCAGCGCAGTCAGAGACATACAAGCCGACCGGGCGACTGACCTACCTGAGAAAGATGCTGCCAAAACTGAACTAGGCTAGGCTTTTCGAAGCCTGTTCGTACATATCCTTGCTCAACCCCGGTTTCGCAACGATGCGTTCCAGTTCGGCCTTCATCAAGGATTGACGCCCATCGTCGAAGCGGCGCCACCGTCCCAGAGGCGGAATGAGTTTTGCTGCCGTTTGCGGATTGATAGGATCAAGCTCAAGCAGGATATCGGCGAGGAATCGATAGCCTGAGCCGTCCGGCAAATGGAATTGCTGCTGATTGGACGAGAAGGCACCTGCCAGCGCGCGCACCCGATTGGGATTGTTCATCGTGAAGTCCGGGTGTTGCTGCAACTCGCAAACCGCCTTGATGGTATCCTTGCGCATCGACAAAGCCTGGGTCGTAAACCATTTATCGATGACCAACGGATTTTCGCGATAGCGATTATAGAATATGTCGAGCGCCGCTACCCGCTCGTCAGCATCGGAATTGGCAAGAATTGCCAAGGCTGCAAGCCGGTCAGTCATATTGTCCGCAGACTCGAACTGACGGAATGCAATCGCGGCAGCATCTGTTGCGCCGCTGCCGGAAATATAGCCCAGCGAAACGTTCCGCAATCGTCGACCGCCTTTCGCCGAAGGGCTGTATTCAAATGGCCGAGCGGCATGTGCCGCGACCGCACCTCTCCATAGGCTATCAAGCTCAAGACCCAGTTCCTTGCGCAAGGCGTCGCGCGTCGCGTTGATTGCGTCAGGATTAACCACCAGCATTTGATCGCCGATAAACGCTTCACTGGGCAGCAAAACAGCCTCGGCAATGAATGCAGGATCGAGCGCATTGTTCGTCAGTGTCTTGCGCACGGCCTCAACCAATGGGCCATGAACAGACTTGCCTGTGCTGACTGTCGCCACCAACGTATCAAGCATCAACTGTTGTGTGGCCTCGTAGCGCCCAAATGGATCATCGTCATGTGCTGAAAGAAAGGCAAGATCGGCTGGATTACGATCAGTTTCAACGACGACTGGCGCTGAAAACGACCGATTAATCGACAGGACGGGCGGTTTTGCAAATCCCGAGACACGGATCTCGGCTTTGGCATCAGTCAGTATTTCCAGCCGCTCGCCATCATGTGTCGCAGAGTCGCGATCGAACAGAGCCAACTTCATCGGAATGGCCATTGGCAGCTTGTTGGTCTGCCCCGGCGTATCCGGTACTGACTGTTCGAGCGAGAGGATGGCTTCGCGTTTGTCCGGATCATGGGCAAGCGCTACCTTCACATGCGGCGTTCCGGCTTGCGAATACCAGAGGCGGAACTGGCCAAGGTTGACGCCGCTCGCCTCCTCCATTGCCAGTACGAAATCCTCACACGTGACCGCTTGACCATCATGCCGTGCAAAATAAAGGTCGCTTCCCGCACGAAACTTGTCGGGGCCGAGCAGCGTGTGCATCATACGAATGACTTCGGCGCCCTTATTGTAAACCGTGGCCGTATAGAAATTGCCGATCTCGATATAGGATTCAGGACGGACCGGATGGGCAAGTGGCCCGGCATCTTCCTGAAACTGTGAGGCACGGAGACCCCGCACATCCTCGATCCGCTTGACCGGTTCAGATCCCTGGTCCGCAGAGAAGCACTGGTCGCGAAAAACCGTGAAGCCCTCCTTGAGCGAAAGCTGGAACCAGTCCCGACAGGTCACGCGATCACCAGACCAGTTATGGAAATATTCGTGCGCAACAACGCCAAGGACGCCATCATAGTCGATGTCCGTTGCGGTATCAGGATCGGCCAGAATATAGCGTGAATTGAATATGTTGAGCCCCTTGTTTTCCATCGCGCCAAAATTGAAATCATCGACCGCCACAATGTTGAAGACAGCCAGATCATACTCGCGACCATAGACTTGCTCGTCCCATTTCATGCTGGTCTTGAGAGCGGCCATCGCATGCGCCGTCTTCGGCACGTCCGATTCTTTTACCCAAATGGCGAGATCGACCCTTCGTCCGGAAAGGGTAGTGAAACTGTCACGATTTGCCTGCAAGTCTCCCGCAACAAGCGCGAACAGGTAGCAGGGCTTGGGAAAGGGGTCATTCCATTCTGCCCAGTGCCGACCATCGGGCAAGTTACCCTCGCCGACCAGATCTCCGTTGCACAACAGAACCGGGAACGCGCCTCGCACCGCTTCCATACGCACGTCATAGCGGCTCAAAACGTCGGGCCGATCCGGAAAAAACGTAATCCTCCGAAAGCCTTCCGCCTCGCACTGCGTACAAAGCATTCCGCTTGAAGCGTACAGCCCCATAAGCTTGGTGTTTGCAGCCGGATTCAGTTCGATTTCGGTTTCAATCTTGTGCGCACGCCCGTCGAGCGGAATGACAAGGGCGCCATCCTCAATTGTCCAGTTTGCGGTTTCTTCACCATCGATCCTGACGACGAGCGGGATCAGTTCATCGCCATCCAGACGCAGAGGTCGTTCATGCTCGCCATTGCGTTCGACAGACAAGGTCGCACGAACATAAGTCCGTTCAGCTGCCAGGTCGAAATTGAGGTGGACGGTTGGCACCAGCCAATCGGGCGGGCAATAATCCTCGCGGTGGATGACGGTCGGTGCGGCGGGGGCGTTCTGGACATCAAGCATGAGTCGGAACCTAGGCCCCCGATCGGGCTTGATCAATCCGCATCCCGGCGTATTATTATAGTATAACAGTTGGGAGCATTTCATGTCCGACATCGGGTTGGCCTTCGCCTTGGCAACGTCCTTCGATCCAGAAGCTGCCACACAGGCCTATCTTGCAACACTAAAGGGTGCTGCACGCGCCAAATCGGATGCCTATTTCGAAGGAGGTTACTGGCTGTTGCTCTGGGGCGCGCTGGCTTCAGTTGTTGCCGACCTTGTCCTCTTGCGAACGGGTCTCTCGGCGCGCTTCAGGGATTGGGCCGAGCGGAGGACGAAAAGGCGATTCCTTCAATCAATGCTCTATGGTGTGCCTTACATCCTCGTCAGCACAATCATCCTCGTGCCATGGACGATCTACACCGGTTATTTCCGCGAGAAGCAATATGACCTGTTGGACCAGGGATTTTCCGCTTGGGCGGGAGAACAGGCGATCTCGCTTGTCATTACCGTCATCGCTTTTTCACTGATCATTGCAGTCGTCATGAATGGCATTCGCCGAAGTCCGAAGCGGTGGTGGCTTTGGGGCACCGGGATCGCAGCCCTTTTCATGGCCTTCTTCATCATGATCTCACCGGTGTTCATCAAGCCATTGTTCAACACCTATACCGAGTTGGCACCGGGTGCCACGCGTGACCGGATAGTCGCCATGGCGCAATCTCGGGGCATCCCGTCCGACCATATTTACGTGTTCGACCAATCAAAGCAGCACAAGAGGATATCGGCGAATGTATCGGGCCTTGGGCCTACAATCCGTATATCCCTGAATGACAATCTCTTGAATCGGGCCACTTTGCCCGAAATCGCATCGGTCATGGGCCATGAGATGGGTCATTATGTGCTGAATCACGTTCAAAAAATTGTAATCGGCTTTGCGCTCGTCTTTGGCTTTTGCTTCTGGATTGCCTCGCTGGTTGTGCCGGGAATTGTCGCGCGGTGGGGTGCTGGCTGGGGATTTCGCGGCATTGACGATGTCGCGGCATGGCCTGTCTATTCAATCGTGATTACCCTCCTGATCCTGTTTATGACTCCGGTACAGAACAACATCATCCGCGCCAACGAAAGCGCGGCGGATGCATTTGGCCTTGATGTCGCCAAAGAGCCGGACGGCTTCGCTCAGGCTGCGATGAAGCTGTCCGAATACAGGAAGATCGAACCTGGCGCGGTTGAGGAGTTTCTGTTCTACGATCACCCGTCTGGTCGCACCCAGGTACGCATGTCGATGGACTGGAAAGCACGGCATTTGAAGGATGCGCCGACAAGCTGACATGCCCAGCCTTTTGATTTTCGGCCTTGGCTATACGGCCTCACGGATTGCCTCGACGGTGCGGGCGCAGGGATGGCACGTGTATGCCACAGGAACAGCGGGCGACTTGCGGTTCGAAGACACGGGCAACGTCCGGATCGCGATTGCGCAAGCGACGCATATTCTGTCGTCAGTGCCGCCGCTGGTCGATGGCGATCCGGTTCTTGCAACCTATGGCACGGCCATCAGGGCGAGCCCAGCGGGTTGGATCGGCTATCTCTCCTCAACCGGCGTCTATGGCGATACTGGAGGTGCCTGGGTTGACGAGAGTGCACCGCTGAAGGGCAGACGGGAGAACCGAAATCAGGCTGATCAGGACTGGCGGGCACTTTCCCCCAATGTCAGGGTCTTCCGGCTGCCGGGCATCTATGGACCGGGACGATCCGCGCTGGAGCGGGTTGCAGAAGGCAAGGCGCACCGGGTCGATCTGCCCGACCAGGTGTTCAGCCGCATTCATGTCGACGATATTGTATCGGGCGTTCTCGCCAGCGTCAGTCGTCCTTCCGGGGTTTACAACCTCGCCGATGATTTCCCCTGTTCCCAAAACCGCGTCATCGAAGCAGCCTGCGATCTGACAGGTAACCCCTACCCTTTGCTGCAAACACTTGATGCTGCAGGATTGAGCCGCGAGGCGCGGGCATTTTATGCTGAGAACCGGCGGGTTTCGAATGAAAAGGCCAAACGGGTGCTTGGCTGGACGCCCCGCTATGCAGATTTTACCTCGGGTCTTCGCGCGCTCAGTGCAATCGCCAACCCCGCCAGCGCCAAAAGTCCGCCACCTGCAGCGATAGGCGTCCAGCGATAATGCTCAAACGCGGTTGAAATGGCCATCGCGATAACCGGCGTGATGACGCTCGAATAGGCTGCCGGCCCAGGACCAATAAGCCGGATCACATTGAAATAGGCCATGAATGCCAAAGCCGAGGCGGCGATCCCCAAATAGAGCACGCCGCCCACATAAGTGAAACTCCAGTCGAAGACCGGTGGACCTGTGGTCAACCAAGCCCATGCCCCGTCGATCATTGTGCCCCAGAGCATGCCCCAAGCGAGCATGCTCGCCATTGGCATCTGGTGCGCGCGCGGAGTCGCCTGCAACACGTTGGCGACAGAGGCGGAGATCACAGCACACAGGGTCAAGACAATGCCAAGCACCACATTATCTCCACCCCCCGCCTGCCGATATTCATTCACAAAGAGCAGCACGATCCCACCAATTGCGACCGCCGATCCGAGATAGAAGCGTCCGGTCGGCCGCACCCCGAGAAAAGCGCGCGCGAGCAGTGTGTTCGGTACGATCAGCAAAGCAAAGAGGATGGCGACCAGCCCGGACGTGATATGGGCTTCGGCCTGATAGACGAAGTTGAAATTGAGCGTGAATTGTGCAGCACCAAACAGCATGGCAAAGCGCTGCTGCCTCCAGCTGAGACGAATTGGCTGGCGCGTGATCCATGCATAGACGAACATGACCGCGCCGGCGACAAGGAAGCGGTATGTCACCGACCATGTTGCCGGCACAATGCCCAGTTGTCCCAGGATCACAAACCAGGTGGTGCCCCAGATCAAGGTGCAGATCCAGAAGGGAACTTGCACCTTGAGACTCAGCATTGGATGGGTGGTGGCCGCACTCACAGGGCTGAGATCGCCGCCGCCAATGCAGAAACCTCGGTTTCCGGCTGATTCCAGGACGTGACCAGCCGAATTTCTCCCGGCGCCCAATCATAAAAATCAAAGCCCCGGGCGCGGAGCGAGGCAGCATCTGCCGCAGTCATTCGAATGAATACCTCATTCGCTTCCACCGGATAGACCAATCGTCCGGCAGAAGCAGCCGCGAGCCTTTGCGCTGCATCATTCGCCGCCCGTGCGTTTTCTAGCCATAGATCGTCCTTGAGCATCGCTATCAATTGCGCCGCGAGATAGCGTCCCTTGGACAGGAGATGCCCTCCCCTCTTCCGGCGATAGCGCGTTGCTTCAACAAGTTCCGGCTTGAAATAAACAAGCGCTTCGGCGCTCATTCCGCCATTCTTGACGAATCCGAAACTCAAAGCATCGACGCCGGCCCGCCATGTCAGATCTGCAGGAGAGGCTTTGGTCGAGACCACGGCATTGGCAAAGCGAGCGCCGTCCATATGCAGGCCAAGGCCAAGCTGTCGTGCTGTTTCTCCGATGGCGCCCACTTCATCGGATTTATACGTCAGGCCATATTCAGTCGCATTCGTGATCGAAACGACGTGGGGCTGGGTCTGGTGGACATCCTTTCGAACCGATCCTGCAATGGAGCGAATCGTGGAGGGACTGAGTTTTGCTCCCTCCCCTTCGCCAAGCAAGAGCTTTGCACCGTGAGTATAGAATTCAGGCGCACCGCATTCATCAATCTGGATATGCGCGTCCTTGTGGCAAATCACGCTTCCATGGGGCGGGCACAGACTCGCCAGCGCCAAAGCATTGGCTGCCGTCCCGGTGGAGATCCATAGCGCAGAGACTTCGCATTCAAACACTGCCGAAAAACTTGCATCAAGCGACTGACTCAGAGCATCACCATCGTAAGCAGTGTCCACTTCGTTGGCCGCGCTGAGCGCAGCGATAACATTCGGATGGACCGAAGCCGCATTGTCTGAGAAAAATCGCATGCCAATCCCATGGGCGGTGACGGGTTTGTCGTCAATATTCCCGTCAATTTGCGAGTAGACAAAACGTAAGATTAGCCAGGCTGCACCCCGATCATCGCAAAGGGAATTCGGAAGGCGCCTGATCGGACATTCTTCGGAATTTCCGATCAAGTCTTACCGGTGATTCAGGCTGGCAAATTTGGTCGAGCGCACGCCATGTTCAACCTCGATCGCTATACAAGAACGACCCGACCCTTCTGGACGACATTAAGGAAGGCCACACGTTTGCCGTTAATATGAAAGCAGGTTCCAGATACGGGTCATAATGCACGTTCCTGACGCAAGGGATAAATGATGTCAAAAGGAGCTCATCAAAGTGCCCGCCAGGCGAGTCTGGAAAACCTGGAGTCCGTTCGACTGCAGGCCGGCACATTTCTCGCTCTTCTTGACGAATCGGAGCTCCTTGACGCAGCTGCGCTCATGTCTTCAACTATCGATGCGATCGACGCCCATATTCGGCACTTGCCGGCCAATCGAACGTCCGAGATCAAACTCCAGGATTGATTGCGACTTCGAAAATGTACGTTTTTCCCCTATAACAAACAACGCTCCCGCCGTTTCATCGTTTGCTGTTTGCATATCTATAACCGGGCGGCACACGGGAGCGAATGAAGATGTTTCAGGAAAAGATAGTGGCAAGTGTCGATGAGACTGCTGACCGGAGAGCAGCGAAACGTCACGTCTCTGTCTTCCTGTTGGCGAAATTGACAATGGGATCGCGTCAGGCACTCGGACGTGTTCTCAATCTTTCGCAAACCGGCGCAAAAATAGAAACCAGCCTGTCAGTGAAATCCGGAGACACTCTTACACTGGAAATTCGATCGGACATTAAGGCTACCGGAAAGGTGCGATGGGCGCGCGACGGGGCCGTGGGTGTGGAGTTCGATCATCCTGTCGATGTCGGTCGATTCCTCTCACGCCAGCAAGCAAGGCTCGGTCGGGTAAAGCCCCGCGCTCCCCGATATGTATGCGACGCCGAAGCCACGGTGAACGCCGATACCGAAACCAGCGTTTTCAAGGTTCGCGACGTCTCTCTGTCGGGAGCCGGATTGGCAGGCGAGTTACCGCTTCGTCCGGACGATGAAGTTCTGGTCACAATATTCGGGCTCAAGCCGCGTCGTGCCAAGGTCATCTGGGCGAATGCAGACGGGGTTGGGATAACATTCCTGAAGCCTCTCGACTTTCGCGATTTCGAATCCTGGTTGTCGCGGACAAATTCGGCTTTGAACACCTAATTCTATCCAAACATGGCCCCCGAAGCATCGAACAAGCGCCGTTGGAGAATCCCCTGATATTGCTCGCCTTCCGGAAATCACGCGCGGTGCGGCCTGCCTGATGGTCAAGCGCTGAACCTGGCGATCCGGTGCACCGATTACTTTTGCCTATTCGCTTTGCAAGACCTTCAAGGCGCGTCGCGTTCGGCGCCACCAAGCCAGGCCAGTAATTGCCGCTACAAGCAATGCTGCCGCCGGCCAAAGCTTCAACAGCCGCGGAAAAAGTAATTCTTGAAGTGCGTTGGACTGTGCTTGTTGGAGCGCCTGATAGCCTTTGGGCATGGGCAGTACGTGATTGTCTCTTGCAAAGGTCTCATAGTCTGCTTTCATCTCGTCGAACCGATCAGGCTCTGTCGCTGCAAGGTTATTTGCTTCGCCTGGATCGGTCATGATGTTGTAAAGCCCCCAGCGTGCGTCTCCATAGGGAGGAAGGTTTCTGACCAGCTTGTAGTCCCCTTTGAATAGCACCGCATTTCCGGCCAGCTCATAGCCAAGAGGCTCAGTCGCAGGATGCGCGGTTGAATCGGCACCTGTAAGGAGCGGGACCAGGCTTCGACCAATCATTGGCTCAACCGCCCGCCCGCCGAAGCTGCCATTCTGGGCGACCACCTGCGACATCGCAAGCAATGTGGGCGCCACATCCGTCACATGGGCAAAACCACTGGCTATCTGTCCACCAGCAATCGCCGGATTGCCAGGCCATGCGATGATCAGGGGAACGCGCAATCCGCCTTCGCTGGCACTGAATTTGTATCCGCGCAAAGGTGCCGAAGCAGCGCTTGCGAACCCGGCCCCAATTGCCGTCAGCGATCCTCGCTTGCCTTGCCGTGCCAAGCTTTGGTCGTAATAGCGGTTCGCATTCCAACGAGTGAATGCGTTTGTCTGCATCGGGTCTGCGGCTTCCGCACCATTGTCGGAAAGGAACACGAAAATGGTGTTTTCATAGTCGCCGGTCGCCTTCAGGTGAGCGACAAGGCGACCAATCTCTCGATCCATCGCTGTTGCCATGCCGCCATAGACCGCCATCGCGCCAGCACGCTGCGTTCTTTGATCGGATGAAAGGGTATTCCAGTCACCGGTGGTTCGCATCGTTACCATGCGCATGTCGGCTGGCATGACTCCTCGGGATATGGCTCTAGCACGGCGTTCATTGCGCAACGCCGTCCAACCGGCGGTGTAGCGCCCGGAATAGGCGGCAATGTCCGCATCGGTTGCCTGGACCGGAATGTGATTGGCCAGGAAGTTTATCGAGGCGAGAAATGGCTTGCCGCTGACCCGCCCGCTCTCGATATAGCTGATCATCCTGTCAACAATGAAGGTCGACGAATAATAGTTTTTGGGCAAGTGGGCAGGCTTGCCGTCCTCACTCCAATCGGCGTGGTCATAAAGCAGGAGGTTGGGTTTTTCCTCGAAATTGTCGGCGCCGGATTGTGAAAGTGCAAAGGCATGGTCATATCCGCGTGCGGTCGGAAGCTTGTCTGGAGTCTTGCCGAGATGCCATTTGCCAGTGAGATAGGTTCGATAGCCCCCGCTGCGTAATTGATCGGCAATCGTCGCGACCTGATTGTTCAACTCGGCGTCGTAACCGGGTTTGCCCAGATGTTCGGGCGGCATCGTTTCGCGCATATTGCCAACACCGGCACGGTGATTGCCGACTCCGGTCTGGAGCATGGCGCGGGTGGGGGAGCAAGACCCTGCAACATGAAAGTTGGAGAAGCGCACACCCCTTGCAGCCAGCTCGTCAATGTTTGGCGTGGCAATCTCTCCGCCAAAGGCACCAACATCGCTAAAGCCCCAATCATCGGCGACAAGGATGACGATATTGGGGCGCTTTTCGGCTGGAGTCCGGGCATCAAGCGCCAAGGGCGCAAACAAAGCTGACAGGCAAAGCAAGGCAAGGGCATGCTTCATTTTTCAATCTCCCCTATCAATGCCAAATCTTGATTCCGATTCAGAAGTTGGCTTAGTGCAGCAATCGCTAACGGAGCGACAGATATGATATCATTGATGCGTGGCGCTATCGGCTTTGTTGCCCTGTTCAATGGACTGATCGGCTTGGGGTTCCTGCTTAACCCCGCGAAAATGGCCACCGAGTTCGCGCTGTCTCCAATCGGCACCCAGGGCATGGCAACGATGCGTGCCGACTTCCCCGCCTTTTTCCTGACCGGTGCTATCTTTTCAATGATCGGTGCGTGGCGTGCCGATCCCAAGCCTTTGCTGGTGCCGCTGATGTTGTTGGCGCTTGCACTTTTTGGGCGGTTTGTGAGTATTGCCCTTGATGGCACAGCAGCAACCACCCTTCCTCCGATGATCGTCGAGGCAGCAATGCTTGGTGTTCTGGCGCTTGGATATCGGGTATTCAGCCCGTCTGGGGATTGATCGACCAATTTGGCCCAGCGTCTAATCGCAATCCACGCAGGTGCCGCGCACTTCAATTACGGGTCGAACGGGATTGAACCCGACTTTCTTGGCCGCCGATCGCACGCCCGAAGATACGCTGTCATCGTCGATATGGGTTGTCTGCCCACACGAATCGCAAACGAGGAAGATGCAGTCATGCACGCAATCGGGGTGTGCATTCGCCAGATAGGCGTTCGCACTTTCAACGCGCATCGCGAGGTTGGACCCGACAAACAAATCAAGGATGCGATAGACGCTGTTCGCAGCAACCCGCTTGCCGCGGGCCTTCGAGACCGCTTCTGCAATATCATAAGCAGACGCGGGTTTTTCGAACCCGGCCAGCGCGGCAAAAATACTGGCGCGCATGTCGGTCCATTGCTCGCCTGATTTGAGAAGTGTCATCCGCGCCGCTTCGGCAAGCGAAGAACCGTGATGGAGCGTGTGATCATGCATATGCTGGGCCATAGCTTAAATCTAGGCGCGTCGCGACGCGGGCGCAAGGTTCAGCCCAAAAGTCAGCAAAGGTGGAGCTAAAATTCAGCTATGCGCGCGGCGATTGAGATCGTGGCCCAAGGCAACGATCATCACGCCAAGCATCGAATAAATCGTTTCATAACCGCCTTCATGCGGTAAGGTCATCGCGCCTGCCATCACGCCAAGCCCGAGCGAACCCACCCAGACCGGCATTGCATAGCCGTGCTCCAACACACCACGGCCCAAAGCGAACGCGCCGAGTGCCATTGCCATCATCAAGCCGATCTCATGAATCGCAGGGTGAAGAAGGAACCCGCCAGCCGATGCAAGCATTGTAACAATGATCGCACTCAATATGCAATGCGCGAGGCAAAGACCCGAAAGGCCAATCGCCAGCCGGTCAAGGCCACCCTGTCTGAGCACTGCATTCAACACATCTGATTCCCTTGCGTCATGATATAATGACACGTCAGGATGAAAGATACAACATCACATTGCACAAATCGATGCAAAACCTGTTGAATGCGCGACAACTCCACCGCATAGGCGCGGTTCATGCGTACCCTTCGTCCCAACGCAATTGCCAACTGGCTGTTCTCGGTCGCAATTCTCGTCTTTGCCATGGTCGTCGTCGGCGGCATAACGCGGCTCACCGAATCGGGGCTTTCGATCACCGAATGGAAACCCGTTTCAGGCGTGATCCCACCATTGAATGACGCGGCATGGCAGATTGCCTTCACAAAATACCAACAGATTCCCGAATACCAGCTGATCAACAAGGGCATGACGCTGGCCCAGTTCAAGTTCATCTATTTCTGGGAGTTCATTCACCGGCTTCTGGGGCGCCTGATCGGCGTTGCGTTTGCGTTGCCACTCGCCGGGTTCGCGTTTCGACGCGCTATCCCGAAAGGCTATGGCTGGCGATTGACCGCATTGCTCGCGCTGGGCGGTTTGCAGGGAACGATTGGTTGGTGGATGGTCGCGTCCGGCCTCACGTTGCGAACGGATGTGAGCCATTATCGCCTTGCGACTCATCTTTTGACCGCGCTGTTCATTCTGGGCGGGTTGGTCTGGACGGCGCTTGATCTGAAGGCCCTTGCCACAAACCCGGCATCGCGGCCCGCAAGGCTGACCGGTACTGGCGCAGTTGTGCTCGCAATCCTTGGCATCCAGTTTCTGTTCGGCGCCTACACAGCCGGGTTGAATGCGGGTCAGGTGGCGAACACATGGCCGCTGATGAACGATCATCTGGTTCCGGAAGGAATCGACTGGGCCGGGGGAATTCTCGCCGCACTTGGCAGTGATCCATTCCTCATCCATTTCATGCATCGCTGGTGGGCCTGGGTGTTGGTCGCGGCGCTGATCATACTTGCGCGCAAGGTCAGGGCATCTGGCAATCGCCTTGCCTCGGTTGCGATCCATACGGCGTTCGGTACGCAGATACTGCTCGGCATCGCAACGGTGATGACCGGCGTCAGCATTCCCGTTGCCGTCCTCCATCAGGCCGTTGGCGCACTTGTCGTTGCAGCGACCGCGTGGGGTGTGCATATTCTGGGCCGAAACAAGGAGAGAGCCTCGTGACCGTACAAATGCCCATCGCTTCACCCTTTGGCATGCGCTCTACCGCGATGGACGTGATTTCGGGAATCGACCTGACCGGCAAGACGGCGCTCGTCACGGGCGGCTATTCCGGACTGGGGCTCGAGACCGTCCGAGCGCTTGCCGGAGCTGGCGCGAAAGTGTTCGTAGCCGCGCGTCGCCCTGAGGTTGCTGCAGCAGACCTTGAAGGTGTGAAGGGTGACGTCACGATCCTCCAGCTCGATCTGTCCGATCCGGCATCGATTGACAGTTTTTCTGGCGAACTCGCGACCAAAACCTCAAAGCTCGATATATTGATCAACAACGCGGCAATCATGGCCTGCCCGCTTGCTCGCGATGCCCGCGGTTATGAAAGCCAGTTCGCAACCAATCATCTCGGGCATTTCCAGATGACCGCCCGCATCTGGCCCTTGCTCAAAGCAGCCGGAGCCGGAACGCGTGTCGTTGTTCTGTCCTCAATCGGCCACGCCCGTGGGGGCGTTGACTTCGCAGATCCCCATTTCAACACACGTGAATATGAAAAGTGGACCGCCTATGGCCAGGCCAAATCGGCCAACGCCTTGTTCGCAATCCACCTTGACGAAATCGGCAAGGAATTTGGGATACGTGCTTTCGCGGTCCATCCTGGTGGGATCAAGACGCCGCTTCAGCGCCATCTGACAATGGAAGAGCAGATCGCAATGGGTTGGTTCGACAAGGATGGAAACGCCAATCCACTCTTCAAATCGACCGAAGAAGGTGCGGCGACGAGCGTCTGGTGTGCGGTCTCGCCGCTGCTTGAAGGTGAAGGCGGGGTCTATTGCGAGGACTGCAATATCGCAGCGATCTGGAATGAAAGTATGCACCCCTATATCGGGGTTCGGGAACACGCCATCGATCGGGAAAAGGCGGCGGCGCTGTGGTCAGCATCCGAGAAAATGACTGGCGTGACTTTCGCTGCCTAGAGCCTTTCGCGGCCTGCGCCCTTGTTCACATCAACGCATGCGATCATGGCCATCCATCGTCGCATCGCGTCTGGCGAAAACCCGACCGGCACGTCAGCGCGAAGCGGGTTGGCAAAGGTTCCGAACATGATATCCCAAACCGGCATGTCACCAAAATTACGGGCGTGAACATTGCGCTCGTGATGAAGCATATGGGCCTCGGGGCGCTGGATGACAAAGCCGACCCAGCGCGGAGTCGTAATATTCCAGTGTTGAAACAAGGCAATGAAGAATCCGAGGCCGCCCGCAATCGCCACTGCCTCGGGGCTCGCGCCAAGCAAAACCCCCGCCAGCAATGTCATAGTGACCTGAACGGTGACATCAATCGGGTGAAAGATCATCGCCGATGCTATGTCGACCCGCGCGACCCCATGATGCAATTGATGGCCAAGGCGCCAGAGCGCGTCGAAGCGATGCTGAATGCGATGGGACCAATATGTGAAAAAGGTCGTCAGGACGACAACGGGCAGCGCCGCCCAATACCCCCAGTCGGCGAGATTTATAACGTGTAGTTTCGGGAGGACGGGCAGCAGTACAAGCGGGAGCAAGGCGTTACACAGTAATGTGACGAACAGGGCTGCTGCGCCAATCCATCGCCATCTTCGCACATTGGGCATTGCGCGACCGGTTCCGATCACCGGTTCGAGCGCCATCATTGCAAAAAACATAAGCGGCAGTGAAAGCCCGATTGCCAGATCCATCGTCATGAGTGGCGCCCTTTTCCCATATTTACAGTATACCGGCATCGATAATCAATGGATGCAGTCAATCAAAAAAGATTCCGGTATTATAATACCCGTTTCAAAACCCGCCTGCATCCTTGACTTCCGAGACGTTCGCTGCAAAAGGGCCGGCATCGACGCGGGCCGCAACGCTCGCGCGTTTTCGTTTTAAATGAGGTCACCCTCGGAAAGTTGGGCGCCATGAAGGCTCTGATGAAAACGACCAAGTCGGTCAAACCGGCTGAAGTCGAAAAGAAATGGCATCTGGTTGATGCCGACGGTCTGGTTGTTGGTCGCGCGGCCACGATCATCGCGAACGTCCTGCGCGGCAAGCACAAGCCAAGCTTCACGCCACATGTCGATTGCGGCGACAATGTTGTCGTGATCAACGCGGACAAGATTAAATTCACCGGGCGCAAGCTCGACCAGAAGGTTTACTACCGGCACACCGGCTATCCGGGCGGAATCAAGGGCGTCACGGCTGGAAAGATCCTCGAAGGTCGCTTTCCTGAGCGTATCCTTGAAAAGGCTGTCGAACGCATGATCCCACGCGGACCGCTTGGTCGTCAGCAGATGCGCAACCTGCGTATCTTCTCGGGCACCGAGCATCCGCACGCCGCGCAAAACCCGGAATTTCTCGATATCGCGGCTCGTAACCGCAAGAACAAGGTGGGGGCATAATGTCCGAAGATACCCGTCAATCGCTTGCAGATCTGAAGGATCTGACATCTGCCGCTCCTGCCGTCGTGACCGAGGCGCCCGCTGAGGAGGCCGCTCCGCCGGCACCCGTTGTCAAATCGACACTTGCCATCCTTCGTGAACGTGAGATCGATGCGCAGGGCCGTTCCTACGCCACAGGGCGCCGCAAGGATGCAGTTGCCCGTGTCTGGCTGAAGCCGGGTACCGGTCGCATCATCGTCAATGGCCGTGATCAGACGGCCTATTTTGCACGCCCGACGTTGCGCTTGGTCATCAACCAGCCGTTCGCGATTGCCGAACGCACCGAGCAGTTCGATGTTATCGCCACCGTCAAGGGCGGCGGGCTTTCGGGACAGGCTGGTGCCGTGAAGCATGGCATCGCGCAGGCACTGACCAAATATGAACCGACGCTTCGTCCGCTCGTGAAGGCCGCAGGCTTCCTGACCCGCGACAGCCGTACGGTCGAGCGCAAGAAATACGGCAAGGCCAAGGCCCGCAAGAGCTTCCAGTTCTCGAAGCGTTAAACGGCTTCTGCCATTGCCTATACAATCCGGCCCCGGGGAAACCCGGGGCCGTTTTGTTTTGGGAAAAATCCTCTCCTCCCGGGAGAGGTGGCAGACGAAGCCTGACGGAGAGGGAGCCACCAAAGAAAGCCACGAAGGCGGCACCGCGCTGCCACGCGTTTCTTGGTCTGAGCCCCCTCCACCGCTTCGCGGTTCCCCTCCCCCGATGGGGAGGATTTATAGATATCCCATTATTGCCCCATCAACGTTCGCACTTCGCCATTTTCATAGGCCTTGACGCTGACTTCCAACACTTTGGCACTGGCCAGAACTGCGTTGAACACCGCCATGTGGGGGCTGGCGAAGTGGGCGGCAATGGCCGCATTGTCGCGCCAGCGTTCGGTGATGATCATTGTGTCCGGTTCCAACACATCGCGGGAGTAGGCATAATGCAGACACCCGTCTTCGGCGCGGGTCGCCGCGATCTGCTCCGCCATTGCATCGGCCAACCGGTCGATTTCGCCGGGTGCCATTTTCGCGTGCCCCATAACAACGATCATTGCATTCTCTCCTTCGCTGCCCCATTTGACGTGCTTGTTGCGCGGTTAGCCTCGATTTGTTAGGCGCGCCATCAATCACCGGGATACTTCCCCTTACTTTCTGAAACTGGATTTTGGATGCTCATTACACCCGCATATGCTCAGGCCGCTGCAGGAGCCGCCGCCCCTGGAGGAGCGACTGCCTTTTTCATCCAGATGATGCCGCTTGCGCTCATCTTTGTGATCTTCTGGTTCCTGCTAATCCGCCCGCAACAGCAACGTGCAAAGCAGCATCGTGCCATGATCGATGCCGTGAAAAAGGGCGATAGCATTGTAACCGGCGGTGGCCTTGTCGGCAAAGTCACCAAGGTCGAGGGCGATATTGTCGAAGTCGAGATCGCGAGCGGCGTGAAGGTCAAGGCTGTCAAGGCAACCCTGTCGGATATTACGCCGCTCGGATCCTCCAAGCCAGCAAACGACTGAACCCGGGATGCTTGATTTTCCCCGTTGGAAGTTTTGGCTCACGATCTTGACGATGGTGATTGGAGTGGCGTTTGCGCTCCCGAGCATCCTCCCATCGAGTGTTACCCAATATCTGCCTGCCAAGTTTGCCAACACACGGATCAACCTTGGCCTCGATCTCGCGGGAGGCAGCCACCTTCTGCTCGAAGCCGATATTCGCGACGTTTCAAAGCAGCGGTTCGAACGGATGGAAGAAAGTGTCCGCACCGAAATGCGTCGCGCCGATCCAAGGATTGAAATTGGCGACATTTCGACGACCGGAACTGAACTTTCCTTCTTCGTGCGTGACGCGCGGCAGGTCGATTCCGCTGTCGAACAGGTACGCACCCTGACCACAGGAATTGGCGTAACCGGACAGCGCGACTGGAACGTCGCGGTGCGCGATAGCAACCGGATCGTCATGACCCCGACTGCCGCCGGCCTCGACAAAGAGGTCAACAATGCGATGGATACCGCGCGCGAAGTCGTCCTGAAACGGATCGATCCGGAAGGAACGAAGGATGTGACCGTCGTCCGTCAGGGAACCGACCGCATCCTTGTCCAGGTGCCGGGCTTGCAGGATCCACAGCAATTGAAAGATACACTTGGCAAGACGGCAAAGCTCGAATTCAAGCTGGTAGATCTCAATGCCGATCCTGCACAGGTTGCCCTGGGCAATGCGCCGCCTGGAAGCCAGGTTCTTCCCTATCCGGACGATCCGAACGGCGCCAAGAGGATCGCCGTCCAACGGCGCGTGATGGTCTCGGGAGACCAGCTCATCAACGCTAACCAGAGCTATGACCAACGAGACAATCGCCCGAATGTCGACATCACTTTTGATGGTCAGGGCGGGCGCCGTTTCGCTCGGGCAACACAGGACAATGTTGGCAAGCCCTTTGCGATCATCCTCGACAACAGCGTGATTTCCGCCCCGAATATCAATGAGCCAATCCTTGGCGGCCGTGCCCAGATCTCGGGTAATTTCACAGTCGAAAGTGCCAACCAGCTTGCCGTCCAGCTCCGTTCGGGAAAACTGCCCGTGGCCCTTAAGGTCATCGAAGAAAGCACGATTCGCCCGGAACTGGGTGCCGATTCAATCCGAAAAGGCGTCATCGCTGGCGTGGTCGCAACGATCGCGCTGATGGCTTTCATGATCATGACTTACATGCGCTTTGGCGTTTACACGACGATCGCCCTGTTCCTCAATGCGCTCCTGATCCTGGGCGCAATGTCGATCTTCAACGCAACGCTTACCTTGCCTGGCATTGCCGGCTTCGTGCTGACGATCGGTGCGGCGGTCGATGCAAACGTGCTGATTTTTGAACGGATCAGGGAGGAAGTCAGGCGCGGTCGCAATACGCTTGCGTCGTGTGAGTTCGGGTACAAAGAAGCCCGTAGCGCGATTTTTGATGCGAACATTACCAACGTCATTTCGGCAGTCATCATGTTCTGGTTCGGCTCTGGTCCAATTCGAGGCTTTGCCGTCGTGCTTTCGCTTGGAATTGCGACATCGGTCTTTACCGGAGTGACATTCACTCGCCTGATGGTTTCCGAGCATCTCAAGCGTGCGCGTCCGCGCGAACTGAACATTTAAAGGCCAGCAACAATGCGCCCAATAAAACTTGTCCGGGACAACACCAATGTTCCCTTCCTCTCGTATCGCTGGTGGGCGATGGGCCTATCGATCTTGCTGCTCGTCGGTTCGGTGGCGCTTGTTGCTGTCAGGGGCCTCAATCTCGGTGTCGACTTTTCGGGAGGGCAGCAATTTCGGATAACGTTCGCAGCGCCTGCCCAGGTGGAAGACTTGCGCACGCGTGTGAGTAGTCTTGGTCTGGGTGAAGCCTCGGTGCAACAATTTGGCGACGAGAAGAAGGTCGCGATCCGCATGCATTTGCCGGAAGGCGACAAGGAAGCCACAGACGCCGCGGTGAAGACGGTCCGCACCGCAATATCGGCGAAATACCCTGACGCGCGTTTCGACAATGTTGAAGCAGTTTCGGGCAAGGTTTCTGCCGAATTGCTGCGCACCGGCGCCATTGCCCTGACTTTGGCGATGCTGGGCATCGCGTTTTACATCTGGTTCCGCTTCGAATGGCAGTTCGGCGTCGGTGCCCTGTTCACATTGTTTCATGACGTTGTCCTGACCTTCGGCTTCTTTTCGCTGACTCAACTGGAGTTCGACCTGAATGTTGTCGCCGCGATCCTCACGATCATCGGTTATTCGCTGAACGACACGATTGTCGTTTATGACCGGATTCGCGAAGACCTGAAAAAATGGCGCAAGATGGAGATTGAGCCGTTACTCAACATGTCCGTCAACGAAACCTTGTCGCGCACGATCGTGACGTCGCTCTCGCTGATCCTGACCTTGACGATCCTGCTGGTACTGGGCCCGGATGTCAGCTTTGGCTTCACGGCTGCCATGCTTCTTGGAATCGTGATCGGTACGTTTTCGTCAATCTATGTCTCGGCACCGATGCTGATCTGGCTGAAGGTCGGGCCGAACAGTTTCATCCCTGCCATACCGATTGGCCTTAATGAGCGGACTGCAAAGCCGGAAGGCTTCATCAAATAAGCGATGCCAGATGCGCATAGAGAGCGCCGGTATTGGCTTCCCAAGTGAAACGCTCTGCAATCTTGCGGACAGACAACGGGTCGCGCGGATGGTCTAGAAGGTCACGAATCGCGTTGCTGATCGCGCCGGGTTCGGCCGGCACGAGATGGCCTGCAACGGGACTTTCGACAACTTCGCGCGCGCCGCCCACATCGGTGATGACAAGCGGCGTGCCGCAGGCCAGCGCCTCAACCCAGACATTAGCCAGCCCTTCGGACTCAGACGGCAGAACCATTGCGTCGGCCGCGCCCATCCAGCCGGCCAATTCCTCATGCCCGATCGAACCCGTAAAGCGGACGCGATCGGCCAGGCCGAGCGCCGCAGCCCGCGCCACATAGGCAGCACGCTCCGGCCCGCTCCCTATCAGCACCAGAACGGCTTCGGGCAAGTCAGCAAGTGCCTCGATCAAGAAACCCTGCCCCTTGCGCGTGCTGAGCGTTCCGGCCGAGACAATCAGTGGCCCGGCAATTCCCAGTGCGGACTTGGCCGCTTTCCGGTCAACGGGCTTGAAAAGGTCGAGATCGACACCGGTATGATGCACACGGATACGACCTTCCGGCATGCCCATCTCAACCATGTCTGCCTTGAGCGCCGAGGATACCGCAAGCACCCCGTCAGCAGCTTTTCCTGTTGAGAGGATCTGGCCACGTGTTGCCCGGCGTCGGCCCCAGAAATGGATATCGCTTCCGCGTGCCTTGATCGAAACCGGCACGTCCAGCGCCTTACCCAGGGTTATCGCTGCCGGCCCGTCGGGGAAAAAGAACTGGGCATCGATAACGTCGAACGGGAATTCATCGCGCAATCGATTCAGCCTTGGCAACAAGGCGCGTGCCAGCAGGGCGGAATCGAATCGACCCGCGGTGCCCGGAACGTGGAGAAACCGGGGTCGAAGGACATCAAGCCCTTTCCAGACTTCGCGGTCCGGCAAGCTGCGTAATGACGGATAACTCCCGAGACTCGCAAATGGCCAAGGTGGAAGACCAATCGGTGCAACCACACGCAAATCGACATCCGGATGCGCTGCCAGCCCCAATGTCTGGCGTTCGACAAAAGGCCCGAAGCGTGGGCGCGACGCATCTGGAAACAGTGTGGAAAGTGTCAGGACACGCAGCATCAGGCGAGCGTAAACGGGCGCGGGCTGGCGAACAGGATAACGCTATCAGGATCGATCGAGACGTTTGCCGTCTTTTCGATCATCCAGCATTCGCCCGCAACGAAAGTCGATCCGTCTAGCCGACCCGAGCCGATGATAGGAACAAGCCAGCCATCCCCATCCAGTTTCAACTCTCGCGCGCCGCTCCAAGTCCAGCGCTCCAGTATGAATTTCCCGGACGACGCCAGCACCTGACGTCCCCGTGATATTTCTCTGCCCAAAGCGGGTATTGCAAACGGGACAGGATCGGACACGGACACGCCGTCCTCGAGGTGAAGCTCACGCGGACGACCATAGTCATACAAGCGGTATGTCAGATCGACATTTTGCTGGACTTCGATCAGCGTGATCCCGGCACCGATTGCGTGAATCGTGTTGGCGGGTGAATAAATGACATCTCCGGCAACGACGGGTTTCCAGTCGACAAGCGCCTCGATGCTCCCGTCCAATGCGGCGGCGCGGAGTTCTTCACGCGACAGGGGTCGAATGGTGCCAAGGGCAATTCTGGACTCAGGCGCCGCATCGAGGACGACCCACACTTCATCCTTGCCGCGTGCAAAACCCTTCGCCCTCGCCTGCGCATCATCGGGATGCACCTGGATTGAGAGTTTCTCGCTGGTGAACAGATATTTGACCAGCAATTCGGGATCGTTACCGGATGGAGCGTCAAACCAGATCTCGCCCACGGGCATGCCATCCGGCGCAGGATCGGCGAATCCCGGCCAGAGCCTATGCCTGCCCCAGGGCTTTTCGACGCGGATGGTTGAAAGACGCGCGGAAACCATCCGACAGCCCATATCGGAAAAGGGTTAAACAACACAATCTCGGCGCTTGGCGAAGCGGCGAACTAAAGCTAAGACGCTCGCCCATGCGTATCTTTCCTTCAAAGCCCGTCGCCCTGATTGCAGCCCTTGCGGTGATCGTTCCCCTATCCGGTTGTGCAAGAAGCGGCCCCAAACGCGATACGTCCTATGTCGCGCGCGATGTGGACACGCTCTACACAGCGGCCAAGGACAGGCTGGATCGCGGCCAGTTCAAGCTGGCGGCGCTGCTGTTCGACGAAACCGAACGCCAGCATCCCTATTCGATCTGGGCGCGCCGCGCGCAGCTCATGAGTGCGTTCAGCTATTATATGGCCAAGGATTTCACCGAATCGACCAATTCGGCCCAGCGGTTTCTTTCCATTCACCCTGGCAACCGCGACGCGCCCTACGCCTATTACCTGATCTCGCTCAATTACTATGAGCAGATCACGGATGTGACACGCGACCAACGGATTACCCAACAGGCGCTTGATGCAATGGGTGAGTTGATTCGGCGCTATCCCGGCAGCCGCTATGCGGCCGATGCGCGCCTCAAGATCGATCTCATCCGGGACCATCTCGCCGGCAAGGAAATGGAAATCGGCCGCTTCTATGAACGTCGCGCGCTTTGGCTCGCGGCTGTGGTTCGTTTCCGCACAGTTGTGGACAAATATGACAGCACAAGCCACACACCCGAAGCACTGATGCGGCTGACCGAGGCCTATCTGGCGCTCGGCATTCCCGAAGAAGCCAAGAAGGCCGCAGCGGTGCTCGGCGCCAATTATCCGGGCAGCAAATGGTATGAGCGGGCTTTTGAACTGATGCAGAAGCATCCCGCCTGAGGGTTGCAATCCGATGTTGACCCGCCTGTCGATCCGCGATGTCGTGCTGATCGAGGCGCTTGACCTTGATTTTGCCACCGGCCTTGGCGTGCTGACAGGAGAGACGGGCGCGGGCAAATCGATCCTGCTCGATGCGCTGGGGCTGGCGCTGGGTGATCGTGCCGATAGCGGGCTGGTCCGGCAGGGCGTCACCCAGGCCAGCGTCACCGCCAGTTTCGAACCCTCCGCCGAAGCCTTGGCCCTGCTGTCGATGAACGACCTGATCCTTGGCTCCGGCGAGGAATTGATCATAAGACGCACCGTCAAGGCCGATGGCGGCAGCCGGGCCTTTGTCAATGACCAACCGGTCTCTGCAGCACTTCTGCGCGAACTGGGCGGGATGCTGGTCGAAATCCACGGCCAGCATGACGACCGCGGGCTGATCAATCCGCGCGGCCATCGCGCGCTGCTCGATAGCTTTGCCAATGCTGAAACCACACAAGTCGCTACCGCCTATGACGCAATGCGCAAGGCCGAGGTCGCGCTCGAAACCGCACGCACGGCGCTGGCCGATGCCGAGCGCGATCGCGAATGGCTCGAACATGCGGTCGCCGAGCTCCGCGCCTTCGCCCCCGAACCCGGCGAAGAAGCCGAACTCGCCGAACGCCGCGCGACGATGCAGCGTGGCCAGAAGATTGCAGACGAACTCAACCAGATCAGCGACCTGATCGAAAGCAGCGAAGGCGGCTTATCAAAGCTGCGACAGGCCGCGCGCATCCTCGACCGGATTGCGGGCGATCATCCCACCCTTGCCGAAGCGCTGGTCGCGGTCGATGGCGCGATCAGCGAAGGTTCGGTGGCAGAGGACCGCCTTCGCGACGCGGGGCGGGCGTTGGCTTACGATCCCGCTGCACTTGAGGCGGACGAGGCGCGGCTGTTCGAACTGCGCGGGCTGGCACGCAAGCACCGCGTTCAGCCCGATGACCTGGCTGCGCTCACCGAGGAACTGGCAGAGCGTTTTGACGCGATTGAGGCCGGGAGCGAGGGGTTGGCACGGCTTGATGCCGCGCTGTCTGCTGCCCGCGACTCCTATCGCAAAGCCGCCACGGCGCTCAGCGAACAGCGGATTGCAGCGGCCGCGAGACTGGATGTCGCTGTAGCGGCAGAGCTTGCGCCACTGAAACTCGACTCTGCCCGCTTCAAGACTGTGGTTGCCCCGCTTGCCGAGCCCCAATGGGGACCGCATGGCATGGACCGCGTCGAATTCGAAATCTCGACCAACCCCGGCGCGCCGTTCGGGCCACTGATCAAGATCGCCAGCGGCGGCGAACTCTCTCGCTTCATCCTCGCGCTGAAGGTCGCGCTCGCCGAGCAGGGCGGCGCGGCAACAATGATCTTCGACGAGATCGACCGCGGCGTGGGTGGCGCCGTGGCCTCCGCTATCGGAGACCGCCTGTCACGGCTGGCCGAGGGCGCGCAAGTCATCGTCGTCACCCACAGCCCGCAGGTGGCGGCGCGAGGAGACACGCACCTCCTAATCGCCAAATCCTCCGACGGCACCGTCACCCGCACCGGCGTCCGCACGCTCGATGAAGGGCAGCGGAGAGAGGAAATCGCGCGGATGCTGTCTGGGGCGGAAGTGACGGATGAGGCGCGGGCTCAGGCTGGGCGGTTGCTGGAGGTTTTATGACCGAAGCCCAAGCCGCTGCCGAACTGGAACGCCTCGCGCGCGAGATTGCCTATCATTCGGCGCGCTACCATACCGAGGATGCGCCGGAGATCAGCGACGCGGATTATGATGCGCTCGTCCGTCGCAACACCGAACTTGAAGCTGCCTTCCCGCACCTCATCCGCGAGGACTCCCCGTCGAAGCTGGTGGGGGCCGCGCCTGCTTCGCATCTGTCCAAGGTTTCCCACGCAAAACCGATGCTCAGTCTCGACAATGCGTTCGACGCAGAGGAGGTCGCGGATTTTGTCGGGCGGGTTCGGCGTTTCCTCAATCTCGCTGACGGTACGCCGGTCGCGCTGACTGCTGAGCCCAAGATTGACGGCCTCTCCTGTTCGCTCCGATACGAAAAGGGGCGGCTGGTATTGGCCGCCACCCGCGGCGACGGAACGGTCGGAGAGGATGTCACCGCCAATGTGCGCACGATAGCCGATATTCCTCAGCAGCTTGGAGTCGCCCCTGCACAGGCAGGGGCCTCTTTGGGAGTCGGGAGCCAAAGCGTCACACAGGCCCCTGCCTGCGCAGGGGCGACGATCCCCGACACCTTCGAAATCCGTGGCGAGATTTATATGGCGAAGAGCGATTTTGCTGCACTCAATGCTGCGCAGCAAAAAGCGGACGGAAAGCTCTTTGCGAACCCGCGCAATGCTGCGGCAGGGTCGCTGCGTCAGAAGGATTCAAGCATCACAGCAGCCCGCCCGCTGCGCTTTCTGGCGCATGGATGGGGAGAAGCGTCGGCACTTCCGGCCGATACGCAAGCAGGGGTTATGAACGCGATTGCAGCATGGGGGTTGCCAGTCGACGAGCGCTTCGTCGTGACCGACACGGTCGAAGCAACGCTCGCCCAATATGCTGCAATCGAGGCCGCCCGCTCCGACCTGCCGTTCGATATTGACGGCGTCGTCTACAAGGTGAACCGGCTCGACTGGCAGGCGCGGCTGGGGTTTGTCGCAAAGGCTCCGCGCTGGGCGATTGCACACAAATTCCCGGCCGAGCAGGCACAGACGACCCTGCTTTCCATCGACATCCAGGTCGGGCGGACAGGCAAACTGACGCCGGTCGGGCGCCTCCAGCCGGTCACGGTTGGCGGGGTGGTCGTCTCAAACGTCACACTGCACAATCGCGACGAGATTGGACGGCTCGGCGTGCGTCCGGGGGATCGTGTAGTCGTCCAACGCGCAGGAGATGTCATCCCGCAGATCGCAGACAACCTGACCCGCGATGAGGATCGGCCTGCTTTTGCTTTTCCCGAGACCTGCCCGGAATGCGGCTCCGAAGCGGTGGCGGCGGAGGGCGAAGTCGATGTGCGCTGCACCGGCGGCCTTATCTGCCCTGCGCAGCGCATCGAGCGGCTCAAGCATTTCGTCTCCCGCCCCGCGCTCGATATCGAAGGGCTGGGCGAAAAGACAATCGAGGAGTTTTTCGGGCTGGACTGGCTTCACAGCCCTGCCGACATCTTCCGCCTCCACACACACCGCGAAGAAATCCTGACGCGGGAAGGCTGGAAGGAGAAGTCGGTCGACAATATGCTCGCCGCCATCGAGGCGAAGCGCACGCCCGATCCGGGTCGTTTCCTCTTCGGGCTGGGCATCCGCCATGTCGGCGTGGTCACGGCGCGCGATCTGGTCAAGGCAATCGGCACGGTCGAAGCGATTGCCGAAACCGCGCGGCATGACGACGCCCTTGCCGAACTGACGGCCATCGACGGGATCGGCCCAATCGTAGCGCAGGCGCTGGTCGCATTCTTCCATGAACCGCACAATCGCAACGCGTGGGACGACCTTCTGTCGGAAGTCTCGCCACCCGCCTATGTCTCAAACATCCGTGCGTCAGCGGTCAGCGGCAAGACTGTGGTCTTTACCGGCAGCCTCGAAACGATGAGCCGCGACGAGGCCAAGGCGCAGGCCGAAGCCCTGGGAGCGAAGACGTCGGGGTCGGTCTCGGCCAAGACCGATTTGGTCGTCGCAGGCCCGGGAGCTGGAACAAAGCTCAAAAAGGCGGCAGAACTGGGGATCAAAGTGATAGACGAAGCCGGATGGGCGGCCATTGTAGCGGGGGCAGCATGAGCAAAAAACAGGGTTTCCTTGAAAGACTACAGCACGATCTGGAATCTCCGATTGAAGTGCGTGGCTTCGGCAGCGGCTGGTTCTCGGGCTTTTTTGCGCTGCTATTCGCGATCATCGGTTGCGGCATGGTCGTGGCGCTGCGCTACCCGGAATATTTCGCGACGCCCGAGCTTCAGACCGTCAAGAACTGGGCGGGCTTCCGCGTCTTCGTCCACCTTGTCCTGCTGGCCTCTTATGGTCTTGCCCTGCTCAGCCTGTTGTTGCGCCCGCGCAAGGCGATGGGTTTTACGGCGTTGGGGATCGGAATAGTCGCTGCCCTGCTGGGCGGTGCCAATGTCCAACCGGCTGAAACGCATGACTGGGGTATCTTTTTCGGGCTCGATTTCTTCATGGTCAACCTGCTCGTCACCGGACTGATGTTCGCGCCGATCGAGCGGATTTTCCCGCACCGCAAGGCGCAGCGCCTGTTCCGTATCGAGTGGCGTGAGGATTTGTTCTATTATCTGATCAGCTCGATGCTCGTGCAGATTTTTACGTTCCTCGCACTCGCCCCTTCGACGATCATCAATGCGAATACAAGCAATTGGGAGGCGTTCCGCGCGGGCGTTGCCTCGCTGCCCTGGGTCGTGCAATTCCTGCTCGTCATCCTGCTCTCCGACCTGTTCCAGTATTGGTATCATCGCATCTTCCACCGCGTCCCCTTCCTTTGGGGATTCCATGCCGTCCATCATTCAGCCAAGGCGATGGATTGGCTCGCGGGTGCGCGAATGCATTTCGTCGAGGTCGTCCTGCTGCGCGGGGTGACGTCGCTTCCCCTGTTCACCTTGGGCTTCAGCCCATCGGTGATGCAGGCCTATGTCGCGTTCGTGTACATTTATTCCTCGCTACTCCACGCCAATCTGCGGGGCGATTTCAACCAGCTTGGCCATTGGGTCGCGACGCCGCGTTTCCATCACTGGCATCACGGGCTTGAGAAAGAGGCAGTCGACGTGAATTTCGCGATCCATCTGCCGCTGCTCGACAAGCTGTTCGGCACTTTTTACCTTCCGCCCGGAAAATGGCCGGATAATTATGGCGTGCCCGAGGATGTACCCAACGGCTATTGGGCGCAAATGCGCTATCCTTTCGTTCGGAAACAATCGGGTTGACCGGTCTGGAACGGTACCCGGCCACGCAGGTGGATCAGTTTTCTTGGCGGATATCAGCGCAAAAATTGACTTGCCTGCATTCTCGCTCATTATGGAAAAAATGATGGGATGCGAGAATGGCAAAAAAAGGGGTTGATCTGGGTAGCAGCGAGGATGCCAATGTTGCGCTGAATCCAATCGTGGGCCTGGCTCGCGAAGATCTTCTGGGCGCGGTTAGTGTGATGCTGCGTGAAACGGCCTCAAAACCGACAACGACGATCAAACATGCGCGGATGTTCACCAACGATGTGATCAAGATTCTGACCAACAAATCGGACATCGCACCGGGTCCCAAGGACAAGCGATTCCTCGATGCGGCATGGACCAAGAACCCGTTCTACCGGATGGGCATGCAATATTATCTTGCCGCGCAACACAGCGTCGAACGCTGGATTACCGATCTGGACCTTGATGAGCTTGAACGCGCTCGTGCCAATTTCGTTTCGGGCATGATCATCGATTCACTGGCGCCGACCAACACGCTTGCCGGCAACCCTTCGGCGATCAAGAAAGCGGTTGAAACCGGCGGAGGATCGCTGATCCGCGGTTTGAAAAATGCGTATAACGATATGGTGCACAATGATGGCATCGTCAGCCAGGTCGATTCACGGCCATTCAAGATCGGCGAAAATATCGCGACATCGCCAGGCGCTGTCATCTACCGCAACGAGATCATGGAGCTGATCCAGTATCAGGCATCAACTGAACAGGTCCATGAAATCCCACTGCTGATCATCCCGCCGCAGATCAACAAGGCCTATATCAACGACTTGACGCCAGAGAAGAGCATCATCCGTTACGAGCTTGCCCATGGCATCCAACCATTCCTGATCAGCTGGCGCAATCCGCAGGTCGAGCATCGCGATTGGGGACTGGACGATTATGTCGAGGCGATCATGAAGGCGCTGGATATCATCGCGGATGTGGCCGGTTCAAGGAAGGTCAATGTCGCTGGCGCCTGCTCCGGCGGGATTACAACGGCGACCCTGCTTTCGCGTCTCAAGTCCATGAAGGATGATCGAATCAATTCGGCGACGTTGATGGTTTGCGTTCTGCACCCGCAACGTAATGACAGCGAGGCCGGTGCACTTGTATCCGAACATGGCATCAAGCTGGCGCGCGAACGTTCAGCCAAGAAGGGAATATTGGAGGGCTCATCGCTGGCCCGAACCTTTGCGTGGCTGCGCCCGAATGACCTGGTGTGGAACTATGTCATCAACAATTACCTTCATGGCGAAGACCCGCCCGCGTTCGACATCCTGTTCTGGAACAATGATTCGACAAATCTTACGGCAGCACTCCATTCGGATTATCTCAGGGTATACGAGGAACAGCCTTTTGCGAACCCGGGCACCTCTGAAATCGCTGGCCATGCGGTTGATCTGACCAAGGTGGATTGTGACCTTTTCATCATGGCAGGCGTAACCGACCACATCACGCCGTGGAAGGCATGTTATCGATCAACCCAGTTGTTCGGTTCAAGGAATATCGAGTTTGTCCTGTCGCATTCCGGGCATATTCAGGCGATCCTCAATCCGCCAGGAAACCCCAAGGCAAAATTCTATCGTGCCGGTGGCGCGATGCCGAAGACGCCGGAAAAATGGCTGTCGGGAGCCGAGGAGACCGCAGGTAGTTGGTGGCCTTATTGGATGAAGTGGTTGCAGGAGCGCTCCGGAAAACAGGTTGCTGCACCAAAAAAATTAGGGAATAAATCCTATAAGCCGGTTGGACCCGCCCCGGGCGAATATGCCCTTGGTTAAGTCAGGACAATTGATGACAAAGATCGTCTCGCCTCAGATTTCGATGCAAACAATCGACGGGAGAACCGTCCGGGTTGCGCGGTGGATGAGCGGTAAAAGTGACCAGTTACCGATGCTTTTCTTCAACGGCATCGGTGCCAACCTCGAACTGATCGCACCGCTTGCCGAGAAGATGCCGGAGCGCGATTTCGTGACCTTCGATATGCCCGGGGTCGGCGGCTCGCCCGACCCTGCAGTGCCGTATCGCCCATGGATGATGGCGCGGATCGCCGATCTGCTGCTCGATCAATTTGGCTATGACATGGTCGATGTCATGGGAATAAGCTGGGGCGGCGGGCTTGCGCAGCAATATGCGATACAGTTCGGATCGCGCGTCAACCGGTTGGTCCTTGTCGCGACGACCGCCGGCATGTTGATGATGCCGGGCAAGCTATCGGCGCTGTCTAAGATGATTGACCCACGGCGCTACATCGATCCCGACTATATGCTCAAGAATTTCAAAACGCTCTATGGTGGCGTTGATAGCGGTGCCGATGCCCATGTCGAGAAGATCACGCCGCCGACCAAAATGGGCTATTTCTATCAGCTCGCTGCCATGATCGGCTGGACGAGCGCGCCATGGTTGCCCTTGCTTCGGACCGATACGCTGATCATGATGGGAGATGACGACCGGATCGTCCCACTCATCAATGGCAAGTTCCTCAACAGCCTGATCCCCAATTCCCGCATGGAAGTCATAAAGGGCGGCGGTCATCTCTTCCTGATGGCCGAGGCGGACCTGTGTATCCGCCTGATCAGGGAGTTCCTCCAGGAACAGCCGGTCGAGCGCAAACAAGCCGCCTGATTGCGCCAACGTTGTCATGTTCGAGAAGCTGGATGCCCCGTGAGGATTCGAACCTCAATAAACGGAGTCAGAGTCCGGTGTCTTACCGTTAGACGACGGGGCATCAGGCTGGCGGCGAGATAGGTCCAGGCCCGCCTGAAGTCAACGCCTCGGCCGCACTAACCCTGCGCGATAGTCTTGCGTTCGCGGATCTGGACATCCAGTTCGGCGATCCGTTCGCGCTGCGGTGTGTCCTTGGCCAGCCCCTTGAGACGAGCTTCCGCCCAGAGCCGGTTTCGCTCTGCTTCCAGTGATTTGAGAGATGGTTCGGTCATAAGGACTCCGTGCTTCGGGAGCGCATAGGGGATGCGCGGATCGAATACCATCAGTCGAATTTGCGATTTTTTCCCAACTGCACTAGCGTCGCACCCAAGTACCGGCGGCATGTGCCGTGCGGAGAACAGAAAAGTTGTCGGGCATGACCCAACCCGTTGCCCAGGGGCCGTCGCGGCAGACCCGCGAACGCAGCGCCCCGCCGAACCGGCCAGACGCCGGGTATCGCGCCCGGTTCCCGGCCCGTCGTTCCTATGCCGCGCTTGATCTCGGGACAAACAACTGCCGGATGCTGATCGCACGCCCGGATGGCGACCAGTTTTTCATTGTCGATGCCTTCTCTCGCATTGTTCGGCTTGGCGAAGGCCTTGGCGCGAGCGGCCGCCTGAGCGATGCCGCTATGGATCGCGCTGTTTCCGCGCTTTCGATTTGCGCCGACAAGCTGATGAAGCGCAACGTTTACCTCGCACGATCTGTGGCGACCGAAGCCTGCCGTCGCGCCGATAACGGGGCTGAATTTGTTGATCGGGTTTATCGGGAAACCGGCATCAAGCTTGACGTGATACCGGCAGAGGAGGAGGCGCGGCTTGCCGTCGTGGGCTGTCATCGCCTGCTTGAAGATGGCGACGGCCCTGCCCTCGTCTTCGACATTGGCGGCGGATCCACTGAACTTGTCATTATCGATACCAGCGGAGAGGAGCCGCGCACCCTTGATTGGCTGAGCGTGCCCTGGGGTGTGGTTTCGCTGGCGGAGTCCGAAGGCCCGGATCCCGAAGGTCTCGATGAACGGCTGGCGGCGTATGAACGGATGCGGGGCCGCGTGGCGGAGAGTTTTGCAAAATTTGCGGCACGCCAGCCCGCAGAGACGGCAGAGCTGCGATTATTGGGAACCAGCGGAACGGTCACCACGCTCGCCAGCGTTCATCTCGGCCTGCCAAGCTATGATCGCAAACTGATCGACGGCCTGATCGTGCCAAGCGAAGCCATGCGCGGGATCAGCACGGACCTGTCCCGCCGTTCGCTCGCAGAACGCGCCAAGCTGGCCTGTATCGGGAACGAGCGCGCCGATCTCGTCGTTGCCGGTTGCGCCATATTGGAAGCGATCCTCGATATCTGGCCTGCACCGCGCGTTGGCGTCGCGGATCGCGGGATTCGCGAAGGCATCCTGCGCCAGCTTATGCGACAGGGAGCGCGCTGATGAGCAGAGGAGGCTCTGGCGGGCATACCCGCGTCAAGACGGCGCGCGGGCGAACCGCATCCTCGACCCGCTGGCTCGCACGCCAGCTGAATGACCCCTATGTGAAACGCGCGCATGCGGACGGCTTTCGCAGCCGGGCAGCGTACAAGCTGATAGAACTCAACGAGAAATTTGGCTTCCTCAAGGGCGCCAAACGCATTTTCGATCTTGGCATCGCGCCGGGTGGCTGGTCCCAGGTGGTACGCCGGCTATCCCCTGCTGCTGCAATCGTCGGGATCGATCTCCTCCCGGTTGACCCGATCGATGGCGTGACCATTGCCCAGATGGATTTCATGGACGATGCCGCTCCGGCCTGGCTGACGGAGGCGCTGGGCGGCCCTGCCGATCTGGTCCTTTCAGACATGGCGGCCAATACCGTCGGCCACCAGCAGACCGATCATCTGCGGACGATGGCACTCGTCGAAGCGGGTGCCCATTTCGCAGTCCAGGTGCTGAAACCGGGCGGGGCTTTCATTGCGAAATCGCTGGCGGGCGGATCGGACAGCGATCTTGTTGATCTGCTCAAGCGCAATTTCACAACCGTCAAGCACGCCAAGCCGCCCGCCAGCCGCAAGGGCTCCTCCGAATGGTATGTGATCGCTCAGGGATTCAAGGGCATGAAGGACGAGGCATAACGGCCAATCGTGTCGATGCGTTTACCCCGGGCACACGAATGCGCCCTTGGGAGGAAGGGGGACGGGACACATGGTGCGGACGCGGGAGCGTCCGGCGTGTTTTGCGTTGGTGGGTCAAAGCTGCAGGAGTGCGTAACCGGCACCCCCGTCTCCTGCACCGCCTTTGTGCCCGGCGCCGTCCTGCAGGAAAAAGGCCCCAAAGCCCCTGCAGGGTGATGACGGAGCACTCTCCGCCCGGCCCGGACGCGTTCGCACGATGACAAGGCGCAAAGGTCGCATCCTTGAGGAGGCGACAGACGCCAGCCGCTTTCGCACCACGTGCTGCTGCACAGGGTCCAGGAACCCCATCCAGCTGTCCCGTCCCCCTATCCTTGCGACCTGGACGCGCCGATCGAGTGACCAAAGCCAGCTCGCACCCCAAATCCTATTACGCAAGAAGAAAGAACAGAAAGGGGGATAAAGAGCAAACTCGATGGATCAATTATTTGCATGGCAATGGCCGCCAACGATAACATTGCCGCCGTTCGGCGGCCAATTCCAGAATGACCCAACGGGTTGCAATTTTGCGGCAATCTGGCCTGCGCCTGATCAGATCGGCAAGGATTTTGGGATGGCGGACTGTACCGTCCTCCCGTTCAGTCGTGTCGCCCGCTGAATCCCATAGCCAAGCGATTTGGAAGTCCATAAGTCTGCTCAATATCTTGCAAGTGATTGGAAAAAGGGCTTGGTCTGGTTTCGCACGATTGGCTTGGCGTCTCTGGCAACACTTGCGGTGTCAACGATGGGGACACACCCCGCTCAGGCGCAGGCGGCATCAGCGCAAGACGCGGAAACGCTTACATCTCAAGGAGACACACTTTACGAACAAGGAAAGTACAGGGAAGCCGAGTCGGCCTACCGCAAGGCGCTCGACATTGCTGGCAGGGTGCTTGGTGAGAACCATCCCGACACCGCTAAAAACTATCTCAACTTAGCCATCAGCCTCAAGGCGCAGGGCCGATACGGCGAGGCCGAGCCACTGTATCGCAAGGCGCTCGACATTGCCGGCAGGGTGCTTGGTGAGAACCATCCAGATACCGCTGCAATTTACCGTAGTGCCGCATCCAACCTTAACCATGAGGGAAAATACGGAGAAGCTGCGCCGCTTTACAGCAAGGCGCTAGAAATTGACCGCGCGGTGCGTGGCGAGAACCATTCGGATACTGCTCAAAGCTACAATGGTGTTGCGTATAACCTCAACGCACAGGGTCGGTACGGCGAGGCCGAGCCACTGTATCGCAAGGCGCTCGACATCAATCGAGCGGTACTCGGCGAGAACCATCGCTACACCGCTGCAAGCTACAACAATGTTGCGTATATTCTCGACAATCAGGGTCGGTACGGCGAGGCCGAGCCTCTTCTCCGCAAGGCGCTCGACATCTACACAGCAGTGTTAGGCGAGAACCATCCCGAAACCGCTTTAAGCTATAGTAACGTCGCGGCCAACCTGAGTTTCCAAGGCCGCTACGCCGAGGCCGAGCCACTGTATCGCAAGGCGCTCGACATATGGCGCGCAGCACTGGGTGAGAACCATCCCAATACCGCATTAGGATACAACAATGTCGCGTATAACCTCAACGAACAGGGCCGGTACGGCGAGGCCGAGCCACTGTATCGCAAGGCGCTCGACATTGCCCGCACGGTGCTTGGTGAGAACCATCCCGATACCGCTCAAAGCTACGGTAGTGTTGCGGTTAGCCTCGGCGCGCAGGGGCGATATGGTGAGGCCGAGCCTCTTCTCCGCAAGGCACTCGACATCTACATAGCAGTGTTAGGCGAGAACCATTCCGAAACCGCTTTAGGCTATAATAATCTTGCGGGCGATCTCAACGCGCAGGGCCGAACCGGCGAAGCCGAGCCGCTTTTTCGCAAGGCGCTCGACATTGCCCGCACGGTGCTTGGTGAGAACCATCCCGATACGGCTTTAAGTTACAGCAGCGTTGCCAACAATCTCGCTGCACAGGGCCGATATGACGAAGCAGAGATGGCCTCAGCTAAGGCGGTCGAGAGTGCTCGGCACGCACGTTCAAGCGCAGGCGGCCAAGGTGCGCATTCGCGGGCGGGAACAAATTTTGGCGTATCCGATCCTCTTTCAGGTATCTATTCGTCCTATCTCGCCATTGCGTCAGATCTCGCCATCAAAGCCCTCGGCGAACGGCCCCACTTGCAGCCCAATGCCTTCCGTGCGGCGCAGGACATTATCGGTTCGGCGTCGGCCCAAGCGATGGCGGATGCAGCGGTGCGCGCATCGGCTGGCACAGATGCGCTGGCGGCGGTTGCGCGTGAGGAACAGGACTTGGCTGCGCTCGCTGGACAGATCGACAAGGGACTGCTTGCCGCGCTGGGTCGCAGCGATATGGCGCAGGCTGCAAAATTGCGCAGCGACTATGAGGTGACGCTTGCAAAGCTGGCTATCGTCGAGGCGCGGATCGACAAGGACTTTCCGACTTATCGCGAACTCATCTCACCCAAACCGCTCGATCTGGCCGATGCGCAAAAAGCGCTCGCGCCGGGCGAAGGTTTGCTCGTGCTCGTTGCGGGCGGCGATGCGGTTTACAGCTTTGCAGTGACGCAAAGCGCGGTTGCGTGGAACGGGGTCGAGAGCGATGCCAAGACCATCCTCAAGCAAGTGGAAACGATGCGCTGCGATGTCGATCCGGATAGCTGTTCGGATGAACTGAAAAAAACACTGGATACACTGCCCGCAACCAGCGCCGAACAGGATGGCTATCAACGGTTCGACCTTGTTACCGCGCACGCACTTTACAAGTCCCTGATCGCGCCGGTTGAGCCGGCACTGGCGGGCGTGAAGCGGCTTTATGTGACCAGTTCGGGTTCGCTGGGTGACTTGCCGCTGGGCATGCTCGTCACTGCACCACCGGCCGCCAATGCCGACCTGGCCGATCCGGACGTTCTGCTCAATGCGCCGTGGCTCAGCGACCGCTATGCGCTGACCACTCTGCCCGCCGTCTCTGCACTACGTCTGCGAGCGATGGCCAAGGCCAATCTCAGGCCATCGACCGCGTTTCGTGGCTATGGCAATCCGGTGCTGGCCCCGACGAAGGGAGAGGATCGCGGTGGCACCTATTACCGTGGGGCAGGAGAGGATGGCATAAGGCTCGGTGATCCTGACCGTCTACGCACCATGCCCTCGCTGCCGGGAACAAAGACCGAGCTGTTGGCAATGGCGGGTCTCTATCCTTTGGGCACCAACGCCCTGACAATGGGTGCAGGAGCCACCGAAGCGGCACTCAAGAATGATCCACTGCTCAGGCAGACCAACATCATCGCCTTTGCCACCCACGGCCTGCTGCCAAGCCCTGGCAAGGGCATGGATGAACCCGGACTGGTGTTTACGCCGCCCAAGGTTGCATCAACCGACGACGATGGCATCCTCACGGCTTCCGAAGCATCTCAGCTCTCGTTCCTTGCGGATTGGGTGATCCTGTCTGCCTGCAACACGGCTTCCACCGCATCGGGGGCGGGTGGCAGTGACAGCCTGTCGGCACTTGCGCGGGCCTTTCTCTATGCGGGCGCCCATGCACTCCTCGCCAGCCACTGGCAGGTCTCGGACAAGGCAACAGCGGCACTGACCGTGGAAACTTTGACCGCACGGCGGGACAATCCCAAACTCACCCGTGCCCAAGCACTCCAGCAAGCCATGCACTCCGTGCGCACCGGCAAACGACCCAATGGCTCTGCCGTCAAGGGCTGGGATCAGTCATGGCTCCATCCATCGGCATGGGCACCGTTCTCGCATATCGCCAATAGCGATGAGTGAGGGAGGAGTAAGCGCGGGATGACGATGCAATAATTGCCCTTTGCGGCCAAATGTAGCTGGCTCGCACATTGCAGGTGCCGATCAGTAGCGCCAAGGGTGAATTTGCAAACAGCTGTTGCGGGCCGAGATTGCCCAACCAGGATCCGACAGACCCGGGCGTAACGGTAACGCCAAAGGAGGTTCCGTCTTGCATGAGATTGGGTCAATGACTTTAATCAGCGTATCTCTCATACAGCCGGACGCATGTTCGAACCCCAAGTTACTCAACAAACAATGAGGCGCGTTTTATGGACTCCAAGATCGAACAATCCATTCTGCTGGTCCGGATCGAAGGCGCTGTCGCCTGGCTAATGCTCAACCGCCCCCAGGCCGGCAACAGCCTGACGATGGAGTTGGTCGCCCGGCTGCGCGCTGAACTGGCAGACATTTCAAAGCGCCCCGCGATCAAGGTCATCGTTCTGGCCGGAGCGGGGGGCCGCGTCTTTTGCGCCGGACATGATCTCAACGAGTTTGCCGGGCAAGCCGATCAGGATTTTCTCGCGCGCGATTTTGAAGGGCTCGCCGCGTTGATGCAGCAAGTCATGACGCAACCCCAAATCGTCGTGGCCAAAGTCGAAGGCGTCGCAACGGCCGCTGGATGTGAGCTTGTGGCCACCTGCGATCTCGCGCTGGCCTCCTCGACGGCTCGGTTTGGTGCTCCCGGGATCAATATTGGCTTTTGGTGCCACACGCCGCAAATTCAGCTTTCACGCACAATTGGCCGCAAGGACGCGATGATGATGCTGACAACGGGCCGGTTGTTCGCGGCGGCACATGCACTGCGGATTGGCTTGGTCAATGCAGTCCACGAACCTGAAGCCCTTGATGAAGCGGTCAATGCGCTGGTCGCCGAAATCGCGGCAAAACCCGGCCCGATACTTGCGCTTGGAAAGGCGGCATTCCGCACGCAAGCAGCAATGAATGTCGCGGGCGCTTACAGTTTTGCGCAGGGCTCCGCCCTTGCCAATCTCGACCTTCCAGATGCGCGGGAAGGAATCTCCGCCTTTCTCGAAAAGCGCACCCCGCGGTGGTCGGACGATTGCAACTAGGCGGCGGCGTCGAGCGCCTGCGTCAGATCAGCAAGGATATCGTCGATATGCTCAAGGCCGATCGACAGGCGCACATAGCCGGGCGATACGCCGGTCGCTGCCTGTTCTTCCGCCGACAATTGCGAATGCGTGGTCGACGCCGGGTGGATGGCCAGGCTGCGCGCGTCGCCAATGTTCGCGACATGATAGAGGAGCTTCAGCGCGTTGATGAAGCGCTGTCCCGCTTCGCGCCCGCCTGCCAGTTCGAAGCCGACAAGCCCTCCATCGCCACCAGTGAGCAGCTTGTCTGCGCGCGCACGCGGTTCGCCGGTCAGGAGCGAGGGATGAATGACCCGCGTCACGTCACTTCGGCCAGTCAGAAAATCGGCGACCGCTTTTGCATTGCTGCAATGGCGCGGCATACGCAGCGGCAGAGTCTCCACCCCCTGGATCAGCTGAAATGCATTGAAGGGTGAAAGGGCTGAGCCCAAATCGCGGAGCAACACAGTTCGTGCACGCAGGATATAGGCTATTGGCCCAAGTGGTTTTGCGGCCTGCGCCCATACCGCGCCATGATAGGACGCATCGGGCGTATTGAGATTGGGCTGGCGTTCGGGAAAGCTTTCCCAATCGAAATTCCCGCCATCGACAATCATGCCGCCAATGGAGGTGCCATGACCTCCAATATATTTCGTTGTCGAATAGACGACAATCGCGGCGCCATGATCGAACGGCCGCGCAATGAGCGGTGCGGCCGTGTTATCAACGATCAGTGGAATGCCCAACGGCCGCCCAAGTGCTGCAATCTCGGCCATCGGGCAGACGATCAGTTTGGGGTTGGGCAGTGTTTCCACATACCATGCGCGGGTCTTTTCATCACTTGCTGCGATGAAGGCTTGTGCATCCGCCGGGTCAACGAATCGAACCTCGATCCCCATATCTTTCATCGTATTGGCGAACAGGTTGTAAGTGCCGCCGTAAAGATCGGTGCCGGAGATGATATTGTCACCCGCGCGTGCAAGATTCTGGATGGAAAAAGCGGAGGCAGCCTGCCCCGAGGACACTGCCAGGGCGGCTGCGCCTCCTTCGAGAGCGGCGATCCGGTCTTCCAGTATCGCCGTCGTAGGATTGCCGATGCGCGTATAGATATTGCCCAGTTCTGCGAGTGCAAACAGGCTCGCCGCATGATCGGTATCGCGGAATTGATAAGAGGTTGTTTGGAAAATCGGCGGCGCGACCGAACCTGTGCCGGGATCGGCCCGCCATCCGGCGTGGAGCGCGAGTGTTTCAGGGTGCAAAGGCCGGTCAACCATGCTTTATCTCCATCTCTTTGGAGAATGATCGTTGCCGGTTACAGCGATCAAAGTCCATTCGGAAAATAGTCGACCGATCAGAGTTGGTATTTGCTATCCCGTCATGATCGGCGCGAAGTGGAGGATAACGGATGATCAGGACGGCCGTCATTACCGGAGCAGCATCGGGCATTGGGCTTGGGCTGGCCAAGACCCTGGCGGCACAAGGTGCGCAGGTAATTCTCGCCGATATAGAGTTTGACCGTGCCAAGGCCGCGGCGCAGGAGATTGGCAAAGCGGCGATCGCTCTGCCAGTGGATCAGGCCGATGAGGCAAGCATCGTTGCGCTCGCCGACCACGCCTTCGACAGGTTCGGCGCGATCGATGCCGTCTTTGCAAATGCCGGCGTTGGCGCGGGCGGTCCGATCTACACGACACCACAGCGCAACATCGACTGGATCCTCAGCGTCAACCTCCTTGGGCCGATCTGGCTCTCTCGTGCGTTCGTTCCGCGGATGATCGCCCAGGATACGCCATCTCGCTTTGTTGTGACAGGATCGGAGCATTCGCTTGGCCTGCCCCATCGTGGCGGTCAGGTCTCGATCTATACAATTTCGAAACATGCGGTACTTGGCTTTGCGGAGACTCTACGACGCGATCTGGCGGATACATCCGTCAGCGTTTCGATTGTCTGTCCGGCCCTGGTCACAACCGATATCTGGAATCCGCTCCGCACGCGCCATGAACGGTTCGGCGGACCCCGCGTCCTGGAACAACGACCCGCTGGGCCAGCCGGACTTGATCCGGAAACAGCCGCGCAACGCATCCTCGACGGACTGGAAGCCGAAGAGTTCTTTGTTCTGACGCACGGGGCCGATATTGCCGAAGTCCATGATGCGCGGGTGGGAGAGATTTCTGCGGCCTTGGGCCGGTTCGCTGCTCGCTATGGCCCCTCGATCTGACCACAGGAAAAACACTTGCTAACGCTGAGTGATTTCTGGCACAAATCCTCGGATAAGGTCGCGCTACATATTCTCATCTCAAGCAATGGGATTTCCATCAATGCGTCACCTTGTTCGCAATGCAGGTCTTGCAGTTGCCGCGCTTGCAGCGGCACCCCTCCTGATACTGGGCGGAGACGTTCCTGCCCCGGCGGCAGACCATTTCGATCCACCGGCTCGCGTCCAGGTCGGCGCGGCGGCTGTTCCAGACATTCCGGCCGACATGGCCGACCTCTATCTGTTTCAAACTCCCACGAGCGTGGTTGTTTCGATGGATTTCGGCGGGCCACAGCCAGCCAACAATTCCGCCACTTATGATCGGAACGTGTCCTATATGCTTTTCCTATCGAACGCGGGACCGGTGACCGATGCGGAAATCATCATCGAATTCCGGTTCGGACAGGATCCGGCCAATCCGCTGGCCAGCGGATTGCGGATCACCGGGCTGCCGGGCAATGGCCCGCTGGTAGTTCCGTGTGAAACCGTGTTCACGACACCGAACGGCATCAAGGTCATGGCGGGATTGTTCGACGATCCCTTTAATTTCGATGCGGCGGGGCTGGCCGAAACCCGCCAGACCGGCCGACTGTCGATCCGCAGCGACCGCAACCGCTTTGCAGCCATGAACTCAACGGCCCTGGTGCTCGAAATCCCGAGGCCCTTGATCGAGAACGGCTCGAACAGGATTGCCGCCTTCGCCACATCTGCCCGCTTCCCAGGGACACAGCCATGATCAGGACCAACCTAATCGCCCCGCTGGCCCTCGCGATCGCCCTTACCGGATGCAAGGCCGGCGGCCTTGATACTGGCTCACAGGTGCCAGTTTCGCCACCCACGCCGCCGGTCACCGGAACCAGCTTCAACGTCGAGCGCTGCCTGAACCAGACAATCAACGGCCGCAAGGTTGTCGATACCATGATCCCCGACGCCGTGACTCTCGATCTCAGCCTTCCGGCGGCCCATCCAAATGGACGGCACCTGCGTGATCCCGTGATCGACATCATGCTGGCAGGGCTGTTCCTCGACCAGACTCGCCATACCCCCAACACGCTGGTGAATATCCCGTTCAACCCGAACAATTTCGACCAGCCATTGCGAACCAGCTTTCCCTATTATGCACCACCGCTTGGCAGTCCGGTCCTGTCGCAAACCACCGGTACGAACTTCAACTTCAGGACTGAGCCGAATTCGGCGTTTGTGCGGGTGGAGCGCATGGGCACGCCGGCAGTATCGACGGTCACCATATTGGGACCGCGCAAAAACGCCTACAACGATGCCCTACCGGTTGACGACGCTGCGCTCGTTTTCCGGGCCGATATCGTGGCGGGCCTGGCCCAAGTGACCGGCTTGATTGCCGACGACCTGCAGGCCCTTGGCCTGACCATTTGCGCAACGCCCAGCTGATGTTGGATTGATTTTGGCCGCAGGACGGACGTACGAACTCTCTATTGCCGGACTGCTCATTGCCGCGCTCGCAGTGTTCGCAATGTATCGCCTTGCAGGCACATCGCATCCACCATCCAGGCCCGGTCTGATCTGGCGCACGGGCTATCCGCAATCGGCGGACGAAGCGATTGAACGCCTCCGCAAACAGGCGGAATCGAACGATAAAATCGGAGCCGATCGCGGAAATGACTGGCTTGCCTATCAGGATGCGGCGACCGGATGGACCAGCCTCGCACGATTGACGGGCGATCCGGATGATTATTCCAGAGCAGAGGCTTCGCTTGCCCGTGCGTTCGGGATTGCGGCATCGGGCGCTGGACCCCATCAAACGCTCGCGACTTTCGAACTCGATGTCCACCGCATCGATCGCGCCCTGGCCGCATTGGACGTCATCGACCATTATCCGGTACCGGATGCCCCTCCGATCCAGGCCGAACATCTCGCCATACGCGGTGATATAACCTTTTTCCGTGGCCAGACCGAGGAGGCGAGACGATTGCATGCTCAGGCCTTGGCGCTGTCGGCAGGCCCGGAGACTTTGTGTCGCATTGCGCAACTGCAATGGCGAACCGGGAGCCCCGGCGATGCGAATGCGAGCCTTGCCTCTTGCGAAGCCTCGGTCAGGATGCGGACGCCGCAATTCGTCGCCTATATCGCCGTGCAGCGCGCCCTGATGGCGCTCAATCAGGGCAATTGGCAGGAGGCCATGGCGCGTTTCACCGAGGCGGAACGCATTTTCCCAGGCGACTGGAAAACCGAATTGCGGATCGCAATGATGCAGGCCGCGATGGGCGACCCGGCGGCCGCGACCAAGGCGATGGAGAAGCTTGCAAGCAAGGACTCGCGCCCCGAAGTCGCCGATAGCCTTGCCAACCTTTATCGCCTTACTGGAGACGGCATGCGTTCCCGCGAATGGGCGGCACATGCCGCCGCGACCTGGAAGCGCCGTGTCGTGCAGTTTCCGCAAGCCTATTGGGGCCATGCCCGAGACCATGAACTGGCGTTCGGCGATCCCAAGGCAGCGTTGCGTTATGCGATCTCCGATGCCCGCAACCGTCCCTATGGCGAACCCCTGGTCGGACTCGCGCGGACCTGGATTGCCAATAGCCGTGCTGATCTCGCGCTCGTCTTGTTGGCGAAGGCTGACCGGACTGGCTGGAAATCTGCCGAGGTCGAGCGCGTCCGTGCCGAAGCACTCGCCCTAACCGGGAAAGCCGACGCAGCTCAGGCGGCGCATGCGGCGGCGCTGGCGATGGATCCGCGCACCTACGATCCCGCAAGGGCCTATATCTGGCTTGACCATTGATACGGTCCATCAGTCTGCTGTTAGCTGCAATGGCATGCATGATCGCGAGTTCGGTCGGGGCTCATTCCACGCCGAACTCGTCGATCGAGCTCGATTTCGGGCAAACCCAAGTCAAGGCACACATTACCGTTCCGGTCAGCGAATTCTCTTATGTGACCGGACGAAAAAGCCTGTCGATGGAGGAACTCCTGACACATGTCGGCGCCAGCACGGCCGAAGGTGCGGCCTGGACCGTGAAAGGCGAAAGCCTTCGCATCCTTGCCACGCAAGGTCCACCCGAGCTTATCGCCGATCTCATCCTTGCGCCGCCGCCTGGCCACGACGTGCGGCATTGGACCTTGCGCTACGACCTGCTTATTGACCGACTGCCCAACCATATCGTGCTTGCGTTCGTGCGTTCTGACTTTGCAGGCGGGGTCCTGCAGGGCCAGCCGCAGATGATTGGCGCGCTGCGCCAGGGCCAGACCATGCTCGATATCGACCGCGGCCCGGGCAGCGGTTGGCGCGGCTTTGTTTCAGCGGTCTGGCTGGGCATGCACCATATCGCAGACGGTCATGACCATCTGCTGTTCCTGATGGCGCTCCTGCTGCCCGCACCGGTACTGGCAGCGGAGCGGTGCTGGAACGGCTATGGAGGTCTTCGCCCGATGCTGCGCAAGCTGGTCGGTGTCGTCACCGCATTCACGATCGGCCATTCGATCACGCTGATCGGCGGCGCCTTTTTCGGCTGGCGATTGGCGGCCCAGCCGGTCGAGATCGGAATCGCCGTGTCGATACTGGTTTCCGCAATCCACGCCTGGCAGCCGATCTTTCCAGGACGCGAGGCGCTGATCGCGGGCGGGTTCGGGCTGGTCCACGGCCTCGCCTTTGCAACGATCATCGGCAATTTTGCGATCGAGCCCGTCTACAAGGCACAGGCAATCCTTGGCTTCAATCTCGGGATCGAACTGGTTCAGCTGGCCGTAGTCACGGCCGTCCTGCCCGCCCTGATCGTTCTTGGGCAGACAACAACCTATCCGGTCATCCGCATCAGCGGTGCAGCGTTCGCAGGTGTGGCCGCTACGGCATGGGGGTTCGAGCGCGTGACCGGCACCAACAACCCGGTCGCACGTGCGATCGATACCGGGCTGAACTACGCAATCTGGCCACTTGCCGTTCTGGCGGTCGTCTGCCTTCTGGTCCTGCTCGGAGGTCAGTCCCGCCGGGCAGGCAGATATTCGTCATCAATATAGTCGCTGAACCGCGTAATCTGGGCCTCGAACTTGAGCTTGACCTTGCCCGTAGCGCCGTGCCGCTGCTTTGCCACAATCAGCTCTGAAAGGCCGAAGACTTTTTCCATGTCAGCCGCCCATTTGGCGTGATCATCATGGGTCTTGGCATCATCATCTGCGCCCGGTCGCTTCGGTTCGCGCGACGCCACATAATATTCCTCGCGATAGACGAAAAGAACGATATCGGCATCCTGCTCGATCGATCCCGATTCACGAAGGTCGGACAGTTGCGGGCGTTTGTCCTCGCGCTGTTCAACGGCACGGCTGAGCTGCGACAGGGCAAGTACCGGGACGTTCAATTCCTTCGCAAGGGTTTTCAGCCCGCGGGATATTTCCGAGATTTCCTGAACCCGGTTTCCGTCCGCCTGACGGCCTGATCCTTGCAGGAGCTGGAGATAGTCGACAACGATCAAGCCAATGCCATGCCGCCTCTTGAGGCGCCGGGCGCGCGTGCGAAGCGCTGCAATGGTCAGGCCGGGCGTGTCGTCGATAAACAGCGGTAGGGTTTCGAGGTCGGCAGCCGCACGGGCAAGGTTGCGAAAATCCTGCTGCCCGATCTTGCCCATCCGCAGCAATTCCGAACTGATCGACGACTGCTCTGAAAGGATACGGGTAGCAAGCTGGTCAGCTGACATTTCAAGGCTGAAGAACGCCACCTTGGCCCCGACCGATTTTTCCGGCGGGATTCCGTCCTCCTCGTCACGCGTCCAGCGACGTGCGGCATTGAATGCAATATTGGTGGCCAGTGCGGTTTTTCCCATACCCGGACGTCCGGCGAGGATGACAAGATCCGAATGATGCAGGCCGCCGGTCTTGCCGTTGATCGAGTCGAGCCCCGTGGTCACTCCAGAAAGTCCACCGCCGGCATTCAACGCCTTTTCAGCGAGCTCCACAGCCATCCGCGTTGCCTGGCCAAAGCTCTTGACGCTACCGTTTTCACCACCCTCTTCAGCCACTTTGTAGAGCGCGACCTCGGCCGCCTCGATCTGCGCCTTTGGGGTTTCGGCGTCGCTTGTATCGAAGGCTCGCTCGGTCATGTTCCGGCCAACCGAAACCAGTTCGCGCAACAGGGCAAGATCGTAAATCTGGTTAGCGAAATCGCGCGCACCGATCAGGCCGGCACCGCTTCCTGTCAGTTGAGCGAGATAGCCGGGGCCACCAAGTGTCTTGATCGCCTCATCGGCCTCAAACATCGGCTTGAGCGTTACCGGATTGGCGACCATGTTCCGGTCAAGCAACAGCAGGATGGCGTCATAGATCCGCCCATGTATGGCTTCGTAGAAATGATCGGCGCGCAGCTTCAACTGCACATCCTCTGCAATCCGGTTGTCGATCATGATTGCGCCGAGCAGCGCTGCCTCCGCCTCGACATTGTGAGGCAATTGCGGTCCTGCCTCGGCGGCGGAATGAATGAGTCGGATCGGATCGGCCATGGCACTCCCTTTGGCGGTCACACAGCATATCGCAAGGGCGGGAGAAAGAGAATGACGGGGATAACTTCCGGGAACGATTGCCTGGATAAAAGCGATCAGCCTTCAACATGTGTTTCAAGTGCGGCCTAATCGGAAAATGCATCGTCCGTCCTTGCAATTGGACCGCAGATCGGTGCGTCGAGCCTGACTTCGCGATTCAAGAATTTTCAGATGAAGGCTGGATTATGAAGCGGCCGGAACCACTTTAGGAGTGGTCCCGGCCGGATACGGCCCCAATAGGGGGAGGGGAAGGGGCCGTTAGCTGATAGATTCAAGCGTTCTCTGGAACTTGTCTGGATGGATCTTGCCCGGATACATATCGGTATGCGCACGTATTTCGCCAACAAAGGCCGTCTTCAGATTGACTCCGGTTTTGGTGCCAGGAAAACTCATTCTGCTCTTCGATGATGCGATATATTGATGGTTCCTCTACCGTACAGACACTGGTTTGCGGAATCGATTTTCTGATTGGTTGTGATCGACAAAGACGATCAAGAGACGGGGGAGGAAACAATGCGAATTTTGCCCGCTTTGATGATTGCGCCGTTGCTGACGGGTGCGACCGCGCTGCCATCGACACCTGCGCCAAACTGGATGGCTGGCGCCTGGATCGAAACCAAAGGCGAAAGCTGGATCGAGGAATTCTGGACGCCAATGCGCGGCGGGATCATGATCGGGGCGGGGCGCAGCGGCAAAAGCGATGTGCTTCTCAGCTGGGAGTCCACCCGGATTGAGCGGGGTGTCGATGGGGTGTTGACCTTCTGGGGATCACCCAAAGGGGTCAAGCCCGTTCCGTTCCGGATGGCTTCTTCCACGACGACGGAAATCGTCTTCGCCAATCCGGCGCATGATTATCCGCAACGCATCCGCTATTGGATGGATGGCAAGCAGCTCAACGCCGAAACTTCGTTCATTGACGGATCAAAGGTCATGCGTTGGAATTACAGCCCGATGGGAAATTAGCGTCAGGCGGTTGCTGCCCATAAATAGGCGATGATGGCAAGACCTGAGAGACCAGTTCGAACAGCGTGCAAGCGATTCCAGCGGTTCAGCATATCACGCGTTACTGACCCTGCGGCTTCGAGACTGACTGCCTTGAGCCGGTTATTCAGCGGCAGGATTCCGAAAACCGTGTAAGGCCAATTCGCCAGCATCAGCGTGGCGCCAACCGCCCAGCACAAATCGCCCGTGAGCCAGACCGCAACAAAACCTGCGATCCCGCTCAGCACGGCCAGTCCACCCTGCAGATTGAAAGCGCGCGCGTAACTCGGGCCCCATTGCGCAAGGGCATTGCGATCATCAAGAAGCATCCGTGCAGGATGTTCCGCCACATGAATGTAAAATGCGGCTCCCCAGAACGCCGCGCCAAGTGAAAGAGCAATCAATCCGGCAAGCATGATCTTTCTCCCCAAGCCATCATGTCAGGGAGCAAACCGACTGGCAATTGGAAAGGTTAACCCGCGGCTTCAGCGAGAACCGTAAGCCGCTTGTCATTCACTTCGGCAAAACCGCCGGTGATCTTCAGCATCTCTGCCGTCGCACCTGCCGTGGCATAGACGGCCAATTCTGCGTCGCTTCGGATCGTCGACATGACAGGCATATGCCCTTCAAGCACGCCGAAATCGCCCTCGGTACCCGGAACGACGACCATATAGACATCTTCCGAGCGGACGAGGCGTTCGGGCGTGACGAGTTCGAAACGAAGCGCCATTGGAATTAAGCCGCGTCCGCTGCCATCTTGGCAGCTTTCTCGACAACGTCCTCGATCCCGCCGACCATATAGAAGGCCGATTCCGGCAGGTGATCATATTCGCCATCGACCACGGCCTTGAATGACTTCACCGTATCTTCGATCTGGACGAACTTGCCCGGGATGTTGGTGAAGACTTCTGCGACGTGGAATGGCTGCGACAGGAAGCGCTGGAGCTTGCGCGCGCGGGTCACGGTCAGCTTGTCGTCTTCCGACAGTTCATCCATGCCGAGAATGGCAATGATGTCCTGCAGCGACTTGTACTTCTGCAGCGTTTCCTGAACCCGGCGGGCGGTGTCGTAATGCTCCTGACCCACAACCGAAGGCGTCAGCACGCGGCTGGTGGAATCGAGCGGATCGACCGCCGGATAGATGCCCAGCTCCGAAATCGCGCGGTTGAGCACGGTTGTTGCGTCCAAATGGGCGAACGACGTTGCAGGCGCCGGATCGGTAAGATCGTCAGCAGGCACGTAGATCGCCTGCACCGAGGTGATCGAGCCCTTGTTGGTCGAGGTGATGCGTTCCTGCAGCGCGCCCATGTCGGTCGCGAGCGTCGGCTGATAACCCACAGCCGAAGGAATACGGCCAAGAAGCGCCGACACTTCGGAACCGGCCTGCGTGAAACGGAAGATGTTGTCCACGAAGAACAGCACGTCCTGCCCTTCCTGATCGCGGAAATATTCGGCGATCGTCAGGCCGGACAGGGCGACACGGGCACGCGCGCCGGGAGGCTCGTTCATCTGGCCAAAAACCAGCGCAACCTTGGAACCCTCAGGCGTCGGGTTGCCGTTCTTGTCCTTGGCGATGACACCAGCATCAAGGAATTCGTGATAGAGATCATTGCCCTCACGAGTGCGCTCTCCAACGCCCGCGAACACCGACGTGCCGCCATGGCCCTTGGCGATATTGTTGATCAGTTCCTGGATGAGCACGGTCTTGCCGACGCCAGCACCACCAAAGAGCCCGATCTTGCCGCCCTTGGCATAGGGCGCAAGCAGATCGACGACCTTGATGCCGGTGACGAGGATTTCGGTTTCCGTCGACTGGTCAACGAAGAGCGGCGCATCCGCATGGATCGGCGCGGTCATCTTGGCATTGACCGGGCCCTGTTCGTCAATCGGCTCGCCAATGACGTTGAGGATGCGACCGAGCGTCATCGGGCCGACGGGCACGCGGATCTGCGAACCGGTATCACGGACGAGCTGGCCGCGGGTCAGGCCTTCGGTCGCGTCCATCGCGATCGTGCGGACAGTCGATTCGCCCAGATGCTGTGCGACTTCAAGGACAAGTCGGTTGCCATTATTCTCGGTTTCCAGCGCGGACAAGATGGCCGGAAGCGTGCCTTCGAACGACACGTCGACGACGGCGCCGATGACCTGGCTCACGCGACCGGTTGCACCGGCCATATTAGCCTTGGTGGCACCTGACGCTGCCATTGGCGCAGGGGCTTTCTTCGGCGCTGCGGCCTTGGGCGCAGCGGCCTTTGCAGCGGGAGCCTTTGCAGCGGCCTTGGCGGCGGGTTTCTTCGGGGCGGTTGCCATGTTTGTCTTCCTTGCCTTTAAATCTGCCTAGAGCGCTTCTGCGCCTGAAATAATTTCCACCAACTCGGTCGTGATCGCGGCCTGGCGGGTGCGGTTATACTGGATGGTCAGCTTGTTGATCATGTCGCCCGCGTTGCGCGTGGCGTTGTCCATCGCTGTCATCTTCGAACCCTGCTCCGACGCGGCATTCTCGCGCTGCGCGCGGAGCAACTGCACGGCGACGTTGCGCGGCAACAAGTCTGCAAGGATTTCTTCCTCATCGGGCTCATATTCGACCGCAGCCGATGCACCTGCCGCCGCGCCGCCATCCGAAACGGCCACAGGCATGAGCTGAATTTGCATCGGCTCCTGCGTCAGCACCGAAACAAACTTGGAGAAGAACAGGTGTGCGACGTCAAAATCACCGGCCTCAAAGCGTGCGGTCAGGTCTTCGGCATAGCCCTGCACATCGGTGAAGGTCAGCTTGCCAAGATCACCCGGCTCGATGCCGTGAACCATATCGTTGCGGAAGGTCCGCGTCAGCTGGTCCTTGCCCTTGCGGCCGATCGTGTAGAATTTCACGGTCTTGCCCTGTGCCTTCAGCGCGTCGGCCTGCCGGCGCGCAAGGCGCACAATGTTGGTGTTGAACGCGCCCGCGAGCCCCTTGTCCGAGGTCGAGACGACGAACAGATGGACGTCCTGTTTCCCGGTCCCGACAAGCAGCTTGTGCGCCTGTCCGTTGCGATCAACCTTTGAGGCTATGCTGGACACGACAGCCTCAAGCCGTTCAGCATAGGGGCGCGACGCGACCGCCGCTTCCTGCGCCCGACGCAATTTCGCAGCAGCGACCATTTTCATCGCCTTGGTGATCTTCTGGGTCGATTTGACCGAGTTGATCCGGATCTTGAGGGCCTTGAGGCTGGACATCGTCTATCCGATCAGGCGAAATTCTTCACGAACTTGTCGAGCGCTGCGACCAGCGCCTTCTTCGTATCGTCGGCAAAATCGCGGCTGTCGCGGATCGTCTTGAGGACATCCGCATGGTTTGCGCGCAGGTCGATCAGCATCGCCTCTTCGAACCGAGTCACGTCCGTCACCGGAATGCCATCGAGATAGCCGTTGGTGCCCGCGAAGATCGAGGCCGTCTGTTCCTCGAACGGCATTGGCGCATATTGCTTCTGCTTGAGCAGTTCGGTCAGGCGCGCACCGCGATTGAGGAGCTTCTGCGTCGACGCGTCCAGATCCGAACCGAACTGCGCGAACGCGGCCATTTCGCGATACTGGGCGAGTTCGAGCTTGATCGAGCCGGAGACCTTCTTCATCGCCTTGGTCTGTGCCGCCGATCCCACGCGCGATACCGAAAGGCCGACGTTGATCGCCGGGCGGATGCCCTGGAAGAACAGGTCGGTTTCGAGGAAGATCTGGCCGTCGGTGATCGAGATCACGTTGGTCGGGATATAGGCCGACACGTCGCCCGCCTGAGTTTCGATGATCGGCAGCGCGGTGAGCGATCCCCCGCCATTGACGTCCGACATCTTCGCCGCACGCTCGAGCAGGCGTGAGTGGAGATAGAACACGTCACCCGGATAGGCTTCACGGCCCGGAGGACGACGCAGCAACAGCGACATCTGGCGATAGGCAACGGCCTGCTTCGAAAGATCGTCATAGACAATCACGGCGTGCATGCCGTTATCGCGGAAATATTCGCCCATCGCGACGCCGGTGTAAGGCGCCAGATACTGGAGCGGCGCCGGTTCAGACGCGGTCGCGGCGACGACGATGGTATATTCCATCGCGCCGTTTTCCTCGAGCGCGCGCACGATCTGCGCGACTGTCGAGCGCTTCTGGCCAATGGCGACATAGATGCAATAAAGCTTCTTCGATTCGTCCTTGCCCTTGTTCACTTCCTTCTGGTTGATGAAGGTGTCGATGGCGACGGCGGTCTTACCCGTTTGCCGATCGCCGATGATCAGTTCGCGCTGGCCACGGCCAACCGGGACGAGCGCATCGAGCGCCTTGAGGCCGGTCTGCACCGGCTCGTTCACGCCTTGACGCGGGATGATGCCGGGAGCTTTCACCTCAACGCGGCTGCGCTGGGTGGTTTTCAACGGCCCCTTGCCGTCGATTGGATTGCCAAGGCCATCGACCACGCGACCGAGCAGTTCCTTGCCGATCGGAACGTCCACGATCGTGCCCGTCCGCTTGACGACATCGCCTTCCTTGATCTCGGAATCGGTGCCGAAGATCACGACGCCGACATTGTCGGCTTCAAGATTGAGCGCCATGCCCTTGATGCCGTTCGAGAATTCGACCATTTCACCGGCCTGAACGTTATCGAGCCCATGGATACGGGCGATACCATCACCGACCGAGAGAACCTGCCCGACTTCGGAGACCTGGGCCTCCGTGCCGAACCCGGCAATCTGGTCCTTGATGACCTTTGAAATTTCAGCGGCACGGATGTCCATTTTCAGCCTTTCATCGCATTCGCGAGGGTATTGAGACGGGTGCGGATCGACGAATCGATCATCTGGGAGCCGATCTTCACGACCAGCCCGCCAAGAATAGTGGGATCGACCTTGAGGTCGACCGCGACGTCGCGGCCCACCTTGGTGCGGAGTTGCTTCTTGAGAGCCGTGACCTGCGCCGCGTCGAGCGGATGGGCCGAAGTAACTTCGGCCGTCGCTTCGCCGCGATGGGCGGCCGCAAGGGCGTTGTAGGATTTAATGACTGGGCCAAGCTGGCCAAGGCGTCGGTTCTGGGCAAGCACGCCGAGAAACTTTCCTGTCAGGCTGTCGAGCTTCATGCTCTTGGCGACCGCCGCGACGGCCTTCGTCGCTGCGACACGCGAGAGCAGAGGGTTGGTCGTCAGTGCGGCAAATTCTTTCGACTGCTCAAGCGCCGCGCTCAAACCCGAAAGGCTTTCGCCCACCGAATCGATCGCCTTGGCGTCGCGAGCCAGTTCGAACAGGGCAGTTGCATAACGCCCCGCCAGACTAGCCTGAATGCCGCCGGAATTCTCCACGCGCGAATAATCCTCATGAGACCGAGAAGTGTGCGATGACCCAGCGGAACAGGCTTTCACCCCCCGCCAAAGTCGCGGCGCGCCTAGCAACGATTTTGCTGCGATGCAAGATAGGATTGCCCATTCACCTGTTCCCAACCCGTCATTCCCGCGAAGGCAGGAATCCATTGACTCAGGCTTGCCCGAAGCTCCAGTCCTGCCGACACACGGTGCCCATGGATTCCCGCCTCCGCGGGAATGACGGGTCGTGGTTGAAGCGAAGGAGTAACGAATGGGCCAAATGATTCGCATGACAATGTCCGACGGCGCCGAAATAGGCGTCTATCACGCCGATGCCAACGGCGCCCACCGAGGCGGACTCGTGCTGGTCCAGGAAATTTTCGGTGTGACCGACCATATCCGCGAATTGTGCGATGAATATGCGGACGATGGCTATGAAGTCCTTGCACCTGCGCTCTATGACCGAGAACATCCGGGCTTCGAAGCGGGCTATACCGGCCCTGATTTCGAACGCGCTGTAGAACTGGCGCGCAAACTCCACCCGTTCGAACTTTCGCTCAAGGACGCACAGACCTGTATTGATGCGCTCAAGGGAAAAGGGCCGGTATTCATCACCGGCTATTGCTACGGCGGATCGGTCGCCTGGGCGATGGCCGGACAGAGCGACGACCTCGCGGCTTCATCGGCCTATTATGGCAGCCTCGTGCCAACCATGTTTGCAGACCAGGCACCCAAATGTGCAAGCATCGCCCATTTTGGGCGCTTTGATACCGGCATCCCGATGGAAGGCGTCGAGGCGTTGATCGCGAAGAGGCACCCAACCGCCGAGATTTTTGTCTACGAAGCCGGGCATGGTTTCAATTCGGACCGCCGCAAGGATTATCACGAACCGAGTGCGGACCTGGCGCGGGAACGGACTTTGGCGCTGTTCAAGGCTTGTGGCGGATAATCGCGCCAAGCCGAAGAGTCCGTGCAGCTATCGGCCCGTTGCGATGCTCCAGTCAGGGAAGCAACAGGCTGGCGTCTCCGCAGGAATAGATCCGCATCCTGCTGGAGAATTACTGCTCCCCGGAGACCTTGAACGCCAGATCGAGGCGTTCGCGGAACACTACAATCACAAGCGCCACCACGAGAGCCTGAGCAACGTGACACCTGCCGACGCGTACTTCGGCAGAGCCAGCACGATCACCAGACAACGGGAAAGGATCAAACGAAAGACCATCGAATATCGGCGCTTGCAACACCGCAAGCTAGCCACCAAATATTGACCCCTCAGATGACGCCAACGCTCCGCTAATTTGCGCAGCCATCAGTGCAAAATGTTCTGACGACGGCCAGTTTCAGGTGGCAACTGACGCTCCGACAATGTCAGATAGAAGGTGCTCTCGACATCGACCGGCAATCGCGCGATAAAGCGGAGTATTAGGGGGAGGAGATGGCCGTGTCAGGCTGGCTTGGAAAACGCCCACTTGCGTTGCACTACTGCACGCTCTTCTTTGTTAGCGCCTGCAGCGGGGGGAATGATCCAACGCTCAATCAGGTCAAACAGGCAGCCGAACGTTATCGAAACGTGGCAGTCGCCGTTGCCGAGGGATACACCACGGACAACAAATGCGTGACCGCCGAAATGCTCGGTTATCCGGCAGAGCAGGGGGCGATGGGGCTCCATTACGTCCGCCGCGACCTTCTGGGCTTGCCGGATAAACCAACCGGGCGCGTTGCAGGGACTGGAACCTATACCGATTTCGCCAAGCCCGCGATGCTGGTCTACGAGCCGCAGGCTGATGGCAAGTTGGAGCTCGTCGCGGTCGAAAACCTGGTCTTCAAAAAAGCGTGGGAAGCAAGCGGAAACGTGCCGCCGCCAAACTTTCGGGGAAACCGCTATCTGCTACTTGCGGACGATCCCGAGACGCAGCTCGACGAGGCGCACAATTACGAGCCACACTACGAGCTCCATGCTTGGGTGCTGCGCGATAATCCGCTGGGCATGTTCGCGCCATTTAATCCCAACGTGACTTGTCGCCATCAAAAGCCCCCGAGCGCCCATCCAGCGATACATTCTGCCTCTGTGATGGCTCCCGCGGAGGTGGCGCGCCCGATCGGCGTGGCCGCTGCGCGCAAGCTGGTCCGCTCGGGCGCGCTTCTCGTCGATGTCCGCGAACCGAGCGAACTTGCCCAGACCGGCCGGTTGGCTGGCGCCGTAAATCGCCCCATGTCTGATTTCGCGAACAAAGCAGAAGCCCTTCCGAGGGACCGGCCGATCATCATCTACTGCCGCTCCGGTCGTAGATCAGCGATAGCGGGCGACATTCTAGGCTCACTCGGCTTTACCGAAATTTACAACCTCGGAGGCTTTGAGGCCGCTGCCCGAGGGGGCATGCCGACGGCCGCCCCCTAGAGGTGGCAAAGGTCTTCATCAGCTATTCGCACCAGGATAGTGGCCGGGTCCGACCACTCGCGCAGGCACTTGAAGGCGCTGGCCATTCAGTGTGGTGGGATCAGCACATAACGGGCGGAGACCAGTTTGCGCATGTGATAGAGCAGGCGCTGGACAGCGCCGATGTAGTCGTCGTGGTTTGGACCGAAGCGTCCTGCCTATCGTCCTGGGTCCGTGATGAAGCCGCGGCCGGCCGTGACAGCAACCGGCTCGTTCCGATTTGCTTCGACGGCTGCACCGAGCCGCTCGGCTTCCGTCAATTCCAGGCCATTGACTTTGGGCGTTGGAATGGCCGCGCCAACTCTCCGGCGCTGGAGTCCCTCAAGCAGGCAATATCCGCTAAAGCCGTTGGAAGCGCGTCAGCCCTCACCGTTGCACCGGTACCAAAAGTCGTGGCGCGGCAAATGTCGGTCTGGTTGCAAACGCCGTTTAGGATCGGCGCTGCGGTGGTCGTAGTTCTATTGGCCGCCGCCGCCCTGCTGATGGTGCGCACAGAGTTGTTTGCGAGCAACGATTCGATGAAAGCCAAAGTGGCGTTGGGCCAGTTTGCGGTGATTTCTTCCGACGTGCCACAATCAATGTCGCGGGCAATGCACGACGAAATAATGGCAGCCTTTGGTACGGAGAATGCGGTCGCCGTTACCGTCGCGGCGGATAGTTCGGGTGGCGGTCCAGAACGGTTTCTCCTAGGTGGAAGTATCCGCAGGGATGCGGACGCCCTCCGATTCACCGTGAGCCTTAGCGACAACCGGACCGGTACGGTGCTCTGGACGCGCGCATTCGACCGGGCGGCAGCTGACGTGCTGGCGACGCGGCAGATTGCCGTTGCCGCAAGCCAGGTCGTTCGTTGCGGACTGTGGGGGGCATCGGCCTACCCCCGCCGTATACCGGACGAGGCGCTGTCGCGTTATTTGCACTTATGTGACGAACAGTGGGGGGGGTCGCCGGACGATCAGCGCATCTTCGAGGCGGCCCGTCGGGTCACTACAGTCCTTCCTGATTTCTCCTTCGGTTGGTCTGCGCTAGCTCTCGCAGCGGTGCCCCTGAGCCACGGCATCGGCTCCGATGCGGCCGCGATTCGTGACGAAGGGCTCAAAGCGGCCCGGAGGGCGCGCAAGTTGGACGATAAGAATCCCGAAGGCTATATGGCCGAAGCGGGCCTTCTTCCGACCAATCGCTTCGCCGAGCGCGAAGACCTGCTAAAGAAGGCGATTAGCGTGCGACCGACCGAATGTGGCTGCGAGCGCACGGCCTATGGCGATTTCCTCAGTTCAGTGGGGCGGATGGAAGAAGCGATCGAGCAATATCAACGCGCCCAGGCGATCATGCCATTGTCCCCAGCAGTAACGCTAAGACTTGCTCACGCGTTGTACCTCAGTGATCGGGAGGAAGAGGCCGATCGGATCACCTTAAATATGCTGACGGTATGGCCTGACGCCGTGGCTCTTCGGCAGGTCAGAGTAAAATCCGCGCTGTGGACTAAGCGCTATGACGAGGCTCTGGCGATGCTGGAGGAACCGGGTCTTCACCTCACCCAGTCGCAAATCGAGGCACTACGCGCGACGTTTGAAGCCCTGCGTTCTAACGACTCTGCAGCCAAAGCGGCAGCGGTGGTTAAATTGGAGGAGATGGCACGGGACTCCCGTCGGAACGATCGACTTGTAGTCGCGGCACTTGCTGCCATCGGCGCCGAAGCCTCGGCAATCGAAGCTGCGCAGCGGCTGATCGGAGAGCGGGGCCATCCGGCGGCCGATGTCCTTTTCGAGCCCAATCTCGCCGCTACTAGCGGAAATCCGCAGTATTCAGCGTTGGTCAGCAAGCTGGGTTTGGCTCACTACTGGCGCACGACGAAGCGTTTACCGGATATTTGCCGGCGAGAAGCGAAACTCAGTTTCTGTAACGTCACCTGAAGGAGAAAAAATCATGCGCATCATTGTCGCCGTGCTGATAGTGGCCCTGGGCGGCTGTAGTGGAGAAAACGACCAACAGTCGGAAGCGGCTTTACCAGCGGCCGCTTCGACCGACTCCGCGCTTTCGCCGATGGGGAAATCGCCCGTAGAGTCAGCCGTGTTGTTGGCGATCCCGAGCGAGACGAAAGCCCTGAAACGTCTTGAGGCGATGGGGTATACCGTCCACCAGGAGGAAGGACACCTTCACGCGCCCGGAGTGAAGGGTTGTCCGGCCATGGCAGATAGCCCCGTTATGTAACCAACTGAGCCATAAGAAACATCCTTTTCGCCGAACGCTGAGGCGGCAAAAGAACTGTCTCAATAGACGCGCCCGCAAGATCCTCGCGACTCTATAAGCGCAGCTTAATTTTCTGCTTTGCGTCGGAATCTACGATCGCCCAGATCCGATCTTTGTGGTTGTAGCTGATGAATGCCGAGTAGCGCAGTCGCTTTCCCCCTCCGGAGTCAGGATACACGTTGCGATGCCCTCAGTCTAATCGCAACCTGTTCCCAGGGGAAGCTTCTCTATCCAGATTGGATCTAACGGAAGCCTTGGGGAACGCAAAACGTCAAGAAACCGCATAAACAGCGCACCCAAAGTTGTCCCAACCGAAAACCAGGTTTTCAGCCAGTTTGGTGGAAACCACCTTCGTTAGCCAACTTCAGCCGATCCTGCTCAAAGCCCCTCTAACCTTATAGAATAATGTTACCAAGGCCATACCTCGACTGGCATGGGACAGGAAATTCAGCTTAGTTTTTCGGAAGCAACAGACTTGCGTCCCCATAACTATAGAAACGGTAGCCTTCCATGATTGCATGAGCATAACCAGCCTGCATTCTCTCTCGTCCCATCAGTGCCGAAACCAGCATGAACAATGTCGATTTGGGAAGATGAAAGTTGGTCATCAAGCCATCAATGCCCTTGAACCGGTAGCCCGGTGTGATGAAGATTGACGTATCGCCTTCAAAGGTCTGGATCACGCCTTCTTCGTTGCAGGCACTTTCGATCAAACGTAGCGATGTCGTGCCAACCGCAATCAAGCGACCGCCTCCTTCGCGTATTGCGTTGAGGCGTCCTGCCGTTTCCGGACTGATCCGACCCCATTCGGCATGCATCCGGTGGTCATCCGTATCGCTCGCCTTGACTGGAAGGAAGGTTCCGGCGCCGACATGGAGAGTCAGGGTTTCATGCCGAATTCCGGCCTGCGCAAGCGACCCCATCAATTCCGGGGTAAAGTGAAGTGCCGCTGTTGGCGCGGCGACGGCTCCGGGTTCTTGTGCAAACATCGTCTGGTAATCTTGCACATCACGCTCGTCGGTTGGTCGTTTGCCTGCGATATAGGGCGGCAGCGGCATCGTTCCTGCCCGCTCCAGCAAGGTTTCGACAGGTTCGTCCCCGTCAAACGACAATCGCCAACTCCCGTCATCACCGCACATTGATGCTATCGCCGAAACACCGTGTCCGAAATCGATTGAATCACCCTCGTGAAGCCGCCGGGCGTTGCGGATGAATGCGCGCCATTCGCGCAGCCCTTCACGCTTATGGAGCGTAGCGCCGATCTTCGCAGCCCCCCGATACCCCTGAAGCTGGGCTGGGATCACACGCGTATCGTTGAAGATGAGGCAATCGCCAGCCCTAAGCAGTTCAGGCAATTCACGCACAAGCTGATCGTGCGTCCCGGATTCATCAAGGACCAGCAACCGGGCGGCATCGCGCGGGCATACGGGGCGCAGGGCGATTCGGTCTGGCGGCAGGTGAAAGTCGAACAGGTCGACTCGCATCAGGGTTTCGGCTTGGGAGCCTCTGGCGCAGGCACAATCACGGGTGGCGGAACCACGGCAGGTGTCGGCACTACAAGCGCTACCCGTGGCGCATTGGGTCCGTCTACTTCGATCCAGGCGCGAACAATCTTTGAAGCATCAGTCAAAACCTGTCCTTCTGTGTCACCACGGTTGATGGCGTCCACATATTGCATGCCGGATGTGACGCGGCCGAACGCCGTATATTTTCCATCGAGGCGAATGGTCGGCTGGAAGCAGATGAAAAACTGGCTGTTGGCAGTATCCGGCAGATCAGTGCGCGCCATCGAGACCACGCCGCGCAAGTGAGGCAAATCGTTGAATTCTGCCTTGAGATCAGGAAGCGGCGATCCGCCCTCACCGGTTCCCTTGGGATCGCCGGTCTGGGCCATGAAGCCTTCGATCACGCGATGAAAAGTGACGCCATCATAAAACCCTGCGCGCGTCAGAGTGCGGATACGTTCAACGCTCGCAGGGGCCTTGTCCGGACGCATCCGGATAACGACCTCGCCGCCGGTCGAAAGCTGGAGGTGAAGAATATTCTGGGGATCGGGAGCAGGCGCCGAGACCGGAGGCGCAGGTGTCTGGGCAACAGCGGCGCCGGCCAACAGGCCGAACCACAACACAATCATCTTGATCAAACGCATCGAAACCCTCTCGTCACTCTTTTTGTCTTTATCACCGCATCGATGAACGCCAGCCGAATTAATCGCCTTTGCGACCGATCACCGCGACCCGTGCAACAACATCCTTTTCGACGGATGGCGCGACGAATTTGCGAATATCCCCGCCATAGATCGCGATTTCCTTGACCAGCTTGGAGGCAATCGGCTGCAAAGCCACATCAGCCATCAGGAACACCGTCTCGATTTCGGAATTCAATTGCTGGTTCATGCCGGCCATCTGATACTCATATTCGAAATCGGCAACCGCGCGAAGGCCCCGGACAATGACCGAAGCCTTCTGGTCATTTGCAAACTTCATCAACAAGGCATCAAATGCCACGACGTCGATCGCGCCCTGAACCCCTGCGACTTCGCGGCGAACCATCGAAAGCCGCTCTTCGACCGAAAACATGGGTGATTTGGACGGATTGGTGGTCACGCCAATAATGAGCCTGTCGACCAATTTCGCACCGCGGCGGATGATGTCCATATGCCCAAGCGTGATAGGATCAAACGTGCCGGGATAAACACCTATGCGTGTCATCACCTGTCCCTCTCTATCGTATAGCGTGCGACATCGCGCAACAGGTCTGCCTCGGCTCCATATTGGCCCAGATGTGCGATGGCCTGATCGACCAATGCCCGAGCCTGCATCTTCGCCCGCTCAAGCCCAAGCAGGGAGAGAAAGGTTGCCTTGCCCGCGGCCTGATCTTTTCCCAAAGCCTTGCCGGTAATCTCCTCATCGCCCTCAACATCGAGAATGTCGTCGGCAATCTGGAATGCGAGCCCGACATCGCGCGCATAGCCTCGAAGCGGCGCGCGTCCTTCAGGCGGCAAGCGGCCCATGATCGCACCAGCCTCAAGACAAAAGCCGATCAGGGCACCCGTCTTCAATTGCTGGAGTCTGGTCACCGTTTGCAGGTCGTAAGTCGCCTTTTCCGCTTCGAGATCCATCATCTGGCCTCCGGCCATCCCGTCTGGCCCGCTGGCCCTTGCAAGTTCAAGCACCAGTTCAGCGCGCACGAACGGATCGCTATGGGTCGCTTCATCGGCAAGAAGTTCGAACGCGAGCGCATGAAGCGAATCGCCGGCAAGTATCGCGGTGGCTTCATCAAAAGCCTTGTGAACGGTCGGCTTGCCGCGGCGCATGTCATCGTCATCCATTGCCGGCAGGTCGTCATGAACCAGTGAGTAGACATGGATACACTCGATGGCCGTTGCCACCCGCATTGCTGCATGCTTGTCGACATTGAACAGGTCGCACGATGCAGTCACAAGCAGCGGGCGAAGCCGCTTTCCTCCGCCCATCGTTGCATAGCGCATCGCTTCGAACAGTTTGCGACGGGGATCATCAGGCACAGGCATCAAAAGATCAAACTGCCGATCCATCGCCGATGAAATTCGGTCGAGCGCAGCGTGCAAGCCAAGCGAAGCGGTTGCCATTTCTGCGTCAGCCGCCATCAAACGGCTCGATGCCTGCGGGCCTGCCATCGGCACCGAGGCTGATTTTTTCAATTCGGGCCTGCGCGTCTTTCAATCGTGCTTCGCATTGGGCGCGGAGAGCATCGCCTTTGGTGTAAAGTGCAATCGATTCATCAAGGCTTGCGTCTCCCGATTCGAGACGCGCAACGATGCTCTCCAATTCCTTGAGAGCCGCTTCGAACGACAGGGTGGAAACGTCTTCTGACATGGTCCGCTTCTCTGGCCTTACGGCTTCGCGGGGTCAAGCGGATAGGGCAATACCAACCATATCGGCCAACTCGGAAAGCGCTTGCTTCTCCCCGGTTACCTTGATCGCGCGCATACCAAGAGCCGCTGCCGGTTTGCAGTTGATCCCGAGATCGTCGAGATAAACACACGCGCCGGGCGCGACTCCCAACGCATCGCACATCATCAGGTAGATGAGCGGATCGGGCTTGCGGATGCCGACCTTCGAACTTTCGATCACATGGTCGAAACGCGCCATGATTGAAGCAATCTCGGCAGCCTTGGCCTCATCGCGCGCCATGCCTGCCCCGTGACCTGAAGGAACGTTGTTCGTGATGCAGCCGACCCTCAACCCGGCGACCTTGATGGCATCAATTGCTGTGACCATGGCGGGTCGGATATCGCCGGAAAGCAAGGACAGCACGTCCGCGCCGGGTATCTGATGCCCAACGGCGGCCGCTTCCTCTGCAAACAGGGCATCGAACGCCGCCGAATCGATTTCGGCACGTTCGAACCGGGCCCAGGCATTGCTGTCGGGATTGGTCGCATTGATCCGGCGGATCGTATCCACCGGGAACCCGCGTTCGGCTTCGTAGCGCTTGAATGCGTCAAACGGCGACGAGGTGATTACCCCGCCAAAGTCCCAGAGCACCGCTTTCACTTCAGATCGCACGGAACCACCACACGCCATCCACGGTCTCGCGCCGCACGCGACCATCCAGTTCGAGCCGCCGCAAATGCGCCAGCGCCTCGCCCGTCGCCAGTTCGCGATGTTCGCCGCCAATGACGCGATTGAACAATTGGCTGAAGCAATCAACAGCCCGGCGCGGTTCGGCGAGATGAATGGTAAGCGAATCGAGCCTCTGGAGATGTTCGTCGCGCAACGCCTTCAGGCGAATGTGGAGCCCCTTGAATGGTTCTCCATGCGCCGGGCAGACCAGCAGATCATCCGGCAACACGTTGAGCAACTTGTCGATCGACGCGAGCCACTCGCCCAGCGGATCGGCATAGGGCTCTGTAATGTTGATCGAGACGTTCGAACTGATCCGAGGCAAAACCTGATCGCCCGAAACGAGGACGCCCGAGCGTTCGTTGTACAGGCATGCATGTTCTGGACTATGACCCGACCCAACCACGACACGCCAGATATTGCCACCCAGATCGAGCACATCGCCGTCCTGAAGGCGTCGGAAACTGACCGGCATTGGAAAAACCATGCGGCCGAAACGCCCCCAGCCCTTGCCGCGTGTTTCTTCGATCACGTCATCGCCCCAACCTGCGCCACGCTGGTTGATGATTGCTTCTTCTGGCACCTCGTCGCGGGCATCGGCGATCAGCATCCTGGCGGTCAGCCATTCGCCGCGCGTCATCCACAGATCGATACCAAATCGTTTGGTAAGCCAGCCCGCAAGCCCGATGTGATCCGGATGCAAATGCGTACAGATGACTCGCGTCAGCTTCGTGTCGGCCATTGCCCCCGCAAAGAGGGCCTTCCAGGCGTCACTGCACATTGTCAGTAACATGCCGGTATCGACCGCAATCATGCCATCCGTATCGTCGAGCAGCCAGCTATTGATGTGCCCAAGCGACCCTGGCATCGGAATGCGCGCCCAGCTGATACCGTCTGCAATGCGCGTCAATTCCCCCGCTCCGGGCGCATGATCGCCCAACGGATAGACTAACCCTTTGTGGCTGGTTGCCAGATAACTTTCGTCATGGACCAGCGACGCATCATAGGCAGGCTGCTCCTTCAACGCTTGAACAGCGTCTCGGCATTGTGCTCGACAGGGGCAACCGTCACTTCCACGCCTTCGGCCAGAGCAACGGCAGCACGGGCCGCAACATCGCGCTCGTTCCGCAGTTCTTCGATCAAGGCCGCACGATCGCCCTCGAGCTTGCCGTCCGCCTGAGCTTCGATGCCCTTGAGCTTGGCTGCCTTCTTCACAACGGCATCCAGCTCGCGCTGGGTGCAAAGACCGAGCGTCACGGGATCCTTGGGCACAATGTCAACAATGTTCCAGTGGGTCCGATCACGGATGGCCTGGATTGTGTTGCGCGTTGTTCCAATCAGTTTGCCGATCTGGCCATCAGAGACTTCAGCGTGATTGCGGATGATCCAGGCGATGCCGTCGGGCTTGTCCTGCCGCTTCGAAACCGGCGTGTAGCGCGGCCCCTTGGTGCGGGTTGCCTGTTCGGGCTCGCGAAACATCTGGAGTTCGTAATTGAGGTCAGCCTGACCCTTCTCAATCTCGGCAAGTGTGATTTCACCGGCGCGGACGGGATCACGCCCGGTCAGCTTGGTTGCTGCAAGATCGTCGGCAATCGCCTGAACCTCAAGGATGTGCAGGCCACAGAATTTGGTAATCTGTTCGAACGACAACGCCGTATTGTCGACCAGCCAGGATGCGGTCGCATGGGGCATGAGCGGCTGGGCCATGATGAAAAACCTTTCAGACAAAAGAAGGGCCGCCCCTTGCGGAGCGGCCGTGTATGGCTTTGATGCTTAGTCCCGCCCGCCGGTGAGGGCAAGAGGGTTCACGCTTCAGGTGATCAGCACAATCTTCCCGACATGATCACCTGCTTCCATCCGCGCATGGGCGGCGGCGGCTTCGGCAAGCGGAAAGGTCATATCGATGACCGGTTTCAGCTTGCCCGCCTCGACATGGGGCCAGACGACGCGGATCAGTTCTTCGGCAACCAGCGTCTTGAACGACACGGACCGCGCACGCAGGGTGGAGCCCGTCAAGGTCAGCCGCTTCATCATGATCATCGCGATGTTGATTTCGGCGGTGATGCCGCGCTGGACGGCGATCGTCACATGGCGGCCGTCCTCTGCGAGGCATTGGACGTTGCGCGGAAGATAGTCCCCGCCGACCATGTCGAGCACCGCCTGCACGCCCTTGCCGCCTGTGAAGGCCTGCACTTCAGCAAGGAAATCTTGGGTAGCATAGTTGATTGCCAGATCGGCGCCCAACTCCCGGGCACGCGCACATTTTTCGTCCGATCCGCAGGTGACGATGACTGTCAGGCCGAACAGTTTGCCGAGCGCGATGGCCATCGTGCCGATACCGCTGGTGCCGCCATGAACCAGAACAGTATCGCCCTCGACCGCGTAGGCGCGCTCGAACAAATTGGTCCATACGGTGAATAACGTTTCAGGCATCGCTGCCGCTTCTATCATCGATAACGCTGGCGGGATCGGCAGACATTGACCCAAAGGCGCGACGCAATATTCTGCATAGCCCCCGCCCGCGACCAAGGCGCACAGCTTGAGCCCGATCACATCTGCCAGGATACCTTCGCCAACAGCCACGACAACACCGGCAATTTCAAGCCCCGGTACGCTCGGCGCGCCCGGCGGCGGCGGATACATGCCACGCCGCTGAAGAACATCGGGACGATTGACCCCCGCCGCCGCGACCTTGATCAGCACCTCGCCCGCCCCGGGCTGCGGCACCGGCCGCTCAACCGGCTGAAGGACTTCAGGACCACCGGGAGCGGTCGGATCAATTGCTATCATTTTGTCTGAAGTTTTCATGAATTGAACCCGAATGATACGAAAATCCTATGAAGCTAATGATGTTTGCCAAGAACCCGCTTCGTGCCATACATCTCAAATAGCGCGCTGCAAACTTACCGATTGCCATTCTGCTTCAAAGGCAGGCCGGATTTCGGCTGCGGAAATTCCGAGTTTGGAGGATATCATTACAGCGATGTTCCCAGGGTCCAGTTCATGGACAAATTTATGTATCCCCTTAGCGCTCGAAAGATCATGATCCCAAGGTTGGCGCACCAATGGCGAGGTCGACGCGAAGTGTCGTGATGAGTCGTATCCGACCACTTCACGAATATACGCGCCATACAGAATATACTCGGAAAAAGTTCGCTTTCGAGCAATCGCAACCTGCCACGGAAGCCCGGCAATCGCCTCCACGCGCTGATGCAGATCTAGTAAATGCTGACGGTGCCATACGATCATGTCCCCCACATGGCCTCGCATACCCAATTTTCTTCCTTGTATGCCAAGGAGGCTCTCGGCAGCTTCGGTCCAGATTGGCACATCTCCCCCAACATAATCGACGTCGAGCAGGCCAAATTTGCCATCCCGCTGGATTGTCTCAGCCTCAAACTTCCGGACCAGCGCGTTGTCGGAGTCGATCATTACCAAAACAGAGTCCGGCACGATTCGAGCCACACCCAGTTTCAGGATTTGTTGCATGATCCAGCCCCGCACTGGCAATGCCTTATGGCTAAGCCAATAACTCTTGCGCCCGGGCAGGCGAGTAAAACACGAGTCAATAATTTCCTCAGATTCAATCAGGATAGTTCGATGATTCCGTAAATGGCGAAACGCCTGGATATCAGTATGATCGACAATCAGATGATGGGTATAGTCTGCCGCGAATCGCTCCATTGATTCGACAAGAAGCTCACATCGTTCCAGATCAGGTCGAAATGTGGGTGTTACAAACGAAATTTTTGGGTTGGTCATCAATACTACTCAAATCGTGCTGAATTGGTTCCTTACTAAATCGAATTTGTTACCAAAGTCTCATAGCGAAAGCTATGGTCGCAAAGTAGCTGCTAGGGCCATTGACAGAAAGGCGCGGTAACGCAACGATGTAGTTATGGACATGGACGAATTGTTCGCCAAGCGCCCCGATGATCCGCTGGCCAAATTGGTCAAGCAAGATCTTGATCCGCTGTCCGTTAACGAATTGAGGGAACGTGTCGCGGTTCTTGAGGCCGAGATCGCGCGCGTTAACCAAAAAATCGAAGGAGCCGTTAACTTTCGGGCAAGTGCCGAGGGTCTATTCAAAAGCTGACTTGATGTTTGGCGATCGACGCCCGACATAGAGGAGCGAAGGAGCATCGAATGCCGTCTTTTGCCCGTGAACTGGAAACCACGCTGCACAACGCGCTTGCAGCCGCGTCGAGCCGCAAACATGAGTATGCGACGCTGGAGCATCTGCTCTACGCGCTTGTTGACGATGAACATGCTTCGAAGGTCATGATTGCGTGTGGTGTCGAGCTCGGCGAACTCAAGGAAACTGTCGCCCATTATCTCGATACCGAGCTTGAATCGCTGAAGGTTGAGGGGGATACGGATCCCTCCCCCACCAGCGGATTCCAGCGCGTCGTCCAACGCGCGATCCTCCATGTCCAGTCTTCGGGCCGTGACGATGTGACGGGTGCAAATGTGCTGGTCGCGCTGTTTTCCGAACGCGAAAGCTATGCCGTCTATTTCCTCCAGCAGCAGGATATGAGCCGCCTCGATGCGGTCAGCTTCATCTCGCATGGCGTTGGCAAGGGTGCAGAAGTCCCCGAACCGCGCGAAGTGAAGGGAGCCGAGGAAAAGGAAGAGAAGAAACAGGAAGCCCAAGGCAAAGGCAAGCAGGAGTCCGCGCTCAAGCAGTTCTGCGTCGATCTGAACGAGAAGGCACGGAACGGAAAGGTTGATCCGCTGATCGGGCGTGGGCCCGAGGTTGATCGCACTGTCCAGATCCTGTGCCGCCGGTCGAAAAATAATCCGCTTTATGTAGGTGAGCCCGGTGTCGGGAAAACCGCGATTGCCGAAGGCCTCGCGCGCAAGATCATCGAGGGCGATGTCCCCGAAGTGCTGCTGCCCGCGATCATCTATTCGCTCGACATGGGTGCTCTGCTGGCCGGAACGCGTTACCGCGGCGATTTCGAGGAGCGGTTGAAGGCGGTCGTCAACGAGCTTGAGAAGCTGCCGCACGCGATCCTTTTCATCGACGAAATCCACACAGTGATAGGGGCCGGGGCAACTTCGGGCGGGGCAATGGATGCATCCAATCTGCTCAAGCCTGCGCTTTCCAATGGCGGGATCCGTTGTATCGGATCAACGACTTACAAGGAATTCCGCAATCACTTCGAAAAGGATCGCGCGCTGCTTCGCCGGTTCCAGAAGATTGACGTGAACGAACCTACCGTTGAGGACACGATCAAGATTCTCACAGGATTGCGGAGCGCGTTCGAGAATCATCACAGCGTCAAATATACGCCCGATGCGATCAAATCGGCGGTTGAGCTTTCGGCTCGCTACATCAACGATCGCAAGTTGCCGGACAAGGCGATCGACGTGATCGACGAAGTCGGCGCGATGCAGATGCTGGTTCCGTTGAACAAACGCAAGAAAGTGATCACGCCCAAGGAGATCGAGGCTGTGATCGCAACAATGGCGCGCATCCCGCCCAAATCGGTGTCGTCCGACGACAAGGCATCGCTCGCCTCGCTCGATGCCGACCTGAAGCGCGTGGTCTTCGGACAGAATGACGCGATCGAGAAACTCTCAAGCGCGATCAAGTTGAGCCGCGCGGGCCTGCGCGACCCCGAAAAGCCAATCGGCTCCTACCTGTTCACCGGCCCTACCGGCGTCGGAAAGACCGAAGTGGCACGCCAGCTAGCCTCGATCATGGGCATTCCGCTCCAGCGGTTCGACATGAGCGAGTATATGGAGCGCCACAGCGTATCCCGCCTGATCGGCGCGCCTCCGGGCTATGTCGGATATGATCAGGGTGGACTCCTGACCGATGCTGTCGACCAGCAGCCCCACTCGGTGCTGCTGCTCGATGAAATCGAAAAAGCGCATCCCGATCTGTTCAATATCCTCTTGCAGGTGATGGATAATGGCCGGTTGACCGATCATCACGGCAAGACGGTCGATTTCCGCAACGTCATCCTGATCATGACGACCAATGCCGGCGCCAGTGACATGGCGCGCGAAACGGTCGGCTTTGGCAACCTTACTCGTGAGGGCGAGGATGGCGAGGCGGTCAAGAAGATGTTCACGCCGGAATTCCGCAACCGCCTCGATGCTGTTGTGGCATTTGGTTATTTGCCGCCCGAAGTCGTTGCACGCGTGGTGGAGAAGTTCATTCTCGAACTCGAACTTCAGCTTGCAGACCGCGACGTCCATATCACGCTCGACGATGCCGCGAAGGCGTGGCTGACCGAGCGCGGCTATGACAAGATGTACGGTGCCCGCCCAATGGCCCGCCTGATCCAGGAAAAGATCAAGCAACCGCTGGCCGAGGAATTGCTGTTCGGGAAACTGGTGCACGGCGGCGAAGTGAGCGTCCATATGAAGGACGGCGTGCTCGGCTTCGAAATCGTCGCAGCGGCCCCGAAGAAGGGGAAGAAGGGCGGAAAGGCCAAGGTGAAAGCGGGGGCTTGAGCGGGAATTGGCGGGAATCGCAAATTTGAAACCCAGCATCACCAAAAGCTCGCGGCATTCCAAAATCACTGGCGATTTTGCTGAGCATGCGGTGCTGTATTGGTTGTCAAAACATGGCTTTGAGTCAGCGCGGGTCGATCATGTCGGGTTGGACCTGATTGCGCGAAATCCTTCCACCGGCGACCTTATGGGCATTTCGGTCAAGGCACGATCAAGGAGCTCCGGCACAGAAGGGACCTATGTCTCGATACCAAATGACAATTTGACCAAACTTGAAGAAGCTAGCCATGCATTCGGCTGCGTCCCATACTTTGCACTGGTCGTCGACGAAGCCGATGAGATTTGCGTCTTCATTCTATCCTTGGCCCACCTTATCAAAATCTGCCCCCCGGGAGCGAAGGTTATCTCGTAGAGGATGTCGCCACCCCGCAAGCGAGCATTTTTGGAGGATCGCGATATTATGCGATTCAGATTTTCTACAACCACCGAGCAATGGTGGTAGTTGATCACTCAATTTTGAGCCTCGCAGGCTGTCCTGCTCGCCCGACTCCAGAGTCAATAATGATACCGGCACTGCGCGATCTCAAGCCGCTGATCGTCGCCCTTGCCCGCCACACGATAGACCAGCCGGTGTTCAGCGGTGATCCGGCGTGACCACCAGCCTGCCCAGTTTTCGCGCAAGGGTTCGGGCTTGCCGGTGCCCTTGAACGGGTTCCGGCAGCATTCTTCGATCATATCGACCAGCTTCGCAGCGATCTTGGGTTCGGTTTTTTGAAGATAGAGAAAATCGTCCCACGCGCGGGGTTCGAAAACGAGCTTCACCGCAGATCGGCCAGCGTCTTCTCAATCCCTTCGCCTGCTTCGAGGCTCGCAATCGATGCATCGAGCCGGGCGGCATTGGCCGGGCTTGATTTGAGGTAAAGCGTCTCGACCATCGAATCATATTCGCTCTGAGCAATCAGCACGACCGGCTCATGCCCCTGTCGCGTCACAAGAATAGGCGCACGATCATTGTTCGCCCGATCATACCAATGGGCGAGCTTGTTGCGAAGTTCGGTGAAATTGACGTGAATCATATGTGCAGAATAACGTACACATACTGACGCGTCAATCGCGCGAAATCACCTCTATTGATAATCCACCGTGGCGTCGAACGTGGCCGAATAATCGCCGTCAACCTGGTTCGCGCCAACATCGAGCGTGCCGCCGACCGTGAAGGATGCGCCACCCACGCCGAGCAGCAGTCCCGGCGCGCTGGCGGCTAGATTGGCGTTCATCGTGTCGGTGCCATTGCTCAGTGTGATCGACGACGGCACCGAAACGGTCACGATACGGCCTGCAGTGCCGGTCACGGAGAAGGCCGCGGCCCCGGTCGTGCCGGTGCAGGCAAGGCCTGCTCCGCACGTGCGCGCTCCGAATGCATTGATCGCGACGGTCGACGCAGAGGTTCCGGCAACGATCGTCCCGAATTCGAGATCCGTTTGTTGCGTCACCGTCACTTGCGACAAAACTTTGGCAAGCGCCGCTGCATTTGCCGTCGCTGCGTTAGCGGCCGTCGCGCCGAGGCCAATGGCCGCAAGAGTCGCGCCAGCGAATACCCATCGTGTTCCACGAACTGTCATGTAAATGTCCCCATGTCCCCGGCGAACGGGAAACATCCCGACGCGCACGCAGCTTAGGATCGCGAGTCTTCACAATTCGATGTGTGGATTGGCTAACAAAACGGTTACCCTGTTTTTGGAAACAGGCCAGGTGCATATTCGCCCTATTTCAGATGACGCCTGAACCAGTCGAGACCTTCGGCAAAACCCTGCTTTGCCGCCGCTTCGTTATAGCTCGGTCGATAATCGGCAAGAAAGCCGTGATCCGCGCCCGGAAACACATGAACGACGGACCGCTTTCCTGCAGCCTTCAGTGCCGCCGCCATCTTTTCTGTGTCCGCAACCGGGATACCCTTGTCGAGCGCACCATAGAGACCAAGAACCGGCGCGTTGATCGACGCGACGAGGTCGATCGGATTTTTCGGCTGGAGTTCGGTGGGTTTGCCGATCATCCGGCCGTAGCAGGCAACCCCCGCTTTCAGTTTCGGGTTATGCGCGGCGTAAAGCCATGTGATCCGCCCGCCCCAGCAATAGCCGGTGATGCCCAGCTTCGCCGCATTGCCGCCGTCCGTACCGGCGAACGTCGCTGCTGCATCGAGATCGCCCATAACCTGCGCATCTGGTACTTTCGAGACGATTTCTGCGAAAAGAAGCTTGAAATCACTCACCTTGGTCGCATCGCCCTGCCGCTGGTAAAGGTCGGGCGCGATCGCGTAAAAGCCGGCCTTGGCATAGCGGCGGCACATGTCCTTGACCCATTCGTGCAGCCCGAAAACCTCCTGCACCACGAGCACAACCGGAAGTTTGCGCTTGCCCGCGGGTTTCGCGCGATAGGCGTTCATCCGAAGGCTGCCGGTTGCGAACGTCGTCATCCCTGCGTCGAGCCCATTGGTATCGGTGGTGACGGTCGAAGCAGAGACGGGCTGAACGGCCAGCGCATAGCCCGCAAAGGCCGCCGTTCCGGCAATCGCGGCGCGCCGACTGACCTGTGTTGAGCGGACCCAGTTTCGATTTTCGGCCAAGCGTTCGGGAAATTCGTCAGACATTAATCTCTCCTTTTACGACGTCCCCCGACTCCGTCTCGCCGAGTAAATGCGGTTGGTAGGAGAATGTCAATGTTCGACATATGTTCTGCGCGCAGATCCTCAAGAGGCAGCGCATTGCTTGCCCTGCCTCGCTTCGATCCTACTGGACGGTGACGGTCACAGCCCGGCGGTTGCGCGCCCAGCTTTCCTCATCCGAGCCCAGAGCATCGGGCCGCTCCTTGCCATAACTGATCGTCGAGATACGCGCTGGATCGACCCCCAGTGTGGCTAGAGTGTTTTTTGCAGCGTTTGCGCGGCGCTCACCCAGTGCGATGTTGTAGTCACGGGTGCCGCGTTCATCGGCATGACCTTCTATTGTCACGCGCTTGTTGGGGTAGCGGGCAAGCCATACCGCTTGGCTGCGAAGCGTGGCCTGATCTTCGGCATCGATATCAAACTTGTCGGTATCGAAAAGCACGCGATCTGCGGCAACGCTCGCGACAAAATCTGCCTGGCTGCCCGGCAAAGGCTGACCCGCGTTGGGATCGGGAATGACTTCATTGTTGGCGACGGGCGGCGGCGGGATATCCTCAACCTTGCGCTTCGGGGCGCACGCGGCAAGCGCGACCAACGACGTCACCAGAATGAGCTTGGTTGTTGTCTTTTTCATTCTCTGTCTCCTTTACTCTACTATGGCAACAAGGGGCCCCATGCGGGATCGGACCCGTCAAGGGGGGTTGGGATACGCCGTTCATTAACACCTGTCAGGTCAACCTGCCAGACACTGGCCTTTCCGCTGCCTCGGGTTGACCTGAAAAACTGGATCACCCTTCCGTTGGGGGACCAGCTGGGCGCTTCATCCTGCCAACTATCGGTCAGGAGGCGTTCGCTCCCGCCACCGGGGTTCATCACACCAATCCTGAAATTGCCGACGATTTTGGTGAAGGCGATCAGATCTCCCCTCGGGCTCCATTCGGGCGTGGCATAGCGACCGCCGCCAAAGCTGATCCGTTGCTGGCCCGAACCGTCGGCATTCATCATGTAGACTTGCTGGCTGCCTGACCGATCGCTTTCGAAAACAATTTTCGAACCATCGGGCGAAAAACTGCCTCCCGTGTCAATTCCGGGCAAACTGGTCAGCCGCTTTGGAGCGCCACCTTCGACCGAGATCCGGTAAATATCGGTGTTCCCGGAAATCGCCATTGAATAGAGAATTGATTTGCCGTCCGGTGAGAAGCGCGGCGAAAAGGTCGGGTTTGCGCTCTCCGTCACCAGCTTCTGCTTGCCTGCCGCAACATCGTATATGAAGATGCGCGGACGGCTGCCAAGATAGCTCAGATAGACGATCGATTTGTAGTCAGGCGAAAAACGAGGGGTAAGCGCTAGCGTTTGCCCATTGGTGATAAAACGGTGGTTCGCCCCATCCGAATCCATGATCGCCAGGCGTTTGATGCGGCGATCCTTTGGCCCGCTTTCAGCAATATAGGCGATCCGGCTGTCAAAGAATGGGCTTTCTCCCGATAGCCGTGCATAGATGGCGTCCGCACATTTGTGCGCCGCTCGCCGCCAGTCGCGCGGAGAAATGACATAACCCTGCCGCGTCAGTTCCGATTTCAAGGCGATATCGTAAAGGTAGCAGCCGACGGTCAGTTCGCCATTCGGATTGGCGCGAACAAAGCCCTGAACCAGTGCCTCTGCGCCCGATGCTGCCCAGCCATCATATTGCGGTGCAGTGACTTCGTCATAGCCGATGGCACGGATGCCACCGGGGCCTGTTGGTTTGAACAGGCCCGATCCGCGCAAATCGGAGGCAATGACTTCGGCAATCTGTCGCCCCAAGGCGTCGGTGGTCCCTGCTGGCGTGGCCGTGGCCTCAGGTGTCGGAAGGACCGGCACGGCGATGGTGAGGTCGTTCGCACTCTCATCGGTCACATCGACGCTCAGCTGGGCCTGCGCCGTCGTCAAATCCGTCGTCAACGTCGCCACAAGCGCAATCAGAAACAGTTTGAACTTCATTGTGACAGCCTCTTGTCAAAGGTCGGGCGGATGACTTTCCACGCATCATAATATTCAGCGGGCAGGCTGAAAGGGGCGGCCAGACGAACCGCCCTGATTGCCTGATCGACGTGCAGCCGCGCCTGACTGCGATTACTTTCGTTGACACCAGATTGACCATCCAATGTCGGAGACCCGTCAATCGACCCGTCGCGCTTTAGCCGGACGATCAGCGTCGTCCGCAGCAATTCGATGTCCGCCCCTGAAGGGGATTTCCAGTGTGGCTTGAGCTGACGGCGAATTTCCGCGCCGATTGAGGATGCGACGGCCGGACTGGCAATCTTCGCAGGCGTTCCGTTGGAGGCAGAGTTTGCGTTCGGCGTATCGCTCAACCCCGCAACCAGATCGCGCGAAAGTCCGGGCCTGCGTGGAGGTGCCACGCTTGACTGGGCAGGCATGGCCGGTTTTGCGGCCGGCTTGGGCACGGGTTTGATGACCGGTTTCGACACTGGCTTCGGTTGCGCGACCGGCTTGAGCGCGGGTGGCAATGGTGCTGGCGTCAATTCTTCAGCGACGGGTGGCGCCACTTCGGCCGGTGCTGGCGCGGCTGCGGACGAAGGATAAGGCGAGGAGGATTCCAGCGCGACCCGATCCACGATCGACACTTCGATCGGATCATTTTCGATCTGCGGCAGCTTTGGCGGCTTCAGGAGGTTGAGCGAAAGAGCGGTGAACAGCACGGCGTGGGCAAATACTGCGACACCAAGGCCTGTCCGTTCGGCGCGGTCCATTATTGCGCCTGTCCGTCATCACCTGTCGTGACCAGCGAGACCCGATTGAGCCCTGCCCGATTGAGCTCACCCATCACGCGCATGACAGCGCCATAATCGAGCCCGCGATCGGCGCGTAGAAAGATTTGCGGCGGCTTGCCTGCGCCCTTCTCTGCGATGGCGGCGAGCCGGACCGGCAGTTCGTCGAATGGTACCAGCTGATCGCCGACGAATAGCGCACCGCTTTCATCGAGCGAAAGTTGAACCGGCTCCTGATCCTGTTCCAGCGCCTTGGCGCGGCTGTCGGGCAGGTTCACCGGCACGCCTGCCATCAACAGCGGCGCTGTGACCATGAAGATGATGAGAAGCACCAGCATGACGTCCACCATCGGCGTGACGTTGATTTCTGCCATAGGCGCGCGCCGGGCGCGATGACGGGAGGCAGATGGCGTGGTTATCATAGCTCCAGCTCTCGGCTGAGCGTGGCATGAAACGCATCTGCGAAGCGATTGAGCCGCGCCTCAAGCCGGTTCAGGCCATGCCCGAAACGGTTGTAGGCGATCACGGCGGGGATTGCCGCGAACAATCCCAATGCGGTTGCGAAGAGCGCCTCGGCAATACCCGGCGCGACCACAGCAAGCGAAGAATTCTGTTCGGCCGCAATCGCGGTAAAGCTGCGCATGATCCCCCACACGGTGCCGAACAACCCGACGAATGGCGCAACGCTCCCAACCGTGGCGAGGATGTTCAGCCTATCAGACAGCCTGTCGATTTCGGCCGCAACCGCTGCACCCATCGCTGTTGCAAGCCGCGAACGCGTCCCTTCCCGGTCGATCGTTGCGCGCGCGCCCGTTGAGCGTTTCCATTCGGCAAGTGCCGCCTGCACGATTCTCGCACTGGGCAGTTCGGAGTCACGATGGGCCTCCTGAAATGCGTTGGGGTCGTCTGCCTTCAGGAAATCGCGCTCGAACTGTCGGGATTCGCTGCCAACTTTGCGGAGCTTCAACCACTGCCCGACGATGATTGACCAGGTCCAGATGCTCGCCAGCACCAGCCCGATCATTACGATCTTCACGATAATGTCGGCCTGCAGGAACAGTGCAAGCGGGGATAGTGTCGCGGCGTCGGCGTTGAGGGCAAGGGCTTCCATTAGTCTCTTGTGTCCTTGGGTAACAGGGTTTCGAATGCGGCGACCCACGCCTTGGGCTGGCGCCTTGGCCGGCCCTCGCACGAAAGGAACGCCGCAACAACGCGGGCGTCGGTCAGCGTTTCATCACCCAACATGACTCGTTGATGAATCACCACTGTCGCTGCGCCCAGCTGTTCGACGGTGCTGACAACCAGCAACGCATCATCGAACCTGGCGGGGCGCCGGTATTTGATGTTCAGTTCGGAAACGGCATAGACGCCCTGCCGGCCTTCAAACGCGCTGCGCTGGTCAATTCCGGCGCACTTGAGCATGTCAGACCGCGCATGTTCCATGTAGCGCAGATAATTGGTGTGATAGACCAGCCCCGAAAAATCGGTGTCGTCGAAATAGATATGCGCCGGGAAATGGTGTTCGCGGCCAACAAAATGTCCGTCAGCCATCGAACAATCCATCCTGGGAGCCGGCAGGCGGATTCAGCCCGAGATGCTTCCAGCCGCCTGCATTGAGGCAGCGTCCACGCGCGGTGCGCGCGATCAGGCCCATCTGGATAAGGAAGGGTTCGATTACTTCTTCGACGGTATCGCGGGGTTCTGACAAGCCAGCCGCCAGCGTTTCCACGCCCACCGGCCCGCCTTTGTAAATATCGGCAATCATCGTCATGTAGCGCCGGTCCATCGCATCAAGGCCAAGGCCATCGACCTCGAGACGGTTGAGCGCGGCGTCCGCAACCTTGGCCGAGACCGTGGCCTCGCCCGCCACATTGGCGAAATCGCGCACACGCCGGAGTAGCCGTCCAGCAATCCGTGGTGTCCCGCGGGCGCGCCGTGCAATTTCCTTTGCACCATCATCCGCGATCCCCAGATCGAGCAAAGCAGCAGCGCGTCGGATGACCTTTTCCAGCTCCTCGACCGAGTAGAAAGTCAGCCGAACCGGAATGCCGAACCGATCGCGCAACGGCGTCGTCAGCAAGCCCTGTCTCGTGGTGGCGCCAACCAGCGTGAATTTGGGAAGATCGATCCGCACCGACCGCGCGGACGGCCCTTCGCCGATCATCAGATCAAGCGCGCGGTCTTCCATTGCCGGATAGAGGATTTCCTCAACCGCTGGCGCGAGGCGATGAATTTCGTCAATGAAGAGAACATCGCCATCCTCCAGATTCGTCAGCAACGCAGCCAAATCCCCCGACTTGGCAATGACGGGGCCGGACGTGGCGCGGAACCCCACCCCCATTTCCCGCGCAACGATCTGCGCAAGCGTGGTCTTGCCGAGCCCCGGCGGCCCGAAGAACAGCACATGATCGAGCGCATCGCCACGTTGACGGGCGGCTTCGATAAACACCCGGAGATTTTCGCGCGCAGCCTTCTGGCCCACGAACTCATCGAGGGTTTTCGGACGCAGTGCGGCGTCCACGTCCTCGGGGCGGCGGCTGGAGGTCAGGATGCGGTCTTCTTCGCTCATAGGACGAGGAGGCCAATCACGATACCAAGCAGTGCGGCACCCAAGACCCAAACTGCAAAAGGAACACGGTCGGCTGACGAGGGAATCGGCGGCCCGTTGTAGAACGGCCCGCGTTCGCGTTGTGCCTTCATGAAGTTTGGAAACTTGTCGCGCCCAAAAACCATCATCCTGCGGCCTTCTTAAGGGCCAACCGCACTGGGGCGTCAAGCGTTGCGCTGTACCGCAAGGACGGGCCAAAATCGGTTCCAGAGAATGTATGGATCATTCGTTCAGCGCCCTGCGCGCATTCTGCGCATGGTGGATGATGCGCACAATCAGCACCAGATCATTGTCAACGCGATAGAATATCCGATGCCGCCGGTGCACAAAGCAGCGCAACCCGTCGGCCAGTTCGGGCTGCCCAGCCCCGGCAAAAGGACGTTCACGCAACAAGGAGAATGCCTTGTTGAATCCCCGGAAATAGGCATCCGCAACATCTGCCCCGAACTCACCAATACTGTATTTCCGTATCTCCACAAGATCGACGCGAGCGGCACCGCTCAGCCGCAGCTTAGCCATTGCGCGCGGGAAATTCGGCAATGATCTCCTCGATCACATCTTCGGGTTCGGCATCGATCGTACCGGAGGCGAGGCCTTCCTCGATCATCGTTTTCAACCAGCGCTGATCGTCTTCCGCGCCGTCTTTGTCGCGACGGACAAGATCGCGCAGATACTCGGCAGCATCCGTGTAACGTCCCTGTGCCAACCGTGAATCGACCCATTCCTTCAAAGCCGGCGGCATGGAAATATTGAGCTGCATCATAAGCGAATTATAGCCGTTCTTGGTGACATGTCCAATTTCACCGCGCCGCCTTTTTGAGCGCCAGTCGCACCAGCGCGTCGAGGCTTGCACCGCCACCCAGTTCGGCTTCAGCCGCCGCGACAGCCGCCCCTGCTTCAACCGGCCGGAACCCCAGATTGGCGAGCGCCGAGACCGCGTCCGCCGCCGCCCCGCCCACCGCTTTGGGCAACGTACCAGCCGGTCCGATGGCAACACCGCCTATCTTGTCCTTCAACTCCATCACAATGCGTTGTGCCAACTTCGGCCCGACGCCATTGGCGCGTGCCACCATAGCTTTGTCCTCGCTGGCGACGGCTCGGCTCAATTCGTCAGCATCAAGGGTCGAGAGGATCGCCAGTGCAACCTTGCCGCCGACGCCCTGCACGCTGGTCAAAAGGCGGAACCAATCCCGTTCACCAACCGAGCCGAAGGCGAAAAGCGTCATCGCGTCCTCGCGAACCTGCATTTCGGTGAAGACCATCACCTCACCACCGACTGGCCCGATTGCCGAAAGGGTCCGGGCCGAGGCAAGCACGAGATAGCCTACTCCGCCCACATCGATCACGGCATGATCGACGGCGTTTTCCGCCAATACTCCGGTTAGTCGAGCAATCATGGCAACCTTATCCTCTCACCTCGCGGGAGAGGAAAGACTTTCTTGGTGAGGAACGAGCCTAGAAAATCTCGGAGAGGGGGGAGTCGCGCACTCGATCCTGACACGGTGTCACCCTCTCCCAGCTACGTCTAAACTCGCCTTGGCTCGTTAAGACTGCGCAACCCTCTCCCGTCAAGGGAGAGGAGAATTTATCCGCCGCGCACTCGCCAGATGATGCGCATGAGTGATCGCAACTGCAAGCGCATCCGCGGCGTCGCTGCCGGAAATTTTCACGCCCGGCAAAAGTCGCGCGACCATCGCATGGACCTGGGCCTTTTCGGCATTGCCGACCCCAACGACCGCCTTCTTGATAAGGCGTGCGGCATATTCACCAACGTCAAGGCCGGTGCGCGCCACTGCGAGCAGACAGACGCCGCGCGCCTGTCCCAGTTTGAGGGTTGATTGCGGGTTTGCATTGACGAAGACTTCCTCGACCGCTGCGGCCTCCGGCTGGTGTTGAAGCATCAAATCGGCAAGCGCGATGTCAAGCGCCACAAGGCGTTCCGGCAGTGGCGCCTTGGCGTCCGTGGATATCTGTCCATTGGAAATGTGGCTGAGTCGGTTGCCGACCGCTGCAATCACGCCCCAGCCGGTAGTGCCAAGGCCGGGGTCAAGGCCGAGGATGATCAGCCCAACTTCTCCATCACATCATCAGGCACATCATAATTGCCCCAGACCGTCTGGACGTCATCATCGTCATCAAGCGCATCGAGAAGCTTCATCAGCGCCGTAGCATCGCCTTCACTCACCGTGACCATCGTCTGCGGTCGCCAGGCAAGCTTCACGGTTTCAGGCGTGCCAAGCGCGCCTTCGAGCGCCTTGGAGACTTCATGAAGCTCCTCCATCGCGGTCCAGATCTCATGCCCATCTTCCGACGATTCGACATCCGCCGCGCCTGCCTCAAGCGCCGCCTCGAACACGGTGTCGACATCGCCCGCTTTCGCCGCGTAAATAATCTGCCCCAGCCGATCGAACGCGTGGCTGACGGCACCCGGCGCACCGATATTGCCGCCGTTGCGCGACACAGCGGTTTTCACATTGGTCGCGGTGCGGTTGCGATTATCCGTCAGCGCCTCGATGATCAGCGAAACGCCGCCGGGGCCAAAGCCTTCGTAGCGGATTTCCTCATAATTATCGCCGTCGCCCGCAATCGCCTTGTTGATCGCGCGTTCGATATTATCCTTGGGCATCGACTGCGCCTTCGCCGCCAGCACCGCCGAACGCAACCGCGGGTTCATATCCGGATCGGGCGTGCCTGATTTGGCCGCAACCGTGATTTCGCGACTCAGCTTTGAAAACATCGCCGAGCGCTTCTTGTCCTGCGCGCCCTTGCGATACATGATGTTCTTGAATTTGGAATGGCCTGCCATTGGAACCGTTCTGCTGGAATTTGGATGGGCGCGCCCTAGCCCAAGGTCCCAATTTGGGCAAGCTTTGCTGCTGGCTTGTCACCCCAGCTTTACGGCCGTTCCCGATGCAGTGACCATCAACATGGAGCCGCCCTGTCCAAGCACTTCATAGTCAAGGTCGACGCCGATTACGGCATCTGCGCCCAAGGCCAACGCTTCCTGTGCGGCTTCATCCAGCGCCGTCTTGCGGGCATCGCGCAGCGTCGATTCGTAAGCGCCGGAACGCCCGCCGACAATATCGCGAACACTGGCGAACAGATCCTTGAAGATGTTCGCGCCGACAATCACTTCGCCTGTAACGATGCCAAGATACTCTCGAACCGGCCGGCCTTCAATAATGGTGGTGGTTGACATCAACATCACGTCATCTCCTTCAGCTAGAGGCCCAACGCAGCCTTGTAAGTGTCCAGGATCGCTTCCATTTCCTGCCGGTCATGTGTTTCCATTTTCCGCAGGCGGACAATCTGGCGCATGATCTTGGCATCATAGCCACGCGCCTTGGCTTCGGAATAGACGTCGCGAATATCGTCGGCGATGCCCTTTTTCTCTTCCTCAAGCCGCTCGATCCGCTCGATCAACAGGCGCAGTTCGTCAACGGCTACAACGTCACTCATCAGATTCTCCGGTTTGCATTTGAGGCGCCGCCTTAGGCATGGTCACCGATTCTTCGCAACGCTTTCCTGCATCCGGGCAAGCTGCTCCGGCGTCGCCTCGCCCTGGTGCTTGGCCTTCCATTCGGCATAGGGCATGCCATAGACAAGAGCGCGGCCATCTTCTTTCGTCATGCCGCCAGCTTCCGCGACCCAATCGCCGAGGCAATTGCGACAAAAGCCTGCCAGCCCCATCAGGTCAACATTTTGCGCGTCAGTCCGATGGCGGAGGTGGGCCAGCAGCCGACGAAAGGCGGCTGCGGCCGTTGCATCATCCAAGTCTGTTTTCATCTTTCGTCCTTTGCGGGATTCCAACTGCTCCTGATAGCGGCTAAGGCCGTTGCGAACCAGAGGAACCGCATTTGTCAACACCCCGCCAGCACCGCGATATCGCGCCCAGATCGCGCAAGGTGAGAATCCTGGCGACACTCGGCCCTGCCAGCAACACGCCTGAAATGATCGAACGACTGTTCAAGGCGGGCGCCGACGCGTTCAGGATCAACATGAGCCACGGAGCGCAGGCCGACAAGATAGAAGTCATCAAGTCGATCCGTAGTATGGAAAAAACACTGGGCCGACCGATGACGATCTTGGCGGACCTCCAAGGGCCCAAGCTGCGGGTGGGAAAGTTCGCCGGTGGCTCGATTGTGCTGGAGACAGGCGCGACCTTCCGGCTCGACCGAAAACCGACTCCGGGAAACGCACATCGCGTCTGCCTTCCGCACAAGGAAATTTTTGACGCGTTGGAGGTGGGGGCAAGATTATTGCTCGATGACGGCAAACTGGTGCTGCGCGTGACTGAAATGTCTCCAGATCAAATCACGACACGTGTCGAAGTCGGGGGGAGCTTGTCCGACAATAAGGGCCTAAACGTTCCCGATGTTGTCGTCCCGATGGCGGCGCTGACGGAAAAGGATCGCTCGGATCTGAATTTCGCGCTGGACCAGGGGGTGGACTGGATCGCACTGAGCTTCGTCCAGCGTCCCGAAGACTTGGCCGAAGCCCGGCGACTTATCGGCGGACGCGCGGCGCTGCTGGCCAAAATCGAGAAGCCGGCAGCCCTGACGCGGCTCGAAGAGATTATCGAACTGGCAGACGCGGTGATGGTCGCGCGCGGCGATCTCGGGGTTGAACTGCCGCCCGAAGCAGTTCCGCCTGCGCAGAAGCGGATCGTTGAAACTGCACGGCGTATGGGACGACCGGTTGTTGTTGCAACACAGATGCTCGAATCGATGATCAAGGCGCCAACACCAACCCGAGCCGAGGTATCCGACGTGGCGACCGCGATCTACGACGGGGCTGATGCCGTGATGCTGTCCGCCGAATCGGCGGCGGGTGACTGGCCGATCGAGTCCGTCGCCATGATGGACCGGATTGCCGTCAGCGTCGAAAGCGATCCGGCCTATGCCGCGCGCGTCCATTTCACGGAAACCCGGCCAGATCCCACAACCGCAGACGCCCTCTCGGAAGCCGCATTCGATATTGCACGGACCGTTTCGGCCAAGTGCATCATCTGCTTTACGTCATCTGGCTCCACGGCACGCAGGATCGCTCGGGAGCGTCCCCTCGTCCCCCTGCTTGTGCTGACTCCCAAACTGGCAACCGCGCGCAGGCTGGGTCTTCTCTGGGGCGTCCATGCGGTTTCAACCCGCGACGTAGGCTCGTTCGAGGAAATGGTCGCCAAGTCAAAGCGCATGGCGCTACGGCAGGGACTGGTCAAAGGCGGAGACAGGGTCATCATGATGGCGGGAGTCCCGTTTGGAACACCCGGCTCAACCAATGTTCTCCACGTCGTCCGCCTTACGGGGCAGGAGCTCAAGGGCAGCTAACTTAGCCAATGCGCCAATTGGCGCGCGACTTATCCCTGACGGGCTTTGAAGCGGCGATTCGTCTTGTTGATGACGTAGGTGCGCCCGCGACGACGAATCACGCGGTTGTCCCGATGGCGGTCCTTGAGCGACTTGAGTGAATTGCGGATCTTCATGATCGCTTGCCTGTTTCTAAATAATCTGAAAAAAGAAGGCCGCCGCCTAAGGGGCAGATGGTGCAAAGTCAAGGCACCCTGTAGGAGATTTGTTATGCGTATCTATGCCGTTTTGTCTGTCGCCGCCCTCCAGTTTTTACCGGCCTGTGCCGCGACAATTCCTCCCGTTGAAGTGACCCGATTTCATGTGAGCGAGCCAATTGCTCCCGGGGCAATCGCAACAACTCCGGCAGCCGGACAGGATGGCGATGCAATCGAGTATCGCACCTATGCCTTGGCCGTGGCACGAGAATTGGGGCGACTTGGCTTCGCAGAAGGCGAAAACACCAGCTATACCGCCGAAATCGGTTATTCCCGAGACGCGCGTGAACGCGTCGCGAAGTCTTCGCCGGTTACGATCGGGATCGGCGGAGGGAGCTTCGGGCGAAATGTCGGCGTTGGTCTGGGCACAAGTTTCGGGATTGGTGGCGACAAGAGTCGTCAGATCATCACCTCTCGTCTCGAAGTGCGAATCAAACGGAAAGTTGATGGCGTTGTCGTCTGGGAAGGTCGGGCACAAACCGAAGCGCCTTCGAACGCACCTGCCGCACAACCCGGTTTGGCAGCTGACAAGCTTTCCCGCGCGCTTTTTTCCGGTTTCCCCGGCGAATCAGGCAAAACGATCCGGGTTCCCTGATCGCCAGCAGTGCTTGCCCGATGAGCGATATTCGGCTTAACGATAGCGCATGAACATTCAGATCAACGCCGCATTTGACAGCGGAAATATTATCGTCACGTCAATCGAAGGTGACACGGCAGATCTCGAAATCCGCAAGGACGCGCATTCCGATTTCTACCAATGGTTTCATTTCCGCGTTTCCGGTGCGCGAGCGCGGCCGATTACTCTGAGGATCACCAATTGCGGCGGTTCAGCCTATCCCGATGGCTGGACCAACTACCAGGCACGTTTTTCTGATGATCGTGTCGATTGGCGTTGCGCGGAAGCGTCCTACGAGAATGGCGTGCTTACGATCCGTCACACGCCAGCACTGGATAGCATCTGGTTTGCCTATTTCGCCCCCTACTCGATGGAGCGCCATCACGGCCTTCTCCAACGGATGGCTGCCAGGCCAGGTGTTTCGCTGGTTGAACTGGGGCGCTCGATTGACGGCCAACCAATCGATTGCCTGCGCATGGGAACCGGACCCACCCAAGTCTGGCTTTATGCCCGACAACATCCGGGCGAAAGCATGGCCGAGTGGTGGATGGAAGGTGCGCTCGAAATGCTCACCGAAGATGAGGAGGTGACCGCCCGCATTCTGCGCGAGAAATGTACACTCCACCTTGTCGCCAACATGAATCCTGACGGATCCCGCCGTGGACATCTGCGAACCAACGCTGTCGGAGCCAACCTGAACCGCGAATGGGCAGAACCCACCGTCGAACGCAGTCCGGAAGTGCTGTGCGTGCGAAATGCCATGGACGAAACGGGCGTCCATTGGGCGATGGACATTCACGGCGACGAAGCCATTCCTGCCAATTTCATCGCGGGCTTCGAAGGCATTCCCAACTGGACCGACGTTCAGGGCAATCGCTTCTATGCCTATCGCAATGCACTTGCCGAACACACGCCCGATTTCCAGACCCGACTGGGTTATCCGGCTTCGAGGCCGGGGCGGGCAAACCTGACCATGTCAACCAACCAGCTTGCCAATCGCTTTTCACATCTCGGCTGCGTATCGATGACGCTGGAAATGCCGTTCAAGGATCACAATTCCAACCCCGATCTCGAACGGGCCTGGAGTCCTGAACGGTGCAAAGCTCTGGCCCGGGCCTGCCTTGAGGTCCTGGCCAAGAATATCTGAACATGATCCGGATCACCGAGGATGACTTGCGCGGCCCCGAGATTGCTGAACTGCTGAAAGTGCATCTGGATGCAATGCACGACCACTCCCCGCCGGAAAGTGTCCATGCGCTCGATCTTGACGCCCTTGGGGCGCCGGACATCAGCTTCTGGACGGCGTGGATTGACGATGAATTGGCGGGCTGTGGTGCGATGAAAGAACTCGATCCCGGCCATGGGGAAATCAAGTCAATGCGGACCACCGCAGAACACCTCCGCAAAGGTGTGGCAGCGTCCATCCTTGAGCACATGATCAAGGTTGCCCGCGAACGTGGCTATCAGCGATTGAGTCTCGAAACCGGTTCGAGTGCACCGTTCGTTGCCGCACACCGTCTCTACGAACGCTTCGGATTCACGCCGTGTGGCCCCTATGGCGAATATGGCGATGTACTATTCAGCAAGTATTTTACCCTGAGCCTTTGAAGCGAGACGTCTCGCCAAATTGCGAGGTTTCGGATAGGCGGCATGCGAATCGACCAATCAGGAGCTTTTAACCCGATGCCCACGCTCGTTCTCATCCGGCACGGACAATCCACCTGGAATCTTGAAAACCGCTTTACCGGTTGGTGGGATGTCGATGTCACAGAAAAAGGAGCGGCGGAAGCGCGCGCAGCAGGTGTGCTGATGAGGGAGAAGGGGCTGGATTTCGATTGCACCTTCACCTCACTCCAGTCCCGTGCGATCAAGACCCTCAACCTGGCGCTGGAGGAAATGGGGCGGTTGTGGTTGCCGGTGGAAAAGGACTGGCACTTGAACGAGCGCCATTATGGGGGGCTGACCGGGTTGGACAAAGCTGAAACTGCGGCCAAGCATGGCGATGCGCAGGTAAAAATATGGCGCCGCAGCTTCGACGTACCCCCCCCGCCGCTCGAACCTGGCAGCCCCTACGATCTGTCATCCGACCGCCGTTATTCCGGTATCACCGTGCCAGCGACCGAAAGCCTGAAGGATACCATCGCCCGAGTCTTGCCCTATTGGGAAACTCGGATTGCGCCCGAACTCAAGTCCGGCAAGCGCGTCCTGATTTCGGCGCATGGAAATTCGCTGCGGGCGCTAGTCAAGCACCTTTCAAATATTCCAGATGAGGAAATCACCAGTCTCGAAATTCCCACAGGTCAGCCTATCGTTTATGATTTGGCGGACGATTTGAGCGCAATCGATCGTTACTATCTTTCGGAGCGCTGAGCGTACATTGCGGCATCGGCCCGGGCGAGAACACTCTCGACGGCATCGCCCGGACAGACCATCGCAAGACCGGCAGTCACTCTGACCTTTAGCGACGCATGGCCGAGATCGACTGGCTCCTTTGAAACCGTAGCTTCGAGCATCCGGGCCTTGGCAAGGGCAGCGGGCTCATCGAGATGATCGAGAATCAGACCGAACTCATCGCCACCGATTCGCGCGACCATGTCGCCAGCACGCAAGCTCGCTTGCAGGACTCGCGCGACATGCAAAAGGACTGCATCTCCCGCCTGATGGCCATGACAGTCATTTATGGCCTTGAGGCCATTCAGATCGACGAACAGAACGGCAGCGGGAGTCTTGTGACGCGCTGCCTGATGCAGGACACGTTCAAGTTCGCGCAGAAAGGCACGCCGGTTGGGTAGTGGCAGAAGTGTATCAGTATCCGCCAGTCTTTCCAGTTCTTCAAGTCGCGACCGCAAGTCCGCGAGCGTTGCCTTCAATCCTTCATTTTCGTCGGCAAGGCGGCGAACAACACCGCTATCAAAATCCTTCAATCTCATGTCCCCCAAAACGCTACACAGTGACTCCTCAACCTTATGCTATCATATATTTATCGATTTACGCCATTGTGATCGCGATCACAGAGCGTCCACGCGTTGCGCTCCGCCAATCTGGCGGTTAAAGACCTTGAGCCTTGGAAGCATGAACGAGGCATCCCGAAAATATGAGCGAAAACACGCCGTGTGTCGGCATCATCATGGGAAGCACGTCCGATTGGGAGACGATGCGCCACGCTGCCGACGCGCTGGCTGAGCTTGGGATTTCGCATGAGACCCGTGTGGTTTCTGCGCATCGCACCCCTGACCGGCTTTTTACCTACGCCAGGGAAGCAGCCGGGCGCGGGTTGAAGGTCATTATCGCAGGCGCAGGAGGCGCCGCACATTTGCCAGGAATGGTCGCCTCAATGACCATACTTCCCGTGTTGGGTGTCCCGGTCGAATCAAAGGCGCTAAGCGGCATGGATAGCCTGCTGTCGATCGTCCAGATGCCCGGCGGCATACCGGTCGGTACGCTCGCTATCGGGAAGGCTGGTGCGACTAACGCAGGACTTCTCGCAGCGGCAATTCTCGGAATCTCTGATCCTGCACTAACACGCCGGCTTGAGGCCTGGCGAAAGGCACAAACCGACGGAGTGGCAACAGACCCTGCATGAGCCCGCTTCCACCCGGTTCCACGATTGGCATTATCGGCGGCGGCCAGCTTGGCAGGATGCTTAGCATGGCAGCCGCCCAGTTGGGCTATCGCTGCCATATTTATGCGCCCGAAGCGAGCGGGCCGGCCGCGGATGTCAGTGCCAAATGGGTGCAAGGCGACTATGGAGATGCCGGGAGCCTGCTGGCATTTGCCAATGACGTTTCTGTTGTGACATTCGAATTCGAGAACATCGAGCCAGCCTCGCTCAAACCGCTGATAGCCGCAAAGCCGCTTTATCCGCCACTCAAGGCACTCGAGATCGGGCAGGATCGGATCGCCGAGAAATGCTTCGCAACCGAGCAAGGAGGCCGCACCGCTGCCTGGGCCTCGGTCAGCAACCGTGAGGAGCTTGACGTCGCGATCGCAAAAATCGGCACACCTTCAATACTCAAGACCGTCCGTTTCGGCTATGATGGCAAAGGACAGGCCAGACTGAAATCGCCCTCCGACGCAGATTCCGCGTGGGAGACAATTGGCGGTAATCCCGCCATTCTGGAAGCGATGGTCAGTTTCGACCACGAATTCTCGTTGATCGTTGCGCGCGACCAGAACGGAAGTGTCCTGTTTTGGGACGCGCCCGAAAACGTCCACAAGGATGGCATTCTCGCAACATCAGTCGTCCCGGCTTCTGATATTGTTCGCCAGCAAGTCCCTGCTGCCCGGGCACTCGCCCGCAAGATTGCCGAGCGATTGGAGTATGTGGGCGTCTTCGCCATCGAATTTTTCGCAAGCCCCGACGGCCCAATGTTCAACGAGATGGCGCCGCGTGTCCACAATTCGGGGCACTGGACAATCGAGGGCGCAGCGACGTCACAGTTCGAAAACCACATCCGGGCCGTCGTCGGGCTTCCACTCGGTGCCACCGGACTCAGAGGTTCAGAAATCGAGATGCTCAACCTGATCGGGCATGACGCGGACAATTGGTTGGCGCTGGCAAGCGATCCCGGCGCGCACCTTCATCTTTACGGAAAGCATGAGGCACGGCCGGGCCGCAAAATGGGGCATATCACCCGAATCGTTTAGGACTGGCGCGTTCCAGACAAAGGCATCGAGCCAAACATGCCAGCTTTCACGCTCCCGCTGATCGCATCGCCATCAACGGTTGCGGTGCCTTCGAGCGTCATTGGCATCGGAACGGTCATGTTCATTTTCCAGGTCAAAGTATTGCCTTCGACCTTTCCGTCATAAACATCGAGCGAGCCTTGTGCACCGGCGTTTGTTCCCGTCCAGCTATCGCCATCAACATTCACTGTCAGGACCGATTTCTGGTCTCCCATCGGGGTCTTGGTCACGCATTCATAAGAACCTGCAACGGACATCATAATCTCCTTCTTTGCCGCACCGTCTCAATTCGTTGCGGGCATCTTCATCTCTTCAACTGGCAGGCCAAGGCCGTCAAGCTGTGAACGTACCTTCTTCGCATCTCCAACAACAATCCAAATGAATGATTTTGGATCGATGACCTTACGGAAATCTTGATCAAGGCCATTTGCGGTCATCGCCAGATATTTTTTCGGCAAGGCTTCATAGTAATTGTCAGGACGGCCAAGCGTAACGATTCGCTGGATGCTGCCGAGCACTGCCCCTGACGTTTCAAAGCTGCCAGGCAGTTCGCGAATGTCTCCATTGACGGTCCGTTCAAGCTCGGCCGCAGTGATCCCGCTCTTGCCCGAAAAATCGGCCAGTTGCGATTGCAATGCTCGGATCGAGTCTCCGGTACGATCGGCCTGGACCGGCGCACCGATCTTGAACGAAACCCGATTCTCCTCGGATCCCACACGACTGGATACACCATATGACCAGCCCTTGGTTTCCCGGAGGTCGGTATTGATCCGTGAGAGGAATGATCCTCCAAAAACATCGTTCGCGGCCCTTAGGCTCACAAGATCATCCCGGCCTGTCTGATTCAGAACAAGCCCCGCGGAAATAGTCGATTGCGGAGCGTTCGGGCGGTCGATCAGGACAATACGCGGACGTGGCGCAGGAATTGTTGCACTGAAGTTCTTGGCCGGTGCGACCCCGGGCGGCGCTTTCCAATCCCCAAAGCTCTTTTCGAGAAGCGGCATCAACGCCCTTAGCGTCGTATCGCCAACGACGTAGATTCTCGCCATGTCCGGGCGCAGCCAGCGATCATGGAAAGCTGAAAGCGCGGCCGGACTCAGAGCCGTAACCACCGCCGCATCACCCGTTCCACTGCTTGGGACTGCATAAGGATGATCCATGCCCCAAAGCAGCGCAGGAAGCGCTCGCGATGCGATCGCGCCCGGATCCTTCAATTCGGATGCAATACTCGCGAGCTGCTGTGCGCGAACCCGCTCCACTTCACCCGGCGCAAAGGCCGGGTTCCGGACGAGGTCGGCCAGAAGGTCAAGCGAAAGGCCCAAATTGGCCGTCAAGGCAGAAATCCCAACATTGGTGCGATCCAGACTGGCGCCTGACGAGATGCTTGCCCCCAGCCGCTCGCCTTCTTCGGCAAGCTGGCGGGAATTGCGCGTCTTGGTTCCCTCACGCATGACCCGAAGCATCAACGACTGGATGCCCAGGGCATCTTTTGGATCGGCAGCGTATCCCGCATCGAATGAAACGCTGACCTGCACCGTTGGCACAGCGGCACGACGTGCAAAATAGACTTCCATGCCATTGGCAAGCTTGGCTCGTTCGATTTGGGGGAACGTCAGTCCGGTAAAAGACCCGACTGGCGGAAGCTTCGATGGATCAAACGCTGCCACCTCCTCTGGTGCGACCGGTGGTTCAACTTTTGTCGCGTCTGCATAGGCAACACGTTCTCCGGGCTCTACGGTCAGGGCATAGACAGGACGTGACAGCCACTTCTGCATAGCCATCCGCACGCGCGCGGGCGTGGCGCGCGCAAATTCTGTCATTTCCTTTCGATAATAATCGGGATCATTCGAATAGAGCGCGCCTTCCGCAAGAGCGACCGCCTTGCCGCCGAAACTGCCAACCGATTCCAGACCGGCAATCTTGCCGGAGACCGCACGCATCGCCACGCGCTGCACTTCATCGGAATTGGGGCCCTTCGCCATGAGCTCGGCCACCAGTTCATCCAGGCGTTTGTTCACAGCCGCAACATCCGCGCCGGGACGGACGTCGGCGCTGATTTCCGCAATGCTCATCTGGGCAAAGGTCTGGATGCTCGCCGACACGCCGACAGCAAGCTTTTCATCGCGCACAAGTGCGTTGTCGAGCCGCGAGCTTGAAAGCCCGCCGAGAACCGCCATACCTACCGTAAGCGGCACAGTGTCCGGGTTGTTCAGACCTGGCACAACCCACCAGCGATATAGCCGGGTCGTCGCGACCTGATCTTTCATTGTCTCGGACTTGGCCGCCGAAAGCGTAGGGATTGGAGCATTGACAGGCGTTTGCTTCGGCCCGGCAGGAAAGCTGCCAAAGCGTTTTTCAACTAGCTCGCGCGCAGTCGGCAAGTCGACGTCGCCCGCCAGCACCAGAACGGCATTGTTTGGGCCGTAATGTTGGCGGAACCAGTCCTTCACATCGTCAAGGCTGGCCTTGTCGAGATCGGTCATCGAACCGATCGTCGAGTGCCCATACGGGTGGTCGGCAGGAAACAGGCCGGCGATCTGGGCATACTCCGTCAGACCAAAGGGTTGTGTATCGCCCTGTCGCTTCTCGTTCTGGACGACACTGCGCTGGTTATTCAGCTTGCCCTGGGTGATTCCGCCAAGGAGGCGCCCCATGCGGTCCGCCTCCATGAACAAGGCACGATCCAGTGCAGCGGTTGGCACCGTCTCAAAATAGTTGGTGCGATCGAACCAGGTTGTTCCATTCACGTCAGTCGCGCCAATCTGCTGGAGAGGCTCGAAAAATTCTCCGGGAATATTTTCCGAACCGTTGAACATCAGATGTTCAAATAGATGTGCAAATCCAGTTTTGCCTTTTGGTTCGTGCTTCGATCCGACGTCATACCAGATCGATACTGCCACGATCGGTGCCTTGCGATCCGTATGCACAATCACCCGCAATCCGTTCGTCAGCGTGAATTGCTGGTAGGGGATGTTGACAGCTTTCACGAGTTGCGAAACCGGGGCTGGCTTGGCTTGAGACAGCGCGGGAGACGCCCAAAGCGCGACAAGCGGCAACATGGCTGAAAAACCGGAACGACGGAGCATAGTGGAATCCTGACTGGGCTAGTTTACGCGGTAAGAACGCTTGGCATGACGGGCAAGGTCGCTGCTGTCAAAATGGACGGGCTTAAAGCGATGTTCGACGAACAGCTTCATTTGATCGGTGTAATGCGGCGAATCCGGTCGATTTGTGGCCGCGCCATAGGGCTGGATTGATCGTGAAGAAACACGGCCAGCCTTGTCCCAGTTGATCAACATGATGAAACTGTCACCGTGTTTGACCCGCATCCGTCCGTCTGGCTGCGGCTCCCAGGTCGTGGCGGCGCGCAAAGTATCCGTGCCGCCATTGGCGGGCAGATCGACCTTGCCGCGGATCATTCGCTGAACGTCGGCAAGCGGTGGGTCAATACGACCGAAGCCTGCCATCAACTTATGAACCACTTCGCGCAGCTTGGTGCGGCCATCTGGCAATTGATCGCCACGATAGGCAGCCGAGTTGGCCATATGCATCATGGCCTCGCCGATCGCATCTGCAGGCGCATTGCCGTCGCTACTCCAGTCCCATGTTGCGAGAAGCGACTGAGCTCTTGCAAGATCGGGCTCGGACTTGAGATCAAGCGCCAGCAGCTTGTCCATCCACGCCCCTGCAAAACTGTTCCGGCTATAGGCCGTATCGAATTTGATCTGGAGCAGGCGATCGGGAGTGATTAGGCCTTTTTCTGCCGAAAGCAGCTCGATCGCGCGCACGATTCGGTTGGTCATGCGCTGCTCAATCCCTAGCAAGGGCGAGAAATCATTTGGGTTGAGTTCTGAGCCCGGGCCTGCGGCAATGAACGGCGTGTTGTTGGCATTCACAACATAGCCGCTGGCTGGATCGACAACCTTCGGCATACGATCAAAACCGAGCGTGCCTGGCCACATATTGGCCGATGTGTCGCCTGGCACCACGCCGGTATAATCGAAGCCGGGCTTACGTGCCGGGAAAAGTGCATTGTAGACATAGGCGATCCGCCCGGTCTTGTCGGCATAGACAAAATTGAACGACGCAATACCGCCAATCGACATTGCCTTTGTCCATTCATCCCAGGATTGTGATTTTCCGAGCCTGTAAAACTGTTCAATGCTTTTCGTCTCATCAATACCGGAATAACGGATAGCGAAAGCGCCGGTCTTGTTGAGAATGACCGGGCCTTGAACCGAACGATAGATCGTTTGGGGAATCGGAAGAGTGAACGGCCCGTATTTGACCGGCAGCCAAATTCGCTTTTTTTCCAGCGGCAACCATTTGCCATCGTAGCGATAGTGCGTACCATCCCCGTTCAGCACAAGTTTGTAGACATCAATCAGATCGGGTCCGTTGACAGTGCAGGTCCAGCCAAGGTTCCGGTTGTGACCGAACACGATGAACGGCACTCCTGGAAACAATATGCCAGCCATATCGAGACCTTCGTCCGAATGCATCGTGGCTTCATAAAAGGCGACTTGCCCTTCATAGGGTTGGTGCGCGTTGGAGATCAGCCAGGTCTTTCCATCGGCCATGCGCTTGGGTGAAACGGCGAATGCGTTGGACCCGTTCATCGACGGGTCCTGGCCCAACGGCGTCATGCGTGCGGCCGTTCCGCGTGGTGGCGCTTCGCCGTTCACAAGCTTTCCGATCGTATCGTCAAGCCCGAAAAAGAACGGCGAACGCAAAACAAAGCCGGTCGCAACATCCTGCCCATTGACGGGAAAGAGCCGGGCAAGGCGCACTTCCCTGGGATGCCGTGTGGCAAAGTGATTCAGGCCAGATGCATAGGCGTCAACCACCGCGCGGACATCAGCAGGAAGATTTGGGTAGTCCCGTTCAGCCGTCGCGCGGGCATTCAACAAATGCCCGACATAGTCTATTTTTGCCCCGTCTTTGCCTGCCAGTGCGCCATATCGCCCGCGCGTCATCGCCATGACCTCTTCAAGGGTCGTAAAATCATCCTCGGCATGGGCATAAGCCAGCCCATAGGCAGTGTCGGCATCGGTCTTTCCGAAGATGTGCGGCACTCCAAACTCGTCACGCACGATCCGCGCATCGTACCGATGCTGAGGTGGCGGAGCATATTGCTTGGCGGAGAACGGTTCCCAGAACAGTGATACAACCACAAGCAGGGCGATCAAGCCCAACAGTCCCTTGCCGATACGCCGCATTCAACTCTCCCGAATTTTGATCGGGGGGAGATCAGCCGAACCGTCGTCAAATGCAAGTGGTTAGCGTCAGACCTGCTTCTTACGCACCGACCAGACGAAGCTATCATACCAGAAATGGAGCAGCGAACAGGCAACAAAAGGGGCCATCAGCCATTTGATATCCGCCTTGGCCGTCAACTGATACAGCACGCCAACGACCGTGCAAGCCGCACAAAAGGCCAGAAACGTTATTCTCGGGGATTTGCTTCCCAATATTGTCATGCGCTGGCCTTCCTTGAGCCAGACCAGTGCAAAATATTGAACCGCATGATAGATGTTGATTGATGCAAGGGCGATCAAAGGCGATGAGAAGCCCCAGGCGACCAGTGAAACAAGCCCGGTCGATCCAACCAGCGCAACCTTGTGAGCCGGCAAATGATAGCCATTGTCGATCGCCCTGCGGTATTCCAGAAACGTCCAACCGATCGTCAAAACCCAGGCTGCGATCGCAATCCCGCTGATTAACGACAAATGCCCTGAGAATAGGCCGGGAAGGCGCGCCAGCGATATCAGCCCAATCCCGCCAAGTCGATCGAATGCTTGAAGATGGGTCATCAGCGAAGCACCTGCAGCAAGCGGCCCTACATAAAGGACCCAGTTCAGCCGCAAGTCCGTTTTTCGCAATGTCTCGGCGTCATTGCCAGCCTTCATGTCGTAAATCCGCGAAAGGCCGAAGTTCTGCATCGCGCTGTGATGAATGTCCCAAAAAATTGCGAGAGCACCACCAATTGCCAGCAATGCCGACGACGAAAAAAGGCCAATCAGCAAGAGTATCGGTCCGAGGGTCAGTTTCAAACGGTTCGCCTTGAATACCTCTGGGTTGAGGTAGGCGCGTGGAACCACCGCCACGAGATGTGCATATGTCAACACGGCTGAAAACACGACCAACCACACAGCCATGGACGTTGAGGCCGCCTCTGAGAGCGTGATTGCAGCCCGAAGCCAGAACTGGACAAAAAGGAGCGCGATCAGCGGCGCACCCCAAACGAACAGCGCGTCAAACCGAGGGCCACCAATTGCGAAACGCGGATCGGAAAGTCCCGAAAGACTGCCGACGGAGAGCGCGGGCTCAATTGCCTCAACCGGACGGGTCGCCATCGTCAGTGCTTTCGAAAAAGGTCTTGAGCAGCTTCTATCGCCTCGTGGTTAACAGCGCGTTTCGAGACAGGAGGAAATTGTGGCGGGCTCTTGTGTTGCAATTCAGCAACACTACATTGGCTGACAAAGGAGCCCGCCAAATTCATGAACCTCGAAAAATTCACTGATCGCGCCAAGGGCTTTCTGCAATCGGCGCAGACGGTCGCCATACGCATGAACCACCAGCGTATTTCGCCCGAGCACCTGCTCAAGGCATTGCTTGAAGATGACCAGGGCATGGCTGCCGGTCTCATCAATGCGGCAGGAGGCGATGCCAAAGTGGCCGTGCGCGAAACCGATGCTGCGCTTGCCAAGGTGCCTGTCGTTTCAGGCAGCGGTGCACAGCAGACACCGGGTCTCGACAATGACGCGATCCGTGTGCTCGATCAGGCCGAACAGGTCGCCCAGAAGGCTGACGACAGCTATGTCACTGTTGAGCGGCTCCTGCTCGCGCTGACCCTCTCCACCACCACCACGGCGGGCAAGGCACTGGCCGCTGCAGGCTTAAAAGCGGAAGCCCTCAACGCTGCTATCAACGAACTTCGTGGCGGGCGCACTGCAGACACGGCGTCAGCGGAAGACCGCTATGACGCGCTCAAGAAATTCGCTCGCGACCTGACCCAAGCGGCGCGTGACGGCAAACTTGACCCGGTGATCGGTCGCGACGAGGAGATTCGACGAACGATCCAGATTCTTGCCCGGCGCACCAAGAACAACCCCGTTTTGATCGGTGAACCCGGGGTCGGCAAGACGGCGATTGCCGAAGGGCTGGCGCTGCGGATTGCCAATGGCGATGTGCCCGACGGCCTCAAGGATCGCGCCCTGATGGCACTCGACATGGGATCGTTGATCGCAGGCGCCAAATATCGCGGCGAATTTGAAGAGCGATTGAAAGGCGTGCTCGATGAAGTGCGCGGCGCCGAAGGGCAGATCGTCCTCTTCATCGACGAAATGCATACGCTGATCGGAGCGGGCAAATCCGAAGGGGCAATGGATGCGTCGAACCTGTTGAAGCCCGCACTTGCGCGCGGCGAGCTCCATTGCATCGGAGCGACGACGCTCGACGAGTATCGCAAACATGTCGAAAAGGATCCGGCGCTCCAGCGCCGCTTCCAGCCGGTTTTCATCGGTGAACCGACGGTCGAGGATTCGATCTCGATCCTGCGGGGTCTGAAGGAAAAATATGAGCTGCATCACGGCGTGCGGATCACCGACGGCGCACTCGTTGCTGCGGCCACTCTTTCCCACCGCTATATTTCTGACCGGTTCCTGCCCGACAAGGCCATCGACCTGATGGACGAGGCCGCCTCACGCCTGCGTATGGAAGTCGAGTCCAAGCCCGAGGCGATCGAGACGCTCGATCGCAAGATCATCCAGTTGAAGATCGAGTCGCTAGCCTTGGGCAAGGAGACCGACACAGCCTCAAAGGACCGGCTGGCTAATTTGCAGACCGAACTGGCCAATCTCGAGGAGCAATCCGCAGCGCTCACGACCCGCTGGCAGGCCGAGAAGGACAAGATCCATTCGGAAGCCAAGGTCAAGGAGCAACTCGACGCCGCACGCCTCCAGCTTGAACAGGCGCAGCGCGGTGGCGATCTCGCCAAGGCGGGGGAGCTGCAATATGGCATGATCCCCACACTCGAAAAGCAATTGGCCGAGGCCGAAACTGCGGCTGAAGGTGCCATGCTGCGTGAGGAAGTCACTGCCGATGATATCGCATCGGTCGTCGCGAAATGGACCGGCATCCCGATGGAACGGATGCTGACCGGCGAACGCGAAAAACTGCTCCAGATGGAAGAGACGATCGGCAAGCGCGTGATTGGTCAGGCAGATGCAGTGAAGGCCGTATCAACCGCCGTCCGCCGTGCGCGCGCCGGGCTGCAGGATCCGAACCGGCCGCTGGGCAGTTTCCTTTTTCTCGGGCCAACGGGCGTCGGCAAGACCGAGCTGACCAAGGCGCTGGCCGGATTCCTGTTCGATGATGATGCGGCGATGGTCCGCATCGACATGAGCGAGTTCATGGAAAAGCATTCGGTCGCGCGGCTGATCGGCGCACCTCCCGGCTATGTCGGTTATGAGGAAGGCGGCGTGCTGACCGAAGCCGTGCGGCGCCGGCCGTATCAGGTCGTGCTGTTCGATGAGGTCGAGAAGGCGCACTCCGATGTCTTTAACGTGTTGTTGCAAGTGCTCGACGATGGCCGCCTGACCGATGGGCAGGGCCGCACGGTCGATTTCACCAACACGCTGATCATCCTGACCTCGAACCTCGGGAGCCAGTTCATCGCCTCACTGGGCGAGGGCGAGGACGTTGAAAGCGTCGAACCGCAAGTGATGGATATTGTTCGCGCGCATTTCCGGCCTGAATTCCTGAACCGTCTGGATGAGATCATCCTCTTCCACCGGCTTGGCCAGGATCATATGGGACCGATCGTCGATATTCAGGTGGCGCGTGTCGGCAAGCTGCTGGCAGACCGCAAAGTCACGCTCGACCTGACCGACGCCGCGCGGGCGTGGCTCGGGCGGGTGGGCTATGATCCCGTCTATGGCGCAAGGCCGCTCAAGCGCGCGGTGCAGAAATATCTGCAAGATCCCCTCGCCGACAAGATATTGCGCGGCGACGTTCTCGACGGATCAACGATCCATGTCGATGAAGGCGATGGGGGGCTGGTGTTGAAATAGGTGGCTGTCCCCCCTGAAGCTTACTTCGGGAAGGAAGCTGATTTTTGATTTTTCCCGGATTCCGATCAGTCCGCTATTGGCGCTGCATCAAGTATTTTCGTCGTTCGTTCAGACGACCGGAGCTATGTCAGCTTTTGCCCTCAGTCTGATCGCGATCAAGGATCAACGACAAGCCAGGATTGCTTGGGTCATATCGAACGCACACATTGGCACCCGATGGATGCTTGTCGATCCACCCTTGTGCCTTGCCATGGAGTATCGTGCTGCGCTTCCAAACACCGTGATGCGCTGTTCCCAGAGCATCATAGGAATAATTGATATTCGCCACATGGACAGACTGGTTATTTCCGCGGCTTTCAATTTGAAGGTCTGCGCCGCTCACCCTTCCAACCGCCTTCGGCCAGTCCCTTGCACGATTCCGCAACATTCTCCCGCGCACCCAACGCAGGCCGAAGAATGCCAGCGCGGCCAGGCTGACAATCAGAATGATATCATTTTCGTCGATCTGCTTCATTTGACATACTCCCCCGAACAAGGCCGCTGGTCACAACAGTGGCTATGTGGCGACTAAGGCATCGTCACAGTAGCCGACGCTGCGCGATTGCGACAGGATGGATGTGTGCCCAGCTCAACGCTGGCCGTGATCGACTCTCCGGCTGGAATAGCTGCGTCCACGATGATCGATGGCGGGCTGGTGCTGAAATAGATCAATATCCCGCCTGAAGCGCAGCTTCGGGGAGGATATTCCTTCGCGTCTTCGCGTCTTCGCGTGTGACAATAACCAAACCACGGTTCGCGCTGCTGACCGGGTTGATGAAGATGAAGTCAGTTATGTTATGGGGAGCCGCCAGTCCGCTTTTGGGTGTGAACATCGGGAAGCAGACATTCGTCCAGCGCCGTGATTGGCCGGGAGCGGACATCATAAGAGTTCCGCCGGAATCTAGCGTAAAATATCCAGAGCCTTGGCATCAAGGCCCTTCGCTGTTTCGGCGGCCATGCGTGATTCGACAGCGAGCCCCAACCAGTCATAGGTACCGGCAAGATAGGCATAGACACGAGGATCGTTGGGATCTTCCTTTGCGGCGGCAAGCAAAAGCTGGAGCGCGGGCTGAAAATCGCGATCACGATAGAGTTGCACACCTCTGCCAAGCAGCGAGCCTGGCGCAATCGGCGTCGAGGCGGATCGCGCAGCGATGGCTGCTGTTCCAGCAGGCTGACCAGGATCGGACTTGACGGCTACTGCAGGCTGGCACTGAGTCTTGTCCAATTCGCAGGCCATTCTTGCATAGCTTGCAGCCTTTGCCGGGTCGCGCCCGACGCCTTCGCCCGCCGCGTAGGCCTTGCCCAGATAGCTGCAGCCATTCGCATTCTTCAGCCGGCAGGCCTTGTCGAACAATCCCGCAGCCTTGGCGAAATCCTTGCGTTGCCCACCCGCGCCGTTAAGCTGGTAAAGGCCAAGAAGAAAGCAACCGGTGCCAATGTTACCGTTGCATGCCTTTAAGGCCAGAGCATTCGTCTGCGCAAAGTTGCTCCCGCCAATCTCGCCGCTCGCGTAGAGACCTGCAAGGATGCTGCAGGCTTTGAAATCGTTCAGGTCGCAGGCACGGTGAAAATAGCGCACGGCTTCGGGAATATTCTTGGCCACGACTTTGCCCGAAGAGTAGCGCGCACCTATGACAGTACACGCCTCTGCATGCGCCAATTCGCAGCTGCGCGCCATCAACTGGTTCGAGCGCGCGATGCTTTTGGTCACGCCCAAACCGTTGTAATACAGTCGGGAGAGGTTATCGCAGGCCCCGCCGCTGCCTGCATCGCATGACTTGGTGTACGCTATTGCTGCCGCTGCATAATCGCGGGGAACGCCATCGCCTTGTTGCAAGGCCATCCCAAGCAGCAGGCATCCCAACCTGTCATTGCCATTGCACGCCAGGCGGTAATGATCGGCAGCGACGGCCTTGTTCTTCGGGACACCCTTGCCCGCGTCATAGGCAAGGCCAAGCTGGGCGCACGACGCATAATCATTCCGCCGACAGGCCGCCTGCAAACTGGCAGGGGTTTCAGCCTGCTTTGCAGTTGCAACCTGCGCGGGCTTTGCGGGGGTCGAGGTCGGCCGAGCCGGTTGGGCAGCTGGCGCAGGCGTCTTTTGCGGCGTGGGCGCTGATGCGGCCAGACTCTTCGCGTCGCTGCACATTTGCGAGCCCAATGCACATCCAAGATCAAGATATTTGGAGGCAAGCGCATCATCCCGGGAAACGCCGCGGCCCGCGTCATACATCAGGCCGAGCCGGAAGCAGGAATTGCCATTCTTCCTGTCGCAACCCAGTTTATAGAAATTTACTGCGCGCGCGAGATCCTGAGTTCCTGCAGTAGCGCGGTCGTAGTGCGTAGCCAGATACTGACATCCCCAGCCATAGCCGAGCGTGCAAGAGCGTTCATAGAGCTGCAGACTCCGGGCTACGGACTTGGGAACGCCTTTCCCTTCATCGTAAAGCTCTGCAAGTTCGAAACATGCTTTTGCATCGCCCCTATCACAGGCCGACTTGAGAGTTGCAGGCGTGGCTGGCGGAGCCGAGAGCAAGGGCGAGGCCCAAGCCAGCGAAAAGCACAGCGCCAAACGAGCAAGAATTCTGGACAACGTCCCCATATCGCCCCCAAAAGAGAATGCGCGGATCGAACGCGTAAATATCCGGTGTGACCAACGCTCAGATTGGACAGGGCCCGCAATTTTGTCAAATTTGGCTGTGCCAGCTTCAGGTGCAGCTTTACGTCTGCTTCGGTAACAGTGCTGGGGATGCAAGCGAACATCGTAACAGGGTCAGATCGCCCTACAACAAATTGTTCGGCCAGATGGCCGTGCGCCACATATGGGCGACAGGCGATCCGTCGAAGCCCAGTCCGTCTTCGGGATTGCGGAAGTTCCGGCTGATAATGTCGGTGAAGACCTCCGGATCGGGCGAAGGGCCATCGTCGAAGAAATAGATGTCGTAGCGCGTGATCGCCCGTGACGTGCCATACCAGCGATGCTGGCGGGCCAACTCGGCGTCCTTGCGGATATAGTCCGGCGGAACATAATCGGGTCCGAAGAACCGGTTATAGCTCTCGGGATAGGCATAGCCTTCGCTCGCATCGGCGAAGTAGCGCAGGCACTGGTGATACTGCACCGCCCAGGCCACTTCCTCGCTGACATAAGGCGCAATCATCTGCGCCCCCCAATAGCCGTGATCGCTGCGGATCAGGCAGCCGTTCGAAATATCGTGGAGCAGGCAGGCCGTAATGATGGTCTCATCGCGGCCATCCTCAAGCGCCTTGGTTGCGCTGGTCAGCAAATGGCGGATCGTGATGCCCTGCATCCGGTGTTTGAGGAAATCGAGCAAGGTCGGTCGGGAAGGCATAGGCGGAAGTTCCGGATTGTCCCCCATCATGAAGACATGATCACTATCCATCCGCGCCAGCAATTCCGGTTCGGGATTATCTATTCCGGTGCCGACGATTCCGGCAGGTGCAGGCATCATCATCCGGGCGCGACCGGCCTGCGGGCCATCCGGGCGAGCAGGCTGGATAAAACCGCGTTCGAGAAACTCGCTATCGAAGCACATGAATTCAGGACACCAAAGCAAGACGCGGTGATTCTGCCGCTCCCAGCGTGACGGACGTCACTCCCGGCAGTGCCTCGATCCGCGCCGCCAATTCGGCATCAAGGGCAAAGTCCCGGCCAAGCCGCATTTTTGCCTCTCCTGATGCGATCGGCAAGATCACGACCAGCTCGCCTCGACCGCCACGCGAACCGGCAACCATTGCCGAAAGCGCTTCCAAGGCTGAAGCATCATCGAGGCGCAATTCAGCCTTGAGCCGCGTATGCGATGCCAAAGATTCAAAAAGTTGCAATCGCTTGAGCGTGATGCGCGGCATTTCCTCGCCTGGCTTGCGATCAAGTTCGACGGTCAACAGCGCGCAGGCATTGGTTCGGCCAGCCTCTTCGAGTTCATCGGAGACGAGATCATCGAAACAGCTCGCAATATACTGCCCGCTCGCATCAGAGAGAGTCGCCATGGCATAGCGACGCCCGCGAGCCGACGTACGCCAGCGGACATCCTCGACCAGCCCTGCCATGACGGCTCCGGTGCGTGAGCCGTCAACAGGCGCTGGCATGGAACAGACTGCGCCGAAACTGCGCGCATGATGGGCATCTGCCAGATGACGATAGCGATCGACCGGATGTGCCGAAAGATAGAAGCCGAACGCTTCCTTCTCCTGCGTCATCCGCTCGGCCAGCGACCAGTGTGCGCCGCTCGGAAGCTGGACAGCAGCAGTGCTGGTCTCTTCGCCTCCGAACAGGCCACCCTGCCCGCTGACTCTCGCATGTTCGGCTTGTGCTGCGACCGCTATGATCGTTTCGGCCGACTGGAACACCGCCGCGCGCTGTGGCTCGATACTGTCGAAAGCTCCGGCTCCTGCAAGGCTTTCGACCTGACGGCGATTGAGCAACCGCGCGCCAATACGGTCCGCAAAATCATCGATCGAGGCAAATGGTCCATTGGCCTGACGTTCAGTGCATAATGTTTCCATCGCCCCTTCGCCTACGCCCTTGAGCGCACCCAGAGCATAGCGCACGGCCAGCCCCTCATCTCCACACTGGACACTGAAATCGGCAATGCTGGCATTGATGCAGGGCGGCAGAAGCTTCACGTCAAGCCGCCGCATGTCATCGGCAAAGATGCTCAGCTTGTCGGTATTGCTGATATCGAAGCTCATCGAGGCTGCGAAGAAATCCTCGCGGTAGTGCGCCTTGAGCCAAGCCGTTTGATAGGCGAGCAAGGCATAGGCCGCCGCGTGGCACTTGTTGAAGCCGTAGCCCGCAAACTTGTCGATCAAGTCGAACAGTTCGTTGGCCTTTACAGCGTTGATCTGGTTGTGCTCGGCGCAGCCCGTAACGAAGGTTTCGCGTTGGGCATCCATTTCCGCCTTGATCTTCTTGCCCATCGCGCGGCGGAGCAGATCAGCACCGCCTAGCGTATAGCCGGCAAGGATCTGCGCAGCCTGCATCACCTGTTCCTGATAGACGAAAACGCCATAGGTTTCGGACAAGATGCCCTCAAGCAGAGGGTGCGGATACTCGATCGCCACGCGGCCATTCTTGCGATCCCCGAACAGCCCGATATTGTCCATTGGTCCCGGGCGGTAGAGCGAGACAAGCGCGATGATGTCCCCGAAGCTTGAGGGACGGACGGCGGCCAGCGTGCGACGCATGCCTTCGGATTCCAGCTGGAACACCCCGACCGTATCGCCGCGCTGGAGAAGGGCATAAACGCGTTCATCCTCCCATTCGAGCGCGTCGAGGTCGGGGCGGGTGCCCGTGCGAGCCTCGATCAAGTCGCAGGCCTTTTTCAGCACCGAAAGCGTTTTGAGGCCAAGGAAGTCGAACTTTACCAGCCCCGCGCTCTCGCAATATTTCATGTCGAACTGGGTCACCGGCATATCCGAACGCGGATCGCGATAGAGCGGCACGAGTTGAGACAAGGGCCGATCCCCGATCACCACGCCGGCCGCATGTGTGGAACTGTGGCGCGGCAGCCCCTCAAGCTTGAGCGCAAGATCGAACAGGCGCCGTACCTGCGCGTCGGAACGATACTCCGAGGCCAATTCGGTCACGCCGTTCAGCGCGCGCTCCAGCGTCCAGGGATCGGTCGGGTGGTTGGGCACTAGCTTGGCCAGTCGGTCGACATGGCCATAGCTCATCTGGAGAACACGTCCTGTATCCTTGAGGACGGCGCGGGCCTTCAAGCGCCCGAAGGTGATAATCTGCGCGACCTGTTCGCGGCCATATTTCTGCTGGACGTAGCGGATTACTTCCTCGCGCCGGGTTTCGCAGAAATCGATGTCGAAATCGGGCATCGACACGCGTTCCGGGTTGAGAAATCGTTCGAACAGCAATCCAAGCTTTATCGGATCAAGATCTGTAATCGTCAGCGACCAGGCGACGACCGAACCGGCACCCGAGCCGCGACCGGGGCCAACGGGAATGCCCTGTTCCTTTGCCCATTTGATGAAATCGGCAACGATCAGGAAATAGCCGGCAAAGCCCATCGTGACGATCACGTTCAGCTCGAATGCAAGGCGCGCCCGATAGGCGGCATGTTCGGATTCGGGTATGCGGGTCAGACGCCTTTCCAGGCCCGCAACAGCATCGACCTCCAGGTCGCCAACCACTTTTGGCAGGATCGGATCGCGCGTCGGAGCCATTACCGCACATCGCTGCGCCACGATCAGCGTATTGGCGAGGGCTTCGGGCAGATCGGCAAACAGCAGCCGCATATCGCGTGCAGGCTTGATCCAGGCATCGGGCGAACTCTTGATCCGGTCGTCATTGTCGACATAACCCGAGTGCGCAATGCAGAGCATCGCATCATGCGCATCGTGGAAATCGGCCTCGGCGAAATTGGCAGGATTGGTCGCCACGATCGGCAAATCGAGCTGGTGGGCAATATCGATCAGGCCGGCTTCGCTGGCTCCTTCAACCGGGTCAAGTGTTCTCGATATTTCGACATAGACACGCCCCGGAAACAGTTGCAGCAACCGGTCGGCATAGCCGATGGCCGCGTATTCCTGTCCTTCGGCGATAAGCCGGGCCATCGCGCCTTCCACGCCGCCAGTCAAAGCGATCAGACCTTCAGTATGTTCGGCAAGCTTTTCGAACGTGACGTGCGCAGGCTCCTCAAGCGGGCGATCCAGATGTGCCGCCGAGGTCAGCGCGCACAGATTGGAGTAACCTGTCTCGTCCTGAGCATAGAGCGGCAGCCAGTCATACGCCGGAACGACGGCATCAGGACGGTCCGGACGGGCGACCGCAAGCAGGGCGCCAATGATCGGCTGCACTCCGGCGCTGGCACAGGCCTGCGAAAACTCCATCGCGCAGTAAAGGCCGTTTCGATCTGTGATTGCGGCCGCCGGAAAACCAAGTTCGCGCGCGCGCTTCGCGATCCCCTTGGGGTCGATTGCACCTTCCAGCATTGAATAGGCAGAAAGGATACGAAGAGGGACGAACGGCGCGTGAGGCATATGCGACACTTAGCGGGACGTCGATGGTTTGTGAACCAGTTGCCCCACGGAATTGGGGATAAGCCTATTTTACCAGCACTCCGGCAGGCCTTGGTTTGTAGGTGAAATCAAAACTGGGTTGCCAGGTTTTGCCTGCATCTGTGGATTGCTCACCCAATTGGCGCACCGATCCGTCGTCACCTCTGGTATAAGTCATTCGGGTCAGCGCGTCTTTTCCGGGGCCATTGGCATCTCGCCACATGCCAGTCAGGACCATGGCGCGCCCCTCAAGACCGCCTTTGAAAACTACATGCGCTCCGCTGGAATCGAGCCATGTCTGGCGCCAAACCCTGTCACGGGCATCATAGCCGTTAAGGCTCCCCCCATCCTGTTGGTTCCCGGGCATCCAGTTCTCGCGTATGGCACAACCGCCATAGAGTTTCTCGATCCGGCTTGTGGCAACCTGAACGCCTTTGCCGGTCGGAAAAACATCCCATTCTCCCACCCAAAAATCGAACTGGCGGTGCTCCAGCACCTCACACGCCGAACCCGCTGGTACCGCCGTCGGTGTCGTCGCAGCGGGCGTTTGTGCGATGAGAGGGGCCGCGAGTGCGAACCCCCCAAAAGCAGATATAAGAGATGCCTTCATCATATCGTCCCCGAATGGGCCATGCACAAAGGCTAGGCCGCGACGACCATTGTCGCGATCATTGTTCGACAAACGCTGAAATCCAACCGATCGGCAATCAGCTCAGATCAGTTTCTTGATGTCGCCCTTCAGGCTTTCGGGTTTTTCAGTCGGTGCATGGCGCGAAACGACATTACCCTTTTTGTCGACGAGGAATTTGGTGAAATTCCACTTGATCGACTGCAGGCCCAACAAGCCGGGCTTTTCCTTTTTCAGATGCTTGTAGAGCGGATCCGCACCCTCACCATTGACCTCGATCTTGGCCATCATGGGGAATGTCACATCATAGGTGAGTGAACAGAAATTGGCGATTTCCTCAGCATTGCCCGGTTCCTGCGCACCAAACTGGTTGCAGGGGAACGCGACAATCTCAACCTTGTCTCCGAATTCACGGTGGAGCGCCTCAAGGCCTTCATATTGCGGGGTGAAGCCGCATTTGGACGCCGTGTTGACAATAAGGATCGGTTTGCCGGCAAATTCGGACAATTTCTGCTCGGTGCCGTCGGGTTTCTTGACGGTGAAATCATGAACGCTGGTCATTTTCTTTCCTTCGACCTTCTTTTTGTGAGTCGCGTCAGTTTGCGTCACATTGCGCTGAAGATCAAATGTGTTGCGGCATCAGCAATACCTGAAGGCGAAATGTATGGAGTTGGTCATTTGATGCCTCTCGGTCATCCCTTGCAACATGAGGTTAGAGCTCACCGACGAGCGATAGAGTATCGGCCCGTGGCTTCGCGAAAGCGCACTTTGGACTATTTGGGCTATCCGCTCGACGCAAAGACCAGAATCAGAAGGACAAGCACCGAAAAGCCAGCAAACCCAATAATTCGGATATTTCGTGTTCTTGAACGAGTCGAGGATGCGGCGTCGAATGGTATCACGCGAGCCCCACATGACGGACACATGGAAGCGGTATCCTCGATTGGTTCAACACAACGCCAGCACGCCCTGGCCATCACGATCTCCTACGCTGCGATCCGGCTTCCTCGCATCACCGAAAGACGCGACGAAGCAAGTTTATGCCTGCAGCTAATGTACTACAGAACTCGTCTCAGCGATCCTTATTGACAATTTTGGCGAAAACCGAAGGATGCAACTGAACGTCAAACTTGCATCCGATCATCAAGTCGAGTTCCCATGCAACCTTGCCTGACAGCGCTTCCAATCCTGGTAGTTTGAGCCAAACTGGATCACCCGGAACGAGTTTGCGCGGCCAATCCGTGCGGAATCCCTGCGAAGACACATCATGCAGCATGATCGTCTCCGTCGTGCCATTTGCGTCACGTAGTGTCGGTCCATCAAGATTGACGCGCTCACGCTCTTCCCGGCGTTGTTGAGATGTCATGCCGGTGGTGGCTGGTGTGGCCGCGTCGTTGTCTGTCAGTGACATTGTAACCCAATCCTCTACTCAAACTATGGACGATAATGGAAAACTATCGCAGATTTGTCCAGATCGCTTGGGTGCATCTGAACGCGGTACACACACAACATGCAATGTCGTCGTTATTTATTCGTTGCGTGATCCGTACTTTTCAAATGTTATCAAAACATTGCGGGATTGTCTGAGCCGATGTCGCGGGACTTTCGTCCGTGTACATTCGCCAGCGCCGAGACCGGTTCGCAACCTGCTCGCTCCAACGCATAGCCAATCCACACTGAAGGCATCTCAAGTCGACACGTCCGCAACATCTATCCCTCGAGCCGATCATTGAACGGACGGCACGCCAAAAGCTTCGCAGCTAGTCAAAATGCTACTTGTGAGAGAGTGGGATAGCCATACAGACCTCCGCTATATTCAATCGTCGAGAGGAGCAGGGTCATTTCTATCCAGAACCGCAGGGTATTCATCAAGCGACGCCCGAATGGGATGCCGGTCATCGACGATTTCGGTATCGAAAATGTCAACATCGACACTGTTCCGGCAGGCCATGTCGTTGCAAAAGTCGATACACTTTCAATCGATGCGTGGATCCGCACGACCTTGAGCGATGCGGGAATGCATGAAACCGCTCCCCTTGGTGCCACCATCCCGGCGCTTGGCGTGGGCCAGATCGTCGAGAGCAATGGCGACACCCTCGCGGTTGGCGATTGGGTTTTTGGCCTGATGTCAGCGCAAACACACGCGCTGCTGCCTGAAGCCGCACTCCGAAAGCTCGACATTCAAAATGGCATAAAGCCTAGCGATTTCGCGGGGCCTTTGGGCCTCACAGCTGGCCTGACTGCGTGGGTTGGTTTGATCCGCGTGGCGGAGGTGCAAAGCGGCGACGTCGTGGTTGTTTCCGGCGCGGCTGGCGCTGTCGGGTCGGTTGTGGTCCAATTGGCCAAGGCACGCGGAGCGCATGTCATCGGCATTGCAGGCGGCCCGGACAAATGTCGCTATCTAAACGAAAAACTCGGTGCCAATGCTGCCATTGACTACAAGAGCGGGGATCTTGCCGAACAATTGGCAAAAGCCGCACCCAATGGTGTCGATGTTTTCTTTGACAACGTTGGCGGCGAAATCCTCGATATCGTGCTCGACAATCTGGCTCCGGCCGGTGCCCGTGTGGCAATTTGCGGCGCGATCTCGCAATATCAACATCTCGACGATGTCCGCGGTCCGAAACTGTATCTGCGACTGGCGGAACGCAATGCCACGATGAAGGGCTTTGTCGTCAGCTATTACGAGTCGGACCATCCTGCAGCGGTAAAGGAAATATCCGAATTGATGCGAACAGGACGGATGACCCTGCCAGAGCATGTTGTAGAGGGCATTGACCACTTTCCGGAAGCCTTGTTCATGCTGTTCAACGGTGGGCACCTTGGAAATCTGGTCGTTCGTCCCTGATTATTGCCGCTTGAAGGTTGCTTTTGGGAAAGTGTGACAATGCTGGACACCATTATCAAAGGCGGAAAGATCATTGATGGCTTGGGGGGGGCAGCCTTCTTTGCCGATATCGGTATCAAGGATGGCCGAATTGCCGAGATCGGCCCGGCAATCGCTTCAGCAGCGCGTGAGACATTGAACGCAGACGGTGCCATTGTTACCCCTGGCTTTGTTGATGTTCATACCCATTATGACGGCCAGGTGTGCTGGGATGACCAGCTGGATCCGTCTGCCAGCCACGGCGTCACCACTGTCGTGATGGGCAATTGTGGCGTCGGCTTCGCCCCGGCCCCACCGGGGGGCGAGCGCGACCTGATCGAGGTGATGGAGGGAGTCGAGGACATCCCCGGCACCGCGCTTTACGAAGGCATCGCGTGGGGCTCGTGGGAGAGTTTCCCCGAGTACATGGATTATCTTTCGTCGCGGACATACGCCCTCGATATTAGTGCCCAGATTCCGCACGCAGCATTGCGCAACTATGTGATGGGCGAGCGTGGGCGGGCGAATGAACCCGCAACGCCCGATGACATGGCCAAGATGTCACAGCTTGTTGAAGACGCGCTGACGGCAGGCGCTGTCGGCTTTTCGAGTTCGCGGACAATAGGCCATCGCACGATTGGCGGCGCACCCATTCCCGGCACCTTTGCAGCCGATGACGAAGTGATGATGCTTGCCGAAGCGATGGCGCGGGCTGGCCGCGGAGTCTTCGAACTGATCCCCGCAGGAACGGTTGGAGAGTTGAAGATATTGGGCGGCGAGCAGCATACGCTGCAGGAGGAAATTGGCCTGATTGATCGCATAGCCCGCACCAGCAAGCGCCCGGTGACTTTTACTCTCGTGCAGCATGACGAAGATCCCCGGATGTGGCGCGATGTGCTGGACAAGGTGGAGATCGCCAACGCGGCACATTCGCAACTCTACCCTCAGGTCGCCTCACGTCCGATCGGGCTCGTCACCAATATCGAAACCTATCACCTGTTCGAACGCCGCCCGACCTATATGAAGATTGCTGAGCTCCCGCTGGCGCAAAGACTTGCAGAAATGCACAAGCCGGAGGTGAGGGCGACGATCCTGTCGGAGCCCGATATACGTACCGGTCGGAAAGGCATGACGGCCAATGCCTATCAACTGTTCCGGGGCAAAGCTCAGCGCATGTTCGCGCTTGATCACCCGATCGACTATGAACCGACGGCAGACAAGAGCTTTGCCGAACGCGCAAAAGCCGCGGGCCAGAGCGAGGAGGAATTTCTCTACGATTTCCTTATCGGCAATGAGGGACAGAATTTTGCCATCGCCCTCGGCTCCAATTTTCATGACCGCAATTTCAATGTCTTGCGCGAAATGCTGACCCATCCCGATACAATTACCGGGCTGAGCGATGCGGGTGCACACGTGAATCTGATCTTTGACGGCGTTGCCCCCACTTACCAGATGATCCATTGGTCCAGAGACCGCACGCGCGGCGAAACCATTCCCCTTGAATTTATTGTCGCGAAACAGACCAAGCGCAATGCCGACCTTTACGGGATGACCGATCGTGGTTCCATCGAGATCGGCAAACGGGCGGATATCAATGTGATCGACTTCGACCGGCTGTCGCTCGGCTCGCTGGAGGTCCGCCGCGACCTCCCGGCGGGCGGTTCACGCATCCTGCAGCCAGCGTCCGGTTATCTGGCAACCTATGTCAACGGCTTGCAGACCCGCAGGAATGACAAGGACACAGGCGCACGGCCCGGCCGCCTTGTACGTAGCTGAAAACGTCGAAGTTCGCATTGCGAGCCGTTCAGCTGTATTGAATCAACGGCCGAATTATGGCCTATGACTTCTATGCATATGGAACACGACCCCCTTGCGCCTGTGGGACCATCTATCGGTTTCGATGAATTCCTCGCCGTGGATATTCGCATCGGGCGTATTACCAAAGCCGAGCCTTTTCCAGAGGCCAGAAAACCTGCGATCAAGTTGGAAATCGATTTTGGTGAAGTGATCGGAATTAAAAAATCGAGCGCACAGTTGACCGAGAACTACACGGAAGCTGAACTGCATGGCCGATTGGTTGCGGCAGTCGTCAATTTTCCACCCCGCCAAATTGGAAAGATGATGTCCGAAGTTCTTACGCTAGGCTTTCCCGATAAGCATGGACATGTCGTGCTGTTTTCGCCAGATCGCGATGTCCCGCTCGGCAGCCGCCTGTTTTGACAAGTTTCACCATCTTCTAAACGAGACTCTTTTCCATCCGCAACAATGGAACGCGCACGCCGTCGATCGGCGCTGATTCAATCTTTTCCATCGGCAGGTATCCGAAGGAGCGGTAAAGAGGCTCACCCGCCAGCGTAGCCATCATTTCGGCCCGCTTGAAACCGGCGGCCCGAGCCGCGGCTTCACACAGTCCAAGCACCATCCGCCCAATGCCTCTCCGCGCAAAATCCGGATCGGTGTACATTGCGCGGACTTTGGCGGCGTCGGTAGCTGGGTCGAGTGGCAGGGGCTCGCGCGCGACGATGCTGTCATCACCGCCATAGAGTGTCGCACGCCAGCTCCACCCTCCAGACCCGACAATACGGCCTTCTGTTTCGATCAGGAAATAGGTCTGGTCTTTCACCAGTTGAGTGTCGAGCCCCATCACCCGATGGCTGGCACGGACCTGTGCTGGCGACAGAAAGCCATGCTGCAGTTGCTCGATTGCGCGTGCCATCAACTCCCGAAGTTCGGGAAGATCCTCCATTTGGGCAAGTCGGTGAGTAAGATCGGCCATGATGACAATTTCAATAACCGGCAACGCTCCCCATAGGCAAACGTGGATCAATCGCTCCATAGAGTGTGTCGCGCCCGAACGGAGCCTTGTCGACAGCCGGACCACCCACCAGGATGACCGCGATCTGATTTTCATACCCCATCGGCTCCAACTTGTGCCCGCGCGCCGCCAGCGATGCCATTGTGTCCGCACTAAGCGCATTGGTTTCGTGATAAAGCACATCGGGTAACCATTGGGCATGAATGCGCGGGGCATCGACTGCCTCGGTGATCGTCATGTGGTGATCAAATGTATTGAGCATCACTTGCAAGACGCCGGTTGGGATGTGGCTGCCGCCCGGCGTCCCGACGACCATGATGAGTTTGCCGTCTTTGGTAACGATCGTTGGCGTCATCGAAGAGAGGGGACGCTTGCCGGGAGCGATGGCATTGTTCACGCCTTCGACCAACCCAAACATGTTGGGCACGCCCGGTTTTGAGGAAAAATCGTCCATCTCGTCGTTGAGAAGGATGCCGGTCCCCGCTGGTGTCACCCGCGCGCCGAACCAGTCATTCAATGTGTAGGTCAGCGAAACCGCATTGCCCTGCGCATCGACGATCGAGAAATGCGTTGTGCTTTTTCCTTCATGATCGGTACCCGGAACACCCAGTGAAGAGGACGGCGTTGCCTTGTCCGCCGCGATCCCCTTACGCAGCTCCGCCGCATAATCGGTTGAGATGAAACGCGCCACGTCGGCTTTCACAAAGTCAGGGTCGCCCAGATTGACGTTGCGATCACGATAGGCGCGGCGCAGCGCCTCGGTCATGTAATGAACCCCTTGGGCGGAATGAAAGCCAAGGCCGGCAAGCGGATAGCCGGACAGGATGTTGAGCGTTTCACAAATGACCACGCCTCCCGAACTTGGCGGGGGCGCCGAAATGATGTGATAGCCACGGTAATCACACTCAATGGGTGCGCGCTCCACCGCACGATAGGCGGCAAAGTCTGCGAGCGTCATGATCCCGCCATGCGCCTTGCTTGCCGCAACGATGCGTTCCGCAATTTCTCCCTTGTAGAAGGCATCGGCGCCCTTGGACGAAATGGCCTGAAGCATCCGTCCAAGGTCACCCTGAACGAACCGATCACCTTTTTGCCAGGGGCCGCCTTGCTTGATAAATATCGCGGCGCTGGGCGCATCTTTGGAAAAATCTTCCACGCCTTGATTCAAAAACATGGCATCGCCATGATCGAGAAGAAAGCCATTGCGAGCGAGCCTGATTGCTGTTGCCATCAAAGGTGCGCGTCGGCGGGTGCCATATTTTGTTCGCGCCAATTCAAGCCCGGCTACAGTGCCTGGGATGGCAACAGCGCGATAACCGCGCGTGGAAAGGCCAGGAATAACATTGCCATTGGCGTCCTGGTACATCGTTGCCGTTGCGGCCTGTGGAGCCGTTTCACGAAAATCGATGAAGGACTGGCGCCCGTCATGCAGGCGGATCGTCATGAAGCCACCGCCGCCGATGTTGCCCGCCTCGGGAAAGGTGACCGCCAGTGCATAGGCAACGGCAATCGCCGCATCGACCGCGTTGCCACCCTTGCGCAACACCGCCACGCCTGCGTCGCTAGCCAGCCTGTGCGCCGACACGACCATGCCATGTTCCGCGCTGATAGGGGCAGGTGATGCCGCCTTTGCCGCTTGTATTCCCAGCGATAAAGCCAGAAATGCCGCCAGCGCCGTTTTTACTGCCCTCATCGATGAACTCCTCAGGTGGTCAGCAGTTCCACAACCGAAAAAAAAGGGCGGGCAAGTCGAAACTTGCCCGCCCCTGATTCAGCCGGTCAACAACCTAGTATTTGATCCGGACGCGGGCGTACCAGAACCCGCCGTTAAAGCCGAAGGGACCGCCGCTGCGCGGGTAAACCTGCCCGTCTGCCGTGCTGTTCGTCAAAGCATAGATCGGATTTGACGTTGACGGTGCGATCCGGTCTGGTTTGGTGTTGAACAGATTGCTCGCCCCCAGTGTCAGCGTATAATGTTCCATAAAGGTGTAGCTGACGTCGAGGTCGGAAACGAACTTCGCACCGAACCTCTGGCCGGGATAGTCAGCCTGCACGCTCCACGAACTATAATAGTTTTCGCGGGCATTGAGCGAGAAATTCCCGATCTGCCAGCCGGCCGAAAGAATAGCCCGATGCCTTGGCGCAAAGTTCGCGATGTCGGAAATCTGCACCTGGCTGATCACTTGGGGATCGAATTTGGTCACCTTGCTCTTGTTGTAGTTGTACGCAAGAGTGAAGTTGAGCTTTCCGCCCGCAGCTTCCGTCCGGTAGCTGCCGATCACATCAAGACCCTTGGTCGTGGTATTGAACCCATTGGTGAAATAGTTGACGTCACCGCCCAAGCCGACCGCAGCCAAGGCAGGCAAGGCCAAGATATCGGCAGCCGTAACGCTGAAGGTTTGCGTGATGCCGATCCGGTTGCGCACTCTGATCGAATAGGCGTCAACCGTCAGTGTTAACGCGCTCGCTGGTTTGACGACGAAGCCAAGGCCAAAGTTGGTGGACTTTTCAGGAGTGAGATCTTGCGCGCCGTAATACTGGGAAATCGGGTTATTGACCTGATAGGTTCCGGTCTGAACCTGATTTCCTTGGACGAAGTTCGTGGTCAGGATCTCGACATTGCTCTGTCCGGGCGATGGCGCGTGAAAGCCCGTGCCAACAGTACCGCGGATCGAAAACGCATCGGAAACCTTGTAGAGCGCATTGACCTTGCCAACGAATGTGCCGCCGAATGTGTTGTAATGCTCATAGCGGCCTGCAACGCCGACGCTGAACGCTTCTGTCAGATCGGTTTCGGCACCAACATAGATCGCAATGTTCTTCTGGCTGAAACTACCCGCAGAAGCCGGGCTTGTGCCGCCATAGCCACTTGCAGCCGGACTGAAGCTGACCGTGGGCGTAACCGGATCCGGGATGAAAACGCCGGGTGCGGTTTGCACATAGAGATTCTGCGATGCAAAAGGACCTACACCATAAGACTGAAGATCGCCCTCCGTCGCCTGGTAGGTCTCCCGCCGATATTCCGCACCCGCCGAAAGCGTGATCGGACTCGCAAACCCCGCCTCCACTGGATAGCTGAGATCAAGATTGAGGTTCAGTTCTTTCTGGATCAAGCTGCCGAATTCGAAGCTTGTCTGGCTCTGGGGCCCGAAGGATGCATTCAACGAGTTATTCATGGACAGCGTGAGCGAATTGCGGCTGAGCGAGCCTGACAGATCATAGCGGAAGCCGCCTTCGCTCTCTCCCTTGTAGCCGACCGTTCCGTAGGCTTCCTTGTTTATGCCGATGAAACGCGGCGTGAAGCCGGCCGGATAAAGTGTCGAAAAGTTGAAGACGTTCGCATCGTTGACAAACCCGCCGGCAGGACATGTCGCATTGCCGGTTGGGCAAGGAGTGAGGAAAGCGGGATGCGCGAACGCACCGTTGCGACCAGGTGAGCGCGTCGCGGGAATACCCGTGCCATCGTCCACTGCCAGCGGCGTCGGAACCGAGAATGCTGAACGATAGTTGAAGCTCTGGTTGCCTCTGCTGCGTGCAAGGTTGACGAACAGATAGAGTTTGCTGTTCGCTGTCACTTCGAACGCCGAATTCAACACCGCTTTATAGCCCTTGCTGGGCGAAGAGCCCCAGATTTGAACGGGGCCGGGGAAATTCGGAAGCTGTGATGCGAGCGTTGGATTCGCCGCGGCAAAGACTACAGCAACTGGACGGGTTTCGCCGCGGCTGGTTCCGTCGTCGTCGTTATATTCGCCGGAAAGATTGATAAAGCCCCTGTCGCCGAGTTTCAGGCCGACATTGGCAGCAACCTGCTTGCTCTTGCCGTCACCGCCATTGTCGTAATATTGGCCATAACGGCTCTGGAGTTCGAAACCGGCATCCTCACGGAGCCCGTAATTCAGCACGCCGCCAATGGCGTCCGACCCATATTGCGCGGTTGCGCCTTCGCGAAGTATTTGCAGACTGCCGACTGCGATCGATGGAATTGCCGAAATGTCAGCCCCTTGCGAACCATATCCAAGCGCTGTGTCGCCACCGCTATAGACCTGGACGAGCGCCGAGCGGTTGTAACGCTTACCGTTGAGCATCACCAAGATATTGTCCGCTGGAAGACCACGCAACGACGGCGACCTGACAAATGTCGAAGCATCTGAAATCGAATTCTGGCCGACATAGAACGATGGGACAACATTCTTGACCGCGTCGAGCATGTTTGAAGCGGACTGGCTCGAAAGCTCTGCAGCGCTGATGACGTCGACGGGAGATGGGGTATCAGTCAGAGTACGGTCGGTCCGGCGCGTTCCGATAACGACAATTTCCTTGCCGCTGTCTTCGTCGCCACTGCTCGCTCCCGTATCTTGCGCCATCGCCGGATTGACCGAAAACAGTGCGATACTGGCGGCTGTGCCAAACAGCATGAGTTTTGTCGCGTGGTTGCTTTTGATAATGCGCATGAAATGCCCCCTCGTTTGATTGCAATTGATTGCAATGTTAATCCCTGACGCGCCCATGAGGCGCTCACGCTGAATAGCTTCACCAAATTGTGATGATGTCTCCCAACGTCGCGACGTCTAACGTGCAAGAAGTGGCAGGTCGCCACTAATTTGACAGAATTGTGACTTTTTTTGGCAGACTGTTGCAAATTTGTCGATGTTTTACCGGCTGGCTTCAGCAGCGATCATCTTTCCGATCGTATGGCGGAATCTCAGGGGCCCAGCATCGGACGCAATCGAGATGAACGTGTCACTGCAGGCGTCCATCCCCCTTTGCACCGCGTTCAGGACTTCGAGATCCTCGGAAAAAGCCGCGAGCACCGATTTCGACATTTCTTCTGACAGCGCTGCATCATCCGGCCGAACATTGCGCAACTGGAACCAGTAATAGCGGCTGCGTCCATCGGTTTCTGGCGTGATGAAATTGTAGGAGTCCATCAGGAAGCTGTTGGCCGGGTCTGGCGTCCTGTCGGGGCCGCCCTCGCCTGCCGGTACGAACACAGCCTTGATAATCGCGTTGGCGGGATAACGTACTTCATACTGCTGCAGCCGGTCAGCATTTCCGGAAAATGGCACAAGACTGCCGTAAAACGGCGCGACCGGCGCATCCCTGATCCAGCGCGATACGGTCATCCCCTGCGCGTCGACCCGAATTTGCGGCGACAATGCTTCGCACGAGGCGTCTCCGAAGCTGCTGGGATGAACCCATGCGACGTGCGAGGGATCGAGGAGATTGTCCGTGATGTAGAGATAGTTGCAATCATAGATCAGGGCGGGGCCGCGATTATACCCCCAAGCCGGATCACCCCAATTTTCAACATGAATGATTTGCGTTCTATCTGCAGCGGAAACATCGCCCATCCAGATCCAGACGAGGCCGAAGCGTTCCTCAACCGCAAAGCTACGCAGGTGCGCCCCATCCGGAATTCCTGTCTGACAGGGCACGTTCACACATTGACCATCTGGCGCAAATGTCAGGCCATGATAGCCACAGGAGAGCAAATCGCCGTCAACACGTCCCTTTGCCAGAGGCATTCGTCGATGCGGACATAAGCCGTCCAAGGCCGCCACAGCGCCGTCGGCGCGGCGATACAGCACCACGCACTCGCCGATGATCGTTCGCTCAATCGGAGACGCGCCAATCTCGTCATCCCAAGCTGCGACGTACCAGGCATTTTTCAGCATCCAAACGTCCCTTGTTCGCTATTTTTCCGAGGCCATAAATCCAGATCGTGTCTGGCGGAGCAAGTGCTTGAAAAACTTGGTGAGCCCTGCTGGATTCGAACCAGCGACCTACTGATTAAAAGTCAGTTGCTCTACCGACTGAGCTAAGGGCCCCACCAAGGCCGCACCCCCTATGCGGCGGGGCGTCTGCGGTCAAGGCGCGCTTTGAGTTGGCGGATGGTCAGCCCGGTAAGCGGATCGCGCCAGCGTGGTGCAATTGTCGCGAGAGGGTCGAGAACGAATGAACGGCTCCGAAATCCAAGGTGAGGCACCGCGAGTTCGGGTGTTACCCAAGCACCGCCAGACCAGAGAATGATATCCAGATCAAGCACGCGCGACGACCAGCGCGCACCGCTCGACCGCCGCCCGAACTGGCGCTCGATCTTCTTCAGCAGTTTCAGCAGTCTCGGCGGATCAAACCGGGTTTCCACAAGCGCAGCTGCGTTGGCAAAATGACGGCGCGATGGCCCGAGCGGACGGCTCCGGATGGTTGCTGAGCGCGCTACAAGCCTAACGTGCTTGCGATCGAGCCAGGCCAACGCTGCTTGCAGGACACGCTCGGGAGAGCCGTAACGCGCATGTCGCCTGTTTGAGCCGAGCGATAGCGCATACCAGCCGCGCACCTCTTCAGACGGTCTTCAGATAGTCGAGATAACAGCCTTCCGGCGGACCATCGATTGCATCCCGCAACGGGGCCAGCGCTTCGCGAGCAAGATGATCGCCGGCACCTTTGTGGGCGGCTATCGATTCCCACTTCTCGATGAAAACGAACCGATGCTCGTCACCTGCATCACGGAGCAATTCAACGCCTTCGCTGCCCGGCACCTTGCGAACGGCATCCGCAAGATTCGAGAGCGCCGTTTCCAACTGGGCGCTGCCACCCGGTTTGGCGGTCATGATATAGTGACGGGCAACGGTCATGTCATTTCTCCCAAAAAGGTCTTCAGATGTCGGCAACGATCCGACCATACATATCTGGCCGCCGATCGCGGAAAAAGCCGAATGTGGCCCGATGCTTGCGGATTGCCGAAAGGTCGAAACGTGCGTCAAGCACGCCTTGCGAACCGTCTCCAAACTCCGAAACCAGATCGCCGCGCTCGTCGGTGATGAAGCTATGGCCATAAAATTGCATCGCGCCCTCTATACCGGTGCGGTTTGCTGCGACGATTGGCACGACATTCGAGACTGAATGCCCGATCATGGCGCGCCGCCAGAGCCGAGACGTGTCGAGTTCCTCTGCTGCGGGTTCGTCGCCGATCGCGGTCGGGAAGAACAGGATGTCGGCCCCCAGCAGCATCATCGCACGCGCGGTTTCGGGATACCATTGATCCCAGCATATCCCGACGCCGATCGTGCCGTAACGGGTCGGCCAAACCTTGAAGCCCGTATTCCCCGGGCGAAAATAGAATTTCTCCTCATACCCCGGTCCGTCGGGAATATGGGTCTTGCGATAAACGCCCATTATGGCGCCGGTATCGTCGATCATTGCAAGGCTGTTGTAATGGTGCGGGCCATCAACCTCGAAAAAGCTCGTCGGGATATAGACTGCAAGTTCGGCGGCGAGCGTTTGCATCGCTTGCACCGCCCTGTGCTTTGAAACAGGCTTGGCACGCGCAAAAAACCTGTCGTCTTCAGTCTGGCAAAAGTAATGCCCCTCGAAGAGTTCGGGCGGCAGGATAACCTTTGCCCCGCGCGCAGCCGCTTCGCGCACCATTGCTGAAACCAAAGCTATATTGGCATCGATATCATCGCTTAATGCGAGCTGTAGGGCGGCAACATGCATCATGCTCATAGTGAAGGCACTTGCTGGCTGATGCAATGGAATGAGCCGCCGCCGGTCAGGAGATGATTGGAAGGCAGACCAATGGTCTCGCGATCGGGGAATAGCTTGGCTATCGCTGCAACGGCCGCAGTATCGCTGGGTCCGCCATAGGTCGGAACAATAACTGCGACATTGCCAATGTAGAAATTCATATGGCTTGCAGGCAGGATCTCGCCATCGACTTCATAGAGACCTGTCGAAGGTATCAAGACGACCTCGACTGGCCAGTCCTTTGCGCGATCCAGTGCATCGGCGAATGCGCCAGCATTGGGGTCGTTATCACCGAATGGTGCTGGAATGGCGAGCTTACCCGGCCCGACAAAGCGCGCAATATTGTCGACATGGCCATCGGTATGGTCATTGTGGAGACCCACGCCAAGCCAAAGAATCTGCTCCAACCCAAGATCCGCGCACAGCCTGTCCTCGATATCGCGGCGTGAAAGTTCCGGATTGCGATTGGGGTTCAGCAGGCATTGCCCGGTTGTGACGCACAAACCCGCACCATCGACATCGATGGCACCACCTTCAAGGATCCAGTTGCATGGTTCGTGCATGATCCCTGCCTGTTCGCACAGGACACGGGCAAGACCGTCATCGAGTGGGGACGGGTATTTCCCTCCCCAGCCGTTGCCACGAAAATCGAGCGCGAGGTGCCCATGCGCGTTGCGGACAATGATCGGGCCGGTATCGCGCAACCAGATATCGAAAAACGGCGCCGAGACTATCTGTGCGACATCTCCGGCCAGCGCTTGGGCGGCTTCCTCGGCAACGCCGTTGGCACAGACAAGATGAACCTTTTCGCCGCGCCCGCCGGCGTGAACCGCGCACGCGAACGCTGCAACCTCGGCTTGCGCGCCCTCAAGATCGTCAAGCCAAAGATCGACCGCACTTGGAAAGCCAATCCAGACGCTGTCATGCTGCGCCCATTCAGGTGGTTGGATGCGATTCATAAGACCGCACTAGCCCTGCCGAGGTAGCACGTTCAAGTCTGCGATCTTACGCTGGAACAGTTACTGTCAATTAGGAATTCGCCGCTTCCTTTGCGGCATTTGCCTTCTTGCTCGCCCCGGACGAACGAATGGCACTCCCCAGCAAGGCGAACCCTAGGCCAAACTGCAACCATGTGCCCGGCTCTGGAAGAGCCGTGAAACCGCCCGGCGTATCTATCGGGGCTGGCGATGATCCAAAATCGATCCGATTGATCGGAGTCGAGGTCAGCGCTAACCTCAATGGAGGAAGCGATGGATCAAACGACGTTCCGCTCAACGTCGGCGTCGAAAACGTCAAGGCTTCGCCGCCCTGTGTAAGGACAGGTATCTCCGAAGGACAGGGAGCCGCCATTGCGGTCTGCATGGGGACATTGGCTGCTGGCGTCGCCCGAGGTGCAATACGTCGTGCTGGCGCATGACGCGGCGCCGTTACCCTGTGAACCGCGCTGCGAACTTGTGGCACCTGCGTGACAACAACCGCCGCGCCAACCGGACAAATACATAGTGCTGCAACCTTGGCAGCATTCGAAGCAGCGAGGCTCCCCAACATTTGTTTACTCCTCATAATACTGACTGCCCAACAGCGTACGCAAAACGCCGCAAAAAAACCAGTTTTTTCGTGCTTAACGACTGATTCTATTAACGAATTTAGTAAACGGCGAATGCCTGTTTCTCTTCAACGATTATGCGTGAACAAGCCGTGAATGGCAATGCACGACTACCGCACAGAACCGGAAACACGCTTTGGCTGACAGGCTCTCGGTTTTGAAAGCAAGGCACGGGAAGCTTCCAAGCCCATAACAACCTATTCGGCATGAACTTGGACGCAGGAGACCAAAATGGCTTATCGAATCACCGGACTCAATCGCGACGAATTTGAAGCACTGTTCGGGCTTGATGACGAAGCGCTTGCAGCGCACGGTGCAATTCGCATCACAGCGACCGCAGACACGGGCTTTCCCTGTCGGATCAGCCTTCAAGATGCCAATGCAGGCGAAAAACTTCTGCTGCTGAACCATACAAGCCATGACGTGGCCACGCCATATCGTTCGTCCTACGCCATTTATATCCGCGAAGCGGCGCATCAAACCGCTTCGTTTGACGATGCGACCCCGCCCGTTTTCGACGATCGCCCTTTGGGGTTGCGCGCGTTTGGTTCGGATGGAATGCTTCGCAACGCCGCGCTCGCACTTCCCGGCCAGGTCGACGCGCGAATTCGCGAACTTTTCTCCGACGAAACAATCGCCTATATCCACGCCCATAACGCTGCACACGGCTGTTTTGCGGCGCGGGTGGAGCGGGTATGATGTCGGTTGATCCAGATTTCGCCTTTGCGGCCTTTGACCGTCGCGATCGTGCCTTGGACGGCCAATTCGTCGGCGCAGTGAAAACCACACGGATTTATTGCAAGCCAAGCTGTCCGGCACGGCGCCCTCTGCGCGAGAATGTCGAATTTTTTGCAACGGCCGCCGAAGCACGCGACGCCGGTTATCGTTCCTGCATGCGCTGCAAGCCGGATGAGGTCGGACGCGACCGTGAGGCAGTGGCAAAGGCATTGAAGCTGATCGAGGCAGCAGAAGATGCACTTTCGCTCGAGGAACTGGCCGAGGCGGTGGATTATGCCCCGCATCATTTTCACCGGCTGTTCAAACGCGATACCGGCGTCACCCCAGCCGCCTATGCTCGCGGGATGCGCGCCAACCGAGCGGAGGCCGCGCTCAGCGGGAAGGGATCGATCACTGACGTGATCTATGAAGCAGGCTATTCAGGGCCGAGCCGATTCTACGCAGAAACGAACGGTCGTCTCGGCATGACTCCCAGCGCGTGGAGAAATGGTGGGGCCGGCGTCACCATCCGCTGGGCCTTGGAGGATACCGCTCTCGGCAAAATGCTGCTCGCCGCGACCGACCGGGGGATTTGTCGGCTCTCGTTCGATGAAGATGAAGGAGAGCTTTTTCGACGCTTTCCGGCAGCGCGGATCGAGAACGGAGGGGCCGCACTGGCAGACCTTGTCAGGAGCGCGGTTGCGGCCGTCAACAAGCCGAGCCAGATGTCAGCACTCCCGCTCGACGTGCAGGGCACCGCCTTTCAACAGGCAGTATGGCGCGAACTGACGCGCATCCCGTCCGGCGAAACGCGAACTTATGCGCAACTGGCGATGGCAGCAGGCAATCCGCGCGCCATTCGTGCCGCGGGCACCGCTTGCGGACAAAATCGTGTCGCCATCCTGATCCCCTGCCACCGCGCGCTGCGTACAGACGGTTCGCTCGGCGGCTATGCCTATGGGCTGGAGCGCAAGGCCAAGCTTCTGGAAATGGAAGGTGTTGCCTGAGTCCTGGCTTCATGGTTAGGCTGCCTGCGACAGGAGAATAATCATGACACCCATTCCCGAAGGCGCACCGCAAACGCTTGGAGAAGCCTTTGCCCATATCAATGCGCTGACTACACCGAGCGTGAACGATCTCAAGGTGATGGTGCTGATCGAAGCAGCAGGCCAGACGCTTTACGAAATCAGCGCGGAAGGCGCAGATCATCAAGGCGTAAAGGGTTTGTTGATCGAGAACGGTCATGAGGAAATGAAGCACGCCGGGCGGGTGAGTGCGGCCATAAAATTGCTGTCGGGAGAGGATTTTCCTCCGCCTTCAGCCGCCGAGAACCCTTATCTGACCGGCCACATCCCCCACGCCACACTGACTGCCGAAGGGTTGAAGAAGACGGCCGAAGCTGAATTTGCAGGAGACAGGCTCTACACCACATGGGCGGACAGTCTCGATAATGAAGAAGCTGCCGCCCTGCTTCGCCTCAACGCACAGGAAGAAAGCGATCATGGCAACCGGTTGCTGCAGGCCGCGGCGCTGCTGGAGGGGTGATCAAACAAAACTATAGGGATCCACATCGACGCTGACCCGCACGCTTCTCGGCCACTCCAATGCACCGAGCCAGTCACGGATCACGTCCTGCACATCGAGTGCTCTGCGGGCGTGAACGAGGAGCCGCAGGCGATGACGACCGCGCAGCATCGCGAGCGGTGCAGGCGCAGGTCCATAGGTGTGCATGCCATCCACTTGCGGCGCGCTCCGGCCGATCTGCTGCGCAGCGTCCTGAGCATCCTTGAGACTCTCGGAGGAGACAATGATCGCGGCAAAGCGGCCAAAGGGCGGGGCGCCCGCCTCTCGTCGGCTTTCGGTTTCGGCGGCATAAAAGCTGTCAGCATCACCTGAAATGAGTGCGCGGATGACAGGTGCACCCGGTTCATGTGTCTGCACGAAGACACGACCCGGCTTCTCCCCCCGTCCCGCTCTCCCCGCGACCTGGGCGATTTGCTGAAAGCTGCGCTCTGCCGCGCGAAGATCCCCCCCCTGCAAGCCCAGATCCGCATCGACCACGCCGACAAGTGTCAGGTTGGGAAAATGGTAACCTTTGGTCACAAGTTGGGTGCCGATGACAATGTCGATCTCGCCTGCTTCCATCTTGCCAACAAATTCAGCCGCTTTGGCCGGTGACCAGAGCGTGTCCGAAGTGACGATGGCCCGCCGCGCCTCGGGAAACAGCAACGCAACTTCATCGGCGATCCGCTCCACACCGGGGCCACAGGCAACCAGTGAATCTTCCTCATGACATTCCGGGCAAGCACGTGGCGGCGGCATTGAGTGCCCGCAATGATGGCATTGAAGCCGCTGAAGCAGCCGGTGCTCGACCATCCACGCTGTGCAATTGGGGCATTGGAAACGATGCCCGCAATGACGGCACAGCGTGAGAGGGGCGAACCCGCGACGATTGAGGAACAGCAAAGATTGCTCACCCTTCGTCAGGACTTCCTCCATTGCCCGCACAAGCGCAGGCGCGAGCCAGCGGCCCCGGTCCGGCGGATCCTGTGTCAGGTCTATGGCGACGATCTCCGGCATCTCCGCGACACCATGCCGTTCGGGAAGCTTCAGTTCGGCGTAACGGCCCTGCGCCCCTTGTTGGCGGGTCTCGATTGCTGGCGTCGCGCTCGCAAGAACAACGGGGCAGCCCTCGAAATGGCCCCGCATCACCGCAACATCGCGGGCGTGATACTGAACCCCCTCTTCCTGCTTGAAGCTGGATTCATGCGCTTCGTCGACAATGATCAGGCCAAGGTTCCGGTATGGAAGGAAAAGGGCGGAACGCGCGCCGACTGTTACAAGTGCCTCTCCCTGCGCGATGGCGCGCCAAGCCCGCCGCCGTTGTGATTGTCGCAAATCCGAATGCCAGGCGATCGGTGCATGCCCAAAGCGCGCCTCGAAGCGCCGAAGGAAAGGCTCGGTCAGTGCGATTTCGGGAAGAAGGACGAGGGTTTGCCGACCCATTTGCAACGCCTCGGCAACGGCTTCAAAATAGACCTCGGTCTTGCCCGAGCCTGTCACGCCGTCCAGCAGAACCGGCGCAAAGGACTGGGCCTTCACCGCCGAGACAAGCCAGTCCGCAGCGGCCGATTGTTCGTCCGAAAGCAATGGCGGTGCAAAGTCCGGATCTGGCCGGAGAAACGGGGTTTCGAGCGAGGCCTCAACGGCTTCAATCGCGCCCAGCTTGACAAGGCCGCGGATCACGGCGTCCGACACATCGGCGATCGTCGCCAATTCCCTGATGAGCCCCTGACGTTCGCCGAGCCGTTCCAGCGCCTGGGCGCGCTGCGTGGTCAGCTTGTCCGGGGGCCTGCCTGTCAGGCGATATTCGGTAACGGTCGGCGTACCTTCCAGCGCTGCTGCTGAGGACAATGACATGCGAAGCACGGCAGCCGGGGGGCTCATATAATAATCTGCCGTCCATTCGATCAACCGTCGGAGCGGAGTGCCAATAGGCGGGATGTCATAAGTCTGGATCAAGTTGCGCAGCCGGTTGTCCCCAACTTCCGCATCGGAGGGCATATGCGCCTCTTCCCACACCACACCGACCAACTGGCGGGGCCCGAGCGGGGCAAGGACTATCGATCCGGGTTCCACCGCCATGCCCTGCGGAACGCGGTAATCAAGCGGGCCCAGTGCAGGGTTCAGAAGGAGGACGCGGGCGCGAGTCATGGTGCCCCCTCAATGCCCGACCAATCATTGCGGCGATAGCCGGAATGACGCTATGGATGGTGCGGGTTTGTTGGGAGAGAGTCATGAAGCACATTTCACGCCGTTCGCTTGTCATATCAGCCGCGATCCTTCCGGTTCTTGCCTTGCCGGGATGCGCGGAAACAGGCCGCTTCAGCCTTGTCGAGGCAATCCGGCGCTTGCTGAGCCTGTCTGCCCAACGGGCCTTTGCCACACTTGTTCGCGAGAATGGTTTTTTCGACGATCAGGTCACACGGATCAGCGTACCCGATGCCTTGGGCGGATCACGCGGCACCAGCATTCTGGCTGCCGTTCTGGGCAGCGCCGTCTTTCGTAACCGCCTGACAAAGCAGGTCAACCGGGCCGCAGAAAAAGGCGCAGAACTCGCGGCCCCCATAGTGGCAGAGGCCGTGCTCAATATGGGCATACCCGACGCTGCCGCGATCATCCGTGGGGGTGGGAACGGTGCCACCGACCTGCTCAAGTCAGCGATGGGCGAAAAACTCCTGACAACGATGTTGCCCGGGATCGATAACGGCCTGAAGCTGTTCGACAATGCCGTTGTCGTCGAAGCCCTTCGCGCGGCGACCAATATCGATTTTGCCGGGCTGCGCGACGATATCACGCGCAAGGCCAGTGACAGTATCTACCGGGCGATTGCACGTGAAGAAGTCGCAATCCGGTCGGATCCGGCCTCGACAAACGATCCGCTGTTGATTGGGGTGTTCGGCTTGATCAAATAGGTTGGAGAAATGGTAAAGCTGGTCTTGAGAGTCATTGCGCCCGGTTTTGTGCTGGCCGGTCTTTTGCATACTTTCCTCGGGCTTGGCGCGGATGCGATGCTGGGCGCTCAGGTTTCGCCCGAAATGCTTGCTGATGCGACGCTAGATAGCCAGAACCGTTTTTACGGCGCCAGCTTTACCTTGTACGGTATCCTGTTCTGGATCGCTGCCGGAGATCTCGCGCGACACCGCACCCTCCTTCACATTTTGTTACTGTGGTTTTTCCTGGGTGGACTGGTGCGGTTGGTGTCGGTTGTTCTCAAGGGCTGGCCATCGGACATGGTCTGCGCGCTGGCGCTATCGGAACTGATCCTGCCGCCGGTACTGTGGTGGATGGTACGCAGTGAGGAGCAACGAAATCATAAAAACCGGCCATCCTGAACTCGACAGCTTTATCGCCAAATATACGCCGGACGTCGCAGATCAGGCGCATGCCGCCATCGCGAGGATGCGAATGCGGCTACCCAACGCCACGGTGCTGGTTTATGATAATTACAATGCGTTGGCCGTCGGTTTTGCGTCAGACGAAAAGGTGAGCAACGTCATCCTTTCGATCACCGCCTACCCGCGCTGGGTAACGTTGTTTTTCATGTACGGTGTCAAGCTGGACGATCCCGACGGCCTTCTCAAAGGGTCAGGAAGCCAGGTCCGCAGCATTCGCCTTTCCGCTCCCGAGATGCTGGACGATCCCCGCATCGAGGCGCTGATTGCGCATGCCGTCGCCAAGGCTGATCTGCCGCTCAGCCGGAATGCAAAAGGCGAGATCATTATCAAGTCGGTTTCGGCAAAGCAGCGTCCAAGGCGGCCCGTCGGCAGCTAGTGGATGTTTGTCGAACGCCTCTTCAAGATTGAAAACACTGTTCCCATATCGCAGGTTCCGTTTCAAACGAGACTGCGCTAAACTGCATTCGACGCAGCAATTAGAGTAACTGATTATGAAAAAGGGTTTCCTTCGCGCCGCACTTCTCGTTTCGAGCGTGGCACTGATCCCGGCGGCGACTGCGGGCATGGCAACGGTTGATGCAAATACATATCGCGAGATGGACCAGTTTCTGGCTGTGTTTGAGCGGGTTCGCGCCGATTATGTGGACAAGGTCGATGACAAGGCGCTGATCAAGGGTGCGATCGATGGCATGCTGGCAAGCCTCGATCCGCATTCGTCCTATCTCGACGCGCGCGATTTCGAGAATATGCGGGTTCAAACCGATGGCAATTACGGAGGTCTTGGCCTGACGGTTTCGCTCGAAGATGGAGCGGTCAAGGTCATCGCTCCAACCGAGGATTCCCCTGCCGACCGCGCTGGAGTCAAGGCTGGCGATTACATTACCCATCTTGACGGTGCGCTGATCTTTGGCGGCACGCTTGATGAAGCTGTCGACAAGATGCGCGGCACACCGGGGACCAGCATCCGCCTTACTGTTGTTCGCCCCGGACGTGACAAACCGTTCGACGTCACGATCACGCGCCAGATCATCGAGATCAAGCCGGTCAAATGGGAGATCAAGAACACTATCGGGATCATCAACATCAATGGCTTTTCGAAAAGCGTTGGTGCAGACGTCCGGTCGGCACTGGTCAGCATTGAAAAATCGCTTGGTCGCTTGCCGACAGGCTATGTGGTCGATCTGCGCTCAAATCCTGGCGGCCTGCTGGATCAGGCGATCGAAGTGTCCGACGCGTTCCTTGAACGTGGGGAAATTGTTTCGCAGCGCGGGCGGAACCGGCGCGATATCGAGCGCTATTATGCCCGCCCCGGAGATCTGGCGCATGGACTGCCGATCATCGTTCTGGTCGATGCTGGATCCGCTTCAGCAGCAGAAATCGTCGCAGGGGCCTTGCAGGACCAGCATCGCGCGCTGGTGATGGGCGAGCGCAGCTTCGGTAAGGGCTCGGTCCAGACCCTTATCCAGCTTGACGAATCAAGCGCGCTCCGGCTGACGACCGCGCGCTACTATACGCCGTCAAACCGATCGGTGCAGGAAGGCGGGATCGAGCCGGATATCGCCGTGCCACAATTGTCGGATCCCGATTACAAGGCCCGACCGCGGTTCAGGGAGGCCGACCTTAGCCGGCACCTCATCAACGAAACCAAGGTCGACAATTCGGTACTTGAAGCCGACACCAAGCCCGATCCGCGCTTTACCCAGACGGCCGAGGAATTGAAGGCCAAAGGGATAAAGGACTTCCAGCTTCACTACGCGCTTGAAACTCTGGGACGACTATCCCGCAACCAGAGTGTTAATGGGACGAGTGTCCGCAAGGGAAGTCGTTAGCCGTGTCTCCGGTCCGTAAGGCATCATGGCTGGCCTTTTTCATCCCTGCCTCATTGATGGCTGGCGCCTTGGCTTCGCAGCATATCGGTGGGCTTTTCCCGTGCGAAATGTGTTACTGGCAGCGGTGGCCGCATGAAGCGGCCATAGCTTTCGCGATTATGGCGCTTTTAGCCCGCGACGCAGGGACCAGGCGACTGTTTGTGTATATGGCCGCGTTCGCGATCCTGGCGAGCGGACTGGTCGGCATCTTTCATGCGGGCGTCGAGTATAAATGGTGGGACGGAATCACGGCCTGCACCCGCCCGCCCGGCACGGGAAGCGGCAACGTGATGGCTGATATCATGGCCGCGCCAATGGTGAGCTGCAACCAGCCGCAATGGACGCTTGGACCGGTTTCGCTCGCCGGTTTCAACGCAATCTTTTCGATTGGCGGGGCGCTTCTGGTGTTCTGGACGTTGAATCGGCGCAAGACATGACAACCGAAAGCACCAAATCGATGATCCGCGTCGATCAGGCCGGAGAATATGGCGCGGCACGCATTTATGCCGGGCAACTCGCGGTGCTTGGCAACCGCCATCCATCGGCGCGTCCAATCCGCCACATGGCCGCGCAGGAGCAGCGCCATCTTGACCGGTTCAACGCCTTGGTTGCCGAACGCGGTGTGCGCCCGACCTTGCTTCAGCCCTTCTGGCACGTCGCGGGGTTTGCACTTGGCGCAGTCACGGCGGCTATCGGACCCGAAGCGGCCATGGCGTGCACCGTGGCGATCGAAACCGAGATCGACAATCACTATGGCGAACAGTTGGGCGTTATCGGGCCGGATGATCCCGAACTGAGCGCCGCGATCACCGATTTCCGTGCAGAGGAAGTTGAACACAAAGCGACTGCAATGGCCGAAGGCGCGGAGCGCGCACCTGCCTATCCACTGATGACCGCGGCAATTCGGATGGGGTGTCGGGCCGCGATCGCGCTTTCGAAGCGAATTTGATCTTGGTCATTGCGCGTTCATCAAAAATGACTGAAGATCATCCCGTTATGAGACTCATCCTTGCCTTTGCGCTCTCACTCGGTCCGCTGGCGGCATCCGCCCCAGCCGCCGCCCAGCAACGCTCGCTCACCATCTTCGGGGATGACAAGTGCCCGTCAGACACGATCTGTGTCGTTGCACCCGAAAGCGAACGGTATCGTATCCCCAAACCTTTCCGTGAGAGTCTCAGAAAGGATGCGCCCGACCGGGTAAGTTGGGCAATCCGATCACAGGCGACACTGGACGTAGCAAACAAGGCTCCCAGCAGCTGTTCGGAGCCGACAGTGGGTGGAGGCGGCTGGGCGGGCTGCTTCATGAAGCAGATGCAAGAATCTTACGCCGAAAAGAAGCCCGAACCCGAAGTTCCCTGACCCTGACGATAACCGCCTCGATTGAGCGCTGGCCGGTTGCCGGTGCGTTCATCATCTCGCGCGGTTCCAAGACTCATGTCGACGTAATCGTCGTCGAAGCCCGCGACGGCGCGTTTGTCGGCTGGGGTGAAGGCACGCCCATCTATTACAAGGGTGAAACAGCCGAAACCTGTGCTGCCCAGATTTCCGCCCTGCCCCCAGACTTTGACCGCCAGACGCTTCAACACCTCCTGCCCCCCGGTGCGGCGCGCAATGCTTTGGATTGTGCCCTTTGGAACTTGGAAGCGCGCAAGGCGGGCATGCCGGTCTGGCAACTGGCAGGGATGGCGGCACCCCAGCCACTCGTCACCGCGATGACCGTTTCGCTCGGCTCGCCTGACAAAATGGAAACCGACGCCCGCCGCCTTGCCACACAAACATCGTTGATCAAGATGAAGCTTGCGGGAGACGGCGATAGTGAGCGCGTCGCGGCCGTCCGGCGCGGTGCTCCGCTAGCGCGGCTGATCGTCGATGCCAATGAGGCTTGGACCGGGCATGATGTCGCAAGAAGGGCTGCGTCGCTCCGTCCCTACGGCGTTGAACTCATCGAACAGCCAGTCAAAGCCGGTAAAGAGCATCTTCTTGACGGCATTGCCTCCCCCATCCCGCTTTGTGCCGATGAAAGCGTCCATGATCGCGCCGACCTCGAACGATGCCGGGGCCGCTATCACGCGATCAACATCAAGCTCGACAAGGCGGGCGGCCTGACCGAGGCGCTGGCGCTCAAGACGCAAGCGCAGGCGATGGGGTTCAAGGTCATGGTCGGCTGCATGCTCGGCACCAGCCTTGGCATCGCCCCAGCGTTCCTCGTGGCGCAAGGGGCAGACTGGGTCGATCTCGACGGGGCGTTGCTGCTTGCGAGGGATCGCAAGCTGGCTCTAAAATTTTCAGCAGGGTGGTTGGGGCTCGACGGCGACTGAATCCCGGCCTTGGGGATCCAGACCAAACCGGTTGCGGCCTGCCGTCCCGTCTTGCACACAAAAGACAATCAGCATGACCAACGTTGCAATATAGGCGAAGTTGTTGAAAAACAGGAGAAAAAAGAGTGGCGGAATATCATCCCCTCCGTTCCTCAGGAATCCATTGAACACGAACCAAGATGCGGCAAATCCGAAAATCAACAATATCGCCGATGGCAGAGCCCAAAAGCCCGAGCGATTTGTGTCATGCAGCCTGCGAACAACTGCTCCGCAAAGGGGAAGCAAAAAGATAAGGAAACCAGCAAGGCAAAGGATAAAAAACCGCTTGAACAAGGATTCAAACTCGGGCTCAAGATTCTGCCGGATATCGGGATTAAGCGCCTGTCGTTGTGCAAATAAAAAAGACGGTGAGATTGCTGCCACCGCCAAAAGTTGATTGGTGGCAATCATCAGGAAAATGAACGGCCAGAATTCCGGTCGTGTCGACCGACTCGAAAAATCCGTGAGACGTCGAAACGGGTCGAACATCGCACCGAAGAACTGGCTCGCATTCATCTCATGCCCTTTTTATCCAGACTTATAGAACCTCGAACAATCCTGCCGCGCCCATACCGCCGCCAACGCACATCGTCACGACCACATATTTTGCGCCCCGTCGTTTGCCTTCGATTAAGGCATGGCCGGTGCAGCGTGCTCCCGTCATGCCATAGGGATGCCCGATCGAAATCGAGCCGCCATTGACGTTCAAAAGCTCATTCGGGATGCCAAGCTTGTCGCGGCAATAAAGCACCTGCACCGCGAAGGCCTCATTCAATTCCCAAAGGCCGATGTCGTCCACCTTCAGGCCGAAACGCTTCAAGAGTGGGGGAATCGCAAAGACTGGGCCAATGCCCATTTCATCGGGCTCGGTTCCTGCAGCGGCCATTCCGATATACCGGCCAAGCGGGGTCAACCCGCGCTTCGCAGCCAAAGCCGCTTCCATCACAACGACAGCCGAAGATCCATCGGACAGCTGGCTGGCATTCCCCGCCGTGATCACGCCACCGTCAATCACCGGCTTCAAGGACTTGAGGCCTTCAAGCGTTGTTTCCGGGCGATTGCCTTCATCCTTGGAGAGAGTCACGTCGTGGAAAGTGACTTCGCCGGTTTCCTTGTTGGCAACGCCCATCTTCGTCGAAACCGAGACAATTTCGTCATCGAACTTGCCCGCGGCCTGCGCCGCAGCCGTGCGTTGTTGCGACTGGAAGGCATATTCGTCCTGCGCATCACGGCTGACGTTGTAACGACTCGCGACGATCTCTGCCGTCTGCAGCATCGGGATATAAATGTTCGGGTGCATCGCCAGGAGACCGTCGTCGCGACCCACACGCATTTCCTTGGTCTGGACAAGCGAGATCGATTCCTGCCCACCGGCCACAACGACATCCATCCGGTCGACAATCACCTGCTTGGCGGCCGTCGCAATGGTCATCAGGCCAGATGAACATTGGCGATCGATGCTCATGCCGGACACGGTGACCGGCAAGCCCGCGCGCAAGGCAACCTGCCGTCCAATATTGCCGCCCTGCACACCCTGTTGCAGCGCCGAACCCCAGACGCAATCATCGACTTCGGCAGGGTCTATCTTCGCCCTCTCGACAGCAGCGGCAATCGAGAAGGAACCAAGAGTGGCTCCCGTCGTGGCATTGAACGCTCCGCGATAGGCCTTGCCGATCGGAGTGCGGGCGGTGGAAACGATGAGTGCGTCACGCATGGGATTTCTCCTGATACTCCCCTCTCGCTTGCGGGAGGGGCTGGGGGTGGGACTGTTTTAAGAAGCGGGAAGGCTCAAAGACCCCCCACCCCTAACCCCTCCCGCAAGCGGGAGGGGGACTCGTCATACGAAAAACTGGCTGATCCACTCGGCGATCAGGGCAGGCTTATCCTCACCCTCGATCTCCACGGTCACTTCCTGCAGTTGCTGCCACTGGCCGGGGCGCTTCTCTTCCATTGATGCCAGTTTGAAGCGCACACGCACCCGCTTTCCGGACTTGACAGGCGCCAGAAACCGTAATTTGTCACAGCCGTAATTGACGCCCATCTTGATCCCGTCAAGTCTTGGAAGGTCAGCCTTGGCAGACAGGACAGGCATCAAGGACAGTGTCAGAAAGCCATGCGCAATGGTTGTCCCGAACGGAGTCATCTTCGCCATTTCGGGATTCACATGGATAAACTGGTGATCGCCTGTCGCATCGGCAAACTTGTTGATCATCTCCTGATCGACGGTCATCCATTCGGATACGCCGATTTCACTGCCAACCTTGGCCAATAATTCTTCTTTCGTCACAACGGGCATGGGCTTTCCTCTCGCTTTGCGCACGTAATTTTATTACAACGGCACCAAATCACGCCGCCGAAATACGGCCCCAACGAGGCAAGAGTCAAAGGTCATGGATTCCGCAACGTCCGTTATGCGCCATCTCTATCGCGCGCCCGAGCCAGATGTGCTCAAGCCTCTCATTGCCCGCGCCGGATCAACGCCTCAGGAAAGGGGGCGAATCGTCAATCGCGCCACCGAAATGATCGGCGATCTGCGCGCGGCGCAAGGCTCTGGCTGGGTCAACCAGTTCCTTCAGGAATATAGGCTGAACACGCATGAAGGCGTGGCGCTGCTTTCGCTCGCCGAAGCTTTCCTCCGCGTGCCCGACCCTGAAACGGCCGATGCACTGATCGCGGACAAACTGGGCGATGCAGACTGGCGCGCACATTCTGGAAAATCGCATTCGACACTCGTCAATTCAGCGACCTGGGGTCTGGTGATCGGCCGCGCGCTGGTCAGCGAAAAGGATGACGCCGGCACGCTTCGGCGCCTCATCGCCCGTGCTGGCGAACCGTTCGTCCGACAGGCTGTCGGCGCTGCGATGCGGATGATGGGCGAGATCTTCGTCATGGGGCGCACCATTGCCGAGGCGACCGAAAGAATGGCCCGACCCGAGCACAAGGGGTTTACAGCAAGCTTCGACATGCTGGGTGAAGCCGCACGTACCTATGAGGACGGCGAACGCTACTTCGCATCCTATCTCGCAGCCATCGAGGCTACAGGGGCGGGACATTCAATTTCGGTCAAGCTTTCCGCGCTCCATCCCCGTTACGAAGTCGCGCATTGGGACAAATGCGTGCCCATGCTTTCAGCCTTGCTCGAGACATTGTGCGAAGCGGCCGCACGACGCGACATCGCATTGACGGTCGACGCCGAGGAATCGGAGCGGCTGGAAATGAGTCTCGAAATCATAAGCCATATTGCGCGCCTGCCCTCGCTCAAGGGTTGGGACGGGCTTGGCATGGCGATCCAGGCCTATGCCAAGCGCGCGGGTGCGGTGGTTCGCTGGGCCGACGAACTGGGTGCCGCAACCGGACGTCGGATCGCTGCCCGCCTGGTCAAGGGGGCGTATTGGGACAGCGAGATCAAGCGGACGCAGGAAGCCGGGCTTTCTGACTATCCTTTGTTCACGCGCAAGGCTGCAACAGACGTTTCGTGGCTCGCATGTGCAAGGGATATGCTTGACGCAAAGAACATCTACCCCGCCTTTGCAACGCACAACGCCTTATCGGTTGCGACGATCCTGGAATGGGCAGGCGAAGCGCGCGACTTCGAGTTCCAGCGGCTTCATGGCATGGGAGAAGGCCTTTATGAGCGACTCGTTCGCGACCAAGGCCATCATTGCCGCATCTATGCCCCTGTGGGCGGACATCGGGACTTGCTTGCCTATCTTGTCAGGCGTCTGCTGGAGAATGGCGCGAACTCGAGCTTTGTTCATCAACTTGCCGATGAAAATCTCGATGACAGGACGCTGCTTGCCGATCCCGTCGCAAAGATCCAGGCCGTTGGCGGAACGCGGCACCCCTCGATCCCGCTGCCTGAGGACCTCTTCGGTTACCTGCGCAAGAACAGCAGTGGCATCGATCTCCAGGATCGGACCATCCTTCGTGAAACGTCACAATCCTTGCGCGTTGCAGCACCCCCGGCGGAAGGTCTGGCCTTGCAGTCGAGCACTACCGAGGTCGTGAAAAAGGCCGCCGCCGCCTTTCCGGAATGGTCATCGACGCCGCTTGAAGCGCGCGCGCAGTGCATGGACCGCCTAGCCGACTTACTTGAGGCGAACCGGGCCGAGTTGATGTCGATCGCGGTCAACGAAGCGAAAAAGACAATTTCCGATGCCTTGGGCGAAGTCCGCGAGGCGGTCGATTTCTGTCGCTACTATGCGCAGCAGGCACGTGATGGTCTGGCCCGCGTCGATCTTCCCGGGCCGACCGGCGAACGCAACGTCCTTCGGTATGAAGGGCGTGGAGTCTGGGCCTGTATTGCGCCGTGGAATTTTCCGCTCGCCATTTTTCTCGGACAGGTTGTGGCAGCGCTGGTGACTGGCAATACCGTGGTCGCCAAGCCAGCCCCGCAAACGCCATTGATCGCCGCTCGCGCAGTCGCGCTCGCGCATGAGGCTGGCGTTCCAGCCGACGCCTTGATCCTGCTTGCAGGCGGCCCCGATACCGGTGCTGCGCTGATCGCCGATCCACGGATTGTTGGCGTTGCTTTTACGGGCTCTACTGCGACGGCAAAGAAGATTGCCCGTTCACTGCTCGACGATGACACGCGCCCGATCGTGCCGCTGATCGCCGAAACCGGCGGGATCAATGCGATGATCGTGGATTCGACCGCGCTGGCCGAGCAGGTCGTGCAGGATGTCGTCACCTCCGCCTTTCGTTCGGCTGGGCAACGCTGCTCTGCACTCCGGCTGCTCCTGCTTCAGGAGGATATTGCACAAAATACGCTGAAAATGCTGGCTGGTGCGATGGATACGCTGGTCGTCGGGGATCCGTCAGATCCCATGACCGACGTCGGGCCGGTCATCGACGATGCCGCCTGCACACGCCTGATGACACATCGCGAACGATGCAAACCGGACTGGATTCATACCATCGCCGTCCCAGACAACGGCCATTTCGTGCCGCCAACTGCAATCCGGCTGCACTCCATTGGCGATCTTCAGCAGGAATGGTTCGGACCGCTCCTCCATGTTGCAACATGGAAGTCCGGCATGCTTGGGGAGACACTCGCGGCAATCAACGCCAAGGGCTTTGGACTGACGATGGGCCTGCATAGCCGCATCGCTCGCAATGCCGAAACGGCTGAAGCATTGGCGCGGGTCGGCAATCTCTATGTCAACCGTTCGATGATCGGGGCAATTGTCGGCAGCCAGCCATTTGGTGGCGAAGGCCTGTCGGGCACTGGCCCCAAGGCCGGTGGCCCCAACTATCTCCACCGCTTCTGCGCCGAGCGGGTCACCAGCACCGACACGACCAGTGCCGGTGGCAATGCCTCGCTCCTGTCACTGGACGATGTGGACGTTTAGGCCTTGTCGGATTCGGGAGAGTAAAAGGCCACCCCCGCCTCTTTCAGGCAACGGATCGCGGCAAGCATCACATCGTGGCGGGCCTTGTCACGCACTTCGGCAGCACCGCGCGTCACATGGAACACCAGTTCAAGCATGATCGCATTGGCGGAGAATTCAGCCAGCACAGCATTATCGAAACGGCAGTCCTTGACGGCTTCCACCACTGCCTTGAGCTTGATCGGCAGTTCCGCAATCTGATCGGGATCGGTTGCATAATGCAGTGGCAAGCGCAGAAGGACGCGGCGTTCGGCAATCCCGTTGAGGTTGCGGATCTGCATGTCGAGCAGCTTGTCGTTGGACATGATGATCTGTTCGCCATCCAGCGAACGGACACGCGTTGTCTTGAGGCCGATGGCTTCGACCCTGCCGATTGCATCACCGAACTTGATCGTTTCCCCGACCTTGAACGGTCCGTCGAAGAGGATCGAGAGAGCGGCGAACAGGTCACGGAAAATGCCTTGCGCAGCGAGGCCGATTGCAATGCCGCCAATGCCCAGCCCCGCGACGAGCCCGACTACATTCACGCCCAGATTGCCGAGGATAAGCAAAAACGCCAGAACGAACAGTGCGACGTTCACAAACAGCCGGACAAGCCCAAGCGCGTTCGAAAGGCCTTCATGCGACGCCGTGTCCGCTGCCCGTACTTCGACGGCACCGAGGATCAACTCGCGGAGAAACAATGCCCCCTGGAAGGTCGCGGTGATAATGAAGACGAAGCTGATCGTATTGGCCACATCCTCCGGCGCATGGGCGTATGTCGCCACGAGTTCGGCGGCCAGCGGAACCATGAACCACAGCTCCATGGAGGCCAGCGCCCGCCCGATGACGCTGCGCCAGGGGTTGGGTTCGCGACTGAGCCGCTTGCCAATGAGTCGCAGCCCGTAAAGCAGGACGACGATCAGCGCGCCGACAAGCGCGGCCAGCGCTATCATCCTGCTATGGTCAGCCATCCAGGCAATTGCGCTGGTCCACAGTGCGTCGAGGTCGATTTCGGAGAGAGGAGCAAGAGCCATGTCCGCTGGCTAAACGCAGGCGCGCCTGATGTCTACGATGCGCTGGCCTGCACGCCCCCAAGCGGTCGCCAGGCGGCCTCGGCAGCGCGGCGTCCGGCATAGGTATCGAGCCCGATCTGCATGCCCACGAGTAAATAGACAAACGGCTGATAGGCGATGCCGACAAACAAAGCGCCGACAAGATAGACGATATGGGCCTGCTGCAGCGCACTTGCCAGCGCTCCGATCCATTGGTCTTTGTCCGCCGGTCGATTGCGGTAGCGCCGATAGAGAATTTCCATGCGAATCACGCCAAGACCGTGGATCAGCAGCCACAGGACCAGGCCCGGAAAGCCCTGCTCACCCAGCATTTCAAAATAGGAACTGTGATAGGCGCGCGCGGCATCCGTTGTCACAGTCGTTTCGATGTTCCTTGTACTTCCGTCCTCGGTGATTTCCTGCAGTTCCATGCGGAGCTTGTTCTGGCGATAGGCATCAAATCCGCCACCGAAGGGATGATCCTTCGCATACTCCCACGTCCACGCCCAGACCGCGAGCCGCGTCGAAGCAGACTGGTCTGCCTTGTAAGATTTTATCGTATCCATCCGGTTCGTAAAACTCGACGGCAACAGCGGGACGGCGATCAGCGCCGCCGCCGCCAACACGCCGACGTAAAGGAAACGCCGCTTGGCAAAGCGGAGCGCAAGGACCAGCAACGCACCGATACAGACAAGACCGGTGCGTGCTTCCGTCCCAATCGGGATCAGTGCACAGGCAAAAATCAGGGCAAAGGCAAAGAGATTCACCCGCCAGTCGGTTGGGAATACCGTATTGTGCTTCCTCAGGTATAATATCAGAGGGATGATCGCGATGGCCACAGTCGAGATGATGCTGGATTCATAGAGGCCGGTATTGTTCGTCACCATCAGGTTCAGCGAGCCATAACCGCCGCCCGAAACGACCGTCTTGATGCCGCCGACGATGATGATCGCAGCGGCCGACAGAACCATGAACAGCCCGAGCGATTCGAAGCGCAACCGTGTCCGTAATGTCAGGGGAAGAAAGATCGCAAAAGCCAGCGCCTTCCAGACCCACGACCATTTGTTGGCAGCATCCAGCGGAAAATCAGCCTGAGTGGTGGTCACTCCGCAATAGATCAGCAGCAAAAGGAGAAGGGCTTGTCTCGGCGCAAAACGACTGTCGCGTTTATCATCGACAAGCGCCCAGGCACCCACTGCAAGCGCCACGAAAATCAAGGAGACCGGCACTGAGTTGAGCAGATAATAGCTCAGGCGCTGCGGCGAAACATTGTCGATATAGACATAGCCCAGCACGAAGACGAACGGCCGACGAAAACCGACCCCCATAAGCGCGAGGAGGAAGCCGATCAGGGCAAGGTCATGCATCGCGGGGCGGTTTCCGGCCCCAGCCCTTTGGCTCGGGGTCAGGTTCGGGATCACTCTCTCGATCCAGATCGTCACGAAAAATCAGCCGCCATGCGACAAGCAGCATCAGGCCGTGCGTCAGCGCGAGCGAGAAATTGTCGATCATCGCATCTTGCCCTAGACCCTTTTCGGTTGACGTGGCGTTAAGGTTAAGGATGGCATTAGCGCCGTAGTCATCGCCGTAACAGGGGGCCGGGCGGCTTGCGCATCCTTCATATCCTCGATCATAGCCTCCCGCTGCACAGCGGCTACACGTTTCGCACCCGCGCGATCATGAAGGCGCAGATCGAAAGCGGCTGGAAAGTTGTGGGTGTCACAGGGGCGCGTCACTACGCCGAAGGCCCGCCGGTCGAGACGGTCGACGGCCTGACGTTCTACCGCGCCCAAAAGCACAAACCGGCAAGAAGCCCCTTTGGGGAATGGCGAGAAATCGTGGCACTGGAGCATCGTGTCGATGCCTTGGTCGAGGCATGGAAACCCGATTTGCTCCATGCCCATTCGCCTGTTCTGACCGCCCTTGCCGGCCTCCGCGTCGCACGCCGCCGCAAGCTGCCCCTGCTTTACGAGATTCGAGCGTTCTGGGAGGATGCTGCCGTCGGCAATGGGACTGCGCGCGAAGGATCGATCCGCAATCGCCTCATTACGGCGATCGAAACCTATGCGGTGCATAGCGCTGATGCAGTCGCTGTGATCTGTGAAGGTCTAAAGACCGACCTCGTCGCCCGCGGGGTTCTGCCTGAAAAGATCCTTGTTTCGCCCAACGGTGTTGATCTCGACCTGTTCGGAGACCCGCCACCGCGCGACACGGCGCTCGCCAAGAGTCTTGGCCTGGGCGACGCACCGACCATCGGGTTCATTGGCAGTTACTATCACTACGAAGGCATTGATGATCTGATTGCAGCAATGCCTGCGATGATTTCAGCCCAGCCCGAGCTGAGATTGCTGCTTGTCGGCGGCGGACCGATGGAAGCGGCATTGAGGCAGATGGCCGAAACATCCCGCGCAGCCGAGCGGATCCATTTCGTTGGACGCGTGCCGCATGAGGAAGTCGAACGCTATTACAGCCTGATCGACGTGCTGGTTTATCCACGAAAGAAGATGCGTTTGACCGACCTTGTGACGCCACTGAAACCATTGGAGGCTATGGCGCAAAGGCGCCTCGTCGCGGCCTCGGATGTCGGAGGACATCGCGAACTGATCGAGGATGGGGTAACCGGCACGTTGTTTCCGCCAGATGATCCTGTTGCACTCGCAGAATCGGTTGCCGGGCTGTTTGCGATGAGGGATCAATGGGAAGAACGTCGGAACATGGCACGTGCATTCGTCGTGCGAGATCGTAACTGGTCGTCAAATATTTCCTGTTATGGTCCTGTTTATCATAAATTGACCGGACAGCCGGTTTGAAGGACGCTTGATGCCCAAAGGTGTAAGATCGCTCGCCCGATCAGCGGAAAATGTGCCGTTCGTCCCGGTCGTCGCGGTGCTCTTCGGTATCGTGGCGGCAACCCTCATTCTGGCGACGCCCGGCTGGTTGTTTGAGCGCGGTGTCGTTGCCTCCGGCCTTCCCGACGTCATTGCCGCTGCCGCCCCACCCTTGGGGGACAAGGCGCAAATCCTGGCGGCCATCCTTGCTGCTTTTGGCATGGCTTTACCACTTTGGCTGATTCCGTCGGTGTTGGGTCAACTCGTCAAAGCGACGCGGATTGAACACCAAGGCACAGGACTCGAAAACGACGGCGAGCAGGCTGAACATGCTCCGCATCCACACGCCCCGGCACGGCGGCCTCTTTTTGCCGAATCGGACCTTGGGGCACCGTTCATGTCCGATGAAGCCTTCGCACATGCCCGGGACGAATTGGTCCTTGGAGCAATTGTCGCCGATAATGCCGAACTGCCTGAACAAATTGCCGGTGAAGATGCAATGGATCTGGTCGAACCATTCGAAGATCCAATGTTTCAATCTCCAGATGACGTCCTCACTTTGTCGGCGGTTGCAGTTGATCAGCCATCGATTTCCGGTCTGCTTGATCGTCTCGAAAATGCGCTGCAACGTCGCGAGCTCCAGACTGGCAGTTTGGTACCGATGGTACCGGGAAATATGGCCGCGCTGCGTGAGATTCTCGGAGATTCCACGGCGCGCCATTAGTTCGCCTCGACCGTCAACGCTTCAAATTCAATTTCAACCCTGTCGCGGCCGTGCGATCGGCGATCCATGACGGCAATGTCAGCAACAACATGGCCTTCAAGCACAAAATTCTCGCTCATCACGGCAGCCGTCGCCTGATCAGCAAGCTCGTTCACTCTGTTTCCCGACACACTAAGCTCGCAACGGTGCCGGGCACCACTGAATGTCACACTTGACCATCGCCGCTGGCTCGACGATCGAATTTCGGCAAGAGCGGGGTGGAACAGATCGACGATTGCCGAGCATAGCGCTCCATGAACATCGGTGATCATTGGACGGCCTCCAGAAACGCTTCAATGCGCGCCTCCAGTTGGGCGCCAATCGCCCGACCACGCCGTATATCAAAAACCAACTGCGGATCATTGGCCACTTCACGTCCAAAGCGCGTCGGCTTCTTGCCAGTCTTGTGCAGGTATCGTTCAATCTTGCCCGGTACATTCATTCAAGCCTCCTTCTTTCAAATCCGAATCGCTCTTGATAGGAATTATCCTATCTGAGAGGATATTTCCTATTGCGCAAGGAAAATTCCTATCGTAGGAAAATAGGAAATGGATGACGTCAGGAATCATCTGCAGACGCTGATGGAGGAGCGAGGCGACGACTGTTTGTCGATCTCCCGCTTGCTCGGTCGAAATGCTGCCTATTTCCAGCAGTTCCTCCGGCGTGGTGTGCCGAGGAAGCTGAAGGAGGATGACCGGCGCACGCTTGCGACCTATTTCGGTATTGATGAAGTTGAACTGGGCGGCCCGGCCGCTCGGGCAGTGCAAATATCTACAATATTGGTTCCGCGTCTCAGGCTCGGCGCGTCCGCGGGTCCAGGCGCGCACGCAGGCACTGAAGATCGCGTGGGCCATGTTGGGTTTGAGGGGAAATGGCTGCGCGAACTCGCCGCGAGTCCAGACGCCTTGTCGATCATCCAGGTCGCAGGAGACTCGATGGTTCCAACCCTTGGAGATGGAGACGATATCCTGGTCGATCGCGGCGATGCGGCCGAACGGCTTCGTGACGGGATCTATGTGATCCGGATGGATGACGCCCTGATGGTCAAACGACTTTCACTTCGCCCTGCACAACGTCTTTCCGTGCTCAGTGACAACCCGGCCTATCCCGGATGGTCGGATGTCGAGCCTGACTCCGTCACAATAATCGGTCGCGTCGTCTGGGCGGGGCGCAAGATCAGCTGAGTCATTGGTCAATCGATGGTTTACCATTGGTCCTCGTCCGATCTTAGCGATTGGGCCTTAGGGGCTGGAACCTAATAGGCTGGAGCACTCATGACATCCCCGATTGCCAACCGCAAAACCCTCGAAGACGCCACCGCCCTGATGGAGGCTTTTGGCAGCTTTGCTGACGCAGAGGCTGCGATTCGGGCCGACTGCAGCCGGGATCGTGGCAATGCAATCTTGTTCTGCCACTGGCGCCAAGTCGAGCGCCTGATCGTCGCGCTTTCGGTTGAACGCGTTACGGGTACCGTACACTAACTCAGCGCTGGTAGCTGCAGGAGCCAATTGCTAGACGCGATTGGATGTTGGCCCGTTCGCTAAGCCGCGCCCTACCCCTTGCGCTCGCAACGCTTGTTTTGGTCGCCCTTCCGTCTCGATCAATGGCGCAATCAATAGGTGTTTCGGAAGATCAGCTTGATCCCGAATCCCCGATGGCACCAATGACAGACATCGGTGTCGATTGGCCCACCATCGACCCTTCTGAAACGTCCCGGCCTTCCACACCCGATGAAGCAGCAGAGGTCGTTGCACAATCGACGGAAATTGTTGGTGAACGTCGCTATCGCGTCGTTGTTGAGGGACTTGAGATCAGCGACAAACTGGCCGTAATGCAGCGATTTAGAGGCGTTTCGACGCTGACTGCGGGTGAAGGCAAGCAGGCCAACGTCGCCCAGATCGACCGCCGTGCACGCGAAGACGCCGACTTGATGGACGAAATCCTTCGTGCAGAAGGCTATTACGATGCGAATGTCGAAACCACTGTGGAAGGCGCCAACTCCAGCCAACTTGTAGTCAAGCTCATCGTGGAACCTGGACCACTTTATCGGTTTTCAACTGTTGAGATCACTGGACTCGATCGCACGGGTGACAGGGAGCGTATGTTAAGAGACGCGTTCGGCGTCGGTGTGAGCGATGCAGTCGATGCCGATACTGTGGTTCTGGGCGAGGCCGAGCTTGAACGAAAAATCCGCAAGGAAGGGTTTCCCTTTGCCAAGGTCGGCGAGCCCGCAGTGGTTGTCGATCACGATTCCCGCACCGCGACGCTGAAGATGTCTGTCGATCCAAAGGGGCGGCGCAGCTTTGGCCAGATTGTCCTCTCTGGATCAAAGCTTCCATTCGATGCAAAGCATGTCGAGAAGATTGCTCGCTTTGAGCAAGGGGAGACTTACGATCAGTCGAAGGTAGATGATTTGCGTCGCGCCCTGATTGCCACGGGGCTTGTCGCGCAAGCCGATGTAAAGCCCGTCCCGGCAGAGAATTCAGACCTGGCAGATATCGCGGTGGGACTGGAGCCCGCTAAAATGCGCACAATAGCCGCAGAGGCAGGTTATGGCACAGGCGAAGGCATCCGCGCAGAACTGAGTTGGACGCACCGCAACCTCATCCGTCCCGAAGGTGCTGTTACAGTTCGGGGCGTTGCCGGAACGCGCGAGCAATATCTGGGTGCGATCCTCCGCCAGTCAAATTTTCGCAAGCGCGACCAAGTGCTCAACGCCAGGATCGAGGCCAGTCACGTCAATCGTTCGGCTTATCAGGCCCGAACTCTCGATCTTGGCGCTGGAATCGAGCGACAAACGAACATCATCTGGCAAAAAAAATGGACATGGAGCGTTGGATCCGAGTTTGTAGCATCGAGCGAGCGTGACGCAACACGTATTGCAAATTCGGCTCGTCGAACTTTCTTCATCGGCGCATTGCCTGCCACTCTAAACTACGACGGGTCTGACGACCTGCTCGATCCCAAAAAAGGTTTTCGCCTCGGCGTGCGCGTTTCGCCCGAAGTCTCTCTCGAATCGGGAACCTTCACCTATGTTCGTGCTCAATTCGACGGTAGCTATTATTTGCCGGTCGGGAACCGGGTGGTCATGGCAGGTCGTATCCGGCTGGGAGCGATATCCGGCGCAAAGGCCAATGCGATTGCCCCCTCGCGGCGCTTCTATTCCGGCGGCGGCGGTTCTGTTCGCGGATATGGCTATCAGCAAATCGGACCGCGCGATGCTGCGAATGATCCAGTCGGGGGCCGCAGTCTGTCAGAATTTGCTCTTGAAGCCCGTATTCGGCTTGGCAGTTTCGGAATCGTGCCATTCCTTGATGGTGGAAGCGTCGACACAAATTCGCTACCCACATTCTCCAAATTCCGCCTAGGGGCAGGCCTCGGCGGACGATACTATTCCAGCTTTGGACCAATCCGCATCGATGTCGGAACGCCGATCAATCCGCTACGGGGAGATCCGCGAGTCACAGTCTTTGTTTCCTTGGGTCAGGCCTTTTGATGAAGGTGATGCGCTGGATTGGCATCGCACTGGGCGGACTCGTTCTAACGGCGGTTGTACTTTTGTGGATTGCTGACACAAGCATCGGCCATCGTTTCATTGCGGACCAGATTGCGGCTCAAGCACCGAGCTCGGGCCTCAGAATCCGGATCGGGCGGATTGACGGGTCCATCTATTCTAGGGCGCGGTTGAAGGACGTCCGCCTATACGATTCCGAGGGCCTGTTTTTTCACATATCAGAAGCACGATTGCATTGGACCCCTGCGGGTTGGCTTGCCAATCGGCTCGATATCACGAGCCTCGCTGTCCCCGTCGCAACACTCCACAAACTGCCGAAGTTACGCCCGTCCGCCAAGAAGCGCCCCATCGTACCGGGCTTCGATATTGGCATCGGAAGCCTAACCGTCAACCGACTGGTAATCGAGCCTCAGGTTGTGGGCGGAAAACGGAGGATCGGGCGCCTCAATGGAAAAGCGGATATTCGCAAAGGCCGCGCGCTCGTCAGGATCAATCTTGATACATCAGCAGGAGATCGATTGGCGTTTCTGATCGACGCCGAACCGGATGGAAACCGGTTCGACCTAGACGCCGACCTGACCGCACCGACCGGCGGTGTCTTTGAACAGGTGGTTGGAACGACGCGACCCGTCGCGATCAAAATCGCTGGACAGGGGGACTGGACGGATTGGCGGGGCCAACTGCGCGGTGACGTTTCGGGTGCACGGATCGCACAGCTCGAACTTGCGAACAACAAAGGCAACTTCGCACTGGACGGTCGCCTTGCCCTGTCGACCATCACGCGTGGCAAGGTGCAGCGGCTGACCGGACCGGCACTTCGCATCCGTGGTAACGCAGCATTGAAAAACCGACGCCTCGATACAAAGCTGCAACTCTCCTCGCAGGCCCTCACAGTAGAGCTTGCCGGCATTGTCGATCTTGCGAGCAACCGATTTAGCCCGCTCAACATCGACGCACATCTGCTTGAGCCGAGGGCGCTCTTTCCCAACATGACCGGACGTGACATCCGGTTGAAGGCGCGGCTTGATGGCGCCTTAAGAACAGCGAGCTTCGACTACCTCCTGACCGCCCCCTTCGTCGCTTTTGATAAAACGGGACTCGAAGCCGTACGCGCCTCAGGGCAAGGGCGGCTGAGCAAATCGCCCGTGCTTGTTCCGGTAAAACTGGTCGCCAGGCGCATTACCGGTGTCGGAGATGTGGCGGGTGGGATTCTTGCCAACATCTCGGTCAACGGAACACTTCGCGTAACATCCAAGGCGCTGACGGGCGACGGACTTATCCTCAAGTCGGATAAACTTTCGGGCAAGCTGAGCCTGTTCGTGGATCTCGTGACCGGTCGATATGAAGTCGGGCTGGCCGGTCAGTTGGTCCGGTATCTGATTCCGGGCCTTGGCGTTGTTGACGTGAAGAGCGAATTGAAGGTTGTCCCCGGGGAAGGAGGGCGTGGAAGCCAGGTTGTCGGACGCGGGCAAGCCTGGGTGAGACGGTTGGACAACAGCTTCCTTGCCGGCCTGACGCGCGGATTACCAAAGATCGACACTGCACTCACGCGCGGCCCCGACGGCATTGTCCATTTCGTCAACCTGAAGCTGACATCTCCGGGTATCACCCTCAATGGCAATGGTTATCGCCGACGTGACGGCACATTCTTTTTCGACGGCGCCGGCCGGCAGGTGCAATATGGACCGGTTACGCGTTTAGTTCTTGACGGACGTATCGAACGACCCAAGATCGACATGACCCTGACGCGACCGAATGACGCTTTGGGCCTGGCAAATGTCAATGTGCACCTCGTCCCCGACAATAATGGATTTGTTTGGAATGCCAGTGGCGGCTCCAGGATCGGGGACTTTGAAGGAAATGGGGCGATCCTGCTTCCCTCAGGCACCCCTGCAACCGTTGTGATCGCCGCTCTGAAGGCGTCGAAAAGCGTCGCTAAAGGGGAGCTTCGTTCGTTGTCCGGCGGGTTTAGCGGCGAATTGACGCTTAGCGGTGGTATCAGCGGTTCACTCCAATTCAGCCCCTCGGGATCGATTCAGCGGATCGTCGCAAATCTAAACGCGCGCGAAGCCGAGCTTGAAGGCCCTCCCGTCGTGACCGCCCGCCGGGCGACATTCGATGGCGTGATATTGCTCGATCCGCGCGGCACATCAATTGACGGATCCCTGACGGGCCAGGGCCTTTCTTATAACGGCATCAGATTGGCGCGGCTCGCTGCGAATGTGAAACTCGATGGAGGTTCCGGTGAAATCCGAGGCACGTTGGCGGGATCGCGCGGACGAAATTTTGACTTGCAGACGATTGCGCGGATTGCCCCCGGCCGGATCGAACTGGTTGGATCTGGCACCATCGATCGCAAACCGGTTCGCCTTGTCAATCCGGCGATCCTGACGCGAGAAACCGGTGGCTGGCGCATCCAGCAGACTGCCCTGGAATTTGCTGGAGGTCAGGCAAAAGTATCGGGACTCTTCGGTGATGACACAACCGAATTCAATGCCAATGTCTCGCAAATGCCACTCACAATCATGGACATACTCTTCCCGCGATCGGGGTTGGGGGGCAATGCCAGCGGGAGCGTCGCCTATCGCCAGGCGGCGGGCCAGTTGCCAAGTGGCCGCGTCGATATGCGCATTCGTGGCCTTACCCGCTCGGGCCTCATCCTGTCCTCACGTCCAGTCGATGTGGGCCTTACCGCCGTATTGGTCCCGGGCAATGCTGCCGCCCGCGCGGTCGCGGTCAGTGGCGGGCTGACGATTGGTCGCGCTCAGGTCCAGATTCGGCCGGGTGCCGGATCCAATCTAGCGACGCGCCTGAAAAGCGGCTCGATTTTTGCCCAGCTTCGTTTCAACGGAGCCGCCGACACGCTTTGGCGCATGAGTGGTGTAGAAGGGTTCGACATATCCGGCCCGGTCGCAATTGGTGCAGACATTTCGGGAAGTGCCGCCAATCCTGTCATCCGCGGTTCCGTGCGAACGGCGAATGCACGAATTGAGAGCGCGGCGACGGGCATGGTCCTGACCAACATCAAAGCCAGCGGGCGGTTCAACGGATCCAAGCTCGTGATCGACAATTTCAGCGGGGGCGCCGGAGACGGAACGATTTCGGGCCAAGGCAGTTTTGATTTCACAACCGGGCAACGGTTGGGCATGAATCTTTCACTTCAAGCCGACAAAGCTGTCCTGCTCGCACGCGACGACATGGGTGCAACTGTGACCGGACCGATCAACTTCTTGTCTGACGGTCGAGGAGGCGGAGTCATTTCGGGCGACGTGGAGTTGGTTCGGAGCGCCTTTCGGCTTGGTCGCGCCACCGCGGCTGCCGCAATCCCCCGCCTGAATGTGACCGAGGTCAATTCGATTGTTGAAGATCGTGCTCAGGGCCTGCCCTCCAGCCCATGGAGGCTCGCGATCAAGGCCAGGGCTGCCAACCGCCTGAGCGTAACCGGACTCGGATTGGAGAGCGAATGGCGCGCAAATCTCGAACTTGGCGGATCCATCTCCGAGCCCGCCATCAGCGGGCGGGCGGACCTTGTTCGTGGTGGCTACGAATTCGCCGGCAGGCGCTTCGATCTCCAGCGCGGCACGATCCGCTTCAAGGGTGAAGTCCCGGCCGATCCCACACTCGATATACTTGCAACCGGCGATACACAGGGCCTATCTGCGACAATCCGGGTCACCGGCACCGGACAACGGCCTGAAATCGGGTTTTCCAGCATCCCGGCCCTACCCGAGGACGAGCTCCTTTCCCGCTTGCTCTTCGGCACTTCCATCACAAACCTGTCGGCTCCCGAGGCGCTTCAACTGGCTGCCGCGATCGCATCGCTTCAGAATCAGGGGAACGGCCTGAATCCGATCAATGTCCTTCGCAATGCAATCGGCCTAGACAGGCTTCGCATTTTGCCCGCTGACACAGTGACGGGCCAGAAAACCTCGGTCGCCGCAGGGAAATACATCACCAGGCGCGCCTATGTGGAGATCATCACCGACGGCCAGGGCTATTCGGCGACACGCGCCGAATTCCAGATCACACGCTGGTTTTCGATCCTGTCGAGCATTTCAACCATTGGCCGACAGACTGCTTCAGTCCGTGTTTCAAAGGATTATTGAGGTCCTCAACCGAGAATATTCAGCCATTCATCCGACGGTGCGCGCTTGGTCAGCAATGCGTTGGCAGGATCGTCGGGATCCTTGTATCCGATCGACATGCCTGTCCACAGGATGCGGTTCTCCGGCGTACTTAGAAATGCGCCAATCGTCTTCGGGTAAATCGCCCAGCACTCTTGCGGGCAGGAATCCAGCCCGGCTTCGCACAGCAGCAGCATGATGTTTTGCAGCATCATGCCGGCATCGCCCCATTGCGGCGGCCCCATCTTGCGATCGAGCGTCAGGAAAAGCGCGACCGGAGCATTGAAGAACTGGAAGTTGCGGGCAAACCACATCATGCGACCGGCCTTGTCTTCTCGCGGAATCCCGATCGAACTGTAGAGCATTTCGCCAACCTCAAAGCGCCGGTCAGAATAGGGCTTGGGCAATTCAGGCGGATAAATGTTGTATTCGGTGGTTTCCACGTTCGGTCCGGAAGCCATCTTTTCGCGCATCAGCGCCTTGAGCCTCGCCATAGAGTCGCCATGGACGATGTCGATATGCCAGGGTTGGAGATTGCCTCCGGTCGCCGCGCGTGAAGACCGCTCAACAATGTCTTTCACCAGTGCAATATCGACCGGCTTGTCTAGAAACCCACGGACGGATCGGCGATAGGCGACAGCTTCGGAAACGTTCATTTGGCTGCATACCTCACGTTCAGCAGGAGACACAAGTTTCCCTTGCCGTAAACGTCAATTTGCGCAAGTGGCTTTCCGTTCATCAAGACCAAGACAAGGATTCGAACCATGGCGACAGCCTATATTGTTGATGCAGTCCGCACCGCAGGTGGCAAACGCGGCGGAAAACTCGCTGGTGTCCATCCCGTTGATCTGGGCGCAATGACGCTTGATGCGCTTGTTTCGCGCACCGGTATCGATGGCAGCAGAATTGAAGACGTAATCATGGGTTGTGTTGGCCAGGGCGGCCAACAGGCTGCGCAGGTTGGGCGCAACATCGTCCTTGCGTCGGCCAATGTCCCGGACAGCGTCCCCGCGGTCACGATCGACCGCCAGTGTGGATCTTCCCAGCAGGCCATGCAGTTTGCGGCTCAAGCTGTCATGTCGGGCACGCAGGATATTGTGGTCGCCGCCGGCATCGAGTCGATGACGCGGGTGCCAATGGGCTCGACCGCCATTTTCCACATGAAAGAAGGCCTGGGAAACTACAAGTCTCCCCGTCTTGAAGCGAAATATCCGGGCATCATGTTCAGCCAGTTCATCGGCGCAGAAATGATTGTCAAGAAGCATGGCTTCTCCAAGGACGAGCTTGATCGCTTTGCGTTCCGGAGCCACGTCAATGCAAAGGCGGCAACCGAAGCCGGAAATTTTGAGAACGAGATAGTCGCAATCGAGATCGAAACTCCCGAAGGCATGGCATGGCACAAGCGCGATGAAGGAATTCGCTTCGATGCAACGCTTGAAGGCATCGCTGGCGTCAAGCTTCTTCAGGATGGCGGAAGCCTGACAGCAGCCTCGTCCAGCCAGATTTGCGACGGTTCGTCTGCCGTCCTGATCGTGTCCGAACAGGCGCTGAAGGATCATGGCCTCACGCCAATTGCCCGAATCCACTCGCTGACCGTGACGGCGGGCGATCCGATCATCATGCTTGAAGAGCCGCTGTTCGCAACCGACAAGGCTTTGCAGCGGGCTGGCATGAAGATTGGCGATATCGATCTCTACGAGGTCAATGAAGCCTTTGCCTCGGTCCCGCTCGCGTGGCTAAAACATACCGGTGCCGATCCTGACCGTCTGAACGTGAATGGCGGAGCGATCGCGCTGGGCCATCCGCTTGGCGCTTCGGGAACCAAGCTGATGGCAACATTGCTGAACGCGCTCAAGCAACGTGGCGGCAAATATGGTCTCCAGACGATGTGCGAAGGCGGCGGCGTCGCCAATGTGACGATCGTCGAACGGCTCTAGAAAATTCAATTGAAGGAAGACTAATCATGAAACTCGATTCATCCGTTTCCGCGGTCGTCACTGGCGGCGCGTCCGGCCTTGGTGCAGCGACGGTTCGTGCATTGGCTGCCAAGGGCGTCAAGGTCGCGATCTTCGATCTTCAGGTCGAAAAGGGCGAGGCGATTGCTGCCGACGTCGGTGGCGTGTTCTGCGAAGTCAACGTAACCAGCGACGAAAGCGTCGACGCCGGGTTCGCCAAGGCTCGCGCGGCCATCGGCCAGGAACGAATCCTCGTGAATTGCGCTGGCACAGGCAGCGCGATGAAGACCGCAAGCCGGTCCAAGACGGACGGTTCGATCAAGCACTATCCCCTCGATGCTTTCAACTGGCTGATCCAGATCAACCTTGTCGGCACATTCCGGTGTGTGGCGAAATCGGCTGCGGGCATGATGACGCTCGATCCGCAGAATGAAGATGGTGAACGCGGCGCGATCGTCAATACGGCGTCAGTGGCGGGCGAAGACGGCCAGATGGGCCAAGTTGCGTATTCCGCGTCAAAGGCTGGCGTGATCGGCATGACCCTCCCAATTGCGCGTGACCTGATGAGCGAAGGCATTCGCATCAACACGATCCTGCCGGGTATTTTTGAAACCCCTCTGATGCTTGGCGCGCCGCAGAATGTGAAGGATGCGCTGGCGGCTTCCGTCCCCTTCCCCAAACGCCTTGGCAAGCCCGAGGAATATGCAAATCTCGCGCTCACCATGATTGAAAACAGCTATTTCAACGGTGAGGATGTTCGCCTTGATGGCGCAATCCGGATGGCACCGCGCTGAGGCGATGGCAAAACCGGAAGGCTGGCGGTTGAACCCCGCCAGCTACCCCATCGCTCTGGATGTCCAGACCCGTTTCCAGGATCTTGATCCGAACGGGCACTTGAACAACGTGGCCTTTGCCTCGCTGTTCGAGCATGGCCGCGTTCGCCTGAACCGTGGCGTGCGCCCGATGGAAGAGCGGCCTACGAACGAGCGGACAATGGTTGCTTCGGTTGCAATCACCTACCTGCGCGAAGGAAGCTATCCCGAAGATGTGACGGTATGTTCCGGTACTGGGCGCATCGGCACGTCAAGCTGGACCATCGAACAGGCCATGTTCCAGAAGGGCAAGTGCATCGCGACATGCGATACGGTAGTGGTCTGCAGGACGGACAACAGCGCCCGGCCGCTTAGAACGGAACTGCGGGCGCAACTCGAAAAGATGCTGACGACGCACGATTCTCTCTGATCTTTAAAGCGGTGGCCTGCCGTCCAACCACGTGAAGCATCCGCTTATGCAATTCGATGCTGTTTTGCTACGCATTTGAGCCGGAAATTCGAAAGAACGCTGACATGAGACGCCAACGCCAGTTGCGCTAAGCCGCACACGCAGGTAATCGCCCCGCATGGGCGTTTTCAAGAATATTTTCACATGGTGGGAAGGCGCGACCTTCGGGACCTGGCTCGGTACGGTCACCAAAGGGCAGCGGGTCGGACATGATGCCGATGGCAATGTCTATTATGAAGGCGGCAAGACTGTTGGAGGCCTGCCGCGACGCTGGGTCATGTACAATGGCCTTAACGATGCCAGTCGCGTGCCACCAGAATGGCATGGCTGGCTGCACCACACGCTCGACGCGTTGCCGGAAAATGGACTCCCGCCAGCGCGGATCTGGGAAAAGCCCCCGTCTCGCAATCTGACGGGAAGCGTCAACGCCTATCGACCTGCAGGCGCGCCCGAAGCGGGAGGCGAGCGTGCGCCTGCCACCGGGGACTATCAGGCCTGGAGCCCCGATCGGGGATGAAGCGGCCCACACTCTGGGTGCTGGGAGGGGCCATTGCAGGTCTTGTGGGCTGGCAGGCAATGGCGGCGCTGGAAAACGCTTCGACAGCCAATGTCGCTGATCCCATACCAACGAAGATCGAGGCTCCGGCTCCTAAACCTGCGCCCGTGATACTCTCCGCCAAGGTAACCCCAATGGCCGAACGCGTTGCGACGCTGGGCATACTGAACAAGCGCAATGGTCTGTATCGCGATCTCTCGATGAAACCCGGCGAGGCCGTCCGGATCGGCGACCTTGTCGTGCGATTGAAGGCCTGCGAGACGACTGCGCCCTGGGAGGCAGAGCATTATACCGGCGCGTTCGTCCAGGTGATCGTGCATGGCAGCGATGACAAATGGCGAGAATATTTTTCGGGCTGGCTGTTTAAGGAATCCCCGTCGCTCAATGTTGTCGAGCATCCGATTTATGATATCTGGACCAAAGCCTGTGCAATGAAGCATCCGGATGCCGGCCCGGAGACCATCGTGGTTCGCGGCGACGAATCCGCTTCGAATGACCGATCAAGCGCGAAGAAATCGGCCGAGCCAACTGAGCCAGAGGCTGCGGCGTCGCCCGCAACTGCTCCGGTGACAGCAGACACCAATGCCGCGAGGTAATCCGATCTGTCGATTTCGATTGCGCCGAGTGAGGCCAGATGCGGCGTAATGAACTGACAATCCAGCAACGTGAATCCTCCGGCCCGAAGTCGTGCGACAAGGTGGGCCAACGCGATTTTTGATGCGTCTTTCGCCCTGCTGAACATCGATTCCCCAAAAAAGGCCCGACCGAGACGGACTCCGTAAAGTCCGCCAACCAGCTGTCCATCCGCCCATGTCTCAATACTATGCGCATGACCGCCAGCGTGAAGCAGCGCAACGGACGCCTCGATCTGGTGATTGATCCAGGTCGATTGCCGGTTTTCCGCCTCTTCTGCGCAAAGACGGACAACGTCATTAAATGCAAGGTCTGCCGTCGTCTCAAAGCGTCCCGATTTGAGTGTCTTTATGAGTGAACGCGAGAGCCGAAAGGCATTCAAAGGCAGCACGCCGCGCTTTCGCGGTTCAACCCAATAGACTTGCGGCGCATCCCGGCCGTCCGCCATCGGAAAAATGCCTGCTGCATAGGCTTTCAGCAGCAGTGCCGGATCTAGCGGTTCAGTCATGAATAATGTTTTACATCGACTTTCGCCGGTCGCCAAACCTCGCTAGGGCCGCGCTGTGCAGGAGACTATCAACTGTGACATTGCAATTGCAGGCGGGGGCCTCGCGGGGGGGCTGATCGCACTGGCGCTTGCCGAAAAGCAACCCCACCTGGAGATCCGATTGATTGAAGCCTCGGCAGATCTGGGCGGGAATCACGTCTGGTCGTTTTTTGACAGTGATATCGCGCCGGAGCATCGCTGGCTGGTCGAGCCGCTGATTTGCCATCGCTGGCCGTCCTATGATGTGGTTTTTCCTGCTCATCAGCGGACGCTGGAGACGGGCTACAACAGCATCGAGTCCGAACGACTCGATACTGTGGTGCGGGCTCGGCTGCATCCTGAACGAATCATCGCTGCCAGAGCTATCTCGATCGATTGCAGTTCGATTGTCCTCGACAATCAAAGCCGGATCGAAGCGAGTCTTGTGATCGATACGCGCGGGGCGGCAGACCTGTCCTGTCTTGATCTTGGCTGGCAGAAATTCCTTGGGCAGCGATTGCGGATCGAGGGCGGGCATGGCCTGATCCGACCGATCATCATGGACGCAACAGTCCCGCAGCTTGACGGCTATCGCTTTGTTTATTGCCTGCCATTCGATGCCGAGACCGTATTTGTCGAGGACACTTACTACAGTGATTGCCCGGATATTCCGCTGAATGATTTGCGTCAGCGCATCAGGGACTATGCCAACGCCCGCGGGTGGAACGTGAAAGCGATCGAGCGCGAAGAGACTGGAGTGCTCCCCGTTGCGATGGGCGGTAATTTTGAACGCTACTGGGCGTCGGGCGGGGATACTTCAAAAGCCGGGATGCGCGCTGCGCTTTTCCATCCGACCACCGGATATTCTTTGCCTGACGCGGTCAGACTGGCTGTCCGCATCGCCGAAACTCCCACTCTGGGCCCCGAACAGTCAAAGGCCCATGCCGCGTCGCTATGGGGCGAGCGCGGATTCTACAGGATGCTTGATACCATGCTTTTTCGTGCTGCCGAACCCGACCAGCGTTACAGAATACTTGAACGATTTTACCGTCTTTCCCCGGCCTTGATCGGTCGTTTCTACGCCGGGACATCAACGTTTCTCGACAAGATCCGAATCTTGAGTGGAAAGCCGCCAGTCGCTATCGGCCGAGCAGTGACGGCATTATTGGGGTCACGGAAGTGAAGCGCGCCATCATCATCGGATCGGGCTTTGGCGGTCTTGCGCTGGGCATTCGGCTGCAATCGGCGGGCATAGAAACGACCATCGTCGAAGGCCGCGACAAGCCCGGCGGGCGTGCCTATTTCTGGGAGAAGGACGGGTTTACCTTTGATGCAGGGCCGACAGTCATCACCGATCCTGACTGCCTGAAGCAACTCTGGGCGCTGTCCGGCCGCGACATGGCCGATGACGTGACGCTTGATCCGGTCTCGCCATTCTACAGGCTCAACTGGCCTGACGGGACGAACTTCGATTATTCGAACGACAATGCTTCGCTAACCGCCGAGATTGCCAAGCTCAATCCGGCCGATGTCGCAGGATATCAGCGGTTCCTCGATTATTCTGCCGGGGTTTATCAGGAAGGCTATGTCAAGCTTGGCACGGTTGCTTTCCTTGACTTTGCGTCGATGATCAAGGCGGCGCCGGCGCTTGCCAAGTACCAGGCCTGGCGCTCGGTCTATTCGATTGTCTCGTCCTTCGTGCAAAGCGAAAAACTACGCGAGGCGCTGTCGTTTCATACACTGCTGGTTGGTGGCAACCCGTTTACGACCAGCGCGATTTATGCGCTGATCCACAAGCTCGAAAAGGATGGCGGCGTCTGGTTTGCGCGGGGTGGCACGAACCGGCTGATCGCGGGCATGGTTACACAGTTCGAGCGGCTCGGCGGGACACTCCGGCTCGACGATCCGGTGGTTGAGATCGAGACACTTGGTGACAAGGCGACCGGCGTCAGGACGCGCTCAGGCTGGCGGGCGGATTCCGATGCAGTCGCCTCGAATGCAGATATCATGCACAGCTACCGTGACCTGCTGACAAGCAACAGGCGAGGTGGGCGCGTCGCCTCATCGCTCGAACGCAAACGCTTTTCGCCTTCGCTGTTTGTTGTCCATTTCGGGATCAAGGGAAGCTGGCCCGGAATTCCGCATCACATGATCCTGTTCGGCCCGCGCTACAAAGAGCTTTTGCGGGATATCTACAATCACGGCGTCTTGCCTACGGATTTCTCGCTTTACCTTCACCATCCTACGGTGACCGACCCGTCAATGGCGCCCGAAGGTTGTTCAACCTTCTATGCTCTCGCGCCGGTCGCCCACCTTGGCAAGGCGCCTCTCGATTGGGACGGAGAAGTAGGTGAGTTGCTCAAGGAACGCATTCTCGACGAGATTGAACGGCGACTGATCCCTGACATCCGGTCGCGGATCGTCACCAGCTTTCACTATGCCCCGACCGATTTCGGACGCGACCTGAATGCCCATCTGGGTAGCGCCTTCAGCCTTGAGCCGACGCTGACCCAATCGGCCTGGTTCCGCACACACAACCGCGACGATGCCATTCCCAACCTGTATTTTGTCGGCGCCGGCACGCATCCGGGAGCCGGCATTCCGGGCGTCGTCGGAAGCGCCAAGGCAACAGCGGGGTTGATGCTCGAGGATCTCAACAAGTGACTCGGCTCGCCGTCTATTGCGGCTCGTCTCCAGGTGGAGATCCGGCCTATGCGGATGCCGCGCGCGCGCTTGCCACCGAGATGGCCGGGCGCGGGATAGGGTTGGTATTCGGCGGGGGCCATATCGGGCTGATGGGCACAATCGCCGATGCGGTCCTGAATGCAGGCGGTGAGGCCATCGGCGTGATCCCGGCGGCGCTCCGCGACAAGGAACTCGCGCACAAGGGTTGCTCCGAACTCCACATCGTTTCCACAATGCATGAGCGAAAGGCGCTCATGGCAGATCTTGCCGACGGCTTCATTGCCATGCCGGGCGGCTTTGGCACGCTGGATGAGATGTTTGAAATGCTGACCTGGGGTCAGCTCGGCTATCACCCCAAACCCTGCGGATTTCTCAATGTCGCGGGCTATTATGATGCGCTCTTCACCTTTCTCGACAACTGCGTCGAGGCGCGGTTCGTGACACGGGTGCACCGCGAGATGATCATCGCCGCTTCAGAACCGGGCGCCTTGCTTGATGAAATTGCAGACTTTCGTCCGCCCGATCAGGCCAAATGGCTTGACCGGTTTGATCTGTGAGTCCCGACCGCACTACCCTTGTCGCACACGCCCGCGACAGCATTGAACGCGGTTCCACGTCATTTGCGCTTGCATCGAAACTGTTTGACCGCAAGACCCGAGAGCAGGCTTGGTTGCTCTACTACTGGTGTCGCCGTTGCGACGATATCGCTGACGGACAGGATCATGGCGGGACGATGTCAGCTGTCGACGATCCGATGGAGCGGCTCGCCAACATTACCGACCTGACAACACGCGCGTTGGAAGGCGAGACTACCGGAGAGCCTGCCTTTGACGCGCTCGGTCTGGTCGCTCGTGAATGTGCGATCCCCCACAAATACATCTATGATCTGATCGAAGGCTTTGCCCTCGATGCGGCAGGTTGGCATCCGCGATCGGAGAAGGATCTGCTCAAATACTGCTACCATGTTGCCGGAGCGGTCGGCTGCATGATGGCAATCATCATGGGAATTGACCCTGAAGATTCGGAAACGCTGGAACGTGCCGCCGATCTCGGCAGGGCCTTCCAGCTCGCCAACATCGCCCGGGATATCAGTGAGGATGATGCGGCGGGTCGCTGTTACATCCCTGATGACTGGCTGGTTGAGGCCGATATCCCTCCCGGCGAGCAGATGCGTCCTTTCTACCGTGCCCGCCTCGCCGATATCGGTTGGTGGCTGGCGGACATGGCACAGGATTACGAAGCCAGCGCCCGGATCGGGGCCAGAAAACTTCCCTTCCGTGCGCGTTGGGCAGTGCTGGCGGCGGCAGGCATCTATGGCGATATTGCCCGCGAAGTCGCCGCACGCGGACAAGCGGCGTGGGATCGACGAGTGATTGTAAGCAAGTCAAAAAAGCTCGGATGGGCCGCCAAGGCACTGATACAGGCAGGAAGAAACGGACCGTTGGGCCAAGCTTAGACAGAGTTCAGCGAACGGGTTTGCAATTTGCAGAAAAGAGGCAGGAATGACGATCATCCTCTATGGGATTCCGAATTGCGACACAGTGAAGAAAGCGCGCTCATGGCTTGACACGCGCGGGCTCGATTATGTCTTTCACGACTATAAAAAGTATGGCGCTGACGCGAACAGGATCAAAGCGTGGTGCAAGGCGTTTGGCTGGGAGACTGTTCTCAACCGGGCGGGAACGACGTTCCGGAAACTGCCCGACACCGACAAGTCAGGCCTTGACGAGACGAAGGCTATTGCACTCATGGTCGGATATCCATCGATGATCAAACGTCCGGTCGTCGAACATCCCGGCGGCATGATGATTGGCTTCAAGCCAGACGATTGGGAAACTTCGCTCGGCTAACCGAACATCAAGTGTGTGGGCTGCGGTCAATCAAGCGCACATCCACCGGCAGTAATTCCATGCTTTTCAAGGAACAGGTCAATCGCTGCAAACGCCTTGGCGCTGGCGTTCGGATCATAATCGCCAGGTGTCTTGCCGGCCGGGTCATCGACCGGATGCGCGACATCAAACCGGTGATGCGCGCCTTCATAGAGATGCACATCGAACTCCAGATCGTTTGAATGGCGGCTTGAAACCAGTTTCACGAGCGAGCCAGCCGGCGCAATCTGATCACCCGTCCCTTGCAGGGCAAGAACGGGAATGCGTTGGTACCAAGCCTGTTCCTGCCCGCGAACGGACGGGTAATAAACCACCGCGGCTTTTGCCCCCGTTTTTGGGCCTTGTTCGGTTGATGCGAGGGTTAGAACTCCTTCTGCTCCGCGCGACCAGCCAATCATCAGACCCGGGCAACGCGCATCCATCCGGCTCCTGCCTCGCGAATCGGCGAGTGCATCGACGATAATCGCCGCGATCTTTGGTCCGGTCTTTCCGCGTGTAGCGGGGACTTTGGCAGCGGCGGCATCATAGTCGATGATCAATGCATCTATCCCGCGCTCATTCAACCTGGAGGCGAGGTCCCAATACTGGTTTCCGCGCGCGAGCTTTCCAATACCTGCGGCTCTGGGCAGCAACACTGCCCAAGGTCTCGGTTTCACGTCAGGTGTTGCTGGAAACCAGAAATAGTGCTCCCGCGCCGGAGAACCATTGCCCAGCAGCGCACACGCAAGAACCGTCAGGACGACGCAACGTAGCAGGTCGGTTTTCCTCGAATTGGCACTACAGAATTCCGCCTCGATTGTCGACGCTTTCCAATTGTGCCAAAGGACGGAGATGGCAAAATTTACTCCTTTCCGTTGGGATGATCCCTTCAACCTTGATGCACAACTGACCGAAGACGAGCGGATGATCCGTGATGCGGCCGAAGCCTATGCGCAGGATAAGCTCCTGCCACGCGTTGTGTCCGCAACCCTCGAAGAACGGTTCGATCGCGAGATCATGAACGAGTTGGGCGAACTCGGTTTGCTGGGTGCAACTATCGATGGCTATGGCTGCGCGGGCGTCAGTCACGTCGCCTATGGGCTGATCAGCAGGGCCGTGGAGCGCGTGGACTCAGGCTATCGCTCTGCCATGTCGGTGCAGTCGAGCCTCGTGATGCATCCCATTCATGCCTATGGCACCGAGGAGCAGCGCCGGAAGTTTCTTCCACGCCTTGCCTCGGGAGAAATCATCGGCTGCTTCGGCCTGACCGAACCCGATGCCGGTTCGGACCCGGCGAGCATGAAAACAAAGGCAAAGGCCGTGCCCGGAGGATACAGCATCAACGGCGCAAAGATGTGGATCACCAACTCGCCAATTTCCGACATTGCGATCGTCTGGGCCAAGGACGAGGGCGGGATCATTCGCGGCTTCATTGTCGAGCGCGGGATGGATGGCTTCTCGACGCCCAAGATCGAGGGCAAGATGAGCTTGAGGGCGTCGATTACCGGCGAAATTGTGCTCGACGACGTATTCGTGCCGGAAGAGAACATGCTGCCCAATGTGCAGGGCCTTTCGGGCCCATTCGGCTGCCTCAACAAGGCGCGCTATGGTATTGCCTGGGGCGCAATGGGCGCGGCAGAGGATTGTTTCCATCGCGCCCGGCAATATCAGTTGGATCGCAAGCAGTTCGGTCGGCCCTTGGCCGCCAACCAGATTCCACAGCTAAAAATGGCCAACATGCAGACAGAAATCGCGCTGGGCCTTCAGGCGGCGATCACGGTTGGTCGTTCGATCGATGCCGATGCATGGTCGCCCGAAATGGTCAGCCTGATCAAGCGAAACAATTGCGGCAAGGCGCTCGATATCGCCCGCATTGCCCGCGACATGCACGGCGGAAACGGCATTGCGGCTGAATATCACGTGATTCGACACGCGATAAATCTGGAAACCGTCAACACCTATGAAGGGACGCATGACGTCCATGCATTGATTCTCGGTCGCGCAATTACCGGAATTCAGGCATTTTCATAGTAATTGCATTTTCTGCAATCACGATTGCGCGTAACACGTTTGCACTTTCTTAGCACTTGCAGCATAAGTTGCACATCGAAACGGAATGATCCGTCTCGAAACAAGCAAGTGAAAGGAACGTGTTATGTCAATGATCGTACGGTCCGCGAGCCTTGCTGTCGCACTGGGGGCCCAGTTTATTCTCGTGGCCTTTGTCGTCGGCGCCTAACCGGCTCGCCAACCCTCCCACCAAAAGGCCCGTTGGCTTCCCGCCAGCGGGCCTTTTCACATCTGGGATCTTGAGCGGCCTTGCCCTTTTGCACTTTCCTCGTTAAGGGCGCCCACTTCCCGGCCATGGTCATCCCTGGAGGCGCGGTCGGGATGTTACCGAATGGAGATATCATATGAGCGATCTGCTGACACTGTCGGCCGATGCGCGCGAACGGGCTGGCAAGGGAGCCTCCCGAGTTCTGCGTCGCGAAGGCCGCGTACCCGCCGTGATTTACGGCAACAAGGAAACACCGCAAGGCGTCCATGTCGAAGAAAAGGCGCTGATGAAAGCGCTGATGACTGGATACTTCTTCAACTCGGTCGTGATGATCGATGTCGATGGCAAGCCTGTGCGCACCATTCCCAAGGATGTACAATTCCACCCCGTTTCCGAACGCCCGCTTCATGCCGATTTTCTTCGGATTTCCGAGCATGCGACGGTTCGAGTCGAAGTACCGGTCCACTTTATCGATGAAGCGCTTTCGCCCGGCATCAAGCGCGGCGGCGTGCTCAACATCGTTCGCCACGAGCTGGAACTTGTTTGCGACGCGGCGAGCATTCCGGAAGAGATCGCTATTTCGCTTAACGGTCTCGATGTCGGCGATTCGATCCACATCTCGAACGTCACGCTTCCCGCAGGATCAACGAGCGCAATCACCGATCGCGACTTCACGATCGCAACGGTCGTCGCGCCATCAGGCTTGAAATCATCTGAAGGCGATACGACCCGTGAGGAAGGCGAAGTTGCCGGAGGAGAAGGGGAGTAATCCCCGCAAGCCCTGATGCAAATCTGGGCTGGCCTCGGTAATCCGGGCGCATCCTATGCGATGCACCGGCACAATATCGGCTTCATGGTCGTTGACCTGCTTGCTGACGTTTATGGTTTTGGCCCCTGGAAGCTGCGCTTTCAGGGGCTAACCAGCGAAGGCCGGATTGGCGACACCAAGATCCTCCTGATCAAACCCCAGACTTTCATGAACGAAAGCGGGCGCAGCGTCGGCGAAGCCATGCGCTTTTTCAAGCTTGAGCCCGAAGATGTGACGGTCTTCTATGATGAGCTGGATATCGATCCGTTCCGGGTCAAGGTGAAGGTTGGTGGCGGAACGGCCGGGCACAATGGTATCCGCTCGATCGATGCCCATATCGGCAATAGCTTCCGCCGAGTCCGGCTGGGAATTGGCCACCCCGGGCACAAGGATCGCGTGACCGACCATGTGCTCGGCAATTATGCCAAGGCAGAACTCGACGACGTTGCTGCCATGCTCGGTGCCGTTGCAGCCGAAGCGAAGTGGCTGGCCGAAGGAAACGATGCGCGCTTCATGAGCGATGTCGCGCTGAGACTTCAGGAACAGGATTAAGATAATGGGTTTTCGTTGCGGAATTGTCGGATTGCCTAATGTCGGCAAGTCGACGCTGTTCAATGCGCTGACGGAAACGGCCGCGGCGCAGGCGGCGAATTATCCTTTTTGCACGATCGAACCGAATATCGGCAATGTCGCCGTGCCTGATCCGCGCATGGCAGCGCTGGCCGCAATCGCTGGCAGCGCCAAGATCATCGAAACTCAGCTTGGCTTTGTCGATATTGCGGGACTTGTCCGCGGCGCGAGCAAGGGCGAAGGGCTCGGCAACCAGTTCCTTGCCAATATCCGCGAGGTTGATGCGATCGTCCATGTCCTGCGTTGCTTCGAGAATGACGACATCCAGCATGTCGACAACAAGATCGACCCGATTTCCGACGCCGAAACGGTCGAGACCGAATTGATGCTCGCCGATCTTGAAAGCCTTGAAAAACGCGTTCCGGCCTTCCAGAAAAAGGCCGCGCAAGGCGACAAGGAGGCTAAGGTTGCAGCCTCTGTATTGGGGCAAGCTCTTGACCTGTTGCGTGAGGGCAAGCCCGCGCGGCTAACGACGCCCAAGGATGAGGAAGAGCGACGCACGCTTGATCAGGCACAATTGCTGACAGCGAAGCCGGTTCTTTATGTCTGCAACGTCGATGAAGGCGCCGCGGCGAACGGCAATGCACTCTCAGCAAGAGTATTTGAGAAGGCCAAGAGCGAAGGCGCGGAGGCGGTCGTCGTATCCGCCGCAATCGAGGCTGAAATCGTGACAATGCCGCCGGAGGATCGCGGCGAATTCCTCGCCGACCTCGGCCTCAACGAAACCGGCCTGACGCGCGTAATCCGCGCGGGCTATGCGCTTCTCCACCTGATCACTTTCTTCACCTGTGGTCCCAAGGAAACCCGGGCATGGACCGTGACAAAAGGCGCGAAAGCACCACAGGCGGCAGGCGTCATCCACACCGATTTCGAACGCGGCTTCATCCGCGCCGAGACGATTGCCTATGACGACTATATCGCCTGCAAAGGCGAGGCCGGCGCGCGCGATGCGGGCAAACTCCGCTCCGAAGGCAAGGAGTATGTCGTACACGACGGCGATGTGTTGCTATTCCGGTTCAACGTGTAAGATTATGATATTACGCGATATTATTGATACACCGCAGAATTCAGCGACGTGAAATGCTCGAGTTTACGGCGCGGACGGCGATGTCGCGTCGGCGTTAGGCGGCCTTATCCTGTCCGGTTCAAGCGAATATCGAAAGCGCATTACTTGGTACCCGATTGCTTGGCATGCCAGCCTTTTCCGCGGCAGCCTCAACTACCAAAGAAGTCCGCGCACAGCGGTATCGGCCGTGCCGAGGTTAGCTCTTTGGCGGAGGCGCTACGCTGATCTTGACGGTTTCGCCCGAATTTCCGGGAAAGCCGGTAAAGATTGCCTCAACAAGATTGGGCACGAGATAGGTCAGATTGTCATCGCGCGAAACGGCTTTGGCGTTCCCTTCAAAGACGCGTTGGCCATCGGCCTTGCGATTAATGACCATGTTGATGTTGCTCGTATACACGGTGTAGCTCTCAACCTGGTCAAAACCCGATCCGAAAAGGAACGGATCGTTAAAGCCGTAAATGAACCCGCGGCGGCCATATGGGCCATAAAACGGATAGTTTGACGCATAATAATAACGCCCAAAACCGGGGCCGAAAAACGGATCATAGCCAAAACCGCCGCCAGGAACCGAACGGATCTTCTCCTTGCCGTTATCAACGTCATAGGCGAAATTGACGATAAGGCTGGCCGCATCCGGACTCGATGCGGGCTGGTAGCCCAAAGCCGTCAGCTTTGAGCCGACGAGACCGGCATATTGCGAGAATTCAAGACTGCCATCGAGTTTGGGATTGTCTGCCTTGACGAAATAGCTCTGGCCCTGCGGCGCCGGCATCATTTGAAAGCGGTTGACCTGCGCCTTGAAGGGCGTTGCGGCACATGCAGACAACGCAACCAATGCGAGCGGAGCAGCAAAACGGGCAATCAGATTATAGCGCAACATGTTTCCAGCCTTTCGAACACGACTCGGGTCCAAAGACCCTAACACTCCTCGGGAATATCTGCGAGCCGTGCTTAACGGCGGTTGAATGGCTATATGCTTAACCCGTTTCCTCCGGTCTTAACGATTTTACCGACAAGGTGCGCCTACACGGCAGGCCTTCATTCAAGGATCCATGATTTTGCCAACAGCAGAAAACCGAAATCAGCGAATATGCCTGTGTCATTTGTGCCATAGCAGCAGCCAAAACACTCACCATCCGGTCAATTCCAATTGACCAACGCCCTTAACTGAATCACAGTTGCGAAAATAATTCTGTCAGGGAGTTAAACCATGAATTTTCAGGCTCTTCCCGCGCGTCGGCATGCTATCCTCGCGCTGCTCGGCTCCACGATCCTCGTGACATCGCCAGCCTTTGCGCAGGCGGCAGCAGAAGAAGCTTCCAGCGATGAAATCATCGTCACGGCGCAGAAGCGGGAGGAAAACCTGCAAAATGTTCCAATCAGCATTCAGGCGCTCGGTGGAGAAAAACTTGCCGAACGTCAGGTTTCAAGCTTTGACGATTATGCCAAGCTCTTGCCGAGCGTCAGCTTCCAATCATATGGCCCCGGCCAGTCACAATTGTTCTTCCGCGGAATCTCGAGTGGAGGGGATGGGTTGCATGGCGGTTCGCTACCCGGTGCAGGCCTCTATATCGACGAGACGCCCGTCACGACAATTGCCAGTTCGGTTGACATTCACGTCTATGATATCGCCCGCGTCGAAGCGCTGTCAGGACCACAGGGCACGCTTTTTGGTGCGAGTTCGCTTGCCGGTACGTTGAGGATAATCACGAACAAGCCTAGTGCGGACAAGTTTGAAGGCGGCGTTGATGTCCAGATCAATCAGTTTGGTAAAGGCGATACTGGCGGGATCTTCGAAGGCTTTGTCAACGTGCCCCTGACAAGCCAGATTGCGTTGCGCGTTGTCGGTTTTTATCAGCGCGATGGCGGCTATATTGATAATATCCCGGGTACGCGCACTTATACGCTCAGTGACGCAGATCCCCTGACCAACATTACAATCAACAATGCGGCGTTGGTCGAGAAGGATTTCAACTCGGTTGAAACCTACGGCGGCAGAGCGGCGCTTGGCATCAACCTGGACGACAACTGGACGGTGACACCGTCGATCATCTACCAGCATCAGGAAACCAAAGGGCCTTTTCTCTATGATCCGCGCGCAGGCGATCTCAACGTAGTCGACTACCTTCCCACGATGAACCGCGACCGATGGTATCAGGCGGCACTGACGATCCAGGGCAAGCTAGGCGACTGGGATGTCGTCTATTCGGGCGGCTATTTTGAGCGCAAGACCAGCAACCAATCCGACTATTCAGAATACACGGTAGCTTACGACGCCCTTGGCACATACTATACAAACTTTCCCAGCGTGACCGGGGGCTTCATCGATCCCACACAGATCCAGATAGTCGGTGATAAATATACAAAGCAGACACATGAATTCCGTGTAAGTTCGCCCAGTACGAACAAGTTCCGCATGACAGCTGGCGCCTTTCTGCAACGGCAGACCGATGACATTGAGGCTGACTATATCGTGCGCGGCTTGAATCAGACGACATTCCCGATTGTGGTGCCGCCTTCACTCGACAGCTTGTTCATCACCCGCGCCTCTCGTGTCGACCGTGACTATGCCGCTTTTTTCGACGCCAGTTATGACTTTACAGAGAAGCTAACGCTGACCGCCGGCATTCGTGGATTCAAGGCAAGAAATACGTTTCAGGGCTTTTCGGGTTTCCTTTCCAATACATTGAACCCCAATTGCTTGCCCACCACCAAGCCTGACCGGCCATGCGAAAACTTCGATAAAACAAAGAAGGAATCGGGCGAAACTCATCGGGTCACGCTGACCTACAAGGCGGACAGTACCAAGTTGCTCTATGCAACATTGTCGACGGGATTTCGGCCCGGCGGCAACAATCGGCGCCCCGGTATCAATCCTTATGATGCCGATACGCTCACCAATTATGAACTGGGCTGGAAGACCACTTGGTTGGATCGCCGGCTGCGGATCAATGGCGCTGTTTTCTATGAGGAATGGAACAAGCTTCAATATGGCCTCAGCCCAATTGGGTCCGCCGGCGTTACCAACATTTATAACGCGGGCGATGCGCGCGTTTATGGTGCGGAAATCGATTTCAGCATGCGTGTTGGCGGCGGACTGACACTGTCAGGCTCGGGAACCTATATCGACGCAAAATTGACGTCGGACTTCTGCCAGATTGGCGTCACGGGTAACCCGGATTGCACGCTTGGTGTGGTTGCCGCGCCCAAGGGCGCTCGCCTTCCAGTGCAACCCAAATTCAAGGGAACGACGACGGCTCGATATGAGTTCGATATGGGCAAATTTGCTAGTTTTGTGCAAGGCAGTGCCAACCATCAGGGGGGGACACGGTCCTATCTGACAACAGCAGAAGCCAACCTTCTCGGACCGACTAAGGGCTTTACGACCTTTGATTTCTCGATCGGCGGAGCGCTGAACAACTGGACCATCGAAGCATTCATACAGAATGCATTCGACAAACGCGGCCAGTTGAGCATCAACACTGTTTGCTCGCCGCTGATTTGCGGGGCCGGCGCGCGGGTTTACCCTATCAAACCTCAGTTCTTCGGTTTGAAGGCGGGAATGCGTTTCTGACAGAGGGCTAGATGATACGCTTCTTGCTCGGTACCAAATTCTGACGAACATCCCCCTCCCGCTTGCGGGAGGGGAACTTGACGGGCAAGGTGGGCCCGTCAATGCAGATGTCTGAACACTCCACGCAAAACGCACCCGGAAAGCTCGGCTTCTGGATGTGCGTTGCGCTGGTCATGGGCAACATGATCGGGTCTGGCGTGTTCCTCCTTCCGGCAAGCCTTGCGCCCTTTGGCTGGAACGGCGTCATTGGCTGGGCGATCACGATTGCCGGGGCGATTGCACTCGCACAGGTCCTGGCGCAGCTGACACTTTCCCACCCAACCGCCGGGGGGCCCGTCGGTTTCGTCAGCAAGGCGTTCGGACGAACGCCGAGTTTTCTGATCGGATTCAGCTATTGGGTCTCGATCTTGACTGCGAACGTGACGATTGCGGTGGCCGCGATCAGCTATCTGAGTGTGTTCTTCCCCGCACTCGGCCATTATTCAGCCATTTCCTCGGTCGCATTGATCTGGATTGTCACGGCCATCAACCTGCGCGGAGCCCGCGCGGCAGGCAGCTTTCAGCTTGTCACGCTGATGATCAAGCTGGTGCCGTTGATTGCGGTAATCATCCTTATCGGACTCGTTCTGGGCCGGGAGGGCTCAACCGCGATTGCACCGCTGCCGGCCGAAGGCCTCTCGGTCTCGGCCGTGAGCGGATCGGCGATCCTCACCCTCTGGGCATTGTTGGGCTTTGAATCGGCCAGCGTCGCAGCAGACAAGGTCGATGATGCCGCCAGGACGATACCGCGGGCAACGATGGTGGGAACGCTGGCAACCGGCGCTTTGTATCTGATCGTGTGTTCGGGGATTGCCCTCATGCTCCCGGCATCGGCCGTGGCTCATTCGGATGCCCCGTTTGCGGTATTTGTCGAAACTTTCTGGGCGCGTGAACCGGCCTTGCTTGTTGCCCTGTTTGCCGCCGTCAGCGCGATCGGAGCGCTCAACGGCTGGTGTCTCATGCAAGGAGAGGTTCCCGCCGCAATGGCACGACGCGGATTGCTTCCCGCTTGGCTCGCGGGTGAAACGCCGCGCGGCGTCCCTGCCCGGTCGCTTGTCATTTCAAGCCTGCTGGCCACCGCCTTCGTCCTGATCAACAGCAGCAAGTCGACGGGAGACCTGTTCACCTTCATGGCGACCGTTTCGACCTCGTCGACGCTCTGGCTGTATCTTGCGTGTGCCGCGTCTGCCTTGCGGCTCAAGGTCGCGACACCCGTTGCCGCACTTGGGGTAGGCTATGCGTTGTGGACGCTGTGGGGGGCAGGGCTCGATATCAGTGCGATGACATTGATCCTCATGGTCGCCGGCCTGCCGCTCTATTTCTGGGCCGTGCGGTCACCCCCGGCGCAGCAACCGGCCGAATAGGCTTGTGTCGGCAATCACCTCGCGCGCCGCATTGTGGCCCGGGGCCCCGGTCACGCCGCCACCCGGATGCGTTCCCGCACCGCACATATAGAGTCCTTTGAACGGCCCGCGATACGATCCGTGGCCCAGCACCGGCCGCGCACTCCACAACTGGTCGAGCGACATGTTGCCGTGCATGATATCGCCCCCGACCAGACCGAACTTGCGTTCCAGCCCGTTAGGCGAAAGCACCATTTGCCCAAGGATCGACGCGCGGAAACCCGGTGCGTGGCGTTCGACCGTATCGATGATGGTGTCAGCCGCCGCGCCTTCTTCGGCGTCCCAGTCACGACCATCTGGCAGTTCGGGCGCGAATTGCTGGCAGAACAGGCTCGCAACATGTTGGCCGAGAGGGGCAAGGCTATCGTCGATGATCGACGGGATCAGCATTTCGACGATCGGAGCCTTTGACCAGCCATGGGCCTTCGCATCGGCAAAAGCGCGGTCCATATAGTCAAGTGTCGGGGCAAGGATGATGCCCGACTGGTGATGCTCTCCCGGTTCGGGCAGACAGGTGAAGCGTGGGAGTTCGGAGAGCGCAACATTCATCCTGAAAGTGCCTGAGCCGGCCTTGAAGCCCCGGATGCGGCGCTTGAATTCGTCGGTCAGGTCGCCATCATCGAACATTCGTTCGTAGAGCAGCTTTGGCCCGACATTGGCGATGACGCGCTCGGCGGAAATTTCTTCGCCGCCTTCAAGACGCACTCCGGCGACCTTGGCGCCATCAAGCAGCACGCGCGACACGGGCGCTTCAAGACTGATCTCGACACCTGCCGCAACGCACACCTTGGCCATTGCCTGCGTGATCGCGCCCATCCCGCCGATGGCATGCCCCCACGCGCCCTTCTTGCCATTCACTTCACCAAAGACGTGGTGGAGCAATACATAGGCGCTGCCCGGCGTATCCGGAGAGGCATAGTTGCCAACAACCGCATCGAAGCCGAAGGCGGCCTTTACCGCTTCGCTTTCGAACCAACTGTCGAGCAGTGTGCGCGCACTCTTTGTAAAAAGGTCGAGCACATCGCGTTGCTTCGTGAGCGGGAGTTTGGCCAGCGCCCTGCCCTGCATGGCTGCATCGATCAATGTCTTGATCCCGTCGCCAAGATTGGGCGGAGACTTCATCGCCAGATCGCGCAAAACATCGGCGACCGTTTCCAGGGACTCATAGTAGTCAGGCAGGATGCGGGCATCATGTTCGGAAAATTTGCGAAATTCGGCCTGTGTCCGCTCCAGCCCGCCGCCGAGCTTCAGATAGCCGCCATCTTCCTGCGGAAGGAAGTTGGAGATCGGCCGCTCAATGACCCGATAGCCATGATCGACCAGCTTCATATCCGCAATCACTTTGGGCTGCAGCAGGCTGACCGTGTAGCTCGCCACCGAGTTGCGGAAACCGGGATGGAATTCCTCGGTAACAGCCGCGCCGCCGACGGTATCACGCCGTTCCACAATCCGAACCTTGAGCCCCGCCCGAGCGAGGTAAAAGGCGCAAACAAGGCCGTTATGGCCCGCGCCAATGATGACGGCATCATATTTCATCGGGCGCTCCTATAGCCGGTCGGTTTCGTGTGATTCCGCGCTTCAGGCAGGAGCGTGCGCAACTTGCACGCAAAGCTGCGCAGGCAAACCTCGCTCTCGCCAAGCGGTCCCGGCGAATAGCTGCTGCTCGCCATCCCGGCCTGGACGCGAGCAATCAGGACCGTGTCTTCGGAATTGACCTGGCGGTTGATCCGCCAGTTCAGATAGCGCGCCACCTTCATCTCGCGACGATCATCGCTCAGCGCATAGCTGATCTCGCGGATTAGCGTCTCGGTCGCGGAAACCGGGAGGAATTGCATGAAATCGACCTGATCGGGGTAAATGTCGAATGCAACATTTGGCCAGAGCTTGAAATAGAGCCAGTGCCGCTGCCTGTTCTCGGGCAGATGGCCGACCTGCGGCAGGAATTTCTGATAGGCGCGTTCGGAAAGATTGGCCGACGGCCGCTCGACAAGATCGCCCCACATCCGGTCGACATGCGCGTTTGCCTCAATGCCATATCCGCGCCCGAACAGGCGGGTCAGTCCCGGATGGGCTATCGGAATGTGAAGTCCGTCCGAATAATTGTCCGCGACGTTCTTCCAATTGACCGGGCGTGGCCGAAGTGTGACGCGACCGATCGCCTCCATCTCTTCAAACCGATACGGTGCAATCATGGCCGCGTACGGGGACATCATCTCAACAACCGATGGTCCACCGCTTTCGAGACGGACGAAGATGAAACCCTGCCAGATTTCCATTTCGACCGGCTTGAGGCCCAGCGCACTCATGTCCAGTCCCGCATAGTCGCGCTTGCCCGGAACACCGGTCAGGCGACCGTCCTTCTCATAGGTCCACCCGTGATAGGGGCAGACGAGCTTGTGAGCGCAGCCCGCCGCACCGTCCACCAACCGCGAGGCGCGGTGACGGCAGACATTGTGGAAGGCGCGGACGTCAAGGTCGTCACCACGGATCACCATCACGCTTTCGCCCAGATATTCCAGGCTTTGCCAGTCCCCCGCGGCAGCAATATCGTTGACATGACAGACAATTTGCCAGCTCGGGCGAATGACGGCCTCCATTTCGGCTGCAAAAAAATCTGGATCGCGATAGATCCAGCCAGGAAGGCTCATGTCTTCGAGCGGGTCAGAGTTTGTGAGGACGGTTTTCATCGCGGTTGCCATTGGAGAATCCTTGCTATACGATCGTATAACTAGGAAATGAACCAGAGGCAATCCTTCGTCCGCGCCGAACCCGATGCGCGCCGCCAGAGCCTTGTCGAAGCCTGTGCGCGCAGTCTTGCCGTGCGCGGCGTCAGCGGCACGTCCGTGCGCGCCATCTGCACAGAGGCGGGCGTTTCCCCCGGCCTGCTCCGCCATTATTTCAGCGGTATCGATGCGCTGGTGGCGGAGACCTATCGCTGGACCGGCGCGCGCGTTTCGCGCGCGTTGGAAGAGGCCATTGCGCTAGCCCCTGCGACACCCCGCGCCCGTTTGCTTGCCTATCTGACCGCAAGCTTTCGTCCGCCTATTGCGAACCCCGACCTGCTCGCGACCTGGCTTGCCTTCTGGAGCCTCACCAAGACCGATCCCGTCATCGCAGCGGTCCATACGGAAATTTATCGCGATTATCGCAGGGATCTCGAAGCTCTGATCGCTGCGCTCGATCCAAACGCCCGCAACCATCGCCTGACAGCCGTTGCCCTGACTGCGCTGGTCGATGGCCTGTGGCTCGAACTCAGCCTTGGGTCGGCACCCTTTACTCCGGATGAGGCCGCGCTGCTGGCAGAACGCTGGCTCGATTCGTTGCTGGGCTGACGTCCACGGAAACTTGTGATACCAACCGGCTAAACAAGCAGGAGATTCGTGCCATGGCCACCGCAGCAATGCCCGCAAATGATGACCATATCCGCAGTGCGGTCAGCGAGGAAGAGTGGGCCATTCGTGTCGATCTTGCGGCTGCCTATCGCCTTGTCGCGCTCTATGGCTGGGATGACCTCATCTTCACACATCTCTCGGCTCGCATTCCCGGGCCGGAGCATCATTTCCTGATCAACCCCTATGACATGATGTTCGAAGAGATCACTGCCTCATCGCTCGTCAAGATCGACGTTGAGGGCCAGCCTGTGGTGCCAACATCGCATCCGGTGAACCCTGCCGGCTTCACCATCCATTCGGCGATCCATATGGCGCGCGACGACGCTCATGCCGTGATGCATCTCCACACGCCCGCCGGACAAGCCGTTAGCGCGATGTCCGAAGGACTACTGCCGCATACCCAGACGGCGATGATCGCGCGGCACAATGTCGCCTATCACGAGTATGAGGGGATCGCGACTGATCTGGAGGAACGCGAAAGGCTCGTCGAGGATCTTGGCGACAAACATGCGATGATTCTGCGCAATCATGGCACGCTGGCCGTCGGGCAGACCGTGGCGGATTGCTTCCTGAGGCTCTACTTCCTCGAACGCGCCTGCGATGCGCAAGTAAAGATGCTCTCTGCCGGTCGCGAGAATCTTTGCAATCCCCCGCAAGGCACGCCGGAAAAGGTCAAAACCCAATCGACCGGCGAAGGCATGGCGGTCGTGAGCCAACGGCTTGCCTGGCCGGCGCTGTTGCGAAAGCTCGACCGGACTGATGCTTCATTCCGCGATTAGCCCAATAGGCTGAGTATCAGTCCGATCAGCGTGAACTGCAGCGTGAAATAACCGCCATTGATGAGGAACAGGCCAAGCGGCTTGCGCTCGAACAGATAGTTGATTCCAAGGCCTGCCGCGACCCAACACAGGCCAGCTGAAAAGCCCGCTCCGAGACCGAACATCAGTGCCGGTTTTGGCCCGAGAAACATTGAGAAGACAAAAGCAGCAATTAGCGAAAGCAGAAACGCGCCGCCGAAAATCAAGGGCATCGAACCTGTTTTGAGCTGTTCTTCACTCAGGCCCGCCAGTTTCATCCAGCGTGTGGCGAACAGGATCGGCGAATACCAGATCCCCCCAAGAACGAGCGAAGATGCCCCTGCCGCGATCACGGCCAACCAGCTGATTTCCATTTCCAGTTCCTCTTCCTATGATTCAACGTCGAGCTTTTCGGCCTTCGCTCTGGCCTCGAGCATGTTGATATGTTCACGCAACACAGCGATGTTCCGGTCGAAATATCCAAGATTGCGATAGGTGCGCGCCTGCATGACCGCCCCCTCCATGACGGTCAGTATGTATTCGGCAAGCGCCGAGCGATCAGTGTCACGCGGCAATCGACCAACAGCCGAATCCAGGCAGCGCTCAACAGCTTTCGACCAGTTTGCGAAATTGGCAGCTAACAATTCACGAACCTTGGGATCAGGCTCGTGTATCTCGAGCGCGATATTCCCGATCGGGCAGCCGTAAGTACAGTCTGTCGTGATCAACTGGACCCGGTATCCATTCAGCAATGCAAAGATCCGGTCTATCGGATCATCGATGCCGTCCCAGTTGGGCTTGAGCAGCCAATCGTCGATCCCGTCACGATAAAGCTCCAGAACGCCAATGAGGACGTCCTGCTTGCCCGGAAAGAAATGATAAAGGCTGCCGCTGTGCACCTGACTGCGGCTCAATATATCCGCAATCGACGTCGAGCCAAATCCCTTTTCCCAGAAAAGCTCCATTGCTGTCATCAGAATACGGGTTCGCGTATCGGTGTTCACTACCAGGCTCCAACGTCACTTGATTGATCAATCAACCAAGACTAGAAGTCAAGAGCGGAGGCTAAATTTTCAATCGCGGGCGAGAAGGAGAAATGTATGAAGCTCAGAATGAAAGCGACCCTGCTGAGCGCCGCAATCGCCAGTGCAACATTGCCCGCACACGGCAAGGTTGCGGCGACAGATGATCGCGGCTTTGCCATAGCGCATTCGGGCGAAGTGAAGGCAACGCCAGATATCGTCTGGGCGCACCTCGTTCATCCCGAGACATGGTGGAACAAGGATCACAGCTGGTCAGGAGATGCGGCGAATTTCTCGATGACTCCGGTAGCAGGAGGATGTTTTTGCGAGAAACTCCCGAATTCGGGATTCGTCGAACACGCCCGCATCATCTATGTTGCGCCATCCCGAATGCTTCGCCTGTCCGGCGCGCTCGGCCCCTTGCAGGGTGAGGCATTGACCGGAACATTGACCGTGACAATCAAGGCCGGAACGAGCGGAGCAAGTGTTGTCAGTTTTGACTATGTGGTCGGCGGCTATTCGCGATTTCCATTGAAGGAAATTGCACCCGCGGTGGATGCAGTACTCGCCGAACAACATCGCCGATTGTTGAAACTGGTCACAACCGGAAAGCCTGAATAGTGATAATCCGAACGCATTGCTCGTCCCGAAATCAGGCGCGGAAATGATTGATCATTCGTCACCCGCCATGATTTCTGCATTGCCGCGTTCCGGGTATTTTGGGGTGCAGGTGCTGTAATAGGAGGCGACCTGTTCCATATCCTTGGCATAGTCGCCGGTGGGCCATATCGCAGGTCCAAGCCCCACAACTTTGCGCCGATAGTCCATCATTCCGCAAACCAGCGGAACTTTCGCACTCATCGCAATATGATAAAACCCTGTTCTCCACTGCCTGACCTTGCCACGTGTCCCTTCTGGCGCAATCGTGAGCATGAATTCCGCGCGCTTGGCGAATTCGGCGACCATCAGATCGACATAGTTACCCGATTTGCTGCGCTCGACCGGAATCCCACCCATTTCGCGCATCATCCGCCTGAACGGCCAGCGAAAGAGTGATTTTTTGCCCATAAAGGACAGGTTGAGATTCAGGCCCTCTGCAGCGCCGATAAAATATATGAAATCCCAGTTGCTCGTATGTGGTGCGGCAATCACGACGAACTTGCGTGGCTCGATCGCTTTGCCCTCAACGGCCCAACCCTGATGCTTGAACCATTTGTCGATTGCCGCCGTCAGCAGCCGCGCGGCCCAACCCTTGCGCTCCATCTTGTCCCTCTCTGCTTCAAGGAACTACATAGCCGGGCTGGTGAATGTGGCAACGGACGAAATAGCTTCTAAAGATTCTTTAAAGCTTCCTGGACTTGCCTGACCTGTTCGGGGGACATTTCGGCGCCGGTAACATCCGTGTTCGCAGACGTATCATTGCCCGGTTCCGGTGCAACGCCGACATAGTCGACTGCCATCCAGCAAATCGCTGCCGCCCAAAGCAGGGCCATCCAGCGGCTCTTGAATATCCAGGAATGGCGGAAAAAGGGGAGCATGACGACAGTGCTACGCCAACAGCGTTAACGAATCGTACTTGTAGGATGCCCCCCTTTTTCCGAAATCGACTATCGGCAGCTGCGCTTACGTGCGACCTCCCGGCCGATCAAGGCACCGGCCGCTGCGCCGAGTATTGTTCCCGTCGCACGCTCACCGCGCGTATCGATCGCCCGACCAACCAAAGCGCCGCCGGCAGCACCCACGATCAGTCCAACCGTGCCGTCCGATTTGCGACAATAGGTGCGGCCATCGCGGCCTCTCCATTCACTATACTGATATTTCTTTGCAGCGGCGGGAGCGGCTGGCAAAATCAGGGCAGGTGCCATGATTGCAGCCATGGCGGAAAGTGTAAGCAGTTTGCGCATCGTGTGTATTCCCATTCTGGTTGTCTTACCCCTACACCATGGCGCGGCGAAGATGAACCCGCGTATAACCGGTTCAATCGGTTCATCGTCGTCTAGGCACTTCCTGCCAGCAAACACGTTAAGCCATTGTCTTTTCCTAAAGCTTCACCTGTCGAAAAGGGCGACCATTTGATCGATCCGACATTGATCGCGGCGCATGACACGTCATCGTCTTCGTATGCCGAGGCTCATAATCACCATTGCAGCCCTTCTATGTGCTACGATAGCAAGTGCCGAGCCTGTCGCGATTGCGCCCGACATTAGCCTTATCCCCGGATCCAGCCCGGCAGGACGACAGCCTGATGGTAACAGCATCCTGATCGAAGCGCCAAAGGGCCTGATCCTGATCGATACCGGACGCCATACGGCACATCAGGACGTCATCATTGCCTTTGCAAAAAGGCGCCAGCGTCCAATCGCTGCGATCGTCAATACCCATTGGCATCTCGACCACAGCGGCGGCAACGCAGAAATTCGCGCTGCATTTCCAAATATTCCCGTCTATGCGAGCCGCGCGATTGATGGTGCCTTGAGGGGCTTTTTGCCCAGGAACCGGGCAGATGGCGAAGCCCATGTCAAATCCGGTGAGGCGTCAGTGGAAATGGCCTCCGATATTGCGCTCGACGTGGCCGCGGTTGACGATCCGGCTTCGCTGAGACCGACGTTCCCGATTACCAAAAACAAGGCGGTGAGGATTGCCGGGCGAAACATCGATATTCACATCGCACCATTCGCCGCAACTGAAGGCGATATATGGATTCTGGACCGTAAAACCGGCGTGCTTGTCGCAGGCGATCTGGTCGTCGCGGCAGCCCCCTATCTGGACACGGCGTGCACAGACGGGTGGCGCAAGGCGCTCGACACAATTGCCCAAGTGAACTTCCGCATTCTGGTGCCCGGCCACGGCGATCCGATGACCAAGGCCCGGTTTCTCGATTGGCGCATCGCGTTCAATAATCTGATCGATTGCGCAAACCGCGACACGCCCAAGACCAACTGTATCGCCGGATGGAACCACGATGCAGCCGCGTTCATTCCGACTGACGAACGGGAGATTGACGGGCTGATCGACTACTATCTCGATTCACGGTTACGAGCGCCGTCAGAGGAACGGACGCGATACTGCCGTCCGCAATAGCACTCAGCGCCAGCGAAGATTTTCACGCGTGAGATCGGCAATCGATCTGGCCCCCATCAACCGCATATCGCGCTCGATCTCGGCCCGCAGCAGATTCACCGCACGGGCGACGCCGGGTTGGCCGGCCGCCGCCAGCGCATACAGGTAAAGCCGCCCGCCCGAACAGGCCTTGGCACCGACACTGAGTGCCTTGAGCACATGGGTTCCGCGCATGATGCCGCCGTCACAGATCACGTCAAGCTTGTCGCCGACTGCATCGACAATTTCGGCCAGCTGATCGAACGGGGCACGACTTCCATCAAGTTGGCGGCCGCCATGGTTCGAAACCATGATTGCCGTGGCACCGATATCGACCGCTTTGCGCGCGTCGCCCACTGACATCACACCCTTGAGGCAAAATTCGCCACCCCAGTCTGCGCGGATTTTTTCGACCATCTTCCAGTCCATCGACCGATCGAGGACGGTATCGAAATAGTTTCCGATCGAGATCGGCTCGTTCGTACCTTCCGAGTAATGGTCCTTGAGGTTGGAAAGTTCAAACTGCGTCCGGAAGAAATAGTTGAATGCCCAGGCCGGATGGAGTGCAAAGCTCATAACGCTTGCAGGGGTGAGCCGAACCGGCGACGTGAAACCAGTGCGCAGGTCCCGTTCACGCCTACCGGCGACAATAGTGTCGACGGTCAGCGTCAGGGCATCGAAGCGGGCGGCCTTGCACCGCTCGATCAGCGCCGCATTCAGCCCCTTGTCTTTGTGAATATAGAGCTGGAACATCTTGGGCGCCGAAACTGTCCGCGCGATTTCTTCAATGCTGATCGTCGCGAGCGAGGATATGCCAAAGAATGTCCCATTCGCCTGTGCAACGGCGCCGACTGCCGCTTCGCCGTCGCGGTGAAACATCCGCTGGAGCGCGGTTGGTGACAGAAAGAGCGGTATATCCAGCTTGCTTCCCAATACCGTTACGGACGTGTCGATTTCCTCAACGCCTGCCAGCACGTTGGGAACAAGATCGCAGGAGTCATACGCATCGCGATTGCGCCTCCGCGTTACTTCATCATCAGCGGCACCGTCGATATAATGGAACACCGGCCCGGGCAGCTTGCGCCGGGCCAGTGTCCGGAAATCATCAATGTTATGGCAATCGGACAGACGCATCGGTTTCCCCTTTGCGCCTGTCCTTAGACTGCGATGACGCGAAGGTTAAGCCGCCTTGCGCGCCTCAACTCCGGCATCATCAATCGCCGCGACGGTCGCGCCGCCAATGGCAATCTTGCGCGGCTTCATCGCCTCGGGCACTTCGCGCACCAGTTCAACCGCGAGCAAGCCGTTGTTCAACGACGCTCCCGAAACCCGGACATGATCGGCAAGCTGGAATCGCCGCTCAAAGGCGCGGTTCGCTATGCCGCGGTGGAGATAGCGCCCGCCATCATCATTGGCCGCAGCCTCGACCTTCTGTCCCGATACAACAAGTAGGTTTTGTTGAGCCGTCAGTTCGATCTCGCTTTCGGTAAAACCGGCAATCGCAAGCGTGATCCGATAGGAATCCTCGCCCGTCTTTTCAATGTCATAGGGCGGGTAGTTTGTGCCGCCAGTATCCCCGCGCGCTCCCGCTTCGAGCGTGTCAAACAATCGGTCGAAGCCAACGGTTGAGCGACGATAGGGGGAAAAATCAAATACGGTTCTCATGTCAAAATGTCCTTTCAAAGCAACATTGGATTGAGCGGTTCGATCACCACCCGCCAGACCCACAAAGGCATCCGGCACCCAAGACGTAGGAAAAGAAATTCTTCATTCAAGATATTTTATGTTAAATATTATCAGAATGGCTGCGAGCAACTCGATCAGCTTGCCCCGCTCCAACAAACGTGGTGTTCTCTGCCGCGGGTTCAAGGGGAAAGTGGGCGTGGTCGCGTTGTAGCTGGCAGCACAATCCAAAAGGGGCGATTGCCAGTTCGCGGCAGATCAGGTCGATTTCCTGTACCCTTCGATGATAGTCGATGAACGTCATCGCCAGTTGAGATTAGACTGATAGTATCGCAACGTGTATCAAGACCAGGGGGAGGGATCGCGACTGCGCTACTCGGCATTCATAAGCTACAACCATAAAGATCGGGTCTGGGCGAACTGGCTTCTCACGCAACTTGAGCGATACGCGATACCGAAAAGGTTGCGCGGCCGGGAATCACCGCTTGGTATTCTTGGCAGGAGACTTCCCCCGGTTTTCCAGGATCGCGAAGAATTGGCCGCGTCAACTGATCTGGCCCAATCCGTCATGGATGCCCTAGCCGAATCCGCAAGCCTCATCGTCATTTGCTCTCCCCATTCCGCCCGCTCGCAATGGGTGAATGAAGAGATTCGAACCTACATCGCGCTTGGGCGACGCGACCGGATTCAACTGCTTGTCGTTGATGGAGAGGCGCGGGCAATTGGTCCTGCTGGCGATGAGGACGTGACCGCCAGCTTTCCACCTGCCTTGTTGGAAGGCGGCGGCCATGAGCCTTTGGCAGCCGATGTTCGCGACGAAGCAGACGGGAAAAAAGCCGCCGTCCTCAAGTTGCTCGCAGGCTTGCTGGGGGTTGGATATGATGAATTGCGGCAGCGCGAACAGGCCAGGCGGCAAAAGCGACTTGCGATCATTACAGGCGCATCGGCGATCGGCTTCGTCGCGATGTCGGGGCTTGCAGGTCTGGCGGTTGTAGCCAGGAATGATGCGATCGTGCAGCGCGACATAGCGCGTCAGAAAACCAATACGGCGGAGCGCACCGTTGAGTTTGTCAAATCCCTCTTCGAAGTTTCCGATCCATCAGAGGCAAAGGGCGCACAGATTACCGCACAGGAAATACTTGATAAGGGTGCGGTGCGGATCGCCCAGTCACTGGGCGATGAACCAACAGTCAAGGCAGAGTTGATGACGACGCTCAGCCAAGTCTATCTCGGGCTTGGTGCATACAAGAAGGGCGACCAAATCATCCGGGACTCGCTGCGGCTGAACGTTGATGATTCCGGGGTGCGAGCGCGGCAATTCATGGCTCTGGGAGATTCCCAGACCCGGCAGGGCGACTATCAAAAGGCCATCCTGACCTATCGCAAGGCATTGACGCTGGCCAAAGACGAGCGTCGGGGCAACCCCGAACTAGTCTCCCCGATCCTGATAGGGCTGGGCGAAGCAAAGTCCGCGATCGAGGATTTTCGCGGTGCCAGTGCCGATATACGAACCGCGCTCAGGCTGGATATTGCGCGAGACGGAAACTGGAATCCGGCCGTTGCCCGCGATCTCGAAGCGCTTGGACTGAACTATCTGATGGAAGGCGAATTGGCCAAGGCCCGGCCGTTGTTTGAGCGCGCATTGAAGATTCGCATTCCAATACAAGGCCTCGCCCACCCGCGTGTGTCCGAAAATCTCAACGAGCTTGGCTCCATCGCCTACCTGCAGCGCGATTCGGCAGCGGCCGAACGATATTGGCTACGGGCGCTTCGCTCCGACGAACTGGTGCTCGGGCCAAATCATCCCGACGTCGCGAACACGATCAACAATGTCGCCCGCGTCATGCTTGAAAGGCGTGCGTTCGAACAAGCCTATCCGCTCCTGCAACGGGCGGTGACCATCAATCTGCAACAACGCAGCGAAACGCATGATGATCTTGCTTTCATCGTTGCCAATCTTGCGATTGCGGAACGCGGCATGAACCGGCCCGCCGAAGCAGAAAAGCTGTTTCGCAAGGCTTTGGTCGCGGCCGAGATGCACAAGCATCGCAACCTGGCACCGATCCTCACCGAACTGGCCGACCTGCTGTGCGAAAGCCGGGCATTTCCGGAAGCGTTCGCGATGTTATCAAGGGCCGAACCGATCATTCGGGCGGACTATCCCGATGACCCTTGGCGAGCGGCTTGGGTGGCAAACACGAAAGGCGCGTGCCTGGTCGAAAGCGGCAAGAGAGCGGAAGCCAGACCGATCCTTGTCGGGAGCATGCCCGCATTGCGCAAGCGATGGCCGCCAACCTCGCTCTTTGGGTATAGGGCCCAGCAGAGACTGGACCGATTGTCGCGAAAAGAGCGCGATCCCCGAAACTGAAATGGCTTTTGAGACATGATCAGCGGCGATGAAAGCCAGGTCCACGTGGAGATTCAAAGAGCTCTGGCGCGTGGCGATATGTTCAGGGTCTTTGAGCTTGCCCGGGAAGGATTGATCGAGTGGCCGGACGATCCGCAGTTCCGCTTCCTCCAAACCCTCTCGCTTGCACGGTTGGGTGAACCCTACGCCGCCATCCGGTCCTATGATCGCAACCGTATCGCGGAGATCGCGACAGAGGATGCCATCGCCCTCAAGGCGCGGTTGCTGAAGGATCTTGCGCTCCGCGCCGGGCCTGCGGAACAGGCGGATCTCTTCCGGCAATCGAGTGAAACATACCACCAGGCCAGCGTGCTCGATGACGGATATTTTTCGAGTATCAATGAAGCCACCACGGCCTTCCTCGCCGGGGATCGCGATCGTGCCGTCGCCTTGGCCGACATGATCGTCCGTCGCCCGGAAATTGTCGCGGCCGCAGACTATTTCGCCGCCGCGACTTTGGGAGAGGCGCATTTGCTGCGCGGAAAATATGCCGATGCCGTGGACGCGTTCAAGGAAGCGCGCCGACTCCCGGATGCCAATCCCGGAGGCCTTGCTTCAACCACGCGCCAGATCGGCATCATAGTGGCGCAAATCCCGATTGCCGCAGATCAGAAGGAGCACATCCTTGCCGCAATCCGGCCGGCTCCCATCCTTCATTTTTGCGGCCATATGTTTTCGGCCCTGTGGAGCGGTGCGCGCGCCTTGGAGTCACAAATAGCAAGTGCGCTCGATGAAACCGGATCGTCGATCGCCTATGGGTCTCTCGCCTGTGGTGCCGATATGATGATCGCCGAAGCCGTCATTGAACGGGGCGGCGAGGTTCACATCGTGTTGCCATTTGCCGAAGATGATTTTCTCGAAACCTCAGTGAAAAAAGGCGGGAAGGATTGGTTGCCCAGATACGATCATGTCCGCGCGCAGGCAGCTTCGGTGACCTTTGCCACGCAAATGCCATTCGTGAATGATGATCACCAGTTTGCCTATTGTTCGAAGCTTGCGATGGGCACGGTGCGATTGCGGGCCAAGACAATGCAGACGCACGCCGTGCAGCTTGCGATATGGGACGGTGTTCCAGCCGCATCGCTTGCCGGAACCGCCGCAGACGTTTCAGAATGGCGTAGTCAAAACGGCATCAACAAAACTATTGCTGTTGCACCGGATCGCCCAAGTCTTGAACAGATGCGGCCAAAGATCGTGGCGGAACAAACGGCCCGGAAACTCGGCGCGATCATCTTTGCCGATTTCTCCGGCTTTTCGAAATTGAGCGAACGGCAATTGCCGGGCTTCCTCAATTTCGTGATGGGTGCAGTCGGCACGGTCCTTGGCAAGCACGGGGATTCCGTCCTGTGCCGGAACAGTTGGGGCGATGCGATCTACTGCGTGATCGAGACGCCGGTCAAAGCCGCACTGATTGCCCTGGAGATTCAATCGGCGCTCGATCCGGTTTTGCTCCAGAAGGCCGGCTTGCCCGAAGAAGGCGGCATGCGGATCAGCCTTCACTGCGGGCCGATCTATGAAGATTATGATCCGATACAGCAGGGCCGCACCTATTATGGGACGGAAGTCACCCTGGCGGCGCGGATCGAACCGCGGGTCCCTGTAGGATCAATCTACACGACCCAGCAATTTGCCGCCCTGATCGATGCGAAGGACGCGCATCTGTTCCAGTTCGAATATGTAGGAACAATGGAGCTGGCGAAGGATTACGGCAAGAGAGTGCTCTACCGACTGACACAACCGCTGAGCCACACGTCATCCGAACGATTTTGCGAATAGCCGAAAGTATAACAAATACGGCGCCTGCGCGCCCACACCAATAGCGACTTGCCAGACTATGCCAGGCCAGCTTTCCCAAGTCGCGTGCGCTTTTGACGCATCGCACCGCCGACCAGTCCAAAGCCGACGATCATCATCGCCCATGTCGCAGGCTCGGGAACCGCTGCAGCGCTCGTATAAAAGCGGAACGAGCGGTTTGTAAGCTGCCCTGTCGTTTGGAATGAACTCCCGGGTAAATTGTAACCAGAAGTCCCAACCTCCTGCATCGCCGCTGGGCTATACAAATAGTCAACCCCAAAGCCATCATCGAAGTTGGTGAGTATAAGCGAATATGTTCTCAGGGGAAACGTTCTGATGAACTCAAGCTTGCCAGCTTCGAAAGCAGCATCTAAATCAAAAAGTAGGCCATCTGGTCCAACGCCTGCACCAGTGCTGTAACCCAAACTAATCAGCAGCGATGTAAAGGTGGCCCCGATAGGGCCGAATGTAAAACCTCTGACCGCCTCTATCGTCTTTGGACCACAATTCAGAGGCCCAGTACATTGAAACCAGTCAATTGAGATTTTGTTGGTATCGATCGATGCGATCGATGCAAATGCACCATCAAAACTACCACTAAAAATCTCAGAGTAGAATCCGGGTCCATCCACAAAATTCGGACTAAATATTGGTGTATTGTAATCAGACAAATTTAAAAATGGAAGAGGCCCGCTGTAAGGTACACCGGTGCTATAAAGCGAGGTACGTTCTTCTATGGAGCCAAAAGTAAGACTACCATTGTTGTTAAAGTAAAAGCTACTATAATTAACACCGGAAATATTTATTGAAAACGGCATTGGTATTGGACTGCAAACAACGAAAAAATTTTCGTAAATACAACCGCTATCAACACTAATTATCAAATCCGCATCAATGACCGTTCTGCGCCCTAAAGCGGGTGAATTGACGAAAGTCAGGCCGACTGCGGCCAGCGTAAGCGCCTTTGCAAGGAATTTCATCGAGCCCCCCCCCAAATATTGATACGTTGCGACTCGATATTTTGAGAAAGGCTGGTCTTGCAATGAAAGATTGTCAATGAACCAGACTGGGCCAGTGCCCCAAAACGAAACAGTCAAACTTCTCGCCTAGGCGCGAGATGCCGGAACAATGGAACTGGCGAAGGATTATGGCGCGCGTATCCTGTACCGGTTGACGCAACCAATCCGTGGACTCGATACCGGCCAACCCATTGGTGCGTTGACGAATGAGACCGATACTGTACCAATTCGGAACGCTTTATGATTAATTTCAGAGAGTTGGGCCCGAAAGTGCACATGCGGGCTTGTGGAGGCCCTGTTTAGGGCAGATGTTTGCACACAGGGGTGAGTCGTGCATCGCGCGACACAATGGGGGGTTTATCATATGCGTGCATTTGCTTTGTTTGGGATGGCCTTGCTGCTGTCCGATGTGGCCCTTCTGCCGTCCCCGGCAGAAGCCCGGCGCACTGCGATTGACCAAGACATCGATGGTAATCCTATAGAAGTCACCCTAGGCGGCTATTGCGATTTGAATGGCGATGATTGCGATCCGGTATCGAACGGGCTGACGCTGCCATACGACGTGAGCTTTGGCGGCAGCGCCTTCACCAACAAGGCGTTCATTCACGGGAACAGTATCCTCACTTTCGGTGCGCCGATTGATTTTGCACCGTTTGTTACACGTATCAACAACGGTGAATTTGTTTCCCCAGAGGAGTATGGACCAAAGACGCTTGTCGTCAGTAACGGTCAGGTGCTTGATGTCGATCCATTTCAAAGCGGTGGATTCTATCAAAGTGCATCGCTCAGCCTGCTTGGCAATGGCGATATTTTTGCAGAATGGTTCATCTGCGTTACGCCCGGTGTGCATTGTCACGACTTCGCGCATTCGATCACGCTGACCCCGACAGCGGGCGGCTTTCAAGGTCTCTTTCAATTTTATCTAAACGATCCAGGGAGTCAGGGGCCTTACTTCTACACTCTGGGGGCCTCGGGAACCTATATCGAGGGCGTTCCAGGCGCCGATGGCAAGCTGGGAAGCTATACACCTTTTGGCAGTTCCTTTTTCATGCCGGCCACTTTTCGCGGACTGACGTCGTCGGTTCCCGAACCGTCCGTTTGGGCCATGTTGATCCTTGGCTTCGGGTTCGTGGGGGCAAGCATGCGGCGGCGGGCAACCGGTGTTGCGCGCTTGAGGAAACGCCCGGGCTCACTCTAGATCTTCGCCGCTTTTGCCGCTGCCGTGTACGCCACCCGCAACCTTGATTGGGGTACGCGACGGGTCGGAGCCTAGCCCAGTACGTCAGCCACAGCCTTTTTGGCCAAAGCCAGCTCTTCCGCATACGGCATGGTCGCGTCGAGATCGATAATCCTTGCGCCGTTGAACGTAAGGAGCGGTGTTGCCGCCACTTTTGCCTTTAGCAAGTCGATCGCGTCGCCCGGCTTGCGCGCCAAAGCGGTCTCGGTGTCGATGTTGAGCCGAAGGACGAGGGTTGGCACGAAACTGGCCATTCGATCATAGATCGCTCGCTCCTTTTCTGCGAGTTTTTTGACCAGCCAGCCATCGGCGCGGGCCGCGGACAAGCCCGGCCCATCGTAGAAGCCGGAAACCTCGGTTTGCGGATAGCGATCCGTGACGACAATGATCCCGAGACGGCGGATGGCAAGAACCCGCTTGAACCTGAGCTGTCTCCTTATCGAAAACGCATACAGCACGAGTGCCGTGCCGAGGCCGGGTATCTTGTCCTTTGGGTCGCGAGCACGTGTCGCACGCTTGGAAAAAAAGCCTTCAACCGCCGAACCGATCAGCGGCCACGCTTTGATCCGTTCGCCCAGCGGGCCCGATCCAAGCCCCAGATAGCCGGATTCAGCCTGTCGGGTCTTTCTTAAATAGGCCAGAAGGTCTTCCGCCAGTGTCGATTTTCCCGCCCCGTCGCAGCCGACGACCGCGATCAGCGGGGCCAGCTGGTCGGTCAACTCAGTTCCTTGAAATAACCGCCAATTCTCATGGCTTCCGAAACGGCGAAGGCCATCACAAGCGCCCCATAGGCATAGGCCCAAACCCATTGTTCCGCCGGAATGGCCGTGAAACTGAAATCGAGGCGCGCAAACCAGGTCAGGAACACGGCTGTTCCCAACAGAAACAATTTCTGTTTTTCACGCCAGATCATGCGTTTCCACCAGAAGGCATATTTTGGCTTCACCCAGCCGTGAAACCTGGGATACAGGGCGGGCACGTCCTTGGCCCAATCGCTATGGGCCGCACCGAATTTCTCGCGCAGGAATTCTTCCTCATAGATGGACACACGTTCATAAATCAGAACCGACAGGAGGAAGGTAAGGGCCCCAAAGACCCAACTGCCCGAGAGCATCGCCATCCCCGTATAGTTGACAATACGGCCAACATAGAGCGGGTTGCGGACAAGCGAATATGGCCCGGTCGTGTTGAGTTCGGCGGCCTCGGCTTTGGCCTTGACCCGCCCGGAGGTGCCCAACGCGGCAAAGCCGCTGGTGATAATACGGATAAGAGCGCCGGCGCTGGCGACACCGAGCGAGACCCAGAACCATGCGCAATCGGCTATGGCAGCAGAGAACGGCCCAACATCACGCGAACACCATGCGATCAGCGTTGAAATTGCAATGATGGTGTAAATATAGGTGCCGCGAATAAAAAAGAGGCGCTGACCGCTCCTCGCCATTTCTTGTTGATACATGTGTCGAACTACCCTGACGATATCCCGAAGGCTCCCCTACGCGGCTTCTTCGATTGCGGCTACCACCAACTTTCAAGGGGCGGGAAAAACGACAATCCATTCCACTTTCATCAATCAACGCACCAGAGAAGCGCCAGAAAATGCAATGCCCATCATGTCCAACTGCGCCGCTATGGTGACACGAACCTTGTTGACCAGCGTTTCAAGTGGCTCCTTGCTGTCGAAGTCTACAATCAGCGCGCCTCCGAACGTGAGCCTGGGCGTCACTTCCACCTTTTGACGGAGCGATTCGCGCCGATGGTCCGGCTTGCGCGCAAAGGCTGTCTCAAGATCGACATTGAGTCTGATGACGAGGTCGGGTCGGAAACTGGCCATCCATGCATAGTGTCGATACTCGTACCGCGCGAGCCAGCGGGTCAATCGATCGGTCGCCCTTGCCGCGGAAAGCCCGGGACCGTCATAAAAACCGGGAACGTCGATCTGAGGATAGCGATCAGTCACGATAATATACCCGGCCCGGCGCTTGCGCATCATCCGCTTGAACCGGCGCAAACGAAATAGTGAAAAGCTGAAGATCACCAGGGCTGTGAGAGGATCGGGAATTTTATCTCTTGTGTCCCTTGCCCGCGACGCCTTGCCACTGATGAGCCTATCGATGGTATTGCCGATGATTGGCAGCCTTTGGATCGCACGCCCTATGTCGCCGGATTTGAGACCAAGATGGGCCGTATCGGCCGGACCATAGTTGCGGACCAGGTCCATCACCGCAGCGCTAAGTGTCGTCTTGCCTGATCCGTCCGTCCCGACGATCGCGATAAGCGGTGCCAGATCACGCATCGCAACAACCGCAAAGCAAATTCAAATTTGCTGGATATGCACAGCTCGTACCAGCGTCGACATACTCGATTACACTACGCAACTTACCACTCCGACTATCGTCGCTTCACAGCTGTTTGGTCGAATGAATTTGAGGCAGAATAAAGGCCAAAATTGACTATAAATACGTTTAATAACCGTATGTTAGGTGCGCTATAGTATATTGGTGCAGACTTTTGACACACTGCCGTTTCAACGATTGTTGAGCGTGCATCCAATGGTCCCATCCCAAGTGTAGATAATAGTCCATTCCAATTTTGTCTTGATTGCCATGGGCAAGGAAATGGCCCCCACGGATCGACAAAATGATCAACCCATGTTCAAAAATCCGCACCGAATGTGATCAGACGAACTGCCGGCATGCGCAGTGCGATGCCCTGTTTGCCGAGATTTTGAACAATGACGCGATCGATTGGCAAGTACGACTGCCCGATGCGATTGAGATGCCCGCCAGTGTCGAGCAATTCGTGGCCGGTTTCGATCTGTCCCGAGAGTTGTGGCACGATGGACTCGACAGAGAGAGACTGGTTTCGATCGCAGGCACTCTCTTCCGCGATTACCGGATCGATGAGGGCGACAGCTTGGCATTCAAGCACGCGCGGGCGCGGTTCAAGCATCTTCGGTTCGTGTACGCGGCTTTCGGTGATCGACACCGCTACCCGATCCTGTTGGATGTCTTGACCAGCGTGATGGGAAATCTTCAGGACGCGTTCAAGAACAACAAGCACCCGTCAATCCGCCGCAACGCGATCCTCTTGCGATTGTTGCTGAACAAAACGCTGGTCAATCTGGTGATAGCTCAAGTCCACAAATTTCGTCCAACCACACCGGAAATATATCGCGCACATATGAAAAACCAAGCCATCAAGATTGGACATTTCCTTAAAAATCAATCGATAACCGCGCAGGAATTTCACGACACGCGAAAGATTGTCAGCCTGTATCGGGCGAATTTTGCGACACTTGTAACGTTGAAGCCCTCGGCCCATCATATCCAGGTCGCGTCCTGTCTCGCGACCGTCAATGGCCTGATGGGACGTTTTCATGACACCCTTATGGCCAGAAAACTCAACGGTTCGCTCAATTACAAACGCGACACATTTGTTCTGCCAGAAGCAATGCGGTTACGGTTGCAACGATTGGTTTCAAGTATGGACGATCCGGCAACGCAATGACACGAGACGCTTGCTCCGCCTCTCCATTCATGGTTGAGGCCAAATCATGACAGCATCGATACCGCAATGGTCAGCGATCATCCTGGCGGGGCAAAGGCCCGGGGTTGACCCTCTCGCTTCGCACTTTGGGGAAACGTACAAGGCCATGGTTCCGGTTGCCGGTGTGCCGATGCTAGCCCGGGTCGTAGGCACGCTTCTCAAGGTTCCCGAAATTGGTCGCATCATCGTGTTGGGACAGGAACCCGAAGCACTCCGACCGGCTTTGCCGAGCGACACGCGGATTTCGCTGATGGTGAGCGGGCGCGGTATTTCGGACGGCGTTCGGTCGGTTGCAGGGACGACTGACATACCGTGGCCTGTCCTCGTCACGACCGCCGATCATCCGCTGCTGACAGTCGAAATGGTCACGCAGTTTATCATAGGCACGGGAGCGAGCGACGTTGCGGTAGGTATGGTCGAGCGCCGGACCCTGTTGGCGCAGTATCCGGACAACACGCGCACCTGGCGTCATTTTCGGGGTGGTGCCTATTCCGGTGCGAACCTGTTCGCCCTGACATCGGATAAGTCCCGCGCGGCGCTGGCGCTCTGGGCAGAGGCAGAAGCAGACCGCAAGAAGCAACTCGGGCTTCTGCTGCATTTCGGCCTGCCCTTAGCTCTGCGCGCGATCACGCGAACGATCAGCTTGCAAGATGGGCTGGCGCGTGCCGGAAAAAGGCTGGGCCTGACTGCATGCGCCGTGATCCTCGATCAGGCCGGGGCGGCAATCGATGTCGACAAGCTGTCCGATCATGTGCTGGTTGAACGGATTCTTGCTGATCGAACCTAGGTCAGGCGTAACGCACGACCCGTTTTGCCCATCGACAGGCGGTCATCATGCGGCAGGGCAAATCGGCATGAAAGCCACAACGAACCAAGGATCAGTCCCACTACGATCGGCAACTGGATCCATTCGGGCAAGTTGTGGGTGGCCAATGTCAGTCCAAGGCCAGATACGCCGACCACGGTAGCGACGACCAATACCTTGCCGAATGGGGCAAAAAAAGGGTTGAGCCCATCATGCCAGTAAAGCTGGACCATCGGCAGCGCGGCGGCGACGATGAAGCCGGCTGCAACCGCTATTGTCATCCCGGTCAGGCCCCAGCCTGGCATAAGGACAAGGCCGATCATGAAGGCCACGCCTAGCCCGACGATGCTTGCCAACTGTTGTTGCCAGTAACTGCTTGTCACTTGCTGGATTGGCACGGCTGCGCCCAAGACAGTTTCCACGACCCGCGCAAGAACTAGGATGATGACAGCAGGAAGCGCCAATTTTGCATCACGTCCGAACAGGTTGAGGATCGGCGGGCCGGCCGCGGCAAGCACGAGACCGACCGGCACTGCAATTGCAAGCGAAACACGCGTCGCAAAGCCATAGATCGCGCGCACCTCGTCTACATGATTCTGGCTTGCGGCTGAAGCAAGCGGCGCCAGAACATAGGCAAAGGCGATCCGCACCACCTGCACAATACTCGAAATCTTGCGCGCGATGGCGTAGAGACCGCCTGAAATGGCACCGGCACTCCCCGGAAGGATCCAGTTCAGCACAAGTGTTGGTCCATCGCCAAACAACCGGGCGACGATATTTGCAGGAAGGACGGCAAGTCCGGCCTTCCACGTCTCGTGAAAGATGGGATCGAACAGCCTGCCCTTGAAGAGCAGGCGCAGGTCGAAATAGCGCGCGAGGAGGCGGATGCAGAGAAGGCAAATGATGCTCAGCGAAACAAGGTGGGCATAAAACAGTGCCATCGTCGAAAAGCCAGCCGCCCATAGTCCTGCAGAGACGATCAGCCGAATGACCTGCTCCCAGAACAGTCGAAGCCTTATTTCGGCGCCGAAGACCCTCTTTGAACGCAGTGCCGACGTTGCAATTTCAACGAACGCCCAGAGTGGCAGCGACCAGGCGAAAATCGCCACGATATGGACAAGGAGCGCAGCATCGGAGTCAGCACTATTGAACAATGGCGCAAGTCGTGCCGCCCCGAACGAAGCCGCAGCCGCGACGAGAACACACGGCCCAACACCCAAAAGCATCGCCGAGCGCAACGCCCAAACCTCTTCCTGCGGGGTCTTTGCCTGTGGCACAACCCGCTGCATGGCCGAGGTCATGCCAAGATCCGCCACGTTTTCGGCCAGATTCACGGCTGCCCACAAAACGGCATAAAGACCAAAGCTGGCCAGCCCGAACATGGCAACATAAAGCGGTTGGGCAATCACTTCCATTAGGGCGCCTAGCCGCGCAAGCAATGTCGTCCCCGCGCCCTTTGCAACATCCCTGCTGGTCACGGCGGACGAAGTTGGCGATTCTGGTTCGATCATTCCCGTTGTATGGCCCGTTTTCTGGCCGTCTGGCTGGTTGCGGCTTGGTTTTGCTTTGCTATAGTGGGGATCGGCACAAAATCGATACGCAATTGCACTACGGGCAGTTGAGCAGGTTGGATGCGCGCGCTATCACGGTCTGCGCAAAGCAAAAAGGGAACACCCATGGCTGAATTCCGTTTGCCGAAGAACAGTGTGATCAAGAAGAACGGTCAGAAGTACGCAGCGCAAGCCGGGGCATCGCGCACGCGGAATTTCAAGGTCTATCGTTACGATCCCGATAGCGGCGAAAAGCCGCGCTACGACAATTTCGAAATCGACCTCGACACATGCGGCCCGATGGTTCTCGACGCGCTCATCAAGATGAAGAGTGAGCAGGATCCAAGCCTGACCTTCCGCCGCTCCTGCCGCGAGGGGATTTGCGGATCCTGTTCGATGAACATTGACGGCAAGAACGGCCTGGCCTGCACGACCGCGATCGAGGATTGCAAGGGAGACATCCAGATAACCCCGCTCCCGCATATGGATGTGATCAAGGATCTGGTTCCCGATTTCACGCATTTTTATGCTCAGTACGCCTCGATCAAACCCTGGCTCCAGACGGTGACGCCAACGCCATCCGGCAAGGAAAGGCTGCAAAGCCCCGAGGATCGCGCAAAACTCGACGGGCTTTACGAATGCATCCTGTGCGCCTGCTGCTCGACCTCCTGTCCGAGCTATTGGTGGAATTCGGACAAGTTCCTCGGCCCCGCGATCCTCTTGCAAGCCTATCGCTGGCTCGCCGACAGCCGCGATGAAATGACCGGCGAACGCCTGGACGAACTGGAAGATCCGTTCCGCCTCTATCGCTGCCACACGATCATGAACTGCTCTAACGCCTGCCCGAAAGGTCTTTCCCCGGGCAAAGCCATCGCAGAAGTGAAAAAGATGGTGGTTGAGCGGCACCTATAGAATTATGGAAACACCCGCGTTTGTGAGCGAGCCCGATCCGGAGCATCCCGGTTGGTTGACCTGGCAGTTGCGCGACGAGCGCCGCTATAACACCCAGGTTCTTGGAAAGCTGCTGGTCCGTCTCGGAGATCCGGACAAGGCCTGGGTGCGCATGTTTCCCGAACTGCGCCATTCCAACTTCTCCGACAATCTTCACGGTGGCACTGTTCTGGGATTCATCGATGTTGCTCTGTTCGGCGCTGCTCGCATGTTCGGCATGATCGATGTCGGGCCGGCTGTGACGATCGATCTTTCGGTGCAGTTCATCGGCGCGGGCAGGATTGATGTCCCGCTCGATGCAGAAGTCGAGTTATTACGCGAAACCGGGCGCTTGCTTTTTCTGCGCGGCCTCGTCGTACAGGGCGAAAATAGGATCGCCGGCTTTTCGGGTACGATCAGGAAGCCGAGCAAGCGGTGACCAGTGTCCTCGAACGCTATCAGGCGCTTCTGGCTGCGGGCGAACTTCGTCCTGACCCGGAACAGCGCGCTGGCGCCGAACGCTTGAACCGCTTGCAGGACGAGCTTGAGGCCGTCCCGCCGCGCGGCAGCCTGATCTGGCGGCTTGGCCGTAGTAAGCCGCAAGCGCCTAAGGGCGTCTATCTGTGGGGTGGGGTCGGGCGTGGCAAGTCCATGCTCATGGACCTGTTTCACGATTGCCTTCAGATCGACCGCAAGCGCCGTGTCCATTTCCATGAATTCATGCTCGAAGTGCATGACCGGCTCAGACGCGAACGGATAAACGAACGCGGCAACCCAATCGAACCGGTCGTCGCCGCGATTGCTGAAGAAACGCGCTGCCTTGCCTTTGACGAAATGGTCGTCAACAATTCGGCCGACGCGATGATCATGTCTCGGTTGTTTACCGGGCTGGTCGATGCCGGCGTCACGCTTGTCACCACCTCAAACCGGGCGCCCGACCAACTTTACAAAGACGGCCTCAATCGCGAGCATTTCCTGCCGTTCATCGCGCTGATCCAGAACCGGCTTGATGTCCTGCCGCTCAACGGGCCGACAGACTACAGGATGGAGCGGCTTTCGGGTGTAACGACGTGGCATGTCCCGAGCGGCCCTGAGGCAACTGCAGCGGTCCGCGAGGCGTTTTTCAAACTGACCGACTATTCGCCAGACGATGCGGCGCATGTCCCGACCGATGATATCGACGTTGGCGGAGGGCGCTTGCTCCACGTGCCCAAGAGCCTGAAGGGCGTTGCGGTGTTCTCGTTCAAGCGACTATGCGCCGAAGCACGCGGCGCCTCCGACTATCTGGCCGTTGCCCGGCGTTATCACAGCGTCTTCATCGTCGGCATCCCGAAGCTGGGCCCCGAAAACCGCAACGAAGCCGCGCGGTTCATGACGCTGATCGACGCGCTTTACGAAAACAAGGTTAAACTGATCGCAACCGCAGATGCGACGCCGTTCAATCTCTATGCGTCAGGCGATGGCCGTTTCGAATTCGAACGCACGGTGAGCCGCCTTTCCGAAATGCAGAGCCAGGACTATCTCGCGCTGGGCCATGGCGAGACCTAGCCGTGCGTCCTCTTGAAAGTGCAAAGGCGCTTTCCCATCTCCCCATCATACCGGCGGCAACACCCCGCCGAGGATGGAACTTCCCATGATAGACATACGCCCCTTTGGCGGACTGGGAGCCGCCGATCATGGCTGGCTCAATGCGCGCCACCATTTCAGCTTTGCCGATTATCAGGATCCCGCCCGGATGGGCTGGGGCGCGATCCGTGTCTGGAACGACGACGAGATTGCTGCACAACAGGGCTTTGCCCCGCATCCCCATCAGGACATGGAAATCATCACTTATGTCCGCACCGGCGCGATCAGCCACAAGGACAGCCTCGGCAATTCCGGCAGGACGCCAGCAGGCGACGTGCAGGTGATGAGCGCAGGCAACGGCATCCGGCACTCCGAATTTAATCTCGAGGACGAACTCACGACATTGTTCCAGATCTGGATCATCCCCGACACGGCCGGAGGGACACCGGCCTGGGGACAGCGTGCGTTTCCCAAAAATGATCGCTCCGGACAATGGGTGACGCTGGCCAGCGGCTCACCCGAAGCCAACGATGCGCTGCCCATCCGGGCCGATGCTCGCGTGCTTGGAGCGACCGTGAAAACAGGCGAGACTCTGACCTATGACGCCGATCCGGCGCGCCATCTATACCTCGTTCCGGCGACAGGCGCGATCAAAGTCAACGGTGTTGCGGCCAGCGCACGGGACGGCATCGCGATGACTGGCCTCGAAAACATCAGCATCACGGCGATCGAGGAAAGCGAACTGGTACTGGTTGACGCGCGATAGGCTCGCTAAGCAAGGCGCATCACACAGTCACGGAGTATATGATGCGCCTATTGCCCTTGCTGCTTGCCACTGCACTGCTACCCGCCCCATCCCTTGCCGCAACCGATTGGCACGCCGAAGGGCGCGCGATACTGGAAAAGGCGATCTCCATACCGACGGTGCAGGAGCGTGCGGACCCGCGCATGGGCGAACTCGTCTCCTATCTCAAGGGCAAGTTCGAGGCAGCGGGCATCACCAATATCGCGGTCAAATCCTATCTCAACACCCAGGCGATGATCGTGCGTTGGCCCGCTGCGGGCAAGCCAAAGGCAAAGCCGATCCTGTTGCTCGGCCATATGGATGTCGTCGAGGCCAAGCGCGAGGACTGGACCAGGGATCCCTTCCAGTTGATCGAAGAAAACGGCTATCTTTATGGCCGCGGCACGATCGACATGAAGAATGGCATCACTGCCATTACCACCGCCCTGTTGCGTTTGAAGGCTGAGGGATTCAAACCGAAGCGCGATATCATCGTCCTGTTTACCGGCGATGAGGAAACCGTGGGTCAGGGCGCGCGTCTTGCCGCGACCGAATGGCGCACGCTGACCGATGCCGAGTATGCGCTCAACGCTGACGCCGGCGGTGGCGCGTTCCTCAAGGACGGGACGTCGGTCGGCTTTGGCCTCCAGACTTCGGAAAAAATGTACCAGGACTTTAGCTTAACTGTCCGCAATCCCGGCGGGCATAGCTCAAGACCCCGGCCGGACAACGCCATTTATGAACTGGCCGCAGGCCTCAAAAAACTGGAAACCCATCGCTTCGCCCCGGCCCTCAATGAAACCACACGCGCCTATTTCACGGCGCGCGCGACACAGGAAAACGGCCCGCTTGGCGATGCGATGCGCCGCTGGCTCAAGAACGAGAATGACCAGGAGGCCGCCGATTTCATCGAAGCCGATCCGACCGAAGTGGGCGGCACCCGCACGCGCTGCGTTGCGACCCGGCTCGAAGGCGGGCATGCCGACAATGCGCTGCCGCAATTGGCGCGGGCAACAGTGAATTGTCGGATCCTGCCCGGCATCGCAGCAAAGGACGTGCAGGCCGACCTGCAGACGACGGTTGGCGTGGGGGTTGTTGTCTCCCCGATCAGGGAGGGTACACCGTCTCCTGCCTCGCCGCTCCGCGCCGATGTGGTGAAGGCCTATACCGCCTCCATCCACGCACGGCATCCCGGCACGCTGATCATTCCGCAAATGTCCGCTGGGGCCACGGACGGGCTCTATCTCCGCGCCACCGGCATGCCCGTCTATGGCGTGGACGGGACCTGGATTATCATCCCCGATGATGAGCGCGCACATGGCCGTGATGAGCGCATCCCGGTCAAGAGCTTCAACGGGAATCTCGACCATTGGCACAATATGCTGGCCAAGCTGGCGGGATGAAGTGGCGCGGGGTGGCGGGTAGGCATTTATGGGCTAAGTAAGGTGTCAACGTAACCTACCGTAACCTGATCCGTTCAAACGTCTGAACCGCCCTACTCCCTGCCCGTGACGCTGACCCTTGCATCGCGCGGGCTTTGCGGACATCTTTGCACGCGGTACCGCCACGCACGGCACTGGGGCATTAGAACCCCGTGAACACCGGTTTGGTAACGACCGTGACTTACCACAAACCCCGCACCGTTTCCGGTCGGGGAGCTTGTGGTGCATGTCCAGGGCTTTCGGGCCTAAAGACTACAAGGGCCGTGTGTTCGCGGTTTCTAAACTCCCCGATCATCGATCGAAGAGGAGGACGTCGCGGGGGCGCACCGCGACGGCCCCTCCCGCGGAGCAAATATCGTGCACAGCCTGAAAAGGGTCGACGTGACGGGCCTCCTGACCCTGGGCGAAAAGGGCTATGTCATCACCCCCGAAAAAGGCACCCTGCCCTGGGCGCTGGAGCCTTCGCGCAAGCTTGAACGCTGGATCGACCGGCGCGTGCATATTCACGGAATACGGGTGGGGTTCAGCGAACTTTCGGTCATGCGCATCACCGCGGCAGACGACCTGCCGAACCCCGTGCCAATCGGCGTTTGGGGCAAGTTGCGGGCGTGGTGGGTTGGAAGGAGAGCGCGTTGATATGCGCGCCGAGAATGCAGTGTCGCTTCAGTTGAGGATAAGGTCGTTGGGACATTGCCGAATTATGGTGACGGGTGAGTAAAGCCCTAAAAGGGATTGAGTTTAGGGGTTTACGCACCTGTCACCGTAATCCCGCAACAAAGCAGCATTTATCAAAGGTCGCAAAGTTTTCAAAATAGAGCTATTTTACAAAATTTAATTCAGTTTAGCTTTCACCAAGGTTGCAACTACAGCCACTCCACTCGGCAGCAGTCGTATGCTACCATCGTTCTCTGAAATATAGACAAACCTATCTTCGTCGAGCGCAAAAATTAGCTTTTTCAAATAGGCTTTGTTCTTATATTTTAACCATCGTTGCAGTTCGTCCAAAGGAACGGGATCGATCGAAGAGGACAAAAGGACCAAAACTTGATTTTTTAAGCTTAGTGCCGGGTCCAGTATACGCTTAGTCCCATCTCCGGTCCAAACTAATGGTATCGGGCGCTCAACAAGCGCGTCTACGGTGGCCTGAGCGGACGGAATGTCCAAAGCATGAAATACTCTTACAAATTCCGCCATTACCCAAGAAGTCATAGAGAGTACGGCGGCAGCATCCATCGGGTTTGGATCAACATCTCCGCCTACATGTCCGACGCCACGATTATTCCTTATTTCGTATAACGAAGGCAGTAGACGTGGAATCAAGATTTGGAAACTGCGCGGCACATGCGTATTTGATTCTAAATTACGACAAGCTTGAACGAAATTAGTTGGCTTAGAGGGTGTCGCTGGAAAAGTACCAACAGCATGACCTTGCAAAATAGTGTAAGCTATCTCGCAAAATAGACCGCCGCTCAATTCAGAAGGAGCCCATCGATGCTCAGCAAAATTTTGAGCTATATTGGAATATTCGGAAATTAGCGGGTTACGCAGTCCGATTGGTAGATTGGAAAGTGCATCCTCTGGTTTAAGCACTGTGGCCCAAGACGCTTAAACCCTCGGGAGTTACGAAAAAGCCATCGGCCGTTTTCTCCAAAAGTCCTTTGCTGACATTTTTGTTTAGGCAGTCCGCAGGGTTGCTCAACTTTTTTTGATGGTGGTCTTGAAGCGCTTTGCTAACCGATCCGGTTTTCAAAGCACTATCACCCTTAAGTCGCAGCCAATCAGCAGTTGCCAAGAACCTAGTTGCTTGGTTCGATTCCCCTCCCTTGGCTTTTATATGCGAGGCAAGCGAACCTATATGAACAGGAGGCTTCGGCGTGATTGTCGCCTCTCCGGCTTCCTTCTCTGTCTCTTGAGCTTGAGGCAAAGCAGTAAGGTCGGGAATTTTTGCTAAAACAAACTCAAGCTGCTTTGTTAGCCAAGCTTCAGAACCTTCACCCGAGAACGAAATACGTCCGATCTGAAACGCAATCTTACTTTCTGCCATGAATTGCCTCCCTGCAAGAAGATGCTGGCAAAAAAGCAACGCTTAATCAAGTCATTCAATCATGATTTTGTTTTATCATAAAAATAGGCCGAACAAAAATTCGGCATGAGGCCTAAATTAATCAACAGTTGTTCAATCATGCTCCCGATCCCCAGCGCCCAAATATAGCTCGCGCCCGGTTTCGTCATAGACTTTGCTCATCTCCGCCATGCCCTTCTCGGCTTCCTCGGTGGCGATGAAGCCCTCGCTCCCCTGATTCTGCAACCGTGCAAACTCCCGGACTTCCTGGCTGATCTTCATGCTGCAAAACTTCGGCCCGCACATGCTGCAGAAATGCGCGGTCTTGGCGCCTTCCGCGGGCAGCGTCTGGTCGTGGTATTGCTCCGCCGTGTCGGGATCGAGCGAGAGGTTGAACTGGTCGCGCCAGCGGAATTCGAAGCGGGCCTTGCTCAGCGCATTGTCTCGCACTTGTGCCGCTGGATGGCCCTTGGCGAGGTCTGCCGCGTGCGCCGCCAGCTTGTAGGTCACCACGCCGACTTTCACATCATCGCGGTCGGGCAGGCCGAGATGCTCCTTGGGCGTGACGTAGCAGAGCATCGCCGTGCCGTACCAGCCGATCATTGCCGCGCCAATGCCGCTGGTGATATGGTCATAGCCCGGCGCGATGTCGGTGGTGAGCGGTCCAAGCGTGTAGAATGGCGCTTCGCCGCACACCTCAAGCTGCTTGGTCATATTCTCCTTGATCTTGTGCATCGGCACATGGCCGGGGCCTTCGATCATCACCTGCACATCGGATTTCCACGCGCGGTAGGTGAGTTCGCCCAGCGTGTAGAGCTCGGCAAATTGCGCTTCGTCATTGGCGTCGGCGATCGAGCCGGGGCGCAGGCCATCACCGAGTGAATAGGCGATGTCATAGGCCTTCATGATCTCGGTGATGTCGTCAAAATGTTCGTAGAGGAAGCTTTCCTTGTGATGCGCGAGGCACCATTTCGCCATGATGCTGCCGCCGCGGCTGACGATCCCGGTCACGCGCTTCGCGGCAAGCGGCACATACGGCAGGCGGACGCCCGCATGGATTGTGAAGTAGTCGACGCCCTGTTCGGCTTGTTCGATCAGCGTATCGCGGAAGATTTCCCAGCTCAGGTCTTCGGCGACGCCGCCGACTTTTTCGAGCGCTTGATAGATCGGCACGGTGCCGATGGGGACGGGCGAATTCCGGATGATCCATTCGCGCGTGTCGTGGATGTTGCGCCCCGTTGAGAGATCCATCACCGTGTCCGCGCCCCAGCGGATTGACCAGACCATCTTGTCGACTTCGGTGGCGACGTCGGACGCGACCGCGCTGTTGCCGATATTGGCGTTGATCTTGACGAGGAAGTTGCGCCCGATCGCCATCGGCTCGCTCTCGGGGTGGTTGATATTGTTGGGGATGATCGCGCGGCCGCGGGCGATCTCGTCGCGAACGAATTCGGGAGTGACATAATCGGGAATTTCCGCGCCGAAGCTTTCGCCGTCACGGATATATTCAGCGAGCCGTTCGCGGCCGAGATTCTCGCGCTCGGCGACGTAGATCATTTCCGACGTGATGATCCCCCTGCGGGCGTAGTGCATCTGGCTCACATTGTGTCCCGTTTTGGCACGAAGCGGGCGCGAAACGACCTTTGGGAAACGGGCTACGCCGCCTGAACGATCGGGACCAAGCTGGCCGTTATCCTCGGGTTTCAGTTCGCGGGCGTCATAGCTCTCGACGTCGCCGCGCGCTTCGATCCACGAACGGCGGAACTGCGGCAGGCCCGCCATGATGTTGATTCTGGCTTCGGAGTCTGTGTACGGCCCCGACGTATCATAGACGCGTACCGGGGCTTCGCCACTGGTTGGCTCGAGATGGATCTCGCGCATCGCCACCTTGACGTCCGGATTGCCCTGCGCGGGGACGTGGATCTTTTTCGAGCCACGAATAGCGCCGGTCGTAACGGTGAGTTCGGTGGGGGCGTGCAGATCGGCCATGGTCTTGCTCCTTTGGTGTCCGGAGCAAAGGCGCGGGTTCAAGTGCCGCTCCCTCCCTCCGCCCGTGCAAACGGGATCAGGTTCAGCGGGTCGTGGGGCGCGACGCCCACCTCTCAGTCATGCGACTCCCCGGGGAAGATTCGAGTTTAGGCGGGTGCAGTCAGAATGTATAGGCCAAGCCCAATCCTCCGAGCCACTGGTCTTCAGAGCCGGCATCGGCAACAATCGGTGAGCGCGCGTATCGGCCAAGCATGCGCCCATATTGGCCGGCAAAGACAAGCGTCCATCCCTTGCGCAAGTCTCCCGAGAGCGATTGTGCCGCTGCCAGCGTGAAGCTCATCTTGGCGAAGCCGGCCTTGTTTCCCGCCGCACTATAGACCGCAAGCCCGCTCGCGGCGCTCCCTGTGGCGTCGATATCATAATATTGGCGGCCATAGCCCTTTCCCACATAGCTGAGCGAGGCCTGGGTTCCGATGTAACTGGTCCGCGAAAGCGGCGTGCCATATTCGATCGAGGGGATCATGACATAGCTGTTATGCTTGCCAAGCACATCATGGACATAGGAGACCCGAAAACCGAGCTGGTCGTGCTTGCTGGTCAATACGCCGGTCTTCGCAATTCCTGCATACAGGCCCGCCTCTAGCGTGCGGGGCAGTTTCCCCAGAGCTTCGACCTGCTGATCCTCGATACGCGCGCTCCGCTCGGTGCGAAAGCTGAAATAGGGGCCGAACTTGAAATCGATATCATCCCCAGCATGTTCGCGGGCGAGATCGACTGACAAGTTCACGCCTCGCGTCACAAAGGCATACCCTTTGATCCGCCCGCGTATGATAATGGCCGGGATGATCACATTATCGTCCGACCCCGAATAGCTTGGAATCGTTCCAATACCCAATCCCACTGACATGTAATCGCGCGGTCGGGCCTCGTCCGCCGCGAGCGCCGGCGTTGCCGCCAGGCTGCCAATAATCGAAAGCATCAAGCCGCGCACGTCATGACTCCTGTGTGAAAGGAGATAGCGATTGAATCTTAACGCCTGCTTTCCCGAATGCGCAACACTCAGAGCCCCAGATCAGATAAGCCGGGATAATCATCGGGTCGACGGCTGCCAAGTTCACGCGACCAGAGAAGTTTCCGTTCGTCCCGGGCGATGGGCAGGTCATTGATGCTGGCAAACCGATGGGCCATCTGGCCATTCTCGGCAAACTCCCAATTCTCGTTTCCGTAGCTGCGGAACCAGTGCCCGTCGGTATCATGCCACTCATAGGCAAACCGGACGGCAATACGTTTGCTGTCGTGGGCCCAGAGCTCCTTGATCAGGCGATAGTCCAGCTCGCGTTCCCATTTGCGGGTTAAAAACGTTTCGATCTCGGCGCGCCCGTTCAAGAATTCGGCGCGGTTTCGCCAGACCGAGTCGGGCGTATAGGCCAGCGCGACGCGCGCCGGATCCCGGCTGTTCCAGCCATCTTCGGCCAATCGAACCTTTTGGGCAGCCGTTTCAAATGTGAACGGTGGAAGCGGAGGACGTGATTGCATGATTTCAATCCTGTTCAAGCAAAAGGAGTAGCAAACTCGATCCGGATTCCGCCGGGCATTTGGCAAATAAAGTGACGTGTCCTTGCACCTTCGCGAATGGGCTCGGGTGCGAATTCGACCGTGACACCGGGATGCGCCGCCACACGGGCATGAACCGTATCTAGGGCCGTATCGTCTGCGACGCCCAGCGCAAGATGGTGAAGCCCGATGTTTGCCCGCCTGTCAAAAGGCGTCGCATTGGCGGGATCCGAAACCTGCCACAATGTTATCAGTGTCTTTCCGTCAGATACAAATCGCGCCGGATAATCCGGACGTTCCCCCGCAATGGCAAAGCTGAGGGCATCGCAAAAAAATCCGGTCGCTGCGTCAAGATCGGGCACAGACAGTCCCACATGATGGGCGCCGTTGGTCAAGGCTTTGGTCATTTCAAGTCTCCATTGTTCTGGTTGGATTGTAAAAGTGCGCGCAAGCGTTCGACTTCGGAGCGCAGCTGGTTGAGTTCGGTCGTCAGTGGCCGGATCGCCTGTGCGAGTTCAACCTCGGTGAAGCGCGGTGTGATATGCTGCGGGCAGTTCCAATCGAACCCGACCAGGTCGATGATATATGCCCTTTCTGCGAGTGCCTTGTAGCCCTCGGGCATCAGCGAAGCGACCAGTCCCGGATCGTCCTCGGCCGAAACGATCCGTGCGCGGCCAAGAATTTTCAGGCGGCGGCGATTTGGATAGTCCATCAGGAACAACGACACGCGCGGCTCTGCAATCAGGTTGGTTGTGCTGACATGCTGGCGGTTGCCACGATAATCCGCAAAACCGAGCCGGTTTCCGGGTAACACCTTCAGCAACCCCGCCGGCCCACCACGATGCTGCATATAGGGCCAGCCCTCGCTCGTAACGCTGGCGAGATAGAAACTGTCACGCGCAGCGATGAATTCGGCCTCTTTATCGGAGATCGCATCTGGCTCACCCGATGCCCCTTCTTCCATCCGGGCATAGGAGCCGCGCGAACCATCCGCCTCCTGCATCGCCCGGGCGGCATCGGTGAACAGGGTGTGGACGTAGTTCTGAGCCATGTCGAAATCCTTTGGGTTGCGCGGCCGGCAAACGGGGGGAGCCTTTTCCGACCGCGCTGGAATTGTACTAGACCATTGCAATCCACTCGATAATTGATCAATGCTGAACTATTCTATTTCAATATGTGGAATAATAAATGGACCGGCTCCAGACGCTCGAAATGTTCGTGGCCGTCGCAGATAGGGGTGGCTTCGCCGCTGCGGCACGAGTGCTGAGAGTTTCGCCACCTGCCGTCACCCGCGGCATTGCCGAACTCGAAGCACGGTTGGGCGTTGTGATGTTCCACCGCTCGACCCGCGCCGTCACGCTGACGGATGAAGGCGCGGGCTTCCTCGAAAAGGCACGGCGGATCATCAATGAACTGGGCGATGCCGAACGCGCCTTGTCGGGCACACGATCCGAGCCGCGCGGCCAGCTTTTCATCACGGCGCCCGTGGCGTTTGGGCGATTGCATGTTCTGCCCGTCGTCACTGAGCTGCTCGATCGGTATGCCGATCTCAAGATCAGGATGATGCTGATCGACCGCAACGTGCGTATTGTAGAAGAAGGCATCGATGTTGCCGTGCGGATCGGGCCGCTGGCCGACTCTGCATTAAAGGCGATCCTGATCGGCGCGGTGCGGCAGGTACTTGTCGCCAGCCCCGCGTATCTTGCCCGATCGGGCGTTCCAGAAGCACCGCATGACCTCGTCCAGCATCACCTGATCTCATCGACTGGACCACGCGCCGCGAACGAGTGGCGTTTTGGCGCGCGACGCGAAATCCAGATTGCGGTTCAACCACGCCTGATGGTCAATACAGTTGATGCCTCGGTCGCCGCGGCCGAAGCAGGCGCAGGAATTGCCAATCTGCTAAGCTATCAGGTCGAAGATGCACTACATGCGGGACGGCTAATCGAAGTGATGCGTCCAGACGCGCCGGATGCACTGCCCGTGCACCTGTTGTTTGAGGCGAGCCGCAGCGGCGCTGCCGCTACGCGCGCCTTTGTCGACGCGATGCGAGAGCGCGGGCGGGCGCATAGCTGGCAACTATAGGCCCGCTGCGCATCCGGGTCAGAACATATATTTGACTTTGACCCCGTGCGCATTTTCCCCGGGCGCGATGCCGAATTGGGCGGCGGCAAATTTGGGTGGGCCTAGGCTGCCCATCGCGTTCCTCGAAAAGCCATAGCCTTCGCGTGGGATCATGATGGCTAAGTCCATCTTGCCATTCGCATTCTCGTCATGGACGAGCGCAATCGCATAGATGCCAGGTGCAAGATCGGCGAAATGGATATTGGCCGCTTTGGCCGCAGGCACGACCGCCTTGCGGGCCTGCGCGTCCTTTTCGCAATTGGGGAACGCTTTGGCATTGGCCGTCAGGCAGACGAGGACATTTCCATTGAGGCTGCGCAAGCCGGTGATGGAAAGATCAAGGCTGGCTGGTTCCGCCGCCCCGATGCTCAGCGCTGCCAAAATGCCCAAGCCCGCGATCCGTGCCGCAGACCCTGTCCCAGAACCGGAAATACAGCCCGTAATTGCAGCGATATTCATCATGATGACGCTGATGATGCGTCGCGGTGATCAGCCATGTTCCCAGTTTCCCACTGACCATGAAGCGCGGGAAAAGCTCCCAGCCCATATGGTTGGTGACACCCATAAGGGTCATGATCGAAAGTACAACCGCGAGTGCTGCAACATGGATCGGGATCAGGAAGACGAGCGCGGGGATGACGATGGCACCCGTCAGCGCCTCCCAAGGATGGAAGCTCATCGCCGCCCAGGCAGTAGGCGGGCGGCTCGCGTGATGGGTGACATGCGCAACCCTGAACCACCACGGCCGATGCATCAGTCGGTGCGTCCAGTAAAACCATGTGTCATGCACCGCGAGGTAGAGGAAAACGGAGAGCGGCAGAAACCAGAGCGGATAGGCGTGGATATCGGTATGGATTAGCGTCCAGCCCCGATTGTCCCAACCCCATGCAACAATGCCGGCGGGGATGCCATAGATCGCGGCGCTCGCCAGCGACCACCCGATCTCGCGCCGGATTTGCGGGGTGAGTTGTTCATACAGCCCGCGATGTTTCATCCGCGTCGCCCAAGCAAAGGCGCCGCTGACGATCAGATAACGGATGCCGACGATCAGCGTCATGGCAATGGCGGAGAGGAGGATGGGCACGAAGTGGTTCTATGCCATTCGGGCGCGGGTTCCCAACGCAAAGTGGGATACGCACTATTAGACGGCCTTAGGGCTCCAACTGCCGTCGTAATTTGAATTGAATTCCATTGTTGTTGCGCGCGTGCCAACGCCTGTGTCACCCTACCTGTTTACTAGGGAGGTAGAGGTGAACAAGAAGCCCTTGAAACTAAGAACGTGCCTTCGCGATCCTATCCCAGAAATCTTTGATTCAGCGCGCCATCTCGATGCTGCTGTGTCCGCTCATCTGGCGGGCCAGCGGGCGCTGGCAGACGAGTTGATCCGACTTGCGGACATTCCAGCGGTCACCGAATGGACGGAATCGCTTTGGGGTTCGGGCGGTCCGTGGAGCCGACCGCTATCCGTTGAAAATCCGCCGACGTCTGTGCCGAAGGATCAGCGAGTCAAAGCCCGGATGCCGGCAATAGCGGTGAAAAGTGCCCTGCTGGCTAGAGACGGTTTTCAATGTCGGTTTTGCGGCATCCCTTTAGTGCGCAAGGAGATGCGGTCGCAAATTCGCAATGCATATCCAGAAGCACTTCGTTGGGGCGACCGCAATGCCGAACAACACGCTGGCTTTCAGGCGATGTGGCTTCAATATGATCATCTGCTTCCTCACGCGATGGGCGGTACGAACGAATTGAGCAACATGGTCGCGACCTGCGCGCCCTGCAACTACGGCCGCTGGAATCTGACACTCGAACAAGTCGGGCTAACCGACCCGCGATTGCGTGACCCGATTCGTTCGACTTGGGATGGTTTGGAGCGATTTGGATCAAGGTAGCAGATTAACCATTCAGGAAACCCCTGCCGCCCTCACATCCAAAATCCCCGGCGCCGCATAACTCCAAGTGCAGCAATGCTGCTGCATCTGAAGGAAAGCAAATGTCCCTCGCAGATGTTTGCCTTCTGCTTGCCGCGCTGTTCGCTTTTGCGACCTTGATCCTCAAGATCGTCGAAGTGACGCGCGGCAAGTAGGCAACGGGATGGGGAGCGGGCTACCACCTGCTCCCCATAACGATTTGACCCCCGGCTGCTACCACAACCGGGGGTCAGAAGGAGACTTTGTCTCTCGCCCATCCTGAATAGCGTCGTCGGACGAAAATTTCAAGCCTTTGGGAGCACGGAGGGAAATGATGATGCAGTTTTTTGCACCATCAAGTTGTCCGAAACATGCGATTTTGGCGACACCTTGCTCACCCCCGCATCCCCAGCTTCTTCTCCACCCCGCGCCACAAGGCCGTGAACGCTTCCCCCGCCGCCGATTGGGCGGCATAGGCACCCACTGGAGTGCGGCGGACGGCCATTTGTTCGACGGAGCTGGCCATCGGGATTACGGGCCATGCCGGATCGGCGTCAAGCGCCGCGCGGTGTAAGGTGCGCCTGCGGTCGACCATCGAAAAGACCGGAAGGATTGCCCCATGGCCCTTATGCTCGCGATCGAGATGGACCACCACTTCGTCGAACGCGCGGCGTGATAGAGGGGACGGGATCACCGGCACGAGAATGATGTCCGCCGCGCGCATGACCTGCTCGCTGGTCTCGGTCAGGCCGGGCGGGCAATCGAGGATGACCCGGTCATAAGTCTTCGCCAGCCCCTCGATCAGTTTCGCAAGCCGCTTCTTCTTGTCCATCCTGAAAAACAGCCCGTCCAGCCCGCGCAACGATGTGTCGGCCGCAAGAAGGTGCAGCCGGTCGATCGCAGTAGGAGCGATCAGCTTTTCGGGCGAGACGTCCTTGGCAAACACAGCTTGCGCCGCGCCCTTGCTCTTACCCTCATGGCCGAGCAGGAAGGACGCTGCCGACTGCGGATCGAGATCCCACAACAGCGTGCGCCTTGAGGACTGGATTGCTGACGACCAGGCGAGATTGACGGCCAATGTGGTCTTCCCCACTCCGCCTTTGAGCGAATAGACTGCAATCACCGCCATCCGCTGTTTCGTCACGCTCCGCTTGTCCTTTCCGATCAATGAGCGGCGAGCGTTTCACTTTTGTGACGGGACTGCAAGCCCGGATAGGAAGGCGTCGACATCTCCGGCTGAATGATCGGCCGCTTCTTCCATCGGAGCATGCCCAATACTAGGGTAGATAATCAGCTTTGCCCGAGGCAGCGCCTTGGCAAACCAGTGGGCCGAAGCGACCGGGATAAGCTTGTCCTCCTCTCCCCAGAGGATCAGAACAGGCATGGGCAGTTTTCCAAGCGCGGCTGGGTCAGTAGGCGTCCGCTTCGAAGTAAATCGCAAAACTGTCGCGCGGCGGTTGCCCGGATAGAGCAGCAATTCCCAATAGCGGTCGATCATGCGGTCATTGATAATCGACTGGTTGCTGAGGGACTGATGCAGGCTGCGCTCGACCAGAAAGCGCGGCGTGATGATTTCGGCGATACGATTGACTCCCGGCATCATCGCGATGCGGAACCCGATGGGAAGGGACTTGGTTTTGACCTCCGGTGCGCCGCCTGAATCGACGAGAATCAGTGCGTTTACCTTGTCGGGATGGGCAAGCGCATAGTTCCAGGCAACCGCACCTCCCATCGAATTTCCAGCCAGAGCAAAATGTTCGACACCGATTTTGGCGAGCGCCCGATCCAGCGTGTCGACAAACGCAGCCGTGCTGTAATCGTCCGACGGATTGGGGCCGGTCAGGCCGTGGCCAATCTGGTCAAGGCTGATGATCCGGTATTTGGTTCCCAGCTGCTTTACCCACGGCTCCCAAGTCTGGAGCGATGCGTTCGAACCGTGGAGCAGGACGAGAATGGGTCCATCGCCATTCCCCTCGTCGCGCGCATGGACAAGAAGCCCGCCCCCAACATCGATAAACTGCGACGCGCTGTTGGCATATTTCGCCTGAAGATCGGCAGGGTCCAGATCTCTCTGAACGCCGATCAAAAGCAGGACAAAAAACCCGATTGCGATCAGTGCCAATGCCCATTTGCAGGCGCGCTTCATGCTGAACAGGCCCAGTGATCAAACTCCCCCGAAAACCCGCGCGAACATGGTGTCGACATGTTTCAGGTGATACGCAAGATCGAACTTTTCTTCGATCTCGGCCGGAGACAGGGCCGCAGTTACGTCTGGATCAGCCTTGAGCAATTCCAGGAGCGAGAGAGCGCCGTCCGAGTCCCAGACTTTCATCGCGTTGCGTTGTACAAGATGATATGCATCTTCACGGCTTACGCCCGCCTGTGTGAGCGCGAGCAGCACGCGTTGCGAATGCACGAGGCCGCCCATCTTGTCCAAATTCTTTTGCATCCGTTCGGGATAGACGAGCAGCTTGTCGATCACGCCGGTCAACCGCGCCAAGGCAAAGTCCAAGGTGATTGTCGCATCCGGGCCGATGTAACGTTCGACCGAGGAATGGCTGATGTCGCGCTCATGCCAAAGCGCCACATTTTCCATTGCTGGCAGCGCATAGGATCGGACCATGCGGGCAAGCCCGGTCAAGTTCTCTGTCAGGACAGGATTGCGCTTATGAGGCATGGCCGACGAGCCCTTTTGGCCCGGCGAGAAATATTCTTCTGCTTCAAGGACTTCGGTGCGCTGAAGATGACGCACTTCGGTTGCCAGACGCTCGATCGACGAGGCAATTACCCCGAGCGTCGCAAAATACATTGCGTGGCGATCCCGCGGGATAATCTGGGTCGAGACGGGCTCGATTGCCAGACCCAGTTGGCCCGCAACATGCTCTTCGACCTGCGGATCGATGTTGGCAAAGGTCCCAACCGCACCGGAGATGGCGCAGGTTGCGATATCCTTGCGTGCCGCGACCAATCGTTCCCGCCCTCGCGCGAATTCGGCATAGGCCTCTGCCATTTTTAGCCCGAAGGTAACAGGTTCGGCATGTATCCCGTGGCTGCGCCCGATACACGGTGTCATCCGGTGCTCAAAGGCGCGGCGCTTTATGACGGCAAGCAGCTTGTCGATATCATCGAGCAGAATGTCGGTTGCGCGCGCAAGCTGGACCGAAAGGCAGGTATCGAGCACGTCCGAACTGGTCATGCCCTGATGCATGAACCGCGCATCGTCGCCAACCTGTTCTGCCACCCAGGTGAGGAAAGCGATCACATCGTGCTTGGTCACCGCTTCGATTGCATCGATTGCCGGTACGTCGATGTTTGGCTTGGTTGCCCACCAATCCCAAAGGCTTTTCGCCGCAGAAGCGGGAACGACGCCCAGTTCGGCGAGGGCATCGGTCGCGTGCGCTTCGATCTCGAACCAAATGGCGAAGCGCGACTCCGGCTCCCAGATCTTGACCATATCTGGGCGGGAATAGCGCGGAACCATCGAATTTCCTTGTCGACTAAAATGGAATGCCGGTTCCCCTAACAGAGGGGGGATCGCGCTTCAAACGGCGAGGAAGAAATTTCGCGGCATTGTATCCATTTTGCTTTCAGAGACGTATAATAAAAACCGGACTTGGCGTTTGTTCCCCCGGCGTTTGGGCGGAAGGCACTTTGAACATGTTTCACCTGAACAAGTCCCTCACCATCACTTTGCGAATCTGGCTGAAGGTCTATGCATCGCTGATGACTACGGTCCGTCCGTTGGTCGATCTGGGCGCGCGTTTCTGGCTCTTTCAGGCCGTTTCGATGCAAGCAATGAGTGGTCTCGATTCCCTGCTGCTCCTGAAGATCGCGGCATCGCTGTTGCTGCTGGTCGGTCTGATGACGCGCGGCGTGGCTGTCCTTTTGCTGATCCCTGTAGTCCTTGCACAAATCGGCGGCGATCCGCTCGATGGGCAGCTTTTCCAGATGGTTTTTCTGACTTGGTTCATCGTTCACGGCGCGGGTTCGTTTTCTATGGATACGCTGCTCTCATCAGGCTTGACCGACGGCGCGTTGCCAATCGTTCCCAGCCTTATACGGGCTGGCGCTTTCCTTGAACGGCATGGCCAGCCAATTTATCTCGCGGTACTCAGGCTGTGGTTGGCGGCGACCTGGTATTATCTCGCGTTCCTGCCCGAAGTCTCGCAAAGCGCGGCGCCACTCCTGCCGGTCAATACGTTTTCAAACGCTCCGCCGGCTTTCGCGTTCATTGGTTTCCCGCTGGCTCTTTTGGGTTTCGCGATGCCGACACAGCTTGCCTTGCTGGCGCTCGGCATCTTCGGGCAACAGGCGATCGGCATGATGTCAGGGCTCGAGATGACGGGTGTCGATCCGCTGGCCCTGTTCGTTTGCGCATTGGCAGGATTTTATGGAGGCGGACATTTGTCCGTGGACCGCACAATATCCGAATGGCTTCAGACCAATATTCTTTTCGAGCGGCGCGACGATCACATCCCCGAGGAATGGCCGCGTGTTGTCGTGGTCGGCGCAGGCTTCGCCGGGCTTGCCTGTGCGGCGAGACTGGCGCGGCTTCCTGTGCGGCTGACCGTGATCGATCGGCAGAATTATCACCTGTTCCAACCCTTGCTCTATCAGGTTGCAACGGCGAGCCTCTCGCCTGCTGATATCGCCATTCCAATCCGCGGGCTGTTTCGCACCGACCATAATGTCAACGTCCTGCTTGGTGAGGTTACGGCAATCGACAAGTCAGATCGTTGCGTGCGGATGGGGTCCCGGTCCGTCCCTTATAACTGGCTGGTGATCGCGACAGGTGCCCGGCACAGCTATTTTGGCCGCGATGACTGGTCTCCCTTCGCGCCAGGACTCAAACGCGTTGACGATGGCGTGCAGATCCGGGGCCGTGTCCTGCGGGCGTTTGAAAAGGCCGAAGCCGCCGAAACCGACGAGGAACGTGATCGCCTACTGAATTTCGTCGTGATTGGCGGCGGCCCAACCGGAGTCGAGATGGCAGGAGCGATTGCCGAAATGGCGTCGCATGGCCTGAGGGACGATTTCAGGATGATTGACCCCGCCTCTGCGCGAGTCATATTGGTTCACGCGGGTGACCGGTTGTTGCCGCCCTTTGCACCTGAGATGTCTGCAGAAGCACAAAAGGCTCTTGAACGGCTCGGCGTCGAAGTCCGGCTCAATGCTCGTGTCAGCGGGATCGAGCCGCAAGCCGTCGTGATCGGTGAAGATCGCATTGCCACCGAAACCGTAATCTGGGCGGCAGGCGTGACCGCCTCGCCTGCCGCGCAGTGGCTTGACGTCGAGCCCGGGCCATCGGGTCGCGTGTTGGTTGGAGATGATCTCAGCCTGCCGGGCCATCCGGAGATATTCGTGGTCGGCGATGTCGCGGCGAGCATGGGCTGGAAAGGCAAGCCAGTCCCCGGCCTCGCGCCAGCGGCAAAGCAGGCTGGGCGCTATGTCGCTGACCTGATCCGTGCGTCGCTGGCAGATCAGCCCAAGCCGCCCGGCTTTATCTATCGCCATCAGGGCAATCTGGCGACAATTGGCCGGAAATCAGCAGTGGTCGAAATCGGCCGTTTGAAGATTGCAGGCGCTCCAGCGTGGTTCCTCTGGGGTGCGGTTCATGTTGGATTTCTGACTGGCGTACGAAACCGGATATCGGTGATTTCCAACTGGATGTGGTCCTACTTTACCTTGCGTTTTGGAGTGGGACTGATCACGGGCGAGGATGAAGCCCGATAATAACCCTCTCTACTCCACGCTCATAAACGGCGGGTCTGCGATCTGCTGACGGGATTCGTTCATCAGACGCCCCCAATCTGCGGACAACTGGGTGAAATAGGCATCATTTTCCATGATGCGGCGTCGAATGATAGGTCTGGAGCGATCCGCCGGGACAACAATCAGATCAAACGGGAGTCCAACCGAGAGGTTCGAGCGCATCGTGGAGTCAAAGGAGATCAACCCGACCTTTACGGCCTCATCAAGCGTCGAATCCCATTGGAGCGCCCGGTCGAGAATGGGCTTTCCGTATTTGAGTTCACCGATCTGCGCGAAAGGGCTGTCCGGTTGGCATTCTATGAAATTGCCTTCGGAATAAACCAGGTAGAGCATGAGCGGCCCATCGCCGACCCGACCGCCGAGCAGGAGCGACACTTCGGCATTGATGCCTGTGCCATGAAGCGTTCGGCCGATGTCTCTCCGAGCATCGGCCAGTGCCTCACCCACCAGCTGTGCCACGCGGAACATGGTGGGCATCGTCGCCACGGTGCGTTTTGGTGTATCTTCGCTTTCCGGATCGAGTCCTTCGGCCAGCATCGAGAGCATCGCCTGCGTCACCGACAAACTTCCAGCCGATGCGCAAATGATCAGCCGATCCGCGTCGTCAGCCAGGATGTGCAGCTTGTTATAGGTCGAGATATTGTCGATCCCAGCATTGGTGCGTGTGTCAGAGATGATCACCAGCCCGGCCTTGGGCCGCATTCCTACGCAATAGGTCATTTTCCAGGGCGCCTTTAACAGTCCAATATGACGTGGTGCGAGACTATGCCTGTGTCTGGCTCATCGCAACCCGCACTTCGACATCGAGCTCCTCAATCCCCCCGCCACGACGTGTACCCGAAAGCGGCGTAGAGTCTCCGGCATCAAGTCCGACGGCAACGCGAACATAGGTTTCCCCCGGAGAGCGCCCCATCGACGGATCGAATCCGACCCAGCCTGTGCCCTCCACGAACAGTTCACCCCAGCAATGAGCAGATTTGTGGCTGCCCATATTGGGACCGTCGAGGCAATGACCCGAAACCAGTCTGGCCGGATAACCCGAAGCACGAGCAGCCGCGAGCAAGACATGCGCGCAATCGCGAACACTCCCCCGCCCTTCGACCAAAACATCGGCCGCCGTGCGACTTTTTGGCGTTCGTCCCGCTTCGACACTCACTGCTGCATTTACAGCGGCGTTCAGAGCAACGGCGCGTTCCAAACTTGCAGCCCCCTGCCCTGCGAGAGCAACCAACGCATCGTCAGCAAGCGTCAACGGCGTCGTTCGCGTAAAGAAGATAGGTGGCAGCGGTTCCAGCGTATTCTTGACGAGCCCAGCCATATCATCGGTCAATACGTCTCCACGCACCATTATGGCAACGGCATCAACCGGCCCGTCAACATACAACATGGTGGTGATGTTGCCGTAACCGTCATGCCCCTCCCGCAACCTTGCATCGCAATCAACATCGATCCGCCAATCGATCACGGTCTGGGCAGCATAGTCGATCGGCGTCATCCGGAGGAGCTGGACAACACGGGCCTGCGGTTCGCTGAAACGGTATTGGGTACGGTGATCAATCGTCAAACGCATCAAAGAAACCTGAACTGTTTTGCAATCGCACCGTCAAGTGCCGCGTTGGATTCGAGGAAGTCCTCTAGATACTCGTGAAGGCCTGTCGCAATGATCTGTTCGATCGCCGCACTCCCGAATTCGGTATGGCGCGTCCGGGCGAGCCGATCTGCTTCGCCCTGGCTGCCGGTATCCTTCCCAATCGCTGCAAGATGCTGGACCACTTCTTCCGCGCATGCGGCCAGTGATCGCGGTAATTCGCGCCGCAGGATCAGCAATTCCGTAACGAGCCAGGGTTTCAGACCCTCGCGATAGAGCCAGCGATAGGCATTCACGGCGGAAACGGTCTGGAGAATTGTGGTCCATTGGTCGCGGTCCACGGTGCCTCCAACAACTTCTCCCTCGGGCAGGAGTATGTGATATTTCACTTCAAGCAGCCGCGCCGTGTTGTCGGCCCGTTCGACGGCCGCACCCAACCGGATGAAGCGTGACGAGGGATTACGCAGCATGCGGCTAATTGCACCCTCAAAACCGCGTGTCTCGGCCTCTGCCTGAGCCACCAGACTCAAGACCTGCTCAGTGTCGCCCAGGCTCTTCTTGCCGTGAAACAACAACCAGGCGCTGTTGATCGTGCTCCACGCTTCACGTGACAGCGACGTGCGGACGGCTTTTGCATTATCGCGCGCCGAATTGAGACACGACAGGACCGAGCCCGGATTTTCTGTGGAAACAGTCAGGAAGCGTGTCACGCTCTCCGGCGTCAGCGCATGTTTTGCAAGTTTGAAGGGTTCATCCGCATCAAGCACTTTCATTGCACTGAGCCATGCGGCATCCCCTGCCGGCCGGGTCGAAAGGGCATCGAGTCTCAATGTCGCTTCCACGAGCCGGGCTGTAAATTCTGCCCGCTCGATATAGCGACCCAGCCAGTAGAGGCATGAAGCAGTCCGCGACAGCATCAGCGATTATCCTCCCTATCTCGCAGAGATGGGGAGGGGGACCGTCGGAACGACGGTGGAGGGGCTGTGAACCGCGCCCTACCCCTCCACCACGCTTCGCGCGGTCCCCCTCCCCGAAGCTGCGCTTCATGGAGGATGTTTTTGCGCGACAGCATCAGTTCGCCTCGCCATCATTGGCCAGGATGAAACTGTCCTTGGTTCCGCCCCCCTGGCTCGAATTGACAACCAGCGAGCCTTGCTTGAGCGCGACACGGGTCAACCCGCCCGGGACGACCTTTACCTTGCCGGGCTGGCTCAGGACAAAGGGCCTGAAATCCACATGACGAGGGGCAATCCCAGTATCCGCAAGGGTTGGGACGGTGGAAAGGGCAAGTGTCGGTTGCGCGATATAGCGATGGGGCTCCGCCTTCAAAGCGGCCCGAAAATCCTCTATCTGGGCATGGGTTGCCATCGGCCCGACGAGCATCCCGTATCCACCCGAACCGTCGACCAGTTTCACAACCAGCTTCTCGAGATTGTCGAGCACATACTTCAATATTTGCGGCTCGCGGCAGCGAAACGTCTCGACGTTGGGAAGCAGCGCATCGTCGCCCGAATAATAGCGGACAATTTCGGGCATGTAAGAATAGACCGCCTTGTCGTCCGCAATCCCTGTGCCTGGCGCGTTGACGATGGTGACATTGCCCGCCCGGTAGGCGGAAATCAAACCGGGCACACCAAGCATCGAGTCCGGGCGGAAGATCAGCGGATCGAGAAAATCATCATCGATCCTGCGATAGATGACGTGCACCTGTACGCGACCAGTTATGGTGCGCATCCAGACCTTGTCATCATCAACCTCAAGATCAGCCGCCTCGACCAGTTCGATCCCGATCGTATCGGCAAGGAAGCTATGCTCATAATAGGCGGAATTGAAATGCCCCGGTGTCAGGATCACGCAGACGGGATCACTGCTACAACTACGCGGCGCGACCGATTGCATGGTTTCGTGGAGAAGATCGGTATAGCTGTCTACGGGTTTGACTTGATAGGTCTGGAACAGTTCCGGGCAAAGCCGGATCATCGCTTCACGGTTCTCCAGCATGTAGGAAACCCCGGAAGGCGTGCGGGCATTGTCTTCAAGGACCCAGAAATCACTCGCACCGGTTCGCACAAGATCGATGCCGCAAATATGTGACCAGATGTCGTGCGGTGGCCGCGAGCCAACGATCTCTGGCCGGAACTGCGGATTGCGAAGGATAAGGTCCTCCGGAATGATTCCGTCGGCCAGGATTTTGCGGGGGCCGTAAATGTCGGTCAGGAAGGCGTTGATGGCCTCGACCCGCTGCACCAGCCCGGCCGAGAGCGACGACCATTCAGACGCTGTGAAGACGCGCGGAACAATGTCGAACGGGATGATCCGCTCTGCGGCTTCTTCCTCGCCGTATACGGCGAAGGTTATGCCAAGCTGGCGAAATGTCGCTTCCGCCGCCAGCTGGCGCCTGCGGAGTTCGGCCTGCGGAGTCTCGTGAAGCCAACGACCCAGCGCGGCAAACTCGGGTCGCGCGTCATTGCCCTCCGAAAATCCACGAATCTCGTCAAAGGGGCGCATAGCCGCAGAGTGCATCGCTTTGGTGCGATGCACAAGTGGGGTCAGATCAAGCCCGCCAATGGGCTTGACGGGTCCGCATACATGCGGCGGCCCATTCGCCCAGCGGTATAGGCCAACCGGCCACTTTCAACCGCCAGCTTCATAGCGCGCGCCATGAGGACCGGATCCTTGGCTTCGGCAATGGCGGTGTTCATCAGCACGCCGTCGCATCCTAATTCCATTGCGACTGCTGCGTCCGAGGCTGTACCAACACCGGCATCCACCAGCACTGGCACATTTGCGCCTTCAACGATCAAGCGTATGGTCACGCGGTTCTGTATGCCAAGCCCTGAGCCAATGGGAGCGCCAAGCGGCATGATCGCAACCGCCCCGGCTTCCTCCAGCTGTTTCGCGCCAATCGGATCGTCGACGCAATAAACCATCGGCTTGAAACCCTCTTTGACAAGCACTTCGGTCGCCCTGAGCGTTTCGCGCATGTCGGGATAGAGCGTACGCGCCTCACCCAGCACTTCGAGTTTCACAAGATCCCAGCCGCCAGCTTCACGCGCCAGCCGCAAAGTGCGGATCGCATCGTCGGCCGTGAAGCAGCCCGCAGTATTCGGCAAATAGGTGTATTTCTTCGGGTCGATGAAATCGGTCAGCATCGGCGCCTTGGGATCGGTTACATTCACACGCCGGACCGCAACCGTGATGATCTCCGCGCCCGACGCCTCAAGCGCCGCTGCGTTCTGTGCGAAATCCTTGTATTTGCCAGTGCCGACGATCAGCCGCGAGGTGAATGTTTTGCCCGCTACGGTCCAGGTGTCGCCCTGTCCGCCGCCGACGAAATGCACGATCTCGATCTGGTCACCCTCGCCAATCAACACATCGGCCAGCGTCGATCGCGGCACAATTTCGAGATTGCGTTCGACCGCGACCTTTTTCGGATCAAGTCCGATTTCAGCCGCCAGATCGGCAATCGAGCTGCCAGGCCGGACAGTGCGGAGGTCGCCGTTCAGGATAATGGAAAGCATGTGCTGGGGACTCGTTCTTGGCCTTTTCGATTGCAGCCCATATAGGGGGCGGACAACGCCTCGCAACCGGAACCACGACTAAATGTCTGACTTGCCAGTGATCTATGTGCTCAATGGTCCAAACCTGAATCTTCTGGGAACGCGCGAGCCCGATATTTATGGAACGGAAACGCTCGATGATATTGCAGGACGCCTCGAAGATCAGGCGAGAGGGCTCGGCCTTGCCATTGATATGCGCCAGTCGAATCATGAGGGCCATCTGATCGACTGGATGCACGAAGCTAGTTCACGCCGGGCAAAGGCCATTTTGCTGAATGCCGGCGGATATACGCACACCTCCATCGCGATTTACGATGCGATCAAGTCCATTGCCGTTCCGGTGATTGAAGTCCATTTGTCCGATCCGATGAAACGCGAACCGTTCAGGCAGATCAGCTATGTCGGGATGGCGGCCGTTGCGAGTTTTGCCGGATTCGGCGCCAAATCATATGCGCTGGCGCTGGACGCCGCGGCGAAGCTCTGACAATGCAAATCATCACAACAATTTGGGGGTTCAATGACCGATAAATCAGGCGTCATGCAGGTTGACCTGAAGCTGGTACGCCAGCTTGCTGAATTGCTCGACGAAACAAAACTGTCCGAAATCGAAGTCGAGGATGGCGGGCGCAAGATCCGTGTCGTTCGGAACATGACCGTCACAGCGACTGCGGCAGTTGTTCCGGCAGCAGCATCGGTCGCCGCCGTGGCACCGGTTGCAGTCCCGGTCGCGCCAGTGGGCGATCACCCCGGCACCGTGAAATCGCCGATGGTTGGCACAGCTTATCTAACCCCAGATCCGGATGCGCCGCCCTTTGTCAAAGTTGGCGGTAGCATCAAGGAAGGTGACACGATCCTGATCATCGAAGCGATGAAGGTCATGAACCCGATTGTTGCACCACGAGCGGGCAAGGTCACGCAGATCCTGGTCGGAAGCGGGCAACCGGTCGAGTTCGATCAACCACTGGTCGTCATTGAATAATGACCATCGAAAAGCTGCTCATCGCCAATCGCGGTGAAATTGCCCTTCGCATTCACCGCGCGGCGCACGAAATGGGAATCCGGACCGTGGCGGTCCATTCGACGGCCGACGTCGATGCGATGCACGTCCGGCTTGCAGATGAAGCGATCTGCATTGGCCCGCCTTCGGCGAAGGACAGCTATCTCAACGTCCCGGCGATCATTTCGGCGGCAGAAATCAGCAATGCAGATGCGATCCACCCCGGTTATGGCTTTCTTTCTGAAAATGCGCGCTTCGCCGAGATCGTCGAGGAGCACAAAATTGCCTTTGTGGGTCCGAAGCCGGAACACATCCGGACGATGGGTGACAAGGTCCAGGCCAAGAAGACAGCCGGAGCGCTAGGCATGCCGCTGGTTCCGGGGTCGGACGGCGCAATTGACGATGTCGGTGAGGCCAAGAAGATCGCCAAGGATATCGGCTATCCGGTGATCATCAAGGCGGCATCGGGCGGTGGCGGGCGCGGCATGAAGGTCGTCAATTCCGAAGACGAACTCGAAACCCAAATGCTTCAGGCCGGAACCGAAGCGAAGGCCGCATTCGGCGACGCAACAGTCTATCTCGAAAAATATCTCGGTAATCCGCGCCATATCGAGTTTCAGGTCTTTGGCGATGGCAATGGCAATGCCATCCACCTTGGCGAACGCGACTGTTCGCTCCAGCGGCGTCATCAAAAAGTACTTGAGGAGGCGCCCTCCCCCGTGATCAGTTCAGAAGAACGGATGCGGATGGGCGGCGTCGTCTCAAAGGCCATGGCCGATATGGGCTATCGCGGCGCGGGCACGATCGAATTCCTTTGGGAAGATGGCCAATTCTACTTCATCGAGATGAACACACGTATCCAGGTCGAGCATCCGGTGACCGAGATGATTACCGGCTTCGATCTTGTTCGCGAACAGATCCGGGTAGCTGAAGGACGAGAACTCTCGGTGACACAGGATATGCTGGAGTTCCGCGGCCACTCGATGGAATGCCGGATCAACGCAGAAGACCCACGCACCTTCGCGCCGTCGCCCGGACTCGTCACATCCTACCACCCGTCAGGAGGCATGCATGTCCGTGTCGATAGCGGACTCTACGCCGGATATCGTGTGCCACCTCACTATGACTCGATGATCGCCAAGCTGATTGTCTATGGCCGAACGCGGGAAAGTTGCATGATGCGGATGCGCCGAGCGCTTGAAGAAATGGTGGTTGACGGGATCAAGACCAATATCCCTCTCCATCAGGATCTGTTACGGGCGCCGGACGTGATCAATGGTAATTATTCAATCAAATGGCTTGAAGATTGGCTCGCGGAAAAGGCAGAAGGCGAAGGCGTAGATGGTGTTCACAAAGGCAGCGATCAAGGCAGGTGCAGGGTTGGTGCTCGCGCTTGCAAGCCCGGTATTGGGCGAGAACAAAAGGCCCGCCCAACCTGTTGATCTTATCCCGCCTTCGTTGCAGGTGGCCGAGCCTGTGCCCCCTCCGGCCACCCAGCCAACACCGGCCGCTTCTGCGGCGATTCCAGTTCAGCCGGCTCCCGCCTGGACAATCGGCAACGTTTCAGCCCTGCTTACCGTGATCCAGGGTGTGGGCGCACGCGGATTGAATCCGATCGACTATGATCTCGATGCATTGCGGGCCGCTATTCTGACCGGTGAAGGCTTGGCGCTGAATGATATCGCCACACTTTCCTTCACCAAATTGCTGGTCGATCTGCGTGATGGTCGGACTCCCTATTCGGCACGCGTGCAATGGTTCGTGCGCGATCCTGATGCCACAAATTTTTTGACTGAAGTGCTGCTTCGCAGGGCCCTTGATAGCCATGACTTTGAAGGCGTGTTTGCTTCCGTCGAGCCGACCCATCCCGACTATGCCGCGCTCAAGACGGCGCTGGCTGCAACTAAAGATCCGGCACGCCAACAGGTCATCAGGACCAATATGGAACGCTGGCGCTGGCTCCCGCGCGATCTTGGTACGCGCTATGTGTATGTAAATGTGCCTGAATATATGGTTCGCGTTGTTGGCAAGGGAAAGAATATCGCGACTTATCGCGCGATCGTCGGCGCGCCCAAGACGGCGACCCCGCAACTCGATTCGACGGCGGTTGGGATGATCATCCATCCGACCTGGACGATCCCGCAAAGCATCATCAAGGAAAGCGTCGGCGCCCTCATTGCCAAGAACCCGGCCGCCGCCCGAGCGCGCGGCTATACGTGGACGGGTACTGGCAAGAATTTGTCTGTCGTCCAGAAATTCGGCCCGGGCAATTCACTGGGCATGATGAAGATGGACATGCCCAATCCGCATGCGATCTTCCTGCATGATACGCCAACGCGCAACCTTTTTGATCGCCCGGTGCGTGCCCTGAGCCACGGCTGTATCCGAACCGACAGAGCCGTTGAGTTCGCAATCCTCATGTCGATCCTGCAGGCCGATTTTGATCCGCACGAAGCCGCCGACATTTTCAAGCGCGGGCTGAACGACCGGATTCCATTTACTCAACCAGTCCAGGTTTTCATCAATTACTTCACGATGGCGAGCAACGGTGATGGAAAGCTGAACAGCTTCGCTGACATTTACGGGCGGGATGCGCCTGTGATCGCATCGCTCTCCCAACCAAGGCAGGAAAAGGTCGCAACGCCGCCGCCGGTCATCGTGCCGATCGAGGCGCCAGGCGCTTAAATCTTGTCGGAAAAGATCAGCCGCCCCGGCCCCAACCGTGCGATGATCTGCATCAAGTCAGCTTCCGGGAAAGCAAAGCAGCCGTCGCTGCGGCCCAGCTTTCCCCATTTTTCAATCATTCCGGGATTGGCATACCACGCTCCGTGGACCACGATCGCGCGGGCTTCCGCGTTGCAATTGTCCGGATCGAGACCATAGAGTCGCATCGAGGGTCCATGCATGCCTTCATACCAGGTATGCGTCAGAAAGGCTCCGCGCGACGAGGCGAATGATTCAAACTCGTTCGAGAATTTGCGGACAACCCCTTCATGTTCGGGATCGGAACCGCGCCCATGCGCCACTAGAAACGGACGGACCTTGCCAGCAACCATATCGACCACGAAAAAACGCGGTTCGTTTGACGGGCGGCTGAAATCGGCAATGCCCACGGTGTCGCGCAGCCATATGGCGGATTTGTTGCGGGTCAGTTCGCGATGCGCAATGAAGCGAAGCCGGTCGTCATCAACAGCCGCCAGCGCAGGCGCCGGCATGATTGCCAGCGCAGCTGTCCCAGCCACAAATTGTCGACGGTTCACAATCATCCCGCAATCAATCTCCAAATCGATACAGGCTTCAATATAGAATCAATATACACCAAAAAGAATCAGTTTTCCGTTAAAAAAGGCAAAACGCATGAAAGCCACGATCTGGCATAATCCCAATTGCGGCACATCGCGCAAGACTTTGGCCATCCTGCAAGAGGCGGACGGTGTCGAATTGACGGTGGTTGAATATCTGAAGGCCCCACCAACGGCAAAAAAACTCCAGGATCTCTATGAAAAGGCGGGAATCACCCCACGCGAGGGCCTGAGGACTCGAGGATCGCCTGCAGAAGAACTGGGGCTTCTGGATGCGGAAGGGGCCACTATCCTGAACGCAATGGCCAAAGAACCAATCCTGATCGAACGGCCTCTGGTGGAAACCGAAAATGGCGTCCGACTCTGTCGTCCCCAGGATATTGTGCGCGAGATTTTGTAGACGGTCGCGCTAGGTCTGCAGGAACCAGCGTTCGGTTCCTTCGATGCCAATTGCCGTCAGTTTTCCTGTCGCATAAGCCCCTGTATCGATGCCAATGCGGTTATCTTGCGCATCAACCTCTTCGGTAATGGTGTGCCCATGGATAACAAACATGCCATGATCGCCCTTAAAATCGGTGAACTCGCGACGAATCCAGCGCAAATCACTGGTCCGCTGCTCTTCAATCGCATCACCCGGTCTAATACCCGCATGCACAAAGAGAAAATCGCCAGCCACAATCCAGTCATCCGCGCCTTTCAGGAATGCAATATGGTCTTCGGGGACATGGCTCGAAATCAGTTCGACCAGTTCATCGAGATCGGCTTTGTCGTAGTCTGCTTCATCGATCCCGTAACTCAACATGGTTTCCTTCCCGCCGACCCGGTTGATCAACCCGGCAGACCGACGGTCACCATCCCAGGTGCGGATCAGCAATTCCTCATGATTTCCCGCTATCAAGCGGACATCCGTGCTCGCGCTCGCGAGTTGCATCACACGTTCAATCACACCGCGTGAATCAGGGCCGCGATCGCAAAGATCTCCTAGAAAAATCAACTGGGTACGCACACGATTGCGGCTCGCATTGTCTTCCTCGATCAACAGAATCAGCTGATCGAGCAGATCGAGCCGACCATGGATATCGCCAATCGCATAGATCCGCTGCCCGTCGGGCGCAGTCCAAATGCGCGGCGGGACTTCTTCTTTCTGGCCAAACAGCCGCTTGAAAACCATGGAACGTTTTACTCGATCAGGAGGGCGAAAGGGGTATAGAATCCCTGACGACGCTTGACCAGAGTTCAGGCGGGTTCGCGTGCGACCAGTTCCACCGGATCTATGCCAAGCCGTTCAATGTGCGCTCGCATGCGCGGCCAGACCTTGGTCAGGAAGATTTCGCGTTCCTGTATGCGAAGGCGATCGGTTGCGCCCTCTGCAACGAACATGCCCACACCGCGCCGGACACTGACATAACCATCGTCCTGCAATGCCTGATACGCCTTGGCGACGGTCAGTGGGTTTGCCCCATGATCGGCGGCAAAGGCGCGAACGGAGGGCAATTGCTCCCCTTCGGCGTAGCGTCCTTCAAGAATTGCCGCCGCCAACAGGCCGCGCAATTTGATATAAACCGGAACATCGCCAGAATCATTTGGTGTCATGCAAAGATAATACACTAATTTTATCGGGCTGTCAGCCCCGAATCTGACCTTCCCAACGGCGCACGACATCGTTGAAATCCGGCCGCGGACGCTCGTCCAGAGGACGACCTGGAGATCCAAAGAAAAGGAAGCCGGCGATCCGATCATCGGAACCGGCAAAGGCGTCACGAACGGTCGGGGAATAGGCTGCCCAGCCAGTCAGCCAGCACCCCACAAAGCCAAGCGCATGCGCCGCGTAGAGCATCGTCATGCAGGCCGCACCAGCCGACAGTTCCTGCTCCCAGCGCGGAATTTTGCTTCCTTCAGTAGGACACGAAATAACGACAACAAGAGATTGTGCTTGTTTAGAAAATTGTTCCAGGGACTCCAGCTCAAGTCGCCCTGCTTCCGGCTTTTCACGGCGATATGCGTCCATCAACAAGGATGCCAGCGTATCGCGTTGATCGGCATCAATGATGACAAACCTCCATGGCGCGATTTTTCCATGATCCGGCACACGCATCGCCGCCGCAAGTATAAGGTCAAGGTCCGCGCGGCCTGGTCCTGGCGCAATCATGTCGCGCGGCTTACCCGACCGGCGGGTCTCGATTAGCGAAATGGGCGACGACAGGTCATTGAATTTCACAAGCTTGGCCTTCGAAATAGCGTTACGATTCGATTGTTGGAGCATGCCATGCGAAGCGTCGGAACCTTGAATGAATCCAGACCGTTCATCACCTTGCCTGCTTGGCTCTCACCTCGCGTCTGAGTTGCGAATAGGGAATGCCGTACAGGCGGCGACACGAGCGCAAGAGGCTGGACGCATCATGATAGCCCAACCGATCCGCGATGGCCTCCGCAGTCAGGCGTGTGTCCAGCAACAGGTGTTCAAGCCTTTTTTTGTACGACTCGTTGAGCAAGTCCCTGAAATTGGACCCTTCCCCGGATAGTCTGCGCTCGAACGTACGCTTGGACATTCCCATCGCTCGGGCGACTTCAACGGCATCGATGCGTCCCCTCGTCACCCCATCAAGCGATTCGGATACGCGGGCCGTCAAATTGTTGATCTGGCCCTTCTGCAGTGCGATTTCGCGGAGCGCGGCCAAGACAAGCGCAAAGGACGTGCTGCTCGCAAGCGGAGACACTTGCTTGCACAGCACTCTTGGAACGATGATAGTCGCCCGCTCATGGCCCCAAGAGGCATTACCCTCAAACAATTCAAGGAGCCGTTCGCCATAGCCCGGCGGCGGGCCCATTAATTGATACCGTATCGTTTCGGCTCCATGGGAAAGAATGGCCTTCGCCGTCGCCTGGAACGAAAGCCAGGCAATAGAATTCGCCATCCGCCAATTCTGTGGACTAGCGCGGACCATCGGAAAAATCGTAAGCGTGAGGTTGGAATGGTCCAAGGTCAGATTCCGCAGCAAACGCAACACGGACCAGCGTACGTGGGTGAATTCACTGACAACGTCGATCGCGGTTCCAAAATCTGGCGCAAATCGCATGGCCATTCCCAATTCCGAATGTGTAGCCAGGCTCCAGAGGATTGGTTGCTGGAAAAACCAGTCTTCTCCGAATATCTGCGCCACATTGTCACAAATTGGCCAAATGGCCGAAACCGGCATTTCAAAGCTTTGCCTTTCAAGATCTGCCAGCACAATACCGGAACCGTCCAATATCTTTTCGACAAGATCGACAGGCGCATTCAGCGTCCGCAAGGCCATGCGAATATGCTGGATTGGCAGTACAGGGGTATCGTTCGACATATCGGCCATGGCGCATTATGTCATGTTTTTGGTGCAAATGGAACTGGCAATAAGCGCTTGGATTCGTTCCAGTAAAAATGGTTAACAGTTTGTATTCTGCAGGTGGCGTTCAAGCCGAAGGCGTTTCGCGAATTGACGAGCTAGGGAAAAGGACAGTCAGATTCCGCCGATCGAAGAAAATTCAGTGTTTGGTTTGCATTCGTCCGAAATGGACGAATACTTGCGTCAGGATGTGACAAATCCCGACAATCAGGGTGTCCTCGTTCAAGCCATGTGCAAGTTTCTCCGCACGCGAGACGCAATTTTTGGTAACATGCTCTATTCGGACCCTTCATGGGAAACGATCCTGCTTCTTCATGCCGCCCGCACCGAAAACCGGCCCTTCACGTTTGCCGATCTTAGCGCTGTTCTGCTCGCTTCGTCGGAAACATTGACGCGCTGCATCTCGATGCTTGAATCCAATGACCTTGTCACCAGACGAGACATCAAACCGGTGCCTGTTCTGGAACTAAGCACAAAAGCGCTGGAAATGATCGATCGCATGTTCAAAACGACGCCGAACAACGCGGACCCGGTCTGGGAAAATTTGAAAATCGCCAGCAAAGCCCATTTTTAAACTTTACAATCCTGCGCATTAGGTATGGAATACATTAGAAATTTTTATCGACGCGTAAGAATATTTCGTGAAGCCAGATATAAGCATGACGGATGTTAGAATGAAGTGAAATATTGTCGGGGGAGAGACGGCATGGGTGATGTTCACATCTTTCAGGACAAATCAGATTTGTCTGCGCTTGGCCTCGATGGCAAGGAACTTTCAACTTTTGTCAGTCTCCTGTCGCGACTGATCAGCACAAGTACTGAGGCCAAAGAGGGCCCGCGAAAAATACCCGAACAAAGCCTGACGACCATTGCCGAGAATTTATACCGATTTCGCCGTCGGCGCGATGCGTTGATGACGTCGCAATTCGGAACGGATATTTTTGCCGATCCGGCCTGGGACATCATTCTCGATCTGTACATTCACAACAGCAAGAATCAGGATGTTTGCGTCACAAGCGCATGCGCGGCAGCAATGGTTCCGATCACAACCGCGCTTCGTTACATCACGGTCTTGTCCGATCGTGGAATGATCGAACGGTCCCGGAACCATAAAGACGGCAGATCTTATCTTTTGCGATTGTCTTCAGAAGCGATCCGCATTGTTGAAGAATTGCTGACCGATATCGCCCCAGCCTTCGATCAAATGGCGCCCCGTCACAAAAGCTCGACGGCCTGATCAGTTCAATCCGACCGTGACAGGCTCGATTTGCTGGCAAAGCGTCGATTTCCTGCTTAATCTTTTGTCCGTCGCACCGTTCCTCCTGACATGGTTAATATGCTCAGGATACAGAAGCGAAAAATCAGGTGACGACAACCGTCGATGTTTCCAGCCGCAAGGCCAAGGACGACTCTGATCGCCGGACAAGCGCGCGCATCGGGATGCTGTTGCTTGCGACGATCAAGTTTGATGACATGCTTCCATCGACAACGTCGCGCGTGCTTGATCTTTCCAGCGGCGGCATTCGGACAATATTGCCGGTCAAACTCAAACGTGGACATCCCGTCAAGGTCATTTTGAAGGGTGTCGGCGAATTGCGGGCCAAGATTGCATGGACCCGAGGCGGCGAGGTCGGCATCAAATTCGATACGAAGATCAACACGGATACGGTCGTGCAAGCGCTGACAGGCGCGCCCGCTGCCACACATATCGAATTTGCCAAAACCCCTGTCCCGCGCCCCGGATTTCATATTCGATAACCAAGGAAATCAGCATGACAAAATATGATCTCGTCATTTTGGGCAGCGGCCCAGCAGGCCGACCTGCGGCGATCGACTATTTTATCGAGCACACCTTCAATTATCCGACACTGGCAGAGGCCTACAAGATCACCGCGCTCGACGCGTGGAACAGGATGCCCGCCAAGATGAGAGACGTTGCTCCGGTTGCGCGGCTGCGAAAGGCTGCATAGCCCCGAACTTTGACTTGCCCCCGCGCGGCAGACTAATTCCGGGATTGGCAACACGGGATGCGAAGGTGGCGGATAAGATGCGTGGCAGATTTCATCATATCGACCTGAACGTTAGCAATCTGGCTGCCTCTTGCCGCGTGTATGGCCCGGTCCTCGAATTTCTGGGTTACAGGATGGTCAAAGAAGACGCGCAGGGCTGCGAATGGGACTTGGGTTCCGAAGGAGATGGGGCCTCACTCGGCCTGCGCCCATGTGAACCCGCAGTGTTGGATCATATCCACAAGCGCTACGCGCCGGGTCTCCACCACATTGCCTGGCACGCGCAGAGCCGCGAAGATGTCGACGCTATCCATCACCTTCTGCAAACGCATGGTATCACGGTTCTGGATGCTCCAGCGCACTATCCGCAGTATTCGGGCGACTATTATGCCGTGTTCTTCGAAGACCCGGACGGGATGAAGCTCGAAGTCGTTCATGCACCGGGCTGGATTTGAAACCGGACAACCGAATTCATGACGCGTTCTGGCGCATTTCTCTCTAAGGACGGATCGGGGCGAATGGCACCCACGAGAGGAAGAGATCATGGCAAAGGGTCAGAAGAAATCGAACAAGGAAGCACGAAAGCCCAAGGCCGAAAAGAAAAAGAGCAGCGCAGCGGCGCCTTCCACCAAGGGAAACCCAGTCGGCATGGTCACGATCAAGGACTAAGGTGCCACCCGCGCATTCCCCTTTGACAGGGTAATCCGCAATGGTGATAACCGGGCCATGATGAATACGAAAGAACGGGCAAGAACAAGCCTGCGGGTCCTGTTGGGCGTTATCTATTTCATCGCAGGCGTGGCGCACGTCCGCTCACCCGGAGGCTTTCTCCAGATTACGCCGGGCTGGGTCCCCTATCCCGAAACGGTCGTGCTTCTTACAGGGCTGTGCGAAATCGCTGGCGCGGTCGCGCTGCTGTTCATTCGTCCGCTCAGGGTCGCCGCGGGGATTGCGTTTGCCGCCTATGCAATTTGCGTTTTTCCGGCGAACATCAACCACGCGATTAATGATATTGCGGTTGGTGGCGCACATTTGAGTTGGTGGTATCATGCGCCAAGGCTCGCGTTTCAACCAGTCTTTGTCTGGTGGGCTCTATGGGTCGGCGATGTGATAGAATGGCCGTTCGGAAAGCCAGAAACGGCATGACCGACACTTCGGACTCCGACCAGATGGAGGCAACCCTTGTTGCCATCGCGGAAGCCAATATCGACATCATTCCTGGCCTGTTTGAGCGGTTCTTTGCGACCTTCCCCGAACAGCGTCCGGCCTTCATCAACCTCGCGGCGGCAAGTGGCCGGATGACGAATGAGACGATTGAGGCTCTGGTCGGCCTTGCAGCCGATGAATCCTGGGTGCCCGTAACAATTACCAACTTTGTCGATCTTCATCGCAACTATGGAGAGATTCCTCAGTCCCATTACATGGCATTTGTCGACATGGTTGTTGAAGAGCTTGCCAATGCGGCCGGTATCGGATGGAACGATCATCAGGAGCGCGCCTGGCGGACCCATGCCCAACGATTGAACGCGATGATCGCAGAAGCCTGCAAGGGGCGGACTCCGGAACTATCCGCTTGAGACGAAGCCTGATTTTTGCGATCCGAGTTCCGCAGACGATATCGATCGCCCTATTTCCGCAAATAGATTCCATTTCCGTCTTGTTTGGAACGCAGACTGCCATCTTGTTCGATCGAAAGCGTTGTCGGTTCGAGCTTCATGACGGCGAAAGCCTCAGGGTTAATGTCAATGATCAGCACCCCGTGGCCGGACAACGCGATCGGAAAGGTGAACCTGCCTGGATCGTCGATGTCGACCTCAGCCCGCACGGCGCGGACGCTTTTTCCGGGTTGGACTGGCAGGCTGGTCCACCCGCCTGGGCCACTGATCCGTTCGATGGCGGATCCATCGGAAAAAATGACCGAGAATTGCACCCCGACAAACGCAGTATTGACCTCGGGGTTGCCAATTATGATGCCGATTTGTGGATGCCGCTCTTTGGGCACAGGTTCGTAGGTCGGCAGCGCTCTTGGTATCGCACATTTTTCTGGATAGGCAATTTCACGCTCTGACGGGGTCGGCAGCTTCGCCTTTTCTCTGGCATCCCTTTCATAGAAATCTGCGCGATTATAGGCGGCTAACGCATCGGAAGCAGCCTTAAGGCTGGCGTCCCATTCAGGCGAGCCCTCCTTCGTCTTTCCCCAATCCGCAATCGCTGCATTGGCCTTGCGGTGTGCCGCATTGACCGCCAACTGCGCAGTCCGAGCATATGCGTGCCAATCCCGTGAATCATCGGCCGCAAAACCCTCGAATTGCGGCACCTTAACCGTATAAAGCGGGCACCGCTCCAAAACATTCGCCCAATCACTCTCGAACGTCGCGCGAAGATACCGCCGCTCGGCATCGTCATCCCATGGTGCTGTAAGAACCCCAAAAGTGATACCTGATGGATTTTCAGGATCATCGGGCGTCAACGCAATGATACCGCCCGCCCGCAGCCATCGACCGGCGCTTTTTCGATTAACCGTTCCAGCATTGATAAACCATTCGTAGCGACCGCCGGCTTGCAGCTGCAGTTCGCCGCCTGCATTGTCGACCTGCGAAAGTAGATAATTGCCTTCAAGCGGTTCGGCTGCACAAACGGGGCCGACCAATGCCAACAAAAACGCGGCAGCTGATAGTTTTGCCAAGAAAAAATGGCCGATTATTCTCATCGAATCGAGTCTAACGAAACCAGTTATGTTCGACAAGCAACGGTGTTCTCCAATACCATACGATGCTGTTGCAAGCGGTTAAACAGTGTTATGGATCGTGATCTGGGCCAGATGGTTCCCATCTCCCGCAGGAGAAAGACCATGCGAATGGAAGGCGAAGAAATCCACGTCACTGAGGAAGAGGCCAGCGGCGGCAGCCAGCCTCATATTGTCCGCTATGTGCTTGCAGCGTCGCTATTGCTTGCGATCATCGCCATGTCCGCAATCTGGATCACAGGGGCTGCGACCAGCTAGGCTGGTTCAGCGTCTCGCAACCGATTGCCGCGTCAGAAAAGGGGCTTCGAGTTGCGCCAATGCCTTTGGCGCATAATCGACCAGAGCATCCGGGGTGATGGCGTTTGTCTTGGCCAGCACCTGCGCGGCAGTTATGCAAAATTGTGCCTGCCCGGCTGGCATGGCGAAGAAATTGTAGAGCCTCGTCGCATGCGTATCATAGGGTCCAGCCCATTTCGCCCCGTAACGAGCGCGAAACGGTGCAACTTCCGCAGTATTGGCAGCAGCCAGCACAGCCTTGTGACGAGTGAGCATACGGTTGTAGGCAGGAGCCACACTGTAGGCTTTTTTGGTTCGACAACTCAACGCCGCAACGTTCAACGCGGAACGCATATGCCACACGGCTTCGTTTCCGGAGAGTTTGGCGTTGATCGTCGCTGCGGGCCGCGATGCGGCGGCGGTTGGAGGTGTCGGAAGTGGCGGACGAACTGCCACAGGCTTTACCGGATTCGACGCACAGCCTGAAAGCAATACAACGCCCAAGAGCGATGAAACCGCCAGCTTCCGAACCATTTCGCCCATCTTGCCCTCCGCCACTGGCGCGGTCCGACGTCTCGAACCGGCGCAATCACATGAGAGACGTATCCGGCCAAAGCCTGCCGAAGAGTTAACGCTGCGGCGAACCGAACGGAGTAATCTGTTCAAATCGAACTTCAAAAGAAAAGGCCCCGCGTTCCCGCGAGGCCCTTTCGGTTTTCATTAAGATGCCAGGACTCAGCCCAGCAGTTCCTGCTCGAGCTTCTTGGCCATTTCCTCGATATTCTCGGGCGGCCAGCCGGGGATGTCCATACCGAGACGCAGGCCCATGCTCGAGAGCACTTCCTTGATCTCGTTCAGGCTCTTGCGGCCAAAGTTTGGCGTACGCAGCATTTCGGCTTCGGTCTTCTGCACAAGATCGCCAATATAAATGATATTGTCGTTCTTCAGGCAGTTGGCCGAACGGACGCTCAGTTCCAGCTCGTCCACCTTCTTTAGAAGGTAGCGGTTGATGCTGTTGCTGTCGCTTGCGCTCTCGGATGGAGACGGAGCAGCCATCCCGATGAGCTGCGCCGACTGCGCCATCGCTTCGTCGAAATGGACGAAGAGCTGGAGCTGATCCTGCAGGATGCGCGCGGCATAAGCGAGCGCATCATCTGGCGTGATCGTGCCGTCTGTCTCGATCGTCAGCGTCAGCTTGTCATAATCGAGTTCCTGCCCGACCCGGGTGTTTTCCACCTTGTAGGCGACCTGGCGGACCGGCGAGTAGAGCGCGTCGACCGGAATCAGGCCGATGGGGGCATCCGCTGGACGGTTAGATGCAGCGGGGACGTAGCCCTTGCCGGTATCGGCGGTCAGTTCCATGTTGAGCGAAGCGCCCTGATCGAGGTGACAGATTACATGATCGGGGTTCATGATCTCGATATCGCCCGATACGGCGATCATGCCTGCGGTCACTTCGGCAGGGCCAGTCGCCGAAAGCTGGAGGCGCTTGGCGCCTTCGCCCTGCATGCGGATCGCAATCTGCTTGATGTTGAGAACCATGTCGGTCACGTCTTCACGCACGCCAGCCAGCGACGAAAATTCGTGAAGCACGTTCTCGATCTTGACCGACGTTACCGCCGCGCCCTGAAGCGAGGAGAGCAGCACGCGTCGCAACGCGTTGCCGAGTGTGAGGCCAAAGCCACGCTCGAGCGGCTCGGCGATGAAGCTCGCCTTGCGCCCCGCATCGCCGCCCGTTTTCTTTTCGAGCGTGTCGGGTTTCTTGAGTTCCTGCCAGTTCCTGGTATTGACTGCCACGGTCTTCCCCTTGGGGTTGGGTGAAAGGCGCGTCCGCCTTGCCACCGATTGAAACAATTTGGCGGGGCGAACGCGCCCTGCCAGAACAAATTAGACCCGCCGGCGTTTCGACGGACGCACTCCGTTGTGCGGGATCGACGTCACGTCGCGGATCGAAGTGATTTGGAAGCCGACCGCCTGAAGCGCACGAAGCGCACTCTCGCGACCCGAACCCGGACCCTTTACTTCGACTTCCAGCGTACGGACGCCATGTTCGGAGGCCTTTTTACCTGCATCTTCCGCGGCAACCTGGGCAGCATAGGGTGTAGATTTGCGACTGCCCTTGAAACCCATTGTGCCGGCCGATGACCATGCAATCGTGTTGCCCTGAGCATCGGTGATGGTGATCATCGTGTTGTTGAAGCTGGCGTTGACATGGGCCACGCCGGCCGTGATATTTTTCCGCTCGCGGCGCTTTATGCGCTGTGGTTCGCGTGCCATTTTGAATTCCTGACCTAGATCTGAAAGCTTGAAAGTACTGGTGAAGGCCTATTTCTTCTTGCCAGCAATTGCCTTGGCCTTGCCCTTGCGTGTGCGCGCATTGGTATGCGTGCGCTGGCCACGAACCGGAAGACCCTTGCGATGGCGCAACCCGCGGTAGCAGGCAAGATCCATCAGGCGCTTGATGTTCATTGCCGTCTGGCGACGAAGATCACCTTCGACCGTGTACCCGGCATCGATCGCTTCGCGCAGATGAAGCACTTCCTGATCATTCAGGTCTTGAACGCGCCGCTCTGGCGTGATGCCCAGCTTGGTCGTTATTTCCTTGGCTTTGGTTGGACCAATGCCGTGGATATAAGTCAGCGCAATTTCAACGCGCTTGTTGGTAGGGATATTGACCCCTGCAATACGTGCCATGAACTTTGATCTCCTGCTCCACAGGGCGGCTGGCGAACCGACCCATCTCGACGCTTTGAACTTCCAGAATACACGAAACACGACGCGCGCAAAAAGGCGCCGCCGTGGGAACGGTGTTTTGGAAGTGAAGTCGGATTAGCCTCGAGTCGCTAAACTGTCAAGCGTCAGGCAACGCTGTTCAGGCAGTAACGCCTATCGCTCGTCGCGCGAAACAGCTAGCGACGTTTCAAATCTTTCGAGTGGAGAATTCTGATGCGCGTCCTTCCCCTTATCCTTGCCATCCTCGCCGCGACGCCCGCAACCGCGGCGCTCAACCCGGGCGCAAAAGCCCCGGACTTTTCCACCCGAGGCGCTCTTGCCGGCAAATCCTTCAACCTGTCCCTTTCCCAATTGCTCAAGAAAGGCCCGGTTGTGCTTTACTTCTTCCCGGCCGCCTTCACGCCGGGCTGTACGGCAGAAGCGCACGAGTTTGCCGAGCAAACTGGCGCGTTCAAGAAATCCGGGGCAACGGTCATCGGCCTTGCCGGGGATAAAATCGAAGATCTTCAGCGCTTCTCAAAGGAGGAGTGTCGCAACAAATTTGCCGTTGCCGTCGCAAGCCCGATGATCATCAAGACCTATGACGTCGCCCTTCCTGTGGCCGGCCGTTCGAGCCGCACATCCTATGTCATCGCGCCTAATGGGCAAATCGTCTATGCCTATTCGGACCGCGACTATCGCAACCATGTCACCAATACGCTAAAGGCAGTCCAGGACTGGAAAGTCAGCCAGCGCAAATAGCGTCAGCGTGTCTTGACGTAAGTCCCCGGCGCATCTTCGATTGCCGGAAGTTTGCCACCGCCTGGAATGCGTGCCGCATCGGCAACCACGGTATTCGAGCCGTGGCTCTTGAGCCATTCGACCCAGTAGGGCCACCAACTGCCTTTGGTTTCGGTTGCACCGGCGACGAACTCCTCAAGTGAGGTCACAGGTGCGTCGTTGGTCCAGTATTGATACTTCATCTGTGCCGGTGGATTGACCACGCCGGCAATATGCCCACTGCCCGCCAGCAGGAATGTGAGTGGCCCGCGAAATTGGTCGCGAATCTTCCAGACGCTTTCGACGGGTGCGATGTGGTCTTCCCGGCCAGCCTGGATGAACGACGGGGTTTCGACACTTGTGAGGTCAATCGGGATGCCGAACGCGCTTAATGCACCGGGCTGGACGAGCTTGTTGTCGCGATAAAGATCGCAGAGATAGGCGCGATGCCATTTTGCGGGTAGGTTCGTGACGTCTCCATTCCAGTGAAGCAGGTCGAACGCAGGATAATCCTGGCCAAGCAGATAGTTGCTGACCACCGTGCTCCAGATAAGGTCCTTGCCACGCAACAGATTGAAGCTCAGCGCCAGATAGCGTCCGTCAAGATAGCCATCAGTCTCTATCCCCTCGATCAGCTTCAATTGCGTGTCGTCGATGAAATTCAAAAGCTCGCCCGCGCGCGAAAAATCGACTTGTGCGGTAAAGAAGGTGGCGGATTTGACCTTGTTCGCCTCGCCTCGTGCCGCGAGAATAGACAGCGTCGCTGCCAACGTCGTACCGGCAACACAGTAGCCGATGGCGTGAACGTCCTTGACGTCAAGCAAACCCCGAACGGTATCGATCGCATCGATCTGGGCCGCAATGTAGTCATCCCAGACGATTTCGGCGAGGCTGGCATCGGCCGATTTCCACGAGACCACGAACACCGTTATGCCCTGATCCACGCACCACTTGATGAAGCTTTTCTCGGCGGTGAGATCAAGAATGTAGAAGCGGTTGATCCAGGGCGGGAAGATGACCAGTGGCGTCTTGAGCGCGGTTTCAGTCGCCGGCGCATACTGGATCAACTGATATAAAGCTGTCTGGTGCACGACCTTCCCGGGCGTGACCGCGATATTCTCGCCAAGCCGGAACGCGTCAGGATCGGTGTGAGTCATTTGCCCGCGTTTCAGATCCTCAGCCAGATGCTGCATCCCTGACATCAGGCTCTGGCCCTTGGTCTCGATCGCGCGGTTGAGGGCGACGGGGTTCGTGAACGGTGAGTTGGCCGGGCTCATCGCCTCAACGATCGTGCGCACTGCAAAGGCAATCCGTGCGCGTTGTTCGGGTGGCACGCTATCGAGGTTTTCGACGGCGCCGAGCATATAGTCGGACATCACCGAATAACCCTGACGCATCAGGTCAAAGACAGGGTGCTCCCATTCGGTGCTGGCAAAGCGCTTGTCGCGCGGATGGACCTTATCCCGACCGGCCGCGGCGAGCGGCGCGAGCAGCGGTGCCCAGGAATCAAGACCTTGACGCCAGAAATTGATCGCCTGCGTTCCGGCCTCGACCAAGCCCTGCATGGCGTCTTCCACTTCCGGCGGCGATTGCTGCGAATCGGTCATTCTTGTCTGGCTCCACTGGATCGATGACCTCGATAGCAGCGCCGCGCCCTAGCGTCACTCGCGGATTATCCCCAAATAGTTGACAAATTCGTTGCTTTTCGAGACTGTTTAGCGGTCGAGGAAGAATGAGAGGGAATGGCAATGGAAACGCTGGACGTACTGATCGTCGGGGCGGGCATATCGGGCATTGGCGGAGCCGTGCACCTTTCAAAGAACGCCCCGGATCGCAGTTTTGCCATTCTCGAAGGCCGCGATGCCATCGGCGGGACCTGGGACCTGTTCCGCTATCCCGGCATTCGCTCGGATTCAGACATGCATACGCTGGGCTTCAGCTTCAAACCATGGACGCATGAAAAATCGATCGCCGACGCACCGTCAATCCTCGACTATCTCCATGAGACCGCTCGCGAATACGGAATCGAAAAGTCCATCCGCTACAATCATCGCGTGAACAAGATCGACTGGGATAGTGATACGGCGCGCTGGACTGTCACCGTCCGCAAGGGCGATGCCGAGACTGTTCAGATGCAATGCCGTTTCCTCTATATGTGCACGGGCTATTACAGCTATTCCGATCCATACCAGCCCGAATTCGCGGGACGCGACCGGTTCAAGGGCACGGTCTTCCATCCGCAATTCTGGCCCGAAGATCTTGACTACAAGGGCAAACGCACAGTCGTTATCGGCAGCGGCGCGACGGCTGTCACGATCATCCCGGCGATGGTTCAGCAGGGTGCAGGGCACGTGACGATGCTCCAGCGATCGCCAACCTGGTTTGCCTCACGTCCGGCAAAGGACATGTTTGCCAATCGCCTTCGCAAGTTCCTGCCGCATAAACTCGCTTATGCGATCACGCGGTTCAAGAACATCAACATGCAGGCCTATTTCTTCAACCTGACACAACGCAATCCCGAATTCGTGCGCTCGAAATTGCTGGAGTTGACGACAGAGAAGCTTCCTTCGGGATATGATGTCGCAACACATTTCACGCCGAGTTACAATCCTTGGGAACAGCGACTGTGCCTTGTTCCCGATGCTGACCTGTTCGAGGCGATCAAGGGCGGCAAGGCTGAAGTTGTGACCGACCATGTCGATCATTTCGACGAAACCGGCATCGTCCTCAAGTCGGGCAAGCATCTCGATGCCGATATCATCGTGACCGCAACAGGCCTCAAGATGGAGATCATGAGCGGGGTTGAACTGCTCGTCGATGGCCAGCCACGCCGCGTGGGCCAGACGTTCAGCTACAAGGGCTGCATGTATTCGGACATTCCGAACCTTGCCTCCTCATTTGGCTATTCGAACGCGAGTTGGACGCTGAAGGCAGATCTGATCAGCGAATATGTCTGCCGCCTGCTAAACCATATGCGCGAGACAGGAACGGACATCTGCGTCGCAGAGCCTCACGGCGTCGGTGAGGCCGAAGGTGGGATGATGAACCTCAAGTCAGGCTATGTGCAGCGCGCCCAGGGACTTGTTCCCAAGCAGGGTGATGTCGATCCTTGGATCATCTACCACAACTACAGAGCCGACAAGAAACTGATGCGCCATGGCAAACTCGAAGATGGCGCAATGCACTTCTACAAGGCGACGGGTGCGATCAAAGCTCAGGACGAAGAGCCGCTCGCGATTGCGGCGGAGTAACGCCTAACGGCGAAAACGGTGCCTGCCGAAATCGGAGCGTTCAAACGAGAGGGCGGCGAATCCGTCGTCACCAAGCGGAATGAACGCTGTACCGAAGATCGAATTATAGCCGCCCGTGCCAATGCCAAACCCGATTTCGCCATGAATGCGTCCGTCGGGAACCGGGCGATCATCGAGCGATGGGGCGTTGATATTGCGGTCTGCGGCGGCATCCTGAACGGCTTGTGCTTCTTCGGGTGAGAGGCGATGCACCCGGCCCGAAGGATAAACGGTTACAGCCTCTGTCGAGGGCGCCGCACCGATTCCAAGGGCAAGCGAAGCGGCAAAATGAAATGCGGGAATGGCCATAACGTTCCTGATGAAAGCATCATACTGTCGCTAGCGTGAACGAAACCACTGACGTCGATCAAGCAGTGTGTTCAACCCGCAAGGATCAAACGGTATCCAACCGTTAGTTGGAAACAAGCTCCGCAATGGCTCGGCAAACTCGGTTTGCCACCCTGAAAGCGACATGAACTAAAGGCTATCTATTGAACTGCAAAAAGCTTTGATAATAACAAGAACGATCCAAAAGCAACTTGGCTTTGGCTCATGATAAGAAGTAAACAAAAGTTCCGAAAAATTCGAATCTTCGGCAGTTTTTTACACTTCGATTTTGGTCACACTTTAACATCAAGGATAGGCGCCGTGAGAAAGACAATTGCTTTTATGTGGGGTTATGTTTTCGATCACGAAATTAGCCCTTTGCGCCACATCCCTGATTTTACGACCAGGCATATGACATTGCAGGTTCTTGGCTGGATGTGGGCGATATCATTTGCGATAGCGATTGGGAGCTACACGATACTGGCCGCAAGCCTGATAGGGCATGCAGTATTGATCGGCGCATTGGCGATTACGGCCGCAACCTACGCGACAGCAGCAAACAGGCCGGAAGTTTTTCTGGCTCGTTCAGGCCGCCGTCGGGATGGCGAGCACATTTAAGGCTCCCGGATACCGTACATTCGCAATCGACGACACTTTCGGAGCACCGCCGATCTAACGAATGAGCTTGCTTCGCTTTGTGGGTTAGGCAGTCGAAGATCGCCTTAAAGCAGCATCGGACAGGCTATAATCTGCCCGCGATGATCGCCTTCGAGATCAGCCGTTTCACGCCCCATTTGTGAAACGGAACGATAAAGAACAAATATGCTTTCCCGGACCAGTTGTGAACCGAACAGATCGTTGAAACGACGACGCTCGGCACCTCGTCATGCGTGATCCGCATCAATGAAAGCCGAAAATCAAGATGCCTGTTGTCGCGACCGGCGACGAGTTCGGTCTCGCTCAGAGAGAAAATCGGCCAAGGTCCGATCGTGTCGCCGACCTGATAATGCTCCTTGCGGGCGGCGTTCATGATGTCCGAGGCTGCGGGCACGTTAAGCCCGCACCGAGATGCAATCCAGTTGCGGGCGATGAGCAAGGCCTTCATCCAGCCGGGGTGATGGCCGAAGATCGCAAAGAAAATGCCGACCATATCCTGTCGCGGATTGCGCAGCGGCGCACGGTAGGAATCGCGGAAATAGGCTGAATCGACAATCTGGCGATCAAGCACGCTGGAAGGTGGCAGATCACATTCCGTTACGATCATGGTTGCTATCCTTGAGAGAGAAAGTCAGGACGTGAATGGGCCGTAGGGCGTCAGTGCAAAAGCGCAAAGAACGATCGTCAACCGGTCACCGCGAAGACCAAAGAAGCGTGAGAGCGGTGACGGAGAATGCTGGAGATCGTCCTATACCAGGTATTTACAATTCTTGAGTAAGGCCGCTGCATGAATTACTATTGTCCATTCAACTTGGACTTGGCCCGCATGGCGTATCGGCGATTCCGATCCGAGATCCTTGCGTTCTCGTCCCGGCTATCAGGCCATTTCGGAGGAATGAACTTGCGACCAGCACTTTCCGCGACATTTCTCATCGCGGCTTCCGCGCTGACTTCCTCAATCGCGATTGCACGCGAGGGCGCGGCCATTTCGGCTCATATTGTCGATGCCGACACCGGAACCCCGATTGCGTCCGCAGCGCTTGTCGTGGAGCGGCAGAATAGCGATCAACCCGACGCGATTGCGGTGACAGACAAGGATGGCCGAAGCGTGATTGGCGCGTTGGCCGAAGGCTACTATCGGTTGAGCATCTCTGCGGCCGGCTATGAAAGCGTATCGCGCGAATTTCTTGTCGGTGAGACGACCACCGCGCTCGACGTCGGACGAATCGGGCTTCACCGGCCTGCACAAGAGATCGTCGTAACCGGCAACCGAGCGCAGGACGTCCTGCTTTCACCCGGCGCGAACAGCTTCGTCGTCGCGAACAGCGCGCTTGCGCAAAGCGGCTCATTGCTCTCGGCGATGCGGGGACTGCCCGGCATCACGATCGAGCGTGAGGGACAGGTGCTGCTGCGTGGCAGCGACCGTGTGGCGATCCTGATCGATGGCAAGCCATCGGCGCTGACTGGCATCGGGAACCAGTCCAGCCTCGACAGCATCCCCGCCGCCAATATCGAACGCATCGACATCATCAACAACCCGTCAGCTCGCTATGCCGCGCAGGGGAGTGCGGGCATCATCAACATCGTGATGCGCACCCAACGCAAGACCGGCTGGTCGGGCCATGTGGGCCTCAAGGGAGGTTTCGGTGCATTCGGCCGCCGCAAGGCAGACCTGCCGACCCAGCTTGGCAGTTTCGACTGGACGCCAAAGATCGCGCCCTATTTCAGCTTGAACCGCAATGGCGAGAAAGCCGATTGGCATCTCCAGGGCGAGCTATTGAAGCAGCGCAAACTGCCCAACAACGAGTTCTCGACGCGATTTTATGACGATGGCCGCATCATCGTCAGCCAGGTGCCGGAGAACCGCAAGCAGACCCAATATGTGTTGAAGGGCGGCATCGACCAGCGACTTGGAGACAATGACACGCTGTCGATCAACGGAGCGTTCGACCTCGAAAACCATCTTGACGTCGCCCAGGTACCATTCATCGAAACGACGACGAACACGCTCACGCGTTTCTGGTTCTGGCGCGAGAATGAACAGACCGGGCATGCCTCCGCAGTGATCAACTATCGCCATGATTTTCCCGAGGCAGGGCACACGCTGTCGCTTCGGGCGGAATATATTCGCGGCTGGGAGAACGAGACCTATCGCCTCAACGAGGTATCGCCGATCCGCACCGGAACAGACCTTACCCATATCATCGCGCACGAAAACACGGTGCCGGTCTCGATCGATTATGTGCGGCCTATGGGCAACGGCCGCGTCGAAGTGGGAACGAAGCTGCAGTATCGGTGGATACCAGTGCGCTATCTTACCGAACCGGGCTTCATGTCGATCATCTATCCGGGCCTTGGCGACCATTCAAAATGGACGGAGAAAATCTATTCCGGCTATGTAAATCTGGTACGCGAGACGCGCGCCCTGACCATCGAGGCAGGTCTGCGCGCTGAGCAAACCAATATCAGTTATACGCTCGATCCGGCAAACATCTATTATCCGCGCAACGACGCCTATGACTATTTCCGACTTTTTCCCAATGTGAGGCTGACGACCAAACTCGGCGGCGGCACCAACATTTCCGTTTTCTACAACCGCCGCGTCGATCGCCCCGGTGAGCCGGAATTGCGGGTCTTCCCCAAATATGACGATCCGGAACTGCTGAAGGTCGGCAATCCCTATCTGCGTCCGCAATTCACAACAGCCTATGAGGTGGCGATCCAGAAGGATTGGGGCCGCTTGAATGCCTCACTCGCGCTCTATCACCGGAGC
>JANOFN010000008.1:0-46021 GCA_031413655.1 Sphingomonadales bacterium | reverse complement strand
ACAAAGGCGGTGCAGGAGACGGGGGTGCCGGTTACGCACTCCTGCAGCTTTGACCCACCAATGCAAAACACGCCGGACGCTCCCGCGTCCGCACCATGTGTCCCGTCCCCCTTTACCCCAAAGGGCGCTTTGGCGTGCCTGTCGTAAATTTTACTCCGAAGCACAGGCGAAGCGACTAACTAAAAGGGTTGTCAATCGATGGTGGCGGCACCGAAAACCAGCGCGGGCCCTCCGGCGTCATATGGAAACAGTCTTCGAGCCTGATCCCGAAGTTGCCGGGAATATAAATCCCGGGCTCATTGGAAAAACATATCCCGACTTCAAGCGGAGCCACTTCACCATGGACCAGATTGACCGGCTCGTGCCCATCCATGCCGATCCCGTGCCCCATACGGTGTGAAAGGCCGGGGAGTTTATACCCGGGGCCATAGCCAAGCGTTTCATACCAGGCGCGCACCCTATCATCCACGCTCCCCGCTGAAGCCCCGATCTGTGAAGCTTCGAGCGGGTTTTCATCCTCGTTTCATGTCCACACGTCGGCCGGAACCGCCAGCGATTCCCGGATTGAAGGTGCCTCAAAAAAGGGCTGTCGATTCATTTAGCAGCAGGATTCGGCAGGTTGGACAAATGCTCGTGCGCGATCAGCCAACTCTTGTCCGGCTGCAACTGATAGACGTCGGTATACCGGATACGGATTTTTTCGGGGCCGCTTTTTCCTTTGATCTCCACCGTCGCGATTCCCGAGCTTACGAACAAATGCCAACCAAGGATTTGCAGGTTTCGCGTGCCCGGTGAAAAACTGGTTGGCTTCAACGCAACAAAGTTTTCCGTCCACTTCGTTGCGAGGGCACGATCGGAGGTCGGCTCATTGATGGAGGCATCAAAATACACTGCATTGGGTGCATAGTGCTCCATGATCCGGAACGGATCCCCAGACGTGAACGAGGCTTCGGCAGCATCAGCAATCTTGCCAGCTTCCTCAAGGGTCGGGTGTTCAATCTTTGCAGGTTTGCAGGAAGCCACAAGGACACAGCAAAAGATCGCTAGCGTAAGTTTCTTCACGTCATTTTCCTCTGGTTGAGGATGGTACCTGCAGCACCTTCCCGGTCCGCCTGAACGCAAAACAACAGGGAGCGAAGCTACGCCGTTGCCGTCGCAACGCAAGCAGATTCAGAAATGATCACGCCTCAATATCGCAGATAAGGCTCTCGTTCGAAACGCCATGCCTCTTCATCGATCAGCGTCATTGCTTCAAGATCCGGAGGCGTTGCAACTGAATCATCGACCCACTCGCGCAAGAGGGGCCCACCATTGATTACATCAATCGCGAGCTTTCCTAGCTCATACTCATAAGGAAAATCGCGCCAGAGATCATAGTCCGGATAGAGGCGGCGGATAGCCTTGAACGCAAGCGCCTGCGCACGCCACGGCTTGAAGGCCTGATGCCCATATCCTGGTCCTTCGGCATGGAACTGGATGCCGTGACAGAGTTTGCCGACACGCTTGTGAAATGTCGGCTCGAACCAGCATTCGCGCAAGGCGCAGCCTTCAAGCCAGTGCGGCGCAAGCGACTGCATTTCGGCCAAAACCAATCGCGCATCCAAATCCGGTGCGCCGAACAATTCAAGCGGGCGCGTGGTTCCGCGTCCTTCGGAAAGTGTCGTGCCTTCAAGCATCACCGTCCCCGCATAGGCTCTCGCCATGTTGAGGTTCGGCGCATTGGGGCTGGGATTGATCCAGATCCGTTCACCTAGCGGCCAACCGTAGCCAGGGCCGGCCTCGGGCTGATAACCTTCCATCTCGATGACCTTGTAATCGACATCGAGTTTGAGCGTGTCGATGAACCACAAGCCCAGTTCGCCAAGTGTCAACCCGTGGCGCATCGGCATCGGTCCAGCACCGACAAAGCTCTCCCAACCTGGCCTCAGCGTCAGGCCCTCGACAGGCCTGCCCGCAGGGTTGGGCCGGTCAAGTACCCAGACCGATTTTCCGTGTTCTGCGGCTGCTTCTAATATGTAACGCAACGTCGTGATGAAGGTGTAGATACGGCAGCCCAGATCCTGCAGGTCGATCAGGATCGTGTCGAACGTGCCCATCATCTGGCCGGTCGGCCTGCGCACCTCGCCATAGAGGCTGAACACCGCAATCCCGTGCACAGGATCATTGAAGTCCGGCGACTCGACCATATTGTCCTGCTTGTCCCCGCGCAGGCCATGCTGCGGGCCGAAAGCGGCCGTGACGTCCACGCCAGTGGCCATCAGCGCGTCAAGCGAATGGGTCAGGTCCTGCGTCACTGATGCAGGGTGCGCGAGCAGGGCGACGCATTTCCCGGCAAGTGGCGCGCGCAGGGCGGGGTCAGCAAGAAGGCGATCGATACCGAATTTCATGTCTTGCTCGGTGCCGGAAGCGTCAGAGCAAAGCAATCCTTGTGGTGAAAATCCGGCTTGCCAGGTGGGTGTGCCAACGCCCAATATGACTTGGTGCCGTCCTTTTCCTCGATCACGGCGGAAAGGCCCAAGCGCAGAGAAGTGTCAGGGAAACGAGCCAAATCAAAATCAACTTTGATCACGAAGCCAGCGTCGTTCAAGCCACGATCAATATGCGGATCAATGGTAAGAGGAGTATCACGCACCCCCTCGCGATACCGATCAAACCGATAGGCAGACCATTGGGTTGAAGGCGAAAAATTGAACTCAAAATAGGGCTCCAATCCCTCTTGTTGAACGAACAGCTCAAAACAAGTGGTCTCCCAAAGCCGATCGCAACGATGTGGTGAAACCCATTCCGGCAATTTGACGTGTTCAGCTCCGGAAACGATATAGGTCAGCAGCAAATCGCCGTCACGTTCCGAATAAATGATCTCGACGCTCACCCCTTTCACCTTGTTGGGGTCCATCATAGGATGCGGAAGCAACCGATAAGTTTCCAAAACCCCATTCCCCATGCTAAGCGCCCGCGCGCCATGACCAGTTACCGATCAGACCTCTTAAACACGCTCGACGCGCGCGGCTATATCCATCAGATGACCGATGCGTCCGCGCTCGATGCGCTTGCAATGAAGCAGATCATCCCGGCCTATATCGGCTTCGATGCGACTGCGCCGTCGCTCCATGTCGGTTCTATGGTCCAGATCATGATGCTGCGCCGGCTGCAACAGGCCGGGCACAAGCCCATCGTCCTGATGGGCGGAGGCACAACCAAGGTCGGCGATCCTTCGGGCAAGGATGAGAGCCGCAAGCTGCTTTCGGGGGAGGATATCGACGCCAATATCGCCTCGATCCGCCAGGTGTTCGAACGTTTCCTCACGTTTGGTGACGGCCCAACGGACGCGATCATGGTGAACAATGGTGATTGGCTCGATACGCTTGAATATGTTCCTTTCCTGCGCGACGTCGGCCGGCATTTCACGATCAACCGGATGCTGGCGTTTGATTCGGTCAAGATGAGGCTCGATCGCGAACAGCCGTTGACGTTCCTTGAATTCAACTACATGATCCTTCAGGCCTATGATTTCCTTGAGCTGTCGCGCCGCGCCGCGTGCCGGTTGCAAATGGGCGGCTCGGATCAATGGGGCAACATTGTCAACGGCATCGAACTGGCTCGCCGTATCGATTCGACCGAGGTTTACGGCTTAACGACACCACTCATCACGACTTCCGACGGCGGCAAGATGGGCAAGACGGCATCGGGTGCAGTCTGGCTCAATGAAGATTCGCTTCCAAGCTATGATTACTGGCAATTCTGGCGAAACACCCAGGACGCCGATGTCGGCCGATTCCTGCGGTTGTTCACTGACCTGCCATTGCCTGAAATTGCCCGGCTTGAATCGCTTGAAGGCGGAGAGATCAACGCTGCCAAGATCGCACTTGCCAATGCGGCAACCGGACTGTGTCGCGGAGTCGAAGCAGCATTGGCTGCAGCTGAAACGGCACGCAAGACATTCGAGGAAGGCACAACCGGGGATGAACTGCCGACCCTGGCGATCTCCGACGGAAGCATTGCCCTTGTCGATGCCTTGGCAATGCTTGGCCTTGTCGCGTCCAAGGGCGAAGCAAAGCGCCTTATCAAGGGCGGTGGCGCCCGCATTGATGGCGTGCAGGTGACGGATGAAGCTGCACGGATCACAATGGGTACGGTACCTATTCGGATTTCGGCCGGAAAGAAGCTCCACGGCGTGTTGACTTCGACTTAAGGTTGACGCTTCATTAAGCCTCAAATTTATCAGCCAGTTAGCGGGAATGGCCGCATCATTCCGGCTCGGTAAAGAAAGAGGACGATATCATGGTGACCACACCTGCCACGCTCGCATCGCGGGTCTTTGCGGTCGATCGGAGAGCAGCAGAACGCGTTGACGTTGCGCTTTGGGTGCGGATACGGGTTCAGGGGCAACCCGAACATCCCGCGCGAATTGCCAATATTTCACGCACGGGCTTCATGGCGATGACACCCTGCCCCGTGTTCGACTATGCACCGGTACTCGTGGAATTACCGAGGATCGGATGGGTGAGGGCGACAATGCTCTGGTCTCTTGGCGATCGCATTGGCGGGGAATTCGAACAACTGATGCAGCCGGAAGACTTCGCCAAGCTACGTCCTTTCTTTATATGAACCCAAAATTGTAAAAACGGGTACGACTCGCAGGCGCGCCAAAGCGTCAGACGCAATAGAAATGACCAGAAGGCGGGGGAACGTTGACTGGAGAATCACCGCCACTCTAACCTGATCGCAGCAACGAAACCGCGCTATCCCGCTCGAACAGATAGAGGGCCATTCGCGCCGCCTGCCCTCTTGGCCCGTTGAGTCCGCCATCGCGCTCGACAAGCAATCGCGCGTCATCGGTTGCAGGTTGAATCAGCGAAGAGACAAGTTCAGGCGTCGCGAGCCGGAATTGCGCTTCGCCGGACTGTCGAACGCCCAGAATTTCACCGGCGCCGCGCAGTCTCAAGTCCTCTTCTGCGATCCGGAAACCGTCATTTGTCTCACGCATCAGCGCCAATCGCGCCCGGGCCGTTTCGCTGAGCACGATGCCGCGCAAGAGCAGGCAGACCGAGTGTTGCGAGCCTCGACCAACCCTGCCGCGCAACTGATGCAATTGGGCCAGTCCAAATCGTTCCGCTTCTTCAACAATCATCAGCGTCGCGTTCGGAACATCGACACCAACTTCGATCACGGTCGTTGCGACAAGAATTGCCAGGACGCCGCTTTGAAAGCGCTGCATGACAGAGTCCTTCTCCGGACCCTTCATCCGCCCGTGGATCAGGCCGATCCTCTCGCCGAATCTCGCTCGTAACGACGCGGCCCGCGCTTCGGCTGCCGCACGGTCGCTGGTTTCGCTTTCTTCCACGAGCGGGCAAACCCAATATCCCTGCCCGCCCGCCTCAATATGGCGTGCCAGCCCATCGACAACCGCGTCGATACGTTCAACCGAAAGCACACGCGTGTCGATCGGCTGTCGCCCCGGCGGCATCTCGTCGATGCGACTGACATCCATTTCGCCATAGTGGGTCAGGGTAAGAGTCCGGGGAATCGGAGTCGCGGTCATCACAAGCAAATGCGGGGGTTTTTCCGATTTTTGCGTCAGCAAGAGGCGCTGGGCAACGCCGAAGCGATGCTGCTCATCAATCACGGCTAGCGCCAGACTCTTGTAGGCTACCGCTTCTTGAAAAATAGCGTGCGTGCCGACCAGAATGTGGATCGATCCATCCGCAAGTCCCATCAGGGTTGCTTCCCGTGCCCTGCCCTTGTCTCGACCGGTGAGGATCGCGACATTGACCGGCAAGCCTGCCAAATGCGCCCGCAGCGTATCATAATGTTGGCGCGCAAGGATTTCGGTGGGCGCCAGCATAGCGCCTTGTGCGCCACATTCGACCGCGACCAGCAACGCATGGAGCGCAACCAGCGTCTTGCCGGCACCGACATCGCCCTGAAGCAGCCTGACCATCGGTGTCGACTGGGCCAGATCGCCTTCAATCTCTCCGATCGTCCGTCGCTGTGCCCCGGTCAGAATGTAGGGCAACCGCAACATATCGCGCAGGTGCCCATCGCCTGAAAGCGGCGCCCCGCGTCTGCGGCGGGACGATGCACGCACCAGCATCAAGGCCAGTTGGTTAGCGAAAATTTCATCATAGGCCAGACGTTCGCGCGCCGCGATGTGCCCGGGGATGTGATGAACCGTTTCAATTGCGGCATGCCAATCGGGCCATTCACGTGAGGAAAGCAGGCTGGGCTCGATCCATTCCGCCAGCTTCGGTATCCTCGGTATCGCCTGGGCAACCAATTGCCCCAGCCTTCGCGAAGTGATCCCTTCGGAAAGCGGATAAACAGCCTCGCTTTCCGGGAGTTTTGCGCCTTCGTCGGGAGGCAAGACATAGTCAGGATGAACGATCTGGCGTTCCTGCCCGTAAAGCTCCAGCTTTCCTGACACGAGCCGCTTTTCGCCAAGAGGCAGCAGTTTGCGCGCGTACCCACTCCCGCCTCCGAAATAGGTGAGCGTGAGCATGTCTCCCTGGCTGTCGACTGCAAAGACCCTGAACGGCCCGCGCGCACCCGCTTGCCGATAGTCGGTTGGCGTGACCTCAACACAGACGATGTTGCCCTCTATCGCATCGTCGAGTCGCGCTATGCGCTGGCGATGGACAAGACCCGTCGGCAGATGAAACAACAAGTCGATTACCCGCGCCAAACCAAGCTTCGCCAGCGGCTTGGCCAGCGCAGGGCCAATGCCTTTGAGCACTTCGATCTCTGCAAAGAGCGGGTTGAGCAAATCGGGGCGCATGTCTATCGGTGCTACCTTAACTCAGCCGGCCACGCAGTTCAAAATGCGTGACCGGCCAATTGCTGTTGCCAAGTGCAGGACATCCAATGGATCGCGACATACGCCTCAAACGTCTCAAATTCCGCGCCTGGCATCGCGGCACGCGCGAGGCAGACATGATGATTGGCGGTTTTTTCGACGCGCAAGGCGCGGGCTGGGACGAAAATGAAATCAATTGGTTTGAAGCCTTTCTCGAAGAGCAGGACGTAGACATCATGGCCTGGGGGTTGCGTGTCCAACCAGCACCCGACCAATGGGCGGGCAAGATGATGGATGCTTTTCAGAAGCTCGATTTTATCGCGCCGGGTTCCTGAAATGGAAACCCTCCCCCGCATCCTGGCAGCGGACACGCCTCTGACGCTCGCTGGAGTCCCGGCAGGCTTCCTGCCTTGGCTGCTGACCGACCTCGCTCGCGCAACCAAGGGCCGGGCGATCTATGTTGCGGCCGATGAAGCCACGATGCGGGGTGCGGCTGACACAGCCCATTTCTTCGCGCCCGAGATCGAACTGCTGTCCTTCCCCGCCTGGGATTGCCTTCCCTATGATCGCGCATCGCCGTCGCTGCGCTCGACGTCGGAAAGGCTGGCTTGCCTCGCGGAGCTTCAACGGCCGAAAGCCGGGCCCCAATTGCTGATCACGACGATCAATGCGATCACCCAACGCACACTGACGCCGTTCAGGGTTCGCCAGCTTTCGGCCCATTTGAAACCCGGTGCGCGGATCGACCGTGACCAGCTTGCCACGTTGTTGCACGCCAATGGTTATGTTCGCAGTGACACTGTCGCTGATGCGGGCGAATTCGCGATGCGCGGCAGCCTTGTCGACCTCTTTCCGTCGGGCGAAAGCCACGCATTGCGGCTCGACTTTTTCGGGGATGAAATCGAGAGCATCCGTTCATTTGATCCAGCCGACCAGCGCACCATAGGTCGGGTCGAACACTTCACCCTGCTGCCCGCATCCGAGGTGCTGCTTGATGAACAGGGCATCAAGCGGTTTCGCAGCCTCTACCGCGAGACGTTTGGCGCGACAGCGACCGGAGACCCGCTCTATCAAGCCGTATCGGAGGGGCGTCGTCTGGTTGGCATGGATCACTGGCTTCCGCTGATCGAGGAGCGGCTGACGACCCTGTTTGACCATATCGGCCCCGATTGCGTGATTGTCCGCGATTCCGGAGTGACAGGAGCCGCACAAGCCCGTTTTGACGCAATCAGCGACTATCACGCGAACCGGATTCGCGCGCAAAGCAGCGATCCCGGCAGCTATCGACCACTTGCACCCGATGCCCTTTATCTTGGCGCGAAAGAATGGGACACCGCCGTTGCGGAACACCCGATCCACCTCACATCGCTCTTTCCGGAACCAGGCTCGGCCAAGGTCATCGACTTCGGCGTCAGCGCTGCGCGCGATTTTGCGCCCGAGCGGGCTCGTAGTGACAATATCTACGAAGCGGCCGTTGCGCATGCCGCCCTGCAGGCGCGGGAAGGCCGCGGCCTGATCATCGCGTCCTATTCGATTGGATCGCGCGAGCGATTGTCGGGCCTGTTGGCCGATCACGGCATGTCGGGACTTGTGCCCGCCGAGAGCTGGCAGGAAGCGCAAGCCATCGCCGCTACGAACCGCGTCGCCCTGACGATTCTGCCTCTCGATCATGGCTTCACGACACCCAGTCTTGCCCTTTTGTCCGAACAGGATCTTTTGGGAGATCGGCTTGTCCGTCGCGCAAAACGCAAGAAAAGCGCCGATGCCTTCCTCAACGAACTGGCAACGCTGACGCCGGGAGATTTGGTCGTTCACGCCGATCATGGAATCGGTCGATATGAAGGCCTGACGTCAATTCCCGTCGGCAATGCGCCCCATGATTGTGTGGCCCTCAGCTATTCAGGCGGCGACAAGCTCTATGTTCCTGTCGAGAACATGGACGTCCTGTCCCGCTATGGCGCGGACAGCGACGGCGTTGGCCTGGACAAGCTGGGCGGCGTTGGATGGCAGACACGCAAAGCCCGGATGAAAGATCGCATCCGCGAAATAGCAGGCGAGTTGATGGCGACGGCCGCTGCTCGTGCACTGCGCGCGGCTGACATCGCCGAGCCTGATTCCGGGGCCTATCCGGCCTTTGTAGACCGCTTCCCTTACACCGAAACCGACGATCAGGATCGGGCAATCAACGATGTCATGGAAGACCTATCCTCGGGGAAACCGATGGACCGGCTGGTTTGTGGCGATGTCGGCTTCGGCAAGACCGAAGTCGCGCTTCGTGCGGCCTGTATCGCGGCAATGGCAGGAATGCAGGTAGCGCTCGTCTGCCCCACGACCTTGCTCGCACGGCAGCATTACAGCAATTTCGTCGAGCGATTTCATGGTTTTCCTGTCCGCACCGGGCGTTTGTCGCGGCTGGTTCCTGCAGCCGAAGCGAAGAACACGCGCGAAGGCCTGACCGATGGCACCGTCGACATCGTGATCGGCACGCACGCCGTGCTGGCGAAAAGCGTGGATTTCAAACGACTGGGGCTGGTGATTGTCGATGAAGAACAACGGTTTGGCGTGGTTCACAAGGAACGGCTGAAAGCCCTCAAGACTGACGTTCACATGCTGACACTGACCGCAACTCCAATCCCGAGAACATTGCAGATGGCGATGTCTGGCCTGCGCGAATTGTCAGTCATCCAGACTCCGCCGGTCGATCGTCTGGCAGTCAGGACCTATATCATGCCCTGGGACCCGGTCGTCCTGCGCGAGGCCCTGTTGCGTGAGCATTATCGGGGCGGACAGAGCTTTTTCGTTACGCCGCGTGTTGCCGATATCCCTGAAATTGAAGAATTTTTCCGGCAGAATGTTCCCGAGCTGAGCTATGTCATCGCCCATGGTCAGATGGCCGCGAGCGAGGTCGAAGAGCGCATGTCCGCCTTTTACGACCGAAAATATGACGTGCTGATTTCGACAACAATTGTCGAAAGCGGTCTCGACATCCCGAGCGCCAACACGATGATCATCCATCGGGCCGATCGCTTTGGTCTTGCCCAACTCTACCAGCTACGCGGCCGCGTTGGGCGCGCCAAGATCCGCGCCTATGCCTATCTGACTACTCCGCCCGAGCGAATCATGACTGATACGGCAGAAAAGCGCCTGAAAATCCTGTCTGACCTCGACAGCCTCGGTGCCGGATTCCAGCTCGCAAGCCACGACCTCGACATTCGTGGCGCTGGCAATCTGCTCGGCGACGAACAGTCGGGCCACATCCGGGAAGTCGGCTTCGAACTGTATCAGTCGATGCTTGAGGAGGCGATTCTCGACGCCAAGGCAGGCGGCATTGCGGAAGCGCGGACCCGCGATCTTTCACCTCAGATTACGGTCGACGCACCGATTCTGATTCCCGATGACTATGTCCCCGATCTCGATTTGCGGATGAGCCTTTATCGCCGGATCAACGAGATGGAAGACGCGAGAGAAATTGAAAGCTTCGCCGCTGAACTGATTGACAGATTTGGGAAATTACCGAACGAGACCGAAAACCTCCTGATCGTCATGAACGTAAAACTGAATGCCCGAAAGGCGCATATCGCCAAGATCGACGTTGGGCCGCGCGGCGCATTGGTGAGTTTCTGGAATGACGACTTCCCCGACCTTCCCGGTTTGCTTGCCTATGTCGATCGTTTGGGAGGGGTCGCCAAACTGCGCCCCGACAGCCGCCTCTCGGTGACACGCGCCTGGGGCGATCCCCGCGCACGGCTCAATGGTATTCTCCAGCTTTCCAAGGGCCTGGCAAAGATCATCAAGTGATGTGCAAAAAGAGGTGGCGCCGCTGCCTCAAGGCTTTTACTGGCCGTCGCAATATTTTCAGGAGCATAACCCAAATGGCCGATACACTTACTTTCACTCTCGAAACCGGCGATGTTGTCATCAATCTGCGATCCGACCTCGCGCCCGGCCACGTGGAACGGATCACTGAACTGGCAAGCGATGGTTTTTATGACGGCGTTGTCTTTCACCGAGTGATTGACGGCTTTATGGCGCAAGGCGGCGATCCAACGGGTAGTGGCATGGGCGGATCGCCGAAGCCCAACATTGCTGCGGAATTCAGCCGCGAACCGCACGTCCGCGGAATATGTTCAATGGCGCGCTCTTCAAATCCTGACAGTGCGAACAGTCAGTTCTTCATTTGCCTGGACGATGCACGCTTTCTTGACGGACAATATACCGTCTGGGGCGAAGTCGCCTCGGGCATGGAGCATGTCGATGCGCTACCAAAAGGCGAACCGCCCCGCACGCCGGGCAAGATCGTCAAAGCAACCGTAAGCTAGGATTACCGGCCACTAATCGGTCAAGCTGACAAGCCAGTCATGGAATACCTTGACTGGCTCCAGCTGCAATGCACGAGGCCTGCAGACGAACCAGTAGCTGTACGGGCTTTCGAACTCGACGTCGAAAATCTTGACCAACCGTTCATCATGGGCATCATCCAAATGGCTTTGATGCATGAAGGCGACGCCCAACCCTTGCGCCGCAGCTTCAAGCATGAGTTGGCCTGAATCGAAATAATCGATCGCAGCAGGTTCGAGATCCGGCATGCTCAATGCCTTTCGCCATTCATCAAACGTGTCGGGCATGTCCCGGTGGATCATGACCGTTATTTCAGAGATCTGTGTTGGATCCTTGAGAGCGTGCGGCCCCTGCACTAGCCGACGTGCGCCAATCGCAAAGGCCATGTTGCGGTCGAGCCGCCGAGCATAGAGCGCTGGATCAATTTCTCTTGAAAGAACAATCGCAGCATCCAGTCCATCGCCTAGCCGCGAAACGCCATGCGCAGCCGTATCAACGTCAATGTGCAGCGCAGGATGCGATTCCCGAAGCTCCGACAAACGCGGAAATAATTGCTGCGCTGCATAAAGTGGAGCCACGCCAAGCCGCAAACGCAACAGCGGATTGGGACTCGTCAGCGTTTCAATGGCGTCGGTCAGCGAGTCAAGAATGGGCGCGACAAGCAACATCAGCTTGTCGCCGTCATCATTGGGGACGATCGCCTGGTGCCGCCGTTCAAACAGCGGGCGACCTATGAATCGCTCGAGGGATTGTATTCTACGGCTCAAAGCCGGAGATGACAGCGCCAGTTCCTCGGCAGCAGCCTTAACCGATCCGAGACGTGCTACGTGGACAAATGCCTCCACTCCGGCCAAAGATGGCAACCGACGCATATCGTACGCTCTCCTTTAGCGACGTACTTCTTAACCGTCAGATGCAATATTTGCAATTATGGTTTTTCATTTCGCACTTGCACAATATTATGGTGCGGTGCACCTAGATCAGGCCTTTCAGGCATCCTCTCCTATCAAACTTTCAAGGGTCGGTTCCTCGGAACCGGCCCCTTTTTTTGTACCGCCGGGCGCCCTATCTTGTTTGCTTCGAAGCAAGCAGGATTGTGAAATGGCCGACAGCGAAAACAACCGGACCAAATTGCAGGTCGCCAATTCCCGGCCAGAAGAAAGCGGACACGGATTGGCGCGCTTGCCGCGCGACGTCATGAGCAAGCTTGGTGTGCTTGAGGGCGATGTTATCGAAATCGCTGGCAAACGGATAACCGTTGCACGGGCGATCCTTCCATACCCGGAAGACGAGGCACTGTCCGTTATCCGCCTTGATGGCCTTTCGCGGATCAATGCCAATGTTGCGACCGGCGAGTTTGTAGAGATTCGCAAGGTTGAATCCAAACCGGCGCAACGCGTTGTTTTTGCTCCGGCGCAGCAAAACCTTCGCCTGCAAGGCTCGGGAGCCGCGCTCAAGCGCAACTTTGCCGGTCGTCCACTGACTGCCGGAGATGTCGTTGCGACCGCAGGACAACAGCAGGTTGATCGGAGCGATATGCCGCCCCAGTTGCGCCAGATGCTCGCGGCGCCCGCCTATGCGTTGCAGGAAATCCGCCTGACGGTCGTGTCCGTCAGTCCCAAGGGCATCGTTCATATCGACGCCGACACGGAAGTCGAATTGCGCTCGGAGTATGAGGAACCTGCCGACGCCCGCCGTGTCGATGTGACCTATGATGATATTGGCGGCATGGGAGATACCATCGATGCGCTTCGCGAGATGGTTGAATTGCCGATGAGGTACCCGGAATTGTTCCAGCGGCTTGGCGTGGACCCGCCCAAGGGAGTCCTTCTTCACGGACCGCCCGGAACCGGAAAGACACGGCTGGCACGAGCCGTGGCGAATGAAAGCGCAGCAGAGTTCTTCCTGATCAACGGCCCTGAAATCATGGGCTCCGGCTATGGCGAGAGCGAGAAAAAGCTGCGCGAGGTATTTGAAAATGCCGCCAAGGCCGCGCCGGCGATCATCTTCATTGACGAAATCGATTCGATCGCGCCGAAACGTGGCAATGTGACGGGCGAAGCGGAAAAGCGCCTTGTCGCACAGTTGCTGACCTTGATGGATGGCCTTGAGCCGCGCGCCAACCTGATCGTGATTGCCGCGACGAATCGCCCGGAAGCGATCGATGAGGCCTTGCGTCGTCCGGGACGTTTCGACCGCGAGATCATCATAGGCGTGCCCGATGTACGAGGACGCAGGGAGATCCTTGCGATTCACACCCGTGGAATGCCCTTGGGCGAAGGCGTGGACCTCGTCGAGCTGGCCCGGACAACCTATGGTTTCGTGGGTGCAGACCTTGCTGCGCTGACGCGCGAAGCCGCAATCGAAGCCGTGCGCCGGATCATGCCGATGCTCGACCTTGAGAATCCGGCTATCCCGCCCGAAGTCCTGGACATGCTTTCCGTAACGCGTGAGGATTTTCAGGCAGCGTTGAAGCGCATTCAGCCTTCCGCGATGCGCGAAGTCATGGTGCAAATGCCGGACGTTCGGTGGGAAGATCTCGGCGGCCTGGATGAAGCACAACGAAGGCTCAAGGAAGGCATTGAGCTTCCACTCAAGGATCCGGAAGCCTTCCGGCGGCTGGGTATTCGCCCTGCCAAGGGATTCCTGCTTTACGGCCCCCCGGGCACTGGCAAGACGCTGCTCGCCAAGGCTGTGGCCCGTGAGGCAGAGGCGAATTTCATCGCAATCAAGTCAAGTGACCTTCTCTCCAAATGGTATGGAGAAAGTGAACAGCAGATCGCTCGCCTTTTTGCGCGCGCGCGCCAGGTTGCCCCGTGCATCATCTTCATTGACGAGATGGATAGCCTCGTCCCCGCGCGCGGGAGCGGCGGGGCTGGAGAGCCGCAGGTTACGGAGCGTGTTGTCAACATGCTGCTGGCTGAGATGGACGGTATCGAGGAAATGCAGTCGGTCGTCGTCATCGGAGCAACCAATCGGCCGACATTGATCGATCCAGCCCTGATGCGGCCGGGCCGATTGGATGAACTCATCTATGTGACCGTACCAGACGAGGCCGGTCGAAAGCATATTCTCGGTATTCACACCAAGAAGATGCCACTCGCCAAGGACGTCAATCTGGGCGCTCTTGCGAAACGCACGGAAAAATTCACCGGAGCGGACCTTGAGGATCTCGTGCGTCGCGCGGGACTGGCGGCGCTGCGTGAATCGCTGAAGTCGAAAAAGGTGACCAAGGCGCATTTCGAAAGTGCGTTGCTCGATACACGAGCATCCGTCACATCGGACATGGAACGGGAATATGAAAAGATTCATGCCCAGTTGAAGATCGATGCTTTCAAGCCGACGCCTACGATGGGCTTCATCGCTCCAGGGATGCTGGCTCCTCGCGGTCCGAAAGATTAAGGCGGACAAGCGCGTAGGGAATCATGAACAGCGTAACGGCGGCCGCGACCAGAAACGGCAAGGGTTGCCAAATTTCATAGAGACCAACGCCAATGGTCGGCCCGAGCACGAAAGAGGCCCCGTTGATTGCCGTGACATGTCCCGCAACGAGACCCTGGAGTCGACGCCCGACGGCAAGCGACGATCCGGCGGTAAAGGCAGGTCTGGTGAAACCGAAACCCATGGAAGACAGCGCATAGCCGGTCGATATTCCATACAGGCTGGTTGCGTTGGATGTCGCGATAAAGCCGACAACCGCAAGGCCAAGCCCGACGGTCATCATTGTCCGTGGGGATAGGTTGAAAAGCGGAATCAGTCCCCATTGAACAAAAAGCGCGGTGCCAGCGCCCGACATGAGGACCAGACCAATCGCCTGCTGGGTCGCGAGTTCCGTGACATCCAAGTGCAATCGATCAATAACTAGAAAGCCCATGGCTGCACCGGTCATCGCCTGTGCATGGCCCATGATCAGTCCGGCAAGCATCCATGGCCAGATCCGCGGATCGCGAAGCTTGAGTTCTGCGTCGACAAAAGCCGATGTGGCCCGGGTGACACTCGCCCCGGTCGGTGCCCCTCCAATCGACGGATAAGAAACATTGGCTCCACGCGCGTCTGTCAAATCCTCTTCAACCGGATCGGGAGGCAGCCAGCGCATCGCAGCAATCGCAGTAACCAGTCCAAACATCGCAAAAACCATTGCTGGGCCCGCCAACCCGACAACCGGAAGGACCAGGTACGGCGCAATTGCAGGGCCAAGGATTGTCCCAAGCCCAAACGCTGATCCCAGCATGGTGAGTGCCTTTACGCGCTGATCGCGGCTCGTCCCCAGGGCAACGATTGCCTGCGCTGCTGGAGGGGCGGCGGATCCGAATAGCCCATAGATGACGCGCGCCGCGATGACCGAAAGCATGGTGGCCATCGGGCTGATCCAGCCGAACAATCCGGCCAACAGGATGAGCCCGACAAGCGCGATGGAAAAGGTAAACCCTGCAATTCCCAGGATTACCATTGCGCGCCGTCCCTTTCTGTCGGAACGGCGCGCCCAATAAGGCGCCGCAAATACCCAGACGAGGGCCGAGACAGAAAAGACGGTCGCGATGATGCTGTCGGGTACATTGATCGAGCGCCCGATGGCAGGCAGCACCGATTGAAGCGCCGTATTTCCGGCGCCGGTGATCAACATCACCGCGAAAAGGATCGCAAAATCGCGTCCAACGCTGGTCTGATTCGTCTTCACCTGAACCGCGTTAGGGATGATACGCGCCGAGCGGAAGCCATTTGCAGCTTGCCAAGCGAGCTAACATTTGCGAACGCGAAGGACCATCAACCGTCGCAGGATTTCAATGACAGCCCCATCCGCCGGACTGGCTTCTAGACAGCGTGTGCGCCGATGGCTCGGCCCTTGGGCAATGTTTTTCAAAGGCTTTGTCAAACATCCGGTGATGGTGGGATCGATCATCCCCTCTTCCGACACGCTGATCACTCATATGTTGAGCAAGGTCGATTGGGAAAACACGCGATTGTTCGTTGAATATGGTCCGGGCGTCGGAACCTTCGCTTCTCATATATTGAAGCATCTGGCACCCAACGCAACATACGTTGCCATCGACACAAACCCGGATTTCATCGAATACTTGTCGGCCACCATCAAGGACAGCCGGTTCCGCCCGATCCTGGGGTCGGCTGCTGATGTGGAGCAAATCGTTAAGGACAGCGGGTTCGATCATGCCGACTACGTCCTTTCCGGCCTGCCTTTTTCAACGCTTCCTTCGGGAGTTGGCCCGGCAATCGCCTCAGCGACGGCACGCATTTTGCGGCCTGGCGGCGCATTCCTTGTCTACCAGTTCCGCGCCAAGGTTCGCGATTTCATCGCCCCTCATTTCCAGCGGATTGACCAGGGCATGGAGTATTGGAACGTTCCACCCTGTTGCCTGTTTTGGGCGTGGAAGGACTAGCGCCGTCGCAGGCTGATCGACCGCGTTACCGAAAAATCCACGGTGGAAACGATAAAGTAGGCGAGCAACCATCTTACACGGGCAAACCAGGTTGACCGTGCCTTGTGTTCGGCCCTCGTAATTTCATCACAATGGACAATGTGCGCCGTTACAAACGACCGCATTTTATCCGCCAGGCCTGCATCCGCAATTCGGACCATGATTTCGCCGTTTATGTAAAGGCTGCGCATGTCAAAGTTCGCCGAGCCAATATAGACGGCATCATCGGCCACGATCAGTTTCATATGCAGCATCTGCGGCAAATACTCATAAATCTGGATTCGGTTGCGCAGGAGCCGTCGATAGCAGTGGCGTGCGGCAGAAACCGTCGTGGTATTGTCGGAGCGGCTTGCTGTGATCAGGCGCATTTCTCCGCCCCGTTTCTCGACGTTGGTCAGACGCCTCAACATGCCCCAATTCGGCGAGAAATAGGCCTGGATCATGTCGAGGCGTTTGGCCGTCGCAATATCCTGTCTCAAACTTCGTGTGAGCGGGCTCAAGCGACTGAACGGACCATTGAACAGCCAGCGCAGGGGTCCAGATTTATCACTGCGGCGGGAAAAAAGGTGCAGCAGGCTGCGCAAACTCGGTCGCGGCATTAGCATCCAGCGTCTCAGCCCATCGAAATAGACCGACAGACGTTCAACGCCCGGTCCTTCGATACACACTGACAGATCGTGCCAGCTCGCCCCGCCGGGATCGTCGGTATAATAATGCGCAAGAACATTGCTTCCGCCAATGAGCGCCCGCGTTTCATCCGCGATCACGATCTTCTGGTGATTGCGTAACAGATAGCCGCGGCCCCAACTCGGATTGAAGCGCGCAAAGACCACGCCAGCGTCCATCAGTGGCTTGAAGACGTCCTGTGGCCATTCGGCGCAGCCAAATCCGTCAACCAGCAGCCAAATCTTGACGCCACGCATTCTTGCATTGATCAGCGCCGCCCTGATCTGGGCAGCAATCGCATCGTCACCAAAAATATAGAAGAAGATCCTCAACGAGGTTCGAGCACTCGCGATCAGGCCCATCAGGAGCGCAAGCCGTTCCTCACCAGAAACGGCGATTTTCAGAGCATGACCATCGACATCAGCTTCGATCGGCCCAAAATGCGGAATCTGCGCCATCGCCGGTTCTTGCCCTCAGGAGTGGGGCGGTGGCAAGCTACATGCCACTTTTCTTTGACTTTACAGCGACCGCTGATTAGGGGAGCCACAGATTCCATACATCCTGATCAAGAAGGTGGCTGCCCCATGGCACGCGTGACTGTTGAAGACTGCGTTGACAAAATTCCGAACCGGTTTGACCTGGTCCTGATAGCCGCCCAGCGTGCCCGTCAGATTTCGGGTGGTGCCGAACTGACAATCGATCGCGATCGCGATAAAAATCCAGTTGTGGCGCTGCGCGAAATTGCCGAAGAAACTGTCGTTCCTGATGAACTTCAGGATGCGATTGTAACGAACCTGCAGCGCGTTCGGGTCGATGATGATGATGTGATCGATGAGATGGGGTCGCTGAGCCAATCAGCAGAAGCCCTGCGGCTCACTGCCGCTGCCCCGCCGCGCAACCAGAATCTGGGCGGCGATTCGGACGCTTAAACGCTAGGCGACGGCACGCAATCGCGAGGCGCCGATGTCCTTGATGTCCTCGGCGTGCTTCCAGCGCAGATCATGAAGGCCAAGTTCACGTCCATCATGGGCATGAATCGCGATCTTTGCGATTGGCTGCTCGTCGCGTTCGTCCACCAGAACGGGATTTGAGACACATCCGGTTTCCCATTTCTCGCCCCACTGACGAAGCGCCAACATGGCGGGCAACAAATCCGCACCCTTTTCTGTCAGTCGATACTCAATCTTGCGCCGATCATCCGGCAAGGGCGTCCGCGCCAATATGCCGTTCTGGACGAGTCGGCCGAGGCGATTCGCAAGGATGTTTCTCGCGATGCCAAGGGTGGACTGATATTCCTCAAAGTGATGCAGGCCGTTGAACGCGCCACGGAGAATCAGAAAAGACCAGCGCTCGCCCATCGTGTCCAACGCAGCAGGAAGCCCGCATTCCGCTATTTCAGCGAGGTTTTCCTTCAGCATTCCCATCATCTCTCTCCTGCCAGGCAACCCGGTCTTTGTTCGCAACCTAAAGCAAAAAACGGATGAAACCAACCTTATCAAAAAAAATATAAGTTTTTAGTTGCAACTCGCAACCTAAACGATTAGGTAGTGATTCGCAACTGAATAGAAAGGACCTCCCCCATGAACCGTATTCTTGCATTTACAGCCGCTGTCGGAACCTCGACCTTGCTCTTCCTCGCAACGACCTCACCTGCCTTTGCGCAGGGAAGCGCCGGCTATAGCGTCGTCCCCGTCGTCGCTCCTGCTTCAGGCGAAGCATTGGTGGCAAGTGATGTCATCTGGAAGCGCTCGGGCGAAGGCTATGTTGCTCCCAGGGCAAACAGCCGTCCAGCCATCGTCTGCGCACAGGCCGCCAAGAAAATTGGCAAGGTCGTGAGCTTTACTGCTGAAGGCCAGTCCTTCGACGAAGCGGCGCTCGCAAAGTGCAACGAAAAGGCCAAATAGGCCTCTTTCCTCAATACCCTCCCGACTCAAGCCCTTCCTCCACCATCCCCCCGGAGGAAGGGCATTTTTTTGTTTGATGAAATTACGTTGAGTATCAGGTGGCGGCGCTTGCGGTCGGTCAACCGCTCCGGCAAGGGTGGACAATCAATCCGGACATTCAAACTCATGACCCTATATGGCCCGACGTCAAACAGCTTCATTTCCCAGCGCCTTCGTCATCACTATGTCGATTGGGGCAATCCGGACGCGCCGCCGCTCCTGTTGATCCATGGTGGGCGCGATCATTGCCGCAGCTGGGATTGGGCAGCAGAAGAGTTGCGCAAGGACTGGCACGTAATAGCGCCGGACCTGCGTGGACATGGCGACAGTCAATGGTCTCCGGACGGAAACTATGAAATGTCGTCCTTCGTCTATGATCTTGCCCAACTGGTGCATCAGCTCGACCTGGCGCCGGTAACGATTGTTTCGCATTCGATGGGTGGAAATATTTCTATCCGATATAGCGGACTCTATCCCGAAAACGTCCGTAAACTTGTTGCAATCGAAGGTCTGGGGCCGTCTCCTGCCGTTCAGGCCAAGCGCGACGAAATCGGCATTCGCCCGCGATTTCGCCAGTGGATAGAAGACAAGCGCAATGCAGCAGGCCGCCTTCCCCGCCGTTACCCGACACTCGAGTCGGCGCTTGATCGGATGAAGGCTGAAAACACTTACCTTACCGATGAGCAAGCCCGCCACCTGACGATTCACGGGGCAAGCCGCAACGAAGATGGCACCTGGAGCTGGAAGTTCGACAATTACCTCAATATCTGGGCCGCGTTCGATATGCCGCGAGAGGATATGCTCGCGCTCTGGACGGCGATTACCTGTCCGGTGCTGATGATGTACGGTGCCAAAAGCTGGGCCTCAAACCCGGAAAAGGATGGCCGGATCGAACATTTCAATACGGCAAGCGTGGTCGAATTTGAGAATGCAGGCCACTGGTTGCATCACGATCAGTTCGACCGCTTCATGGCAGAGCTGGCAGCGTTCCTTTAGGCAAACAATCGCCCCTCGATTTGCGCCAATCGCGCTATCGAAACACCAAGAACATCGCGCGCATAGGCTTCCACGCTGCCATGTGCATGCTCTATCTCTGAAAATGCGGTTTCCAGAAACTCGGGGTGTACTGACATGAGCGTACGAACCGCCCCGTCGTCCATTGCATGGCCGAAGTTGGAACGCACCGTAGACGCCCCGGCAGCGATGCGACGCTCGACGTTTCCGGCCACATTGGTGAGCATGTAGTCCGCCATGACGTCATCCGGATGCACGCCCATCAGCCGATGCAACAGACCCGCCGCCAAACCGGTTCGATCCTTGCCGGCAAGACAATGCAACAAGGTAGGGCCTTCGCTTTGGTCCAATGTTGCAAAATAAAGCGTGAAAATCTCGATGAGTCTCGGCCGGAAAGGCATAGATTTATAGAGAAGGACCATTGCCGCATGGGCTTGTTCCGCGGTCGTGACTTCGCGTGCCGCTTCGACATGCGGCGCATATCCGGCGCCCGCTGTCTCACCAGGTGCGAAAAGTACTTCTGCAGCAAAGCCGGGCGGACGTGCACACGGAAACAAGGCCCGCTCGCTATCCCCGCGCAGATCAATCACGGCCGAAAGATTGAGCGATGCGACGGCGGCCAGGTCATCCCTGGTCGCATCGACATGTTGGCCTGACCGGAACAACCGCCCCGTCTTCAACCGCGCGCCATTTCGCCCGCCATAGCCGCCATAGTCTCTGAAATTATGTATGCCATCAAAGGGCAACACCCGATCCTGCACTTGCCTTTTGCCTCCACTTGCTGTTCGCAGTTATGCCTGATGCGCTGGACACCACGCCGTCAAGGGTTTTGCAAACGGGAAGGCTCGTTGAAACATGTATTCACTGCTGTCGGGACTTCGCGTTATCGAGGCATCCTCGTTCGTGGCGTCACCGACTGCGGGGCTTTACCTTGCGCAAATGGGCGCAGAGATCATTCGTGTTGACCAGATTGGCGGCGGACCCGATTTCCATCGCTGGCCCAAAGCCGCAAACGGCGCGAGCCTCTATTGGGAAAACCTCAATCGGGCCAAGAAATCGGTCGCGCTTGACCTGGGAAGGCCCGAAGGTCGCGATCTGCTTCAGGCGCTCATTGCCGCGACCGGCCAATTTGTGACCAATTTCCCGGTTGACGGCTTCCTGTCCCACGAAACACTGGCCACCAAACGACCGGATCTTGTCACGGTGCGCGTCATGGGTATGGCCGATGGCGGACCGGCGCTGGATTATACCGTCAATTCGGCGGTCGGTTTTCCGGATATTACCGGAACGGGCCCGGATCCGGTGAATCATGTCCTCCCCGCCTGGGATTTGCTGACCGGGGCCTACGCCGCATTCTCGATGATGGCGGCACTGCATTATCGTGACGCAACCGGTGCAGGGCAGGAAATCCGTATTCCGCTTTCCGATGTCGCGATCGGCACGGTTGCCAATCTCGGAATGCTGGCGGAGGTCTTGACCACCGGCGGCAATCGAGAGAGGCTTGGCAACACGGTCTATGGGGCATTCGGCCGTGATTTTTTGACTGCCGATAATGTCAGGCTGATGGTGATGGCCATCACACCGCGTCAATGGACAGGGCTCGTGAAGGTCCTTGAAATTGCTGGAGAGGTCGCGGTGATTGAATCCAGCCTTGGCGTATCATTTGGCAAGGATGAGGGCGTCCGTTTCGAACATCGGAACGCGCTTTTCCCGCTTGTGGAATCTCGGATCTCGCAACGAACACATGCCGAACTCAAGTCCGCATTTGATGCGAATGGTTGTTGCTACGGCCCTTATCAGACGATGAAGCAAGCGGTGCACAACCCTGTTCTCGTTGGCAAAAATCCGATTTTCGGGGTGAGTAAAAACCCAAGCGGACTGACCTATCCCGCAGCCGGGGCAATAGCATCAATTCCACAACTCGACAGGCTTCCAGCAAAGAGCGCACCTTTGCTCGGCCAGCATAGCGATGAGATTCTCGAATCTGTGCTTGGTCTTTCAACCGGGGCGATCGCCGCTCTCCATGACAAGGGATTAGTGGCACAGGCATGACACAGGACTATACCCAAATCCGCGACGAAGTCGCCAAGCTCTGCCAGCAATACCCGGGCGAATACTGGCGCAAAAAGGACAAGGAGCGCGCTTACCCAACCGAGTTCGTCGAAGCGCTGAGCCAGGCCGGCTATCTCGCAGCGCTGATTCCGGAAGACTATGGTGGCGCGGGCCTGCCTATTTCGGCTGCAGCGGCGATCCTTGAGGAAATCCAGCTACAAGGCTGCAACGGCGGTGCCTGCCACGCACAGATGTATATCATGGGCACGCTACTGCGCCATGGATCGGACGAGCAAAAGGCTGCTTATCTTCCTAAGATCGCCACTGGAGAATTGCGACTTCAGGCCTTTGGGGTAACCGAGCCGACGAGCGGCACCGACACATTGTCGCTCAAGACGACGGCAAAGCGCGATGGCGATCATTATATCATCAATGGCCAGAAACTTTGGACGAGTCGCGCCGAGCATTCGGATCTCATGCTCCTTCTTGCCCGCACGACTCCGCAAGAAGACGCCGCCAAGCGGACCGACGGCCTCTCTGTGTTCCTCGTGGACATGAAGTTGGCGTTGGGAAATGGCCTGACCATTCGCCCTATTGAAACGATGATGAACCATTCGACGACGGAAGTATTCTTCGATAATATGCGTGTGCCTGCGGCAAATCTGATCGGGGAGGAAGGCCAAGGCTTTCGGTATATCCTGTCAGGCATGAATGCGGAGCGTTTGCTCATTGCTGCTGAATGCATCGGCGATGCAAAATGGTTCATCGCCAAAGCGACGGCCTATGCCAAGGAGCGGATCCTTTTCAACCGGCCCATCGGCCAGAATCAGGGTGTCCAGTTTCCTCTTGCCCGCGCCTATGCCCAAATGCGGGCGGCCGAACTTATGGTCGCCGAAGGCTTGCGCAAATATGAGGCCGGTGAGCCGGTTGGCGAAGAAGCCAACATGTCCAAGATGCTCGCCGCCGAGGCAAGCTGGGCGGCGGGCGAGGCCTGCATCCAGACGCATGGCGGTTTCGGGTTCGCCGCGGAATATGGCATTGAGCGCAAATTCCGCGAAACACGGCTCTATCAGGTTGCCCCGATTTCGACGAACATGATCCTGTCTTACATTGCCGAACATGTGCTTGGCTTGCCGCGGAGTTATTGAATGAAGGACTGGATCGGACGCAAGATGATCCAGCACGATGTGCTGACACCCGGCCTGCTGCAGCGGCTCCGAGGAACAATCGATAGCGATGACGTGGGAGAGACTGCCCCGCAAGGCACACACTGGTGTCTGTGCCTTCCAGATGCGCGCACTGAAGCACTGGGCAGTGACGGTCATCCAAAGCGCGGAGGCTTTTTGCCACCCATCGCGCTTCCCCGCCGAATGTGGGCGTCCAGTTCGGTTGAATTTCATAGTCCGATGAACGTTGGTGCAAATATCGAGCGACGGTCGGTGATTGCAGATGTAGCCGAAAAGCAGGGCGGAAGTGGGCACCTCGTCTTCTTGAGCATTGATCATGAAACACACGTCGATGGCATTTTGGCCGTCAGCGAACGACAGGTGATTGTCTATCGCGAAGCCTCCATTGTCCCACCCGCTCCTCCGGGAACAGGAACGCCCGATCTCACGTCGTGGCAATGGCACCGTCGGCTTGTGCCTTCCGAAACACTCCTGTTTCGGTTTTCGGCTCTGACCTTCAACAGCCACCGGATCCATTATGATCTGCCCTATGCATCGGGTGAAGAAGGCTATCGCGGGCTTGTCGTGCATGGCCCGCTTATGGCGACGCTGCTACTCGATCTTGCTGGTCGTGAATTGGGCACCAATAGGCTCAGCCGGTTTGCATTTCGAGGTAATTCTCCAGCCTTTGCGGGCGAAGCTCTTCACCTGGTCGGACGGGCAGAAGGCAAGGCGATCACAATGGCGACACTTGGTGCCGGTGGCCGAACCGTGATGTCTGCCGAAGCAGAAGGGATTTAGCCCAAGATGGTATCGATCCACGTCCTCTCATCTGCAGACTTTGCCGATTGGGAACCTCTTTGGCAGGGTTATCTGCGCTTTTATGAAACAGAGCTTGGCGAAGATGTTACCCGTCTGACCTTTGGGCGGCTGACCGATCCCGCCGAAGCGATGTTCGGCTTCTTGGCCCGTGACGAAACCGGGCGTGCCGTTGGCATGGTCAACTGGTTGACCCACCGGGCAACCTGGACGCGCAACAATTACTGCTATCTTGAAGATCTCTTCGTCAGCCCAGACGTCCGCGGAACCGGTGCCGGACGCGCCCTGATCGAAGCCGTCTATGCAGAAGCGCGCAACCTTGGCTGTCCGCATGTCTATTGGCTGACCCAGGAAACCAACACGGAGGGGCGAAAGCTCTATGACCGGATCGCCAGGAACACAGGCTTTGTCCACTACCGGCACACACTCTAGCGGAGAATATTGATGAGCCAGCTCGTTTTGCGCGATGATCAGGGCGAGATAGCAATCCTGACTCTCAACCGGCCCGAAAAACGCAACGCCCTCAATGTTGCACTCTGGGGCGAACTTGATGCCCATATCGCCGACATTCGCGCTGCGGACGACAAAATTGGTGCCGTTATCTTGCGGGCGAATGGCCCAACCTTTTGCGCTGGCAATGATCTGTCAGAGCGCGGAGCAACGTTGCCCGAGCCCCATTATCAGGCAAACACGATCACGCGCCTCGCGACCCTGCCCCAGCCGGTTATCGTGGCCGTGCAAGGGGGTTGTTTCACCGGTGGTCTTGAACTGGTTCTTGCCGGTGACATCATTCTCGCGTCCGAGTCCGCCAGCTTTGCAGATACACACGGCAAGTTTGCGCTCGTGCCCGTTTGGGGGATGAGCCAGAGGCTGCCGCGGCGGGTGGGCCAGTGGAAGGCGCGCGAGATCAGCTTTACGGGGCTTCCCGTTTCAGGCGCGGAAGCCGCGCGCATCGGCTTGGCCAATCACTGCGTGCCCGATAATCAGCTTGATTCTGAAGCACTCCGCATCGCAGCTTCAATCGTATCCCAAAGCCGGCACAGTGTTTTTGCCTACAAGAAACTCTATATCGAACAAGCCGATCTGCCGCTCGCAGCTGGTCTGGCCCACGAAGTATCCGCAAGCGCTGGCATCGGCCCGGATTTTGCCGAACGTGTCAGCAGGCAGTTCAAGAAATAGCCGCGCCCTCCGTCACGCCTTTCCACATCCCTGCGTCGTGTCCGAACATGATGCGTGTGCCCGAAGCGCGAAGCTTTGCGAGACGATCGAGCGTCACCAGCCCTTCGTCCTTGTCGAACGTGAACCCGGGAAGCGCCCGCTGTTCAAGATTGCGCTCCGTGTAGCAACAGTCGGCTGCAAGAAGGACATCCCCGCTCGCCAGCCGCACAATCGCACTCTGGTGCCCCGGCGTATGGCCAAAGGTCGGGACGATCATGACCGAGCCGTCGCCGAACAGATCGAGTTCGCCGTCGATCGCTTTCACCTTGTGACCCGTGTCAAAATCAATCCGGTTATACACCCACGGATCGTCGCACGCCTGCGCCGCTGCCCATTCCTTCGACTGGACGATCACCGTGGCGTTGGGAACGAACATCATCCCGCCGCAATGATCATTGTGGAGGTGAGACGCGATGATCCAGTCGATGCTGGCGGGATCAACATCGATCGATCGCAGCCTGGCCGCGATATCCATTCCCTCAAACAGTTCGAGACCGAACTTTTCCGACGGCAGGCGCGCCGCGATTTCGCGGCGATTGCGCTCGCCAAGCCCGGTGTCGAACAGCACGCGGCCCTTTGGATGATCGATCAGATAGGCAGGCACCGGTGAACGCACATAGCTTTGGTCGTCCAACCCCTCGATGAAAAAGCCTGCCTTGCACTGGAACCAGCCGCAATTGAATGCAAACAGTGACAAGCTCATGTTCTGGTCTCCTTGAAGGCAGCTAATGCCGGATCGAGGGTTTGACCCGGATCGAGCTGAACACCGAAGCTATTCAGGAACATGGACACCTGCGTGTATTGGCCGACGGTAAAAACCAGATCCATTTTCTCTCTATCTGTAAAGAACTCCAAGGCCGTCCAATTCGCGGTGCTCGCGAAAAAATCGGTGGTCAGATCATCGACAACGCGCAGGATTGTGCGATCACGTTCCTCCCAGCCGTCGGCCTCCGGCCCCTTCTTGATCCTTTCGATTTCGACGCTGGTCAGGCCGGCTTCAAGGCCGATGACCACGTGTTGTGTCCATTCGTAGCCCGATTTGCAGTTGAACCCCGTCCGCAGCACGGCAAGTTCACGATCGCGAGCGGAAAGGGAATTGCGTTTCGAAAGGACGTAGTTGCCCCATTGAAGGAATCGCTCAAGTGCCTTGGGAGCATGGGCCAGTGTACGAAAAATGTTGAGAACCCGTCCCGTGGCAATCAACGGCGCGAGCACAACGTTTTGTTCATATTGAAGGGCGTCGAGCTCAAGTGGTTCGATCCGTGGGGTAGTCAGGCGCATAGAAATTGCTCCAATGGCGTGGTGAATTCACTATATCCTCCGTCCGTAATGACGCTCGGCACAGATGCAAGCCGCCGCCGCTTGCCGGTGCCGGGCTTTCCGGTATGACAATTCGAGGCAAGATCGGCGGAGGATACGCAATGACCGAAAACAGTTGGAACTACGCCGACCTTTGGGAGTCTGTTGCCGCCTCGCTGCCGGACGAACCGGCAGTCATCCAAGGGTTTGAGTCTCTCAATTGGCGAGACTTTGACGCGCAGGCAAATAGGCTCGCGGCGCACTTCCTGAACGTTGGCCTGACTCATCAATCCAAGGTTGGCATCTACGCCCAGAATTGCGCCGAGTTTCTGGCGGCGACCTTCGCAGCCTTCAAGGCTGGCATGGTGCCGTTCAACGTCAATTACCGCTATGGGCCCGAAGAAATTGCTTATCTTCTGGACAATGCCGATGCCGAAGCGATCATGTTTGAGGTTCAATACGCCAACGTCATCGCCCCTGTCCGCGATCGCCTTCCTCACGTCAAAACCTGGGTTGCCGTTGTCCGCAACGGAGAGACCGTGCCTGATTGGGCAACTGACTATGCCGACATCCCGAGTGTTTCCGGCACGGTGACCGCGCCTTGGGGCCGCAGCGCAAAGGATATGCTGTTCATTTATACGGGCGGCACAACCGGCATGCCGAAGGGGGTGATGTGGCGGCAGGGAGATGTCATCGGCAAGGGTGATTACGGCGCAAACCCGCTCACGGGGCTTCCACCCCTTGAGAGCCCTGCCGATGCCGGACCACGCGCGAAGATGTTGCCGCAGCGTCCTCGGTCGTTGATCGCGCCGCCCTTGATGCACGGCACCGGGATGCTCTCGGCCTATGGCGCATTGACCGGCGGAGGCTGTGTCATCCTTTTGCCGCAGCGACAATTCAGCGGCGAAGCATTGTGGGAACTGGCCGAACAGCACAAGGCGACAAGCATCGTGATTGTCGGCCTGCCCTTTGCCCAACCGATGCTTGAAGCGCTCGATGCCAATCCCGGACGCTGGGACCTTTCGTCCGTTTTAGTGATGGGATCGTCGGGCGCAATGTGGTCGAGAGAGAATAAGGTCGGCCTGATTGGTCACATTCCTCAGATTGTGCTTCGTGATATGTTCTCCTCGTCCGAAGCGTTGGGTCTCGGCGTATCGATGATGGATGCGCGGTCGGAAATCCAGACGGCCCAATTCGCGTTGGGGATAGACTGTGCGGTATTCGCAGAAGACGGTCGACGGATTGAGCCCGGCTCTAGGGAACGCGGGCGTGTTGCTGTCGGTGGCTTCCTGCCCGTTGGATATTACAAGGATGAGGCCAAGTCGGCAGCCACATTCCCGGAGATTGAAGGGAGACGCTGGTCGATCCCCGGCGATTGGGCAGAGATTGCCGTGGATGGGACTTTGACTCTGCTCGGTCGCGGCTCTCAATGCATCAACACCGGCGGCGAAAAGGTTTTCCCCGAAGAAGTCGAGGAAGTTTTGAAGCGCCATCCAGCCGTCCGCGATGCGGCCGTAACTGGAATACCCGATCCGCGCTTTGGCGAACGCATCGCGGCGCTTGTGGACCTGACAAGCGGCAGCACCACCGACGAAGCCGAATTGATCGCGCATGTGAAAACCGCCCTCGCCCACTACAAGGCGCCCCGCCATATTCTAGTGGTGGATAGCGTGGCCCGTGCACCGAACGGCAAGCTCGACTACAAGAGCATCAAGGCGCGCGCAGTGGCTGCATTTTGCGAAACCGCCATCGCCCTGTGACGATCCACGTCAAAGTTTGTGTTGTAGCCGCCTTGGTGCATCTGTCGTATCGAAAACGCTTCGCACGATTGGACAGATTTTGATTGCAGAGGATGATCTCGCACCGATCGGGACCGACACCGGGGTCGATGTCCTGACGCCGGATGATCATGCGAACGACCGCTTTGTTGCCGAAAATCTGAAGCGGAACTTCATTGCGCATTTTGCGCACGGGATGCTGGGGATGACCGGATTCCGGCTCATCTATGCGCCAACCTTTGTTCCCGCCTATCTCTACATGCTCACGGGATCATCGCTGATGGTTGGCGTGTCGCAGGCGCTGCAACAGGCAGGCGCGGTGATGTCCCCGCTGTTAAGCGCTAGCCAGATTGAGGACAAGAAACGGATCCTGCCAAACGCGATGCGCAACGGGACAATGATGCGGGTCCAGTTACTCGGCTTGGCGCTTTCCGGCTGGTTTCTTTCCGGTATATGGCTTGCTACCGCGACGATCCTTTTCCTTTTCCTGCTCGGCTATTATTCCGGCGCACAGCGTGTGTCGTTCCAGATGCTAATGGCAAAGGTCATTCCGCTACAAAAGCGGGGCCGATTGCAAGGCTATCGCAATATGGCAGGAGGAGCAGTGGCGGCTGCCCTGTCATGGTGGGCCGGCAGCACACTCATTGAACACAATGTATTGGGTAATGGCTATGCGACGACCTTCGCGCTTGCCTTTATCCTCACAAGCCTTGGACTGGCGGTTCTGGCACTCGCCATCCGGGAGCCAGATAACCATCGGAGGCGCGCACCGATGCGCCTCACAGACAGGCTGAAGGAATTACCGCTGCTGCTTGCCGATCGGAACTATAAATACTTCCTTGTCGCACAGCTGCTGACAACATCAGGACGCATTGCAATGCCATTCTGCATTCTTCATGCCGGGGATGTCATCCAACTCGACGGGAAGGCATTGGGCATTTTTTCGCTCGCCTTTCTGGGCGCGGATACGCTGTCGAACCTCATCTGGGGCGCCTTGGGCGATAGAAAGGGGTTTCGGCTGGTTTACATCCTCTCCAATATTGTCTGGGTGGGCGCATTTGGACTGATGCTTGTGGCACGCGATCAATCTGGATTTGTACTGGGGTTTGTTGCGCTCGGCGCCGCACTTTGTGGTTACTCAATGAGCCAACAGACCTTGGTCCTCGAATTCGGGTCGCGTGAGGACACGCCAATGAGGCTTGCACTTTCGACCACCGCAGAAACATCCGTTGCGGCGATCGGTCCGATCATCGGCGGTGTCGTCGCGACCCTCTATGGCTTTATTCCGCTCATCTGGCTTTCGATCGGCCTAATTGCTGCAGCGCTGATCGTCATGCTGTTTGCCGTTCGCGAACCTCGATTGACGTTTCCATAGGCTTAAGGCAGAAAACCAAGATCGCTGCTCGCAAACCGACCGATATTGGGTGCTATGTTAACCAGTTCCGATGGGGCGACACCGAACCAGCGCGCAAGCGTTGCTGAATATTGATCCACCGATGTGCTCGGCAACAGGCGACCCTGGCCCACTTGGTCGTTGCTGGTTACCGAAATATTGGGCGCGGTTCCATAAAAGCGTCCACCGTTGACCGCGCCGCCCAGGATGAGGTGATGTCCACCCCACCCATGGTCGGAGCCATCTCCGTTTGAAGCAAGCGTGCGGCCAAAATCAGAGGCGGTGAACGTTGTCACCTTATCGGAAATACCCAGCTCGATCGTTGCCCTGTAAAACGCGTCCATTGCAAAATCGACCTGCGACATGAGTCCAGGTTGTTTTCCGGGCAAACTGTCATGCAGGTCAAATCCGCCCATGCTGACCAAGAAAACCTGTCGCTTCGCTCCCAAGGCTTGGCGTGCGCCAATAAGTTTTGCAATGATCGCCAACTGATCCGCGAGCCCATTTCGACCAGTGGCTGGTCTGAACGATGTCGTCAAAGTCACCTGATTCAATGCAGCAGCGAGCACTCCCTCGGCATCGATCGATCGTTTCGCGACACGATTATATTCCGCTTCAAGAACATGATTGCTGGTCTGCGTCATCAGCGTGCGAAGCGCAGTGCTCCCTGCGGCCGATCCAAAAAGCGGGCTCTTTATGCCGTTTACTCCAAGCGCTCCGTTTGAAGATACCTGGTAGGACAGGGCCTGCTGACCCGAAAGAAAAACGGCATTGCCGGTAGCCGAAATGCAGGTGAACAGGGCGTTGCCGTTGCTTGACATGGCCAAGTCACCCATGCGCCCGCCCCATCCGTCCGAAGCACCTTCCGGCTTTGATGATTGCCATGTCGATTGTTGGTCATTGTGGGAAAACAGTTTTGCCGGGCGGGGATTTGCGACGAGGTTTGAGCTGTTGTACTGCGCCAGCGTCAGCGGCGCGATCAGTGGCCCCACATTGAGCAGCGGCGCCATTTTTCCCTCATCAAACCTTGCCTTCAAACGCGTCATTTGGGGAGCGAGTGCGTACTGCAGATTGTTGGTCAAGACCTGATTGCCTGCCGGCGAAAGCGTAGTTGCCGCAAGGCTGGCTAAACTCGGGGTAAGGCCGCCAGCCGTTTGGCCAGCACCACCGCCGCGTATCGCACTGTAAAGATCATAATTTGCCGAATCCGCAGGGACGAGCAAGCTGTTGTGATCATTGCCCCCGTACAGGAATATGCAGACGAGGGCCTTGAAATCGGTGCCTGCGCTGAATGCGGCCGCCTCGCCAATGCCGGCCAAACCCATCGCCCAGGAGGAGGCAGTTCCCGCGACCGCCAACTGGCTGCTCCGTCGCAGAAAGGCGCGGCGAGAGATATCATTCATCGTTCCGATGTGCATGTTGGTCGCCCCTCTTACTTTTGAACCAGATAATCTGGTGAAGACATCACCAACAAAATAGCGGTGTAAATCCGTCTCAGTTTTTCGGCATTCGTGCTGGTTTGCGTTACAGCGATGGCGTCGACCGCTGCGCGGATGGTCGCCTTTGTCGCGTCGGAAATCTGGTTGGCAGCCAGCAACAGGCACAGCCGATCCAAAAGTGCGGCAGCATCATGGGCAATCGCGATCTCGCTCGTATACTGCGCCAGTACATCATTACTGATGCCGGTGTTGCTGCTGATGGCATAACCCATGAAATTGACATAGCCTGGGGTGCTGGTTTCATTGACCAGTTGAAATTCCGGCGCGACGAGCGAGTTGGTCGCAATTGCCGTGTTTGCCGGCACATAGCCGGGACGAAAAAAATTGAAGACCGACGGTGAGCGGAAAGGACTCTGCCCGATCTGGCTCGCCTGATCCAAAAGATTACCGATCTTCCAGTTGCCGCTGGTCGACGTCGCACCAAATGTCCGTCCCCATTGTGCAAGCCGAATCATGGGCTCCCTGACCCGTCCAAATGTCGCGCTGGTCAAACCTGAAGCATTCAATGCCTCGTCATCCATCAGGATAGCCTTGAATACGACGCGCAAATCCCCGCGTGTGCCCGAACCGTTATCGTTGAATTTCTTTGCGACCCGATCGACATACGCAGGACTGGGGTTGCTCGTTACAAGGCGCTGGATCATCTGTCGGGCAAAGAACGGCCCAACATTGCTGTGGTTGAACAGCGCATCAAGAGCGGTTTTGAGCGCGGCCGCGCCTGTCGTGTTTGCCGGAATTGTTGTCCCCAAAAATATCGCCTCAAGAGCAGAATGCTGACTGGAGCCCTGGGGATATTCCCACTTTGTATTATCGAGTGTCATCGGAGTCAGCGTGTACTTGACGCTATTGATCATTCGGTTCGGATCATTCATCGATGGCGTTCTGACATTGCCGGTAAAATCCCAATCATATCCGGTAAAAACCCGCGCAAGATTGGAGACGTCACTGTTGTTGTAGGTTTCTGTGGGCTTGCCGTTGGCATCGAGCTTGTTGGTACCGTCGTTGTTGAGTTGGTAGAGCCCGATGGTGAGCAACTGCATGACTTCGCGCGCGTAATTCTCGTCGGGTTGACGCCCAGTCCGCGTGTCTTCCTTGCGATTACCTCGCGTACTCAGGAAAAAACCCATCGCTGGATTGAGCGTAATGTCTTCCAACAATTTTCGGTAGTTACCGAACGCGTTGCTGTTGAGTTGGTCCCAATAGAACGCAATCGCCTGGCTGCGCCAGCTAAAGTCCAGACCGGTCAGTGATACGACGAAGAATTCGGACATTGCGAGGGCAACGCGCTTTCGCACGCCATTCGCCGCGCTCATCAGTTGGTTCCAGGCCATGTAATCGCCAGGATACTCATTGTCGAAATAGTTTTCTGCCGTGAGTTGATCGTAACCTCGCGAGGATAGCCAGGCCACGCCGGTTTGAGTGACTGGCGCATCCATCTGCGCTGTCAGCCAGGGATCGAACCCGATGGATTTGATATTCGATATCTCGGCTTCCGAGACCGACAGACTCGCTTGAAGGATGAAGCGGGCTGCCTCTGCGTCAGTTTTTGGTTTCAGAGCCTGAGCGGATTGCGGAGGAGGACTTGTCGGCGTTGCGGTCCCTCCCCCGCCACACGATGCAGCAAGCAACCCAATAGCTGGGGCTGCATAGACGATTGGTGATGGAGCTTTAGTCTCGACTTTTGCCGAAACGGGATTTTGAGGAACATCTTCTGGCGATACGTCAAGGTCTGAAAAATATAACGCATCGGTCATGCACTTTCCCCCTTCGTGGCCCGCAAGGAACAAGGGCGCATCGGCTTTGGGACAAGTGATGGGTGGACAGTTTCAACAAATCCTTTCGCTAAATGGTTAAGATCATTGGAAAGCCAGTGCATGACGAGCTCAAACCGGTAACTAATTGTCAAGCAGTGCTACCTAGATGCCTGAGGACATGTTTACCGGCGTCAAAACCTCTATACTCGCCATATATCTGGGCGTTTTTGCATCCACTGCTGCCCATGCGGAGGTGTATGAGATCGGCCATGACGGCAATGTCGTGGAGATCACACGATCGCAATGGCGACCGGAAAGTCTTTCCCGCGTCTCTACGCCCAAAATTGTGATCGCTGGTCGCTCAGCGCCTGCGGTCACGATCAAGCAACATCTCGAGAGCGCCGCTGAGCGTTTTGGAATAAGCAGCGCATTGGTCAATGCGGTTGCGTGGCAGGAATCCCGGTACAACAACAATGCTCGTTCGCCGGTGGGGGCAATTGGTATCATGCAACTCATGCCGAGTACTGCTCGTGGATTGGGCATTGTTGACCCAACGGACCTTGGCCAGAACATCGCTGGCGGCGCTGCTTATCTGCGTTCGCAACTTGATCGTTTTGGCAACAATGTTCCGTTGGCCCTTGCTGCGTATAATGCCGGGCCTGGTGCAGTCCAACGCTATGGCGGAATCCCGCCCTTCCGCGAAACGCAGAATTATGTTCGGCAGATCATGAGCCGGTTAGCCATGGACGCCCTCGGCACGGGCCCCAACTAAGGAACGCTTGATATGATATTTACGCCACTCAGGACTTTGCGCCGCATGGGATTTGGCGGATTGGTCTCGATCATTCCGCAGGCTGTCAGTGCGCAAGTGGTCGGTACCGACCCTCAAGGGTCGGGTCCCATCATTGCGGCACTTGGTTGGATGCAGGGAACATTGCTCGGCAATGTTGCCACGACGGCTGCCGTCATCGCCGTTGCGGTCGTGGGCCTGATGATGCTGACGGGCAGAATGAACTGGCGTTTTGGAGCGACAGTCATTGTCGGTTGCTTCGTATTGTTCGGGGCAACGGCCATCGTCTCGGGGATCCGCACCGCAGCCCTTGGAGGCTGAACCATGAACTCCCTGAACCGCACGCCAATCTTTCGCGCCCTTACCCAGCCGCAGATGTTTGCTGGCGTCACGTACAGTTATTTCATCATCAACCTCGTCGTGACGACGGAAGTCTTTTTGATCAGCCGATCATTCTGGGCAATTCCCGCGGCCGGGATAATCCACGGCATCGGATATATGGCTTCACTGCGGGAGCCGCGTATTTTCGATCTTTGGATCACCAAAGTCAGCCGCTGCGGGCGCACGCGCACCCATGGGTTGTGGCGTTGCAACAGCTACAGGCCCTGATCGATGGCTAGAGCAGGGCAAAAACTGGCAACACTCGACCCGCGTGCAGGTGATCGTCTGCCCTACGCCGGGCACATAAACGACCATACGATTGCTACGCGCCAGGGTTCCTTGATCCAGATGATCCAATTGGACGGGATCGCCTTTGAAACCGAAGATAGCGAGACACTCAATCACCTGGCCGCTGTGCGCGACGTTGTGATGCGGGGCATCGCAAGTTCAAACCTGATGCTTTATAGCCATGTTGTCAGGCGGCGCGTGACAGCCGAATTGGCGGGCATTCAACCCGAAGGATTCGCAAGAGACCTCGACGCGCAATGGCAACAGCGATTGCGCGAAAAACGCCTCTATATAAATGACACGATACTGATGCTCGTTCGGAGGCCCGCCGCAGGAAAAGTGGGGCTACTCGAACGACTTAAGAAAAGCATGGGTGGCACTCGCTCGGACGCTGAGCGACAAGCCGAACAGCACCGCGAACTGCGTGAACTTGACGCAGCACGCATCAATCTGATGTCCGCGTTTTCGCGCTATGGTCCGCGACTTCTCGAGCGCTATGCAGGCGTCGGTGGAACCTGTTCTGAACCACTCGAAATCCTGTCAGCCCTATACAATGGGGACGTACAGCCAGTGCTCGATCCCACCGGGGATGCCGGGCATTACATTCCGTACAAGCGGATCAGCTTTGGTCTCGACGCAATTCATCTCAAAGGTGCGACGGAGCGATCGTCCCGGTTCGCTGCGATAGTCTCGATCAAGGACTATCCGGCAAACACAAGTCCAGGAATGCTCGATAATCTCTTGCGCCTGCCCCACGAATTGACCCTGACGGAGAGCTTTGCCTTTGTTGACCGACAAATTGCGGACGAACGCATTGGTCTTGCCCTGCGCCGGCTGCGAGCCGCGTCTGATGAAACGACAATCCTGCGACAGGGTCTTTTGAGCGCGAAGGATGAATTGACTGGTGGTGCAGCCGCATATGGAGAGCATCATCTGACGGTAAACGTTCGCGCCGAGACATTAAACGATTTGGACGCCGCAGTCGCCGATGTGCAGGCCTCTCTTGCCGATATTGGTGCAGTCGCAGTCCGCGAGGACCTGAACCTTGAATCTGCGTTTTGGGCCCAGTTTCCAGGAAATGCAGAGTTCATCGCGCGAAAGGCGTTGGTATCAACCGCCAATCTTTCCGGACTGATCTCACTTCATGGTTTTCCGATAGGTTCGTCGGCCGGGGGGCCATGGGGTGAACCGATAACCGTTCTCGAAACGACATCAAGCACGCCCTATTTCTTCAATCTTCACAGCGGTGATCTTGGCAACTTCACACTTATCGGTCCATCTGGATCCGGAAAGACGGTCGTCCTCAACTTCCTGATTGCACAAGCCCAGAAGTTTGAGCCTCGTACCTTCTTCTTTGATAAAGATCGCGGAGCGGAAATATTCATTCGTGCGATTGGTGGCCATTATGATGTGCTGCGGCCTGGATCTCCGACGGGTTTCAACCCGCTGCAACTGCCCAACAATTCCGCGAATCAATCATTTTTACGCCAATGGCTATCGCTGTTGCTAACCCCGGCCGGGCTTTCCCTGACAGCCGATGAGAACGCAATAATCGCGGCAGCAGTCGACGCCAATTTCGATCAGCCTGTCGAATATCGGCAGTTGCGCTTTCTCTCTGAATTGCTTGCGGGAAGCACACGGCCGGTGCGCGGTGATTTGGCATCACGCCTTGCTCCCTGGTTTGGCGCAGGCGAACATTCGTGGCTGTTTGACAATGAAAAGGACCAACTGAGCCTCGACACGCGCACTGCCGGTTTCGACATGACGGCGCTGCTCGACAATCCACTGCTCCGCACGCCAACGATGCTGTACCTGTTCCACCGTGTCGATGAACGTCTTGATGGCACACCGTCAATGATTGTGATCGATGAAGGATGGAAGGCGCTTGATGACGACGTATTTATCAAGCGGCTCAAGGATTGGATGAAGACAATCCGCAAACGCAACGGTGTGGTTGGCTTTGCAACGCAGAGTGCAAGCGACGCTATCGAAAGTCGCATTTCGGCAACCATAATTGAGCAATCGGCAACGCAATTGTTCATGAGCAATCCAAAGGCGCAGGCATCTGACTATTGCGACGGCTTTGGTCTTTCTGCCCATGAGCTGAACCTTGTCCGTTCACTACCCGAACACTTGCACTGTGTGCTCGTCAAGCAGGGTGGAGCGAGCATTGTTGCACGCCTCGATATGGCCGGCATGCCTGACGTGATCACTGTCTTGTCTGGCCGCGAGACAAGCATACGCAAGCTGGATGATTTGCGTCGCGATCATGGGGATGCCCCCTCTGACTGGATGCCACAGTTGCTCCAGGCCGTCGAAGAAGGCCCCTCTATATTATGGGCAGGAGGTCGGCGATAATGGAGAACTGCTTCGCCATTGGTCCCAACGCGGGGCCAGCCGAAATTATGGTGGGGAAAGTTGACTGCTTCATGCAATCAAGTGTTCAGGCCGGTTATGCCAACATGCTCGGCCAAGGAAGCGCGTTCAGTTATGGCCTGACCATCGCCTTGACCCTCTATGTTGCCGTTCTGGGGTACCGCCTGATCTTGGGCCGATCGTCATTGAGTTTGAGTGAAATCGCGCCCCGCATGTTGTTAATCGGAGCAGTGCTCGCACTGACGAGCAGTTGGGCGACCTATCAGACGCTTGTTTACAACGTCCTGACCGACGGGCCCCAAGAAGTGACTTCAATGATCAATACAGGTCAGGGAAGCAAAAACACCCTCAACGCGCGGATCGATACCCTGTCAGGTCGGATGGTTGATCTTGCCGACGCATGGACTGCGGCAGATGCCAGAACAGGGCCGGATGCAGCAACAATGGCAGCCGAAAACAACCTGCCAGCCGCTCCAACGAGTCTCTCCGCACTTGTCTCTCCAAAGGATTCGCTTGGTCCGAACATGCTTTTGATAAGCGCGATGTTGCTTGTTCTGGCATCGACGGGCGTGCTTGTTGTGGCGAAGATCATCTTGGGGCTTCTATTATTGCTCGGCCCCATCTTTGCGGCACTTGCTCTATTTCCTGCAACCCGCGGTCTTACGATTGGCTGGGCCCGCGCTGCCCTTCTCATGACATTGGTACCGCTGATGGCGATGATCGCATCAACAGGAGCAATCGCCTTGCTCGAACCGTTGGTCGCAGAAATGATTGTTGCGGCAAGCCAGGATGTCTACTCGCTTAAAGTAGCGCTCGTCATTCTGGTCGTCGTCCTGGTGATGGCCGCAGTCGCGGTTCAGTTGTTCCGGACTGGCCGAACAATTGTTGGCGGCTGGACGATAAGATTTGGTGACACAGCAGCGAAGAATGCACCCTTGGTCTCATTGAATTCCGCGTCGAATCCAGTCCAATCTCCTCATTTCCTCGTCGATGAGCGTATGCGTTCGCTGGTCGGTTCGATCGAGCGCACAGCGCTTGCTGTGCAGAATCCAGATGCCTTCTCGACACGGTCGATCGCGCTCACTCAGCGAGTGGTAAGTGGAGCGGCACCATCACGTGCAACAACAAATGTTGCCAGCCGCCTGGTCAGTCGCGGATCGGTCACTGCACATCGCGCGCCAATCAAGCCTTACAGGAGCGCAGCATGACGCCTCGATCCATACGCATTGCGCTCGTTGGCCTAGTCCTGGCCGCTACGATCAACGTCCCTATATCGGCCCAACAGACGGCCCGCATTGATCCGCATATACGATATGTCGATTACGATCCGGACGCCGTCATTCGCCTGATCGGTCATACTGGTTATCAGATGATCCTCGAGTTTGCGCCTGGGGAAAAGATTGAAACCGTCGGCATTGGCGATTCATCGGGTTGGCAAGTAACACCAAATGGCGCAGCAACCGTGATGTTTCTCAAACCCGTGGGCCTGCCGCGCACGACCAACATGTCCATCGTGACGAACTATCGTCGCTACAATCTGGAACTATTGGCTCGTTCGGGCACTAAAGTGGCCCAGAACCAAATCGTCTACGCTGTGCGCTTCCGTTATCAACGAGCGGAAGCCGAGAGCGCAGCTGCGCCTACCGCGCAGCCGATCACCACGACGCCGCCAGAACAATGGAACCGCGCCTATAGTTATGATGGCGCCAAAGGTAACGTACCGGAGCAAGTGTTCGACGATGCAAAGTCAACATTCTTCAGATTTTCCTCTGGCGTGCCAACACCAGCCATTTTCAGCATCGCACCCGGCGCGGGAGAGAGCATCGTCAATTTTTCAGTCCGCGGACCATATGTGGTGATCGAACAAATCGCGCCACAATTCGTTCTGCGTCAGGGTGCCGACGTTACATACATTTTCAACGATGCCTATGTCGCACCAACACTGGGCGTTGATGCGCCGAAACCTCGCACAAAATCGAAGAAAAGCGGGTTCGGCAGCCTTTTCGGAAAACGACCAAAGGGACAAACACAATGAGCATCTTCAAGCCGAATGATGCAGATCCCCGCGTCGCAATGGAAGCCGACGAGCTCGACATTTCCAATCGGTTTGTGCCATCTCCTGTGGCAATGCCAACCGGGCTATCGCCCGGGCTGAAGCTTGGCTTTTTGGGCATCGGCTTGCTCGGAATCCTGACGTTTGCAACATTGTCCAGCAGTCGAAGCGATGCCAGCAAGGCAGCAACGACTCCGCCTGCGGCCAATGCCATTGCGGCGGTTGCTCCGCCTGGGGGACTGGTGCCCAAAGCCACTTTGCTCCCAGGTCCACCCGAACTTCCTGCTCCAACTCTTATCGTGCCGCCAGCCGAGGGGGCCGCAATGCCCGGACCTGGAGGGGTGCAATCGGCAGCAGCAAACCGTTTGCATTCGCCGGCCGTTGTGGTTGATTTGACGAGAAGCGGCACGGCCATGCTACCTGCCACGGCAGGATCGACGCCAGGAAAGGGAGATGACCTGAATGCGGAAGACAGGTTTGCCGATCGAATAGCGTCGGCAGAAAATGCCCCTGCCCGCGCCGTTCGGATTGCCAACAGCAGCTATATCGTGCCGCAGGGCGCGATCATCGCAGGGGTCCTCGAAACTGCTATTAATTCAGACCTGCCAGGATATGTGCGTGCTGTAGTTAGCCGCGACGTAATGGGTTTTGACGGAAGTCGGGTTCTCATCCCCAGCGGAAGCCGTTTGATTGGCCAATACCGCTCAGGTCTGACCTCGGGACAGTCGCGCGCATTTATCGTCTGGAGCCGGCTTACGCGGCCCGATGGTGTCTCCGTATCACTTGGTTCGCCCGTTACCGACCCATTGGGACGCGCCGGACTTGGCGGAAAGGTTGATAGCCATTTTCTCCAGCGTTTCGGTTCGGCCATTTTGCTTTCAGTCGTGCAATCGGGGCTCGGCGCCTTGCAGCGAGGAAATAACGATGTCGTTGTCCGCACGGCCGACGATGCAAAAAGCGTCGCGGGTATAGCCCTGCAGCGCGACATAAATATCCCGCCGACAGTCAAGATTGCCCAAGGTACGCCGATCCGCATTTTCATCGCCCGCGACCTTGATTTTTCCGGAACCGACGGTGTTCGGCCATGAACATGGTGGCCAATGTTTCAAACGAGGCCAGCACCATCTATCTCGACAGTTATCTCGCGCCATTCGCGAGGTGGCTCGACGCGGATGACGTTACTGAAATTCTGGTGAACCGACCCGGTGAAGTCTGGGTCGAACGCAGTGGCGGCAAAATGGAGCGGTATGACGCACCCCTTATTGACCACACGTTGCTGCAACGCCTTGCCCGCCAGATCGCGCGGATCAACCACCAGGGTGTCAGCCGAGAAACGCCCCTATTGTCCGCGGTTCTGCCAGGCGGCGCCCGCGTCCAGATGATCCTTCCTCCTGCCACGCGCCAAGATATCGCATTGGCGATCCGCAAGCATGTTCTTCATGATCTGACGCTTGATAGTTATGGCGCGACCGGCGCATTTGACCGCGTTAAAACTGTCGCGGGTGACGAGGAGTCTCGGCTGCGGGCGTCGCTTCTTGCCAAGCTCGATTCCAAAGACATTATCGGTTTTCTTCGCACCGCCGTTGCTGCGCGCAAGACGGTTCTACTCTCGGGCGGCACATCGTCTGGAAAAACCACCCTGCTTAATGCCTTGTTGAAGGAGATTCCGGCGAATGACCGGATTGTCGTAATCGAGGACACGCCCGAGATTAAACTGGGTCGAGACAATGCTATCGGGTTGGTTGCTGTTTCTGGCGAACAGGGCGAGGCACGCGTGTCTGTCGATGATCTGATGCGGGCATCGCTGCGGATGCGCCCGGACCGTCTAATTGTGGGTGAACTGCGAGGACAAGAGACAGTAACCTTTCTCCGCGCGATCAACACGGGCCATCCCGGTTCGTTGAGCACCATCCATGCAAGTTCCCCGGAGGGAGCATTTGAACAAATCTCGCTGATGTGCATGCAGGCGGGGTTCGGTTTGAGTCGCGATGAAACGATCAGCTACGCAAGATCGATGATCGATATCGTGATTCAGCTTGGCAGGAACAATGGGGAGCGGAATGTCGAACAGGTCTGCTTCGCTCGCTCCTAAACTCTTTTGTTAACCCGGAACATTGGATCTGGATTGGCTAAGCCACTCCTCCACACGATTATGACGAAGGCCCTTGGGGCGGGCGACGCCCATCCTCCAAAAGATGTGCGCCGCCCTATGCGCGCCAGACCCTTAAATGGGGGAAGGTTCCAACCGACGCAGCATTTCCGTTATCGTATCCTTCAACTTCAGCCGGATACGCTTAAGCTGCTTCATTTCGTTCTCGCGTCCTGCTGTTCTGCATGTGTCGATCAGCCGGTTGAGACGGCGATGTCGTCTTTTAAGTTCTTCAAGGTGGCGGTTCATATCCAGTCTCCTTAATCTTTCTCTAAGGCAGAAAGGAAAATTGAACCAATTGAAAGCCAGATGCATATTCGATAGACTTGATCTATCAGAAGGATCTGCAATGCCAAGTATACGACAGTTTCAATATCTGGTCGCGCTGGATGATCTCAAGCACTTTGGACGCGCCGCAGGATCTCTCAACGTTTCCCAGCCTACACTCAGCCATCAAATGCGGGTCCTCGAGGCACAGCTAAGCGTGACATTGATCGAGCGCGGAGAAACACCGGTGCAACTCACGCCCGTTGGACGCGAAATGGCGGCCCGCGCGCGAAAAGTGTTGTTGCAGGTTGATGATATGAAGGCGCTGGCCAAACGTAGCTCAGCAGGCATGTCCGGTACAATCCGATTTGGGGTTTCGCCGACAATTGGTCCGTACTTGATGCCCAATATCGTGGCCTCACTGCACAAGCGTTTTCCTGACATGCGTCTTTATATACGAGACGGAATACCTGTCGATCAGCTTAGCGAGCTGCGGCGGGGCGCTTTGGACATGATTCTGGTTCCACTCCCCGTGAGCGGCTCGGATCTATATATCGAACCACTCTTTCGGGAAAATTTATACCTCGTAGCGCCGCCCGATCATCCACTCACGGGCCAGGCGTTACTGCGAAAGCAGCAACTGGCAGGCACCCAGATTCTGAGCCTCGACCCGCGCCACCATTTTCATCGACAGGTTGAGATCATTTGCGAGGATATCGGGGCCGAGTTGCTCCAAGACTATGAAGGAACAAGCCTCGATAGCCTTCGCCAGATGGTCGGTTCCGGGCTTGGTCTGGCCATCTTGCCAGAGTTATACTTGCGATCCGAAGTTGGCGGTGAGGATATGGTCCGGCGCCTCAACATCGCTGATTGGTCGGCGACACGCTCAATAGCGGCTGTATGGCGCGCCGGCATGGCTTACGCCGACAGTTATCGATTGATTGCAGAAGCCATCGCGGTCGAGGCTCATGGTATATTGAAGACAAGCTTATCATAGAGTGTATCTATCAATATAATGACATACAATCTACTGTATCTACATAGATAGTTCAATCGTCCATCGCTATATTGATGGTGAAATTCCTACACCACCTGAGGCACATGTTATGGACAATCGATTGATGAAATCGCCCAATTTGCAGGGCACAAGCGCGTCGGCAGAAGCCACCCTGGACGCTGGCCTTCGAAGTCACATGCTGGGGATCTACCGCAATATCGGTTTTGCTTTGATCATCAGTGGATCAATTGCTTATGCAGTCGCCGCCACGCCGGCGCTGAGCCAAATGATTTTTGGCACACCTTTGAAATGGGTTGCGATGTTCGCCCCACTGGCTTTCGTCTTCTATTTTACGGCCCGTTTTGATCGCATGAGTGTTGCGACGGCGCGCTCTGCCTTGTGGTCATTTTCAGCATTGATGGGCATTTCAATGGCCAGCGTGTTCCTTGTGTTTACCGGCGCCAGCATCGCCACCACATTCTTTATCGCCGCTTCGACGTTTCTTGCGATGAGCCTGTGGGGATATACAACGGGCACCGATCTCAGCCGCTGGAGCAGCTTTCTGTTCATGGGCCTGATCGGCGTTGTTTTGGCGACAATCGTAAACCTGTTTCTGCAATCCGGCGCACTTCAGCTGATCCTGTCCGTCGCCGGCGTGCTTGTCTTCACCGGGTTGACCGCTTGGGACACGCAGCGGGCAAAGTCGGACTATGTCGCTCACCCCGGAACCGAACATGCCGAAAAGCTTGCCGTGATGAGTGCGCTCTCACTCTATCTGAATTTCGTCAACATCTTCCAGCTTCTGCTGAGCCTCACAGGCGAGCGCGAAGCGTAACAATCCCGGATTGGAGTTCTCTAAAATGACACATGCAGCCAGCGGCATGCCATGCCCCGTATGCAAGATCCCGCTTGTGATGAGCGATCGGCAGGGCGTGGAAATCGATTATTGCCAGCAATGCCGTGGCGTTTGGCTTGATCGGGGCGAGCTCGACAAGATTATCGAGCGAAACGCAAACGACGGCATCGCGGCTTCCCCGGCCATGCCCATGCAAAAGCCGAGAGAGTCCTATGGTCACCAACCAGGCTATGGCTATGGACATCCCAAGCGCCGCAAATCCTTTCTGGAGCAACTTTTCGATTGAGACAGGCAATTGCCACTGGACACAGGGAATGATAAAAAGACCGTTCCCTGCGGCGTGACACATCTCGCTCCAGCCTTCGCTCCACAATTCGCCGGTCCACACGAAACGGCACGCTAACAATCAAGAGAAACAATGACTGATATTCTTGCCGTTTTCACCGACCCCGCGAACTGGGCCGCTATCGCCGCGTTGATAGCGATGGAGGTCGTTCTCGGGATCGACAATCTGATTTTCATTTCGATCCTGACCAACAAGCTGCCCGAGGAATTTCGAGCACGGGCGCGTCTAATCGGCATCGGGCTTGCGATTGGCATGCGCCTGGTGTTGCTGACTTTGATCGCCTTCATTGTAACGCTCACACGGCCGCTTTTCGAGGCGTTCGGTCACGGCTTTTCGTGGCGGGACTTGATCTTGATCGCGGGTGGCCTGTTCCTTGTTTGGAAAGCAACCAAGGAAATCCATCACAATGTGGACATCAAGCCCAATGATGACGTGTTCAATACGGCAAGAGTGGGCTTGAGTTTTGGTTCTGCGATCGTGCAGATCATTTTGCTCGATCTCGTTTTTTCGATCGACTCGATCATTACGGCAGTCGGGATGACAAATCACGTGCCCATCATGTTTCTTGCGGTGATTGTCGCAGTTGCGGTTATGTTGACCGCTGCTGGCCCCTTGTCCCGCTTCATCGAGAGGAATCCAACAGTTGTCATGCTGGCACTCGCATTCCTGTTCATGATCGGGATGACATTGATAGCAGAAGGATTTGGGACGCACGTTCCCAAGGGCTATATCTATGCAGCGATGGCCTTCTCTGTGATGGTGGAAGGACTCAACATCTGGGCTCGCCATGCGCGTAAGAAGCGCGAACCGGTCTAACACTTCGAGTTCTCATCACGAATTCCAGTTACCGCACTTGGTACGCCAGAATTGCGACGTCCCCTGCCAGCAAGACTGGCGGGGGACGCATGGGAGTTTTGGGGAGGAAGATGGGATTCGTTCCGTACTGGCGTTTGTTTCCTGTTCGCTGTTAAGCGACCAAAGTGGCCAACGGCGATACTGCAAGAGCCAGGGAAGCACTTGCCAGTGTGGCCAGAAGTGCAGCGATAAAGGCGGCTGGGTGGAAAGTGGTCATTTCATATCTCCAAACTTTAGGTTTCAATCTTGGCGGTGGACTATTCCTCCGTCTTGATCCCTAGATACACTCGACCCGCACCAAGGTGTGAACACTAGTCTTGCAAACAGGCTATGCAAAAATGCATAACCTCAATGTCATCGGGAGAATCGGCGATGTTGGACTGGAACGATCTGCGATACTTTCTTGCCGTTGCGCGAACGGGCAGCACGCTTGCGGCTTCGAAGCATCTCAAGGTCAGTCAGGCAACAGTGTCCCGCCGGGTGACTGTGCTTGAAGACGTAATTGGCGTCCGGTTGTTTGTGCGCAAGCCGTCAGGATACAGTCTCACGCCGCGCGGGGAATCCGTGCTGCCTGCGGCTGAATCTGTTGAAGCATCCATCCTGTCCTTTTCCGACAGCATTGCCGCAGAGGCTCGCCGTCTCGCTGGCACAGTGCGTCTGACAACCGTGGAATCCGCTGCCAACGCATGGCTCATTCCGGCCTTGGGTCTGCTCCGCAACCGTTATCCTGACCTGCGTGTCGAGATCATAACATCGGATCAGAACCTGGACCTTTTACGCGGAGAAGCCGACGTTGCCCTTCGCTTCGGCACAAAACCAGTCGAAGAGGCACTGATTGTTCGCCACCTGACCGATATGCAGGAAACCTTCTATGCCAATGAGGAACTGGTTTCGAGACTGGGCATGCCAACAAGTCTTGCCGAGGTGTCGCGCTTCCCGCTCATAGCGTCAGTGGACCGCGAAGGACTCGTCAACCGGTGGTTGACCGAGCATTTGCCTGACGCTGAAATTGCGCACCGGGCGAACACGCTGTCCAGTATTATAGCCAGCGTGCGATCAGGGATCGGGGCATCGATCCTGCCGTGCCTGATGGGGGATGACACACGAGGCCTTGTAAGGCTTTTGCCGCCTATTGCCGAACTCACGACTCCAGGATGGATGGTCACGACAGATGCTGCCCGTCGACAGCCCCATATCCGCGCAGTCATAGATTTTATGGTCGAGCAAATACAGCTATGGCTTGTCCGTCGTCCTCCAAACCTCTCCGTGGTGCGCGCGGCATGAGCAAAACGCGGAAACTCCACGCAATTCATGCCAGTCAATGTCAAAACCCTTGAGCGCTTGGGGCGCGGTGCGTCTTCCCCAAATATGACGATCCGGAACTGCTGAAGGTCGGCAATCCCTATCTGCGTCCGCAATTCACAACAGCCTATGAGGTGGCGATCCAGAAGGATTGGGGCCGCTTGAATGCCTCACTCGCGCTCTATCACCGGAGC
>JANOFN010000007.1:0-38531 GCA_031413655.1 Sphingomonadales bacterium | reverse complement strand
GGTAAAAGAGCTTTACAACCCTAAGGCCTTCATCACTCACGCGGCATTGCTGGATCAGGCTTTCGCCCATTGTCCAATATTCCCCACTGCTGCCTCCCGTAGGAGTCTGGGCCGTGTCTCAGTCCCAGTGTGGCTGATCATCCTCTCAGACCAGCTAAAGATCGTCGCCTTGGTGAGCCTTTACCTCACCAACAAGCTAATCTTACGCGGGCTCATCCCTGGGCGATAAATCTTTGGACTTACGTCATCATCCGGTATTAGCTCAAATTTCTCTGAGTTATTCCGAACCCAAGGGCAGATTCCCACGCGTTACGCACCCGTGCGCCACTAGACCCGCCAACCGAAGTCAGGGGTCTCGTTCGACTTGCATGTGTTAGGCATGCCGCCAGCGTTCGTTCTGAGCCAGGATCAAACTCTCAAGTTTGATGTCCGATTATCAAAAGGTGGAATTCCCTCAGATAACCGCTCATTTCAAGGAGCCGTTCCTGCACAATTCTTTATTTACGTATGGATACGTGAATAGAGACATATAGGAACGGCTAATTTAACCGAGTGACCAACGCCTTGAAGCCGTTGGACCCGGGGCCGCCGCCCACATGTCCCTTCATCTAAACCGACAATGAGAAAGAGCGCAAAATGCCGACGCCGTTGGTTCCCCCCTTTTACCGGGGTGACCGGACGTCTGCCATGTTGCGGAAGCGGTGGGAAGCAGATGCCTCTTCGCCGCGACAAGAGGGCCACTAGACGCCGTGTTTCCGCCCGTCAACCGCAATCTTGCAATTTTATTTCAAAGCCTTGGCTTGGCAAAAATTCGATTTTCATGAATGTGCCGCTAAGGAAAGTTGGTGAGCAGTTTTGAATCACCAGTAGAGCAAGGCTTTTCCGCCCGCGTTCGAAGCGCCGTTTTCTGGCGTTCCGGCAGTCAGATTGCAGCGCAGCTTGTGATGTGGGCTGCCACCATCATCGTTGTCCGCCTGCTGGATCCTCAAGATTACGGCCTGTTCGCGATGACCCAGGTTGTGCTCGTCCTCTTCAATTTTCTCAATGGTTACAGCTTCGCCTCATCGCTGATCCAGTCGGATTCGGTGGATGAAAAGCGAATCGCCCAAGTATTCGGCCTGTTGATTCTGCTCAATAGCGCACTGGCATTGGCACAGTTCGTCGCCGCACCCTTTGCTGCTGCCTATTTCAAGCAACCAATTATTGCCGACATGCTTCGGGTGCAGACGCTGCTGTACCTGGCAACGCCATTCATTGCCCTGCCTTCCGCACTACTTGCGCGCGGCCTCGATTTCCGAAACCAGGCGAAAGCCAATCTCGTGTCAGCCTTTGTTGCGGCCGGAACCGCTCTGGGATGTGCCCTGTCAGGGCTTGGATTGTGGACGCTGGTGATCACGCCGATCGTGATGTTCGCCACCCGCGCGATCGGATTGACAATCGCTGCACGACTACTGGTCTGGCCCAGTTTCGATTTTCGCGGAGCTGGTTCCATCCTGAGCTTTGGCGGCGCGCTCATGCTGTGCCAGTTTTTCTGGATCATCCAGAGCCAGGCGGACATATTCATTGCGGGGCGCCTGCTCGACCCGCATGACCTTGGGCTCTACGCAGAGGCCTTGTTCCTAACTCAGATATTCACGGCGAAGTTCGTGCCGCCGCTCAATGAAGTCGCCTTCCCGGCCTATGCCGAACTCGACAAGTCAGGTGGCACGGTCGGCGACGCCTTTGCAACATCGGTACGGATGACAATGTTCGTCGCCTGCCCGCTCTATCTCGGAATGGCAGCCGTCGCTGAACCAATGATCGCGACCTTGTTTGGCGCCAAATGGATGGAGATGGTTCCACTTGTGAGGATGCTGGCCCTCGCAATGCCGTTCTTCGCGATGCAGATCATCTTCTCCCCGGCAACCAATGCCCTTGGAAAGCCTGGCATCTATGTGCGCACAAGTCTGATCAATGCCGTCATCATGACCACGGCCTTTGCTATTGGCGCGCCCTTTGGCGTGTCGGGGCTGGTCGGGGCTTGGCTGGTCGGCGCACCATTGATGCTCGGCATGACAATCCTCCTGTCACGCCACGCCATCGGCACAGGCGGGCGCGCACTGATCGCCGCCGTTTGGCCCAGCGCAGTGTCCGCAGTGGTGATGGGCGGGATCGTCCACTATGCCAGCGCAATGACGAACGGCCTTCCCGCCCCAGCAGCACTTGCATTGCTCGTCATTCTTGGGAGCGCGATCTATTTTGGCCTGTCCTGGCTGCTCGACCGGACGGCGATTTCGGATCTTGTCCGCATGTTCACAGCGCGTGGGACAGTTGGCAACGCTTAGACCAGGTCGGCCCAGGGGTCATAGTTTCCGAAGCTCCAGACGTTGCCTTCGGGATCACGCGCGGAATAGTTGCTTCCACCATAATCCTGCACTGTCGGTTCCATGAAAATATCGGCACCCGCTGAACGCGCACGCGCGGCGTGGCCATCCACATCGTCGATCACGATGTAGAGTATCTGGGTGTTGCCGCCAGCTTGTCCCACTGTCTTGAGGCCCGCAAGGTCGGTATATTCGCTCTTTCCATAAGTCGAGAGCATGATCATGTTCCCGTCCAAAACAAGTTGGGCATGCTGGATGATATGCGGGTCCTTGTCATCGGGGAACACGGCCCGTTTTTCAAACCCGAACGCATTACAGAGGAAGGCGATCGCAGCGGGCGCGTCTTCATAGAAAAGGTTTGGAATGATTGCGGGACGAACAGGCATGGCAAGGCTCCTTTGAAATTGATGAGAGGCGTTCTACAACGGACAGACCTGTCTCGATTGGATCAAACTCACCTCAGTTCTCGGCAAAACCTCCACCTCCGGGAACTTGTTGACGAACCAATTCGGTCGGCGTCATCCCTGCCAGTTCCTTGAATTCGCGGATCATATGGCTCTGGTCGCAATAGCCTGCCTCTGCGGCAAGGCCTGCCCAGCTCTGGCCCGGCGCTCCACTACGAATCAGCCCGACCGCCTCGTCAAACCGCAGCACACGCCGATAACTACGCGGCCCGACACCCACTGCATCACGCACGCGATCAGAAAAATGCTTGCGGCTCCATCCGATCGTCCGTGCAACGTCCATGATGTCGCCATCGAGTTGCTTCAACAGCTGGCAGGCCGCCACCTGTGAATGCGCCAATTCCGGACGCGAAGCGAAGTTCTCCAAAAGTTCGGCTTCAAGCAGCATGATGCGCTTCGTCGGGTCCGAAACATTCAAAAGACGTTGCCCAAGCTCGTTGGCCGCCCGCCCCAACAACATTTCAAGCGGAAGGGTCCGATCGACCAATTCCGTCATCGGAACACCGCTGAGCCGACGCAGGGCAGGAAGCGAGATGTCGATCTGGATACCGCGCTGTTCGCCCGGAGAGCCCGAAAGGGCCGGCCGCAAATGAAAACCCGCAACAAAGGCCTGTCCGGCGCCTAGACGGATAAGCTGACCATCTCCGCCTGTGATTTCGATAGGAGCCCCAAGGTTGATAATGAGGACGCCCTCGCCATGCGGAAGTTCGCGCCGTACGCTGAAACCGGCCGTTCGTTCGGCATAGTCTGTATAACCGCTTACAAAATCCGAGAGCGCCCGGGACGGTGCAAAGCGCCGCATCTCCCAACTGTTGATTCCGTCGTCATGGGAGTCGACTCTTAATAGGCGGGCCGCATAGGCCATCAGGCGCTCTGGATATACTCGCGCATCGCGGCGGCCTCGGCCTCGATCCGGTCGATCCGGTACTTCACGAGATCGCCGATCGAGACAAACCCGATCGGCGTCTCTCCATCGACGACGGGAAGGTGCCTGATCCGTCGCCGGGTCATCAAGGACAATGCCGACAGCACCGGGCTGTCCGGTTCAACGGTAATGGCTGGCGAGATCATGACATCTGCGACCCGTTGATCGAGCAGCTTGGCACCCTCTCGGGCAAGTCCATAGAGCACGTCGCGTTCGGAGAAAATTCCGCAGACCTTTCCGCCGTCGATCACCGGCAATGCGCCGATCCGTTTTTCCGCCAGCAACGCAACAGCGTCCGCGATGCTCGCCTTGCTGGAAATGGAAAGCACCTCGTTGCCCTTGGACTGGAGTATTGCCCTGATGGTCATGGCTCAGGCCCTCCTCTCTCTTCTTGCATCTTGCTGAATTTGGCGCTCGGGTTCAAGGGGAAGCATGGACATTCGTGCATCAAATCTTGATGATCCCGGCTACTCGGACTTTGCGTGGGGACGCTACAAGGCGCTGATGTGGTGGATGTCCTGCGCGTCGGCGGTTTCTGTTATCGTCGGACTTGGCCTCTTGCGCTGGATTATCGGACCGATTCCGCTGCCAATGCTGATTGCAACGGCAGGAGGAATCTTCTTCTCGGTCCTTCTTGCGGCCGCCTTGATGGGGCTGGTCTTCCTGAGTTCGGGCAGCGGACATGATGAAACGATCAATGACCCGTTCGATGGCGAGGAAGATCCTCGGTGAGCCTGTACAGCAATCCGATCCTGCGGGTCGTACCGCAGCACCGTGATATCAACTCGAACGGGCATATTTTCGGCGGCTGGGTGCTCTCCCAGATGGATATTGCGGGCGGCATCATTGCGAGCAATGTCTGCCAGGGCGCCTGTGCGACGGTGGCCATCGAAGCAATGGAGTTCATCGCCCCGATCCTCGTGCGTGATGTCATTTCAATTTATGGCGAAGTAGTGCGGCGAGGCCGAACCTCCATGGCGATCAAGCTTGAAGTCGTCGCGACACGTGATCGCGGCGCAAGCGACGTAAAAGTGACCGAAGGTTTGTTCACCTTTGTGGCGCTCGACGAAAACCACCGGCCCAGGCCATTGCCCGAAGCCTGACTAGAGGCGTGATGCCAACCTGTTGGCGGCCAATAAAGCGGCAACGCCAAACGGTACAAAGACCAGGAATACATAAGGGCCGACTCGGACGGCCAAATCCGGGTCGACCCCGTCGCGGAACCCCAATGCAGCAGCCATAGCACCCGTCCCGGCCGAACCGAACGCACCGCCAATCAACTGGGCTGTCGGGATGGCACTAGATCCTGCATCACGCTCATCGTTGTCGAGACCGGCGATAATTGCCTTCGCGATAAAAGCCCAGCAAAGCCCGAAACCCGATCCGAGCAGAACCATCGCAACAGCAACGGTAATCGGAGACGCGCGGGGCACGGCCCAGCTCCCGAAAACCATGCTGATCAGAATGATCGCGACTCCCATCCTCAGCCATAATGCGTCATGCCCGGCTCCACCGCGCGAGACGAGCAACGCTGTCACTGTCCAACCGGCTGCAATGCCGCCGACGATGAAACCAGCCAGTAACGGGGACAATCCATGAATCCCCTGGAGAAAGGCTGTCCCGTAAACGCTGAAACCGATTGCCGCCGCTTCTGCCGCGAATATAATGAAATAGCCCTGCCCCGCTGAACTTTGCATGTTCCCGGCTTCGCGCGGGAGCAGACGGATGTCAGCGTCACGATCAACTCGAAGCAGGGCAATGAAACCTGCCGCGCTTGCAATGACGAGCATGACCGCAATCGGCGTATTGATCACCAATGCCGCCGACCCCAATGATGTCACCGATGCACTGAGAACGACCAACTGGAATACCGGAACACCTTTGGGTTCATCCGCAATGCCATCGGGTTCCGCGAAGAATCGGATGCACACTGCAAAGACGAACGCCTGTGCCACAAAGACCCAAAACAATGTTCGCCAATGCTCCCCACTTGCGAACAGTCCGCCCAGCAACGGCCCAAGGAGGGTCGCGATACCCCACACAGCTGAAATGGAACCAAATACAGCTGGCCAGACCCGTTCGGGAAAATTCTTGGGAATCGCAATGTAGCACAGGGCAACGATCGCACCGGCACCAATGCCCTGAATGAAGCGCCCCGCAACGAACACCGGCATATTAGGGGCAAGTGCTCCCAGCACGCATCCCGCAGCATAGACCAACGCAAACCCGATCGTCATCCGACGCAGTCCGAAGTCTCCTGCCAATCGCGCCGCGCTTGCGCTGGCCAGTATGGATCCAACAAGGAACGCTGCAACCGTCCAGCCAAACCATTCATAGCCACCAATCGCGCGCGCAACACTCGGCATAATGGTGACTGTTACCAGCGTATCGGCCGCGTTGAGCCACATCCCGAGGCACATCAACGCCAACAGGGTTGCATAGCGGGCAGAACGGAGTTCAGTCCAAGGATTGGAGGTCACCATGACCGCTGCTTTAGGTCAGAGGCGCGCGAAGAAAAACCCCGCCCGAGTCAAGCCCGGACGGGGTTTTTCGAATGGTTGGAGCAAAGGCTCCTATTCGACGCTATCGTCTACCGTCTCCGGCGTATGCACGACTGCTCCCAGCGCATCGTCGCCGGTATCGGCTTCGATCGGCTGACGCAGTTCGGCTGCATGTTCCTCTGCCGCCGTCTTGGGCGCGATCAGGCTTTCCTGCCATTCGCGTTGCTGGACACGCAGCGCCAAATCGCGCGACGTAGCCGAAACGCGTAGGCGGTTCATGCCCGCGCCCGTCCCGGCCGGGATCAGGCGACCCACGATCACATTTTCCTTAAGGCCAATGAGTTCGTCCTTCTTGCCCTCGACCGCTGCCTGCGTGAGCACGCGAGTGGTTTCCTGGAAGGAGGCAGCCGAGATGAAGCTGCGGGTTTGCAACGACGCCTTGGTGATACCGAGCAGGATCGGCTTGCCCTCTGCGGGCTTGCCGCCTGTCAGCGCCGCCTTGTCGTTGATCTCGATCATTTCCTCACGGTCAACCTGTTCGCCCACCAGCAATGTGGTGTCGCCCGACGCGATGATCTCGACTTTTTGCAGCATCTGGCGAACGATCGTCTCGATGTGCTTGTCGTTGATCTTGACGCCCTGCAAGCGATAGACTTCCTGGATTTCGGCGACGAGGAATTCGGCCAGAGGCTCAATCCCCAGCACTTCGAGGATGTCGTGCGGATCAGGCGAGCCGGCAACGAGATTATCGCCGCGCTTCACATAATCGCCTTCCTGGACGTCGATCACCTTGGACTTGGGGATCAGATATTCAACCAGATCGCCGCCATCTTCGGGCTGGATGCCGATCTTGCGCTTGGCCTTGTAATCCTTGCCGTAAACGACACGACCGGAGACCTTGGCGATGATCGCATTTTCCTTAGGTTTGCGCGCTTCAAACAGTTCGGCCACCCGCGGAAGACCGCCGGTGATATCGCGGGTCTTGGCCGCTTCGCGGCTGATACGGGCCAGAACGTCACCGCCCTGTACCGTCGCGCCGTCCTCGACCGAGAGCATCGCGCCGACTGCCAGCATATAACGGCCAGCTTCGCCAGAATCGCTGTCCAGCAGGGTCAGGCGCGGACGGAGATCAACCTTTGAACGGCCGGGGCGGAATTCGGTGACAATCTTCTGGGAAATCCCTGTCGCTTCATCGACCTGCTCCACCAGGGTCTGGCCTTCGACCATATCCTGATACTTCACGACACCGGGATTTTCCGTGATCACCGGCATGGTGAACGGATCCCATTCAGCAACCTTATCGCCCTTCTTGACCTTGCCGCCGTCGGCAAACAGCACATAAGCTCCATAAGGCAGGCGATCGGCCGAACGCTCGCGGCCATCCTTGTCGACAACCGCAACCTCACCGTTGCGCGAAAGCGAAACGGTGCGGCCCATCTTGTCGACAATCGTCCGCAGGTCCCGATATTCAAGAACGCCGTCCGATACTGCTTCGAGGCCGGATTTCTCGTTGAGCTGTGCGGCGCCACCAATGTGGAAAGTCCGCATCGTCAACTGTGTGCCCGGCTCACCGATCGATTGGGCGGCAATAACGCCAACCGCTTCTCCGATGTTGACCGGGGTTCCGCGCGCAAGGTCGCGACCATAGCATTTGCCGCACACGCCCATCCGCGTTTCGCAGATCAGCGGCGAACGGATCTTGATCGCCTGGATGCCGATTTCTTCAATCGCGGTGATGTCCGCCTCGTCAAGCAGGGTGCCCGACGGGATGATCACGGTATTGGTCTTGGAATCGACAATGTCTTCTGCCGTGGTGCGGCCCAGGACACGTTCGCCAAGCGACGCTATCGTTGCGCCACCCTGGACAATGGCCTTCATTTCCAGAGCACGCTCGGTGCCGCAATCTTCTTCAATGACTACGCAATCCTGAGACACATCGACCAGACGGCGGGTCAGGTAGCCCGAGTTCGCCGTCTTGAGCGCCGTATCCGCAAGGCCCTTGCGGGCACCGTGGGTAGAGTTGAAATATTCAAGGACGGTCAAGCCCTCCTTGAAGTTCGAGATGATCGGTGTTTCGATGATCTCGCCCGACGGCTTGGCCATCAGCCCGCGCATTCCGGCAAGCTGCTTGATCTGGGCGGCTGAACCACGCGCGCCCGAATGGGCCATCATGTAGATCGCGTTCGTCGGAAGCTCCCGGCCATCCGGGCCCATTTTCACGGACTGGATTTCCTTCATCATTTCAGCTGCAACCTGGTCACCGCAGCGGCTCCAGGCGTCGATCACCTTGTTGTATTTTTCCTGCTGGGTGATCAGCCCTTCCTGATACTGCGCCTCGAAATCGCGGACCAGTACGCGGGTTTCCTCAACGAGCCCGTCCTTGGTGGCAGGGATGATCATATCGTCCTTGCCAAAGGAAATGCCAGCCTTGAACGCGTGCTTGAAACCTAGGCTCATGATCGCGTCGGCGAACAGCACAGTCTCTTTCTGGCCAGTATGGCGGTAGACGATATCGATAACGTCGCCGATTTCCTTCTTGGTCAAAAGCCGGTTGATCGTGTCAAACGGCACCTTGTGGCTTTGCGGCAGGGTTTCACCCAACAGCATCCGGCCCGGTGTCGTTTCAACGCGAAGCATGAAGGACTTGCCATCCTCATCGACCTGAGGGACGCGGCTGGTGATTTTCGAATGCAGCGTCACGGCTCCCGCGTTGAGCGCGGAATGGACTTCCTGCATATCCGACATGATCATGCCCTGGCCCGGCTCATTCTCTTTCGCCATCGAAAGATAATAGAGGCCGAGAACCATATCCTGTGATGGAACGATGATCGGCTTGCCGTTTGCGGGCGAGAGGATGTTGTTGGTCGACATCATCAGGACGCGCGCTTCCAATTGGGCCTCAAGGCTCAGCGGAATGTGCACGGCCATCTGGTCGCCGTCGAAATCGGCGTTGAAGGCAGAACAGACCAAGGGGTGAAGCTGGATCGCCTTGCCTTCGATCAGCACGGGCTCAAACGCCTGGATGCCGAGACGGTGAAGCGTCGGCGCCCGGTTCAGCAGAACCGGATGCTCGCGGATCACTTCGTCGAGGATGTCCCAGACTTCCTTGCGTTCCTTTTCGACCCACTTCTTTGCCTGCTTGAGAGTCATTGACAGACCCTTGGCGTCGAGGCGCGAATAGATGAACGGCTTGAACAGCTCGAGCGCCATCTTCTTCGGCAGGCCGCACTGATGGAGCTTGAGTTCAGGCCCGGTCACGATGACCGAACGGCCCGAATAATCGACGCGCTTGCCGAGCAGGTTCTGGCGGAAACGGCCCTGCTTGCCCTTGAGCATGTCCGACAGCGACTTCAATGGGCGCTTGTTGGCGCCCGTGATCGTCCGGCCGCGACGGCCGTTGTCGAACAGCGCATCGACGGCTTCCTGCAACATGCGCTTTTCGTTGCGGACGATGATGTCCGGCGCACGCAGTTCCATAAGGCGCTTAAGACGGTTGTTGCGATTGATCACGCGGCGATAGAGATCGTTGAGATCGGACGTCGCGAAACGGCCGCCGTCGAGCGGCACCAGCGGGCGCAGTTCGGGCGGGATGACCGGGATCACTTCGAGGATCATCCATTCGGGACGGTTGCCCGATTCGATGAAGCTCTCGACCACCTTCAGTCGCTTGATGATCTTCTTGGGCTTGAGTTCCGACTTGGTGGTCGCCAGCTCTTCGAGCAACGCTTCCTTTTCACCAACAAGATCGAGCTCCTCGAGCATGCGACGAACCGCCTCGGCGCCGATGCCGGCCGAAAAAGCGTCTTCCCCGAACTCATCCTGCGCATCAAGCAGTTCGTCTTCTGTCAGAAGCTGATACTTCTCCAGTGTCGTCAGGCCGGGTTCGACGACGATATAGGCTTCGAAATAGAGGACCCGCTCAAGCTGCTTCAACTGCATGTCGAGCAGCAGGCCGATGCGGCTCGGCAGGGACTTCAGGAACCAGATATGAGCAACCGGCGCGGCGAGCTCGATATGGCCCATCCGTTCGCGACGGACCTTGGAGACCGTAACCTCGACACCGCATTTTTCGCAGACGATGCCCTTGTACTTCATGCGCTTGTACTTGCCGCACAGGCATTCATAGTCCTTGATCGGGCCAAAGATCCGCGCACAGAACAGGCCATCACGCTCAGGCTTGAACGTGCGGTAATTGATGGTTTCCGGCTTCTTGATCTCGCCGAAAGACCAGGAACGGATGCGCTCTGGCGAGGCAATTCCGATCTGGATCTGGTCAAACGTCTCCGGCTTGGCGATCGGATTGGCGAAATTGGTCAGTTCGTTCATTTCTTGCTCCAGGTCCCCTCCCGCAACGGGAGAGGTTTGGGTTGAATTTCAATTCGCGGTCAGCGTTCGATCACTCGGCTGCGATGGCCAAGCCTTCTCCTTCGGCATCCTTGTCAGTGAAACTCGTCAGATCGACATTGAGGCCGAGCGAACGCATTTCCTTCACGAGCACGTTGAAGCTTTCCGGGATACCAGCCTCGAACGTATCGTCGCCCTTGACGATCGCTTCGTAGACCTTGGTTCGGCCGACTACGTCGTCGGACTTTACCGTCAGCATTTCCTGGAGCGTATACGCCGCGCCATAGGCCTGAAGCGCCCAGACCTCCATTTCGCCGAAACGCTGTCCGCCGAACTGGGCCTTTCCGCCCAGCGGCTGCTGGGTGACGAGGCTATATGGCCCGATCGACCGTGCGTGGATCTTGTCATCCACGAGATGGTGCAGCTTGAGCATATAGATATACCCAACCGTTACCTGGCGATCGAAAGCCTCTCCCGAACGACCGTCGAACAACGTCACCTGACCCGAAGTATCAAGCCCTGCCATTGTCAGCATGTCAGATACGTCGGCTTCGCGCGCGCCGTCAAAAACCGGCGTTGCCATTGGAACGCCGTTTCTCAGGAGCCCGGCGAGTTCGACGATGTCGTCATCGCTGCGACTTTCGAGTTCGGCGGTGTACTTCGCACCATAGATGGTGTTCAGACGTTCGCGCACGGCCGTTGGTGGCTTACCCGCAGCCGATCCGCCAGATTCATGCCAGGCTTCGAGCAATTCCGTGATCTGCTTGCCAAGACCACGTGCGGCCCAGCCCAGATGGGTTTCGAAAATCTGCCCGACGTTCATGCGGCTAGGCACACCCAGCGGGTTCAGCACGATATCGACTGGCGTGCCATCCTCGAGGAACGGCATGTCTTCGGCAGGCAGGATGCGCGAAATGACGCCCTTGTTGCCATGACGGCCAGCCATCTTGTCGCCTGGCTGGAGCTTGCGCTTCACGGCGACGAAGACCTTGACCATCTTGAGCACGCCTGGTGCCAGATCGTCGCCGCGCTCAACCTTTTCGACGCGATCTTCATACTTCGCGTTGATCAGCTTGACCGCGTCGTCATACTGGCCCTTGACCGCTTCGAGATCGGCCTGACGCGCATCGTCCTGCACCGCAATCTTCCACCATTCAAAGCTTTCGACTTCGGACAGCGATTCTTCGTCAATCGTCGTACCCTTCTTGATCGCCTTGGGCGATGCCGTGGCCACCTGTCCGATCAGCATTTCCTTGAGGCGCGAATAGGTCGCACGGTTGAGAATGCTGCGTTCATCGTCGCGATCCTTGCCGAGCCGTTCCTTTTCTTCAGCCTGAATGGCACGGGTGCGATCATCAATGTCGATGCCGTGACGGTTGAACACGCGAACTTCCACGACTGTTCCGGCTACGCCCGGGGGCAGGCGAAGCGAAGTATCGCGCACGTCCGATGCCTTTTCACCGAAGATCGCACGGAGAAGCTTTTCTTCCGGTGTCATCGGCGATTCACCCTTGGGCGTGATCTTGCCGCACAGGATATCGCCTGGCTCAACCTCGGCACCGATATAGACGATGCCAGCTTCATCGAGGTTGCGAAGTGCTTCTTCACCCACGTTTGGAATGTCGCGCGTAATATCTTCCGGCCCAAGCTTGGTATCGCGGGCCATGACTTCGAATTCCTCGATATGGATCGAAGTGAACACGTCATCCTTCACGATGCGTTCGCTGATCAGGATCGAATCTTCGTAGTTGTAGCCGTTCCATGGCATGAACGCGACGAGCGTGTTTCGGCCCAGCGCCAGTTCTCCCAGTTCCGTGGAAGGACCATCGGCAATGATCTGCCCCGGCGTGATAACGTCACTGACCTTCACCAACGGGCGCTGGTTGATGCAGGTGTTCTGGTTCGAACGCTGGAACTTGTGCAGCGTATAGATGTCCACGCCCGATTGGCCGGCTTCTACCGCGCCTGTTGCCCGGATCACAATACGGGTCGCGTCGACCTGATCGACAATCCCGCCACGAACGGCCGCGATAGCCGCGCCCGAGTCACGAGCAACCGTCTCTTCCATACCAGTGCCGACAAACGGCGCTTCGGCACGAACGAGCGGCACAGCCTGGCGCTGCATGTTCGATCCCATCAGAGCGCGGTTGGCGTCATCGTTTTCTAGGAACGGGATAAGCGAGGCCGCCACCGAAACAAGCTGCTTCGGCGAAACGTCCATCAGCGTGATCTGGTCACGCGGGGCAATCAGGAATTCACCGGCTTCGCGCGACGAAATCACGTCTTCCGCAAAGCTGCCATCCTTGTTCAATTCGGCGTTTGCCTGAGCGATCGTGTGCTTGGCCTCTTCCATCGCTGAAAGGTAGACCACGTCGTTCGTCACCTTATGGTCGATGACCTTGCGATACGGCGTTTCGATAAAGCCGTACTTGTTCACCCGGCTGAACGACGCGAGAGAATTGATCAGGCCGATATTTGGACCTTCCGGCGTTTCGATCGGGCAGATACGGCCATAATGTGTCGGGTGAACGTCGCGGACTTCGAAGCCTGCGCGCTCGCGGGTCAGGCCGCCTGGCCCAAGCGCCGAGACGCGACGCTTGTGCGTCACTTCGGACAGCGGGTTGGTCTGGTCCATGAACTGCGACAGTTGCGACGATCCGAAGAATTCGCGCACAGCCGCTACTGCGGGCTTCGCATTGATCATGTCATTGGGCATGACGGTCGAGACATCGACCGAGGACATGCGCTCTTTCACGGCGCGCTCCATGCGGAGCAGGCCGACGCGATACTGGTTCTCGAGAAGTTCGCCCACCGAACGAACGCGGCGATTGCCGAGATTATCGATATCGTCGATATCGCCCTTGCCATCCTTCAGGTCGACAAGTGTTTTGACGACGGCGAGGATATCCTCGATGCGCAGGGTCGTATGATCGTCCGGTGCATCGAGTTGGAGGCGCATGTTGATCTTCACGCGACCGACGGCCGAAAGGTCATAACGCTCCGGATCGAAGAACAATCCGCCAAACAGGGCTTCGGCGGTTTCACGCGTCGGCGGTTCGCCAGGGCGCATCACGCGATAAATCGCATCGAGGGCCATGTCGCGGTCTTCCGACTTGTCGACCTTGAGCGTGTTACGGATCCACGGGCCCGTGTTGATGTGATCGATGTCGAGCAGTTCGATGGTGTCGACGCCTGCCTTATCGAGCTTTTCGAGATTCTCGGCCGATACTTCCTCGCCAGCTTCGATATAGATTTCGCCGGTTGCTTCATTGATCAGGTCGAGCGCTGAATAGCGGCCAAAGATTTCCTCGGTCGGGATGAGCAGTTCGACCAACCCTTCCTTTTCGGCCTTGGTCGCAGCGCGAGGCGAAACTTTCTGGCCAGCCGCAAACACGACTTCGCCGGACTTTCCATCGACAACGTCGAACATCGGCTTCTGGTTGCGCCAGTTCTCCGAAACATAAGGCACCTTCCAGCCGCCCTCGCCACGGACATAGATGACCGTGTTGTAGAAATGGTGGAGAATTTCCTCCGGTCCGAGGCCGAGTGCGAGCAAGAGCGCCGTCACGGGCAGCTTGCGCTTGCGATCGATCCGGACGTTCACAACGTCCTTGGCATCGAACTCGAAATCGAGCCACGAGCCACGATACGGTATCACGCGGGCGGCAAAAAGATATTTGCCGGATGCATGGGTCTTGCCGCGGTCATGGTCGAACAGCACACCCGGCGAACGGTGCATCTGCGAGACGATGACGCGCTCGGTTCCATTGATGATAAACGTGCCGTTATGCGTCATGAGCGGCATATCGCCCATATAGACGTCCTGCTCCTTGATATCGAGAACGGAGCGCGTTTCGGTTTCGGAATCGACCTCGAAAACGATCAGGCGCAGCGTCACTTTCATCGGTGCTGCATAGGTAATCCCGCGTTGGCGGCATTCCTCGGTGTCAAACTTGGGGTCTTCCAACTCGTAATGGACGAAGTCCAATTCGGCAGTGCCGGCAAAATCGCGGATCGGGAACACGCTACGCAGCGTCTTTTCGAGACCGGAAACATAGCCGATCGAAGCATCAGAGCGCAGGAACTGTTCGTAGGATTCGCGCTGGACCTGGATGAGGTCAGGCATTTGCGTCACTTCGTGAATGTTGCCGAAAACCTTGCGGATGCGCTTCTTTGCGACCGCAATTGTTGCGTCCGCCTTCGCTGCTTGCTTCGCCATGTAAATTTCTCGCCTTTGCCTTAAAATCGGGCGCGCAAAACGCCGAAAAGCCGCAAGACTCCTTGCACGGAATCCGCAGCTTTTCGCGTCGTTGTGAACCCCTTGCCCTTCAATTCGCTCGATGCACTGCGCGACGGCACATCATTTCCCGAAGGATTCGGGTGGAGCCGCTATACGGATTGGGCAAACGCCTGTCAAATGGCCCCTAGGGTCTCGAAGCCAAGAGACACAGCTTTATGTTATGACAAAGCCGAGCCTGCGTGACAAGGCAGCCGCAATACTCGCGCGAGCCCACGACGAGATTTCCTTGCGATCAGCAAGCAGGCCCGGATCATAGGGCTCAAGGAAATGGACACCGACCTCATAGGTTCCGTCGCGCGAGAAAGCGCGCCATGCGCTTTCCCATCCTGTTTCCGTGCCAATCCAGGCGATGTCGGGACCAACGCGTCCAAAATCGAGGAGTACCGGCTGGATCAACAACTCCTTGGGCGGTGGTGCAAGGGTTGCAAAAAGGGATGGCTTGAATGGCAAAAGGCCTCGCCCGTCGGACGTTGTTCCTTCGGCGAAGAGCGCGACCGACCAGTTGACCGTAATCGCTTCGCGCAATTCGGCGACCTGGCTTGCCACATTCAACTTGTCTGTGCGTGAAACAAAAATCGTCCGGTTGATAGCAGCAAGCCACCCGATCAGCGGCCAGCTGCGAACACCATCCTGCGCGACGAAGGCGGTGCCCGTAATTCCGCCCAGAATGGGCACATCGATCCAGGACAAATGGTTGGCCACGTAGAAGACGTCTTTGCGTATCGGCGTTCCGTAGACCTTGACCCGCACACCCAGCGCCCGCGTCGTTGCCCGAAGAAACAGGCGCGGCCAGGGTGACGGAAGCCCGAGGAGGCGCCAAAGTAGGTGCAATGGCAAAACCAGAGCCAACGCCATTCCGATCCCCCCGGCGCGAAACGCGCAACGTAGATAAACGATCGGGTCTTCTTTGGGGATGGCAATGGAAAGAGTGGCCATAATCGTCGGTTCCAAGCTGCAAATAACAAAGGCTTGACGGGTATCGGACCCTATTGCCGTCGACATGTTACGCCACCGTGACGGGCGTTTTCGCAGATGCGTTTAAAACCCCAGGTTATACGGGAGCAATCCGGAGGTGCCCGCGAGCAACCCTCATACTTCGCTCCTCAAACCCGCTTTCGCTTGCTCACCCGTTTCGCTAATGCCGACCATCAGTGGCGCGCAGCGTGGGAGAGTATAATGACGGATGAGGGTTTGTTTATCGGCATGGGCGGCGGGCAGCGGCAAATCCTCAATCTCAAGCGCGCCAACCGCCACGGGCTGATCGCGGGTGCGACCGGCACCGGCAAGACCGTGACGCTCCAGAATATCGTCGAAGGATTTTCGGCTGTCGGCGTTCCCTGTTTCGTTGCCGATGTGAAAGGTGATCTTTCCGGCCTGTGTATGGCCGGTTCGCCGACCAGCAAGACGCACGAGATCTTCGCCGCGCGCGCGGCCGAGATCGGGCAGGCCGACTGGGTCTATAAGGATAACCCCGTCCAGTTCTGGGATCTGTTCGGCGAACAGGGGCATCCGATACGCACCACCGTTTCGGAAATGGGACCATTGCTGCTCTCGCGCCTGATGGACCTCAACGAAGTGCAGGAAGGCGTGCTGACGATTGCCTTCCACGTGGCAGACAAGGACGGGCTGCTGTTGCTCGATCTTGACGATCTCCAGGCGATGCTCGTCAGTTGCGGCAATCGCGCAGACGAACTGGTACTCACCTATGGCAACATATCAAAGGCGAGCGTGGGCACGATCCAGCGTTCGTTGCTCCAGTTGCGCTCGCAAGGCGGGGACCATTTCTTCGGCGAACCAGCGCTCGACCTCGAAGACTTCATAACCTGCGACGAAAGCGGCCGTGGCATCGTCAATATCCTCGCTGCCGACAAGTTGATGTCCAGCCCGAAACTCTACTCAACCTTCCTGCTATGGCTCTTGTCCGAACTGTTCGAAACGCTGCCCGAGATCGGCGATCCCGAGAAGCCCAAGCTGTGCTTCTTTTTCGATGAGGCACATTTGCTTTTCAACGACGCACCAAAGGCTCTGCTGGAAAAGATCGAGCAGGTCGTCCGGTTGATTCGTTCCAAGGGCGTCGGCGTTTATTTCATCACGCAAAACCCGATCGACATTCCCGATACGGTCGCCGCGCAATTGTCCAATCGCGTCCAGCATGCCCTGCGCGCTTTCACGCCGCGAGACCAGGCGGCGGTCAAGTCAGCGGCCGAGACGTTTCGCGCCAATCCCGATGTCGACGTGGCGACCGCAATCACCGAGTTGAAAGTGGGCGAGGCTCTCGTGTCGCTTCTCCAGCCCGACGGGGCACCCTCTCCTGTCGAGCGCACCCTGATCAAGGCCCCGGCCTCGCGGGTTGGCCCGGCAACGCCCCAAGAGCGGGGTGTAATGATCCAGACCGACGCCATCGGAGCGAAATATGATGCGCTGATTGATCGTGAATCGGCAGAGGAAATCCTTGTCTCAAAGCAAGCGGAGGCGAGCGCAGCTGCTGCAGCCCAATCCGCGCAGGCGGAAGCCGACAAGCAGGCCGCAATCGCAACAAAGGAAGCGGCCCGCCAGCAAGTGATCCTCGACCGCGAAGCGGCCCGGCAAGCAAAGGAGGCAGAGCGCGCCGCCGCAATCAAGGCCCGTGAAGATGCCAAGCCGAGCTTTGCCGAGAAGATGGTCGAATCCGCGGCCCGATCGGCCGCCACATCGGTTGGCCGCAAGATCGCGGGACAGGTCGGCGGGCAATTGCTCCGCGGCCTTCTGGGCGGGTTGTTCAAAGGACGATGACAGTGCCTACCCTGCCCGCGGAGATTTCTGCCGCACTTGTCGACCCCAAGGCCTATGGTGAATGGGACGGGCTCCATGAAAAGTTCGCCTGGGCACGCGCGAACATGCCGTTGGGCGTCGCCGAGAATGAACGGTACAATCCCTTCTGGGCCGTGACGCGCCATGCCGACATACTCGAGATCAGCAAGAACAACGCGCGCTTTGCCAGCGCTGTCCGGTCTCCAACGCTGGTTGACCGTGACGGCGAAATGATCGTCAAGGCGATTACTCCCAACAATGACGGGCACCTGATCCGCTCGCTGGTCCAGATGGATGCGCCCGATCACATGAAATACCGGCTGCTGACGCAAAGCTGGTTCATGCCCAAAAACCTTCGCACCATCGAGGATCGCATCCGCGAGATTGCCCGCGACACGGTCGACAAGATGCTGGCGATGGGCGGCGAGTGCGATTTCGCCAAGGATGTGGCGGCCGGATATCCGCTCCATGTCGTTATGAGTATCCTCGGGGTACCGCCCGAAGACGAACCTCGGATGCTGATGCTCACCCAGCAGTTGTTCGGTCCGACCGACCCGGAGATCAACCGCGCGCGCGAGGCGATCACGAGCCCTGAACAGGCTATCCAGATGTTGCAGTTTGTCATTGCTGATTTCGAGAACTATTTTTCCGCTATCACGGCTGACCGACGGGCAAACCCCAGGGATGATCTTGCCACGGTGATCGCAAACGGGGTGGTGAACGGCGCCCCTATCCCGGATCGCGAGGCCAACGGATATTACATGATCGTGGCCACCGCGGGGCACGACACGACGTCCGCATCAACGTGCGGCGCGATCATGGAATTGGCCAAGAACCCGGCGCTGTTTGCGCGCTACCGTGACGGTACGGCCGATACGGCTGGCCTGATTGAAGAGGCGATTCGCTGGACGACACCGGTCCAGCATTTCCTGCGCACCGCAACTGAAGATTGCGAGCTGGGTGGCCAGACGATCGCCAAGGATGACTGGCTGATGCTCTGTTACGCTAGCGGCAATCGCGACGAGGCTGTGTTCGAAGACCCCTTCACCTTCAACCCCGATCGCACCCCCAACAACCAGATAGCGTTCGGCTTCGGCGGTCATGTCTGCCTTGGCCAACACCTTGCGCGGATGGAAATGCGCATCCTGATGGAAGAATTGCTGCCACGCTTGAAGTCGCTCGAACTCGCCGGGGAGCCGGCCCGGGTCGAATCCACCTTTGTCGGCGGGCTTAAGCGGCTGCCGATCCGGTTCGAGGCGAACTGATGCGCGAACTGACATTCCGGGGAATCGTTCTCGGCGGGTTCATCACCCTGCTGTTCACGGCAGCTAATGTCTATCTCGGTCTGAAGGTGGGCATCACCTTCGCGACCTCGATTCCGGCGGCGGTGATTTCGATGGCCTTGCTGCGTTTCGTGCGCAACACCAATATTCTCGAGAACAATATCGTTCAGACCATTGCCTCGGCAGCGGGGACACTGGCTGCGATTATCTTTGTCTTGCCGGGACTGGTCATGATCGGCTGGTGGCAGGGCTTCCCCTACTGGATCACGGCTTCGGTCTGCGCGATTGGCGGCATATTGGGCGTCATGTTCTCGGTACCCTTGCGCCGTGCACTCGTGACCGGTTCTGACTTGCCTTATCCCGAAGGCGTTGCCGCAGCAGAAGTGCTCAAGGTCGGGTTCGGTTCGGCCGAAGGCGCAGAGGAGAATGCCAAGGGTCTGCGGATGATCATCGTCGGCTCGCTTGCGTCCGCAGGATTCGCGCTTCTCGCGGCAATGAAACTGGCCGCTGCCGAAGTCGCGACTGCATTCCGTGTCGGTTCCGGAGCCAGTGGCGTTTCAACCAGTCTTTCGATGGCGCTGATTGGCGTTGGCCATCTGGTCGGGCTCTCGGTGGGCATTGCCATGCTGATCGGTATGCTGGTTGCCTGGGCCGGTCTGGTTCCCGCCCTGACGGCCATGCACGGTGCGAGTGGAGACATTGCGGAACTGGTTGATACGACCTTCCGCAACGAGGTTCGGTTTATCGGTGCCGGAACAATCGGTGTGGCTGCCCTGTGGAGTCTGCTGCGCATCCTCGGCCCGATCGTGCGCGGCATTCGTGCGGCGATGGCAGCGGCAGACGCGCGCAAGGCTGGCGACGCCTTGCCGCTTACCGAGCGGGACTTGCCGATTGGCATTGTCGGCGGCACGATCATCGCCATGCTGGTGCCGATCGCCGGGTTGCTCTGGGTTTTTGCATCCGGCACCGTGATCGCGGACGGAATCGCTCCGGTCATCTTGGGAACGCTTGTTTATGTCCTTGTCATCGGCGTCGTGATCGCGTCGGTCTGCGGTTATATGGCTGGGCTGATCGGTGCGTCGAACAGTCCTGTTTCGGGTGTCGGCATCCTCGCTGTGTTGGGCGCAGCCCTTCTGCTTGTGATGGTCTATGGCCGCGGCGGAGCCGCAGAACAGTCTCAGGCACTGATTGCCTATGCTATTTTTACGACCGGCATCGTCTTTTCAATCGCAACCATTGCGAACGACAATCTTCAGGATTTGAAAACCGGCCAGTTGGTTGGCGCCACGCCCTGGAAACAGCAGGTTGCGCTCATCATCGGCGTCATTTTCGGTTCGCTGGTGATTCCGCCAGTATTGGACCTGCTGAACACGGCTTTCGGTTTTGCAAGTGCGCCCAATGCTGGCCCGAATGCACTGGCAGCCCCGCAGGCGGCTCTCATTTCAGCTTTGGCCAAGGGCGTGCTCGGCGGAGATCTTGACTGGGGGCTGATCGGTTTTGGCGGATTGCTTGGCGTCGCGTCGATCATCGTCGACGAACTGTTGGGCCGTTCTGGCAAGATGCGGCTGCCGCCGCTGTGTGTGGGAATGGGCATTTACCTGCCAATGGCGTTGACGGTATTGATCCCGGTCGGCGCCGTTCTTGGCCATTGGTACGAACGCGGCGTGAAAGGTCATCGCGATCCAGAATTTGCCAAGCGCATGGGCGTACTGGTCGCAACCGGGTTCATTGTCGGCGAAAGCCTGTTTGGTGTCGCCTTTGCCGGTATCGTTGCGGGCGTCGGCGGCGATGCGCCTTTGGCAGTCGTGTCCGAGGGTTTCAGGGGCGCCGGCATCGTGATCGGCCTTGTGATATTCACGGCAGCGATTGCAGGACTCTATCGGCTGCTTAAAAAGACAGTGGCCGAGGCCTAGTCTTTCTTCGGGAAGAAATTTGCGGCAATATCCGCCGCGATCCGTGCCGGACGAAGCGTGTCTGCATCAATGCAGCACCAGCTCGACTTCACTTCGGCAAGCACCTCTTCACCGCGCTTGATCAGTGTTTCATAGAAAGAGCGCGCGCCCTGGACCTTTTCGAGGATCACGGTCGCAATCACTTCGTCGTTCAGGAATGCAGGCTTGCGATACGTGATTTCATGTTTGAGCGCGACCCAAAGATATTTCGCAACCACGTCGGGCGGGGCAAGGCTGTTCCAGTGAGCAAGCACAGCGTCCTGAACCCAAGCCAGATAACGCGCATTGTTCACATGCCCCATGAAGTCGATATCGCCCGGGACGATACCGATAGTATGATAATGGGGAATCGCGCTGCTCATTTGCTTACAATAGTGTCAATTTGTTAAGATTGCGAGACATCGGCCCCTCGCTTCGTCGCAGGAGACAGAAACTCAGGCGGCCTTGCGCCCCTTTGGAATGGCTGGTTTAGCCCGATCAGCCTCATCGATCGGTGCGGGCAACGCCTTGGGCATTGAATCTGTGTAATGGCCGGCGGGCATTGCCTTTCCAAACAGATACCCCTGAACCATCGAACAGCCTTCGCGGCGCAGCTCTTCAAGCTGGACATCATCCTCTACGCCCTCGGCCAGCGTCACCATGCCCAGATTGTTGGCGAGGCCGATCACCGCGCTTACGATTGCCCGGCAATCCTCGCGGCGTTCAAGGTCGCTGACAAAGCTGCGGTCGATCTTGATCTTGTCAAACGGAAATGTCCGAAGATAATTGAGCGAGGAATAGCCGGTGCCAAAATCGTCGAGCGCGATCTTTATTCCAAGATCCCGCATCCTATGCAGAACTGCCATATTGGCCGCGCTGTCGTGCAAGAGAACGCCTTCCGTGATCTCAATCTCGAAGCGGGCGGGATCAAGTCCGGTTTCGGCCAGTGCATTGATGATGGTCGGCAACAGGTTAGGGCTGCGCATCTGAACCGGTGATACATTTACCGCAATCGTCAGGGGTTCAGACCAGCGCACGGCTTCTGCCATCGCGGTTCGAATAACCCATTCCCCAAGAGGTACAATCAACCCGGTTTCTTCCGCCAGGGGAATAAAGTCGCTGGGCATGACAATTCCAAGTTCGGCTCTATCCCAACGAAGCAGCGCTTCGAAGCCGCTTTGCTTGCCTGTTCCCACGTTCACCAATGGTTGAAAAAAGAGCCGCATTTCATCGGCTGCCAGCGCGGCGCGCAAATCCTTTTCCATGGCATGGCGTTGGCGCACAGCGACGTCCATGCCTGTTTCGAAGCGCTCCCAGCAACCCCGGCCATTGCCCTTCGCGCTATAGAGCGCGAGATCGGCGTTCCGCTGAAGAGATTCGGCACTGTCGCCGTCGTAGGGCGCGATTGCAAGACCGATGCTGACGCCCGACAGGATTTGGTGACCGCCGACGAGGAATGGTTCGGCCATCTTGTCTACCAGCTTCTGTGCGAGGCGAATCGCATGATCGGCCGCATCCTCGCCTGCCATCATAACCGCAAACTCATCGCCTCCGAGGCGCGCAACGATATGGCCTTCTCCGCCGAGCCCACTCTTTGTGACTCCTTCGATCAGGCGCGACGAAAACGCGCGAAGGAATTGATCACCAATAGGATGGCCAAGCGAATCGTTGACCGATTTGAAGTGATCGATATCGATCAACAGCACCACCAGCTTTTTCGACGTGATTTCATCCGCCACCATTCGCGCGAGCGCGTTGTTGAACATGAGACGGTTTGGCAAGCCGGTGAGGCTATCATAATGGGCCATGTGCCGGACACGTGCCTCCGCTTGTTTTTCCCCGCTCACGTCAGTGATAACACCGCGAAACAAGGCCACGCTGCTTGATCCGCCATTGGTTGGGCGCGCACTGACAGACCACCAGCGCGTCGGTTTTCCGGTCTCGGATATCAGCTGCAAAGTCAGCCCCCGGAATGCGCGATGGTTGAAAAAGTGATCCACCAGTTGTGCGCGCTCAGGCGTGTCGAGAAAGAGACTTTGAAAGGAGCGACCATTGAGATTTTCAGGCTCCAGACCCGTTGCGTCGGAAAAGTGCCGTGAAGCCCCCATGACCCTGCCGTTGCGATCGATCTCGAACAACCAGTCGGATCCCTGATCCTCGAAATCATTGAGAAGCATCTTGACCGTATCGATCGATGCATTGAGTTCGCGTTCACGCACGATGCGAACTACGAATAATGTGTGCGCCGTGAGCGCCATCCGACACAACAAGAGCGAGGACGCACCCACGAGTACGCACGATGCGATTGCAGCAAGAGATCCAATCCTAACGAGCCCAAAGAGCAGCCCGGCCGAGACTATAACGATGTAGGCGATAGCGGCGCGCGGCAAAGTCCGCATCGTAAATCCTGCCGCCGCGACCAGTGTTGTGCCAACGATCGCCAAAAGCAAGCGATGGGTCGATCCGCCATACGGCATCAGTACCAGAAGACACGCAGCGGCAATGGTCGCCAACGCGACGGTATTCAACTCAAGTTGCCAGATCAGCGCAAGGGGCTCTTTTCGCCCTGCCCTTTTACGTTCGCCTTGGCCAAGCCAGTAGCGATGGGCACAGGCAATGGCCGTCAAGGCAAATCCAGTCGCCAAATATTGCAGAGGTACAAGGCCGTAGAACGCAATCGCGATCACTACCGCGTTCAGCATATGGCCAAGAACCAGTGCGATGAGGATTCGGAAATGGGCGCTGACGAGCCGATTGGCGACCCAGTCTTCCAGACCTGCCGGAATGACGGCAAATAGCCGCTCGTGCCTGCTGACCATAATCGTCCTAACGTGCCCCTATTATTGTTATAAGTGCACGATATTAGGCCGCTATTCTGAAGTTCAGGTTAATATGACAGTCGCCATTCAGGGCGTTACTGTTCCATTCTGAATGTACATTTCGCTACCCTCTTCCTCGATAGCTGGATACGCCTTGGTCCGGGACCCAGACACTGTCCGGCGGCGTTCCCGATTGCCAGAATACATCTATCGGTATTCCGCCGCGTGGATACCAGTATCCACCGATCCGGAGCCAATGTGGTTTCATTTCCGCGCAGAGCCGCATACCAATGCCGACCGTGCAATCCTCATGAAAAGCGGCGTGGTTTCGAAACGATCCGAGAAACAGCTTGAGCGACTTTGATTCAACGATTGTTTCATTCGGAACATAATCGATGACCAGATGCGCGAAATCCGGTTGGCCGGTGACCGGGCATAGCGAGGTGAATTCGGGCGCCGCAAACCGGACTAGATAGAGTGTCCCCGTTTGTGGGTTTGCAGGATAATCGAGCACGGCCTCGTCCGGTGAGGCGGGAAGTGCACTTGTCTGGCCAAGATGGGTTCTCATGAGACGCTCTTAGGCAAAGCATTGCTTGAGGTGAAGCCCATCCCTTGCAACAACGTCGGCCGACAATAAAATGTCTCAGTTTGAAATGAGCGTTTTGCTGTTTTCTACTTTTTTTGACCGCATCGCCGACGTCCGAGAAGTATCCCGGGGCCTTGTTCGGATCCCTGCAGCCGCACGTAGAGGTTGCGCAGCCGGTAAGGCTCGACGAAACAATCACAGGCCATTATGGCGATGGTCTTCAGATCAAGGGAGTGACAAACTATGGACGCGCTGGTTTCAACCGAATGGCTTGCCGGAGAACTCGGCGCTTCGGATCTGCGCGTGGTGGACGCGACATTGTTTCTCGATAGCCGCGATGCGGCGGCGGAATATGAAGCTGAGCACATTCCCGGAGCGGTTTTCATGGATCTGGCCAACCTTGCCGATGCGACAAGCCCCTATCCGATGATGCTGCCCAAACCCGAGAAATTTGCTAGTCGGATGCAGTCTCTTGGCCTCGGCGACGGAAGCAGGGTCGTCCTTTACGACAATAGCCCGTTTAAGACTGCGGCGCGCGCCTGGTGGATGCTGAGCGTCGTGTTCGGCGCGCATGGTGTTGCGATCCTTGATGGCGGGCTTGCCAAATGGAAGGCGGAAGGCCTTCCGGTCGAAGGTGGAAAGGTCACGCTTCGCCACCGCCATTTCACCGTCTGGCGCGATGACAATGCGGTCCGCACACTTGAGCAGATGAAAGCCAACCTTGAAAGCAAGGCCGAACAGGTTGTTGATGCGCGCGGCCAATCCCGCTTCGAGGGCCGCGAGGCAGAGCCCCGCCTTGGGGTCAATCCCGGGCATATCCCGAACAGTCTCAACCTGCCTTATGATCAGATGTTCAATGCAGATGGCACGTGGAAACAGGGCGATGCGCTGAAGGCAGCGTTTACGTCAGCCGGAGTCGATCTTGACACGCCGATGACAGCCACCTGCGGTTCGGGGATCACGGCTGCCACGCTCGTTTTCGGTGCGCACCTGCTCGGCAAGAATGACGTTGGTCTGTATGACGCAAGCTGGTCCGAATGGGGCGCGCAGGCCGATACGCCCAAGGCCATCGGGGCGGCGTGAGCAAACCCAAGGCGCCCAAACGCCCGGCCACGCGGGTGGTCGAGGGCGGGCGGCGCGGAGAGTGGACCCAGGGAATCGTCAACACGCCGGTCTGGCGCGCCTCGACCATTCTCTATGACGACGTCGCCGCATTGCGCGCCGGTGTGCGGTCCAACGAGGATGGTCAGCTTTTCTATGGCCGACGCGGGACGCCGACCCAATGGTCGCTGGCGGAAGCACTGACCGAGATGGAACCCGAGGCGGAAGGGACGATGCTCTATCCGTCGGGCGTCGCGGCGACCGCCATGGCTCTGCTGTCAGTGCTCGATCCCGGCGACGAATTGCTGATGGTCGACAGTGCCTATGATCCGACCCGCAATTTCTGCGAGGGGTTCCTCAAGCGGTTCGGCGTTTCCACCCGCTACTATGATCCGCTTATCGGTGCGGGTATCGAAACTCTGCTGACGGATCGCGCCCGCGCCATCTTTCTCGAAAGTCCCGGCAGCCTGTCCTTTGAAGTGCAGGATGTTCCGGCCATCGTGGCGGTCGCCAAGGCGCACAAGCTCACAACCCTTATCGACAACACCTGGGCTACACCGCTTCTTTTTCCGGCGCTTTCGTTCGGAGTTGATTTATCGATCCTTGCTTGCACCAAATACATTGTCGGGCACAGCGATGTCATGGCCGGGTCGGTCTCCGCCAATGCAGCACATTTTTCAGCCCTGCGAAAAACGTCGCAACAACTAGGGCAAGTCATGAGTCCCGATGACGCATGGCTCGCCGCGCGTGGCTTTCGCACGCTTGATGTACGGATGGAGCGGCATCAGGCAAGCGCGCTCAGGATTGCGCACTGGCTGGCCGAACAACCTGAAGTCGCAAGCGTGCTCCATCCGGCATTGCCGACCTGCCCTGGACATGAACACTGGAAACGCGATTTCAAGGGGGCGTCCGGCCTGTTCAGTTTTGTTCTGAAGGGGGGGGATGAGGCCAGCCGTGCTGCCCTGATCGACGGCCTGACCCATTTCGGCATCGGCTATAGCTGGGGCGGCTATGAAAGCCTCGCGCTTCCTGTTGACCCCCAGAAATACCGCACAGTTACCCACTGGCAGGCCGAAGGCCCGGTGGTGCGCCTTCAAATCGGGCTTGAAGACGCGGACGACCTGATCGAGGATCTGCGCGCCGGTCTTGACCGGTTCGCAGCCGCACTTTCCTAACTGCCGAAGCCCTGGCTCAGAAAGCCGGGAACGGGGCCGTTCCAGCCGCCATCTTCGCCATTGTCGGCCTGCGGGGCGGGCACTTTGCGCGGCGCAGACTTGCTTTCAACCCCTTGAGCAGTCGCTTGATCAACCGGCTTGGGCTCACGCGGGGGCCGTGAGTCCCTTGGCGCGCGCGTCTCGCGAGGTGGTCTCGGTTCGCGCGGCGTCCGGGGTTCGCGCGCTTCGGGCTTGGCTTGTGTTTTCGCAACGGGAGCGGCCATTTCTGCCGGAGCCGCCTTGCCCATCCGTTCGATCTTTAGTCCGGTCAGCTTTTCGATGCCGTCGATTGCTTCGGCATCTTCCTTGGTGACAAGCGTATAGGCCACGCCTGTCGCCCCTGCCCGGCCAGTGCGGCCGATGCGGTGGATATAATCGTCTGGATGCCAGGGCGCGTCATAGTTGAAGACATGGCTGACGCCTTTTACATCGAGGCCCCTTGCGGCGACGTCCGATGCAACGAGGATATTGATTCCGCCATCCTTGAACTTGTCGAGCATCGCAATCCGGTCGCGCTGTTCCATGTCGCCATGAATTTCACCGGCGGAAAATCCATCATGCTGGAGCGTCTTGGCAAGCTCCCGCACTGTGGTCTTGCGATTGCAGAAGATGATCGCGGTCGTCACGTCCTCACGCCGCAGAAGATCGCGCAGCGTGTCCTTCTTTTTCCGGCTGTCGGTTTCAACCAGCCATTGCCGGATGTTGATATTGGCAGACGCCGGTCGTGCCACTTCAACCGATTTGGGATTTGAGAGGAACTTGTCCGCCAACTTCTTGATCGGCGGCGGCATCGTGGCGGAAAACAGCAAAGTCTGACGGTTGGCGGGAAGCTTGGTGCAGATATTCTCGATATCGGGGATGAAGCCCATGTCGAGCATCCGGTCCGCCTCGTCGATCACCAGCAGCGAGCAGCCAGTCAGCAATATCTTGCCGCGCTCGAACAGGTCCATCAACCGGCCCGGCGTAGCGATCAGCACATCGACGCCCTTTTCAAGCGCCTTTAGCTGGTCCCCCATCGACACGCCACCGATAAGCAGCGCCATCGAAAGCTTGTGATACTTGCCGTATTTCTCGAAATTCTCTGCGACCTGTGCGGCCAGTTCACGCGTCGGCTCAAGGATCAGCGAACGCGGCATCCGCGCGCGACTGCGCCCTTCGGCGAGGATATCGATCATCGGCAGGACGAAGCTGGCCGTCTTGCCGGTGCCCGTCTGGGCAATCCCGATCAGGTCACGCATCATAAGGACGGGAGGGATGGCGGCGGCCTGGATCGGCGTGGGCGTATCATAGCCCGCCTCTGTCACGGCGCGGAGCAATTGATCGGAAAGGCCGAGATCGGCAAAGTTCATATGGCTTGTGTGTCCGGGAATTCACGCGGGGCATTCTGCCGTCGCGAATGCGGCTGCGCTTGGCGGGTGAGGCGCGATTTGTCAAGGCGGGAGGCGGCTGTGATCGGATATGTCGATCTATTGGGGGTTAAGTTCTGGGTGTCCATTGCGCTGAAATCGGACCTTTGTGCAGCCGACCGTGATCGCCGGAATCGATCAAAGACAATCGCGGTGGCGCGTTGGCGGGTCGGACAGAAACGAGCATCGAACATGGCAAGACGCTGACAGGCGAAATCCTATTATTCAAGCGGATTTGACAGGGCATCATCCTCCCTGAGCCAAAGGCGCGGGGAAGATGTCAGAGCGGGCGCCACCAGATCATCCGCGCCAGCCTCTCGCCCGTCATGTTCCCGTTTGACCTGAATCAATGTTGATCCTGAAACCGGTTCCTACAGGCCATCTGCGCCACGGCCATGTTCGAGACTGTGGCAACAGTTCATCAAGGGAGACACATTGTGGACGTCAGGTTTGCAGCAGTTACGATAGCGCTCTGCGCAGCGGGATTGGGAACGGGGGCTGTCCCGGCACAGGCCAAGGCGGGCGACGCCTATGTGCGGGTACGCGGCATTTTGGTCATGCCGACCGAAAGTTCGAGCGGGATCGTGCCGGCTTTCCCTACCGAGCAGGTGGCAGTCAGCAACAGCGTGATGCCTGAAATCGACTTCAGCTATATGGCAACCGACCATCTCGGGTTCGAACTGATCGCCGCAACGACGAAGCATCATGCGTCCGGCAAGACCGGAACGACCGGTGGAATCGGCAAGCTCGCCTCGACCTGGGTGTTGCCGCCGACCCTGACCGCGCAATATCATTTTTCGCCTGAAGCCAAGGTGAGGCCCTATGTTGGCGCGGGCGTGAACTATACGCTGTTCTATTCGGAAAAGGCGTCTGCCGGACTTGAGGCAGCTGTCGGACCTACGCGGGTCAAGATGAAGAGCAGCCTCGGCTGGGCGGCTCAGGCCGGCATCGATTTCGATCTCAACGAAAAGACTTTCCTCAATTTCGACGTCAAATATGTCAATATGAGTGCAAAAGCACGGCTTGCCACCACCGCGATCGCCACGCAGCAAGTCAGAATCAAGATCAACCCGATCATCGTCGGCGTCGGCATCGGTTTCAGACTCTAGTCCGTTTAACGGCCTCCTTCACCGCGGGACCGATCAACCGGTCCGGCTCGCCTTTTTGGGGCTTTTCGGGAATTCCGTCGCTCAGCGAAATGACATGCCTGATCCGGAACCATGTTGAAGATGTTCGCCACGGTCTCGACCGTCACCAAGCTGCAACAGCAATATCATCGGCCTGCAACCTCCCTCCCATAATATGATTGCTTATTGGCACGGGATGGAAGCCGAAGATGATCGCTGCACGGAGGGATTTCCTGATCGGCGCCGGGGCAGCGTCGGTCGCATTCGCAATGGCCGGAGCACCCAATCTGGCACGATCCGAAGTGCCAGCGGTCGAGCTGATGCACGATCCCGCCAGTATTCTAGATCTGCCGCGCGGATTTACTTATCGTGTCATTTCGAACGCGGGCGATACCATGGGCGACGGGTTGATCACACCGGACCGCCCCGACGGGATGACCAGCTTCGCCCTTGATGGAAATCGCCACCTGCTGCTCCGAAACCACGAAAATGGCGACGAGCATGGCGGCAGCAGCGCCTTCGGCTCCTCCATTCCGCCGGTCTTTGCTGATCGCATCTACGATCGCGACGCCAACGGCATTCCGCTGCCCGGCGGCGTGACAGGGCTGATCTGGAACCTCGCCGAGGCGCGCGTCGAACAAAGCTGGCTGGCGCTGGCTGGCACTATCATCAACTGCTCGGGCGGGCCCACACCCTGGGGAAGCTGGATAAGTTGCGAGGAAACAGTAGTGCGCCGCGGCGAAAATGCGGGGCGCGATCACGGCTTCAATTTCGAAATTCCCATGCGGGCACGATCGCTCGTCGATCCTGTACCGCTGTTGGACATGGGCCGGTTCCGCCATGAAGGGGTATCCGTCAACCCCAGCAACGGCATCGTCTATCAGACAGAGGACCGAAAGGACGGCCTGTTCTACCGCTTCATCCCCAACCTCCCCGGGGAACTGGCGAAGGGTGGACGCCTTCAGGCGCTCGCCATCCGTGACGAACCCGGGCGTGACACGCGCAACTGGACCAGTTTGTTGCCCGCGTTTTCAAGCGAACGCTTCCCCGCCCGCAAACCGGTCCTGGTCGACTGGATCGAAGTCGAGGATGTCCAAAATCCCGACGACGACCTTCGCCAGCGCGGTGCGGCGGCAGGAGCGGCAGTTTTTGCACGCGGCGAAGGTGTGTGGTTCGGACGCGGGGAGGTATTCTTCACCTGCACCATCGGCGGCGCGAATGAAAGCGGTCAGATCTGGCGTTATAGACCGAGCCGATATGAAGGCCGAAGCGGAGAAGCGAAATCACCCGCAACGCTGACACTCTGGTCCGAACCCGGTGACGCGACGCTCATCGATCGCTGCGACAATATTACCGTCCACCCCTCGGGCGCGCTGATCATTTGCGAGGATGGAGCGCAGGAAAACTATATTCGGGTATTGACGCACACCGGTGCGTGGCGTCGGGTGGCGCGCAATGCGCATCCCGTGGGCGGCGAACTGACCGGCGCGTGCTTTACGCCCGATGGCCGGACAATGTTCGTCAACCTGCAAGACGCCGGGATTACATTAGCCATAACCGGGCCTTGGGCGGGATTGGCCTGATTCTGGTGCCCCGAGCATGCCGCGAGTTGATGCTTCCCATGGGGGAGTGACGCAATCGAAACATGGCGACAGTGCATTTGTTTCAGCGTGGGTTTAGGAGGGCCCGATCACCGCAATTCCGTTGCGCGTCGCTATGCTCTGTTGCAGTCTTTAAAGTCATGCGAATCCAGATCGAAGCCCCCGATCGCTATTTCGCGGGCACCAGCGTCTTGTACTTGCCGATCGCGCATTCCCCACCCGAGCGACTGTGGATCGAATCGCGATCCTCGCAGACCTGGCCGTCCTTCGTGGCCTTCACGTAGAAGCCCGAATAGAAATCGATCGCCTGGCAGCTTTTCTCGAGCTTCACTCGATAGCGTGTGCCGCCGCGTACGATCAGGTCTATCGTCGTCGGGCTGGAGACCATCGCCGCTGCCATGCTTGACCATTTGATGCAGTTTGGCGCGCCTTTTTCCTTCCAGCGCATCGGTGCCGTCAAACGCGACGGAGGGGCCGCAGGCGGCACGCGGACGATCGAATTTCGCTCGATCCGGATCTGCGCGGTGACCGTTACCTGTTCACTCAAGGCAAACAGGGGCATCGCCAATGCGGCAGCACTTGCCGGGCCGAACAGGGCAGCATAAGCGAAGAAGATCATCTGGACGCAACCATTGTGCATGTTCGCATGGGGCGTCCAGCTTGAACATGAGATTAATCCCGTCGTGAATGGATGAACACAATGCACGCCAAATCCCTGCTGCCGCGCCTCAAGGAGCTTCTCGGCTCAAAGGGTTACAGCGACGATGCGGATGATCTTTCGCCATGGCTCTCCGATTGGCGCGGGATTTTTCACGGCGCGTCGCCGGCGATGCTGTCCCCTTGTACGGTAGACGAAGTGTCTGCCGTCGTGGCATTGGCGCACGCGGCCAGGGTGCCGCTCGTGCCGCAAGGCGGAAATACCGGAATGGTCGGTGGCGCGACGCCGTCTATCGAGGGCGATGCCCTGCTCCTTTCGCTGCGCCGGATGAACGCAATCCGGAGCATCAACGCCGAAAGCGGGATTGCAGTTGCCGAAGCGGGTGTCATCCTGAGCAACCTCCACGATGCAGCACTTGAGAAGGGTCAGAGATTTCCCCTGACGCTGGGGGCCAAGGGATCGGCCACGATTGGCGGGCTGGTTTCGACCAATGCCGGCGGAACACAGGTGCTGCGCTTTGGCACGATGCGCAAGCTCGTGCTGGGGCTTGAGGCTGTCCTGCCCGATGGATCGATCCACCACGGGCTTGCAGTGCTGAAGAAGGATAACCGAGGTTACGATCTGACCCAGTTGCTGGTGGGTGCAGAAGGTACGCTGGGCATCGTGACAGCGGCTAGCCTGAAACTGGTGCCGGCCATCGCCGATCATGCGGTAGGCTGGATCGGCGTTCAAAGCCCGCAGGCGGCGTTGCGCCTGTTGCGCTGGCTTGAAGCGCGTTCGGGCGAAGCGATCGAAAGTTTCGAGGTGATGCCTCAAGCGACTCTCGACCTTGTCCTCGAACATGTTCCTGGCACGCGCGCGCCTCTCACCGTGGCGCATGCCTGGCATGTTCTGGTCGAGTTCGTATCGGCAGATGGAAGCCGTGCGGCATTGGAAGACTTGCTTGCAGCCGCCCTCGAAGCGGGGCTGGCACAGGATGCAACAATCTCCGCCAGCGAAGCCCAGGCGCACGCATTCTGGCGGCTGCGCGATTCTATTTCGGAAGCCGAGCGCGCATCGGGGCCGGCCATACAGCATGATATTTCGGTGCCGATCGATGCAATGCCGGACTTCATGATGTCTGCTGCTGCAGCGGTCGAGGCTGCCTATCCCGATATGACGGCTTCGGCATTCGGCCATCTCGGGGATGGCAATGTCCACTTCCATGTCCGCGCCCCGTCGGGCGTTGATGGCGAGGCATGGCGGATAGGGCCAGGCAAGGCCGCGAGCCGCATGGTCTATGATCTGGTGATTGCCGCGCAGGGTTCGATTTCGGCTGAACATGGAATCGGCCAAATGAAGCGCGCGGAATTGTTGCGTCTGTCGGATCCGGCACGGATCGCCACCTTGCGTGCGATCAAGGCCGCGCTCGATCCCGCTGGAATCATGAATCCGGGCAAACTTGTTCCTCTTGCGTCTGATGCGGTCGCGCAATAGGGGGATCGGCTTGTTTCTTTAGGAGAGTGTTCCATGGCCAGCGTGCCGCCCGCCAATAACCAGTTGCCACTTCTGTTCAGCGACTTGACGCCCTTGTCGTCGGTCGAGCATGCAAGCTGGAAAGCGCGGACAAGCGATGCGCTGCCCGTGTTCGCCACTCAACATGCCATCCCTGTCACGATTGACGAGTTCGCCGTTGCCCAGCGTTATTATCCGATCATCTTTTCGGCTGGCGACAATCCCGTGCCGCTCGCGCTGATGGGGCTGAACGAAGGCGTCAATACCTTTGTCGACGATGACGGAAAGCTGCGCGAGCAGGTTTATGTTCCGGCCTATGTCCGCCGCTACCCCTTTCTGCTGGCGCGCTTGCGCGAAGATGCGGACGAACTTTCGCTCTGTTTCGATCCGACGGCAGGAACGATCGGGCCATTCGAAGACGGAGACCCCCTGTTTATCGACGGTCAGCCGAGCGATGCCGTAAAGGCCATCCTCGCCTTTTCCGAGCAGTTCGAGCAAGCCGGACAGCGGACGACTGCCTTCATGCAGGAACTGATCAGTGCAGACCTGTTGATGGATGGTGAAGTGTCGATCCAGGTCGCGGACAATGACCAGCCTTTCATCTACCGCGGATTCCGGATGGTGAATGAGGAAAAATTGCGCGACTTGCGCGGCGACTCGCTGCGCAAGATGATGAAATCGGGCCTGCTACCGCTCATCCATGCCCATCTTTTTTCGCTGGCTATCATGCGCGAAGTCTTTGCGCGCCAAGTCGATCAGGGAAAGTTGCCAACACCTGAATTGGCAGCCTGACACGGGAATCCGCAAGTTTGAAGGTCTGCGCAAGTAGTGGCCAAGCCTCCAAAGTCAGGCTCTACTGATCGTCGTCCGGATTTGACCAGACCACTTGAAAGACAGTTAAGTCCGGCCTATCTTCGTACTTGAGACGGTCGGGCGTTCCCCCCCTTTCGCAAGATCGGCTCTTACGCGCTTTCGGGCGCGTATCCTCCCTGAACCTTGGCCACTCCGTGCGGAAGCACGGGGTGGCTTTTTTATTCGGCTGCTTCCGCTTGAGGCCACGCTCTCGCTTCCTCAGCCAATGTGTCGGCAAGATCGGAAACAAACGAACGACACCACTCAAGCCCGGCGCCCTGGCGATCAAGCAGCGCGTCGAGATAGAGACTGCGATCAATCTCGACCTGAAGGGCATGAATTCCGCGCCCGGGCTTCCCATGCCGCTCAAGGATATGCCCACCGGCATAAGGAGCATTGAGCGCGGCTCGGAATCCGTGGCGTTCGGCAATTGTCAGGGCAAGCCGACTGAACTGACCGCGCGCCGAGCGCCCGAACAAATCGCCGATCACAATGTCGGGCGAAGCCGGTCCGCCCTGCCGGGAGGGAATTGGCGGCATGGAATGCAGATCGATCAGGAGTGCGATCCCGAAATGACCAAGAAACGCTTCCAACTGCGCGGTAATTGCTGCGTGCCAGGGCCGGTGAACTTGGACGAGTCGATCTTCAAAGGCATCGGCGCTCAGTTCGCCCCGCCAGATATCGCCTCCGCGCATGACGCGGCGCGGCACAATGCCTAGACCACCGCGAACTTTTGCAGAGGCGAGCGGTACAATTTTTCCATCGGTGGAAACCAGCCCTGGATCGAATTCACGTTCATCCCGATTCAGATCGATCCATGCACGCGGCATGCGTGCAACCAGTGCAGTGTGGCCAGAAACAACGGCATTATCGATCAGCAGGTCTGCAAAACGGTCTTCCAGAGGCTTCAGCCGCGCAACCGGAAGACGCGACAGGAGCGCAAATCCGGGAGGATAGTCCCGACCTGCATGCGGGACCGAGATGAGCAGCGGTTGGCCGGGCTTTGCAGGACCTAACCGAACGAAGGGCAGATTTTTCATCAAACGACCGCTAATCACTCGAACGATGCGAGACAATGCTGGAAATGTTAAGGAATATCGGGTTATTCCGTCTCTTGTTGTGACGGTTCGCCGCCATGACCGGGAATAAGGCCAGGGAATGATCCGAATTTTGCTTGCAGATGACGATGACGTCATGCGCGAATTTCTGGCGCGTGCATTAGTGCGCGCAGGATACGCCGTCGATTCGGTTGATCGGGGAACATCGGCACTGGCGCTGATTCGAAGTGGCGAACGATTCAATCTCCTGCTGACGGACATTGTCATGCCCGAGATGGATGGAATTGAGCTGGCTCAGAAAGCGTCGGTGATCGATCCAAATATGCGTGTCATGTTCATTACGGGTTTCTCTGCAGTTTCATTGAAAGCCGGACAGGCGCTTCCCAATGCCAAGGTGCTCTCCAAGCCATTTCACCTCAAGGACCTGGTGCTTGAGGTCGATCGTGTCTTTGAAGTGGGGAGCATGTCCGGCCTTAGTTGAGCGGGCTTGCAGCACACGTCGCATATCGCTAGGGGCCACCCCCAGAGTGGGCGTGTAGCTCAGTGGTAGAGCACTGTGTTGACATCGCAGGGGTCGCAAGTTCAATCCTTGCCACGCCCACCAGTTTCTTCCTCAGATGTCAGCCATTTATTGCACCCCGCATGGGGATCACTATTGCGCCCGCTCCGGTGTCTTTCCGGTGGAATGCGCCGGGGTACAGCTTTTCTATCTCGCTGATGATGCCTTCGATCGCTCGTGTGCACGCAGCGAGATAGGCCGGATCGAAGGCCGCATAGATATCCGTAACGCTGCGACCAGCGAACAACCGTCGCTGCGCCGATACTCAACGCCAGAGCCACAGATCGGACGCTTCCACTCGCCAAAATGCGCGAGACTGCGCGGTCGCGCAAATCCATCGAATAGGGTCGCCATAGCCGCTGGCCTCCAAAACCCAGCCAGCATCTTGAATCAGAAAACCAGACCTCTAAGGTCAGGACTCATTGATCACAACCAGAAGATAACGGTAGCGGCGATGGCGATCAATAAATGATGCAATGCTTTGCGCCTAAAGGGGAAATGCCCAAAGTGCCTTTTCAAGTGTAAATTGAACAAGTAGACAATGTCGGCATGGATTACCGCACAAAAGCTGTATTGGGCTGGCGTACCGCAGAGGCTGTGACGGGGTGATCACTCCGGCAGTCACCGTGCACCGGATCGGCAGAGAGGGAGAGCCTGTCGCGGTAATCGAGAATTTCACACCTGAACCCGGCGCGTTGCGTGATGACGGAGCCATGCGCGTTTTCGCGGCCAGAGATGACTACTATCCCGGGGTGAAGGCGCCCGTGCCAGATGATTATATTGCCGCGCAGCTGGCGGTGCTGAGACCGATTTTCCGGGATGTGTTCGGTATCACCAACAGGATCTCCGTGCTTGACATCTGCTATGCCATCGTCACGGCTGCGTCCGATACGCTTGCGCTGAAACAGCGGCTCCCGCACGTCGATGGGCTAGCACCAGGCGGGCTTGCCTTGATCCACTATCTGGTGCCCGGGGGTAGCGATGGTACGGCGTTCTATCGCCACCGGGCGACTGGTTTCGAAACGATTGATCGCGCGCGCAGCGACTCGTATTTCGCACATTTGAATCAAGATCTACGCATCCATGGCCCGCCTCCTCTCGCCTATCTGGACGGGAGCACGCCGATCTTCGAGCGCATTGGGCACTTCGACGGACACTTTAATCGTGCGTTGATCTATCGTGGCAGGCTGCTTCACTCCGGGGCGATCAGCGCTGACCGGGCATTGACTTCCGATCCCAAGACCGGTCGCCTAACGATTACCGGCTTTTTCGCGACCGATTAGTGTTTTTCCGCTCAGATCGACAATCCCGAGCTCACCCGTTCTCATGCCGCCGTTTCGAGTTCACGCAAGCTACGCCCTCTCGTCTCGCGCCCAAATCTTGCGACCAAAACTGTGGAGAGCGCCATCGGAACAAGCAGTGCCAAGGCCGTGCCGCCAAGCGTCGGGATCAAGCCGACCAGGGCGAGACCCTGGACCGCCACACCGCCAAATTTGCTCCCCGCCGCGACCAGTCCCGTTGCACGTCCACGCATTCCCAAAGGATAGTTCTCGGCGGCGTAGGGCAGCAGCACGGCGATCATGCCATTTGTACCAACGATCAGTATGGCAATTACTGATATAAGCACAAGCTGCGAGGCAAGAATAGGCGTCGGCAGTAACGCGCCGATCAGACCAATGATGGTAAGCACCACCGTCCCGATCAGTGTCCATTTGCTGCTCCATCGGCTGTAGAGCGCTGCGGCGAGCATGATCGTGGGCAATGCGATCAGGGCCGAACTGGCGATGATGCCACTCGCCAACTCGGCACTGAAACCGCGCTCCTGCAAATCGGACGGGAGCCAGAGCAGAAGTCCGAAGTTGACGAAGCTCCACGAAAGGGCAGTGATTACAAGGGCCAAACTCAGCCTTCGATGACCGGCGTCCGTCGTTGGGCCGCCTGTCGGGATGGCCGCAGGATCCCGGCGGGTAATTCCGAATTTGCGGGCCATGTTGGCAAGTTCTTCAGTGCGCCCCTGTTCCAGCAGGAACCTCGGCGATTCCGGGATCCAGTATGCAAGCGCGAGCAGCAGCAACCCGGTCGGAAAGCCTTGCAGCCAAAGGCTGCGCCAACCGAACACCGGTTCGAACAAATGCGCCGCAGCACTCGCAGCAAGATATCCGCCGACCAATCCAGTTCCGCCGACAAGTACCAAGACCCAGCTGCGATGTTTCGGCGGCATGATCTCTGCGAGGAGGGTATAGACGACCGGCAACATTCCTCCTGCAGAGCATCCCATCAGGAAACACATGACGAGGTTCCACTCGAAATACGGCATCGCGCCGCAGATCGACGTCGAAACAAACAATATGGTGGAGAGCAGGATGGAGACGCGACGACCATAGGTGTCAGCGAACCAGCCCCACAAGAATGACCCAACGGTCGTCCCGATCAGTGCAACAAACGGGAGGAGCGCTGCAGTGGATTTCGCTATCTGATACTCGCCTTTTATCCCGGGCAACACAAAGCCCAGTGTTGCCGGTTTCATCGTGTCGATGATCAGGCCCAGCGTCAAAACGACCAGCACGACGACATGCCAGAGTCCGAGTGGCGTTTCGTCGGGAGCTTCGAACATCGTCCCGGCATGACTGCCATGAGCGACACGGCGTTTCGGGAGGGCGCCAAAAATCGCGGTCGGTACGCCGCCAATGATGAGTGCCATCCCGAGATACATGGATGCATCCATTGGCATGCCGGCAAGATGGTTCCCCATCCTGTGTGCCATTGCGAGCATCGGGAGGTGCAAGAGCACCCCCAGGGTGATGGATGCACAACCCGCCCAGAAGAACGGCCACCGCTCTCCGACAATCGAGCGACGCTTCCCTACTTCCGTCAGCAAATGCGTCTCCTCGTCAGTTCAATCAGCTTGCAACAAGCCGATGCGTGATGAAATTGACCGGGTCAACGAGTTCCTTCACGGACCAACTGGCTGGCTTCCTGTGCGTTTGTTTCGATGCGTTTGTGATTGGGGGTTTCTTTTGGGACGATCCATGATCCACCGACGCAGAGGACGGGTTCGAGGGCGAGCCAGTTGGGAGCGGTTGCGGCGGTGATGCCGCCTGTGGGGCAGAAGCGGCACTGTTGGAACGGGGCGGCGAGGGCCTTGAGGGCGGCGA
>JANOFN010000006.1:0-101380 GCA_031413655.1 Sphingomonadales bacterium | reverse complement strand
CATGGAGGACGCCGCCAAGCGCATCCGCAAGGCGGGCAAGGCGCCGGGCATCCTGGTGGGCGAGGCCGACGGCAGGCGCTGCCTCGACATGGGTTATCTCTTCGTCGCGGTCGGCGCGGACGTCGGCATGCTCGCGCGCGGGGCCGATGCGCTGGCTGCGAAGTTCAGGTCCTGACGAGATCAGGCCGCTGCAGGCACCGGCGAATTCGGGTTCCGCCGCGCTACCGTCGCCACCACCAGCATGTCGAGCATGCAGTAGAAAGCGCCCGCAGCGAGCGGAGGGTTGATGGTGGTGAAGCCCAGCCATGGCGCTTCCTCCGCCCACGTCCAGTTGCCGAGCCAGGTGCCGTAGATCTCCATCGCGAGCGACAGCACGAACATCACCGCGTAGAGCCGGCTCGCGCGCCCGGACAGCAGGCACAGCAGGAACAGCGCGAACAGCAGCCCGTCGAGCGTGCCGAGTCCCGTAACCGCGAGCAGGAACACGAACGGCGCGGCGGCGAGCGGCACGAACCAGATGATCCAGTCGCGCATGTGCCCGGCGATGATCCTGCCGAGCATGAACAGCAGCGCGTGCCCCGGGGGCACGAACAGCGGAACGTTGGAGAGCCGATATTCGTACAGGCCCCAGACCAGCGAGAGGAAAATCTCGCCCAGCGTGGCGTACAGCACGCAGACGCTGAGGGTGTGCTGCTCGTCGGGCTGCGCGTTGCGCAACCAGTAGAGGAGCAGCGCCCACAACCCGATGTTGGTCAGTGCCTGCCCCCAGAACTCCACCGTCTGGTCGAACAGCAGGCCGCCGGCGATGACGGCGATGATGATGGCGGCCCGCGACCATTCTTCAGGCCAGCGGGCTGACTGGCCACGCGGCATGCTCGCGCTGTGCGGATATAGAACTGTGTGTGCGGCGGCGAGCATACGGGCAGGCGCATGTTACCAGAGGGTCGGCGCCGGGCCGCGCGACGCTATAATCGGCCCGTCAACCATTACGGGCAGGAATCATGGAAGGAACAGCGGTCATTACCGGCGCGAGCGCGGGTATCGGAGAGGCAATTGCCAGGCAGCTGCTGTCCGCCGGCTGCACGGTCGTAACGCTGCAGCGCCGGCCGCCGCGCCTGCGTTCCGACCGGCTGCTGTTCCGGGAAGTCGATCTCACTGACACCACTGCGGTGCAGCAGGCTGCACGGGAGATCGCAGCGCAGCACCCGGTGCGCTACCTCGTGAACAATGCCGGCGCCAACCGCCCGGGACTGCTGGAAGAAGCGACGCCGGAAGACCTCGATTACGTCATGGCGCTCAGCGTGCGGGCGGCGATGATCCTGATCCAGGCGTTCACACCGGGCATGCGCAAAGCGGGCTTCGGGCGCATCGTCAGCATTTCCTCGCGCGCCGTGCTTGGCAAGACTTCCCGCACCGTCTATTCCTCGGCCAAGGCGGCTCTGATCGGCATGACGCGCACGCTGTGCCTGGAGCTCGGCGCCGACGGCATCACCGTCAACGCCGTGGCGCCCGGTCCGGTAGCGAGCGAGCTGTTCGACAACGGCCATCCCGTCGGCAGCGACAAGCGCCAGAAGGTGATCGACAGCATACCGGTGAAGCGAGTGGGCACGCCCGACGATATCGCGCGCGTCGTGGCGTTCCTGCTCTTGCCAGATAGCAGCTACATCACCGGGCAGACGCTGTTCGTCTGCGGCGGCACCAGCGTCAGCGGTTCGGGCGGGGCCTGAGGCAAAAAAACGCCGCGGGTGGCCGCGGCGTTTTGTTGAGGAGGGAGCAGAATCAGACCACCTCTTCCTTGAGCACTTCCTCGCGCTTCTTGCGGATGAACGGCAGCAGGACCAGGAAGAGCAGGAACGCGGAAACGAGCAGCATGCCGGCGCTGATCGGGCGCGTGACGAAGATCGAGACGTCGCCGCGCGAGATCAGCAGCGCGCGCCGCAGGTTCTCCTCCATCAGCGGCCCCAGCACGAAGCCGAGCAGCAGCGGCGCCGGCTCGCAGCCCCACTTCACCGCGTAATAGCCGAACAGGCCGAAGCCCGCCGCCAGGTAGACTTCCATCGGGCTGTTGTTCAGGCTGTAGGCGCCGATGCAGCAGAACAGGCAGATGCCGGGGTAGAGCAGGCGGTAGGGGATAGTCAGGAACTTCACCCACAGGCCGATCAGGGGCAGATTCAGGATGACGAGCATTCCGTTGCCGATCCACATCGAGGCGATCATGCCCCAGAAAAGATCGGGCTTCTGCGTCATGACCTGCGGCCCCGGGGCGATGCCCTGGATCGTCATCGCGCCGACCATCAGCGCCATCACCGCGCCGGTCGGGATGCCGAGCGTCAGCAGCGGGATGAAGCAGGTTTGCGCCGCTGCGTTGTTCGCCGATTCCGGGCCGGCCACGCCCTCAATCGCGCCTTTGCCGAAGCGCTCGGGCGTCTTGGAGATCTTCTTCTCCAGCGTGTAGGACGAGAACGCGGCGATCACGGTGTGCGACCCGGGCAGGATGCCGAAGACGGTGCCGATCGCGGTGCCGCGTAAGATGGGGCCGATCGAGCGCATGATGTCATCCCTGGTCGGCATCAGGCTGTGGACCTTGGAAATCTGCGATTCGTCGGCGTTCGACTGCTTCTGCTCGAGGTTGCCGATGATCTCGGCGAAACCGAACATGCCGAGCGCGACCGATATGAAGCCGATGCCGTCGGTCAGCTCCGAGATGCCGAAGCTGTAGCGGGCCATGCCGGAATTGACGTCGGTGCCGACCAGCCCAAGCAACAGCCCGAGTATGATCATCGCGATCGCCTTGATCAGCGAGCCGGACGCCAGCACGCACGCCGCCACGAGACCCAGCACCATCATCGAGAAGTATTCGGCGGCGCCGAACTCGAATGCGAGCTCGGCGAGCGGCGGGCCGAACAGCGCGATCAGTATCGTGCCGACGGTGCCGGCGAAGAACGAGCCGATGGCCGCGATCGCGAGCGCGGGCCCCGCGCGGCCCTGCCTGCCCATCTGGTAGCCGTCGATACAGGTCACGACCGAAGACGACTCGCCGGGCAGGTTGACGAGTATGGCGGTGGTGGAGCCGCCGTAGCTCGCCCCGTAGTAGATGCCCGCCAGCATGATCAGCGCCGGTATCGGCGGCAGGTTGAAGGTGATCGGCAGCAGCATCGCGATAGTCGCGACCGGTCCGATGCCGGGCAGCACCCCGATCATCGTGCCGAGGAAAACGCCGATGAAGCAGTACATCAGGTTTTGCCAGCCGAGCGCGACCGTGAACCCCAGGATCAGATTCTTGAATAATCCGGGATCCTGATAGTCAGCCGGCGTGCCTTGTACCTGCGCCAATGCCAGCGAAGCCGCGGCGAGCCCCACGAAGAGCGCACACGCGAGGAAGAGTTTTTTCATGGCATCTCCAGGCTGCTCGATAATATTATCGTATCGTCGGAATCAGGTTAGTACGACCACGGGAATATCCGGAACGGCAGGCCCAGTCCGTAGTAGAAGAGGCCGACACTCGACACGGTAAGGACTATGGAGGAAATGATGGCTTCTTTCCACGTGAACTCCCAACCCCCGTAGGCGCTCAGCATCACGATCGCGACACAGGCCGCAACGAGTCCGCCGTTGAGCGGGCCTACCAGGAACCCGAACACGACCACGGAGCCCAATATCCACGACAGGCCGCGCCACCCGGTCTTTTTGGGCGCATCGCCCTCGTGCATCAGGCCCCAGGATGCGATGATCACGCCGAGGATCACCAGCATCCACCCCAGCACGCTCGGAAAGTAGGCCGGGCCCATCCGCAACGCGGACCCCATCGGATAATTCAACGCACCGAGCGCAAAAATGAGTCCGAAGACTATGAACATCAGGCCGGCGTTGAAGTCCTTCTTGCTCTTGATTTTTACAGCCATCCGATTCCTCCTCGCGTTTCAACGGGTGCGGGCAACGATGGCGCTGTGGCCATGCCTGCCCTGCGAAATACCGCTTGTGAAGCCCCCTCGCCTGTCTGCGGGCGGTCCCAGCCTCATGCGGCCCGTCCACATTTTGTTATGCCGGATTATGCCATCTTTGCTCTTGTTCTGCCGCCCGATTTGGCAGGACCGGCGGGGAGCGGTTCCGGCCGCACTCTTGCGGTGCATGAGGGCTCGCCCCTGGCCCATCAAAACCGAGCTAAGTTGTTTGACACTAATGGAAAAATCCAAGATAATGCCCGGTTTCGTTCGGAGGGGTTCCCGAGCGGTCAAAGGGGGCAGACTGTAAATCTGTTGGCTTACGCCTTCGAAGGTTCGAATCCTTCCCCCTCCACCAGCTTTACGGGCCGGGATCGCGGGATTTTCGAGCCGGCCCGGCGGTGAATTAGGCAACGGTGAGTCTGGCAAATTGGGTTACCAGGCTTTACGCAAATGAGTTTACGCAAATGAGCGAGGCGGGTGTAGCTCAATGGTAGAGCAGAAGCCTTCCAAGCTTACGACGAGGGTTCGATTCCCTTCACCCGCTCCAATACTGACGATCCAGCGTATCGCGATCAGCCAAGATGGGGCGCGAGATTTTCGAGCGTCCCGCTCCAGCCTCCAGCGCGTTCCCCGAGTTGCTCTGGCGTCCCGCCATAAACGCCCTGACAGTGGCACCGCCAGCCGGCTCACCACCACTTACCTTTTCATCCCTTTCTTACTTTTTTCGTTTAGAGAGACGCGATGAGCGTTGACAGTTTTCCTCCGCGTCCGCGATCTGCGGTCAGCACCGGCGTTGGTATCGCCGGGCTGGCAGGACTGTTCATCTGGATGTCGATATCGATCTCCTTCGGTCTTAGTGGTCCATATTGGGCGCTTGCAAATGTCGCCTCCTGCGGGCTTCCGATGGTTGCGTGGTCGTTGATCGTCGATCGCGTGCATCGCAACCCGACTGCTGGGCTGGAATGGGATCTGCCGCCGCGTCCGGTTCGTGAAATCGCCGACGTTTCGCTTACAAAGCTTGCCGGCCTCTGGGCGACATGGGCGATGATTGCGGCGGTATACTGCGTCTTCCGCTTTTACTGGCGCGACGACTACGTGTTTGCGATGGTGGTATTCAGCCTTGCTGCCGGGCCACTGTTCCTTCTTTCCATACCTTACATCTTCTGGATCGACCGGCGGTTGACGGAACCTCGAGATGGCGCATGGCATCTGGGAGCCTTGCTGATGGGACAGGCAGGTGTCGACCGCGAGGCCATTGGGGATCACCTGCGCGCCTGGGCGGTTAAGGGGTTTTTCCTCGCGTTCATGGTCTCGATCGTTCCGAGTGGTTTTCGCAACGTGGTTCTCGCCGATTTCGGTGCGATCCACGACAATCCAGTCGCCTTGGCGAACTGGCTGATCACCTTGATGTTTGTCATCGACGTGGCCTTTGCGACTGTCGGTTATATGCTGACCATGAAACCGCTGGATGCACATATCCGCTCCGCCACGCCTTATGCAGCAGGATGGGCGGCTGCGCTCATCTGCTATCCGCCGTTCATCCTGATGAATCAGGGTGGCCCGCTCGATTATCGGCTCGCATCGGCGGACTGGCTCTTCTGGCTTCAGGGGCATCCTATTTTGATGACAATGACAGGGGTTGTTCTGGTCGCGCTGACCGCAATCTATGCCTGGGCGACGGTTGCTTTTGGACTGCGATTCTCGAATCTCACGGATCGCGGCATTCTGACCCATGGTCCCTATGCTTTCACCAAACACCCGGCCTATTTATCGAAGAATCTGTTCTGGTGGATCGCAGGTCTGCCCTTCCTTGTGACGTCAGCCAGTCCCGTCGATGCGGTGCGCAACACGGCGCTGCTTGCGGCAGTAAGTGGCGTCTATTTCTGGCGGTCCAAAACCGAGGAATGGCACCTCGGCGCTGATCCTGCCTATCGCGCCTATGCCGACTGGATGGCAGATCACGGGGCGATCACGCGGTGGCTCACGCCAAAGAACTGGCGGCGAAGCGGGGACGCTACGGCCCCCGCCTCACAGCCTGCGGAATAGCGTCACACAGTCTTTTCGAAAGCGACGCTGATGTTCAGTTCAACCTCGTCGCTGACCAGCGGGATGAGATAAACAATTCCCCAGTCGCTTCGCTTGATCGCAGCCGTGGCAGAGAATCCGACCGTTTCCGTCTTGCGGAACGGGTTGGTGCCGGCACCGGTGAATTTAGCATTGAGTGTCACGGGCTTCGTGATACCCTTCATTGTCAGGGTTCCGACGATCTTTGCGTTTGCACCGTCCACAACGACACTTGTTGAAACAAATTTTGCCGTCGCAAACCGGTTTATGTCCAGGAAATTGACCGATTTGAGATTGTCATTGAGCTTGGCATTGGCCGTGAAGACCTCGCCCACCGGAATGTCGATGCTGACGCTGCTCGCATTTGGCTTCGCCGGATCAATCGTGAGTGTGCCCGTGGGACTGCCAAACACACCGAAATAGTCGGTGAAGCCAAAATGATCGACCGTCCAACCGATCAGCGTGTGGGTTGGCTCGACTGCATAAGTTCCGGCGGTCACGCGCGCTGGATCTGCCTTGCCGGGCGCCTCTTTGGGGAGTTGGGCAAAAAGCGGGACGGCGACAAGCAGCGGTAAGGCGAAGAGAATTTTTTTCACTTGGGCGAACTCCTGATACAACTGAGGGGGTGCCACCAATGTCGGTGCCACCCCCTCAGGAGTCAATAAATGAAATCTAGGTGGCTGGCGATTAGTTCTTCGCCTTGTCCACCAGCTTGTTCTTGGCAATCCACGGCATCATCGCGCGCAGCTCGGCGCCGACCTTTTCGATCGGATGCGCGGCGGCGGCTTTGCGGCTGGCCTTGAGTTCGGGCTGACCGGCGCGGTTGTCGAGCACGAAGTTCTTGACGAAGCGCCCGGCCTGAATGTCTTCAAGCACGCGCTTCATCTCAGCCTTGGTCTCGCTCGTGATGATCCGCGGGCCAGTGGTGATATCGCCATATTCCGCAGTGTTCGAGATCGAGTAACGCATGTTGGCGATGCCGCCTTCATACATCAGGTCGACGATCAGCTTCACTTCGTGGAGGCATTCGAAATAAGCCATTTCGGGGGCGTAGCCGGCCTCGGTCAGCGTTTCGAACCCGGCCTGGATCAAATGGGTAAGCCCACCACAGAGCACAGCCTGTTCGCCGAACAGATCGGTTTCGCATTCTTCACGGAAATTGGTTTCGATGATGCCCGAGCGCCCGCCGCCTACACCCGAGGCATAGGCAAGGCCTACATCGTGCGCATTGCCGCTGGCATCCTGGTGCACCGCGATCAGGCAGGGGACGCCACCGCCGCGCTGATATTCGCTGCGCACGGTGTGGCCCGGACCCTTGGGCGCAATCATGATCACGTCGAGATCGGCGCGGGGTTCAATCAGGCCGAAATGAACGTTGAGGCCATGTGCGAAGGCGAGGCAGGCGCCCGGCTTCATGTTGGTGTGGAGGTCTTCGGCATAGATCGCGGCCTGATGCTCGTCGGGCGCCAGCATCATGATGATGTCCGCCCATTTGGCGGCGTCCGCATTTGAAAGCACCTTGAAACCGGCCTCTTCGGCTTTCGCCGCAGTGGCCGAACCGGCGCGTAGGGCAACGGCCACATCCTTGACGCCTGAATCCCGCAGGTTCTGCGCATGGGCATGGCCCTGGCTGCCATAGCCGACAATGGCGATTTTCTTGTTCTCGATCAGCTTCAGGTCAGCGTCACGATCGTAATAGACACGCATTCTTTTTCTTCCCTTTTCCCAATATCGTCGCCCCTGCGCAGGCAGGGGCCGCTTTGACATGATGCGCCAGACTCCCGGCGCGGCCCCGGCCTCCGCAGGGGCGACGTTCGATTTCAAACTGCCTCTTTCCCCCGCGCCATTGCAACGACGCCCGTGCGCGCGACTTCGACAAGGCCGATTTCGCGCATCAGTTCGATGAAGCGATCGATCTTGGTTGAAGCGCCCGTCACTTCGAACACGAAACTGGAGATCGTCGTGTCGACCACATTGGCGCGGAAAACCTCTGCCAGCCGCAAGGCCTCGATCCGGTGATCGCCCGTGCCCGCCACTTTGACCAGCGCCAGTTCGCGCTCGACATGATCGCCCAGCACGGTGAGGTCGGTGACCTTGTGAACAGGCACCATCCGGTCAAGCTGCGCTGCGACCTGCTCGATCACCGCGGGCGTGCCGCTGGTGACGATCGTGATCCGGCTGATCGAATCGTCAGCCGTAATGTCGGCCACCGTCAGGCTCTCGATATTATAGCCGCGCGCGGTGAACATGCCCGCGATCCGCGCAAGAACGCCCGGTTCGTTTGACACGGTCACGGAGAGCGTATGCCGCTCGTGCTGGCCTTCCTTGATCCGCATCAGACCAGCGCCTTTGCCTCGTCGGACATTTCGCCCGAGACCTTTTCATCGCCCAGGATCATGTCGACATGGCTGGCACCCGACGGGATCATCGGGAAGCAGTTGGCGAGTTTCGCGACCATGCAATCGACGATTACCGGCCCGTCATGGTCAAGCATCGCCTTGATCCCGGCCTCGAGATCGTCCGGATCCTCGATGCGGATGCCCTTCCAGCCATAGGCTTCTGCGAGTTTTACAAAATCGGGCAACGAGTCCGAATAGCTTTCCGAATAGCGGCTCGAATAGGTCAGCTCCTGCCACTGGCGGACCATCCCCATATATTCATTGTTGAGGATGAAAATCTTGACCGGCAGGCGGTATTGCGTCGCTGTGCCAAGTTCCTGGATGTTCATCTGGATCGAGGCTTCGCCCGCAATGTCGATGACGAGCGCATTGGGATTGCCCATCTGCGCGCCTATCGCTGCGGGCAATCCATAGCCCATCGTGCCGAGCCCGCCCGACGTCAGCCATTTGTTCGGGCTTTCGAAATCGAAATGCTGCGCGGCCCACATCTGGTGCTGGCCGACTTCGGTGGTGATGATCGGCGCCTTCCTATGAGTTGCTTCCCAGAGCTTGCGGACGGCCAACTGCGGCATGATTTCCGATTTGGACGCGGGGTAAGAAAGTGATTTCTTTGCCCGCCAACCCTCTATCCGCTTCCACCAACCGGAAAGATCCTGCTTTTGGTGCTGGCGGCCTTTCCAGATCTTGACCATGTCTTCGATCACCCGGCCGACGTCGCCGACAATACCGACATCGACGGGAACGACCTTGTTGATCGAACTGCGATCGATATCGATATGGATCTTGCGCGCCTTGGGGGCAAAGGCATCAAGGCGACCGGTCACCCGATCATCGAATCGCGCACCAAGACAGACGATCAGGTCCGCCTGGTTCATCGCCCAATTGGCTTCATACGTACCGTGCATGCCGAGCATCCCGAGCCACTGGTCGCTCGACGCCGGGAAGGCGCCAAGCCCCATCAGCGTCGATGTGACCGGCGCACCAGTAATGCGTGCCAGTTCGCGCAGGACCTGAGCTGCACCCGGCCCGGCGTTGATCACCCCGCCACCGGTGTAAAGGATCGGGCGCTCGGCTGCGGCAAGCATCTCGACCGCCGTTTCGATCAGCTTGATGTCGCCCTTGACCTGGGGTTTATAGCTCTGGTGATTGATTGGGCCGGGCTTGGAATAGCGCGCCGTCGCAACCTGGACGTCCTTGGGGATGTCGATGACGACCGGACCGGGACGGCCAGACGTCGCAATGTGAAACGCTTCGTGGATGACATAACCCAGTGTTTCGGGCGTCTTCACCAGATAGTTGTGCTTGGAGCAATGCCGCGTGATGCCAACGGTATCGGCTTCCTGAAAGGCATCGCTACCGATCAGGTGGGTAGCAACCTGGCCGGTGATGACGACCATCGGGATCGAATCCATCAACGCATCGGTAATGCCCGTGACGGCGTTCGTCGCGCCGGGACCCGATGTGACCAGAACGACCCCGGGCTTTCCGGTCGATCGCGCATAGCCCTCGGCGGCATGGGTCGCGGCCTGTTCGTGCCGGACAAGAACGTGGCGGATACGCTTTTGCTTGAACAGCGCGTCATAGATCGGGAGGACGGCACCACCCGGATAGCCGAAAATGACGTCCACACCGAGATCGCAAAGCGCCTCGATGAGGATATCGGCTCCTGACAGTTCCTTGGCCATCTCGTTCACTTTCTCAAACTGACGCTTTTCATGGGCTGCGCGGCTGTTGCACCGCAATACGACGAGCGCAAGCGCAGCCCGCTAATGATAACAAACTAATCTGTCAACGCCATATGTTGTAATTTAGTTGCTAAATAATTGACAATATCATTGTCTAATTGCGCTTCGATCCGCAGCCAATGGCTCGAAGGCTGGTTTCGGAACCAGGTATATTGCCGTTTGGCATATTGGCGGGTCGCGATTTTGGCCTGTTCGGTCAAGCTTGGCGCACTGGCTGGATCCGCCAACATTCCGGCAATTTCGCGAACGCCGATCGCGCGCATGACGGGAAGGGCAGGGTCGAGGCCGCGCGCAACGAGGGCTGCCACTTCGTCCTTGGCACCTTCTGCCAACATGGCATCGAACCGTGAGTCGCATCTTGAGAGAAGCCATTCGCGTGGCGGCAGGAGGATCATCGGAACAAGGCGGACTTCGTTTCCGATTCCGCCTGTCCGTTGTGCCTGCCAATGCGCCAGCGGCTTTCCTGTTGATCGCACAACTTCAAGGGCGCGCGCGACACGGGAGGTATCATTGGAGGAAAGGCGGGCAGCGGCGGCTGGGTCCTCTGCAGTCAAGGCGACATGTGCTTCGGCAACCGACAGCGCCCGGACCACTCGCCTTACAACGGGGTCAATATCTGGAACTGGAGCAATGCCGTCCAGCAGTGTGCGAATATAAAGTCCCGTTCCGCCGACCAGCAGCGGGATGCGCCAGTTTGCGCGCACCTTGGCAATCGTTTCGCGGGCGTCATCTGCCCATTGCGCTGCCGAATAGCCTTCGGCCCCGTCGACATGACCAAAAAGCCGGTGAGGCGCTTGTCGCTCGTCGGCCGGGGATGGTCGTGCCGATACAATCCGCAAGTCGCGATAGACCTGGCTTGCATCGGCATTGATGATCGTGACCGGAAGCAATCTTGACACCACAAGTGCAAGCGCAGACTTGCCGCTCGCCGTTGGGCCTGCGATCAGGATCAGCGGAAGTTTTTTGGAATCGGATTTCATGTTCACAGCCACTCTTATAGCGGAAGATTCCCTGAATGAAGGCGATGTTTCTGCGCTGGCCGACCGGTTGGGCGAAGCAGGGGCCGATACCGTTGCGCAAAACTGGCTCGAACGCGGGAGCGCGTGCGATCTTCATTTCACCGGCGATGCGCCAAGCGGGCGTGCCGCGTTGGAAGGCGCTATTTCGGGCATCGACGTAATCGTCCAGAAAACGGCCGAGCGCCGCCGCCGTCTGATCGTGGCAGACATGGATTCGACGATGATCACCGTCGAATGCATCGATGAGTTGGCCGATTATGCCGGTATCAAACCGCAGATTGCCGAAGTGACTGAACGGGCAATGCGCGGCGAACTCGATTTTGAGGATGCCCTCAAAAGCCGTGTCGCCTTGCTCAAAGGCCTGCCGGAAGCCGCGATTGAACAATGCCTTGCGGAACGCGTGAAGATCATGCCGGGCGCCAGGGAGCTCGTCCAGACGATCCGGGCGCATGGAGGGTATGCCGTTCTCGTCTCGGGTGGTTTTACCCGCTTTGCCGGACCGGTGGGCGCTGAAATCGGTTTCGACCGCGTCATCGCCAACCGATTGGGTATCGATGCCGGCATGCTCAACGGCACCGTCGACGGAGCGATAATAGGGGCGGCTGCCAAGAAGAATGCGCTTTTGGCAACATTGGCAGAAAGAGGCTGGGAAAAAAGTGCCTCACTTGCTGTTGGAGACGGCGCCAACGATATCCCGATGATCGAGGCCGCCGGCCTTGGCGTCGCCTACCACGCCAAGCCCAAGACTCGGGACGCGGCTGGAGCAGGTGTAACACATGGCGATCTGACGACGATTCTCTATGGCATGGGATATTCGAAGTCTGACTGGATCCATTGATCAGGATTTGCGCCATTCCCGATTGAGAGGGCTCGAACCGTCAGGGCGCCACGGGAAAACAGGGCTGTGCTGCCGACTTTAGCGATGCACACGCCTTTTCGGCGGTGGCTTTGGATTCGAATCGCCCTGCCTGAAGACGTGTAATCGAACCGGCCTTGACATAAAAAGGCTGGAGACCGGAAAGCCCGGCTGACTTGCCCTGCAATGTTGCCCAGAGTTTTTTTGCCGTTGTGGGGTCGCCGAATGCGCCAAGTTGAATCCGCCAGCTCCCCGATTGACCCACTGCAGGTTTACTTGATTTGGGTGAAGCTATCGCCACCTGTGGTTTCGGTTCGGTTGGCATTGTTTTGACAACCGGTTTCGGCGCCGGCTTTGGGGCCATTACCGGCGGTTTGGACGGCGGTAGCGCCTCTGTGCGGATTACCGTCACCGGTTTGGACGGCCCCTTCACCACCGGATCCGGCAGGGGCATCGGGCGTGCGGCCTGCTCTTCAAGTGCGCGTGCCATCACCAGCCCTTTTTGTCTCTGATCAAGCGGTATGTAGCGATCCATTTCTGCGAGGCTGGCGGATGCCGCACCAAGTCCGGCGGCAGAGGCCCGCGTCATCAGGGCATAGGCACGAGGCCAGTCCTTCTTGACCATGTCTCCGTTGAACAGGGCCGTCGCGAGGATGTATTGCGCGCGCGGTTCGCCGCGACCGGCCGATTTCTGGATATACGGGAGCGATTTCTGCCGGTCCCCGTTCTGAAAGAGGATGAGGGCATAATTGTCTTCGGCCTGAAGATGGCCCTGAAGTGATGCCTTGCGGTACCACTCCTCTGCAGCCTTTAGATCGACTGGCACTCCACGCCCGAGCTTGTAGGCCTGCCCGAGGTTGAACTGCGCGTCGGCATCGCCATTGATCGCGGGCTGACGCCATTCCTTGACCGCTGTGGCATAATCCCCTCTGCTCCAGGCGTCGACGCCCGCCTTCACATCCGCCAAAACGGGTGAAGACCATATTGCAGCCAACAGGCCGAGCGTTGCCAATGCAGATCGTACCATTTTTCACACTCCGACGCGCTGAAAACCCTGACGTATTGACGCCATTGGGCTCAACTTCTTCCTTGCACAATTTTGCGAGACCGAAATCAAGGCAAAAAAGCATGTCCAAGGGTCACAAGTCTTAACCTTATTTTAGCCATCAGCATGCGAATTAGGGGCGAAGTATTGCAACTCGGGGAATTTTTATGCGCGTACTGGCGATGGCATCGCAAAAAGGCGGGTCCGGCAAGACGACCTTGTCGGGGCATCTGGCCGTCCAGGCGCAACTTGCCGGGGCAGGCCCGGTCGTCCTGATCGATATCGATCCGCAAGGCTCGCTCGCAGATTGGTGGAACGAGCGGGAAACCGAGCTTCCTGCCTTTGCGCAGACCACCGTTGCCCGTCTTGCGAGCGACCTTGAAATGCTTCGCGAACAAGGCTTCAAACTGGCCGTCATCGATACACCGCCTGCGATTACAATGGCCATCCAGAGCGTGATCGCCGTTGCCGAACTGATCGTCATCCCGACTCGCCCCAGTCCGCATGATCTGCGCGCCGTCGGTGCGACGGTCGATCTATGCGAACGCGCTGGCAAGCCACTTATCTTCGTGGTGAACGGAGCAACACCAAAAGCCAAGATTACATCAGAAGCCGCTGTCGCGCTTTCTCAGCACGGCACCGTGGCTCCCGTCACGCTCCACCACCGCACTGACTATGCGGCTTCGATGATCGATGGCCGCACTGTCATGGAGGTCGATCCCAAGGGCCGTTCCGCAGCTGAGATCGTTGAATTGTGGAAATATATTGCCGATCGGCTTGAAAAGAATTTCAGGCGAACGGTGTTTGCGGCACCGAACCAGCCCCAGGTCGCGTTTCAGACTCGCTCCTATTCAGCCGGAGGCTTTGGCCGTCGAGGAGTGGCGTGATGAGCGGAGAAGCCAGAGCCATGAACGAACCCAAGACATTCGCCTCGCTGTCTTCGACACTGCTTGCACGCAAGGGCCAGGCCAAGCCTGCCATGCGTCCGCAAGGTTTCCACATGACCCTCGAGAACCTTGAAAATCCGGCTCAAGTCGTGCCGATCCATCATGACCATCATGACCATCATGACCATCATGACGATCTTGGCTGGAACGATATGGGCCATGATACAGCGCCGATCCCTCTGCATCCCGATATTGATGTCGATCTACGGCAAGAGCCGCCGGTTGTGGTCAAACAACAGAAGGAACTGGTTCGGGAACTATCGTCCGCCACGGTTCAGGCATTGTCACGCGTGCCGCGTGCACTTCCCGGATCGAGCGGGAAGGCTGCCTTCACGCTACGGCTTGACGGCGAACGCCATTTGCGGCTGCGCCTCGTGTGCGCGGTTCAGCATCGCTCGGCCCAGCAGCTCGTGACCCAGGCACTTGACGAATTTCTCGCACGGCAACCCGACAATACGTCGTTGGCGGGAAAGTCACCTAGTTGAACCGACAAAAACAAAGCGGAGGCGAATGATGAAAACTGTTGGCATGCTCAAAATCGCAGCGTCGTCACTCGTGCTGGTGACAGCGATCGCTCCCGTCAATGCATCGCAGTACGGCAACGAGGCTTCGGCACCTGCAAAGGCCGTGGAAGCGGCCCAGCAAGCGGCCAAATTCATGGACAAGCGCAAGTTCGCAAATGCCGTGGAAAAGGCGGAGATCGCAGTAGCGGCCATGCCACGTGTCGCCGAATATCGCGCCCTTCTCGGCCAGGCTTATCTTTCGGCCGGACGATTTATTTCGGCCGAAACCATGTTGGGAGAAGCCGCTTCGCTTGATCCGGCGAATGTCCGCGCTGGCCTGAACCTGGCACTTGCCCAGATTGCCAACGCCCATAATGATCGTGCGCTCGCGACCCTCGATACCTATCGCGATCGGCTTGCGGCTGCGGATTTTGGCCTTGCCGTTGCCCTTGCCGGTGATCTTGAGGGCGCAACGAGTGTCCTTGAGGCTGCGGTCCGGGCGCCGGAGAGTGATGCCAAGACTCGCCAGAACCTTGCACTGGCCTACGCGCTGTCGAACCGCTGGCGTGAAGCCCGCATCATCGCTTCGCAGGACCTTACGGGCGATGTCCTTTATGCCCGCATGACCGAATGGGCCAACATGTCGAATCCTTCGACGGCGTCACAACAGGTCGCGAGCCTCCTTCGGGTTACGCCAATGTTTGATCCAGGGCAGCCGCAGCAGCTTGCGCTCGTTCCGGGATCCAACCAGCAGGTTGCAGTTGCCATTCCAGTCCAGGCTCCTGAGCCCGCGGCGGTGGAGTCGTTCAGCGCCGAACCGGTGCCGGTCTTCGAAGTTGCTTCTCCGACGCCACAGCCTGCGCCAGTTGCCTCGGCCGTTGTCGAATCGGCACCCCTCGCGGTTGCAGAAGCATCGCCAGTTTCATCGGCACTGAAAGTCATTGCAGGTGTGATTTGGGGCGAATCCAGACCGGTCGTCCAGGCCGTCCCGGCAAGCTATACACGTACAGCACCGCTGATCCGTTCGTCGGCCCGTCCGGTCAAGCAAGTTGTTGTGCCAGCTGAAAATTCGATGGCTGCGCAATCTGCGCGCCCGTTCCGGCCTGTTGAAAGCGGCAATTTCGTTGTCCAGCTTGGTGCCTATGGAAACGAAGCCCGGGCGCAAGTTGCATGGCGCGGCGCGGTTGGTCGCAGTCGCGAACTGGCCAATTATGGCGCGTCATCGGCACGCGTGCAGGTGAAGAACGCTTCGCTTTATCGCTTGTCCGTCGCCGGCTTCACAACGCGTGCGGCCGCCAGCCAGGTTTGCTCGCGCGTCAAGGCCGCTGGCGGCGATTGCTTCGTGCGCGCAGTCGCGGGCGATACGCCGCTGCAATGGGCATCGATTCCCGGCGGCACAAGACTCGCTTCACGAAACTGATTTCCCGCGTAATTGGGGTGTAAAAGGGGTGGTCAGCCGAGAGGCCGGCCACCCTTGATCGTTTTGAGGACACGGCCTTGCGTCGGTAGCTTGTCGAACGGCGTGTTGTTGGCTTGCCCCGCAAATTTGTCCCCGTCGATGATCCAGGGCGTATCCGGGTCGAACAGGATCAGGTCAGCGGCTGTACCCAACGCCAGCGATCCGCCCTCAACGCCAATAATCCGCGCCGGATTCGCCGAAAGCATCGCCATCAGCCGGGGCAAGGCGATGACGCCGTCACGCACAAGCCCCAGCCCGAGGGCGAGCAACGTCTCTGCTCCCGCCATACCCGGTTCGGCATCGGCGAATGGCAGTCGCTTGGCCTCGGGCCCACGAGGGTCGTGGGCTGAACACAAGACATCGATCGTACCGTCCGCTACGGCTTCGAGGCAGGCCTGACGGTCGTTTTCACTGCGTAGGGGAGGAGAAAGCCGGGCAAAGGTGCGGAAGTCCGTCACGGCAATGTCTGACAGGAAAAGGTGCGCCGGTGTTATGCCGCAAGTGACCGGCAGGCCCTGTGCCTTGGCTTTGCGCACCAGCGCCAACCCTCCAGCCGTCGTCACTTGCCGGAAATGGATCGACGCGCCCGTTTCCTCGACCAGTGCAAGATCGCGTGCAATCGCCATCGCCTCGGCGCGGGCCGGAGCGCTGGCAATGCCAAGCCGCGTTGCAGTTTCCCCCGACGTGGCAACAGCATGGCCGGTCAGACTTTCATCCTCGGCATGTACAATCACGGTCAACCCCAGGGACGCCGCGTAGGAGAGCACGCGGAGCATCGCGCCCGAATCCGCAACCTGCCCGCGCCCGGTCGACACGCCCTTGGCACCGGCACGCACCATCAGAGCATATTCCGCGAGCTCGCGTCCCTCCAACCGTTTCGTGGCCGCTGCCAGCGGATGGACCCAGAGATCGGGTTTGGCTGCCAGCGCCGAACGCTGCACCAGCCCCGGATCGTCGAGCGGCGGAGATTGGTCGGGCATCAGCGCAACCCGGGTGATCCCGCCTGCAATGCAGGCTGCCTTGTCCACGGCGAACACGCCCAGATCGACAATCCCCGGCGCAAGATGCGCGCCCTTGGCATCGATGACAGACACTCCGTCAGGGGCTTTGGCGGCTATCCGGTCACCGTCGACCGAAAGGCTGCCCTTGCTGATTCCAGCCACAGGATCGACCAGCACCGCATTGTTGATCACAAGCCCGAGGTTCATGCCGAAACTCCGCGCTGCCCGCGGGTCAGGATATCGAGACAGGCCATGCGGACAGCAACGCCCATTTCCACCTGTTCGGCGATCACCGAGCGATTCACATCGTCGGCCACATTGCTCGCGATCTCCACCCCACGGTTCATCGGGCCGGGGTGCATGACCAAGGCATCGGGCTTGGCCCGCTTCAACCGCTCATAGGTCAAGCCATAAAGCATGTGATATTCACGCGGGGAGGGGATGAAGGCCCCATCCATCCGCTCATTCTGGAGCCGGAGCATCATCACGACGTCGGCATCGGCAAGGCCTTCATCCATGTCGGTAAAGGGCGTGACCCCCATCGCCTCGATGGCGGCAGGCATCAGGGTTGGCGGGGCGACGACGCGGACTTCGGCAGCGAGCGCGGTGAGCGCAAGGATGTTCGATCGTGCCACCCGGCTGTGGAGCACATCGCCGCAGATCGCGATCTTCAATCCTGCAATGCTCCCCTTGTGCCGCCGGATCGTCAGCGCATCGAGCAGGGCTTGCGTGGGATGCTCATGCCGCCCGTCACCCGCGTTGAGCACCGGGCAATCGACCTTGTCAGCGATCAGCGCAACCGCGCCCGAACTGCCATGCCGGATCACGATTACGTCCGATCGCATGGCATTGAGCGTGATCGCCGTGTCGATCAGCGTCTCGCCCTTTTTCACGCTCGATTGCGCGGCATGCATGTTGACCACGTCTGCGCCAAGCCGCTTTCCCGCGATCTCGAAACTCAGCAGCGTCCGCGTCGAATTTTCAAAGAACGCGTTGATCTGGGTGAGGCCGCGCAGTCGGTCATCATGCTTCGCCGCCTGCCGGTTGTGAGCGACCCAATGTTCGGCCTCATCAAGCAGATAGGAAATCTCGTGCGGCTGCAAACCAGCGATCCCGAGCAGATGCCGGTGCGGAAAGGGTGATGGCGATGTCATTAAAGCACCGCCTTAGAGGGCGAGGACCGGAAGGGCAAGGGGTTCGCGATCCTATTTGTTTCCTATTTTGTTCTTTTTTGTTGCAAAATAGGATTTCTCTTGCGAATCAAGCTCTTGTCACTCGATTCGCGTTTCTAGGTCGCGGGCTTGGGGGGCGGGACGGTTGTGCAGGCCCCTCAATCCTGTGCAGCAAAGGTCGGTGCGAGAGGGGCGGGCGTCTGCGCTTTTTCAAAAGCGACCATACGCTTTTCCAATCGTGCGAACCGGTCCGGGCGTGGCGGGGATAATCCCGTCTCCGGTCTTGATACCGGATATGCGGGGGCTTTCGGGCCTTCCCCCCGCGGACGCGCGCCGGATATAGAGGTGGCGCAGGGGACGGTACGCCGGTTGTGCACCCCCGCGCCTTCAACCGCACAATGCAAACCAGCCGGAAGCCTGTCGGCTTTCGCTCCGACCGTTCCGCCCCCTTCTCCCGAAGGGCGCATTGGCGCGTCTGCGTGATTTATTCGACAAAGACAGAAGGCAGTTTTGCACCTGGTCGCGCGATAGAGAGGGAAGGGCTTCGCTTGGCCTACCCCATCATCAGCGCATCAATCGCGCCCTGAAGGATATAGGCGGCAGCCGCACTATCCACACGTTCCGCCCTTTTGGCGCGCGAGACATCGGCCTCGATCATCTGGCGTTCGACGGCCTGGGTTGACCAGCGTTCGTCCCAGAAAAAGATTGGCAGGCCCAGCGGTTCCAGATTGCGGGCAAAGGCGCGCGTCGATTGGGTGCGCGGACTGTCGCTGCCGTCAAGGTTCAGCGGCAGGCCGATCACGATGCCCTTGACCGATTGCTTGGCAATCAGGCCTTCGAGCGCGGCCTTGTCGGCGGCGAATTTGGTGCGGCGGATCAGGTCGGCGGGGCTGGCAATCGTCCAGCCTGCGTCGCACAGCGCCGTACCGATGGTCTTGGTGCCCACATCGAGCCCGATCAGCCTGCCGCCGGAGGGCAGGGCATCGCGGAAATCGATCTTGTCGGTTGTGATCACCGGGCCGAAAATGCCCGTGTCCGGCGGACGAAATCGTCCCGGATGTTCGCCCAGAACAGGTTGTAATCATACATATGGTAATTGTTGTCAGGCAGCACATAGGGGCCAAGATCCGGCCCCGGTCCGATCAGCAGAAATCCTTTTGAATCGCATCGGGCTGGCGCTTCACCTTTCACCAGTTCGCTCTCGCTGAAATCGGCTTTGCTCCTCAGCATCCCGCGATTGGCGCTGGCAGGCGCGACGCCGTTGGCTGTGCCGGCGATCGGATTGGTGCACAGATAGCGATCACCCTTGCGGGATTTACCGGTCAGTCCGGGGAGCGCTTCGAAGAGTTGCATCGAATCGCCATACCCCGCCGGTTCGGCATAGCTTTGCCAGGACAGGACACAGCCGGTTTGTTCAGGGCCGGTGCAGCCCGGCAATCCCAGCGCCGGCAAGTCCGCGGAAACCGGTACGGGCCATCCTATGACATAGGCAGCAACAATGCGTTTCGCGATAGGCTGTCCGGCGATCCGGTCTTTCAGCAATCGGGCGAGATGCATCCCGCCCTGGCTATGACCCGCCAGGACAATCGGGGTGTTGGGCGGTTGTTGGGCGATGAAGGCGTCGAATGCAGCCAGCACATCGCGATAGGCGAGGTTGAGCGCCCTTTGGCCTTCCGGCTTTTCGGTCAGGAAGGCACCAAGCGTCGCCTGACGATATTGTGGCACCCATATCGTGTCGGAGGTGTTGAACACGCTCGCTTGCGCACGCACGAACCGGATTGTGCGCTCATTTGTCTCGGCATCGTCCAGCGGCGCATTCCAGTGGCGGCGCGACAGATAGCTTGTCGGGTGAATGAAAAAGACCGCCGTTTGGTTTGGGGTGGCCTCCTTCGCCAATCCTCTCGGCCTCCACAGCGCTGGCTGATCGGCTATTCCCGGGCGGCCTACCCACATATCGTCGCTGTCATAGGCATTGGGCGGCAGCGGTGCCAGTATGGCCAGCGGTTCGGAGGGCACCATCGCCACCCTCATCAGTTGCAGGCCGAACAGGCGATAGGAAAGGGCGGCAACGATCACGAGGCCGATCAGCGCGGCGATGATATAGAGGAACTTGCGAGCCATGCGGGCCTCCTATTCCGCCGCTTCGCCAAAGTCCAACAGCGGTTGGGCTTGTTCCGGTGCGTCCCCCGTGTCGAGGTTGGACAGCGTTACGCCGAGCAGCCGGACGCCCTGCTGGAGCGGGAGGAGCGTCCCGAGCAGAAGTGCAACGATCTCCTCGAGCGTATCGGCATCGGCGATAGGTTTGGCTTGCGACCGGCTCCGCGTGACCGTCTTGAAATCGACCGTCCGCAGCTTGAGTGTCACCGTCCGCCCGCTCACATCGTATTTGCCGCACCAGCGCGCGACCGAGGCGATCAGTGGGCGAAGTTCCGCCATACAGGCTTCGCCGGTCGTCAGATCGTCGCCGAAGGTGGTTTCGGAACCGACCGATTTGCGTTCCTGATGCGGGTTGACCGCGCGGTGATCGATCCCGCGCGAGGCCCAGTAATAATATCCGCCTGCCTTGCCGAAATGCCGGTCAAGGAACTCGCGACTCTGCTGGACAATGTCGGCACCGATCACGAGCCCCAACCGCTCCATCTTGGCCGCAGTCGCCGGGCCCACCCCATAGAATTTGCGCACGGGGAGTGCGGCAACAAAGTCCGGGCCCTTGGCCGGTGTGATCACGCACAGCCCGTCGGGCTTGTTCTGGTCGGATGCGATCTTGGCGAGGAACTTGTTGTAGGACACGCCCGCAGATGCCGTCAGTCCGGTTTCGGCGCGGATCATCGCGCGGATTTCTTCGGCAATCTGGGTCGCAGAGGCGATGCCCTTGAGGTTTTCGGTGACGTCGAGATAGGCTTCGTCAAGCGACAATGGCTGAACCAGCGGCGTATAGCTTTCGAATATCTCCCGAATCTGCCGCGAAACCTGCCGATAGACCTCGAACCGGTGGGGCACAAAAATCAGGTCGGGGCACAGGCGCCGCGCCCGCGCCGACGCCATCGCAGACCGCACGCCGAACTCACGCGCTTCGTAACTCGCTGCCGCGACGACCCCGCGCGGTCCCATCCCGCCAACCGCAACAGGTTTGCCGCGCAACTCGGGATTGTCTCTCTGCTCGCACGACGCGAAAAAGGCGTCCATGTCGATATGGATAATCTTGCGGACAGGGGCTGCGTCGTTCACGATGCGTTCTTTAGCGCGCAGGATTTGTAACGCCAAGCTTGGCTTTGACATTGGCCGGTTTGGGGCATAGTTTGTGGATGTGCAAAAAGAAAAAGCTTCCGCGCCTGTCGATCAAATCGAGTGGCTCAAATCCGAACTGAAGCGCGGGCTCGAGTCCGGCGTCAGCAAGCGGACGTTGCAACAAATTCACAAGGATCAGCGGAAACGGCGTGAAGCGGCTTGAACTCAGTCAGTTGGCCGACGCAGATCTCAATGACATCCTCCATTACGGCACCAAACGATTTGGTGTGGCATTGGCGGATCGGTATTATTTTGGATTTCAAGAGGCCTTCGATTTGTTCTGCCGATACCCGGAGGTAGCGCAACTTGATCCCGAAACGCAACTCGGCCTGCGTGTTTGGGCGTATCGCCAACACCGAATTTTCTACCGCGTTGAGGAAGACGCCATCTTGATCGTTCGCATCCTCCATCATTCAACGGACGTTGCCCGCCGTTTCGACCACTGAGCTAACCGGCCGCCTTGGTAAACCTCTTGTCGGACGCGGCCCAGTTGGTCGTCGCCATATACGCATCGACATAGGCGCCCGCCTTGCTGCCATAATCCATGGCATAGGCGTGTTCGAACATGTCCAGCACCAGCACCGGCGCACCGCCCGCAAAGGCCATCGTGTGATCATTGGCCCATTGGTTCACCAGTTTCGCGTCGCGCTCCATCCAGTTGAGCACAACCCAGCCCGAACCGCCGCCCAGCGCCTTGCCCATCGCGCTGAATTCCAGCCTCCATTTGTCCATGCTGCCGAAATCACGCTCGATCTGGGCGGCGAGTTTGGGACCGGGTGCTGTGGGCGCGCCAAGGCAGGAGAAATAGATTTCGTGAAGGACCATAGAATTTTGCGCGATCAATTCCTCACGCTTCAGCCCGTTGATGATGAAATTGGGCGCGGTTGCCAAATCCAGTTTGGCGAATTCGCTCTGGATACTGCCAATCCGTTTGACGGCGCCGACGTAATTATTGCCGTGATGGCTGGTCAGCAGTTTTTCGGACAGGCCGACAATGGTCTTGGGGTCAAAGGGCAGGGGCACGGGCGTATAAGCGGATGCCGCAGGCGCCATGGCCATCGTCTGCGCATGGGCAAGGCCCGGCGCGAGAGCGGCAGCGCTCAGTGTTGCTCCCAACATTCCGCGTCGATCCAGCTTGATATCGGTCATTGAAGGCTCCTTCGCGCTTGCCGTTTTGCAGGGGCAATGATAGCGGCCCGCCCCATGTCCGTCGATAGTGCAACCGTCCGCAAGATCGCCTCTCTCGCCCGCATTGCGACCAGCGATGCGGAGATTGAGGCGATGGTCCCCGAACTCAACAACATCCTGGGCTGGATTGAACAGCTTGAGGAGGTCGATACGTCCGCCGTCCAGCCGATGACCGCCGTCATCGCGAACACGCTGCGCCTGCGCGCGGATGTGGTGACCGACGGCAATCGCCGGGATGCCGTCCTCGCCAATGCGCCCGCGCCCGAACATGGGTTCTTTGGCGTACCGAAGGTGATCGAATAGTGGCTGATCTTACCGATCTTGGGATTGCTGCCATTCGCGATGGATTTCGTGCAGGCGATTTCTCTGCCCGCGAAGTCGCTGATGCGTTCAACGCGGCAGTGGCGAGTGCAAAAGCACTGAACGCCTTCATTGTCGAAACTCCCGAACATGCGATTTCCGCCGCCGAACAGGCTGACCGCGACCGCAGTGAAGGCACCCTCAAGGCGCTGTCCGGCGTCCCCATCGGCATGAAGGACCTGTTCTGCACCAAGGGTGTGCAGACAACCGCAGCGAGCCATATCCTCGAAGGCTTCACGCCCCAATATGAATCGACCGTCTCCGCCAAACTCTGGGCGGCAGGGGCGGGGATGCTCGGCAAGCTCAACATGGACCAGTTTGCAATGGGCTCGTCGAACGAGACCAGCGCGTTCGGCAATGTGATCTCGCCGTGGCGGCGCAGCGATGGCGGTAATGCGCCGCTCGCGCCGGGTGGTTCCTCGGGTGGGTCGTCAGCAGCGATTGCAGCGCGCATCGTTCCCGGTGCCACCGGAACGGATACAGGCGGCTCGATCCGCCAACCGGCGGCTTTTACAGGCATTTCGGGGATCAAGCCGACCTATGGCCGTTGTTCACGCTGGGGCGTGGTCGCGTTTGCCTCTTCGCTTGATCAGGCGGGCTCGATGGCGCGCGATGTGCTTGATTGCACGATCATGCTTGAGGCCATGGCGGGGTTCGATCCCAAGGATTCGACCTCGCTCGATCTGCCGGTTCCGAACTGGGAGGCATCACTCTCGGGCGATCTCAAGGGCAAGCGGATCGGCATTCCCAAGGAATATCGTGTCGACGGCATGCCCGTTGAAATCGATGCGCTTTGGGAACAGGGCATCGCCTGGATGAAGGATGCGGGTGCAGAAGTGGTCGAGGTTTCGCTTCCCCACACCAAATATGCTCTGCCCGCCTATTACATCATCGCCCCTGCCGAAGCCTCGTCGAACCTCGCCCGCTATGACGGCGTGCGCTATGGCTTGCGCGACCTGCCCGATGGGGCGGGCCTGCAGGACATGTATGCCGCGACCCGCGCTGCCGGGTTCGGGCCAGAGGTCAAGCGCCGCATCATGATCGGCACTTATGTGCTCTCGGCCGGTTTCTATGATGCCTACTACACGCAAGCGCAGAAGGTCCGCACCTTGATTGCGCGCGATTTCGATGCGGCCTGGGAGAAGTGCGATCTGCTCCTGACGCCAACCGCGCCGTCGGCCGCGTTCGCGCTGGGAGAGAAATCGGACGATCCGCTCGCGATGTATCTGAACGACGTCTTCACCGTTCCCAGTTCGCTTGCCGGGCTTCCGGCGATGTCGGTGCCTGCGGGGCTCGACGGGCAGGGCCTGCCGCTCGGCCTTCAGATCATCGGCAAGGCGCTCGACGAACAAGGCGTCCTCAATGCAAGCCTGGCAATCGAACAGCGCGCAGGTTTCACGTCGCGGGCGGAGAAGTGGTGGTAATTGTCGCAACCCGCACCTGACCCGCGTCCGGCGCGTTACGACGCACTGGACAGTCTGCGGGGCGTTTGTGCCTTGATGGTGGTGCTTTATCATCTGCACCCTGAAGGAGCGATAGCGGCATCGTCGCTCGCCCGGCACGGCTGGTTGTTCGTCGACTTTTTCTTTGTGCTGAGCGGCTTTGTGATTTCTTCGAGTTATGGGGATCGGCTTGCCAAAGGCTTCGGCGTAGTGCGCTTCATGGGGCTCAGGCTGGGCCGGGTCTACCCCCTGCACCTGTTTTCGCTTGCCATTCTGGTGTTGTTCGAGACGCTGTCCTGGTTTCTCGGCGGAGGGCAGGCGGATGGACGTCTTGAATTCACCGGGCAGTTCTCCTTCGCGGATCTGTGGCAGAATCTTTTGCTGCTCCAATGTTTCGGTTTGCAGGATCATCTTGGCTGGAACAGCGTTTCCTGGAGCATTGCTGCAGAGGTTTGGGCCTATCTTTTCTTTGCTCTGGCCATGATTTGGGTGAGGAAGGGGCAGGGGTTCTTTTTCGCAGGTGTAGCAGTTCTTGCCCTTTCCTGGCTTTGGTGGCGCTCAGACACGTTTTTGGAGGTTACCTTTGACTTGGGCTTTGTGCGGTGCCTTTATGGGTTTGCACTTGGCGTACTCGTCAGGATGCTGTGGCATCAATGGCCGCGCAAGGCCTCAACACTGCTCGAATGTCTGATCGTAGTGATTGTGTTCGGATTTGTGTCCTGGGCATCCACCGGCAAACAAACCTATCTTGCACCACCATTGTTTGCACTTGTCGTCTTCACCTTTGCCAGTGAGAATGGACGAATAAGCCAGTTGCTGCAAACCGCGCCTTTTCGACTTGCGGGCAAGCTCAGCTATGCGATTTACATGCTGCATCTGTTTGCTCTGGCTCGCTATTTCGACCTTATCTCTGGGCTTGAGGCAAAGCTGGCCATTACGTTGTCGAAGGACGTGCAGACGATCGGCGCGTTGCTGTTTGTAATGCTTCTGGCATGGCTGGCCTGGCGCTTTGTGGAATTGCCAATGCGTGAATGGTCGCGCAGGAAAATATTGCCTTTCCCGGCCAAATAGCGTTTGGACTTTTGCCTATGACGAATACTTCCGCTTACCGAATTCACGGCGCCACAGGCGAATGGGAGGTCGTGATCGGCCTTGAAGTTCATGCCCAGATCACCTCGAACGCCAAGCTCTTCTCGGGCGCGTCGACTGCGTTCGGGTCGGAGCCGAACACCAATGTCTCGCTGGTCGATGCGGCCATGCCGGGTATGTTGCCGGTCCTGAACGGCGAATGCGTGAAGCAGGCGGTGCGCACCGGGTTAGCCATTGATGCGCAGATCCATCGCTGGAGCCGGTTTGACCGCAAGAATTATTTCTATGCCGATCTCCCGCAGGGATACCAGATTTCGCAGCTTTATCATCCGATCGTCGGCGAAGGATCGCTGACCGTCGAAACCGACGAAGGCGAGAAAGTCATTGGTGTCGAGCGCATCCATATCGAACAGGATGCCGGCAAGCTGATGCATGACCAGCATCCGACCATGTCCTATGTCGATCTCAACCGCTGCGGCGTCGCGCTGATGGAGATCGTGTCAAAGCCGGACATGCGTTCTCCTGCCGAAGCGGGGGCCTATGTAAAGAAGCTGCGGGCGATCCTGCGTTATGTCGGTTCGTGCGACGGCAATATGGAACAGGGCTCGATGCGCGCGGACGTCAACGTGTCGGTGCGAAAACCCGGCGATGAATTCGGGACGCGGACGGAAACCAAGAACGTCAATTCGGTGCGCTTCATCCAGCAGGTCGTCGAATATGAGGCGCGGCGTCAGGTCGACGTGATCGAAGACGGTGGGAGAATCGTTCAGGAAACCCGCCTGTTCGATCCTGACAAGGGCGTAACGCGCTCGATGCGCTCGAAAGAAGACGCGCACGACTATCGCTATTTTCCCGATCCCGACCTTTTGCCACTGGTGCTGACCGAGGATTTCGTCGCCGAATGCAAGGCGAGCTTGCCGGAACTGCCGGACGCCAAGCGTGCTCGGTTCGTCGATGCGCTCGGCATTCCGCCGTACAACGCCGATGTCATTACGTCAGACGTCGAAACAGCGCGCTGGTATGAGGCGCTGCTTGCGGCAGGTGCAGAACCCAAGGCCGGTGCCAACTGGCTTACATCCGAACTGTTCGGTGCGCTCAACCGGCTCGGCAAGGACATCGCAGACAGCCCCGTCAGACCGGCTCAGGCTGCCGCATTGCTCGGTCTCGTGGCGGATGGCACCCTCTCTGGTTCGCTCTCCAAGCAGGTCTTCGAGATCATGCTGGAAACAGGAGGCGATCCAGCCGGGATCGTCGAGGAAAAAGGCCTGAAACAAACCAGCGACACGGGCGCGATCGAGGCCGTCATTGCTGAAATCCTCGCCGCCAATGCCGACAAGGTCGAACAGTATAAGGGCGGCAAGGAGGCCCTGTTCGGCTTTTTCGTTGGCCAGACGATGAAGGCAATGGCGGGCAAGGCCAATCCCAAGGTGGTGAATGATTTGCTGAAGAAGGCTTTGGGTTGAATGTTGCATGGGCTATTGCCCTTGCCCTCGCGCCTGAACGCGTTATAGAGCCGCGCCTGACTGGGCTCGTGCGGGCGTGGCGGAACTGGTAGACGCGCCAGATTTAGGTTCTGGTATCGCAAGGTGTGGGGGTTCGAGTCCCTTCGCCCGCACCAGTGGAACCGCCGCACCATTGCGGGCCGTTTCACTTTAGATTTTCAAGGAATGATTGGCTGACCATGCAGATTGTCGAGACGTTGAACGAAGGCCTGAAGCGCAGCTACATGCTGACCATCAAGGCCAAGGATATCGAAGCCCGGGTCGAAGGAGAAATCCAGAAGGTCGCGCCGCAGATGCGCATGCCCGGTTTTCGCCCCGGCAAGGTTCCGGCCAATCTTGTCCGCAAGATGCATGGCGAATCGCTGCGCGCGGACGCGCTCAACAGTTCGATCCAGGAAGGCGTCCAGTCGCTCGTCGCCAAGCAGAAGCTGCGCCCTGCGATGTCGCCTTCGGTCGAGCTTGTTGATGGCTATTCCCACGGCAAGGATGCCGAACTGAAGGTTGAGCTGGAAGTCCTCCCCGACGTTCCCGCCCCCAAGATTGACGGGCTCAAGCTTGAACGGCTGACGGTCGAAGCCAATGTGGCGGCAATCGATGCCGCCGTTGCCGAACTGGCAAACCAGCAAAAAACTTTTGACGATGCACCCAAAGGTCACAAGGCTGCGCTTGGTGATCTCGTCGTGATCGATTTCCTCGGCAAGATTGACGGTGTCGAATTTGACGGTGGCAAGGGCGAAGGCGCCGGGATCGAGCTTGGCTCGGGCCGGATGATCCCGGGCTTTGAAGAAGGCATGATCGGCGTCAAGGCCAATGACGAAAAGACCATCAAGGTCACGTTCCCCAAGGAATATTCGGTTGACTACCTCAAGGGCAAGGAAGCGACGTTCGATCTGGTCATCAATGATGTCCGCGTTGCGAAGGCGGCAGTTGCGGACGACGCTTTTGCCAAGTCACTCGGCCTCGAGGGGCTCGAACAGCTTCGCGGTCTTTTCAAGGGCAATATCGAACAGGAACTCAACGGCCTGACCCGTACGCACATGAAGCGCCGTCTGCTCGATCAGCTTGCGTCTGCGCATGATTTCGATGTGCCGCCTTCGATGGTGGAAGCCGAATTTGACCAGATCTGGAAACAGCTCGAACATGAAGCGACCCATGAGGCCGATCCCGAAGCCGCACTCAAGGAAATGGAAGCCGAGAAGGAGGATTATCGCGATATCGCGGTGCGCCGCGTTCGCCTTGGCCTTTTGCTGTCCGAAATCGGTCGTGAGAACAAAATCGAGATTTCGAGTGCCGAGATGAGCCGCCTTATCCAGCAAGCCGCACAGCAGTATGATCCCAAGGATCGTCAGCGTTTTGTCGAGTATGTCCAGCAGGATGCTATGGCGTCAGCCCAACTGCGCGCGCCGCTCTATGAAGACAAGGTTGTCGATTTCCTCTTCGCCAACGCTCAGATCACTGATCGCGCCGTGACCCGTGAGGAACTCGAGGCCGCGATTGAGGCCGACGAGGACGAAGGCCATGTCCATGGCCCGGGCTGTGGTCATGATCATCACGATCACGCACCCAAGGCCAAAAAGGCAGCGGCTCCCAAAAAAGCTGTGGCCAAGAAGGATGCCACTCCGGCCAAGGCTGAAGCGACACCCGCCAAGGCGGAAAAGGCTGCGAAGCCTGCTGCCAAGAAGGCTGCCGAGCCCAAGGCCGAAGTTGTTGCGGCCAAACCTGCTGCGAAAAAGGCTCCAGCCAAAAAGGCAAAGTAGCTACATCTTTGCACCGTAACTCAAACACCGCAATCACAACAGGCATAGACGGGAACGGTCCCAACCTATGCCTGTTCATGATGCCCGCAGTTTTACCCCCCGCTAGAAGAACTCGAACTGCTGCTACTGCTGGATCCGTTACCGCCGCACCATACAGCGCACGCTACAACAACCGCGAGAAGGCCGAGTCCGTAGGGCCACAAGTTCTTGCCTGAGCCGAGGCCAAGCCGCTGGCCATCGGGCCCGCGCGCATTGGCCTCTTTGAGACCGAGAGCTGTATAGTACGTGGCAACCGGACGGTTCGCAAAAGCGAGTTCGGTCTTGTAGGATGGAGAAATGCTCGCTGACACCAACCCGGACGCGATACGGTGGCCGTCAGCACGCACTAAGACCGGGCCCGTGCTCATCTTGAGGCGCAACCTGTCTTCCCCACGGACGACCCGCTTGTCCCCGAATTTCAGGCTGACGCTTGCCTGGCCGCCAACGCTGCGCTGCATGGCCATGCCGCTGGAATCGTAAACACTCAGGCCTGCATCTTGCGCAGCCTGCGCCGTACCGGCGCCAACCAAGGCCAAAGCCGTTATCGCGGAAAACATAACTTTTTGCATGATAAACCTCCCTGTTCGAGTGGTGACACAACGCAAACGCTACCAACATACCGAGAGTTTCCAGATTATGGCACAATTGCAGTGGGGCGGCAATTGCGCCGGCCCGATCGGGCGCTCCTCGAACAATTTAATCGAAATTTACCATGTTTGTGGTTAGGAATGCCGGAATGACCGAGATTTTTCCTCGCATTGCCGTCCTGTTGCCCTGCTACAATGAAGCGGCGGCAATTGCGCAGACCGTGGCCGATTTCCGGGCGGCGCTGCCGGATGCGGTCATCTATGTCTATGACAATAACAGCAGCGACGCGACATGCGAAATTGCGCGTGCCGCGGGCGCTATCGTCCGGGTCGAACGGATGCAGGGAAAGGGTAATGTGGTCCGCCGCATGTTCGCCGATGTCGAGGCCGATATCTACGTCATGGCCGATGGTGACGCGACCTATGAGGCCGCCGCTGCCCCGACCTTGGTCAAACAGCTCATCGACGAACATCTCGATATGGTGGTGGGCGCGCGCAAATCCGAGGTCGAAGCCGCCTACAGGCGCGGACACAGGCTGGGCAATGCCATGCTGACGGGGATGCTCGCGTGGATTTTTGGTCGATCCTTTACCGATATACTTTCGGGCTACCGGATATTCTCGCGGCGGTTCGTAAAGAGCTTTCCGGTGCTTTCGTCCGGTTTCGAAATTGAAACGGAGATCAGCGTTCACGCGCTCGAGCTGCGAATGCCGGTCGCTGAACAGGTGACTGCTTACGCTGCGAGGCCTGAAGGCTCGGAATCGAAACTCAATACCTGGCGCGACGGTTTTCGGATCCTCAACACAATTCTGACACTGTTTCGTTATGAACGGCCGATGCAATTCTTCGGGTTCATCGCGGCGGCATTTGCCTTGATGGCGATCATCCTGAGTATTCCACTGCTTGTCACCTATATGAATACCGGGCTTGTACCGCGCTTTCCTACCGCTATTCTGGCAACCGGGCTTATGATCCTATCGGCTCTCAATGGAATGTGTGGGATGATACTGGACACGGTCGTTCGCGGCCGACTTGAGGTGCGCAGGCTGGCTTATCTCGCCTATCCGGCACCATCGGGCCCCTGATCCGCGCACAGTGAAGTGTGGCATTCGGGCAACGAGTGAGTTGAATTCGTTGTCGGATCGAAGCGAATGGTTCCCAATAAGCGATCCCACTGTCATAAATCATCAATCCAACCTTCAACCGTAATTCAGGTTGTTGGCGACTATTCAATGGGAGGCATTGTGAAACATCTGAACAACCTGCGGGTCAAGCCCGCTTCATTGGCTTTGGCCATCTGCCTTTTGGCAAATATCACGCCCGCTCAGGCGCAGACCGCGCCTGCCGAGGAGACAGAGGCGGCGCAGGACATCATCGTCACCGGCTCACGCATCCGTCAGGATCCTTTGAACCTCGATTCGCCAGTAGTGTTTGTCGATCAGGCGGCGCTGGCGCAAACGGGACTGTCAGCAATTGCCGACGTTTTGCAGCGGCTTCCCAGCGCCGCAGGCGGCCTGAACACCAAGGTCAACAATAGCGGCAATATCGGCAATCCGCCCGATGGAGGTGGCGTCGGTGCCGGATCGGCAGAAATCGATCTGCGTTACCTGGGCGCCAAGCGCACATTGGTACTGGTCGATGGTCTGCGTTTCGTTAACGGCGCGAGTGCAAGCGGCATTCCGTCGACTGTCGATCTCAATACGATTCCCGCTAACATGATCGAACGCATCGAAGTGCTGCAATCGGGTCAGTCGCCACTTTACGGCTCAGACGCACTTGCTGGCGTGGTGAATATCATTACCAAGACGAACCAGAAGGGGCTGCAGGCGTCGGCCCAATACGGTTCATTCCGTAAGGGCGATGGCGAGACTCAGGATTACAACGCCAGCTACGGCATTCAAAGTGCGGGCACGAGCATCGTTTTCGGGGCCAGCTACGTCAAACAGGATGCTGTTCGCACGCGCGACCGTGCTACTTCGCAGTTTCCGAACCCCGGCCAAACCAGCTGCACCGACCCTATCGGCGGGTGCAGCAGCGCGCCACTTTTGGGGCGGTACGACGTCAACGGACAAAGCCTGACGCTGCGCGCGCCGGTCATTGGGCGAGTGCCCGTATATGATCCGACGCTTGTTGGGGGCGATTTCACCAACTTTTCGTCAGCAGCGCGCTTCAACTTTGCGCCATTCAATTATTTCCTCACGCCGTCGGAACGCTATGGTGGCTTTGTCAACATCAAGCAGGAACTGACGTCGAACGTAAATTTGCGGGTGAACGCGGTATACGCGCACCGTCAATCACAGAACCAGGCGGCCTTCCTTCCGCTGTTCATCGGTCCTGACGCCGGCAACGGAAATCTTCTCGACAAGATCACAATTGATGGGTCGAATCCTTTCAACCCCTTCGGCACATTGTCGGCGGGTAATCCCGGCGACCCGCCTGCCAATTACTCGACGGTTCGCCGTCGAGTGGTCGAGGCCGGGCAGCGTACCTACACACAAAATGTCAACACCATGTCGATCCGTGGTGGCCTTGACGGGTCGTTCGAGGTCGGCGCGCACAAATGGTATTGGGATGTGAGCGCGGTGTTCGGCTTCAACGATGCCAAGCAATCGTTCACTGGCAACGTCAACGCTGCCAATCTGACGCGGGGCCTCGGCCCGGTTGCGAACTGCACGGCACCCTGTGTTCCCGTCAACATATTCGGCGGTGCCGGCTCGATCACGGCGGCCCAGCTTGCCTACATCACCTATACTGAGCGGAATCGCAGCTCACAGGAGTTGCAGGATTATACCGCCAACCTCAGCGGCGACTTGTTCGACCTTCCGGCCGGGCCGGTTGGCTTTGCCGTTGGTTATGAGCATCGCTATCAAAAGGGCAGTTTCGATCCCGACCCGATCACCGCAGCAGGGCTAAGCTCGGACATTCCCTCGCTCCCAGCGAGAGGCAGCTATAATTCGGACGAAGTCTATGGCGAAATCCACGTGCCAATTCTCAAGGACACGCCGTTCTTCTACTCGTTGTCGGTCGATGGCGCGGTCCGCCATTCGAACTTCTCGCGCAGCGGCAGCAGCACGACATATACCGGGAGCGGGTCTTGGAAGCCGGTGCGCGACCTTCTTTTCCGGGGTTCCTATGCGGAAGGATTCCGTGCACCTGCGATAGGCGAGTTATTTGGGGCGGCATCGCGCGCCGACGCGCCGATCGATGATCCGTGCACCAATGTTCCCGGTTCACCTTTTGCACTGAACACAGGAAATGTTCGCGTGAATTGCATCGCCAACGGCGTGCCTGCCAATGGTAGCTATCAGGAGCCCAATGGCGGTCAGCTAAGCGTCCTGACGGGTGGCAATCAGAACCTCAGACCGGAAACGTCGCGGACATGGCTGTTTGGTGGCGTGTACTCACCCGCATGGGCACGAAATAGTGGCTTCCTGAGCCGACTGAGTCTTGAAGTAAATTATTACGCAATAAAGGTTCAAAACGCGATTGCACCGGTCGCTGCACAATTGACCCTCAACCGCTGCGCATTTGGTGGGGACCCTCTTAGTTGCGGTTCAATTGCGCGGACACCTAATGGAATAGTCTCGCGCATCAACGCGCAGCTTCAAAACATCGGTGGTATCAACACGCGCGGAATCGACGTGGCAGCCAATTTCCGGACGCCGAAATCGGGAGCGGGCAGCTTCGGCCTCACGCTCAACGGCAATTTCTTGCTCAAATATAGCGAGACATTCCCGGCGACGGTTGGCTTTACCACGACCGACTATCGAGGCCAGACTCGGGGGTTCCCTGACCAATCTTATCCGCGCTTCAAGGGCAATGGCACACTCGACTGGGCAATGGGGGCATTCACAGCTTCGTTCACCGGACGCTATATCAACGCCGTACGTGAAGCCGATGGCAAGAAACTCCAGAGCACATTTTATGGGGACATGCAGTTGGGCTACGCGTTCTTGCAAAACCGGTTGGCGCTGACGATTGGCGTCAACAACGTGTTCAATCAGGATCCGCCGCCCTGTTTCAGCTGCACTGGTCCAAATTATGACCCGACAACCTATGACGTGCCGGGCCAGTTCGGATATTTGCGCGTCTCCTACAAGATGTAGGCGCTATACCGGCAAACGAAACCCGCCCCGGTATTGGCAGGGGCGGGTTTTTTGTGTCTGAAATCATGCAGGATTGAACAGAACGGCTGCGATCAGAATTTTACCTGGTCGAACTTGCTGATCACCTTGCCGAGAATGCCATAGTCCTTGGCTTCCTTGGTCGACATCCAATAGTCGCGCTCGATATCGTCGCGCACGCGTTCGATGGACTGACCGGTCTTTTCGGAAATGACGCGCGCAAGACGTTCGCGCATCTTCACGATCTCCTGCGCCTGAATCGCGATATCACCGGCGCGCCCCTGTGCGCCGCCCGAGGGCTGATGAATCAGGAAGCGCGTGTTCGGGAGGCAGAACCTGCGTTCCTTCGGTGCGCCGAGGAAGATGTGCGTGCCGGCACTCGCAACCCAGCCTGTGCCAATAACTGCGACGGGTGAATCGATGAATTCGATCAGGTCATGAATCGTATCGCCCGATTCAACATGGCCACCGGGTGAATTGATGAAAATCTTGATGGGGTCATGGCTCACATGGTCCAGATACAACAGCTGCGTGGTCACGAGCTGGGCAAGTTTCTGGTCAATACCGCCGAAAATAAGGACAGTCCGGGCCTCGAGAAACTTGCTCATCAACAAGCCTGTCGGATTTGGGCGTTCGTCCTCTTCCTCTTCTGCGAAAATGTCGGGAAGGCGGGTGCCCAATGCATTCATATGTGCGTTCCTTTTCTCATTCTTCCGTCCGACTAGCTGCGCGCCTCGACGCACGCAAGTCGAAGGGCTTGAACATCGGCGAGCAAGGCCAGATATAGGCGGTTCAATTCATCCAAGGATTTTTCATGCATCCGTTAGATTCCCTGATCCCCATCGTTATCGAACAGTCGAACCGTGGCGAACGCAGTTTTGACATTTTTTCGCGGTTGCTGCGTGAGCGGATCATATTCGTGACCGGCGGCGTTGAAGACAATATGGCCTCGGTCATTACCGCCCAGTTGCTGTTTCTTGAATCGGAAAACCCGAAAAAGGACATCTGGATGTACATCAACTCGCCGGGCGGGGTGGTGACGGCTGGCATGGCGATCCACGATACGATGCAATATATCCGCCCGAAAGTCGGCACGGTGTGCGTCGGGCAGGCGGCATCGATGGGTAGTTTCCTTCTGGCGGCAGGTGAACCGGGGATGCGCGTGGCACTCACGAACGCGCGGGTCATGATTCACCAGCCTTCGGGCGGTGCTCAGGGGCAGGCTTCCGATATTGCCCTTCAGGCGCAGGAAATTCTTCGCATCCGCGCCAGCATGAACACACTTTATGCGAAATACACCGGCAAAGACATTGAAACGATCGAAAAGGCCATGGAACGCGATAATTTCATGACTGCGGACGAAGCCAAATCATTCGGCATCATCGATGAAGTGTTCGACAAACGGCCTGCGGTTGCCGAAGACTCCTGATTCACCGAAGCCTCGCAGCTCTTTTGCAAAGAGCGTAAACGACAAATAAGCCATTGCCGGTTAGAATTTCGGCTGTAACATGGCGGTAATAGCTCGACTTGCCGGTTTTCCGGGGAAGGTTTGAATGACGAAGCTTAGCGGTACTGATACGAAAAGCACGCTTTACTGCTCGTTTTGCGGAAAATCGCAGCACGAAGTGCGCAAGCTTATCGCCGGCCCCACCGTGTTCATTTGCGATGAATGCGTTGACCTGTGCAACGACATCATCCGTGAGGAAACCAAATCTGCGCTTGTCAGCAAGAAGGATGGCGGTGTCCCGACCCCGCAGGAAATCTGCAATGTCCTTGACGATTATGTCATTGGGCAGCGTTCGGCCAAGCGAGTCCTCTCGGTCGCTGTACATAATCATTACAAGCGGTTGAACCACGGAGCCAAGGGCGCCGATGTCGAACTCGCAAAGTCGAACATCCTGCTCGTCGGCCCGACTGGGTGCGGCAAGACGCTGTTGGCCCAGACGCTCGCACGTATCCTCGATGTGCCGTTCACGATGGCTGATGCGACGACCTTGACCGAAGCCGGCTATGTCGGTGAGGACGTCGAGAACATCATCCTGAAGTTGCTTCAGGCGTCGGACTATAATGTCGAACGCGCCCAGCGCGGGATCGTCTATATCGACGAAATCGACAAGATCAGCCGCAAGGCGGAGAACCCCTCGATCACGCGCGACGTATCGGGCGAAGGTGTGCAGCAGGCGCTCTTGAAGATGATGGAAGGCACGGTTGCCAGTGTGCCTCCGCAGGGCGGCCGCAAGCATCCGCAGCAGGAATTCCTCCAGGTCGATACGACCAATATCCTGTTCATTTGCGGAGGCGCGTTTTCGGGGCTTGAAAAGATCATCTCGGATCGGTTGCAAGGCAAGTCGATTGGCTTCGGCGCGCATGTCTCGGGCTCTGATGATCGGCGGACGGGAGAAATCCTGCGGCAGGGTGAGCCTGAGGATCTGCTTAAATACGGCCTTATCCCCGAATTCGTGGGCCGCTTGCCGGTGATCGCGACGCTCGAGGATCTCGATGTCGATGCGCTCGTAAAAATCCTCAAGGAGCCGAAGAACGCGCTCGTCAAACAGTATCAGAAGCTGTTCGAGATGGAGGATGTGAAGCTCGGCTTCACCGAGGATGCGCTGGTTTCGGTCGCCAAGAAGGGCATCGAACGCAAAACCGGCGCGCGTGGCCTGCGCTCGATACTCGAATCGATCCTGCTCGACACGATGTTTGACCTGCCGACAATGGACGGGGTCGACGAAGTGATGATCGACAAGGATGTGGTCGCAGGCACCAAGGAACCTGTCAGGGTCTATACCCACAAGGAAAAGGAAGCCGCTGGCGACGCGGCCTGATCGGGCTGATCCCATGTTTCGAACGATCAAGGCAGCGTCGATTGGGCTGGCGATCGGGGCGTTGTGCAGCTGTACGCCGCAAGCATCATCGTTGTCGCTTGCCAGCGATGGGGTGATTGACGGGGCTGAGCACGCCCCACTCGATCCATTCGCGATTTCGAGCCGTTGGAACGAGCCGTTCGAGCCATTCACGATTATCGACAACATTCACTATGTCGGGACACAAGGTGTCAGCGCCTTCCTCATTACCACCCCAAAAGGCCATATCCTGATTGATGGCATCCTCGCGCAATCGGTGCCGCAGATCATCGCCAATATTCGTGCGCTTGGTTTCAACGTTCGCGACGTTAAATATTTACTCAACAGCCACGCCCATATCGATCACGCTGGCGGACTCGCGGGGCTCCAACGCGCGAGCGGCGCAAAAATGCTCGCCAGCGCCGCCGACCGTCCAACCCTCGAGGCCGGTGCGATCGGCTTCGGTCCGACGAAGGACATGCCGTTCCCGCCGATCCGCGTGGACCGGGTAATCGGGGACGACGATACGGTGACGCTGGGCGGCGTCACACTCATCGCGCATTTGACGCCGGGGCACACTGCGGGCTGCACCTCTTGGAGCATGGCCGTCAGGGGAGCGGATGGTAGGCCCCATATTGCCTTTTTCCATTGTAGCGCGACGGTTGCCGGCCAGTCACTTGTTCCGGAATCCTGGCCCGGCATGATTGCCGCCTATCGCGCGACCTTTGCAAAGGTGCGGGCTTTCAAGGCAGACGTTTTTCTGGCCCCGCATGAAAATTTCTTCGATCTCAAGGGCAAACGTGCACGTCAGCTGGCGGGCGATGCCAATGCGTTCGTCGATGCAAATGCGCTTCAGATCTTCAATGACGAAATGGAGCGCGCATTCGATGACGAATTGGAGCGGCAACGAGACGCAAGACGCTAGAGTCGATCATCGATGCCGGGCCTGCCCTGCTCGTCAGATCCGGCGGTCAATGCCTTCCCAATACGGTTCGCGAAGCTTGCGCTTAAAAATCTTGCCAGAATCCTCGCGAGGCAATTCGGCGTGGAAGTCGACGCGTTTGGGGACTTTGTATCCGGCCACGTGGGTGCGAAGATAGGCCCGTACCTCGGCTTCGGTCAGGCTATGCGTCGGCAAAGGCTGGACGACTGCGCAAACCGCCTCGCCAAACTCCTCATCCGGAATGCCAAAGATCGCACAATCGGCGACGCCTGGCATCTTGTGCAATTCGGCTTCGATTTCGGCAGGATAGATATTGGCACCGCCAGAGATGATCATATCCTTGGCTCGATCGCACAGATAAAGAAAACCATCAGCGTCCATATAGCCGACGTCGCCCGGCGCGATCAGCCCTGCCTTTTCCGTCGCCGCCCGCTTGGCATCGTCGCCATGATAGGTAAAATCTGCAGATCCAGCGGTCCGGGCAACCACTTCGCCGATTTCGCCAGCCGGCAGGCTGTTGCCGTCGGCATCGATGACCCGGACATCAGTGCCCGGAATCGCTTTCCCGACGGTGCCAGGATGGGCCAGCCATTCCTCCGAAGTGCAAAACACCACGGCACCGGTCTCGGTGGAGCCATAATATTCATTGATCACCGGCCCCCACCATTCAATCATCGCCCGCTTGATCGCCGCAGGGCAGGGTGCGGCCGCATGGACCACGAACCTCAGGCTGGACAGGTCATAGCGAGCCTTGACGTCGTCCGGAAGGCGCAACAGCCGGTTGAACATGATCGGGACCATATGGATATGGGTTACCCTGTGGCGCTCGATCATCGCCAGCAGCTCTTCAGGATCGAAGCGCGCCTGCAAGATGACCGTTGCGCCCAACCTTGTACTGATGATGCCATAGAAATTGGGAGCCGAATGATACATCGGACCCGTGATCAAGGTGACGATCTCGTCCGGACGACTCAGCCAATCGGCAAAGCCAAACGTCAGCGCTCCGACCCGAACCGCAGCAGCCGTTTGTTCCTGGGTGGGCTGATTGCGACGGACCCCTTTGGGTTGGCCGGTGGTGCCTGACGTGTAAATGATCGTACCGGGCGCTTCGAGGGCTGGCTGGTCATACGGAGCGAAACCGTCCAGCCAACGGGACCAATCGATCATGTCAGCGGGAACCGGCGCGGCCTCAATGCCATAGGCCAACGCGATTTCGGGCGGTGTCGCCACAACCAAAACGGGGACACCTTCGGGCAGAGCGGCGCGGATGCCCGGGATCAGATCGGCATGGATAATAATGGCGCGCGCGCCAGAGTTCTCGAATATGTAGCGCGCTTCGGTCGCGGTGTTGTGCCAGTTCACAGGCGTAGGATAGGCGCCGAGCAGACCCGCTGCGAACGTCGCCTCCAGAAATGGGAGGTCGTTTCGCAGATACAGCGCAATCAGATCGCCGCGCCCCACGCCCAACGATGCAAGCCCCGCTGCCGCGCGCTTCGCCCGCTCGTTGACAGCGTCTGACGACAGGCGACGGGCGCCACTGATGATTACGCCCATACTGTCTTCCCTCTCGCCGGCTCTGGTTCCCACGTTCGGTCTGCTAGTCCCGTCATGCTTGCGAAGCAACTTCGCCAATGATCGTCCGTCCCTTCACAAAACGCCGCAACGCACTGCCGCTGTTCGGAGGATGTGACCTGTTCCTGGCCTCGGCCCGCTTTGACGCAACCATTATCGATGACCAGCGACGGCTATCGGGAAGATGCATTTTATGTTGAACGACGCAGATTGGGTCAAAAAGCAAACGCATAACCGCGTCAGAAAATCCCCATCGACAGTCCAGCCGCCAGCGTCGCGCCCAGTTCCTTGCATCGAACGAGGTCCGCTTCGCCGATCGTTTTGGGGGCGAGGATTGCGTCGGGCGTCTGGGCGTGCGTGCAGACGATCAGCGGTTCGGCCACCGCCTTCAACCGCCAGCCGGTTGCAATCCGGGCAATTTGGCGTGCCGCGCCTTCGCCGTCCGATCCGGCGCAGATCATCGTCGCATAGGGTCGCCCCTCGATCCGTCCGAGGACTGGATAGTAGTTTCGGTCGAAGAAATCCTTCATCACCCCGGCCATGCTGGCGAGGTTTTCGGGGCACACGAAGAGGTAGCCATCGGCGTCGACAAGATCCTCCGGTCCGGCTTTGGCAGCGTGTCTCAGTATGACATCCGCCTCCTCCCCTGCACCGTTGGCGGCCGCGCGCGCCATCGCCTCGCTTCCGCCGGTCAGCGAATGCCAGACAATGAGCAGGCGCTTCAAAAGGCAAACTCCAGCACGGCATGGGCGACCAGTTCGCCCGAACCAACGAACGTCACGCTGCAATCGACATAAGCGCTGGCCTTGCCGAACCGCTTGACCTCCGCCTCGATAAGAAAGTCGTCATTTGCCGCGGGACGGAGGAAATGCGTGTGTTGGTAGATTGTGCCTTTGCCCACGCGCGGGCCTGTGGCTACCGCCATGCTCGCGACCGTATCGATCGCTGCCATCAGCGCCTGTCCGCAAATCGCGCCGGAAAAGAACTTGAGCCGGTCGTTGAGCGGGAGTCGCATCGACACAAACCCTTCGCGGACCACGAAATCGGTCAACCCCATCTCCTTGATCCATGGGGCGAAGACCCAGTCAAACGCGGCGTGTGCGGTGCCCTGGGTGAGGGGGAAGAGCCCATTGGGCGGGGTGGTCGTCATGCGCTATCCTTTGCCGCTGCATAACGTGGGCGGATTGTGGCGATGGTATGCTGCGCCGGTCGGGCCATCTCCTTGCTCCTATCCAAGTTCACGCAGCGGATCACTGCCATCCCAGCCAGCCGCCGCTTTCGCCACCATTGCATAAAAGCGCAACAATGGCTCGGTTGGCTCGTAAAGCTCGATCATGTGGCCAAGGGTGCTTGAGCCATCGACGAACGCATACCGCGTGCCGGTGATCGTCTCGCTGAGCTGCGCCAGCGCCATCCCGCCTTGCCCGAACCGGCTGATTGCCGCATCGAGCGCCTCTACAAAAACGGCGACATGGTGCGGCCCGTAACGCCCGGAACCGACGGGATAGAGGTCGTGAAATGCGCTTGGATCATCGCCATGCTGCTGGACGAACTCGATCATCACATCGCCCCATTGGCCATAGGCGCTTGAATGATCATGGGTAACGCGCAGGCCGCGGTGCTCACTCCAGGCCAGTGGCACCTGTCGACCGAGAAAATAGGGCCCCGAACCAAATGCGGCATGATGGGCCCGCGCCGCCTGCTCGATATCGGCCACGAAATAGGCGATCTGGCGCACCGGCAGGCCCATTCAGTTGACCTGTCTTTCCACAAAGGCATTGGCGTAGCGCTTCGCCACCGCCTGATCTTCGCGGTTGTAGGAGAGGAAGGCGTCGGGGGCGGTCATGCGAAGAACGGGTCCTTGGGATAATCCCGATATTTCTCGCATTCGGCGCGGAAATCATAAGGCGTTTCGTCGGCACAATCGGGCCATTTCCGGGTGGCCAGCCAATATTCGACCAGCCCCAGCCGCGCGGCATAGGCGATGAAGCGAGGATCGCTGCGCAATTCGGGAAGCCCGTGCCAGAACAGAAGCGCAGGACGATAGGCGTCCACACCCATCACGTCGCTGCCGTCTCCGACAGGGCCGTGCCGCGCGTTCAGGGCCCGCTCCAAGGCTTCATCGACAAGACCAAGATGGGCAGCATAGGCGAGCTGTGCTGAATCGGCTCCCGACCCGCTGTTCATCTGGAGACCTTCCAGAGCCTGTGTCCTGTCAAGCGCGCCCTGATCGCGGGCGCGCAGCAGCTCGGCCAGTCTCGCGGTTTCCTCGAACCCGGCCACTGGATGCCGCGCAAGCATTTCGGGGCTCATCAGCTGGTCGAGCTTCGCCCAGTCTCCCTTCAAGGCATAGGCGCGAACCATCGTCCAGAAAATGAAATGCATGTCGGGACTGCGCGCGATCAGGCCTTCGTAGAGCCGAATGGCGGCGTCATACTGGCCAAGCGACATTTTCCCGACGGCTGCACGATGGCAGAAAAAGCCGTTGAGGGGATCGGCCTCAAACAGGCTGTCGTTGAGCAGGCTCGCCTCGCGTACCCGCCCGACACAAACCAGAAATGCACCCACAAAGAATTTGATCGAGTCATAACCGGATATTGCTTGAATCCGCTCGATCAGGGCGTCCGCTTCGAGATAGCTGCCGAACGGGGGCACCAGCAGAAATTTGGCGACAAGTGCCTCGGCATTCAGTGGATCGGCGGAAAGCGCGCGGTCCGCTTCGGCATTGGCGCGCGCTATGACACCCGGCCGATCGCGATAGGGATCGGAAAAATGCGCGAATGCCCGCAAATAGGCAAGCCGCCCCCAGCCTTCGGCAAAATCGGGCTGGCGCTCCAGCGCGGGCTCGAGCAGCATGATCTTTTGCTTCATTTCGTCTGTGCGGAATGTTTCGGGGCTGGCTCGCAGATAACGGTCATAGACCTCCGAGTCAGCGGGCTTGGTTGAAAAGCTGGTAAAGGCGCGGTCGAGTGCGGTGGCGATCTGCTCGGCTATTTCATCCTGTACAGCAAAAGTGTCCTCCAGGGTTCGGTCGTATCGATCCGACCACAGCGTCGTTTTCGTCGACGTCTCGGCAAGGTGCGCGGAAATGCGCGCGCGTTCGCCCGATCGGCGTACAGAGCCGTCCAGTATATGGCTGCACTTGAGAAGGCTTGCTGCCTCGGCCTTGCGTTCTCCGCGAAACTGAAAGCTCGATGTCCGACCGATAATCTTGATCTGGGCGCCGCGCGAGAGGCGAAGAAGTATTTCCTCGCTGACCCCGTCCGAGAAAAACTGCATGTCTGCGTCATTCGACTGATTGTCGAAAGGTAAAACAGCAAGGATAGGCTCGGAGGCCACAGCGACCGGTTTCGGCGTATGTCCGGTTTGAGGCGCCTCCCGCCCGACAACCCGACGAACATCGTCGAGGAATCCAAGCCACGCAGCATCCCCCGCATCACCCGTCCAATGCGAAAGTTCCGCCGTCTGGGTCAGCTCGAACATGATCGGGCGTTCGCACGGCTCGATCGTCACCGGCACCAAAGTCTTGCGGCGATCCGCAATTGTCGCCTCGGCGCGCACCCAGCGCGAGACCACCGAGCGCGGCGACCACAGCACCACCACCGCCTTCGCGGCGCGCAAGGCCGCCTCGGTCACCTCGTCATACGCCTCGCCCGAGCGCAGCGCGGTGTCCCACCATACGTCGAGACCCTCGGCGGCAAAGGCATCGGCGTAGCGCTTCGCCACCGCTTGATCCTCGCGGTTGTAGGAGAGGAAGATGTCAGGCGCTGCATTCATCCGGCGGCTCGCCGCAATACTTCTTCGGTCCATTGGTTCAGGCTCTTGCCTGCCAGTTCCGCTGCCTCGACCGATTTGGCGTGGACCGCCGGATCAACCCGAAGCATCAATTTGCCGGAGAAGGGCCGCTCTGGCGTCTTGCCCAACTTGGCGCAGGATTCGATATAATCATCGACCGCCTCGTGGAACGCCTCGACCAAAGCAGGCACGGTATCGGCGTGGAAGGTCACCCCGTCGCGGATGCCCGCAATCCGCCCGAAGAACAGGCCGTCCTCTGCGTCAAACTCCACGCGCGCGCGGTAGCCGCGATGGTCCAATATATTGCTCATGGCTTCACTCCCAGCCGGATCAGATAATCCCGTGCCGCGCGTACCTGATAGCGCTTGGCCTCCTTGGCAGGATGCGGGCGGTGGAACGTCTCGATCATATCATCCTTCACAAAGCGAACCCGCGACCCGCTGCCGTCAACGAGGCTGCACCCGACCGCGAGTAGCAAGGCCTCCACCGCCGCCCACTCGACATTCGCCGGGGTCGGATGTTTGAAGACCGCAGCGAGCGTCTTGGCATGGCGCGCGTTCATGATAGCAGTTTATGCTATCACTTTGGGGTTGGCAAGGGAAGTTGTCTCGCCCGCATCCTCGCGGTTGTAGGAGCGGAAGATGTCGGGCGGGGTAGCCGTCATCCCCCCATAAACCCGAACAAATGCCCCGCCACCTTCCTCATCTGGATTTCTTCGGAACCCTCGGTGATCCGGTAGCGGCGATGGTGGCGGTAGATATGTTCGAAGGGCTTGTGCCGCGAATAGCCCATGCCGCCATGCACTTGCATCGCGAAATCGGCGGCGTTGCAGCACAGGCGATTGGCCTTGTAGTTGCACATGCTGACCTTGTTGGACAGGCGGATGGCGACTTCGGGTTTGGTCATCGTGTCCATCTCGGCGGCAGTCTTGTAAATCAGCAGGCGGAGCATCTCGGCATCGGTCTGGAGTTCGACCAGCGGGAACTGGATCGCCTGATTGGTGGCCAGCGCCTTGCCGAAGGGCTTGCGCTCGCGGGCATATTTCACCGCCTCGTCGATGCAGTATTGCGCCGCGCCCAGCGAACTGGCCGCCTGGCGGATGCGGTTTTCGTGGACGAAATGCTGTGCGACGGCGAGGCCCTCGTCGAGCTTTCCGAGGATTGCGCTCTCCGGCACCCAGACGCCGTTATAGCGGATCTTGGCGTGGTCGGTCGGCATGTTGAACGTCCACATATATTGACCGATCTCGAAGCCGGGTGCGTCGCACGGCACGACGAGACAGGTAATGCCGCGCGCCTTGCCATCCTCCCCGTTGGTCCGGGCAAAGGTCATGACATGCGACGTTTTGTGGACGCCCGTGATCCACATCTTGTTGCCATCGATCCGGTATCCGGCGACGCCGTCACGCACTTCGGGAACGGCGCGGGTATCCATATGCGTCGCGTCGCTGCCGTGATGCTCCTCGGTCAGGCCAAACGCCCAACCCATTTTCCCTTCGAGCATCAGCGGAATAAAATCCCGCTTCTGCTGCTCGGTGCCAAAATCGCGAAGCATCAACACCTGGACGAGGTTGCCGACAATGCTGCTCTCATTCTGCAGATCATTGTGCAGCCCCAGACCCTTGTGTGCCAGATGATGGCGGATCACGGCCATTGACAGATTGGAGCCATTCTTGCCGCCAAACTCCTCCGGGATGGCATAGCGATAATGTCCGGCCGCATCGGCCACGCGCCGCATTTCGCCCAGCAGCGCCCACCATTCCTCATTGGGCAGGCCCTCGCGCTCCCAATCGGTGCGCGCATCTTCGCGGCGGTGATCGAAGAAGCGGATATTGTCGTCGCGATTCTCGATCGGCTTGATCTCGCGCTCGATGAACGCATCCAATTCAGCAAGGTACGCGGTGATTTCGGTAGGTATTTCAAACAGCATCGTTCAGGCACTCCATTTGTTGATAGCAGCCCCAAGGGCCGAATATTTGGGCTGGTCCGCCGCCAGTTTCGCAAGCGCCGCCTTTTTGAGTTTTGCGAGCAGGCCCGGTGTGGCGAGCGTCTTGCGGCCGGCTAGTAGGTCGTCCGCCAGTGCCTTGTCATGGACGCTCAATGGCTCGCGCGCCTCGCGCTGGAGCATGCCGAGCGCGTTCAACGCAACCGCCGTCATGAATCGGTCCCGACCTTCAGCCTGTGGTTTGATGTCATTTTCCAGCCAGTCGGACAGCGCCTCGAGCATTTCCACCGTGCTGGGTTCGCCCTGACGGCGCGGTTCTGTCGGTTCGTCGAGCCGGATTGGGAGGCGTTGGGTTTCGGGCGCATCCTCTTCGAGCAGCATCAGCAGGTCGACCTCGGTTTCCGATGTCCGCCGCCCGATCACGGCGCGTTCCAGCGCCTTGTCGAGACCCGAGCGCCAGATGTCGGCCATTTGCAGGCAGCACAGGCCCCACCAGAGCGTCGAATAGACCAGCCAGAAGCGAAACCGCGTCGCATCGACACAGACGCCGCTGTGCGCCTCGTAGGCGGCCCAGAAGTCGGTCAGGGCGCCTGTGCCAAAGGCAGGCCGGTCGATATGGCCAAAACGCCACGAATTGATGCAGCCAAACGCCAGATCCTGGTGCCGGTCACCCAGATGGCACAATTCCCAATCGAGCACGGCAGCGAGGCCGCTCTCATTGGCCATAAGATTTCCGATGCGGAAATCGCCATGCAGAAAGACTGGAGGAATCGCGGTGGGCAAATGGTCTTCAAGCCATTTGAGGGCGAGCGCAAAGACCGGCCTGTCGCCGCCGTAACTCGCAAAGCGCGTCTTGAGGTCGGCAACCATTGCGGTCGTCGTGGGGGCCGGCAGATGTGCGAAGTCCTCAGCGGGAATGGTGTGAATGCGCGCCAGTTCGCGGGCAATGTCTCCAAGCAGCGAATCAGGCGGTTCAGACAGGATCTTTGCAGGGCTGACATCGGCGTCGATCCGACGCATGACGTAGCCGCTGCCCAGCCGGTCGTCTGGCCCCAGCTCACCGACAATCTCGGGCGCGAGAACGCCGGCCTTTCGCGCGGCGCGGACGATTACCGCTTCGACATCGTGGCCGAAAGGGCGACCGTCCATCATTTCGGCCGATGGCGCACGGCGCAGGACATAGCCGGCACCGCCCCAGTCGAAAGACCAGCTTTCCATGTTTGCGCCGCCCGATAGGCGCCCGAGATGCTCGATGGGAAGCGCAACGCCTCCCGCCATTCGGGCAAGCGCGTTGGCGAGCAATTGGGGATCGAGACTCATGACCCGTCATTGATAGGACGGGCGCGGCACTTGGCAAGTCAGCTTTTAGAGGCAGGCCTCGAGAAGGGGCTGGTCAAAGCCGTACTGCTTGGCCTTGTCGAGCGTATAGGGGCGCAAGCCCATCGCACGGTATTCGCCGACAATCCTGCCGTCGGCATCTTCCGAAATATATTCGAACTTGAACAGTTCCTGCGTGACGATCACGGGACCTTCCATGCCGATCACCTCGGTGATGTTGGTGATCCGCCGCGAACCGTCGCGCAAACGCTTCACCTGGATGATCAGATCGACAGAGTCGGCAATCTGGCGCGAAATGGCTTCCTTGGGGACCTTGATATCCGACATCATGACCATGTTTTCCATACGGCCGAGCGCTTCGCGCGGGCTGTTGGAGTGAAGCGTACACATCGAGCCGTCATGGCCCGTGTTCATTGCAGCTAGGAGATCGAAACATTCGGGCCCACGAATTTCGCCGAGGATGATGCGGTCTGGGCGCATACGCAGCGCGTTGACCACAAGATCGCGGATTGTGATCGCGCCTTGGCCTTCAAGGTTGGCGGGCCGCGTTTCGAGTGGGAGCCAGTGCGGCTGTTGCAGGCGAAGTTCGGCGGCGTCTTCGATCGTCAGAACGCGCTCGCCCGGGTCAATCATCTTGGACAATGCATTGAGCATTGTCGTCTTGCCGGAACCGGTGCCGCCCGAGATGACGATATTGAAACGGCAGGCGCCTGCGATCTTGAGGCAGGTCGCCATGCGTTCGGACATTGACCCGCCCTTGGCCATCATGTCGAGGGTGATCGGCTTTGCGGAAAATTTACGGATCGAGATTGCAGTCCCGCGCAGCGAGAGCGGCGGTACGATCACGTTGACGCGTGAGCCGTCTTTCAAACGGGCATCGGCGAGCGGTGTCGTCTGGTCGACGCGGCGGCCGACCTGATTGACGATCCGTTGGGCAATCTGGAAAAGATGGGCTTCGTCGCGGAACTGGATCGGCGCGATCGTCAGCTTGCCCTTCTTTTCGATATAGGTTTGGTCCGGCCCATTGACCATGATGTCGGTGATCAGAGGATCGTTTAGCAGCTCCTCAAGCGGTCCAAGACCGAGCAACTCGTCAACCAGCACCTTTTCCAGCGCGAACTGCTCGCGCCGATTGAGCGTCAGCTTCAGTTCCGCCAGAACTTCGCCGATGATCGGGCGAAACTCTTCGGCCAGTTCATCCTTGGAGAGAGTAGCGGCGGCTTCGGGATCGATGCGTTCGAGCAAGCGCGGCAGCACCTGTTCCTTGATCTTGTGAACCGATGCTTCAAACCCTTCGGCCTTTGGCTGCGGCACATCGAGCGCGTTTTCGCGTTCGGACAGCCGCTGCATCGCATCCATTTTCTCGACGGGTGCTGTCGGTTCGTCGTCGTGGCCGGGAAGCGGAGCGGAATCGATCGGGGGAAACTGGGCGCCACCAACCGGCGGTTCGTCGCCGCGTTGTGGCATGGTACCGCCGCCCTGCATTGGACGTGCAACGCCGAAGGAGGGGCGATTTCCGCCCGGCCCGCTTGGCCCACTGCGTCGTCCGAATGCGCTCATTTCAAACCCTAATCCTGATGCGAGACTACTACATGTCCGGTTACTTATCAGGGTGAATAGGCGGTAAACTTTGACAAATGCCTAATATTGGCGAGAAAGATCGGCAGATTGTCCCCAGATTGGCCGGGCGCTATTCGCCGGCGGCGCGGCCCGTAATCTGTGGACCGGAAGGCGGTGGCGGAAATGCCATGGGATCGACCGCAGCGCCAGGCGAGTCATTTGTTACAATGCGATACAGCGCTTCGCCAGCAGGGCTGTAGGTGACAGCTTCGATCATGACGAACGACCCCAGCATAGTGGCAATACCCCACAGCCAAGCCTTATGGACATGGCCGCTCCTCCGGATGTCTGCGATGATGCCAATGATAGGAAAGATCAGACACGGGACAAAAGTGGCTTCCCAAGCCCAGGGTGCAAGCAGCGGCATCGGCAAAAGCCGGCCGAATCCAGGACCAAGCAACAGCGACATGCCGCAAAAATGGAGCCTGCGGTGCCAGTCCGTCTGCCGCCGCATCCGGATCGCGGCATAAGCGAGCCCAGCAAAGGTCAGCAGCGAGACAGGATCAAAAACAAGAAAATGAACTGGCCTGAAGAAGAACGGAACCTGCCCGCGCCTCAGTATCGCAACGGTGACCAAGAGTCCCAGCACGATCATCGCAACAATCCAGACCGATCCGATCCAGCCCAGACGACGATGCAGCGCGATGTTTCCGGTGGTTGCAAAGACATTCTGCAACACAAACAGCGTGACCCAACCCATGAAGATGATGGCATGGGCATGGACCAGCGGCGGCGATGAAAAGCTCGAACGGCCTGCAGCAAGCTGCATTGAAAAGCCCGCGATAATCACGGTCGCCATCGCGATCGCGGAGCGCATGAAAAAGCGGTCGTCGCGGGATGATCGCAAATCGTGAGGTTCAGCGAGCGTTGCCATGTCGATCATCCCACAGGATTGAGCGCGAGCTTATCGGAACCTGTTATTAGGCGCAATGCCAGAAGCTATCAGTCAAGGTTCGGCCGCAGCCAGCGCGAGGCCGTTTCGGCATCGATGCCGCGCCTGATGGCATAATCGTCGCGTTGGTCGGGCCCAACGCGCGCGACGCCAAAATATTCAGCCTGGGGATGGCCGAAATAGAAGCCGGAGACGGCGGCAGTCGGAAGCATTGCGAAGCTTTCCGTAAGCGTGATGCCAATATTATCCGTCGCCTTCAACAAGTCGAACAGGATCGGCTTCAGGCTATGATCGGGACAGGCCGGATATCCTGGTGCCGGACGGATGCCGCGATACTGCTCCCGGATCAGTGCTTCGTTCGTCAGCTGCTCGTGGGGGGCATAGCCCCATAATGTCGTGCGGACATGGCGGTGCAGCGCTTCGGCAAAGGCTTCCGCAAAGCGATCGGCGAGCGCCTTTAGCAAGATATCCGAATAATCGTCATGCGCGGCCTTGAACCGGGCAACGTGCGCATCGATCCCGTGGATACCGACGGCAAAGCCGCCGATCCAGTCTCCATCATGGCTGATAAAGTCGGCCAGGCACATATTGGCGCGCCCCTCCCGCTTGGCAATCTGCTGGCGCAGGAACGGGATGCGGACATGGCTTTCATCGTCGAGATGGAGGATCACGTCGTCACCTTCGCGGCGGCACGGCCAAAGTCCTGCCACGCCCTTGGCGGTCAACCATTTTTCGCCAATGACCTGGTCGAGCATCGCTTGCGCGTCGGCAAACAGACTAGTCGCACTTTCACCGACAATCTTGTCCTGAAGGATCGCCGGATAATTGCCCGCGAGTTCCCAGGCCCGAAAGAAAGGCGTCCAGTCGATGATTTCGCGCAATTCGGCGAGATCCCAATCATCGAACACATGAACACCGGGTTGGTCCGGTGGAGCAGGCTTGTGCGATTCATCGATCTTGAAACTGTTTGCGCGCGCGTCAGCAATCGGCACGAGCGGGTTCTGCCCCTTGCCTTCCCGAACGTCCCGGACATGCTGGTAATCCGCGGCTGTCGCCTCGACAAAGGAATCTCTCTGCGTGTCCGACAGAAGCGTCGAGGCAACCCCTACTGCGCGGCTGGCATCAAGGACGTGCACCACGGGTCCTTTGTACGCCTGATCGATGCGGAGCGCGGTATGGACCTTGGAAGTCGTGGCCCCGCCAATGAGCAACGGGATGGTAAAGCCGTCACGCTGCATTTCCTCAGCCACCGTCACCATTTCATCGAGTGAGGGCGTGATCAGGCCGGACAGCCCGATTATATCCGCATCGTTTTCCTTGGCGGATTTGAGAATGTCCGACCAAGGCACCATCACCCCAAGGTCGATGACTTCATATCCGTTGCACTGCAGGACGACACCAACAATATTCTTGCCGATGTCATGGACGTCCCCCTTCACGGTGGCCATGATGATCCGCCCCTTGGCCTTTGCGCCAGGTTCTTTCGAGGCTTCGATAAACGGAATCAGGTGAGCAACGGCCTTCTTCATCACCCGCGCCGACTTGACGACCTGCGGCAGGAACATCTTGCCCGATCCAAACAAATCGCCAACCACGTTCATGCCGTCCATCAACGGGCCTTCGATCACTTCGATGGGTCGCACGGCCAATTGCCGAGCTTCCTCCGTGTCCTCGACGATATAGGCATCGATACCCTTGACCAGGGCGTGCTCGAGCCGCTTGGTCACCTCCCAGCTGCGCCATTCCTCCGCGGCCTTTTCGGCGACCGCATCGGTGCCCCGGAAGCGTTCGGCGAGCGTGACCAACCGCTCGGTCGGCGTTTCGTCCGGGTGTCGCTGCGGGCGGTTGAGGATCACATCCTCACACGCTTCACGCAGTTCGGGATCGATCGCGTCGTAGATATCGAGTTGGCCTGCGTTGACGATGCCCATGTCCATTCCTGCAGGGATGGCGTGAAACAGGAAGATCGAGTGCATTGCACGGCGGACGGGTTCGTTACCCCTGAAACTGAACGAAAGGTTGGAAAGCCCGCCCGAAATATGGACGTGCGGGCAGCGTGCCCTGATTTCACGCGCGGCCTCGATGAAATCGACACCGTAGTTGTTATGCTCCTCAATCCCTGTCGCGATGGCGAAGATGTTGGGATCGAAGATGATGTCTTCGGGCGGAAAACCGATGCCTGTCAGAAGGGTGTAGGCACGCTCGCAAATCTCGACCTTGCGCGCCTTTGTATCGGCCTGCCCCGTTTCGTCGAAGGCCATGACGACAACTGCTGCGCCATAAGCCATGCATTTGCGGGCATGATCGAGGAATTGCGCCTCGCCTTCCTTCATGCTGATCGAATTGACGATCGGCTTGCCAGACACGCACTTGAGACCCGCTTCGATCACTGACCATTTGGAACTGTCGATCATGAACGGGACGCGAGCAATGTCGGGCTCGGCTGAAATGAGCTTCAAGAACGTCGTCATCGCATGATGGGCGTCGAGCAGACCTTCATCCATGTTGATATCGATGATCTGGGCGCCATTTTCGACCTGCTGGCGCGCGACTTCGACCGCCTTGGCATAATCATCCGCCATGATAAGCTTCTTGAACGCCGCAGAGCCGGTGACGTTGGTGCGTTCGCCGATATTGACGAAGGTGGCGGTTTTTTCAGTCATCGCGGTTGATCAGGCGGCTAGGATCATCGGCTCGAGACCGGCAAGCCGGGTAACGAGTGGTGGCACCTTGGGCTGGCGTGGCGCAAGGCCGTCGACCGCCCTGGCAATCGCCGCGATATGTTCAGGTGTCGAACCGCAGCAGCCGCCCAAAATGTTGACATGTCCGTCCACAGCCCAGTCACTGACCAGCGCTGCTGTCTCTTGGGGAAGTTCGTCATAGGCTCCAAGATCGTTGGGCAGGCCGGCATTAGGATAGACCATGATCAGCGTATCGGCGATTCCCGAAAGCGTGCGGACATGCGGGCGGAGCTGTTCCGCCCCAAACGAGCAATTGAGCCCGATCGTCACCGGTCGTGCGTGGCGGACGGCGTGCCAGAAAGCCTCGACGGTATGACCGGAGAGGTTGCGGCCGGACAGGTCTGTCAGCGTCATCGAAAGCATCAGGGGGACATCACGGCCCAGTTCGAGCTGCGCCTCGAGAACGGCCATGATCCCTGCCTTGGCGTTGAGAGTGTCGAAAATCGTTTCGATCAGGATGAAGTCCACGCCGCCTTCGATCAGCGCATCGGCCTGTTCGCGATAAACGTCTTTCAGGAAGTCAAAATCGATCTCGCGAAAACCCGGATCGTTCACATCAGGTGACAGCGAGAGCGTTTTGTTGGTCGGGCCGATTGCGCCCGCCACGAAGCGTGGTCGTCCATCCTTCCCAGCATCATCGGCGGCTGCGCGCGCAATCCGTGCAGAAGCGAGATTGATCTCGCGTACCAGATGTTGGGCGCCATAGTCGGCTTGGCTGATCCGGTTGGCCGAAAATGTGTTGGTCGAAACAATGTCCGAACCTGCGGCCAGATAGGCACGCGTGATGCTGTCGACGATCTCCGGGCGGGTCAGCGCCAGAATGTCGTTATTGCCCTTCTGGTCACGTGCCAGTCCGAGCGCACCTGCATAAGCTGCTTCATCGAGCTTATAGTTCTGGATCTCTGTGCCGAAGGCGCCGTCAGTTACGAGTATACGTTGGGCAGCAGCGGCATTGAGAGCTTCACGCGGAGTCATTCCAAACTCTCCTTTGGGCGCAATCCAAGCAGGTGGCAGATCGCATAGCTGAGTTCGGCACGGTTGAGCGTATAGAAATGGAAATGACGGACGCCACCGGCATAGAGTCTGCGGCACAGTTCAGCCGAGACTGTGGCCGCGACAAGCTGCCGGGCGGCAGGATGATCATCGAGTCCCTCGAACAGCCTGGCCAGCCAAACCGGGACGGCAGTGCCGCACATCGCCGACATGCGCTGGATCGCTGCAAAGTTACTTACGGGCATGATCCCCGGCAGGATTTCAGCATCAATCCCCGCCGCGGCGACTTGGTCGCGGAAGCGGAAAAAAGTCTCGGGCTCAAAAAAGAACTGGGAGATCGCCCGGCTTGCCCCAGCGTCGAGTTTGCGCTTGAGATTGTCGAGATCTGCCGCTGGTGTTCTGGAATCAGGATGGGTTTCAGGATAACAGGCGACCGAAATCTCGAACGGTGCGACCGTTTTGAGGCCCGCGACAAGGTCGGCGGCACCACTATATCCAAGCGGGTGAGGTGCGAAACGCGCGCCCGGCACGGGCGGATCGCCGCGCAGCGCCACGATATGCCGCACCCCTGCGTCCCAATAGGCGCGCGCAACTTCAGCGATTTCATCCTTCGTCGCATCGACGCACGTCAGGTGGGCAGCGGCCGGGATACGGGTTTCCCGGGCGATCCGCTCAACTGTTGCATGAGTGCGCTCTCGCGTCGATCCACCTGCGCCATAGGTCACCGACACAAAACGGGGCCCAAGCGGCTCAAGTGTCGTCATCGTTTCCCACAATGTCTCCTCCATCTTTGGCGTCTTGGGCGGGAAGAACTCAAAGCTTACCTCCGCATCGCCGGCAAGATCGGCAAACAGCGGGGTGGCAAGCGCAAGGCGCGCCTCTTCGAGTTGGGTATAGGTCGGACTCATGCCGCAACAACTTTCAATAGAGGTTCGGCGCGGCGTCGCGCACGCCAAAGCTTGACGGTGAGGGTTCCGCCCTCGAGGTTCTTCACCAGATCGCACTCAAGACCGGCAGCGGAAAGCCATCCAGCAACCTGTTCGTCGGAAAAGCCAAGGCGGGCATGGGCATCGCGATCGCGTAACTCTTCGCGCTGGTGTGGCGCAAAATCGACAATAAGAAGCTGTCCACTGGGCGAAAGGATACGTGAAAGTTCAGAAATTGCCTGATCCGGGGCAGGAATGAAGTGGAGTACCTGGTGAAGTATCACAGTATCTGCGGCATGGTCCGGGATGGGCAGGGCTGCCAGATCGCCTTGGCGCAGTTCCAGCATTCCAACGTCGAGGTTGCTGAGCTTGCCGCGCGCTAGACGAAGCATTTCAGGGCTACGGTCGATACCGATTGCCGATTTGGCAGCCCGACCAAATAATTCGATCATCCGGCCGGTGCCGGTTCCGACATCGACCAGGCGGCCGACGGGAGCCTCTTTCAACGCTTCGGCCATTGCCGCCTCAACCTCGCTCTCGGCCACATGGAGCGAGCGGATTGCGTCCCATTGTGCTGCATGGGCAGCAAAGTAGCGTTCGGCCGATTCCGCGCGATCGGCATGGACCGCCGCCAAGCGCGCCGTATCGGCAACAATCCAATGATTCTCGCCATCCTGCGCTTGCCAATGGTCAAGTGCGTGAAACACGGGATCAACTCGCCAAGACGGGCCCGGGCACAGGAAAGCCCAACTCCCTTCCTTGCGCCGGGTTGCCAGTCCGGCGTCGCACAAAATCTTTACATGGCGCGAAACACGTGGCTGGCTTTGACCCAGAACCTGAGCCAGTTCACCCACCGACAACTCCATTTTTCGCAAAAGTGTAACGATTCGCAACCGTGTCGGATCGGCAAGGGCACGGAATATATCGAGCGACGTTGGCATCGACATAACATATAAAGAATTCTTTATATGTCAATATCCCAGCATTCGTCACGATTTTTCGTTTAATTTTCCGGTTCGAAGCGTCGTGAATTATGCATGAAGAATCTTGATTGCCAAGAAATGAATGAATCGCTAGTGCCAAACCCCGCCGGTCCGAGGGGGCGTGATAGCCTTTCGCGCTGACCGCCGCTTTGTTGACCTAACGGGAGGGATTAACCCATGAAAAAGACTATTGCTTTATCACTTGTACTCGCGGCTTCGATGAGCCTTGCTGCTTGCAGCAAGCAGGAAGATGCCGCTGCCAACGCTGCCGACACAATGGCTGCGGAAGCTGTTGAAGGCGCTGAAAATGCTGCTGATGCATCGATGGAAGCCGCTGGCGATGCCACAAACGCTGCTGATGCCGGTGCCATGGCTGCTGGCAATGCGGTTGATGCTGCTGCCGACGCCGCGAAGAGTGCCGTTGACGCTGCTGCAGACGCTGCGAAGTAAGCTCGTTTAGCCTTCGGGCAAAACCGGTTATGGAAGGGCCGTGCTCCGCGAGGGGCGCGGCCCTTTCTATTGTGTACCGGAGTCGGATGATGCGGCGCTTCGCCTTGATGGCTTTGCCATTGCTTCTTTTGGTTGGATGTGGCGGATCGCCCAATGATCCAGGCGAGGGCGGTGTCACGAGGGCGGAAGCCGACGCGCTCGATCAGGCCGCCGAACAACTCGACGCGCAATCCACACCGCAGAACATCAACCAGACCGCGCGCAAATCGTCCAATTAGGCCAACGGATAAAAGAAAAGGGCCGGAGGTTTCCCTCCAGCCCTATCTTGGTGTCTGGGACGATTCGGATCAGAAATCCATTCCGCCCATGCCACCCATGCCGCCGCCGCCCATGCCGGCCATGGCCGGCTTGTCGTCGGGCATATCGGCAATCGTGGCTTCGGTTGTGATCAGGAGACCGGCAACCGATGCCGCATCCTGAAGTGCGGTACGCACAACCTTGGTCGGATCGATCACACCGGCCAAAACCAGGTTCTCATAGACGTCGGTCGCAGCGTTGAAGCCGCGGGTTTCATCATTTTCGCGCAGCAGGTTGCCTGCAACCACAGCACCGTCGACGCCCGCATTCTGGGCGATCTGGCGCAGCGGCGCTTCAATCGCCTTGCGGATGATGTCGATACCACGAGTCTGGTCGTCATTGATGCCCCTGAGACCGGCAAGTGCCTTTGTCGCGTAAAGCAACGCGGTGCCGCCACCGGGGACAATGCCTTCTTCAACGGCCGCGCGGGTTGCGTGGAGCGCATCGTCAACACGATCCTTGCGTTCCTTGACCTCGACTTCGGTCGCGCCACCAACCTTGATCACGGCAACGCCGCCAGCAAGCTTGGCCAGGCGTTCCTGGAGCTTTTCCTTGTCATAGTCGCTGGTGGTGTTCTCGATCTGCTGACGGATCGCTTCAACACGGCCCTTGATCGCATCTGCATCACCGGCGCCATCGACGATGGTGGTGTTGTCCTTGTCGATCGTGACGCGCTTGGCCGAACCGAGCATCGCAAGCGTAACGGTTTCGAGCTTGATGCCGAGATCTTCGGAGATCATTTCGCCCTTGGTCAGGATCGCGATATCTTCGAGCATCGCCTTGCGACGATCGCCGAAACCGGGCGCCTTGACCGCTGCAACCTTGAGGCCGCCACGCAGCTTGTTGACGACGAGTGTTGCAAGCGCTTCGCCTTCGATGTCTTCCGCGATGATCAGGAGCGGACGGCCCGACTGGACAACCGCTTCGAGAATCGGGAGCATCGCCTGCAGGTTCGAAAGCTTCTTCTCGTGGATCAGGATATAGGGATCCTGAAGCTCGACCTGCATCTTTTCGGCGTTGGTGATGAAATAGGGGCTGAGATAGCCGCGATCGAATTGCATGCCTTCGACAACGTCGAGTTCGAATTCGAGACCCTTGGCTTCCTCGACAGTGATCACGCCTTCCTTGCCGACCTTTTCCATCGCTTCGGCGATCTTTTCACCAACGACGGTATCGCCATTGGCGGCAATGCTGCCGACCTGGGCGATTTCGACCGTGCCTGCAACTGGCTTTGAACGGCCCTTGAGGTCTTCGACGACCTTGGCGACGGCGAGATCGATGCCGCGCTTGAGATCCATCGGGTTCATGCCTGCAGCAACCGACTTCATGCCCTCGCGAACGATGGCCTGCGCCAGAACGGTCGCAGTGGTCGTGCCGTCACCGGCAATGTCATTGGTCTTCGAAGCGACTTCGCGAACCATCTGGGCGCCCATATTCTCGAACTTGTCCTTGAGTTCGATTTCCTTGGCGACTGTCACGCCGTCCTTGGTGATGCGGGGCGCACCAAAGCTCTTGTCGATTACAACGTTGCGACCCTTGGGTCCCAGCGTTACCTTCACGGCGTCGGCGAGGATGTCCACACCGCGCAGGATGCGTTCGCGTGCATCACGCGAAAATTTTACTTCTTTTGCAGCCATGTCTGCTGTTCCTTCTTGTTAAGTTGAGAGTGTCCATTCGCGAGTGCGAAGGCTCAACCGATGACGCCCAGAATGTCCGATTCCTTCATGATCAACAGTTCTTCGCCGTCGATCTTGACTTCGGTGCCCGACCATTTGCCGAACAGGATCTTGTCGCCGGCCTTGACGTCGAGCGGCGTAACCTTGCCGTCTTCGGCCTTTGTGCCGGTGCCAGCGGAGACGATTTCGCCTTCTTGCGGCTTTTCCTTGGCGGTGTCGGGAATGATGATCCCGCCAGCAGTCTTTTCGCTGGCTTCAATGCGGCGAACGAGCACACGATCGTGCAACGGACGAAATCCCATGATACTACCCTCTTTCAGTTTGAATGCGGATTAGCACTCACTCAATGCGAGTGCCAACAGGGCGCATATGGGTATGTGATCCGGATGCGTCAAGAAGTGGAAGGCACTTTTTCCCGGCTTTTTCTCCGATCGAGCATGCTGATGGTAACTTTTTGGTTTTTTCCGCGAACAGGGATGATGCGAGATGCGCGATCATGAGGGTGGATGAGGCTAGCCTGCAGCGGCTGATGGCGCTTGCGCAGCAGGGCGATGCCATCGCATATCGCTCGGTTCTGGTTGCTTGCCAGCATTGGCTGGTAAGGTATTTTTCAGGACGTATTGTGCCCGCGCAGGTTGATGACCTGGTTCAGGATACGCTTGCGTCACTTCATGCCAAACGGGCAAGTTACGATGCATCGCGGCCGTTCCTGCCCTGGCTTGCGGCCATTGCGCGTTATCGCTGGGTTGATCAGTTGCGCCGGGTTTATCGTTCCAGAGAGGACGAACTGCACGACGATCTGGTCGGAGAAAGTGAAGAGGAGTCGATCGCGGCAAGGATAAGCCTCGATCGCTTGCTTGACATGATTCCCGAGCGGCAAGCGCACGTCATCCGACTCGTCAAGATTGACGGTCATTCCGTCGCGGAAGCCAGTCTGCGTAGCGGACAGTCCGAACCCCTGGTCAAAGTGAATATCCATCGCGGACTCAGAAAATTGTCGGCGTTGATTGAAAGCGAATGAAATGAAGGTCGATATCGAAGCACTGGTCGCTGACCTCCAGCCGGTTCGTCCGGTCAAGCCGAACGGGGGTATCTTGCTGGTATTGGCGACAGCAGGGGTTGTCGTTGCGATCGTTGTCGCGATGCTCGGCGTGCGCCCGGATGTTGTTGCGGGCAAACCGCATCCAATGGTGATGATGCGCGAAGGCATGATGCTCGTGCTTGGCTTTGCCACTCTTGTGGCGGTTGTGGCTTCTGCGCGGCCAGGCGTCGGCCAAGTCAGCTCCGGCTGGCGCTGGGCGCTGGCGGCGGCTTCACTGTTTCCGCTGACAAGCATTGTGCTGACCTTCGCCGGTGACGGTTTCCCACCCGCCGTCCTGTTCGACTTTGATGGCCGGATCTGTCTTGCTTTTAGTGCTGGAGGGGCGTTGCTGATTGGCACATCTTTGACGCTCTGGTTGCGCCAGGGCGCGCCGACGGCCCTCAACCGCATTGGCTGGTTGGTGGGGCTTGCCTCGGGCAGCTTTGGAACCTTTGCCTATGGCTTGCACTGTGAAAGCGTTACGGTGTTTTATGTCGGGCTCTGGTATACCGGCGCAATTGCAATGTGCGCAGTCGTCGGCAGGCTTGTCGTCCCGCACCTGATCCGCTGGTAGCACTTCGCTCGGTTTACAGCCGACGCCGCCTCGCCTAACGCACATCCAAGCTTGGCATGTACATGAAGGCGATGGAATGAAACTGGTAAAAGGTGCGTGGGCGCTGCTGGTCGGAATCAAGGATGCTTTTGTCCTTCTTGCTATGCTCGCCTTTTTCGCCGGGCTCTATGCACTATTGTCGTCAACTCCGAACCCGAATGGCGGAAAAGACGGTGCTCTCCTGATTGCGCTTGATGGTCCGATCGTCGAGCAACGCGAGGCGCTTGATCCGCGCGACCTGCTTTTCGGCCAATCACCAGTAAGCAGGCAATATGAACTGTCGGAAATCCTTCAGGCCTTGAAGGCCGCAGAAACAGATGACGACATCAAGACCATCGTGCTGGATCTCGACAGTTTTGCAGGCGGCGGACAGGTTGCGCTCGAAAATGTGGGGGCTGCGCTTGATCGTGTGAAGGCGGCCAAAAAGCCGATCCTGGCCTTTGCAACCGGATATTCCGACGATGCCTATTTGCTTGCCGCCCATGCGAGCGAAGTCTGGCTCGATCCGATGGGGGCTGTGGCGTTTGCGGGGCCCGGAGGGTCGCGACTTTACTATAAGGGACTGATAGATCGTCTGGGCGTAAACGTGCATGTCTATCGCGTCGGCAAGTTCAAATCGTTTGTTGAGCCCTATATCCGCACCGAACAGTCCCCCGAGGCACGGGCCGAAAACGAGGCACTAGCGGGAACGCTTTGGACCAACTGGCGCGACAATGTTGCCAAGGCCCGCCACAAGGCGCAGATCTCAAGCTTCGTCGCCGATCCCGTCGCCGGGCTGCAAGCCGCAGGGGGGAGTCTGTCGAAAGCCGCGCTGTCGGCGGGCCTGGTTGACAGGCTCGGCGATCGCATCGCTTTCGGCAAGCGGGTAGCCGCGATTGCGGGGAGCGATGATGATCGCCCCGCTGGAAATTTCCAGTTCAGCACGTTGAGCGAATATGTCGCAGCCCATCCCGTGTCACACAGCGGCAAGCCGATTGGCATCATCACCGTGGCGGGAAACATTGTTGATGGCGAAGCCCCCCAGGGAACCGCAGGCGGAGACACAATCTCGAACCTGATCCTCACTGCGCTTGCCGAAAAAGATCTGAAGGCGCTCGTCGTGCGCGTCGACTCGCCAGGCGGCTCCGCACTGGCCGCCGAAAAGATCCGGCTTGCGATTGAACAGGCAAGGGCCATGGGCCTGCCGGTGGTCGTATCAATGGGCAACGTGGCCGCATCGGGCGGCTATTGGATCACGGGATCGGCTGACAAGGTTTTTGCCGAACCGTCGACCGTTACGGGGTCAATTGGCGTGTTTGGCATACTCCCGACATTCGAGACGGTGCTTGCCAAATATGGCGTCACGACGGACGGTGTCAAAACAACCCCGCTTTCGGGGCAACCCGATCTTCTTGGTGGCACCAATGCAACGACAGATGCGCTGTTGCAGGCCGGTGTCGATGATATCTACACCCGTTTCCTTGCTCTGGTGTCGACCGCTCGCAAGCTGCCGATCGAAAAGGTTGGCGAGATTGCGCAAGGCCGCGTCTGGGACGGCGGAACCGCACGCCAGCTTGGGCTTGTGGACGCCTTCGGTTCGCTCGATGAGGCGGTCGCCGATGCGGCCCGGCTCGCAAAAATTTCTCCTGACAATGTTTCGCGCGTCTATCTGAAGAATAGTCCGGGGTTCCTGGCCGGCCTGTTAGGCAGTGACCTTGGCGTGAAAGCGCCGGCGCGTGCTGACTTGTTCACGCGCACGATGCACCAGCAACAAGCGCTTCTCATCGCAGGCCTGACGGATGCCAGGGCGCTGCTCGACGGACCTGCTATTCAGGTTCGCTGCCTCGAGTGTCCGCCGAACGTCTCGGCAAGCGTCCCGCGTGCCACTTCAAGCCTTTCCCTCCTCGACAGGATTATTTCATGGTTGATCTAAGAGCCGCCCAACTTGACGATGCAGAGGCGATTGCGGCGATCTACGCTCCCTATGTTGTGACCAACGCCGTCTCTTTTGAAACCAAGGCCCCGTCGGCAAGGGATATGCGCTCCCGCATCAAGGCAGCGGGTGACACCTATCCCTGGATTGTCGCAACGCAGAGCAAGGTTGTTCTCGGATATGCCTATGCCAAGCCGTTTCGGCCTGGACCCACGCACCGGTTCGGTGTGGAAGTTGCAGTTTATGCGGCAGGCGATCTCGAGGGGAAGGGCATACGCCGGACCTTGCTTGCAAGCCTTTTAAGCACGCTCACCGAACAGAATTTCACCCAGGCAATCTGCACACTGATGACGCCCAATGACAAGCTGATCCAGCTCTATGAGGCCAACGGATTCCGACGCGCAGGCGCCTATCGCGAGGTCTGCTTCAAGAACGGACAATGGAGCGATATCGGCCTGTGGCAGCGCGAGCTTTCCGAAGCCGATACGCCGCCCGCAGAGATCAAGGCATTCAGCAGCGTCGGGGTCGTTCGCGCCTGATCAGCGCAGCTTCGCGTTCGTTATTTCCTGATGCTCGGCACCCTCTTTTGCATAGTCGATCAGCACCGCGACAAGATGATCGAACAATAGTCTTACCCTTGCGGTTGCGCGAAGATCTTCATGCATCACAAGCCACGCGTCCAGGTCGAACCGGATTTGTGGCAAGACGCGCCTTAACCGGTTTGACGTTGCCGCCAGCGCAATTTGACAAACACCAATGCCGACGCCCGCGCGGATCGCGGCAAGTTGCACAAGGTCGCTGTCGGACCGGAACCCGAAACCAAGCGCTCCGTCGGGGACAATATTGAGCAGCAACCGGTCAAGTGTATCGTCGCGATCCCTCCCGATCAAGACATGCCCGCCAAGATCCCGGACCGAACGCGGCGTTCCCAGCCTCGAAAGATAATCATCGGTTGCATAGAGGCCGATTGCAATCGTTCCGACGCGGCGGGCAACGAGGCCGGACTGGGTGGGGCGTGTCATGCGCACGGCAATATCGGCGTCTCGGCGAAGCAGGTTTTCGACGGCATTTGTTGCGACAAGCTCGATCTCAAGCGCTGGATATCTGGCGAGCAATGGAGCCAGCAACGGTGGGAGGACTTCAACACCCACAACTTCGCTGCAGGTGACGCGCACGGTTCCGGTATAAGCGCCATCGGTTGCAGATACCGCGCGAACTCCGGCTTCCGCGATTGCCGCCATGCCTTCCGCATAGGAAAGGATGTTCCGAGCAGCATCTGTCGGCAGAAGGCCCGCGGGAGATCGCGTGAACAATGTCTGCCCGAGACTGTGTTCGAGCGTTTCAATGCGCCGTCTTACCGTTGGTTGCGCGGTTTGCAGCTGGCGCGCGCCAGCTGAAAGGCTGCCGGTGCGAAAAACCGCAAGAAACGTTTCGAACAGATCCCAGCCGGGTGCGCGCTTACTCATCAAAAAATGATAGACCGATTGTACTATTCATACAATTGTTATCAGCACCCGATCGTGTGAAAGATGGTCATCGTCAATTCGATCAAAGGATGTTCGCATGATCGCACTACAGGATTTTGAGCAAGCCGCGTCGTCGGTCTCTGGGACACCGCGCGCAATTCTTCGTTTGGAGAGCGGCCTTGTGCTCACCTGTACCGTGATGGCCTTTGCGTGGCACAGCGGTCAATGGAGCCTATTTGCCCTGCTCTTTCTGATCCCCGACCTGTCGATGCTGGGCTATCTCGCCAACGCCAGGATCGGCGCGATCTCCTATAATGTCGCGCACGCCTACGTCCTGCCGCTCATGTTCGGGCTGTTCGGTGCGGTGTACTCTCAATCGATCTTCATGGATGGCGCGCTTATCTGGATTGCCCATATCGGCTTTGACCGGATGCTTGGTTACGGACTCAAATACGGTTCGGCCTTTGGGCATACGCATCTCGGTCACGTCGGACGTGTCCGGCCGGTCAGCGCCGATAGGATGGGATTGCCAGCCCGCGCCATATCGCCAGCGCACGAAGCATGAAGCCGGAAAGCGCACCGATTGCTGCCGAGATGACCAGCGGCACGTCTAGCCAGGCCAACAAGACGAATAGCCCAGATGCGAGTGCGGCGGCGGTGACATAGATTTCCGGGCGCAACAGGATTGAGGGTTCCCCGGCCAGTACATCGCGAATTATGCCGCCGACACAAGCGGTGATCACGCCCATCATCATCGCCGGCAGCAGCGGGATACCGAAGTTCAGGGCCTTGGCGGCGCCGAAAACAGCGTAGACCGCGAGTCCGACGGCATCAAACCAGTCGAGCGCGCGGCCCTTCCAAAGTCTACCGGGCGTCATCCAGATCAATCCGGCGGTTGCCAGGCAAACGGCGGGCACGCGCCAATCCTGCACCCAGAAGACGGGTGCTCCGATCAACAAATCACGGATCGTCCCTCCGCCAACGCCGGTGACGAGCGCAAAGAACGAGAAGGTGACCAGCGTCTGCTGGCGTCGCGCCGCTGCCAGTGCGCCGGATGCAGCGAAAACGGCGATACCGAACAGGTCAAGCCAGGCGAAGAGGGCAGGGGCCATTTGTGACCCTCCCCCTGTCATGTCCGCCGCAATTTCATTGAGCGGTAAACCCGCCGTCGACCACAAGTTCGGAGCCGGTCATGAACGCAGCCTTGTCCGAAGCAACGAAGGCGATGGCGTTGGCGACGTCGGCGGCCTGGCCCATATGCCCCAAGGGGTGCATTTCTGCGACCTGTGTTCGCGCCTCGTTGCTGCCAATTTGGCGCCCAGTGGATACGCCGCCGACAACCTCGCTCCCCATCTGCGTATCGATCACGCCAGGATGCACAGAATTGACGCGGATTCTAAGTGGGGCAAGTTCGAGGGCGAGGCCTTTGGTGAACAAGCGAACCGCACCTTTGCTGGCGTTGTAACAGGCAGTTCCTGCACTCCCTACGAGACCGGCCATCGAAGAAAGGTTGACGATTGCAGCTCCGCCCTTCCATCGTGCCGCCCGCTCGGCGAGCAAGGGAATGGCATATTTGCAGCCCAGAAACACGCCTTCGACGTTGACGGCGTGCAGCCGGCGCCAATCGTCAAGGCTGGTTTCGACGAGCGGCTTCATAAGGAACATCCCGGCGTTGTTCACAAGGATGTCCAGTCCGCCAGCGGTTTCGCGGGCGAAGGTGATCGTCTCGATCCAGTCAGATTCGCGCGTGACATCGTGCGCGCGTGCGTACCCGCCGAGTTCGGCAGCAAGCGTCTCGGGAGCCTCAAGATCGGTCAGGATGACTTTTGCACCTTCCGCAGCGAGCGTCCTCGCAGTTGCTTCGCCGATGCCCCGCGAAGCGCCTGTGATCAGGGCGATGCGCCCATGCAAGTCGGTCATGTCAGATTTCCCTCTCGCATGCAGCCTAAGTCTGGCAGTACCAGACAGCAAGGGGCATCATTTGTCGGTTTTGGCCTTCCGCCGGCGTGAAGCCAGAGGCAACAGGATCAAACCCAACACTGTGCTCATCGCCGCAATCGCCCCGAACGCGATGAGGAGAACATGGCTGGTTTCCTCGCGTGTCTGCAGATCCATGATGTGGAGACCCCACATGAAATCATACGCCCGCCATTGGCCGGAACGCAGCGCCAACATCGCACCGGTATCGGCATCGACATAGACATGCGTGCCATCGGCAAAGCGCGCACGCCAAGAGGGCCGCTCCTGGCGCAGATCAAGCGGAGCGGCATCGGCGGTGAAACTCTCCATTGCTTCGAGATTGGCGGACCCGGCATAGCTGGACATTGCAATCTGCCGGGCTTCAGCCTTGCTCAAGCCACCAAGCCATGCCCCGTCACGCGTCGATGCGCGCTTCTGGTCACCATTGGCCAGAGTTACGATCCAGACCGGGCCTGATACCTGTTGTTCCAGTGTTACCGACTGGATGGCCATTCCATCGGTTCGCGGAAAAATTGGTTGTGTCGTCATCTTGAGAGCAATCCGCCTCGCCTTCAGATGCTCGCCACGCACTTCCTCGATCGGTCGGGCGGCCATCCACAGGCCACTGACCGTCCAGAAAAACAAGGGAATGCCGACCAGCCAGCCGAGCCAGACATGAATCCGGTTGAGTGTACGGCGCGCGCGCATCCGGATCAGATATGAATCGGTTTGCCGGTAACCGCCATTGCGGCTTCCTTCATCGCTTCCGAATGGGTCGGGTGGGCGTGGCAGGTATAGGCAATATCTTCCGATGTTGCCCCGAACTCCATCGCCTGCGCGGCCTGGGCGATCATCGTTCCGGCAATCGAGGCAATGCACCAGACGCCAAGGACGCGGTCTGTCTGGGCGTCAGCGATGATTTTCACAAACCCGTCCGGCTCGTGATTGGTCTTCGCACGGCTGTTCGCCATCATCGGGAATTTGCCCGTCTTGACCTCACCGCGCTCCTTTGCCTGTTCTTCGGTCAGCCCGACGCCGGCAATCTCCGGCCAGGTATAGACGACCGACGGGATCACATCATGGTTCACGATGCCTGTCAGTCCCGCGATATTCTCCGCGACTGCGATGCCTTCATCCTCTGCCTTGTGTGCAAGCATCGGGCCGGGGATCACATCCCCGATTGCCCAGACGCCGGGAACCCCGGTGCGGAACCGATGATCGGTTTCGATCTGCCCGCGCGCATTGCCGGTGAGGCCCGCTTTGTCGAGTGCGAGGCCGTCGGTGTTTGGGCGCCGGCCGATCGAGACCAGCACGACATCGGCTTCGATTGTTTCCGTAGCCCCCCCAGCTGCGGGTTCGACCGTCAGGGTCACGCCCTTGGCCTTGGCCTTGGCGCCTGTGACCTTGGTCGACAGCCTGAATTCGAAACCCTGTTTCCTGAAGATCTTGCTGGCTTCCTTGCGGACTTCGCCGTCCATACCGGGCAGGATCTGATCGAGATACTCGACGACTGTAACCTTGGCGCCGAGCCGCAGCCAGATCGAACCCAGTTCAAGCCCGATCACGCCGCCGCCGATCACGACCATGTGGCCGGGAACTTTTGCCAATTCGAGCGCACCGGTCGAATCGACGATCAGGCCCTTGGCATTATCAACATCGACGCCGGGCAGTGGCGTAACCGATGAACCTGTAGCGATGACGATGTTCTTTGCCGAATAGCTCGTGCCGGCCACGTCGATGGTGTTGGCCGACGTGAAGGCGGCATGACCCTTCAGCCAGTCGACCTTGTTCTTCTTGAAGAGGAAGGCGATGCCGCCCGTCAGGCCTTTGACCGCGTCGATCCGCTGGCCGTGCATTGTCGTCAGGTCGAGGCTCATCTTGTCGATCTTGACGCCCAGCTTCGCCAGCGCCCCGCTCGCCGCTTCATTGTAGAGTTCGGACGCGTGGAGCATAGCCTTGGAGGGGATGCACCCGACATTGAGGCAGGTGCCGCCCAACGTCTCGCGACTTTCAACGCAAGCCGTCTTCAGGCCCAACTGCGCCGCGCGGATAGCAGCGACATAGCCGCCGGGGCCGGAGCCGATGACAATGACGTCGTAGGATGTTTCAGTCATCTTTGTTCCAAACCTAAGTTAGCAAGCCGAACACCGCTGACCCGACCGCTTTGCCCCGGGCAGAAAACTCCCGAAGCCTGTCAACATGCGCCAGCAGGAATCCTAAGGCCTCTTCGCCTTCCTCATGCAAGACGTCGGCAATGTAGACGTCGTCGGCGACCATTGCAGCAGAATCATAAGACTCCGCCAAAGTCGTATTGCTCACTCGAGCCAGTGCATTGTGAAAAGCCGCCAGCTTTTCAGCCGAGATCAGCCATGCGGGCCCGTAACCGTGGTCCGGGCCAATTTCAGAATTGTTGCCAATCAAAAGGCTTAGAGCATCGTCGGTCGCACCACCTGATTGTGTGAGCAGGAAGTGGACCGCGTGCCATTCCTTGTCGAAGTCCAAGCTTTCGCCAGATTTATACGCGCTCTCGTCATTGACGAAGTCGTAAATCTCGTCGGGCGCGCCCTTCAGGCGGTCTACATCTGCCGGGCTCGCCAAACGCAAGCACATCACCATTCCCATCAGCGAATTCCTCAGAGATCGATCAGCAAGCGGGTAGGATCCTCAATCGCATTCTTGACTGCAACAAGGAAGGTCACGGCTTCGCGCCCGTCGATCAGGCGGTGGTCATAGCTGAGTGCGAGATACATCATCGGGCGGATGACAATCTGGCCGTCACGGACGACGGGCCGATCCTCGATGCGGTGCAGGCCGAGCACCGCCGATTGCGGCGGGTTGATGATCGGGGTGGACATCAGGCTGCCGAACACGCCGCCGTTGGAAATCGTGAAAGTGCCACCGGCCATATCGTCCATCGTCAGCGTGCCAGCTTTGGCGCGCGCACCGAAATCGCCGATCGTGCGTTCGATTGCCGCAACCGACAACGACTGCGCATCGCGGATAACCGGCACCACGAGGCCGTTGGGCGCTGAAACCGCGACCGAAATATCGGCATAGTTGCGATAGACGATCTCCTCACCCTCTATCGAGCCATTAACAGCAGGAATGTCGCGCAAGGCCATGCACACGGCCTTGGTAAAAAAGCCCATAAAGCCGAGGCGGACGCCGTGCTTCTTTTCGAACAGGTCCTTATACTTCGTGCGCGCGGCCATCACTTCGGTCATGTCAACATCGTTGAAAGTCGTCAGCATTGCTGCCGTATTCTGTGCTTCCTTGAGGCGGCGGGCGACGGTCTGGCGCAGGCGCGTCATCTTGACGCGTTCTTCACCCCTTGCCGCACTAGCCGAAGCAACGGGCGAGGCATTGGTCGCAACAGGAGCAGAGGCTGCGTCGCCACTTGGCCGGGTCGATGCAGCGAGAACATCTTCGCGAGTCAATCGCCCGTCCTTGCCGGAGCCCTTGATCTTCGATGGGTCAATACCGAGTTCGAGCACAAGGCGACGAACGGCCGGAGATAGCGTCAGGTCTGCCACGGCTTCAGCCGCAGGTTCATGGACCAAGGTCGAAAGAGACGCAGGCGTTGCCAAGGCCGGCTTCGCTGCGGCCGGCGTTCCGCTCCCTTCCTCGATCGATCCGATCACGGCGCCCACATTGACCGTGTCGCCTTCCTTGACGCTGTGCGCACCCATCACGCCCGCGATGGGAGAGGTGACCTCGACCGCAACCTTGTCGGTTTCGAGGCTGGCAATCACCTCATCTGCCGCAACGGCTTCGCCCGGCTGTTTCAGCCACTGACCCAGCGTTGCTTCGCTGATTGACTCCCCCAATGTGGGGACTTTGACTTCGGTGGTCATGGAACGTCCTTAATCTTTGTTCCCGCTATTTTGGAATCGCGGAGCTGGAGCGGCATCGTCATCCCTTTCGCCGACGTCGGATTTCGGCGCGGACATTATGGCCGAGCGCATCGGCGACAAGGGCGGCCTGTTCGGCCTGGTGGCGTTTGGCCAAACCGGTCGCGGTTGCCGCGCTGGCTTTGCGTCCTGCATAGCGCGGACGCTTTGCCGCAACCTTGGCGCGGACAAGGCAGTCCTCGATGGCTTCTTCGACAAAGAACCACGCGCCAGCGTTGCGCGGTTCTTCCTGAGCCCAGACGACCTCTTCGAGATTGATCATGCGTTCGAGGCGCTTGACCAGCGGATCGCCGGGAAAGGGGTAGATCTGTTCGATGCGAACGACCGCCGTGTTCTTGTCATCGGCAGCGTTGCGCGCATCGATCAAGTCATAGGCGACCTTGCCAGAACACAGGACAAGGCGCGTCACATCCTTATCCGCCGGGGCCTGGGGGTCCGAAAGGATGCGCATGAAGTGCGCCTGATCCGTGAAATCTTCAATCCTGGAGACGGCCATCTTGTGCCGCAGCAGCGATTTGGGCGTCATCACGATCAGCGGCTTGCGGAACGGACGATGCATCTGGCGACGCAGGAGATGGAAATAATTGGCGGGCGTCGTACAATTGGCGACTTGCAGATTGTCCTCCGCACAAAGCTGGAGAAAACGTTCGAGACGTGCCGAGCTGTGCTCTGGGCCCTGGCCCTCATAGCCATGCGGCAGGAGCAGCACGATACCGTTGGCGCGCAGCCATTTCGCTTCGCCTGCCGCAATGAACTGGTCGATCATCACTTGCGCGCCATTGGCGAAATCGCCGAACTGGCCTTCCCAGAGAACCAGTGCCTTGGGGTCTGCGCCGGCATAGCCATATTCGAAGCCGAGTACGCCAAACTCTGAAAGTGGGCTGTCGAGCACTTCGAACCGGCCATGCGGCACGGTCGACAAAGGAACATATTTCGCTTCGCTGTTCTGGTCGACCCAGACGGCGTGACGTTGACTGAAAGTGCCGCGGCCCGAATCCTGGCCCGAGAGGCGGACACCGTAACCTTCGGAGAGCAGGCCCCCAAAGGCCAGTGCTTCGGCCGTTGCCCAGTCGAACCCCTCGCCACTTGCGAACATCGCCTTTTTGGCATCGAGTACACGGCTCAATGTAGGATGGATCGCATGGCCCTGTGGGACCATTGTCAGCGTCCGGCCAAGGCTTTCCAGAAGTTTCTTTGAAATCCCTGTTTCGACATTGCGCCGCGCGCTTTCGGGGTCCGCCGGCTTGCTTAGGCCGGCCCAACGGCCGCCAAACCAGTCGGCCTCGTTCGCCTTGTAACTCGCTGCGCTCTGGAATTCGGTTTCGAGCATCGCGGTGAAGCGCATGATATGCTCGTCCCCCCAGTTTTCATCGATCACGCCCTGATCAATCAGTCGTGCAGCATAAACTTCGGAAACGGGCGGATGTTGGCGGATATTCGCATACATCAGCGGCTGGGTGAAGCTCGGCTCATCGCCTTCATTGTGGCCGAAGCGGCGATAGCACCACATATCGATCACAATGTCGCGGTGGAATTTCTGGCGGAACTCGATCGCCATCTTGCAGGCGAAGGTCACCGCTTCGGGATCGTCGCCATTCACATGGAGGATCGGTGCCTGCACGCCTTTGGCCACGTCGGACGGATAGGGCGAGGAGCGGGCGAACTGCGGCGATGTCGTAAAGCCGACCTGATTGTTGACAATGAAATGGATGCAGCCGCCAGTATTGTACCCGCGGATGCCAGAAAAGCCGAGGCATTCCCAGACGATACCCTGGCCTGCAAAGGCCGCATCGCCGTGGAGCAGGATCGGCAGAACCTGGGCGTGATCGGCGAGATCATCGCGCATTGTCTGGATCGCGCGCACCTTGCCGAGTACGACCGGATCGACCGCCTCGAGGTGAGAGGGGTTGGCGACCAGCGACATATGGACCTGAATCCCGTCAAACTCGCGATCGGTCGAGGTGCCGAGATGATACTTCACGTCGCCCGATCCACCGACATCGTCGGGGTTTGCGGACCCGCCGGAGAATTCGTGGAAGATCACGCGGTACGGCTTGGCCATCACATTGGCGAGCACGTTCAAACGCCCGCGGTGCGGCATCCCGATCACGATTTCACGCACGCCCAGCGCGCCGCCCTGCTTGATGAAGCTTTCAAGCGCCGGGATCATTGCCTCACCACCGTCGAGCCCGAAGCGCTTGGTGCCGACAAATTTGCGGCCGAGGAATTTCTCGTATTGCTCTGCCTGGATCACCTTGCCGAGGATCGCGCGCTTGCCTTCGGGGGTAAAGCCGATGGTCTTGTCCGCACCTTCCATCCGCTCCTGGAAAAAGCGGCGCTCCTCGACATCGGAGATATGCATATATTCCAGGCCAACTGCCCCGCAATAATTGGCGCGCAGGATGATGACGAGCGCACGCACAGTGATCCAGTTCAACCCCAAAGTGCCACCGACATAGACGGCCTTGTCGAGATCCCCGCCACTGAAGCCGTGATATTCAGGCGTAAGATCGGGCGGAATATCCTGTTTCGTCAGCCCGAGCGGATCGAGCTTTGCTGCCAGATGGCCACGCACACGATAGGTGCGGATCAACATCATCGCGCGGATCGAGTCGCCCGCGGCACTTGCGACTTCGTCTTCGGTCAGGGCCTTGCCGGCCTTTGTTGCGGAGGCCTTGATCTCGACGCCCATCTGCGTCGGATCGAGCGCAGCCGTCAGGTCATCCGTATCGAACGGCGGCCAGTTCGGGCGTGTCCAACTTGGCCCCTGCTCGACCTCGAAATCATGTTGCTCGTAACCCATCGTGTAACCTTCCTGGGGAGGGAGGAGTTAGCCCTTCAAAACCTCAACCAATGTGCGACCCAACTCGCTGGGCGAGTGCGAGACGCGAATGCCTGCGGCTTCCATCGCTGCGATCTTGTCATCCGCGCCGCCCTTGCCGCCGGAAACAATCGCCCCGGCATGGCCCATCCGCCGACCCGGAGGGGCTGTAAGCCCGGCGATGAAGCCGACCATTGGCTTCTTGCGTCCGCGCTTGGCTTCGTCGATCAGGAATTGCGCGGCGTCCTCTTCGGCTGAACCACCGATTTCGCCGATCATCACAATCGACTGGGTGGCGTCGTCCGCCAGGAAAGCTTCGAGGCAATCGATGAAATTGGTGCCATTGACCGGATCGCCACCAATGCCGACGGCCGTCGTCTGGCCAAGGCCCTCGGCCGTCGTCTGGAAAACGGCTTCATAGGTCAGCGTGCCGGAGCGCGAGACGACGCCGACCGAGCCCTTAGAAAAGATGCTGCCGGGCATGATGCCGATCTTGCATTCATTCGGGGTCAGCACGCCGGGGCAGTTCGGCCCAATCAGGCGCGATTTGGAACCCGTCAGCGCACGTTTCACCTTGACCATGTCGAGCACCGGAATGCCCTCGGTAATGCACACGATCAGAGGCACATTGGCATCGATCGCTTCGAGGATGGAATCCGCAGCAAAAGGCGGCGGCACATAGACGACGGTCGCATCGGCGCCCGTCTTCTGCACCGCTTCGTGCACCGTGTTGAATACGGGCAGGCCGATATGTGTCGTCCCGCCCTTGCCCGGCGTCACCCCACCGACCATCTGCGTGCCATAGGCCAGCCCCTGTTCGGTGTGGAACGTGCCGGTTTCCCCGGTCATCCCCTGGGTGATGACCTTGGTTTGTTTGTTTACGAAAATGCTCATTCAGAAACTCCAGCTTATGCCATCGTTTGGCTTTTTTTGGATGCCGTCAAACTCGACGAACTGGATTGCACGGGCTCGAATATTTCCAGCACAAGTCCACAGGAATGGCGAGGAACGCTTCGATCCCAAATCAGGCATTTCAAGTACAAAATGGCCATCCTTACCTACGCGAAAATTGTCTGCTTGTGGTTCGCCAACACGAAGTTCGTATGATCCATCAGAGAATTCAGGGAACGATTTTTCCGTTTGTTCGAGACAGGCGACAATTGCATCTGTTTCCCCTTGCTCTGCCACCGTCATGGGATCGCATGCTGTGGTCAAAGTAAGCACAAGCGCAAACGAACCAACAGTTCTCACCTCAAGCTCGGATCGATCTTCTTGCAGGCCACTAGCAGCTCCTTCACCGCATCGACCGACACGTCGAAATTCTTCTGCGCGCCCTTCTTGAGGTCGATCTCGACGATCCGCTCGACCCCGCCCGCACCGATCACCACCGGCACACCGACATAGAGGTTCTTGATGCCATATTGCCCGGTCAGGTTCGCTGCGCAGGGCAGGAGCCGCTTCTTGTCCTTGAGGAAGCTCTCGGCCATCGCGATCGCGGACGTGGCAGGGGCGTAATAGGCGGAACCGGTTTTCAAAAGCCCCACAATCTCGCCGCCGCCGGCGCGGGTGCGGGCAACGATCGCATCGATATTGGCTTTGGTCGACCAGCCCATTTTGATCAGGTCGGGGATGGGGATGCCTGCCACGGTTGAATATTCAACCACCGGAACCATTGTGTCACCATGCCCACCTAGCACGAACGCGGTCACGTCCTCAACCGAAACCTTGAATTCGTCAGCCAGGAAATGGCGGAAGCGCGCACTATCCAGCACACCGGCCATGCCAACGACCATATTGTGTGGCAGGCCGGAAAATTCGCGCAGCGCCCAAACCATCGCGTCGAGCGGGTTGGTGATGCAGATCACGAAGGCCTTGGGCGCATATTTCTTGATGCCTTCGCCAACCGACTTCATGACCTTGAGGTTGATCGCGAGCAAATCGTCGCGGCTCATCCCCGGCTTGCGGGCGATCCCGGCGGTGACGATACAGACGTCCGCGCCCTTGATGTCCTTGTAGTTGGACGAGCCCTTGAGATTGACATCGAATCCTTCAACGGGAGCCGATTGCGAAAGGTCGAGTGCCTTGCCCTGCGGAATGCCATCGACAATGTCGAACAGGACGATGTCGCCCAGTTCCTTTTGTGCAGCGAGGTGGGCGAGGGTGCCGCCGATCATGCCTGCGCCGATCAGCGCAATCTTCTTGCGTGCCATTGAACCGATGTCCTTCCTTGGGCCTTTGGGGGGAATATGGCCGCCCTAAGCCGATTCGCGTATCCAAACAACCGCATAAATCGGAAATGTTACCGGTTTACTTGCGATTGCGAACCAATTGCAATAAATCTCGATATTTGACCGTAGCGGGCGTCGCGCTAGACTAGGTTCTCCACATGTTGAAGGAATTCGCACCATGTCTAACGCGCCACCAAAGCTGACAATCGATATTGTGTCCGACGTCGTCTGCCCATGGTGCGTAATCGGCTATCGCGGACTTGAACAGGCGGTCAATAATCTGGGCGACCGAGCCGAGGTGGCAATCACCTGGCACCCTTTTGAACTGGCACCTGATACGGCTCCGGAGGGGCAGGGCCTGGCCGATTATTCGCGTGAGCGATACGGCGCTTCACCCGAGCAGGGGCGCAAGAACCGCGAGCGGATCGTGAATGCGGGTGTGCCGCTGGGCATCGATTTTCGCTATTCCGATCAGAGCCGGATCTACAACACCTTCAAGGCGCACCAGCTCTTGCATTGGGCGGGAGAAAAGGGGCGGCAGACTGAATTGAAGCTCGCATTGTTCAGTGCTTATTTCACGGCACAATCCAACGTTTCCGAAGATGCCGTTCTGCTCGATACCGTCCAGACGGCAGGGCTCGATCGTGATGAAGCCGCCGCCGTCCTTGCCGATGCCCGTTATGCCGGAACTGTGCGCGCCGAAGAAAACTATTGGCGCGAACAAAACATCACCGGCGTCCCCGCCTTCATCATCAACGGCAAATACATGATCCCCGGCGCGCAGGACGCCGAGACTTTCGGACGCGTGCTCAACAGGGTGCTGGAAAAGGAAGCAGCCTGACTTCATTCAGCGTCTCCGAACAAACACAAACGAAGTTATTCAAATAAAACGAGAAATCTAGTATGTTGGAATGCGGTAAATATTTGACTCGCAGAGACCAAGATTGAAGGATATTTTTGGGCAATAAGATAAGGTCGAGTCGCGCTGTGCTGTTGCTTATGCGTTGTATTACAACAATTATTTAGCTTCGGAGAGACTGGCATGAAATACATTTTACTCGCAGCAGCACTTTTGCTGCCAACTCCTGCACTCGCAGAGTCCCTGGACGTCATTCAGATCAAGCTGAAGCCAACCTGCAGTTTGCCGACTTATCTGGGCATTGTATCGGAATTCAACTCGACCTGGGGCAAGGCGCATGGTTACAATGCACGAATTGCCGTCCCGCTGCACAGCAACGACCTGACAATCGTTTCCTGGCTGGGTTCTACGGCCAACGCCGAAGCCTTTGGAAAAGCGTGGGATGCTTGGCGCGATGCACAGCGCGATGCCAATTCGACTGCTGCAAAATTGCAGGCACGATTTAACGACTGCAGCGATAGTGTGGTGCGCCGGAGCTATGACGTTTTCTAGAACGAAAGCGCTGCAAGGCTTGGCAACGGCATCTGATTACATTGTCCGGAATATTGCTTGGCGGGAAGGAGGCGGACCGATGGAATTCGGTCCGCCTGCATCTTTGGATCGTGAATTTGGGGCGCGGCGCGGCGTTCTTTCAAAGGCCTATGGCCGCGCAGGTCTCCTGTAGGCTTACGCCTTATTGGCGGTTGGCATCCCGTGTTTCGATTGGGCCAATGTCCACAATGAGATGTTGACGGCCCGTAAGGGCAGATACCATCGTCGATATGGATGGTGCTCGATCAATATCCCATGCCAATTGGCATCAGGAGGGTGCCTAGCCCGCATTAGCCACAAGCAGCTTGTCAATCTTGCGTCCGTCCATGTCGACCACTTCGAAGCGCCAACCCTGAGCTTCGAACCACTCTCCGGTTTCAGGAATATGCTTGAGTGTTTCGAGGACAAACCCGGCAGCGGTCGCATAATCGCGATCTTCAGGCAGGGTCAGGCCCAGTCTTTCAGCCAAGGAATCTGCCGCCATCCAGCCCGACACAAGGAGGCTGCCATCCTCGCGCTCGATCAGTGCGGGTTCTCCGTCGTCATCGGTATCCGAGGCGAAGTCGCCCGCAATGGCCGCCAAAAGGTCGACTGGCGTCACAATTCCTTCGAAATGGCCGTATTCATCATGGACCAGTGCCATCGGCACATCGGCGCCGCGCAGGGCGCCAAGTGCGTCCATCGCATCAACCTGGTCGGGCAATATGGGCGCATTCCGCATCAGGGCGCGCAGATCAAGCGGCTTGTTATTGAGCAAGGCGGCGACGATGTCACGTGACTGGACGACGCCGATGACCTTGTCGACCGACCCTTCAGCAACAAGAACGCGACTATGCCCCGATTCGAGGATAGCAATCCGCAGCATTTCGGGGCTTGCATCCACATCGATCCAGGCCACCTCGGTCCGCGGAGTCATGACCTCGCGCACCGGCCGGTCCGCGAGACGGACAACGCCCGAAATAATTGCGCGCTCGCTCTCCTCGATCACGCCTGACTTGCTGGCCTCGGCGACGATGAGGTGGAGTTCCTCTGCCGTCACATGGCTTTGCGTCTCCCGATCGAGGCGGAGGATCCGAAAGATAAGCGCGCTGGTATTGTCCAGAAGCCAAACGAAGGGAGCCGTGAGTCTGGCTAGCCATTGCATGGGCAGCGCCATGGCGGCCGCAATTGGCTCCGGCGCCCGCAGTGCAAATTGCTTTGGGACAAGCTCACCAATCACGAGCGAGACAAAGGTCGTCGCGGCGATGACCAGCGTGAAACCCATTGTCTGCGCCCACTCTGGCGGCACGCCGATAACTTGCAGGCGCTGGCCAGCAGGCCCGCCAAGGCTCGCTCCGGAATACGCGCCCGCAAGGATGCCAATCAAGGTTATGCCGATTTGCACAGTTGACAGAAATCGTCCCGGATCGGCGCCAAGCTCCATGGCGCGGGCCGCGCCTTTGCTGCCTTTGCGCGCCATTGCCTCGAGCCTTGGTCGGCGCGCAGAGACGATCGCCAGTTCCGACATTGCAAAGACGCCATTCAGCGCAATCAGCCCAAATATGATGACGCAATCGATCCAGGGAAAAGGATGAAGCACGGTTGAAAGGGATGGAGCCATAGCCTTGCAGCCCTAATGCAGGGAAATGCGCGCCATCACAAGCCTTCAGCGGCGCAACGCAAAGAACGCCCGCAGCTGTGCCGATGCTTCGTTCTCACCGATCCCGGAATAGATTTCCGGGAGATGGTTGCAAGTTTCGTGGGAAAAGACCCTTGCTCCATGTTCGACGCCGCCGCCCTTGGGGTCGGGCGCCGCATAATAAAGCCGGGCGATCCGGGCATGGGCGATCGCGCCAGCGCACATTGCGCAGGGTTCCAGCGTCACCCACAGGTCACAATCGTCGAGCCGCTGGTTGCCAAGGATCTCAGCCGCGCGCCTGATGGCAACTATTTCGGCATGCGCCGTTGGGTCATGGCCGCCGTGCATCGCATTGATGCCGGTAGCGATGATTGCGCCATCCTTGACCACCAGCGCTCCGACCGGCACCTCGCCCGACTTGGCGGCCAGCACCGCAAGATCGAGTGCTTCACGCATAAAAGGGGGAAGGACAAGGCTCACTTTCTGTGCCATAGCGTCCGCCCGGTGTTGACGAAAGCCGTCGTGACCATTAGGGGCGCGGGCTTTCCGGAATAACCCGAATCAAATTCAGGACGATTGATATGTCGCGCATTTGCGAGCTGACCGGCAAGGGTCGCCAAGTAGGACACAATGTGTCCCATGCCAACAACAAGACAAAGCGCACATTCCTGCCCAATCTGCAGAATGTGACTTTGCTCTCCGAATCGCTTGGCAAAGGCGTAAGCCTGCGCGTTTCGACTCATGGGTTGCGCTCGGTTGAACATGTGGGTGGGCTCGACAATTGGCTCACCAAGACAGCGGATGAAAAGCTCAGCCTCAAGGCACGTCGGCTCAAGCGCGACATTGTCAAAAAGGCGTCAGTGACCGTCGCCGCCTGATCGCGGCGCGACAAGCTCGAACTTCAACAGGTACGTACGCTGCTGCGGTAGGAAATTGTCGTCTGACACTAGCCAGATGAATGTGCGGGCCCCCTGTGTTTCGACGCTCAGCCCTTCGAAATTGTCTGCAATATGCGGCGGCGCGAGGACGATTACAGGTCGTCCTTTAATCAATGTGTTCGGCTTCGCTTCAAACGGCTCCACCAGCGTGACGATTGTGGAAAAGCGGAACGGGAATGCAAAGCGCCGATTGAGTATCAGTACCCGCCCGTCGGGCAATACAGCGGCATCCGAAGGTTGGTAACCAGGCCAAGTCCGGTATCGCATGGCCACGACCTTGGTGTCGGCGCGAACCGGATCGCCATTGAACACGAACAGCGGGGTGATTGTGCCACCGTTCGCTGCCTTTTCGGCAAAAACAAGAAAGCGTCCATCGGCAAGGCGCACAATTGCTTCCGGGCCACCCAGTTTTGGCCAGCGCGCCATCGACGGCGGCGCATAAGCCTTTGTGGTGCCGATGGGGTCAATTCGACAGATCAGGTTGCGATACTCGAACCCTATCCAGATTTGACCTGTGTCGGGATCACGAGTGAGCGATTCCGCGTCTCGTTCGCGCTTGAGTTGGTTCGGCACGCAGCCGCGCGGTAATGAGTCGATCTGCGCGGTGCGCCAATCCTCAGCGAAGCGATAGACGGTTCCTGTATCGGCCACCGCAATCATCGTCTTGCCAATGGACAAGGCAGACAAGCCACCAAAATCACTGTCGTCGCTCGAAAGTACCCAACCGCCCAGCGGTTTCAAAAGGCGGGCATGCGGGACCTTGGCGATTGAAACAGACTGAATCGTCACGGCGACTCGCTTCGATCCCGAAAATGGTGGCGTGTCCAATTCGGCTGAACTGACCAGCACAAGGCACAGCAGCGAGGAAAGAAAGCGGAGCAACATCATCCTTGCCATTAGCCGCCTTTCGATCCGTTGCCACCAAGGATCGGAAGATGAACAGCAGCTAACATCCATGTTCAGGAAGCACTCAAGCGACTCATCCTATTTGGATTTCTACTGACCCAATCCGGATCATCAAACGTTGATCCAAGCGACAGTGGAGAAAAACGATGACACATCTTGTGAGCAAATTCGCAACTATGCTTGTAGCCGCAAGCATCGCTCTTGTCCCTGCTTCGCCAGCAATGGCGCGCCATCATGGATACGACCGAAACTATGGCTACAGCCAGGACGGTTATTATCAAAATCAGGGCTATGACCTATCCCGCTATGATGATCGCTATGAGAATGATCGGCGCTATGAACGACGCTATCGCTCATATCGCGATGATCGGTGCAGCAAGGGTACTGGCGGCCTGATCATTGGCGCAATCGCCGGTGGATTGCTTGGTCGGGCCGTCGTCGGACGGCGGGGCGACAGGACTGCAGGCGCAATCATCGGTGCAGGCGCGGGCGCACTGGCCGGGCGCGCGATCGAGCGGTCTGACGGGCGCCGCTGTTAGCAACCGTCCCAGTTCAACAGATTAGAGATACCCTCTGGTTGAGTATCGAGGGTGGGGGCCGCACCCGGAAACGGGTCCGGCCCCCAACTGTTTTTGAGGCGGCCTTGATAACCGGGCACCGGCTTTTAGAACGGGGAAATGTCTATCCTCGAAATCATCCGCGCCAAACGCGATCGCAAGGCGCTTTCCCAATCCGAAATCGCGCGTTTCGTCAGTGAACTTGCCGATGCAAACTGTCCGCCGGAGCAAGCCGCTGCGCTTGCAATGGCAATCTACCTCAACGGCATGAGTTTTGACGAAACTGCGATGCTGACCAAGGCGATGGCAGCCTCGGGTAAAATCATCGACTGGCATAAATGTGACATGTCAGGTCCCGTGATCGACAAGCATTCGACTGGCGGGGTGGGGGACAAGGTCAGCCTTATTCTTGCACCTCTGGTGGCCGCCTGTGGCGGTTTTGTGCCGATGGTTGCAGGGCGCGGACTTGGTCACACCGGCGGCACAATCGACAAGCTGGAAAGCATCCCAGGCTATCGAACCGAATTGTCGCTGGATGATTTTATAACCACAGTGAAAACCGTTGGATGCGCGATCGTGGGCCAATCCGATCATTTCGCTCCGGCGGATGGCCCACTTTATGCAATCCGAGATGTAACTGCGACTATTGAATCAATCCCGCTCATCACCGCATCGATTCTGTCGAAGAAACTTGCTGCCGGTGTGCAGGCGCTGGTGATGGACATCAAGACCGGCAATGGTGCCTTCATGGTCGAGGAGTCGGCGGCGCGGGCATTGGGCAAGGCGGTGATCGGTGCCGGCAAGGCGATGGGTATGCCCATCCGCGTCATGATTACCGACATGAATCAAACACTGGGATCTGCCGCAGGCAACGCCCTCGAAGTCCGCGAATGCCTTGACTGGCTGACCGGCGCGAAGCGGGAGCCGCGACTTGACGATGTCACACGGGCACTGGCCCTTGAAATGTTGAGGATGGGAGGAATTGAAGACGGTGAATTGAGGATTCAACGCGCAATTTCCTCAGGTGCTGTGGCCGAACGGTTTTCGTCGATGGTCGCTTTTCAGGGCGGTCCATCCGACTTGTTCGAAAATCCCGATCATTGTCTCGCCAAAGCGCCCGTCGTCCGTCCAGTTCCAGCGCCAAGACGGGGGCGGCTTGTCTGCACCAACGCCCGAGCTATCGGTGAGGCAGTTGTAAATCTTGGAGGCGGGCGGAAACGGCTTTCTGACGCAATTGATGCTTCGGTGGGCTTCTCCGATATTGTGCCTGTTGGCATTTCTCTCGAGGCTGGGGAACCGTTGGCATTTGTTCATGCAGCAAGTGAAGAGGCCGCCAATCAGGGGGTGGCTGATTATCTCGCCGCGTGTAGTGTCGGCGATGGCATGCCGGATTCGCATCCGTTGATCCGCACTGCACTGTATTAAGTGGAATAGGGGGAACATCCACCCAATGAACCGTTTGCTCATTGGCACAGCCGGTATCGCGCTCATCTTGCTCGTTGCGCTCGCGCTCTCGTCGAACCGCAAGCATATTCGTTTGCGCGTCGTCGGCGCAGCTTTCGCGTTGCAGGCTGTCATTGCCATGCTCGTTCTCCATGTTCCTGCTGGCAAGGCTGTTATCGCGGGCATGTCGCAGGGCGTTGCGAACCTTTTGGGCTATGCCCATGCCGGAATTGATTTCATCTTCGGGCCCCTTGCCAAACCTGAGATTGGCGGCAACAGCTTTGCCATTGCGGCGCTGCCGGTCATCATCTTCTTCGCTTCCTTGATTTCCATACTCTACTATCTGGGCATCATGCAGTTGATCGTCCGCTGGGTTGGCGGTGCCATCCAGAAGGTTACGGGCGTTTCCAAGGTCGAATCGCTTTGCGCTGCTGCCAACATCTTTGTGGGGCAAAGCGAAAGCCCGCTCGTCATCCGGCCCTATCTCGCAAGCCTGACACCGGCGCAGCTTTTTTTGGTGATGACGTCGGGCATGGCAGGTGTCGCGGGGACTATTCTTGCCGCTTATGCATCAATGGGGATCAAGATCGATTATCTTCTTGCTGCAAGTTTCATGTCGGCACCCGGTGGAATTCTGATGGCCAAGATCATGATGCCGGATGACCCCAAGGATGTCGAGATTGAGCCGGTTATTCTCGCCGAGGCCAGCCATGACGAGGAAAAGCCTGCGAACATCATCATGGCAGCAGCACAGGGCGCGCAAACGGGCGTCAAGCTGGCAGTCGCCGTGGGTGCGATGGTTCTGGCATTCGTCGCGCTAGTCGCGCTTGCAAACGGAATTTTGGGAGGGATTGGCGGTTGGTTCGGCCATCCGGAACTGAGTTTTCAGGCTATCATCGGGACAATCTTCAAACCAGTAATGTTTTTGCTGAATGTTCCCTGGAATGAAGCCGGGCAGGCGGGTGGCCTTTTTGGCACGAAGATCGTGTTGAATGAGTTTGTCGCCTATATCAATCTCGGACAGATACAGGGAACTTTATCTCCGCTCACCGTCGCGATCGTTACATTTGCATTGTGCGGCTTTGCCAATTTCAGTTCGATTGCCATCCAGATGGCCGTGACTGGGGGTCTTGCCCCAAATCAACGGCCAATGATTGCAAAATTGGGCTTAAAGGCACTTGCAGCGGGGTCACTTGCAAACCTAATGAGCGCAGCGCTGGCGGGGTTGATGCTGGCAATGTGAGCCGCGCGTTACTAGCAACAAATACTATTTCTTGAGGAGTCGCAGCAATGAAGACCCGTGCCGCCGTTGCGTTTGAAGCCAAGAAACCGCTCGAGGTCGTCGAACTTGACCTTGACGGGCCGCGGGTCGGCGAAGTTTTGGTCGAGATCATGGCAACGGGCATCTGCCATACGGATGCTTACACGCTCGACGGTTTCGATTCGGAAGGGATATTTCCAAGCGTTCTTGGTCATGAAGGCGCCGGGATCGTGCGTGAGGTCGGCGCAGGCGTCACATCGGTAAAGCCCGGCGATCACGTGATCCCGCTTTACACCCCCGAATGCCGCCAGTGTAAGTCATGCCTGTCGGGCAAGACCAACCTGTGCACGGCCATCCGGGCCACCCAGGGCAAGGGCCTGATGCCCGATGGCACCAGCCGCTTCAGCTACAAGGGGCAGACGATCTTTCACTATATGGGCTGCTCAACCTTCTCGAACTTTACCGTGCTCCCAGAGATTGCAGTGGCCAAGATCCGCGAGGACGCCCCATTCAATAGCGCCTGCTATGTCGGCTGCGGCGTGACGACCGGCGTGGGCGCAGTGGTCAACACGGCCAAGGTGGCACCAGGTGACAATGTTATCATCTTCGGGCTGGGCGGGATCGGCCTCAACGTGCTGCAGGGCGCACGGATGGCCGGTGCGAACATGATTGTTGGCGTCGATATCAACCCGGGTCGCGAGGAATGGGGCAAGAAGTTCGGGATGACCCATTTCGTCAATCCCAAGACGGTAGAGGGCGATATCGTCCAGCACCTTGTTGCGCTGACCGATGGCGGAGCGGATTTTACCTTCGATTGCACCGGCAACACGACGGTAATGCGGCAGGCTCTGGAGGCCTGCCATCGCGGCTGGGGCACGTCGATCATCATTGGCGTCGCCGAGGCGGGCAAGGAGATCAGCACTCGGCCCTTCCAGCTCGTCACCGGACGCAACTGGCGTGGTACCGCGTTCGGCGGGGCCAAGGGCCGGACGGATGTGCCCAAGATCATCGATTGGTACATGAACGGAAAGATCGAGATCGACCCGATGATCACGCATGTCCTGTCGCTCGACGAGATCAACAAAGGTTTTGACCTGATGCATGCGGGCGAGAGCATTCGCAGCGTCGTGGTTTTCTGAATCAACCCCAAGGAGAAAGACTATGTTCAGCCACATAATGGTCGGCGCTACCGACCTCAATGAATCGAAGACGTTTTACGATGCCGTGCTCGGTGCGCTGGGTGTTCCGCCTGGCAATATGGATGACAAGGGCCGGGTCTTCTACATGACCAAGACGGGCATTTTTGCAATCAGCAAACCGATCAACGGCGAACCGGCCTGTGGCGCGAATGGCGGAACCGTTGGATTTGCGGTCGACGGCCCGGCACAGGCCGACGCCTGGCATGCCGCGGGTATCGCCAATGGTGGAACGACCTGTGAAGATCCGCCAGGCGTCCGCGAAGGCGCGATGGGCAAGCTTTACCTCGCTTACTTGCGCGATCCTTCCGGGAACAAACTCTGCGCCTTGAATCGCATGTGATGAAGTATGGTGGGTGGTAGTGAAGCCACCACGCCACCGTGCTCCAGACCCAAATGAATAGGATATTGAAATGGCAATTTTCACGCACGTTATGGTTGGCACAAATGATCTTCCCAAGGCAAAGGCGTTCTTCAGCGCCACCCTTGCTCCGCTCGGGATCAAGAATCTCGGCGACATGACCGACCATTCGACGATGTTTGGCGTGGATGGCCCCGAATTCATGGTCACCACGCCCGCGAATGGCGAACCTGCCTGCCATGCCAATGGCGGCACCGTCGGATTCCTTGCACCAAGCCGCGAAGCGGTGCGGGCGTTCCACGCAGCCGCATTGGCCAATGGCGGAACTTGTGAAGGGGAACCCGGACCTCGAACATTTTCGCCAACGGCCTATGCCGCCTATATCCGTGATCCGGATGGCAACAAGTTCTGCACGTTCAGCTTTGTTGCCGAATAGTACGAGATGACAAATGAAGATCGCCTTATCTCGGATTTGTCGGCTCTGGGCATTGCGCATGAGTTGATCGAGCATCAGGCGGTCTTCACGGTCGATGAAAGTCTTGTGCTGCATCAAACCATTCCGGGTGCGCACACCAAGAATCTCTTTCTCAAGGATGCCGGCGGAAAATTCTGGCTGGTGACTGTTCCTTTTGATGCGCGCGTGGATCTCAAAGCCCTGCCGGAAGCAATCGGGAGCAAGAAGGTTAGCTTTGGCAAGGCAGAGGATATGGAAAGCCTTCTCGGCGTGACTCCGGGATCGGTGACGCCGGTTGCGGCGATCAATGACCGGGGCGGCAAGGTCACAATCGTTCTCGATACCGCATTCAAGGGTTCGGAGCGGATCAATGTCCACCCGCTTCGCAACACGGCAACTATGGGACTGACAACGTTGGACCTTGTGAATGCGCTGCGACATTGGGGACATGACCCGTTGATTGTGATCACTCCCGAAAAGGAAACTGCATGACCCTCGAGACGATTTCGACCAACATGAGCCATGGCGGGGTTCAAGGCGTCTACAAGCATACTTCGACGGCAACCGGCACCGATATGACGTTTTCAGTCTATGTGCCGCCACATGGCGATGGCATAAAACTGCCGGTCATCTGGTATCTTTCGGGGTTGACGTGCACGCATGCCAACGTGACCGACAAGGGCGAGTACCGTGAGGCATGTGCCAAGCTTGGGATCATCTTCGTTGCTCCTGATACGTCACCGCGCGGGGATGGGGTCGCCGACGATCCGCAAGGCGCCTATGATTTTGGGCTGGGTGCGGGCTTTTATGTAGACGCGACCCAGCCGCCGTTCGCTCGACACTATCGGATGCGGGATTATCTCGAGAATGAGTTGCCAATGATCCTTGCGGATCAGTTTCCCGCCGACATGGCGAGGCAGGGGATTACCGGGCATTCGATGGGCGGGCACGGGGCTCTTACAATTTCGCTTCGCAATCCGGGTCGGTACAAATCGACGTCGGCATTTGCTCCGATCGTTTCTCCCCTCGATTGTCCTTGGGGCCGCAAGGCGTTGTCAGGATATCTGGGCGATGACCGGGCTGCCTGGGAGGAGTATGATGCTTGTGCCCTGATTGCGAGCGGGGCCCGTCTGCCAGACTTGCTGGTCGATCAGGGGGATGCCGATAATTTTCTCGGCGAGCAGCTGAAAACGCATCTTCTCGAAGACGCCTGTCGGGCGGCGGGACAGAAGGCGACGATCCGGCTGCAATCTGGATATGATCACAGCTATTATTTTATCTCGACATTTATGGCTGATCACCTTCATTGGCACGCCGAACGGCTCGGCTAGAAAGGAAGAGATGAACGATACCAGACCCCTGATCGTCGGCCTTGGTGGATCCGGAAGCCCGACAGGATCGACCGAGCGCATTTTGCGCCACGCACTGGATGCAGCCGAATCTGCAGGCGCGGAAACCGCCTATTTCGATGGCAAGGCGCTCGACATGCCAATGTATTCTTACGGCGGTGAACGAACCGACAAGGTGGCAACCTTTATCGCGGCGTTGCGCCGTGCGGATGGCATCATCATCGCTTCGCCGGGGTATCATGGAACCGTGTCCGGCCTTATCAAGAACGCGCTCGATTATGTTGAGGATATGGCAAAGGATGAGCGCGTTTATTTCGAAGGCCGTGCGGTTGGACTGATCGCGGTGGCCGCAGGATGGCAGGCAACCGGCTCGACGCTGGCAACCTTGCGCTCGATCACCCATGCGTTGCGTGGCTGGCCAACCCCGATGGCCGTCACCGTCAATTCCGCTCAACCCGTGTTTAGCGAAAATGGAGACTTGTCAGACGCCGGAATCCGCTCGCAACTCGATATTCTTGCGCGACAGGTTGTCAGTTTTGCGAAAATGAAAGCACTTGATGAACTGGCCGAGGCAGCTGGAGGCGCTGATACGGGCGCCGAGTAGAAGTATTTTTCGAGGCCATGGGCTGCTTGTTTACGCAAGTATGGCTTGATGCCTGCCGGACCCCAATACGTTTGCGCGAGGGCGCGGCACCGCTGCGGCGGAGCGGAGAGGGTGTCCGCCATACAGGATGTTTTCCAGCGATCGCTGAAGGGATCGAACGTTTTGGCTCCGAGAGTGGCGGGAAGGCTGATTCCTCGGAAGGTTTTGCAAGGCGTTTGTGGGGCAAAGTGGGCATTCGGGTCGAACTATGATTGAGTTTGTTGAGCGGAGCATCCGGATCCATCCACAAACCCGGGGCCAGTCCGACAAAATCGGGGTCCTGTCCTGTCCTTGAATGGCCATAGACCATGCCCGTCATCTTCCAGATCATGTCCCCGGCAGAAAAGTCACGACCGGCAAAAATGCCTTCACCCGCGATCAGGCTACGGCGCGTTCGGTGTCGGCCCCAAGCAAGGCACGCGCTTCGATTGCCGGCATAGGCCTTCCATAGAGATAGCCCTGAATCTTGCGGCAGCCCAACTTGTTGACCATCCGGCATTCTTCTTCGGTTTCCACGCCTTCGGCGGTTGTGGACATGCCCAGGCTGTCAGCAAGCGCGACAACCGCCCGGATAATCGCGAGACTTTCGGGCGCGTTTTTCGCGGCGCCCTGAACAAAGCTGCGATCGACCTTGATCGTCGAGAATTTGGTCTTGGAAAGATAGCCAAGCGAGGAATAGCCGGTTCCGAAATCGTCGAGTGCCAGGCGGACGCCCATCGCCAGAATCTTGTCGAGCACGGAAACCGCATTCGTCCCTTCATGCATGAAGACACTTTCCGTCACTTCAACCTCCAGCCGGTTCGGCTCAAGGCCAGCCTGTGCCAGGGCGGAAACGACAATCGAGACAAAGTTTGTATCGTGCAGTTGTTCGGCAGAAACATTCACCGCCAGCCGCACCCTCGACGGCCATTTCGCAGCTTCCAAACACGCTGTGCGCATGACCCATTCTCCGATCGGACCGATCAGACGAGCATCTTCGGCGATGGGGATGAACTTGGCCGGCGAAACGACACCAAGCTCCTTGTTGGTCCAGCGCAAAAGTGCCTCAAAACTCTCGATCGTGCCTGATTGGGCGTTAACCACTGGCTGATAATGGACTTCAAATTCATTGCGTTCGAGCGCCTTTCTCAGCGCGATTTCGATGACGCGACGTTCCTCGGCATGGACGTGCAATTGGGGCTCATAGCAATTGAAAACGCCGCCGCCTTCGTCCTTTGACCGATAGAGCGCCAGATCGGCCGAGCGGATCAGTGTTTCAACGGTGCGCCCATCGCGTGGACCAACCGCCGTGCCAATGCTGGCGCCAATATAGAGCGTGTGTTGATCCACCTCATAAGGCTGCGAAAGCGTATCGATGATCAGCTGTGCGAGTTTTGCCATTTTGGCAGGGTCGTTAGCCTCCTTGACGACGACCCCAAATTCGTCGCCACCGAGGCGTCCACAGAGTTCGTTTTCGCTCATGATCGAGCGCAGCCGCTCCGAAACGCGGGTCAATAGACGATCGCCAATTGGATGGCCCAGAGTGTCGTTGACGGCCTTGAACCGGTCAAGGTCAATCATCATGAACCCGCAACGGCTGCGCCAGCGATCCGCTTCAGCCATCGCAACGCCAAGGGTTTCGGTCACGAGTAGTCGGTTGGGCATCCCCGTAAGCGTATCGTAACGGGCCATGCGGTTGATTTTGTCTGCGCTGCGACGCTGTTCTGTTACGTCTGAACCGACGCCCCGGAAACCAATGAAGACGCCACTATCATCATAACGAGGCGACGCCGAAAGTTCCCACCAATGATTGATCTCGTTAATCTTGACCGGGAGGACGAGATCGCTGAAGCTTTCCCGGTTTTTCAAGCGATCGGCAAACTCCCGCAGCCCGGCAGGAAAATTCCCGGCTTCCCAGGTATCCCCGGCGATCATTTGCAGGATAGGCTTGGCCTCGAGAGTCGTGGGTTCAACTCCCAACGCAATCGCAAGACGCGGCGACACGTGCGTCAAGCATCGCGATGCATCGGTTTGCCACATCCAGTCTCCGCCAGAGTCTTCATATTCTCGCAACAAGAGGCTGACGACTTCGGTCTTGTCCCTCAAAACAAGCTGGTTGAGCTTGTGAAGTATGATCGTTCGGCCGTTGACCAGGCAGGCTGCAGTCAGGGCAACAGAATAGGCAATGGCAGTCAACGCAATCAGCGGCATCCCGAGGCTGTACATCATGTAGGCAAGGCCCAGACCGACAGTAATCAGAAAGCATGCCGTTGCTGCTGGAACGGCTGATAGCGCAAAGGCTGCGCATCCCATCATTGCTGTCGCGACGGACCAGACCGTGAGCACCTGATCGCGCCCGCCGTCGATCCCGAGCGTCATTGGCAGCGCTGTCCAGCAAAGCGCCGCGGCAACAAGGCTCAGCGTTTCGCGATGCAGTTCCATGCGGGTCGCTGTGACCGCAAAGCTCTTAGAATTGCCAATATGTGGCCAGGCCAACAAGAATGAAACGACCACTACGCCGGCAAACCATGCCAGCAAAACCGCTGGGGCAGCCGTCGGTCCGAGGCTCGCAATAACGACGCATCCCGCCATTATACTGACAGCCAGCCTAACAAGCGCAAAATTCTGGACGAGATTGACCTGCTCGGCCCTCACTCGCGCCCATTCTTCCGTTCCCGGATCGCGGATGCCCAGAAGAGTCAACCAGTCATGGCTGGTGTCGGATGTCGATCTTGTCCTACGCTTTGTCACGCACCCGCACTTAGCGACCGGGAGTTAGCAAATCGTAAGCGGTGTCGGTTATATTGTCAGGCGGCAAGTTTGAAGGGCTGAATTTCCCCTGAAAGATATAGGTTTCGGGCCTTTGCACGGCTGAGCTTGCCCGAACTGGTGCGCGGTAAGGTTCGCGGGGGAACAAGTTCGACTACGCAATTCATGCCGGTAATAGACCGCACTTTTTCGCGGATCGTATCGCGCAGCTGCATTCGTTCTGCATCGTCCGTTGTGCGACACTGAACCAGCACTGCCGGGGTTTCTTCACCATTGGCCGTTGTGACCGAAAAGGCTGCAATGTCGCCTGCCTTGAACCCGGGAAGCTGCTCTACAGCCCATTCAATGTCTTGCGGCCAATAGTTCTTGCCGTTGATGATGATCATGTCCTTTGCCCGACCGACTACGAAAACGTAACCATCCGACATGTAACCCATGTCTCCCGTATCCAGCCAACCGTCCTTCAAGCACGCGGCTGTGGAAATATCATCACGGAAATAGCTGTGCATGATCGATGGGCCGGACGCCCAGACCTTTCCAATCGCGCGTTCGGGCAGCGCATCGCCATCTGTGTCACGAATTTCAACGGACATATCTCGACACGGCTTGCCGCAATTGACGATCGCACGAAAACGTTGGGGTTTTTCGGTCGATTGTGGCTCGCCCGAAAGTTCGCCTTCATCGACAAGTTCCACAATAAGTCCTTCGCCCGGCGGCATGATCGTGACGGCAAGCGTCGCCTCGGCAAGTCCATAACTGGGGAGGAAGGAAGAGGCCTTGAAGCCGGCATCGTGGAATGCATCCACAAACGACTGCATGACGTCAGGGCGAATCATGTCGGCCCCGTTGCCCGCAACACGCCAGCGAGAAAGGTCGAACCGTTCCGACGCCTTTGTTTGGCTCGAAATTCGGCGGGCACAGATATCATAACCAAAGGTCGGCGAATAACTGAGCGTGGTGCCGGGGTTCCGGCTGATCAGATCGAGCCACGCGAGCGGACGTCGTGCAAAATCCTCAGTCTTCAGATAATCGGCGCTGACCTGATTGGCGACCGGCGACAGAAGGCACCCGACGAGTCCCATGTCGTGATACCAGGGCAGCCATGAAACACAGCGATCAGTGTCGCATAATTCCATCCCGTGGCTGTGGGCCGCAAGATTGTTGAGCAGCGCATGATGCGTAACGGCAACGCCATGCGGAAAGCGGGTCGAGCCACTCGAGTATTGGAGATAGGCGATATCTTCTGGCTGGGCCACGGGGAGTATAGCTTCGCTGGTGGGGCGATCTGCGAAACCTTCCCAGTCTATCCCTTTCACACCGCAACTGCGCGCCGCATCCCCGGCCATTGTGTCAAGCTCGGATGGGTAGAAAAGCATTTTCGGATCGGCGCTCTTCATTTGGACCGCAAGTTGGTCGATGTAGGAATCCCGGCCACCAAATGAGGTGGGAAGCGGCAAAGGCACCGGCCAGGCTCCAGCATAGATACAGCCAAAGAAAAGGGCGGCGAATTCCGCTCCGGTTTCCGCAATCAATGCAACCCTGTCTTGCGGACGTACGCCTTCCGCAATCAGGCGATAAGCGGCCTTCAAAGCATCCTGGCGCAGTTCTGAATAAGGATAGGGCCGGGCAATCTGGCCGCGAGGATCATGAAAATTCAGTCCGCGCAGGCCGCTGGCTGCATAGTCGAGCGCTTCGCCCACGGTTTCGAAATCCGAAAACCTTCGGGGGTGCGAGTCTTGCGTTGCGGTTGGCGTCAAATCCAGTGGCCCATCCCATTATTCTGCGCGGCACAGCACGTCGGTCTTTTCCATCAGGGCCGACTATGGCACAATTTTGACAGCATGAGCCGCGAACAGCAAGCCTTTCGGTCCAGACGGCCTCGCCTACCTCTCGATCCGGCGACTATCCGGGCGTTAGCCGTGCATTATGTTGGTCGATATGCGACGACTCAGGCGCGCCTCAAACACTATCTTGAACGAAAATTGAGAGAACGCGGCTGGGATGATTCTGTACCACGCCCCGATTTGATGGAAATGGTCAGCGAGTTCGCCCGCCTTGGCTATGTTGACGATGATCTGTTTGCCTCGGCTCGCGTTACGTCCCTGCTCAAACGGGGTTACGGCGCGAACAGGCTCAACATTGCCCTTCGACATGCAGGCATCTCTGCAGAAAAAGCGGCAACTGCATCGTGTATCGACACCGACTCGGCCGTTCAGGCTGCAATGACGTTCGCACGGCGCAAGCGCTTGGGGCCGTTTGGACCGCCGCTTGATGAAGCGAGGGCGCGGAATCGGGCCGTGGCGGCCTTTGTTCGTGCAGGGCACAGCTATGAAATCGTGCGGAAAATCCTTGAAATCGATCCCGCAGACGGAAACTTTGCCGATAATTGATTTTTACCAAATATATGGAAAAACTTGTCTTCGTTCGCCGCTAGGTTCATATTGCGGAGGTTCTTTCAGCGAGGGGCAGAGGAATATGGAAGGAGCGCAGCACGCTAGCGCGCCTTGGGTCGAAAACGGTGAGTCTGAAATAAAAGAAACAGGCCACGCCCGGTCATTGGAAGCGGACGGTGCATCGGATGTGCCGCCTGCTCAAAGCTATTGTGGCCGGATCAAGTGGTTTGACGCAACGCGCGGCTTTGGTTTCGTGATCCCCGATGACGGAACAGCGGATATTCTCATTCACTTCTCGGTCTTGCGTGAGCATGGACGCCGTATGTTGCCCGAAGGCGCGACTGTCATTTGTGAGGCGGTGATTCGCAATCGTGGACTGCAGGCCACGCGCGTCGTCAGCTTTGACCTCGGCACTGCGACGGGCGTTGATTTTGACTTGCGTTCGGCCCAGCGCGCTGATCGCAGCGACGTTGGCCAGATTGAAGGTGCCGGCCCTCTGGAGCCAGTATTGGTCAAGTGGTTCAATCGTTTGAAAGGGTATGGCTTTTTAAACCGAATTGATGATGAAGCTGACATCTTCGTGCATATGGAGACGCTCAGACGTGCCGGAATCATTGACATTGAACCCGAAGATCGGCTGAATGCCCGGATTACGGAAAGCGGCAAGGGATTGCTGGCAGTTGAGGTGACGAAACAATGAAGATGCTGGCCCGGCTGGGGTGTGTTGCGTTGATGTTGGTCGGGGTTGCAGCATGCAAGGGCGCTCCAATGATGGGCGAAGCCCATGCGCAAGGTGCGCTGGTCCCACTTTCCATCAAGACGTCCACGACGATACGAAAATTTCGTGTCGAAGTTGCACGGACGGAGACGGAACAAGCCCGGGGCCTGATGTTTCGAGAATCGCTCCCAGACAACGGCGGCATGATCTTTCCAATGAAACCGCCGCGCAGTGCGAGTTTCTGGATGAAGAATACGGCGATCCCGCTCGACATGATTTTCATCCGTGCCGATGGCAGTATTGCCCGCATTGCCGCAGAAACCGTACCCTATTCACTTGAGCCTGTGGATTCAGGTGAACCCGTTGCCGCTGTTCTTGAACTGGCGGGCGGCAAGGCTGCTGCGCTTGGCATTGCCGAAGATGATGTCGTGAGTTGGGATGACAAATAGTCGCCCCTGAACCACTGGACAGGCCAGCAACCCAACATTAACGGCCTGCCATGACACTGCACCCAACAGACTCAATACTCATTGTCGATTTTGGCAGCCAAGTGACCCAACTGATCGCGCGACGCGTGCGCGAGGCGGGGGTCTACAGCGAGATAGCCCCGTTCAATACCGCTGCGGATGCGTTTGCACGGATGCAACCGAAAGGGATCATCCTTGCCGGGGGGCCGGCCTCAGTCGCAGACGCCGATAGTCCACGCGCACCCGAACATTTTTTCACGGCTGGAGTTCCCATCCTCGCCATTTGCTACGGCCAGCAGACAATGTGCGAGCAACTTGGTGGCACCGTCGTCCCGAGCCATGACAATCGCGAATTTGGTCGGGCAGAAATCGAGATCAAGGCACCCTGTTCGTTGTTCGATGGGGTTTGGGCGATTGGAGATCGGCCGACTGTCTGGATGAGCCATGGTGACCGCGTGACTGACCTGCCCAACGGGTTTGCACCCGTCGCTGTGTCGGACGGCGCACCGTTTGCAATTACGGCTGATGAAACCCGCAAGTTCTTTGGCGTGATGTTCCATCCTGAAGTCGTCCACACGCCGGATGGGGCCAAGCTGTTGTCAAATTTCGTCCATAAGGTTTGCGGGCTCGCAGGTGATTGGACGATGGCCGGATTTCGCGATTCAAAGATTGCCGATATCCGCGCGCAGGTGGGCGATGGCCGGGTCATCTGCGGGTTGTCGGGCGGCGTTGACTCGGCGGTGGCTGCTGTCCTGATTCACGAAGCAATTGGCGATCAGTTAATCTGTGTCTTCGTCGATCATGGCCTGATGCGGCTGGGAGAAGCCGAGCAGGTGGTCACTCTGTTCCGCGAACATTACGGCATTACGCTTGTCCATGTTGACGCCGAAGACCGCTTCCTTGGCGGTCTTGCGGGCCTCGCGGATCCCGAGGCCAAGCGCAAGTTTATCGGCGGCGAGTTCATCAAAGTGTTCGAGGAAGAGGCAGCACGGGTTGGAGGTGCAGATTTCCTCGCGCAAGGTACGCTTTACCCCGACGTCATCGAAAGCGTCAGTTTTACTGGTGGGCCTTCGGTTACGATCAAGAGCCACCACAACGTCGGCGGCCTTCCAGAGCGCATGCATATGAAGCTGGTCGAGCCGCTGCGTGAGTTGTTCAAGGATGAAGTTCGCGCTCTGGGCCGCGAGCTTGGACTGCCAGATATTTTTGTCGGCCGGCACCCATTTCCCGGGCCCGGCCTCGCGATCCGCATTCCTGGCGAGGTGACCAAGGATCGCTGCGATATTCTGCGCCTTGCCGATGCAGTCTATCTCGATGAGATCCGCAAGGCCGGGCTCTATGACGAGATATGGCAAGCCTTTGCGGTCCTTCTGCCCGTCCGCACCGTCGGCGTAATGGGCGATGGGCGTACGTATGACTATGTGTGTGGTCTGCGTGCCGTTACCTCGACCGACGGGATGACCGCGGACGTCTATCCATTTGAAAGCACCTTCCTTGCCCGCGTTGCGACGCGGATCGTAAACGAGGTCAAGGGCATCAACCGGATCGTCTATGACTACACATCGAAACCGCCCGGCACCATCGAGTGGGAATAGGGCCGATCCATTCGGCCTGTTTACCACGAAACCATTGCACAAAACCGGTTATCGTCCGACACATGCCGTGTGTGCGGGAGATTCAAGAGCGGTCATCTTGACTGGCAAGGGTATCGTGCCTTGCTGGAAAGCGTATCTTTGCCAATCATCAACGATAACCATCTCAATTTCGAAGATCGCGAGGAAATCCGTCCTACAGATGATGCTGTAATCGTGCGTCAGGCTGAGGGAGGTACAGAACTGGCCAAGGCGCGCTGGTGGCTGATTCCCTTTTTTTACAAGGGTAGCCTGAAAGAATGGAAGGCCACGACCTTCAACGCCAAAGCAGAGACGATCAAGTCATCCCCCAGCTATCGAGAGGCTTTCAAACATCGTCGTTGCCTTGTGCCGGTTTCTGGCTGGTGGGAATGGAAGGACGAAGGGGGATCGCGCAAGCAGCGCTATTGGGTCGAACCCCTGGACGGTGCGCCGATGATGTTCGGTGGTGTTTGGGATCGCGCGGAAACAAGCGACTGCGGCGCGATTGAAAGCTTCAGCATTGTCACCCAGCCGCCCGGCGCGCTGGGGCACCTTCATAATCGCGCTCCTCTTGTCCTGTGGCGCAGTGACTGGGCGCGCTGGATCGACCGTGGAGAAGCAGTCGAGGACCTGCTCAAACGTGAACCCGAAGATCGCTATCTGGTTCGGGCGGACTGAAAGCCCGCAACGTCTGGAGCGTCACGGTTTTCGTCGCCTAACAATTGCTTAACGCGCCGGTCATGTTTTTGGCATAAGGCCTAAAGAAAATCCCTTACGCGCCGATAACCATTCCATGATGCGCCGCAATTTGCGGCTGATGGAGTGAAGGATGATATCGTGACATTGCAGCTAGTCCGCGCGCCCGAATTGCCAAGTTCACAACAATTCGAAACTTCAGAGCGTCGTTACGCCGTGGTCCTCAACGCACAAATCATTGGTGAATCGTTCGCGGATCCGGTCTCGATCCGCATTTGCAACATATCTGCTGGGGGCTTGATGGCGGTTGTGCCGCCACATGTTACCGTTGGCGGATACATTGCGGTCGTCATTCGTCATGTAGGCAAACTTTTTGGGCAGATCGTCTGGGCACGAAAGGACAGGATCGGCATCAAATTTGATCAGGAAATTGATCCGGTTGCTCTTTTGGCGGATCGTGCAGAGCGCGCTGCAGCGCCGTCACTCATGGCGAACAAGTTTGTCGAGCTGACCAAGCGGACAATGATTGTTCCGGGGATGGATTTTCCGATCGAAACGACCGGAAATGCATTGCACGCCGCCTGAACGTGTCACCCTTCGCGGTGATAGGGATGTCCGGCAATGATGCTTGTTGCGCGGTAGATTTGCTCGACGAGCATGGCCCGGATGAGCATGTGCGGCCAAGTCGCCCGCCCAAAAGCGACGAGCAAATCGGCGCTTGCAAGTTCTTCTGTTGAAAGTCCGTCTGCAGCACCAATCAGGAAACGCGCTTCACGTGCCCTCGAATCGCGCCAATGCTCAAGGGTGTGGGCAAGGTTTGTTGAGCCCAATTGCTCGCCGGTTTCATCAAGTGCGATGATCTTGGTGCCCTGCGACATGCTTGGCAATTTTCCGCCGATGTCGGGCAATTCAGTGATCTGGAAGGGCCAGCCAATCCGCTTTTCATACCGCGCGATCAGGTCAGCCTCGGGGCAGCGTCCCATCTTGCCGCGCGCGATAATGTGAAGCTTCAAGTGTTCTCGGAAGTGGGAGGCGCATCGCCAAAGGCCCACATGCGCTCAAGGTTATAAAAGCTGCGGACTTCGGGGCGAAAGAGGTGGACGATCACATCGCCGGCGTCGATCAGCACCCAGTCGGCGGCTGGAAGGCCTTCGATACGGGGCGAACGATGGAACTCACCCTTGATCTTTTCGGCAATCTTGTGCGCCATTGAAGCAACTTGCCTTGTCGACCGACCGCTTGCGATCACCATGTGATCGGCAATGGTAGATTTTCCGGCAAGCGGGATCGACACCGTCTCCACTGCCTGATCGTCGTCGAGCGATTGGAGAATCAGTGAATGAAGGACATCTGAAGGATGGGGGGCTTTGGCGCTTTTGGCGGCAGAGGCTGCGGGCAAATTTGGTCTCAATCGATCATACGGCGCGTTACAGGATCGCGCAGGGGGGTGGATGTGGATTGGCAATACCAGTCGGGATTGGCCCGGCGGATCGCTGTGGCGGAGCTTTTGTCAGGGCGGAAGCGCAAGAGCACGAGCGCCGGTGTTCTCCACTCTGTCCAATGTTTTGCCTGACGTGCGGGGCGGACAAATTTCCGCAGCCAGCCCATGGCGCGGGTCGCCTGAGTGGCACCCTCATAACCTGGGCGCGCAATAATCGCAATCGGGATCGTTCGCGCAATCCTCCGCCAGTCGCGCCATTGGGGGAACTGGGCGAGATTGTCAGCCCCCATCAGCCAGATGAAGCGGCGGTCAGGGTAGCGGCGGACAAGCGTCAAGAGAGTGTCAACCGTGTAGCGTGTGCCCAGTCTCGATTCGATTGCAGTTGGACGGATGATGCTTCGGCGCGCAATTTTTCGTGCTGATCTGAAACGCGCGTTGAGCGGTGCCATATCCTTGGCGCCCTCCTTTAATGGGTTGCCGGGCGACACGAGCCACCAGACATCCTCGGCGCCAAGCGCCTTGGCGGCGAACAGGCTTATCCTGCGGTGGCCGCGATGCGCCGGGTTGAATGATCCGCCAAGAAGCGCTGTGGGCGTCAAGGCCGGATCTGGCCTGTCCCGCGCACGATCCATTTATAGGTTGTCAGCCCTTCAAGTGCGACCGGGCCTCGGGCATGGAGCCGTCCGGTCGCGATCCCGATTTCTGCGCCCAGACCGAATTCGCCGCCATCAGCAAACTGGGTTGAAGCGTTGTGCATCACAATTGCACTGTCGACCGCAGAAAGAAACGATTCTGCGGCACCCGCATCTTCGGTGATGATCGCATCAGTATGATTCGAACCGTGTGCCGCGATGTGTGCAATCGCACCCTCCACACCATTGACGAAGCGAACGGCGCAGATCGAGTCGAGATATTCGGTTTCCCAATCCGCCTCCATTGCAGCCCGGGCCCGGGGTTCGATCGCCAAGGTCGTTGCATCGCCCCGCAGCGCGCACCCAGCTTCGATCAACGCCTGAAGAAGCGCGCCCGGTTCGGCATAACCCTGATCGATCAGGAGCGTCTCTGTCGCACCGCAAACGCCAGTCCTGCGCATCTTGGCATTGACGACGATTGCTTTTGCCTTTGCGCCATCAGCGGCGGCATCAACATAGGTATGGCAGATGCCATCGAGGTGCGCGAGCACGGGCACCCGGGCATCCGATTGCACCCGCGAAACCAAAGCCTTGCCGCCTCGTGGAATGATGACATCGATAACGCCATGCGCGGTGAGCATGGCTCCAACAACAGCACGATCGGTGGTCGGCACAATCTGAATGGCATCCACTGGCAAGCCCGTACGCTCCAACCCCTTGATCATCGCCGCGTGGATCGCGTGGTTGGATTTCGATGCTTCCGACCCGCCACGCAAGATGACGGCATTGCCGGATTTTAGACAAAGCGCTGCGGCATCCGCAGTCACGTTCGGGCGGCTTTCGTAAATGATTCCGACAACGCCCAAAGGAACCCTGATGCGCGAGAGCTTCAACCCGTTTGGTCGCGTGCTTTTGTCAATCAGCATGCCAACAGGATCGCGCAAGCCGGCCACAGCTTCGACTCCAGCGGCAATTGCTTCAATCCTGTCCCTGTCCAGCGCGAGGCGATCGAGCATCGCTTCGCTCAATCCGTTGGCTTTGCCGCGCTCGAGATCATGGGCATTGGCATCAAGAATCGAGGCGCAGTGCGTTCGTATCGCGGCGGCGGCTGCAACAAGGGCCTCCGATTTCCTGCCGGAGGGTAGCCGTGCAATTTCGCCTGTCGCCCGTCGGGCGGCGTTGCCCATTCGGGCGATCAGGTCAATCGGGTTTATTGCGGTTTCCTTCATGGGCATGGCCGTAGCACAGGTGCGGCAATTTCAGCCAGCGGTTCCACTGTCAAAGGCCGCAAAGGCCGGAGCGAGCCAGTCGGGCAGGGGGATCGGACGATGGCTCGCCAAGTCCACATGGACATTCACAAGTTCCACCTCGGCGCGCAGATCGTCTGCGCCGTCGTCCCGGGCGCCGTGAATTTCGACCATTTGCGTCATGCTTGTCGTGCCGGATCTTACCGTGCGCGCCAGCACATCGATCATTTCGTCCGCCTCGATCGGTTTGGCCCAGGTGACTGTTGCGCGCTTGACATGAAACTCGAGCGGCTCATTGGGATGGAGCTTGCGAAAGCCGACTTCGCGATAATATTCGGTGATCGCGATATCGGCATAGTCCAGATAGCGCGCGTTGAAGACCACAGCCTGCGGATCGACCTCAGACCAACGGACGCGGAAACGGTGCGAGAAAGCAAAATCGGAGCGGGACATGCGGTTGTTGGCCTAGCCCGCCTTCACGCCGACATTCACCCCCATCGACTGGAGATATTTGCGGACATTCCGCCCGGCCTGCCGGAGCCGCTGTTCATTCTCGACCATTGCGATACGGACAAAGCCTTCGCCTTCCTCGCCATAGCCAACGCCCGCGGCAACCGCGACGCCCGCATGGGTGAGCAATTGCTTGGAGAATTCAAGGCTGCCGAGATGGGCAAGCGCGGGTGGCAGCGGTGCCCATGCAAACATCGAGGCGCGCGGGGAGGGGATCTCCCATCCGGCGCGCCCAAAGCTTTCGACCAGCACGTCGCGGCGCTTCTTGTAAAGCTCGCGATTTGCGGTGACGATATCCTGCGGCCCGTTGATCGCGGCCACCGCTGCCGCCTGGATCGGCGTAAACGCGCCATAATCGAGATAGGATTTGACCCGCGAAAGCGCCGCAATCAGCGTCTTGTTGCCCACCGCGAAACCGATCCGCCAACCGGCCATAGAGTAGGTTTTCGACATTGAGGTGAACTCGACCGCGACATCCTTTGCGCCCTTGACTTGCAGGATCGAAGGCGTCGGGCAGCCGTCGTAATAGAGCTCGGAATAGGCAAGGTCGGACAACACCCACAGCCCATGTTCTTTCGCAAAGGCAACGACGCGTTCGTAGAAAGCGAGATCGACGACTTCGGCGGTTGGGTTCGATGGATAACCCATCACCAGCACCGAAGGCTTGGGAACGGTGAATTTCATCGCCCGCTCGAGCGCTTCAAAATAACGTTCATCCGGCGTGGTCGGCACGCTGCGGATCGTCGCTCCGGCTATGATAAAGCCGAAAGTGTGGATCGGGTAGGACGGGTTGGGCGCGAGAATCACGTCGCCAGGTGCCGTGATTGCCTGGGCAAGATTGGCCAGCCCTTCCTTCGAGCCGAGCGTCACCACGACTTCGCTTTCCGGATCGACATCGACCCCGAAGCGGCGGCCATAATAACCTGCCTGAGCCTTGCGCAGCCCGGGGATGCCCTTGGAAGCTGAATAGCCATGGGCATCGGGCTTCATCGCCACTTCGCATAGCTTGTCGATCACATGCTGGGGCGGAGGAAGATCTGGATTGCCCATCCCAAGGTCAATAATGTCCTCCCCCGCCTGCCGCGCGGCCGCCCGCATCGCATTCACTTCGGCGATGACATAAGGAGGGAGGCGCTTGATGCGATAGAACTCTTCTGACATTTCAACTTTCCAGGTCAAGGATCGGAGAGGTTTCCATGCGTCAAAATGCTGCGGCTTGCCAGCAAAAGGTCGTTTTGGGGTAAGGTGCCGCTCCGTATGAGTGGTAAAATCGATTAATGTGATCACTATAATTCGCTTAGTCGATCAAGTTAAATGGGGCATCCTTCTTCCAGCATTGGATCAAGGAAGGTCATTCGATATGTCATCAGTCAGCAAATGCCCAATCATGCAAGGTGATAGTAAGCAGAAGCTTACTGGAAGCGGGGCTAACCAGCATTGGTGGCCCAATCAACTCAACCTGCGGGTGCTCAACCAAAACTCTCCCCTTATTGATCCGATGGATGAAGACTTTGATTATGCTGCTGCGTTCAAAAGTCTTGATCTGGCGGCGGTGAAAGCGGATCTCGCCGCTCTGATGACAGATTCGCAAGTCTGGTGGCCGGCCGATTTCGGGCATTATGGCGGTCTGTTCATTCGCTTGGCGTGGCATTCCGCCGGGACATATCGTACGTATGATGGGCGCGGCGGTGCAGAATCCGGCTCCCACCGTTTTGCACCGCTCAATAGCTGGCCGGACAATGGCAATCTCGACAAAGCACGCAGGCTGCTTTGGCCGATCAAGCAGAAATATGGCCGCAAATTGTCTTGGGCAGATTTGATGATTCTCGCCGGCAACGTCGCCATGGAAACGATGGGCTTCAAAACCTTTGGCTTTGCAGGCGGACGTGTCGACGTGCATGAGCCGGAAGAAGATATTTACTGGGGCCCGGAAACCGAATGGCTTGGTGACGAACGCTATAGTGGCGACCGTGAACTGGCGCAGCCACTCGGCGCGGTTCAGATGGGATTGATTTATGTAAATCCGGAAGGTCCGAACGGTAAGCCGGATCCCCTCGCCTCTGCCCGTGACATTCGTGAAACATTCGCCCGTATGGCGATGGACGATTATGAAACCGTGGCGCTTGTCGCAGGCGGGCACACATTTGGCAAAGGCCATGGCGCAGGCCCCGAAGACAAGGTGGGCCGCGAACCCGAAGGCCAAGCCATCGAGGCGCAAGGCCTCGGCTGGTTCAACAGCTTCGGTACCGGAAAAGGCGGCGACACCACGACCGCCGGATTTGAGGGGGCGTGGACCCCTAATCCGACACAGTGGGACAATGGCTATTTCGACGTTCTGCTTGGCTATGACTGGGAAATGACAACTAGCCCCAGCGGCCACAAGCAATGGACACCAACAGTGGCATCAAACGCAGTTCAAGCGCCCGCCGCGCACGATCCATCAAGAACCGAACCGCTGATGATGACCACTGCCGATATGGCTTTGAAAATGGACCCGATCTACGGACCTATTTCAAGGAATTTCCATGAAAATCCCGCTGAATTTGCCGATGCCTATGCTCGTGCTTGGTTCAAGCTGACACACCGTGATATGGGGCCGGTCTCCCGCTATCTCGGAGCAGAAGTTCCAAGTGAAAAACTGATCTGGCAGGACCCTGTTCCAGCGGCAACCGGCGTGCCAATCAGTGACGCAGATGTAACCGCGTTGAAAGCGCAAATTTTGGGATCTGGCTTGAGCATTGCTCAGCTCGTGACAACGGCATGGGCTTCGGCCTCCACCTACCGCAACAGTGACAAGCGCGGTGGCGCAAATGGCGCTCGCATCCGCTTGGCACCGCAAAAGGATTGGGCGGTCAATAATCCTGCGGAACTAAGCGTCGTTCTGAGGAAGCTGGAAGCCATTCAGGCAGGCTTCGGCAAGACGGTCTCCATGGCTGATCTGATCGTCCTTGGCGGTTCAGCGGCCATTGAAAAGGCAGCGCAAGATGGCGGTACGCCCATAACGGTTCCGTTCTCAGCGGGACGGACAGATGCAACGCAGGACGACACGGACGTTGATTCCTTTGCGGTTCTGGAACCAAAGGCTGATGGATTCCGCAATCATCTCGACAAGAACAGCAAACGGGCCGCGGAAGACGCACTGGTCGATCGCGCGTCGCTGCTGTCACTAACTGCTCCTGAAATGACAGTGCTGATCGGCGGGATGCGCGCTCTTGGTGCAAATGCCAATGGATCAAAACACGGGGTCTTTACGGATCGCGCAGGGACGTTGACGAATGATTTCTTCCTGAACTTGCTTGATATGAACACGGCTTGGACATCGAGCGGGACAGAAGCAGGCACGTTTGAAGGCCGTGATCGAAAATCCGGAACTGTCAAATGGACAGGCACGCGCAACGATCTTGTCTTCGGATCAAACTCGATCTTGCGCGGCCTTACTGAAGTCTATGGCTCCAGCGATTCCCAGGAAAAGTTTGTGCGCGATTTTGTTGCTGCGTGGACAAAGGTAATGAACCTCGACCGCTTCGATCTGGCATGAAATAGAGTGTGGCGCCCCAAACGGGGGCGTCACACTTCACACCTGCGCAAGCAATGTCCGCTTTAGTCAACGGACAATACTAATCTTTACGGCTAAAGGTGCCGCGATTCCTGCCGATCAAATTCGGCGTTGATCAAAGCTCGCTATTTAACCTCCCCGCCTAATACAGCCTGAGCCTTGCGGAGCCCGGGAATACCTTTCGACGCCAACTCGCCATGCCCAGCCTCAGGAGCAGACTCGAAAACGGGCATTCTGTGTCATCACCGCGTCGGCGGTTTTGCGCAAATTTGGCAACCGATCAAATTTTCAACTCGACACTCAGCATCACCGCCTGTGTCTCATAGTAATTTTCATAGAGGGCATCGAATCCGACGCCGTCTACAAAAGTCCTGGTCCCAAAGGTGTTGAAGATATCGGTGGCCGAGAGGCTGGCCTTGATCCGGTCCTTTGCGAACGTGCGGGACACGGAGAAGTCAATCGATCCGCGCGACGCCTGGCTGCCTTGCGCAATGTCGCGAGCGGCATAGTAGGTGCCGTTCAACTGCATTTTGGTGGATTTGCCGAGCGGTGCTTCAACGCCCAGCTTTCCGTCCCAGGTAAAGTCGCT
>JANOFN010000005.1:0-73055 GCA_031413655.1 Sphingomonadales bacterium | reverse complement strand
TTGTGAAGAAGCAATCAGTCCGATCGCCATCATGAAAACAAGTCTCATTTTCGTTCTCCCCTACCTGCAAAATGCCGCAGTCGCTTTGACCGGTCAAGACCGGGGCCGAGTACAATTTATTGACTAGCTGTTTTGTTGTGGGGAGCGGACTGTCCGCTTTTGGGTGTGAATCATGGCAAGGCAGACATTCGCGTATTGGCAATAGATGGCGGACGATGGGCGGACTTCTTTGCGCTTGAAAAGCTTAAGAGGTAGTCATTTGACAAAGTCACATAAAGCGTTCGAAACTCGATATCGTTTTGCTGGAAATTGTTGTCCTTTGCCTGAGTTCGGTTACTCTGTGCCTTCGCTATTTTGAGGAGAAGCACCGTGCCACGTGTTCATGTCCCTAATGAGTTTGCAAATGATCCGTCGGCTTATGTTTGGAGCCATTATGCCCCCGAAATTGCTGGGGGAGCCGGTAGCTATATACACGCCGTTTACACCAAGTCGCTTCTTTCGCTCCGTGAGCTTGAAGCTGCCAGAATGCGCACAGCTCAAATCAATGGATGCGAACTGTGCATGGGAATGCGGTCGGACCGGGACTTGGGCGGTTTTCTAGAAAGCGCTGGCGTTGACCCGCAACTGGCCGTGAGCGCACGTGGCGACCCCGTTCCTGATGAACGGTTTTATGCACAGATTGAAAATTGGCGGAATGCAGACTGTTACTCCCCGCGGGAATGTCTGGTTATTGAATATGCCGATCGTATGGGAAGCGCCCCCAAGACAATCAAGCACGACGAAGAGCTTTGGACGCGAATGCATGCCCTTTTCAGCGATGCAGAGATTGTCGATATGACATTTTGCATCGGGGCATGGATGGCGCTTGGTCGCCTGACGCATGTGCTGGACCTTGATAGTGTCTGCTTGCCGTCAGCAAGGTTCGAAGCGGCTTGACCCGACCGCCACGGTCATTTGAAGATTTGTGTATTGGCGAACTTCGGCAATCAGAGGCCATTGTCGTCACCCAGGCAGAGATGGTCGCATTTGCGCGCCGTTATGATCCGCAGTGGTTCCATAGCGATGTCGATGCCGCGAAGGATTCCCATTTCGGAGAGGTCGTGGCGAGCGGAGTGTACGTACTCGCACTGTGGCGGCAGATGGATCATCAGATAAACGGTGATATCGACTTTGTCTGCGGCATCGGCTTCGACAATCTTAGGATCCAGACTGCGCTTCGGGCAGGAGACAGAGTTTACGTTACATCGGAAATTACCGGATTGAAGGCTTCCGAAACAGGCAAGGCACGCGGAACTGCGATGACACTGTATAAGATGATCAATCAGGCAGGAGAGACAGTCGTCAGCTTCACCAGCATCAATCTGGTCTATACACGCGCTGCGCGAGGTTGCCATTGATCGACGAGAAGGTCGGCATCCACCCGTGCTTTTTCCATCGCCATTTCCACCATCGCATCCGGCCCGAATGTTCCGGCAACGCGAACAGAGTGAACGTCTGTTACGCCAATGAAGCCGAGCCAGGCGCGCAAATAGGATAGTTGAAAGTCCAGCGCGTCAATTTGAGGATTGGTGCCGAATGGCATCGCGCTGGCTGCAATAATGACTGCGGTGCGTCCGGCCGCCAGTCCTTCGACATTCCCGTCTGCATCATTGCGGAAAGTCAGGCCCGGGTGGGTTACCAGATCGACATAGTGCTTCAACCGATAGGGCAAGCCAAAATCCACATTGGAACCGTAAAAAGCCACGTATCGAACGAGAGAAAATGGTCGGCAATCGTCCGGAGTTCAGCCCATGCCTCGCACTGCTCGAGCAGCACAGGTTTACCAACCAGCAGTCCATAACGTCCCTCGATTGCGGTGCGATCAAAGGCTGGAAGGTCCGCGTCAAAGACATTCAATGTCGCAATGTCCAGATCTTCCAATCTGGCTTGCAGCCTCTCCAGAAAATGGAGGCCAATCGCACCCGACCTTGACCGGGAACCTCGTGGGCTCGCCTGGATATGCAACAATCGCTTCATGAGGGCTCGCCGCCAATCACGATCATTCCATCGACTATCGATACTCGCCATGTCCGGATGGGCTTGTCTGTCAGCGTACCGGATGGACATCCGTCGCGCATGTCGAAGCGAACGCCATGGAGCGGGCAAAATATGTGCACCGCCTTCATCTTTCCTCCCTCAAGCGTCTGAAAAGCGTGGCTGCATCGATTCTCGATCGCAAAAACGCCGTGTGCAGTCCGAGCAATCAGAATGGACTCGCCGCTCACTTCAAAGGCGCGGTTGGTACCAATCGGCAAATCAGCCTCTGCGATGATCGAAATCAAGTCTATTGCCCCTCGTCAAACTGCGTGATCAAAGCATGATCAGATCGATGGGCGTCGTGTTTGAATTCGACCGTATCGACTGGCAAGTCTGCACTCCCAAATGACTGCACATGTTTTTGTAGCTGCATTTGTTCTTCGGTTCGCTTGAAGTCCATTTTCGCTTCCTGCTTCTGCCGTTTCGCTGTTAACCGGATTACCGATTGGACGCGATAAAAAAGACAAGCATGATTGTTTTTTGTTTTTCAAACGCTAAACATGTCAGTCGAGGGTTTGAAGGAGTGCGGCATTGGACGCAGCGGCGACCGAGCGGGTTAAAGACCAAATGAATTTCGAGACAGCGCGCGTTGCGCCGCCTCAGGGATTTCCAAAACTTTCGGACATTCCTGCCGGCCGATATGTTGATCCTGAATTCCTTTCGCTCGAGCAAGAAGGGCTTTGGAAGCGGAGCTGGCTTTACGGAGGACACGAAGACCAATTGCCGGAGCCGGGAAGCTGGTTCCTGACGAGAAATACAGGGTCACCAATCTTGATCGTTCGCGATTTGACCGGTTCAATTCGCGCCTTTTACAATACATGCCGTCATCGCGGTGGGCCCCTTGTGAAGGAAGATGCCGGGCAGTCGCGCGGCTTTGTCTGTGGCTATCACGGCTGGAGCTACACGCTTGAAGGCGAATTGACCGCCATTCGCGACAAGCGCGATTTTGTCGACTTTGATTTTTCTTGCAGATCCCTCATTTCGGTCCGTTGCGAAATGCTAGGCGGTTGGATTTTCATCAATGAAGACGAAGATGCAAAGCCATTGATCGAGTCACTCGGGCCGGTCGCTGGAGAGCTTGCCCAGTTCCAGCCTGAAAATTTGATGTTGGTTCACTCGCGTGGCTATGATGTGGCCTGTAACGTCAAGGTCCTGCTTGATGCGTTTCTGGAAGTATATCATCTCAAATCAATCCATCAGAGTACAGTGGATCGCTTTCTCGATCACCGTGGCACGACGATCACCCTGTGGTCCGGCGGCCATTCGAGGATGACAACCCCTAATCGCCGGCCGGACTGGATCGATCCCGGGACCAAGGGCATGCCCGAGATAGCGACTGTCACGGAAATCCCACGCGACAATAATGTGAGTTACAACATCTATCCAAACATCGTGATGCCGCCGTCCTCATCCGGCTTGCCCATGCTTGTTTTCTGGCCGCGAACGGCCGCGACAATGCGAATCGAGTGCCACTGGTTTGGACCGCGGATCGCAAAGGAAGATTTGTCGCCGCTATGGCAATCACGCATCGATAACTTCGAACGCATATTGTTTGAAGACACGCAGTTTGCCCCTCAAATTCAGGAATCGGTTGAATCACCGGGGTTCAAGGGCATCCCTCTCAACTATCAGGAACGACGTATCTACCACTGGCACGAAGAGCTGGACCGGCGGATCGGACCAAACCGGATTCCGTCGCATTTGCAGGTTGAGCCACTTTTGCAAAACTGGGTTGAGGCCGCATGAACGTGCAACTGGACATCGATGTCGACGGCAAAGCGAGGCCGCGCTTTGGCTTTACAAATGAAGAGCTTGCGGAACATCCGACAGTTTACCGCGACGACCTGCTCAAGGATCAGACGATCATCATATCTGGCGGCGGGTCTGGAATGGGAAAGGCGATGGCATTTCTGGCCACGCGCCTCGGCGCCAATGTCGTCCTTTGCGGGCGAACCGCGTCGAAACTCGAGGAGGCGCAATCCGCAATCGAGCAATTTGTGGGAAGGCGTCCAATGGTCGTCCCGATGTCAATCCGTGAGCCGGATCAGGTCGAAGCGATGCTCGATGCGGTGCTTGAGCGTCATGGCAGGATTGATACGCTGATCAACAATGCCGGCGGACAATTCCCGCAGGATGCGATCGATTTTAGTCGCAAGGGCTGGCTTGCCGTGATGGATCTCAACCTCAACGGCACATGGTGGATGATGCAGGAGACGGCCAAGCGCTGGGTTGCTGCTGGCAAGCCCGGCAATATTGTGAACATCATTGCAACAACTGAGCGCGGCATGCCGCAAAGTGCCCATTGTTGTGCAGCTCGCTCGGGTGTGTTGTACCTTTCGAAAACGCTGGCAACCGAATGGTCTCCGCACAAAATTCGCGTCAATTGTGTGGCGCCGGGTATCGTCGAGACAGAAGGCTTCGGCGTGTATCCCGACGAAGCGTTGAAACGTTTCCATCTCGCCAATCCCATGAAGCAGCGTGGCGATGCCTGGGACATTGCTGAATCGGTGATTTATCTGGCGGCGCCCAGCGGCAAGTTCATCACCGGTGAAGTGATCAATGTCGACGGCGGGCAGAATCAATGGGGGGTCAACTGGCCCGCGGGCATTCCTGACTATTTCAATATCCCAGGCGCCGCCTGATTATCACTTTCCGTCGGGCGTGAACACCATCAGCAAATTGCCAGGGCTGTGATAATACAGGCCATATCCCGAATTGACGACAACATAGCCGTTTGAGATTGCGGCTCCTGGGCCGCTCATTCCACCACCATGGGCCATTTTTCCGGAAATGGTTTTGACTTCTTTCATCGTATCGATCGACCAAATCACCTTGCCGCTGCGTCCCTCATAGGCGCGAAAGCGCCCGTCCAGATGCCCGGCAAAGACCAGCCCGGGAATGGCGCTGACCGCCGATGAAATACCGGGGTCACAATTGGGGCGATTGCCACAGACATTATCCGCAAGCGTCTTCCAGAACACTCTTCCGGTCGCCGCATCAATGCCATGCAGTCCTGACCCACGACGCTTCGCATCGTATTCCCGGCCGTCGCGCGTATCGGCCATATCGTTAATCGGCACATACACCAGACGACCCTGTGCAGCCATTCCGAAATGGACTCCGCCTTGGGTTCCCCCATGACCGAGATTGGTTTTCCACACAATCTTTCCGCTGGCGGGATCGAGACCATAGACATCGCCGGACTTCTGGCCGGCTACGATCATTTTCTTGCCACCGCCAATAGCAACAACGAGAACCGACGACGCGACGTCGAGATCGGGCCCCTTCTCGCTGGGACAATTCTCGTTACCCATCATGCAGCCCACATTCCAGGCGTCACCAGCTGTAAGCTGTGTCGTCCAAATGCGCTTTCCGGACTTGGCATCAATCGCAAAGACAGCGTCACTATTGCCGTCGGCAGGCGACGAATAGTTTTCGCCGGATCCGAAATAGACCCTGTTGGTGACGGCATCATATGTCGGGCTGCTCCAGATCGGCGCTCCCGATGGCGCAACAATTGAAGTACCGCTTTTGGTCTTGCCACGCGCAGTCGGGGTGTCGATGACGCTAAAGTGTTTCCAACGCTGCTTCCCCGTCGCCGGATCCAATGCGACGACTGACCCGCGGAAAGTGCAACATGCATATTTGGGATCAGCCGCCGCAGTCACCTCCAACGAGGAAACCGGCACAAACAATTGGCCACCCCCCAGCGTGGGCGATCCGGTAATCGTGGCATTGCCATGGTCATCAACCTTGGTTTGCCAAATCAATTTTCCCGTCATCGCGTCAATGGCGTAGGCGCGCGCAAGAACGTCACCGAAGTACAACCGGTTGTTCGCCGCATCCGCAACAATGGCGCTTCGTACTTCCGCTGATGCACGGAAGCGCCACTTGGTGCAGCCGCTGTCCAGATCGAGTGCGTAGACAGTCCCGTCGTGGCTGCCGACAAACACGGCGCCCCAGCCAATCGCTGGCTGAGACCGAGCGCGGATCGCTGCCGGATAGGCCATCGCCCATTTCAGCTTGAGCGTTGGAACTTGCTCCTTGGTCAGCCCTGCCACGCCCGCGGGCGTGAAGCGACGGTTATCGTGACCCCAGCCGATTTGCGCGGGCGGAGAGGCAGCATCAAACCCGGCATGCTGTGCGTCGCACATTGGCGGCTGCTTGGGCGGCTTATAGTCTGCAAGTGGCGTACGAACGAGATACTCGGCAATTTGGCGCCGCTCATCGCCCGAAAGCGCGGCGGCCTGCTGCTTCATGATTCCGCCATTCATCGCGGCGAGGATGGCATCCGGCGCCATCATTTCGAGCCAGACCTGTTGCGGCGCCTTCGGCACACCGCCATTGTGGCAACCTGCGCAATTCTCCAGGAAAAGGCCCTTGCCCGGATGTTTCTCGACATCGATCGTCGGGCCGCTGCGCGACTGGAGTTCGTCGGTCGACGTGATCCGCTCACCACCGACTTTGTCGGTCGGGTTATTGCTGCCGCATCCCGCAAGCGCGAGCGACGCAGCGAACAAAAGAATTTGCCAACTGCGTCGCATCGTTAATACTCTTCGCTCTAGAACTTCACGCCGCCTTCGACGCCATAATAGCGGGGCGGGCCATAAAGAGTGAAGGTCCAAAGCCCACCGACCACCTGGCTCGCAGTCTCATAACGCTTGTCACCAAGATTCTTGCCCACCAACCGGAACCAATAACGATCATCAGCCTGCGCCAAAGTGATCGACGCATTGAGCAACGTATGTGCCCGCAGGAACGTATTGTCGCGGGCGTCGGCAATCGATTGGGTGAAAAGGTTACGGCCTGTGTGATTCACATTGCCGTTGATCGTGACCTTCCAGTTGTCGCTAACGGGGACAGCGTAGGTACCATCCAGTGACCATTGCAACTTGGGTGCCCGGTCGAGCGGTGCCGTGGACAGATCATACCCTGAGGGGATTGGCGTAACGTATCGGCGATACGCGGCATCCTGATAACCAAGCACACCACGCAGCGTAAGGCCTTGGGTCGGAATAACGGTGGCTTCAGCTTCAATACCCTTCACCCGCGCACTGGCAGCATTGAAAAAGCGGGTCACCTGATTTGGTTGCCCATTCACGGTGATTGGCACAACGATCTGCTTTTGAAGATTGCTGTAATCGACCCAGAAACCAGTGATGTTGAACCGCGCGCGGTTATCAAGGAATTCCGACTTCAGACCAAACTCATAGCTGTCGGCCGTCTCGGGGCGCGTTGCGGACGCCGCGCTGGCGAACGCCGCAAGATCCGTCCCGAACGGAGCGAATCCACCAATCTGGTCATTGAATCCGCCGCCTTTAAAACCGTGCGAATAGTTCGCGTACAGGAAAATATCATCTGTTGCTTCATAGGCAGCGCTGATCCGATAAGTGGGTTCATTGTCTTGTGCCTGAACGGTTACAACTCCTGCGGGAAATTTGTATACGCTCGCGTCGAGCGTATCATTGAGCTTCAAGTTGAGATCAAACCCTCCGCCAAGCGTCGGGATGAACGACTGTTGGCGGCCGCGCCAAGTCTTGCGCTCCCAAGTGAAGCGCCCGCCAGCCGTAATCGTCAACTTGTCGGTTGCCTTGAATGTGCCTTCCGCAAAAACTGCAGTCGATTTCGCCTTTTGCGCGTTGCACAGAATATACGGCGTATCGTTCCACGCTCCGAACGGCAGTGGACCGCCAGTAAGGTCAAGGAACCCCAAAAGCTGGTTTACGCAAAAATCTGTATTGTCGCGTTGGTAAAAGGCACCGGCGACAAAATCGAAAGCGCCGCCAAGGTCTGAAGCAAAACGAAGTTCCTGCTGCCAGGTTTTCCGATTGTCATCACGTGTCGCATCGAACAGCGAGAGCACAGAACCATCAGCGGCGGTCGGTGCCTGTCCGGTATAGGTGCTAGGCAGGCGCGACCGTTGGCTGCGCCATCCCGAAACCGACGTCAGCGTACCCATGCCGAGATCAAGGTTCATATTGAGGTAAATCCCGTCAACATTGACGCGATGACCCTGATCCATGCGCATGAGCGCACTCGAACGATTCGTGACACCGGCATTCTTGGTCGGGTCGCTGTTAATGTTGCCTCGCGATCCAACATTAAGAGCATCAAACAGGAAGAACCGTGATGCAGAATTGACCGGTGTTTCGTTCACAGGGGCAGGCGTTTCAGAACTGTCGCGGAGCAATTCATACTGCAGCAGTGCATCGAATTTGTCCGATGGCTCCCAAAGCAGTTTGGCGCGCACATTGTATACGTCCGTCCCGCCGACACGGCTTCCATCTCCACAACCCGACCGCCCTATGAACTTTGCAGACGTGGCCGGAAACGGAGGCGCCAGAAAGGTGCCCACAGGGCCATAACAAGCGCCGTTGCGCATATAGCCATCGGAATATTCGTATCCGCCAACCAGACGCAGCGCGAGCTTGCCATCGATGATCGGCACATTGATTGCCCCATTCACCGAGGCAGACTTGAAGCTGCCATAGGTTCCGCGCACTTCGGCCCCGAACTTGTCCAGGTCAGGCCGCTTGGTCTTGACGGTCACGGCACCACCGATGGCGTTCTTGCCGAACAATGTTCCTTGTGGGCCACGCAAGACTTCGACTTGCTGGACATCAAAAGTATCGAGCAATTGTGTCTGGACGCTGGGCACGACAAAATCATCGACCGTCACGAGGACCGAAGGCTCGTAATAGACGATGATATTATTCTGTCCCACGCCGCGCATGGCGAACGATGCAGCATTGAATCCTGTGATCCGCGCGGCAGAAAAGTTTGGAACGAAGGTTGAAAGATCGCCAATATCGTTGGCGCTGGCTTGCTGTATAATCGTTTGATCAACTGCCGAAATCGCGATCGGTGTCGTCTGGAGGTCTGAATCGCGTTTTGTTGCGGTAACGATAATCTCGCTCAACCCCGTGTCGGTATCAGCCTGCGCGTCCTGGGCAAAAGCTGGCGAAGCCAATGCAATTGCCAAGCATGATGCAACCGAACCAACTGCCAATTTGCGAATATCCATATCAAGCCTCCTCCTGTGGCGCAGGCCGAGAATTGCGTTCCCCGGTCCAAGAACGAATGCAACGTGGCACAAGCTGAATTAACAATCAATCATGTTTGTTTTTTTTCTGCTTGGTGTATGGTGAGATTCACAAGACGATCACCGAGATTGCAACCCGCAGAAATCATGGCATGATCTGGCCATTGGGCCCGAAAACAGAGAGGAAGGGTAGCTGTGAATTTCATAGCGAAGCACTGGAAGATTCATACGGGAACGCCACACCCGTTCAATGATCATGCGCCCGAGATCGACAATGGGACAAAGCGGCCCCGGCCGGATCGATTCTATGATCCGCGCTACAAGGATGCGGAATGGGAGCGTCTTTGGACCAAGACCTGGTTGCTTGCGGGAACAGCCTCAGATCTTCGCGATGCGGGCGATTTCATTCGGTTCGACATTGGCGTTGAAAGTTTCATCGTTGCGCGTCTGGATGATGGCGGCCTCAAGGCCCATTATAATGTGTGCCCCCACCGCGGCAGCCAGCTTGTCCTTGGCGATTTTGGTTCGGTCGATGAATTTGTCTGCCCGTTTCACAACTGGCGCTTTGGTCTTGGCGGGGAGTGCACAAAAGTCACCGATGAGCAGACGTTCGATCCTCAGGTTCTGTGCCATGCGCACGATCTGACACCGGTTCGCTGCGAGGAAGTTGCCGGACTCGTTTTTGTATCGATGGACGATTCTGTTCCGCCGCTTCGCGAATGGCTCGGTCCGGTTGCCGGCCAGTTGGATCTGTATGACATCGCATCGATGAACGTTATTCAACATAAAAAGTCGGATTGGGCAGCGAACTGGAAAGGCGGGGTCGATGCTTTCTACGAGATTTATCACCTGCATGCGGTGCATCCGCAAACGCAAGGTGTGATGGACGACCGCACCCAGATCGATCTCTATCCCAATGGCATGAGCCGTCAGTTTGTCCCGTTTGCGCAACCTTCGCCGCGCTTTCCCGATCAGCAAGCCATCAATCCGGGAATACAGATGATGCTTGCAGATGCTGGTATTGATCCATCGACTTTCAAGGGCACTGCTCAGGAAAGTCGCGCTGCGATTCAAGCGGCAAAACGCGAACGGGCAAACCGCTACGGTCTCGATTATGACAAGTTCAGCGACACCCAATTGAGCGATTCAACGATTTATGGCGTATTTCCCAACGTCCAGATCGGATGCCATCCCGAAGCGGTCTTTCTCCACCGGTTTCTTCCCCATGCCGATGATCCCAACCAGTTTACCTATGATACATGCATCCTGTTCAAGCATTTGGATGCGCCGGGATATGGTCCGCCCGCATGGATGGGCCTGGCTCCCGGCACGGACACGACCGGCCTGACCCGACCAGACATTGTTCGAGTACCGCTCGGCCAACCGCCCGAGCTTGGCGAGGTGCTTGATCAGGATTCCGAACTGTTGCCGATCGTACAGAGGGGCGCCCGTTCGCGCGGCTTCAAGGGGCCGCTCTGGAGCGAGCAGGAGGCAAGGCTGCGGCATTTTCACACCGAGCTTGACCGCTACATAGACGGCGAAAAGGGAGATGCCGGAGAATGAGTTGGACCTTTCTTTCAAGCTTCAAGGTGAAACCACAACATGATGCTGACTTTGCCGCGCTGATCCCACAAATGGAGGCGATTGCCGCAGCAGAGCCTGGCACATTGGCTTACAAGTTTTATCGCCGCTCAGAGCCATACTCTTTTGCAGTCTTTGAAAGCTTTGTCGACGAGGCGGCCGACCAGGTGCATCAGGCCAATCCCGAGAGCGCATCGATCATTGTCAAGATGATCGATTATATCGACGGGACTTACACGCGCGATTATCTCTTAGCTGTATGACCGACACCGCCATCTACACACTAGGGGCATTGCTCCGCAACAGGGCGGAGTGTTGGCCGGATCAGGAAGCGCTCGTTTTTCCCGAACGCCGCGAGACGTTGGCAGAAATGAACCGGACGGCGCGCAATTGGGCCAAGGCTCTGATTGCGCGTGGTGTCCAACCGGGGGACCATGTCGGCATCCTTCTGACAACGCGTCCAGAGTTTATGGACATATTGTTCGGAATCGCGATGGCGGGCGCGGTCTGCATCCCTGTCAATGCACGGTATCAGCCGGGCGAGTTGGCGTTTCTCATCAAGGATGCCGATCTTGTTTGCATGATAACAACCGGGCGCGTGGCGGACTCGCTCGATTTCGGCGACCGGCTTCTGTCTGCATTGCCGTCTCTTGCAAGCGATGGGGACACCGAGACCCTGGCGCTTCCAGAGGCGCCAAAGCTCAAATCCATTATTTGCGTCGATGATCCCTGCCCGGAACGCCTTGTGCCCGCTGCAAAAGCGCTCGAAGAAGGCAACCGGATTGCGGACGGTGAGGTTGATGCGCGGATCGATGCTGTTGACCCGCAAAACATCGCGCTGATCCTCTATACGTCAGGCACAACCGCCAATCCAAAGGGTTGCCTCATCCGTCACAGAGGGATCATTGGCAACAGTCGAAACCTTGGACGCCGATATGCGATCGGCATGGGCGATCGCTTCTGGTCTCCCCTCCCGATTTTTCACATTGCCGGTATCTTGCCGATGGTTTCGATCGTCGATGCTGGCGGCGCCTACCTTACCATCCCCAATTTCGATGCAGGGTTGGCGCTCGAAATGCTCGAACGCGAAAAGGCAACGCATGCCTACCCCTGTTTCGTCACGATCATGCAGGACCTGATTGCTCACCCGCGATTTGCGACAACCGATCTTTCAAGTGTTCGCTTGATGAACGCAAATTTCGCAGTTCAGCCAGACGCCATTCGGGACGCAATGTCGGCCGCCATGCCTCAGACAATCATGGTCGGTACTTATGGCCTCACCGAAGGCTCAGGCACGATCTGCACCAGCAGGATGACGGACAGCTGGCAGGCGAGGGGGTGGCGGTTGGGCGTCCCGCTTGATGAATGGGAGGTGCGGATTGTCAATGTCGAAACCGGAGCGGAATGCGCAGTTGATGAACAAGGGGAGATTATCGCGCGCGGTCCCAACATGCTTGCCGGCTATTACAATGCGCCCGAGAAGACGGCCGAAGTGATCGATGCGGAAGGTTGGTTTCATACTGGCGACATCGGCTCGTTCGACCCAGAAGGTCAGATCATGTTTCACGGTCGCACCAAGGACATGATGAAAGTCGGAGGTGAAAACGTGGCCGCCGCTGAAATCGAGGCCGTGTTGCAAACCCACCCTGCGGTCAAGCTGGCCCAAGTCACGGGCATCCCGCATCCTCGTTATGTCGAGGTGCCAGCGGGTTTCATTGAACTGAAAGAGGGTACAGCGGCCAGCGAAAGCGAACTCATCGCGCATTGCACGGGCAAACTCGCGTCCTTCAAGCTGCCGCGCCACATCCGCTTCGTCGATGAATGGCCAATGTCGACATCCAAGATCCAGAAATTTCGTTTGCGCGACATGCTCGTCGCCGAACTTGAAAAGGAACACGCATGAGTATCGGAAAGAGTTTTATCGCCCGCTTGCTGGTCAAGCCCGACAAGCGGTCGGACTTCATTGCGCTCCAGACCGAGCTCAAAGGTCTTGTCTTCGCGCATGAGCCCGATGCACTTGTCTATGAGCTTTTCCAGTCGGAAGAGGACGAAAACCTGTTTCACTGCATTGCCACGTTCAGGGATGAAGCCGCATTCGACCATCACATGCATATCGATTTTCATGACAGGCTGGTTCCACCCATCCTCGAATGCCTCGCAGAAGACATGGTCGTGACAAATCACCGATCACACAGTTGAGGAGCGCGGCCTTGTATTTCCCGATCACCCATGAATCCGCTTGAGGCACGCATTCGTCGTATTGAAGACCGGCAGGCGATCAACGACCTTATTCACGCCTACACCTTCGCAATGGACAATCGGGATCTCGATTGGGCGATGGATTTGTTCACAGAAGACGGTCGGTTTCGGTCAGCAGATGGCGTCATGGATGGTCGCGGGCGGGACGCGATGGCGGACCAGTATCGCAAGCGGTATGCATCGCTTGGCTTCAATTTTCACGTCACCCACGATCAGCATGTCAATTTCACGCACAATGATGAGGCAACGGGCCTTGTTTCAAGCCACGCAGAGGTCGTTCGCAATGGAGAAACGATGATAACAGCGATGCGCTATCACGATCTTTATCGTCGCTGCGAAGATGGAAAATGGCGTTTTGCCGATCGCTGCGTCCACTTCTTCTACTATATGCCAATTGCCGACTATCGTGAGGCGCTCAAGGGAAGAGGACGGATGCGGGCCTATGGCGACGTTCGCGATGCCGATCTGCCCGAGGGCATCTGGCACTAAAGATCGCCTACTTTTCGGCCCTCCGGCCCATAGACGAAACCGTCGATCACATTGTGGAAATGGCGAATGCGCAGTTCCTGGCTGTTCAGCCACAATCCCTTGAAGGCGCTTGAACGCATGCCTTTTTGAACTGTTGGCAAGTTGAAAGCGTCCTGATCAAGAACCTGGCCGATCGACCTGTCGCCATGCTTGAAATGCTGGTGACGCGCGCGTTCAGGCCAAGGCTCGCCTTCTGGTACAAGTTCAAACATCCACAAATCATAGAACATCTTGTTCGGATCAGTGGGATGAGGACGCTGGCGGAACATCATGATGTCTTCGGCATGAATGTTCATCGAGACGTTGGGGAAAATCGAATAGTGATAATCGTCGGTCAGTTGATCATCATTAAGCTGTGAAAAATTCTTGCCCTGCTTCCTGGCGTTGTTTCGAATGAATTTCTGCAGGTCGAGGCGAATGTCGGAGACACGTCCCTCATATTCCGCCGGATCCATGCCGGCATGACGCATCATATAATCGATTGCGGGCGGAATGGTTGAGGGCATCGTTACGCGGGGGCTGATCGTCGCGAAGGGCACGAGATAGCGCGAATGCTTGTCATAGCAATCGATCTGGACATTCACATCATCGAGATACCATTGCAGCTGCGGGTGGATCCCCTGGACATGGTAATTCTCGTGGAATGCGTCGACTGACGTCTTCCAGTTGCATTCCCATTCGATCGTGAAATCACGCTTCCAGGCCATCCGCTCGAAATGGTAGGGGTCGAGGTGCTGCGGGATAACGCCCAGATAATCCTCGAGCGGTTCAACATCCGGGTTGAACGAAAACCAGACGAAGTGGCCCCATTCGCCGCAAGGGAGCGACGGCAAACGTCCCTCCGGAGGGCCGCCTTGCGGAAAGGATCCAAGGTCGGGAATGTGTGTGATCTTGCCTTCGCGGTCATATGTCCAATGGTGATACATACATCTGAAGTTTTCGGCATTTCCGAGCCCTTCCGGCCGGAGCCTGTTGCCGCGATGCAGGCACACATTGGGGAACGCCCGCACGGACCCATCCGCTTGTCGCACGATGATGACGGATTCGCGACCGATGTCCGTACAAATATAGTCGCCTGCTTCCTTTATGTCGTCCGAGCGACCGCCGAGCAGCCAGACTTTGCTCCAGATTTTCTGCCACTCCAGCTCCATGAAGTCGGATGAGTAATAGCGTTCGGCGGGGATCAGGTCAGTGCCGAGCTCGGGATCCTCAGCCTTTTCTGCAGGCGTGCCTTTTGGCCAATCCTGCGGGTTGACCCGAATGATATCAACCTGACGCTTGACGTCCATCAGGCAGCCTCAGAAGTGTGTGCGGTTGGTGAAGCCGCCATCGACGACGAGGTGCGATCCATTGCACCAGCTGGCCGCAGGACTGGCAAGGAAGGCAATCGTCCGCGCAATCTCCTCGGGCGTACCTAGCCGGCCACTGGGCTGTTGGCGGAGCGTTGAGGCGTAGAATTTTTCCATCGTGCCCTTGATCATATCCCAATTGCCGCCTTCGAACTCGATCGGGCCGGGTGAAACAACGTTGACGCGAATACCATCCTTGCCATGGGCAAGGGCAAGTTGTTTGCCCCACGTAATAAGCGAGGCTTTCATCGCGTTATAGGCTTGCGGCCCTCCCATCGCTTCGACTGCCGAAGTCGTGCCGATCAGAACGATCGAACCGGTCTTCCGCTCGATCATGATCGGGAGCACCGCCTCGACCGCGCGGACAGGGCCAAGCACATCGACTTCAAAGGCGTTATGCCAGTATTTCTCGCTGCCCATCCCGCCACTGGCCGAGGTTATCGGGATCAGGATGTCACAGCCTTCAAGCTGTTCAACCGCCTTGGTGAGCCAAGCCTTATAGGCGTCCTCTTTCTTCACATTGATCGCAGAACCGAACACTTTGGTTCCATACTTCCGGAGGTTTGCGACCGCTTCTTTGACTCCGTCTTCCGAGCGTGCCGTGATCGCGAGGTCACACCCTTCGCGTGCGAGTATTTCGGCGGTGGCCATGCCAATGCCTCTTGCCGCGCCAATGATGATCGCCTTCTTACCGCTGAGACCAAGATCCACTTACACTCTCCTCATATTGGCGATGGCCATCATCCTAGGCCTGAACCATTTTGCAGTCCGCCGCAATAAAACAATCACATCTGTTTGTTTTATGGGCTGATGATCAGCGCATTGTCGATCAGGATTTCCGCGCCGTTGACGAACCGTGACTCGTCCGAGGCAAGATAGAGAACCAGGGCGGCAACATCCTTGGGAGCGCCAGCAGCGCCCGCAGGAAGCACGCCTTCCGGGATTGCATTTTCTTCGCCCGGCCGGCCTTCGGCGAACTGGATCATGGGCGTTTCTATTGCTGCCGGGTGCACTGAATTGCAGCGAATGCCGTAGCCTTTGGCCTGACAGTGAATGGCGATGGATTTTGTCATGGCCCGCACGGCACCTTTTGCCGCTGAGTATGCAAAGAAAATAGGATAGCCCAAATGGCTGGCCGTCGAAGCCATGTTGATGATCGACCCGCCACCCGATCTTGCCATCAGCGGCATTGCGCATTTACAACCAAGGAATACGCCTTCCGACATGACAGCATTGGCTTTGCGAAATTGCTCAAGTGTCGTTTCTTCCGGATCGGCGAGCACCACCACGCCGGCATTGTTAACGAGAATGTTCAACCCCCCGAACGCCGCCTCTGTTGCTGCCAAAGTCTTCTTCCAGCCATCTTCTGACGTGACGTCATGTTCGACCGCAATTGCATTGGATCCGATTTCACGTGCCACTGCTTCAGCCGATGCAAGATTGATATCGCTTACAACAACCTTGGCGCCCTCAGCGGCCAGAATCAGGCAATCGGCCTTACCCAGCCCTGAACCACCTCCGGTTACTAAAGCCACTTTACCTGCCACTCTTCCCATCGTCAGATTCTCCCATTATCGACGCTCGACGTTTTAGGCGCCGGAATTGGTTGCCTGTCAAAGCAAAAACAATCATGATTGTCTTTTATTTTTGAGGTGGCCGTTCGGATGGCGCGTACTGCAATCAAAACATTAAAACCCGGCCCGGCCCTCGAATTGAACGTGCAGGCCGCAAAAAGTGCAGCAACGCGAGCGAGGCTGATTGACGCGACGATCCGCTGCATTATCAAACATGGCTACTCCCGAACAACGACACCGCGTGTTGCCGAAGAAGCCGGGATGTCACGTGGCGCCATGTTGCACCATTTTGAAAATGGCAGCGCACTTATGCAGGCGGCTATTGCCGAGCTTCATGAAAAGCGCTTGCGGGCATTCCGCCAAAGTGCGGGATCCTCAGTCCACGAAGTTCACACTTTGGTGCGGGCCTATTGGAAGCAGATATCCGGTCAAACATTCACGGCATTTCACGAGCTGGCCCTGGCATCTCGAACGGACAAGGATCTGGCAAACATTCTGGTGCCGGCGCAGGAAGAATTTCGTGTCCGCTGGTATCTGCAAGCCATCGAGCTCTTTCCGGAATGGCAGGGTGACCGGGCGCGGTTTGATCTGGCCCTCGCCTTGTCCCAAAATGTTCTGGAAGGTATGGCGATCAACCGGCTGACTCACGGATTGGACGAGAGGATGGTCGAACCAATCCTCATCGATCTTGAGCGTCAGATCGAGGCGCTCAAACCGCTGCCGAAAAAGGTTTGATCGACATGGGTGGCCAGCGCAAAGGGCCCTTGGCGGGTGTAACGATACTTGATTTGACGAGTGTGTTGATGGGTCCGTACGCGACGCAGATATTTGCGGATCTTGGTGCGGACGTCATCAAGATCGAGAGCCCGGACGGCGATACGACACGCGGATTACCGCCGGTCATCGACAAAGGTCGTGGGGGGATGTTCCTCAACATCAATCGCGGGAAGCGCAGCCTGGCGCTCGATTTGAAACTTCCTGCAGCGCGCGATGTTGTCAGCAGGCTCGCCCGGAATGCGGATGTCTTTATCCATTCGATGCGTGCGGCCGCGATTGGACGCCTCGGGCTCGACTATGCGGCGCTGAAGTCTGCAAACGAGAAGATCATCTATGCCAACATGTATGGCTTTGGGCGCGGTGGCCCATACTCGGATTTTCCAGCCTATGATGACATAGTCCAGGCAGCATCCGGGCTTGCATCATTGCAGGGGCGGCTGACCGGAGGCGATCCGGGCTATGTCGCAAGCGCTGTGGCTGACAAGGTCGCCGGATTGACCGGGGCCTATGCCGTGATTGCAGCGCTGTTTGCGCGTGAGCGCAGCGGGGTTGGCCAGGAAATCGAAATTCCGATGTTCGAGACAATGGCCGCATTTGTCATGGCCGAACATCTGTGCGGTTCGATAACCGAGCCTTCAGCCGGGCCACCCGAATATCCAAGGGTTACCGCGCCGGATCGCAAACCCTACCGAACCCGCGACGGCCATATCGGACTGATGATCTATAACGACAAACAATGGCGGAGCTTCTTCGCCCTTATCGGCGATCCCGAATGGTCGCGTGACCCTATGTTCGCTTCGATGACAAGCCGGACGGAGAATATTCGCGCCATTCTCGGCACGTTGAGCGATGTCATCGTTACGCGAACGACGGCGGAATGGATGGAAGCGTTTCGCAAAGCGCAAATCCCTGCAATGCCCATTTTGTCGACCGACGATTTGCTTGTTGATCCGCATCTGGATGAAACCGGATTCTGGCATCGCGCCGAGAGCGATGTTGGCCCGGTCCGTATGCCCGGCATTCCGACACGTTTCTCGGAAACTCCGGGCACAATCGGCGACATCGGGCCCACGCTGGGGGCTGACAATGATGACATACTTAAGGAAGCCGGGTTTTCTGCAGAAGAGATTGAACAACTGAGAACCGCTGGAGCCCTTGTCGGGAAACCAGCTTAAGTTGGGGCGCTAAGCCGGATCGAACAACAAGATTGGCGTGCCCGCCTCGTCGCCAATCCGTGCCTTCACGCGCATGCCAATCTTGACGGCTTGCGCCGGGATGCCTTCAACCCTGCTCATCACACGCGGTCCTTCATCGAGATCGACAAGCACAACATTATAGGGCTCGAGAGGCGGCTTGGGGCTGATCACCGTCACCGAATAGACTGAACCAGCTCCTGCTGCCTCGACCCAGACCAGATCATCAACGCCTATCCCCGGTGACATCGTCCGCGGCGGAAAAACATAAGCATCGTCCGCCACGCTTTTCTGCAGCATGAATCGACCGTCGGCCAAGGCTGCACGCCAGATCGCCTCGGGGCCGGATTGTTCAGTCATCACGCGCTCCTCTTTCCATGGACTGCCTATCCACCGATCACAAAGCCGCCGTTGACCGACAAGGTCTGGCCGGTGATGTAGGACGCTGCTGCAGACAACATGAACACCACGGGTTGTGCGACCTCGTCGGACGGCGCGAAACGCCCGAGCGGAATCTGCTGCAGGTAAGTGTCGCGAAACTTGTCCTGCCGAATCGTCTCTGTCATCGGCGTTTCGACAACACCAAAACTCACCGTATTGACCCTGATTCCGAACCGCGCCCATTCGCGGGCTGCACTCATTGTCAGCCCGAAAACTCCGGCTTTGGTCGCGCCATAGTTGATCTGGCCGATCGTGCCACGCCGACCCGCATCCGAAGCAATATTCACGATGGATCGTTCGCCCGTCGCGCCACCCTTGGCCTGTTCGATCATGTGCCTGCCCACCGCCTGGAGCATCAGAAAGCTTCCGGTGAGATTGACGTCGACAACGGACTGCCAGTTTTCAAGAGTCATCCTGTCTGCCATTGCGGGGCGCGATATTCCGGCGTTGTTTACCAGTCCGTCGATGATGCCGAATCTTTCAATCGCTTCTGCAAAGACAGCATCCACCATGTCTGCGTGACTGACGTCGCACGCCAAGGGGAATAAATGATCGGTCGCGTTGATGTCCGTTACGTTGAGATCCACAGCAATCACGCGCGCGCCAAGAGCCAGCGCGAGATCAACAATTGACTTGCCAATACCCTGCGCTGCACCTGTGACTATGATGGACCGTCCCACCATCGCCATCGGATTTGGTATTGTGTGTTTGACCATCAACATTGCCCTCAATCATGACTTCGCTAATGCGTGGTGGGCCATGCGGCAACTGCGAACAGGATAGATTTTGATGACCGACCAATTTCCGCGTGCCAAGACAGCTATTGTTGGGGCCGCAACGTTTGGCCTCGGGGTAACCCCGGGCTGGAGCTCAATGGAATTGGCAACACAGGCATCGAAGCTCGCGCTGTCAGATGCGGGTCTGCGGCTCTCGGAAGTCGATGCCCTGTTCATTTGCACACCGGACGATTTTCTGGCTGGCCTGACCTTTGCAGAGGCGCTCGGGCTGCGACCCAAGTTCACGGACAATAACCGCACGGGCGGTTCTGCATTCATGAGCCATGTGATTACCGCAACGTTGATGCTTGACGCAGGAATGATCGACACCGCGCTCATCGCGCATGGATCAAATCAGCGAAGCGGCGCAGGCGGCAAACTTGTTTCGGCTGCGCGGAGTTCGAATTGGGAAGCGCCCTACAACCCGCTCTTTCCTGTCAGCAGCTATGCGCTTGCTGCCGCTCGACACATGCACGACTTTGGTACAACCCGCGAACACCTGGCCGAAGTGGCGGTCGCAGCGCGAGGATGGGCCAATCAGAATCCGGAAGCGTTCGCGAAGGGCCCGCTTACCATCGATGATTGCCTTGGCGCACGAATGATCAGTACGCCATTGACGGCCAAGGATTGTTGCCTCGTGACGGACGGCGCTGCCGCGATCGTAATGACGCGTGCTGACCGGGCACGTGATCTCAAAAACGCGCCCGTCTATGTGCTGGGCGCGGCTGCGGCCACATCTCATAGCCAGATTTCGTCAATGCCGGATCTGACGTTCACAGCAGCAGCCGAGTCAGGACGAAGAGCCTATGCGATGGCGGGAGTTGGGCCAAACGATATTGACGTCGTGGAACTTTATGACGCCTTCACGATAAACACGATACTGTTCCTTGAAGATCTTGGCTTCTGCCCCAAAGGTGAGGGTGGCCGTTTTGTCGAGGGCGGAACGATCGCGCCCGGCGGCTCACTTTCGGTCAACACCAATGGTGGCGGGCTCTCTTGCGCGCACCCCGGCATGTATGGCTTGCTCGCGATAACCGAGGCCGCGCGCCAATTACGCGGCGAAGCCGCCTCTCAGATAAAGGATGCCGAACTGGCGTTGGCCCATGGCAACGGAGGTACGCTCTCAAGCCAAGCCAGTGTAGTTCTCGGTCGAAGTTTCTGAATTTAGCCTGTGGTCAAGGCCGTCGGGCCCTATCGAATCACACTGCGAGATATCTGGGGACTATCCAGTGGGCGGGAATGGTCCGCCTGCCATACGCGTTCTTCTATCTCAATTCGTCACCTGAGATTATCGGCTTGGCGTTGACGATGTTTGTCCAGTAATCGTGTGTTATCGGAACGTCAAAGGCTTGCTGCACATGCACGAGATCAACCTTTGACGCGAGATGTCAGCATAGAGTCTGATGGTCCGCTATTGGAAAACCGTGGCTAGGCACATCACGATTGATAACGGGTGCAAAGCGGAACGCCGTATATCTGAACGAATGACTGCTTTAGAGAGTATTCACGTTGCTCGCGAAGGACCGAAAGGTTGTCGAGTCCGGCCGGACCGCTTCCAACACACCCAGAGCGCATTGCCGGCCCCCAGCGCGGCCAGAGGCCGGCAGTCGACTAAATGTCGGTCCGCTCTGACAGAGTCAGGGCATCGTCCACATCTACGCCAAGGTATCTAACGGTGTTCTCAATGTTGGTGTGGCCAAGCAAGATCTGCACAGCCCGCAGGTTACCTGTAGCTTTGTAGATGAGTGACGCCTTTGTTCGCCGCATCGAATGCGTGCCATATTCGCGGCTATCTAGACCGATCGTTGCGACCCATTCGTCAACAAGGCGTGCGTATTGCCGTGTGCTGAGGTGGCCCATGTAATCTATTCGGCTGGGGAAAACGAAATCGAGGATCGTGCCACCACCACGGCGCTGCAGCCATGTCTCGAGGCTCCTATGCGCCTCAGTCATGATCTCGAATTGAACCGGCCTGCCGGTCTTCTGTTGGATAACCGTCGCACGGTTACGGACCTGGCCGCCGCTGACGACGTCACCAATCCTGAGCTTAACGAGATCACAGCCACGCAACTTGCTGTCGATCGCGAGATCGAACAGCGCTCGATCGCGCAGGCGCTTATGTTCGTCGAGATAGAAGCGAATGGCCCAAATGTCGCGCGGCTTGAGCGGGCGTTTGGGCCCTACATTTTGCCCTGCGTTCCAAGGGCGCCGCTCGTGAACAGCGGGGTCAAGGTCTGAATGTCCCATGGCATTTCTCCAACGGCCGGAATGGCCGCACAGAGATTACCGCTGCTCAGTTGGCGAAGGCGTGCGACGCAGACATATTTGCAATGCCGTCGCCCGTTTGAACCTTGATGAATGACGGGCAGCTTTCGGGACTTGGCGATCAGAAAGCCGTTCTTCCGGTTCGTCCAACAAAACAGACATTTACGTAATGCGTAGGCGATCGACTGAAAGCCGAAGAGGAATCGGATAATCCCGAGTAGCTCCGTCTCTGCAAACCCGAAAGCGCTCACGGTGCTTAACGGGTGCTTATCTGGTCCCATAGTGAGTTTCTGCGCGCGCGAAAGCGCTCAAAAAATCACGCTTTTCTGGTGCGCCCGGCGGGATTCGAACCCACGGCCTCCGGATTAGGAATCCGATGCTCTATCCTGCTGAGCTACGGGCGCGCCTGAAACCGGTTAGGCTGCGGCTTGCTGAGGGTCAATTGCGCTTTTCAGGCGGAATGACCGGAAACGGCAATGGCATGACTGCAACGCCGTCCTCGAGCAGTGCGTGTGCCTCGGCTGCCGTCACTTCGCCATGGATTGTGGTCTTCTCTATTTCTCCTGCATCCATTGCCCGCGCCTGATCATCGAACTTTCGTCCGACCCATTGCGAGCCTTCAAGGAGTTTCGCCTGAGCCTTTCCCATCGCAGCCAGTAGTTCTTTGGCTTCCAGATTCGCGTGTCCTGTTGTTGCCGCCAAGTGACGCGCAGTGTTGGCATTACCTTTTTTAGGAACTCCAACCGCCATTACCGCCTTCGCAACCCGGCGATCGCCACACACGGGACACGTCAGCAGTCCCTGTTCCTGTTGGTCCGCATAAGCCTCCGAACTTGAAAACCAAGCCTCGAACACATGCCCGGCAGAATCGCATTTGAGGTCGAATACAATCATTGCAAAACCAAGGGTTCGGGAATTATTCTTCTATGCTGCAATACCGGAATCCGCACGCGCGCATCTTCGGCTCTTTCAGGGTCGATTTCGGCGAAGCCAACCCCACATTCCTCGCCCATGTCCAACACTACATTGCCCCAGGGATCGACAACAAGCGAATGACCATAAGTTGTGCGTCCATCTTCATGCTTTCCGGATTGAGCGGCTGCTACTACCCAAGCCGCATTCTCGATCGCGCGAGCGCGCAGCAGGACATGCCAATGTGCATGCCCAGTTGGAGCGGTAAACGCAGCAGGAATTGAGAGTATCGTTGCACCGGCCGTGCTCAATGCCCCATAAAGTGCCGGAAAACGGACGTCGTAACAGATGCTCAGGCCCAGATGTCCGGCGGGGGTATCTGCAACAATTGCTTCTTTGCCAGCCGTATAGGCTGAGGATTCTCGCCAGCTTTCGCCAGAAGGCAGGTCGACATCAAACAAATGTATCTTATCGTATCGCGCACGGATGACACCATGTGCGTCGATGAGGATACTCCGGTTTACAAGGCGTCCATCCGGTCCGCCACGAAGTGCAAGCGAACCGAGCGAAACCCATATCCCCAAATCCGCAGCCGTCTGGCGCACCTTGGCCAGCACAACGTCAGTGTCTTCATCTGCAACATTGAGACCGGCGCGTGCGCGATCGCGATCGAGCAAGCCAGACATTTCGGGGGTAAATACCATTCCGGCACCACCGTCTGCCCCATCCTTGATCGCCCTGACCAGAAATGCTGCATTCGAGTGCGGATCAATTCCGCTCCGCATCTGGACAAGCGCGATGCGCATCAGGCAGACGGGCACCCGAGCATTGGATCGAGTCCACCGCGCGCGTCCAGAGCCGCAAGTTCATCCGATCCACCGATATGTTGCCCGTTTATGAAAATCTGTGGCACAGTCGCTCCACCGTTCGAACGATCGACCATCGTACGCCGAAGTGCGGAGTCCATGCTCACATCGATCTCGATAAATTCCGCCCCTTTCGATTCCAGTAGTGATTTGGCGCGCGAACAAAATGGACAAAAGAACTTGGTATAGATCTCGATTTTGGCCATGAGCGCCTCCCACACCTGAAATGGGTTGACGCAGCGGATAAGTCAATCTGCACCCGCCTCAAACAGGACCCGCGCCCAGCAAAACACAACAACCTTCGAAGCGCCGGATCGTTTCAAAGCCCTTGCACAGGCGTTGGCCGTTGCCCCGCTTGTATAAACATCATCGATCAGAAAAACGGTCTGACCCCGCAGTCGAGGCCGTGCCGCCGGGCTGACTGAAAACGCTCCCCGAACAGCCTTGCTCCGCTCCCGTGCGCTGTATCCGCGCAACAACGGGGTTGAACGGTCTCGCTTCAAGGCATCGATTTCGAGAGACAGGCCATTTGCCTTGGCCAGATGCCCAGCGACAAGCGCCGACTGATTAAAACCGCGACGAAGGATCCTCCAGCGATGAAGTGGAACCGGAACCAAGATTCCGGGCTCGGAAGGCAATCGGCGGGCCATCAATTTCGCAATCAGTTTTGCGAGACCAATCCTTCGGCCGTGCTTCAGCCTCAGTGCAATATTTCTTGCGACATCGCCATAGACGACGGACGCATAGGCGCCGTCATGATCCGGCGCACTTTGCAGGCACGGGGCACAGATCGCATGGGTTGGCGCAATGGCCGTTCCGCACAGTTTGCAACCCTCTCCCGTCAGGAAGCTGAGCGATTCCCAACACGCCAGGCAGAGTTGGAGATCATCGCTTACAATCAGGCCGCAGCCAGCGCATCTGGGGGGCAGAGCGAAACCTGCAATACTGGCAAGAACATTGGTCATGACGCTCTTGTTGCCCCACCATCTTCAATGCACAAGGCTCAGTGATGATACCTCCAGAAATCTTCGACCGCAGTGCACGACGCAGGCAACGCAATCGAATGCTCAGGTGCGAGCCCGACGATCGATGGATAATTGCACGCATGGCGGACGATCTACTGGAACGTCTTGACGCTGTCCGACGCCCCTTTCGGCGAGCGCTGATCCTTGGTTGCGACTTCAAGACAATCTGCCCCGTTCTTGAAAGTCGAGGAATTTCGTATGTCTTGGCGGATACCTGCCCAGAGATTGCGGATGCCTTTGGTGGCGTTGCCTGCGATGAGGATCGCCTTGCGTTCGCCAACAATAGCTTTGATCTTGTCATCGCAGTTGGCACACTCGACACGGTCACAGATATTCCGGGCGCTTTTGCGCTGATCCACCGTGTACTCGAAGATGGCGGTTTGTTTCTGGGCACCATGATGGGAGCTGGCAGTTTACCCGCCCTGCGATCGACTATGCAGGATCAGAACGATGATCGCGGGGCCGTGATTCGTTTCCACCCTCAAATCGATGTTCGCGGTGCCGGCGATCTTTTGGCGAGAGCCTCGTTTCAACTCCCTGTCGCGGAGTCGGAAACAGTTTCCGCTCAATACCAAAGTTTTCGGAAATTGATCGACGATCTAAGAGCGAACGGATTGACCAATGTGCTTTCTCATAGAAGGCCGCTCTCGAGGTCCATGATCATGTCACTGAGAGAGAGTTTCGGAGCACCCGTGCTTGAGAAATTCTCGATCATTACGGTGACGGGGTGGGCACGTTTGACGCGGTAAGCTTCTCGAGCATGGCAATCAGTGGCGCATCGGCAGGCGGCATGGACAGGTGATGCAGCATATTGGGGTGCAGCCATTGAATCGCCTGTGCCTCATGGGCAGAGATCGTACCGCTCCATTCCCGGCAAATGTAAAGCAGGAGTAAAAGCTGCTCGTCCTCCAACGGCTCACACGCAAAACAGGCGCATTGTAGGTGCTTGCGGTCGACTATTATGCCGAGTTCCTCGTTCAACTCCCGTATCAAGGCATCTTCAGGCGCTTCACCAGTCTCTACCTTTCCGCCCGGAAACTCCCAAAGACCCGCCATCGCCTTGCCATGGGGCCGCTGCTGGACAAATATTCTCCCGGAAACATCAATCAAGGCCGCAGCTACGACCAGAAGTAGGTTGTTCGTCAATCGATGGCCCTCATTTTAGCAATTCCTTAACGTCCACCACCTTATCCCGGGGTCCCCGACCAGGGAACAGAAGACCGGGAACGTATCATGGGAAAAGTCTTGCGCGCATTCGTGCGCGACTGCAAAGGTGCAACGGCTGTTGAGTATGGCCTTATTCTCTCGTTGCTTGTCATAGCAATGGTTGCGTCTCTTCAGGGTGTAGCGACCAAAACGTCTACGATGTGGAACAATGTCGCGGATACGGTCAGCAAGTCGTAATAGGCCTCCTGAGCTTGATTGCGGCGAAAGCAGAATGCCCCCCTGCTGTGCGCACCTCTCTCTTGTTTGGTGCGAAAAAACCCGACTCCTTCCCGAGACTCAAAAGCAGCGTAATTTTCCGAGTCCCTTTGTGGGAGCGTCGAGCCAGTGAGAACAAGGATTTGTTAAGGAAATCGAAATCTATCTGGCGCAGGTTCGTCGGAGTTGTTTCGCCTTTGATCTTGAAGCGACCGGGTAGTTTAGATTTAAAGCACAGGAGACCATTATGTCTTTCATTCGCAAATTCGTTAAGAACTCGAAGGGCGCGACCGCCATTGAATATGGCCTGATTGCGGCCTTGATCGCGGTTGCTGCTGTTACCGCAATGAGCTCGTTGGGCGACAAACTCTCGACGACGTTCAACAATGTCAGCACCAATATGAAGGCTACTTGAACCCAATTTTCTGGCTCAAGAGAGTTTAAGAGGGGCGCTGCAGCACATGCTGCGGCGCCCCTTTTTACTGGTGGTATCCTGGGTATCAAGGCGCGGCAACGCAAAGCGAGAGCGCGTTAAACAATTGGAAACTTCTTCTGCTTATCAGCAATGAAGTTGTTTCGGGAAAGTCCCAAAACAGCCGGGTAGTTGAAAACTGAAACTTAGGAGACCACTATGTCTTTCATTCGTAAATTCATTAAGAACTCGAAGGGCGCGACCGCCATTGAATATGGCCTGATTGCCGCTCTGATCGCTGTTGCTGCCGTTTCGGCGATGACCTCGCTTGGTGGCAAGATCTCGACGACGTTCAATAACGTCAGCACCAACATGAAGGCTACCTAATAGCTTTCATTCGGTTGTAAAAAAGAAGGGCGGCGAGACTTCGGTTTCGCCGCCCTTTCTTTTTGCCCGCTACATTCAGAAAAACCTCATCCCGACACTATGATTTTCAGTTTCTGCCCCGGCTTGAGGTCATTATCCCCGGTCAGCGCATTCAAAACCTTGAACCGTTCGGTTGTGTTGTCACTATAGGCCATACCAGTTGCCAAGCTTGCAATGGTATCACCGCGTTTCACAGTCACAATTTTCACCCGTCTTGGTTTGATCGCAGCGGCCTCTTTGTCTCCAAGGCGTCGAAAACTTTCAAACATTGTATCGAATGCGCCTTTTGAGCCAATAGGTGTGATGGCGACGAAATGGAAAGCGGAACTGCCGGACAATTCATAGGCATAAACGGTGACAACCACCGGGCCGGATTGCGTGTTTGCATTTGCAGATGCGTACGCGCCATTTATACCACCAATCTGGCGCGTAATTGTGCTCCCATAGTCAAGGGTCGTTTGCCCGCCAACACCGCGAAACACGGCATCGACATAGTTTCTCAGATCCCCGTTATAGGCCGCACTTGTGAATTGAGCCTGCCCGGATGCGCTCGATATCACAACGGCTTGAGGTGTGTTGACCATCGCAAATCCGGCAGGTGCAATGAACGCAAGCTTCAAGTCGGGGTGCTTGAATGAACGCCCCTCAACGATCCCTTGGTGCGGATCATCATCATAAAGAACACCATCGATAGCCGAAAGGAAGGTGTCACGATTTCGAGCCTTACCGGTATTGACCGTCGCCATCGCTTTTTGGGCGGCGCGCGTTACACGGCTCGCTGGATCAGGGTGTGTGCTTGCCCATTCGGGCAATTCCTTGCCACCCTTGCCGAGAAGTCTTGCATCAAGCGAGGTTTGCGCGGCGAGCGATGCCAGTATCGTCGACGACGCCATTGGATCATACCCGGACTTTCCCAAATAGGAGACGCCAAGATCATCTGCTTGATACTCCTGAGATCGTGAATATTTCAGGACATAACGCTGCGCAATCGAGCCGGCGAGTTGCTGACCCAGTTTCGCGCCGTCATTTCCTGCGAGCACCGCCCCAAGCACAGTTCCAAGTAGCGTACCAAGCGTACCTTTGGTTGCTGCGTTGCTCCGTTGCTGGGCATGTCGCGCCGCCACATGTCCGACTTCATGGCCCAGCACCGACGCCAGTTCGGCTTCATCGTTCATCAGCGCAAGCAGTTCGCGTGTAACGTAAACATAACCGCCCGGGATCGCGAAGGCATTGCTCACGGAAGAATTGAGCAGCGAAACGGTAAAGGCGCTTTGCGTTTCGGCAAGCCCGGATTGAAGGGCAATTTTCTGACCGACGCGGGTAACATAGCCGGTCTGCGGACCGTCATATAACCCGCCAAATTCACCAAGGAGTTGCGGATGAGCCTTGGCACCCGTCGCGCGATCATTTGCTGTCATCGGCTTGGCGATTGGAAGCGCAGAGGGTTGTTTGGCGCCCAAGGCAAGCAAGGCGCCGCCAATCAACAGGAATTTTTTCATGACGCTTCTCCTCCAGGTTACTCAACACCACAAATGAAGCTGCGACTATAGCGCGCCCATCGCAAGAAATTTCCGCCGCCGATCGGTACGAAGAGCATTGCCATCAAGCGCAGATAACTCGTCCAAAGCCTCATTTATAGCCGCTCCGAGCGTGTCGATCGCCATTTCCGGAGAGCGATGTGCGCCACCAACCGGTTCTGGCACAACAGTATCAATGACGCCCAATCGATAGACGTCCGCTGCAGTGATTCGCATGGCCTCGGCAGCTTCCGCAGCCTTGTCCGACGTCCTCCACAGAATCGATGCACACCCCTCGGGGGTGATTACGGAATAAATCGCATGTTCAAACATGACCACGCGGTTCGCGGCAGCAAGTCCTACTGCGCCACCCGATCCACCTTCACCCACAATGGCTGCAACCACAGGTACGGTAAGTTCGAGTGTGGCCTGAGTTGATCGGGCGATCGCCTCGGCCTGTCCCCGCTCCTCGGCTTCGATACCCGGAAAGGCACCTGCGGTATCAACGATCGTCACAACCGCGATTCCAAACCGATCGGCAAGCTGCATCAACCGCACGGCTTTACGATAACCCTCTGGTTTTCCCATCCCGAAGTTGTGCTTGAGCCGACTGGCAGTATCATGCCCTTTTTCGTGACCAATCACCATAACCCGGCGACCGTTCATCCTTCCAAATCCGCCAACAATTGCCTGGTCATCGGAAAAGGAACGATCTCCGGACATTGGCATGAATTGCTCGACCAGCCGGCTTACATAATCCTTGAAATGAGGGCGCTGCTGATGACGGGCGACCTGTGTTTTTTGCCAAGGCGTCAGCTTTGCATATGTATCGCGCAAGAGCCGATCCGCCTTGGTTTCCAACTTTCGAAGTTCGGAATCGATATTGGCGGGGCCATCTTCGGTAGCAACCCTCAACTCAGCAATTCGCGCCTGCAATTCGGCATATGGTTTCTCAAAATCAAGATAGGCAATCATGCGACGGGGTTAGGAGCGACGTGCAGCGGCGTCAACGAGAGGATGTGCCCGTTCGACAAGTTCCACAAGCCGTTTGCCATCCACATGCGTATAGATTTCCGTCGTAGCGATATCCGCGTGTCCCAACATCGTCTGCAATGCTCGCAAATCTGCACCCCCCTCAAGCATATGGGTTGCAAACGCATGCCGCAGCACATGGGGGCTCACTCGTTCTGGATTAATGCCAGAATCAATCGCCAAGCCTTTGATAATTTGAAATAATCTAACACGGCTGAGATGAGTCCTTCCTGACGGAAAGAGCCATATCGATCCGGATGGCCTGATCTCGACCCAGCGCGCAACCGCTATCCGTGCTCGATCCGAGACCGGTACCAACCGCTCCTTGCCCCCCTTTCCGCGAAGAATTGCGAACGGTCGATCCGTGCTTATTGCCCTGATATTGAGCGAAACCAGCTCAGTCGCCCTCATTCCCGAGCCATACAGAAGTTCGACAAGAGCCGACAGTCGCACGGATCTGTCTTTGTCGATCGCCTTGTGCAACCTGGCTTCAATTTCAGTAAAAAGGCGGGCGACATCGTCGCGGCTCAGAACCTTTGGCAATGCACGGCGGGTTACCGGCCGAGCCAAGGCCGACGATGGATCGTCAACTCTAAACCCTTCATCGACCAGAAACCCAAAAAAGCGACGTAAAGCGGCCGATTTTCGTGCCAAAGTTGCATTTGCAAGTTGGCTCCAAGCTTGCGCAAGCCGACCCAATTCTTCGGGTTGGGCAATACTGAGCTTGCCATTCAAAAGCCCCGATGCAGCGTTCAGGTCTCCACGATACGCGATCAAGGTGTTTGTCGAGGCGCCAGCTTCTGCTGTCATCATCTCAAGGAACCTGTCGATCAGTGACGCATCTGCACCATCTCGCATGGTCAACTCCGGGTGATGGCCTCAGCCGCAATCATGCGGGCGTCTGCGCCGAGGCCGACGGCGTTCAGCGCAGAGATTGTATGATAAAGTTGGGCGGGCGAAACTTGCTGCCAGTCCGACGTAGCCAGACCCAACGCGCAAAGGACGATGACGGTCGCTGGTTCTCTTGCCTTCACGGCGCGATCGAGTGCGCGCGTCCAGGGCGTCGACCGCTCGATAGGAATTTCCAAATCTCGCGCCATTTCCGAAATATCCGATGGATTCATCCGCCCCAAACCGGCCATTCCGGCGAAAAGGAATTTCCCACGCAGATCATTGTCACCACCGACATCTCGCTGGTAAGTCTCGATCCGGTCGATTTTCCAATCGACCACCCGGCCGGGTGCCCCAACAGCCAAAACGCCCCAAGCGGCCAGCGCTTCCTTGCTGTTGCTATTGCTAACGATTCCGGCCCATTTCGCGGCCTGAACATCAAGCCCGGCAGACATCATGGATTGGATCAACATCGAAGCTTCCCTGCCAAAGGATCCATCTGGGATAATCCGAGCAGCGGCCCGGGCAGTGACTATCAGTCGCGCATATTTTCCAAGTGTATCGAGCGATTCCTCGTTCCACAAAACCCGCATGGCATCAACCCGGACCGACGGTTCGACTTCGGCAAAAGCCTTCCGCAGCGAATCTGCAGGTGTCCCGGCAATATCCGATACGTCCGTCACATCCGCTACCTGTCCATAGAAATCGACTAACGCTGCACTAGACAGCACACCAAGTGCTGCGGCGACATCCGCATCACCGATGCGTTTGTCGACCGGGACAAGCGGCGATCTGGCATTCCATGCCTTGACCCTCGGGTTCGTACTGGCTGCGATTTTCTCCGGAATTTCAACAGCTGTGGCGTTGGCAAGCCCAAAGCGCCATGCCGTAAGATTCGAGACATTGTCCCACTGAATGACCACGGCACGACGCGTGTTGGTACCGGCACCGACAATTTTTTCAGCCAGCAGGCCATCGATTCCGCGCCCTGATGCCTTTGCTTTGGCGATATCGATCAACGCGCTTGCTTGCGCCGATTCGCCTGAAAGCGCCGAACACATGGCTTTCGCAAATGTCCATGAAGGTTCCTTACTGGTTTCCATTGCCGGCTCAACCATCGGGCAGAGGCCAGCCGGGTCTGCACTCGCCAACGCCGATTGCATGGCGACCTGAAACATCTTCGGCGTGTATTGGTCCACATCGACAGCCTGAACAAGCGCGCGCGCAGAATCCGCTTCGCCCATACGCAACAATAGCCATGCGCGTTCAGCGGCCCAATCCGCACCTCTCACTCCACGAGGAGTATCAACCCTACTCAGCAGCGCCCGACGTAGAAGGATTGAAGCCCATCGAGACGCAATCGGAGCACGTGTCTTGCGCAAGAGATACGATAGATAGCGGCCATCTGCTTGCCCGAAAGCCTGTGCGCCCATATCGCCGTCATTCGGCCCCAATATACCGACTTGCGCCGTTGATCGGCGAACACCCGCAGGCAGATCCTGTAATGTCATGACGTCGGTCGAGAGATCCTCGCTTTCAGCCAACACATCCTCTCCTAAAGCATCGGATGAGGACGTTCCTTCGGGTACCACTGTTGAGCCGGGAGTCTTTACGATCGAATCAGGAACCAAATCTGCGGGCTTGGACTGATTGGTATTTGCCCCCTTGTCAGGAGCTTGTGCCGGATCCCCGAAGCCGGGAGGCAGCAATGATTTGGGGTCATCCTGACCAATTGCGGGAATCGCAGCGACCAGCGCGATTCCCGAAAATGCGCCAAGTAGCCAAGCCCTATTTCCCAAGCGCATCGACCGAGACCGCCTTTTCATGCCGTGAAAGTGGCTGTTCCGACACCCGACTGGACAGGAAAACCATGATTCCTAAGACTGCCAGCGCCAATACCACCAACTTGATCGATCGAGCCATATCGTTATCAAACACCTTGTTTCTTTCGGGTGCAGCTTTGCCCCAATGATGGTGGCTGTGTATAGCCCCACCCGCGATGAACAGCGAAGCAAATTTGGTGACGAAGAAAATTGAACGCCCAATCGTTCTGGTCGGGCTCATGGGTGTCGGAAAATCAACCATTGGTCGCCGCCTCGCACAGCGGTTCGGAATTCCGTTCGTCGATGCCGACCATGAAATAGAACGCGCCGCCGATCTTTCGATTCCCGAAATATTTGAACGATTTGGTGAAAGCCATTTCCGTGATGGCGAACGACGCGTGATCGCGCGCCTTATCGATGGGCAATCCAAGGTGATTGCAACAGGTGGAGGCGCCTTCATGAACGTCGACACGCGGGCGCTTATTCTCGATCAGGCAACTGCTGTCTGGATCGATGCCGATATCGATGTGATCATCGAACGGGTTGGTCGGCGTGATAATCGTCCGCTATTGAAAGGAAGAAACGTTCGCGAAGTGCTGACCGAATTGGCCGAGATCAGAAATCCCGTTTATGCACTCGCTCCGATTCATATTCGGAGCCAACTTGCGCCACATGACGCGACCGTGGACGCAATCGTGGAGAAACTTGCATGCCAAATGTAACGGTTGGACTTGGCGAGCAAAGCTATGACATCGTGATCAAGTCCGGTGCGCTCCGGAATGCCGGGTTTCATCTTCGCCCGTTTCTCCGCGGTGGCAAAGCCATCATCATTACGGAGAAAAATGTCGCTCACCACGTCCTTCCTGCTCTCGCCCACGGCCTTGAAGGGATTCGGTTAGAGACAATTACGCTAGATCCGGGAGAAGGAACGAAAAGCTGGGAGCAGCTCGCACAACTCTGCGATGCGCTCTTGAACGCGGGCGTGGAACGGAATGACCATATCATTGCGCTTGGCGGCGGCGTGATTGGAGATCTGACCGGCTTTGCGGCGGCGATCATCAAGCGCGGCTGCCGTTTCGTCCAGATCCCTACGACATTATTGGCGCAGGTTGATTCATCCGTGGGCGGAAAGACCGCGATCAACAGCGGCGCGGGAAAGAATATGATCGGGGCATTTCACCAGCCCGCAATCGTACTGATAGATCCGGAAGTGCTCGACACCCTGCCACTGCGTGAAATGCGCGCTGGCTATGCAGAAGTCCTGAAGTATGGGCTCATTTCGGATTTCGATTTCTTCGAATGGTGCGAAGCAAACGCGTGCTCCGTGATTGCGGGTGAACGTGAGTGCCAGGTCAGGGCGATTGAAACGAGCGTTCGCGCAAAAGCGGCAATCGTCGAAGCTGATGAACGCGAAACTCGGGATCTCCGGGCGTTGCTCAATCTTGGCCACACGTTCGGCCACGCGCTTGAAGCCGAGACGGGCTTTTCAGATCGATTGCTGCACGGTGAGGCCGTAGCGGCTGGCATGGCCCTCGCCTTTCGCTTTTCCGCGAAACTAGGCTTTTGCAGCGCTCAGGACGCCGAGCGGGTTACTGGTCATATTCGCTCGGTTGGCCTTCCGGATGGCTTGCCCGCCGCTGGTATCAGAGCTTCCGGCAACACGTTGGTTGGTCACATGATGCATGACAAGAAAATGTCCGGCGGCACCCTTCCCTTCATCCTCGCTCGCAGGATTGGGCAGGCTTATGTCGATAAATCGGTATCTCTGGACGACGTCTCAACATTTCTGGATGCCGAAACGCGATAGGCCATCCACAGCCAGCCGATGATCATTGCGCTCCCTCCAACTGGCGCGACGGCGCCCATCCAGCGAGGCCCGCCAAGCGCCAGTGCATAGAGGCTGAAGCTGAATATCAAGCTCCCCGCCAGCAGAACCCTTGAAGGCGCCGGATATTGACGCCCTGCAACAAACACAGCAACTGCGTGGACAAGTTGGTACAAAGCGCCCGTCTTGAGCCAGTCGATTGCCGATCCGTTTGCCGCGTGCGCTCCAAACGCACCAGCCATGATCGCGATGGCGGCAGAAACACAGGCCGCTGCAGCGAGCCAGTCGCGATTCATGCCGTCGCTTTCTTTCGCGGTGGAACGTACAGAGGCGGCGGACCGGCCCGCATGTCGCCTGTTTCGCCCTGCGCTGCCAATCTCAGATCATCCTTCTCGCGATAAGTTTGCTCCGCCTGCAAAATATCCTTGTCGTCCAGGCCCATAGCCTGAAGCACATCAATCCCCATACGGATTGCAGACTCAAATAACTCGCGGACCGTGCCCGAGAGATCCAGTTCACGCACGGCAATCAACTGACGACGATCAAAGACCCTCAAAAATACTGCCGCTTGGGGAAATGCGGAGAGGATTGGTTCAAGTTCCTTTGCGCCCAAGGCGCGATCATCGGTACAGAAGGCTATCACCTGTGCTTCGTCAGCGCCGGCGCGTCGAAGTAGGTCGATCCTGCGGCCATCACCATAATAGACTTTTGCGCCAAAGGAATTGCTGACTTCGATCTGCTCCGGTTTGATATCGACCAAGGTTACCGAGATATGACCAGCCAAAAGGATTTGAGTGACCGTCTGCCCAAACCGTCCAAACCCGACTACAATGGCCTTTGATTGCTGCGCAAGCTCCGGCCCCTCAAGCCCACCTTCGTCATGCGGTCGGGCATATTCGAACCGCCGTGCTATCATGAGCAGGAATGGCGTTGTTGCCATGGAAAGCGTTACGATCGCACCAAACAGGCTGGCCGCCTGTGGTTCGATCAATAGTGCCTCCTGAGCCTGGGCAAAAAGGACAAAGCCGAACTCGCCGCCCTGGCTCAGTAGCAGGCCAAGCCCGAACGCAGGACGGCGATTCATCCCGAACAGCCGGGCGAGTCCAAAAATGACGGCGATTTTAATCCCGATCAGCGCCACCGCCATAGCGATGACGAAGACCGGGTTGGCCAAGATAGCCGGCACATCAAGAACCATTCCGACAGCGATGAAAAACAGCCCAAGCAGGATCGAACGGAATGGCTCTACGTCAGCTTCAATTTCGTGCCGGTAAGGTGAATCCGCGAGCATTACGCCAGCGATAAAGGCACCCAATGCTGTCGACAGGTGGAGCGTTTCCATAACGGCAGCACTTGCAATCACTGTGAACAGGCCAATAACGACAAAAAGCTCGCGTTCCCCCAGACGTCCCGTGAGGCGAAGCAGCGGGCTGATGATGAACCGTCCGGCCAGCACCAAACCGATGATCGCGGCCACAGTTGCCAAGGCCAATTGCCAGCCCGGCGGTGTCGCCGGATCGGCAGGCGCCCGAGAAAGCGCAGCAATGATCGTGATCAGCGGAACGATGGCGAGATCCTGGAACAACAGGATCGAAAAGGCGCGCTCCCCGAATGGCGTATTGATGCGATTCGACGATTTCAGGCTTGGCAATACTTGCGCTGTTGACGACAGAGCGAGAGGCAGACCAAGCGCCAAGGCGGCACCCACAGTGAAGTCCGCGACAAGATAGATCATCGTCGCAAGCGCCAACCCAGCAATCGTCACTTGCGCCAGACCTAATCCGAAGATATCGCGTTTTAAACGCCAAAGCCGCGCCGGATTCAGTTCAAGTCCGACGAGGAAAAGCAAGAGCGCAATGCCGATCTCGGCAATACCGAGCTTGGATTCCCCTCCTGCAACCAGCGCCAAGCCGTACGGCCCTATGCAAATGCCCGCGATCAGATAGCCCAGAACGGCGCCCAGACCCAGACGGCGGAAAAGCATGACAAAAACCAAACCTGCGCCAAGAAGAACGACGCCTTCGCGAAGCAGGGACCCCGTTTCCACGCGCTAGCTGCTGGCAGCTACTGCCGCTTCGGCGGCAGCTTCGAACGCGAGCAGGATCGAGGCATGGCGCCCGGCATGCTTTCGGGCGGGGGCAAAGATTTCAAGGCCAGGCCAATTGTCCGGTTGCGGACGCTCACCCTTGAGATAGGCCCGCAACGCATCGCGCGCTTCAGCCAGGTCCTGTGCTGATTTCCCGCAGGCGTGCGCAACCATCAAGGCCGTTGATGCCTGCCCCAATGCGCAGGCATGGAGGTCTGCACCCAATGCCTTGACCCGCCCGTCAGGATCAACATCCATGTCGATCCGCACCCGGCTGCCGCACGTTGGCGAACGCTTCTCGATCGACACTTGTGGACTGTCGAGCCGGTTCAGTGCGGATGTCGAGGCCGCGAGCTTGAGGATTTCGAGATTGTAAAGCGGTGACGTCACGATACCTTGGCCGTTTCGTCGCCCGTTTCCTGCCTTTCATGCACAAAATCCACCAACGCCCGCGATGTTGCGTTTAGCAAGGGGTATGTGCGTGACTCCGTCATCCAGTCCGGTCGATCGGCTTGGCCGCCATAAATCGTGTTATAGACCAGCGAAGCAAAAAGGAAAATGAGGGTCGCGCCAAGGAGCCCTTTGAGCGCCCCGAAGCCGAACCCCAACAACCGGTCGAACGATCCTAGCGCAGATGACTTCGTGGCTTTTCCCATCCGGTTGGCAACATACCGACCAATCATGAAGGTGATCCCGAAAATCAATGCGAAGGCCAGAACTGATGCTCCGCCTTCCGTGCCCACGTTTCCGACTAGCGATGCCGCAACAGGCGCATGAAGCAATTTGACGGCAGCGATCGCTGCGATCCATGCGATCAGCGACATCGCTTCGGTGACAAAACCCCGTGTGAGCCCACGCACGCCGATGCCGCCGACGAGCAGAAGAACGATAATATCAAGTGCAGTCATGGCCGCTTCATAGGCGGTAGCCGTTGGATATGTCGAGCCTCAACCCCGACGCAACAAGAAGTCGACCATCCCGCCAAGCTTTGAAAAACCAGAGATTTTGATGCCATTCCGCTCTTCGCGCGTCGCGGCAGGTGCCAAGGCCTGTTCGAAGCCCAATTTCGCTGCTTCCTTAAGACGCAGACCAGCAAGAGCGACTGGCCGCACTTCGCCAGACAGAGACACCTCGCCAAATGCGATGCTCGTTGCCGGCACTGGCTGTTCCGAAAGGGCCGAAACCAACGCAGCGGCAACGGCAAGATCGGCCGCCGGGTCGGAAAGACGATAGCCGCCCGCAATATTCAGATAGACTTCGCAGGTAGAAAAACTGAGGCCGCATCTCGCTTCAAGTACGGCAAGGATCATTGCCAGGCGCCCGCTATCCCAGCCGACGACAGCGCGCCTCGGCGTGGCACCGCTTGCGAGCCGAACGACGAGCGCCTGGATTTCCACCAGCACTGGACGTGTGCCTTCAAGTGCTGGAAACACAACTGTGCCGGCGACCGCATCGCCCCTGTCGGAAAGAAAGAGTGAAGACGGGTTGGTGACTTCGTTGAGCCCGCTCTCCTCCATCGCGAAGACGCCGATCTCATCGGTTCCCCCGAACCGGTTCTTGACGGCGCGGAGGATACGGAATTGGTGGCTGCGCTCTCCTTCGAAGGAGAGGACCGTGTCGACCATATGTTCGAGAACTCTCGGCCCCGCGATGCTGCCGTCCTTTGTCACATGCCCGACCAACACCAAGGCTGTCCCACGATCCTTCGCATAGCGAATAAGCTCATGCGCCGAAGCGCGGACCTGGCTTACCGTCCCTGGCGCGCCTTCGATCAGATCGCTGTGCATTGTCTGAATCGAGTCGATAACCAGCATCGCTGGCGGATTGCCATTTCCAAAGGTCGTCAAAATGTCACGCACCGATGTTGCTGCAGCGAGTTGGACAGGAGCATTTCCAAGACCAAGCCGGCGCGCGCGCAACCGCACCTGATCAGCCGCTTCCTCCCCCGACACATAGGCAACAAGGCGCCCTGCCAAAGCCAGTCGCGCTGCTGCCTGAAGCAACAACGTGGATTTTCCGATCCCTGGGTCGCCTCCGATCAGCGTGGCCGACCCTGCAACGAAGCCGCCACCCAAGGCACGGTCAAGCTCTGCAATCCCGCTCGGCATACGCGAGGGTAACGCAACGTCGGCATCAAGGCCGACCAGGACAACCGATTGCCCGCCAGATTGAAGATCATGGCGGGCCCGAAATGGAGTGACCACGGCCGATGCGTCCTCAACGATCGTGTTCCATTCGCTGCAGTCCACGCATTGCCCCGCCCATTTGGACGCGACCGACCCGCAAGACTGACAAACATAACGCCGCTGCGGCTTGGCCATCACACACTCCAAATAGAACTTAAAGGGAACATAGTGAGCGCGACCTTGCGGGTCAAGCGGGTGTCAATCCATCACGCATCATTTCAAAAATCTGTAAAGATGAGCCCAAGACACCCTTCAATTGTCGCGGACCGCCGAGGGCACAAGGTCGACTTCAACGTGCACCGCACTAGCATTTTTGAGCATGGGCTATTTGATCTGGATCAATGTCCGGCTCACATGAAGCTTCAGAGTGCGCTTGGTCGTCATGATTAGCTTGTCGGCATCATTGCCATGTGACCTGATATTAGTGGCCGAAAAGTTGCAAAGGAAAGCCGTTGGAAAACCTCGAAAAAGTCGATGCAACCAGTTTCGAGAACCTGCAAAATCCCTATCCCTACTATGACCGGCTGCGAAACGAGGCCCCTGTGTTTCGCGACCCCAAGACCGGCATTGTCTCTGTTTCAACCTACGATCTCGCTCTGGAAGTCAACAAACGCCCCAAGATTTTCTCCAGCAATTTCAGTGCACTTCTTGGCTCCGGCGGCAAAGGCAGCCTCGAACAGGAAGAGGCGACAATCCTTGCCGAAGGCATGCGTCGCTGCGACACATTGTTGACCGCCGATCCACCCCACCATGCGCGGTACAAGAGAGTGGCGATGCACGCGCTGCCGCTGACGCGCATTAACAGCATGGCTCCCTATATCGCCGAGGTCACGAATTTGCTGATCGACAAATTTGTTGCCGACGGAAAAGTGGAATTCAAATCCCAGTTTGCCGAGGAGTTACCGGCGATTGTTATCGCAGACGTGCTGGCTGTTCCTCGCGAGGACATACCGATGTTCCACGGTTGGGTTCGTGCTGCAATTCTTCGACTCAATGGCAATGCCAAGACAGAAGAGCGGCCTGCGCTCGCGCGCAAGGAAATTGAAATGCAGAACTATTTCCGGACGACGATCACCGAGCGTCGGAAAAACCCTGGAGATGACGTTGTGTCGGATCTGATCCGGGCATCATTGCAAACAGATGATGGCGAACGGCCGCTGGACGAACCGGAGATTTATTCCATCGTCCAGCAGATATTCACTGCTGGCCAGGAAGCAACGGCGCATGCTTTAACTTATGCCGTTGCGCAGCTTTTATCCAACCAAAAGCAATTGGACGCGGTCTTGGCTGACATGTCGCTCGTCCCGAATATGGTTGAGGAAACAGTTCGTCACTTGTCACCCTCCCATAACATGTGGCGCATCGTAAAGGAAGACACTGTCCTGGGCGGCGTCGAACTCAAAGCCGGAGAGCCATTGCTCATTCGTTACGGGTCGGCAAACCGGGACGAGGCAAAATTCGAAAGTGGTTGCAGATATGACGTCGGGCGTGAGAACGCGAAAGACCACATCGCATTCGGAGCTGGTGTTCATACCTGTCTTGGGATGACTCTCGCGCGCCTCGAAATGACGACGGCGCTACCGATTGTGCTTACACGGTTGAAAAACCTGCGTTTTGCAAATCCCGAGATGCCGTTTCGCTTCGCAGCCAGCCATATCTTGCGGGGGATCGAGGCGCTCGATCTGGTCTTTGATCCCGCTTAGCACATTGATCGAAAACCCATGACCAAAGCGCCAACAATCAACACAGGCATCGTCAATGTCGAGGATCCGGCTTTCGGATCAAAGGAGGGATAATGGTCGAAACGCTTACCGGAACAAACCGGTCCAAAGGGATTAGCTACGACGAACTTCTGGACATGGACACACACGATGTCCCCTCGAAATTACGAGAGAATTCGCCAATTGAACCCGGTCCGACGATCGTCAATCCGAGCATCTACTATTCACGGGACTTTTTTGATCTTGAGGTTGAGCGCCTTTGGAAACGCGTCTGGCAATTGGCCTGCCATGAAGATGATATTCCAAATGTTGGAGACAGCCTTGTTTATGACATTGCCAGCCTGTCCTATATCGTCGTTCGCACAAATAGGGATGAAATACGGGCCTTTCCCAATGCGTGCCTTCATCGCGGTCGGGCGCTTGTTACAGAGGATACTCGGGGCCTGCACGAGTTTCGGTGCCCGTTTCATGGCTGGGCATGGCAACTCGACGGCAAATTAAAGGAAGTGCCCTGTCAATGGGATTTTCCGTCGGTCAGCTCAAAGACTCACAGTCTTCCGTCAGTCCAAGTGGATCGCTGGGGCGGTTTCGTGTTCATCAATCCCGACGACAGGGCCGGACCGCTGAAAGATTTTCTCGGCGACATCAACCGGCATTTCGAGCCGATCCCATTTGAACGGCGTTACAAGTCCGTCCATGTCGCCAAAAAATTGCGGTGCAACTGGAAAGCGGCTCAAGAGGTCTTCATGGAAGCCTATCACGTCGTGGCGACCCACCCCACGTTGCTGCCGGTAATGGGCGATGCCAACAGCAAATATGACGTGTTCGGAAACATGTCGCGTGCCATTTCTCCAAATGGCCTTCTCAGCCCCCATGTAAATCCAGCGATGGTGGCGGAACAGGTTGAAGGCGCAACGGCCTACACCAAAATACGCCACGCCCTTTCAGGCAATATCTATGAACGCCTCAAACTGGGCCGGGTAAAGGTCACGGCAAAAAACGGAAAAACCGGTATATTCGATGAAGCGGCCCGCCATTTGGAAGGCGAGCTGGATCACGCCGACATCCAGATGTGCAACTGGGTTGGTGGCCCGTTGGTCGAAGGGATGGAAAGCGAACCAGATGCAACGACTGTTGGTCCGGTTCCCGACCGCCGCAAAGCTGAAGCAGATGCCCAGCGTGCCTTTTGGCGCGACAAGCTGGGGACAGAAGTCGATCAGGTAAGTGACGCCGAATTTGTCGACACGATCTACTACAACGTATTTCCGAATATCAGCCCCTGGGGGTGCTTTAATCCGATTTTCTATCGCTTCCGCCCAAATGGCGACAACCCCGAAGAATGCATTCATGAAACCATGCTGATGATGCCGGTCCCGAAAGGCGAGGAAAGACCAGCACCAGCAAAAATCCATTGGCTGGATTTTGATGACGATTATGTCGATGCGCCCGAACTCGGAATGCTTGCCAAGGTGTTCAACCAGGACGTGGTCAATTTGCCCCATGTCCAAAAAGGGATGAAGTCGATCAAATCCAAGGAAATTGTCTTTGCAAACTATGGCGAGACAAAAATTCGCCATTTTCACAAGCTGCTTGAGGAATGGTTGAAGCGGTAAGGGAGTTACTCAGGCATCGCGTTTGGAAAATTGCGAATACCATCCTGTTCCTGGCGGATGTCTGGATACGGTGCCACCAATCCTCAAGACAGACTCCAGCACCGCCCTCCCGAGGAATCATCCCATCGTTGTAGAATGGGTTACGCGCGAGGCACTCGACAACCCGTCGTCCCAGTGCCACTCTCCGCGAATGCGTGAAAAGGAGCTCAGGCTGGCACTAGTCTGCTATGGTGGCATCAGCCTCGCCATCTACATGCACGGTGTGACAAAAGAGATTTGGCATCTGGTGCGCGCGAGCCGCGCGTTCCACAGTGGTTTGACGCCGGTGACAAGGGTCGAGGCGGTCTATGTCAAGCTCTTCAAACTGGTCGAAGCCAGCGGCCATATGAAGTTGCGCGTCCTTGCCGATATCATTGCCGGTGCGAGCGCCGGCGGGATCAATGGCGTCTTTCTCGCGCAGGCAATTGCAACGGGTCAGTCTCTCGATCCATTGACAGACATGTGGCTAGAGAATGCGGATGTCGATAGGTTGCTTGATCCGGACGCGCGGCCGATTTCCTCCTTTTCCAAATTCTGGGCGACGCCCATCGCGTGGCTGGCAACCGGCAGGCGGGGCGGCACTGTTGAACGCACGGTTTCGATGGAAGCCCGCGATGAAGTGCGCGGCAAACTCTCCCGTTTTGTCCGTGCGCGCTGGTTCGAGCCACCGTTCGGAGGCGCGGGTTTCACAAACATGTTGCTCGACGCCTTCGAAGCGATGGAAAGAACACCGCAGGAAAAGCGCCTGCTTCCGGCCGCGCAACCGCTAGACCTGTTTATCACGGTGACCGATTTCACCGGCCATCCCGAAATGCTCAGGCTGCACAGCCCCTCTCACGTGATCGAAACCGAGCACCGACTGACCTTGTCCTTCTCGGACAATGCAGCACGTGGCACCCATTTCGGGGACATTGCCGCCCTGACCTTCGCAGCTCGCGCGACCGCGAGTTTTCCTGGAGCATTTCCGCCATTCAACGTGACCGAAATGGACACGGTGCTTGCCGAACGAGGGCGAGAGTGGCCAGACCGTGAGGCATTTCTTTCCCGGTCCTTGCCGGGTCAGGCCAAGGGCGCAGAAACAACCATCCTGATCGACGGGTCGGTCCTCGTCAACGCGCCATTCCAGCCGGCGATGGAGGCCCTGCGCGATCGGCCCGCCCGTCGCGAGGTGGATCGGCGGTTCGTCTATATCGATCCAAAGCCTGGCATGCGTTCGGTACGCCTCACCAAGAAGGGCGATGCCGAATTGCCGGGGTTTTTCGCCACAATTTTTGGCGCAATGTCGGATATTCCGCGCGAACAACCGATCCGGGACAGCCTTGAAGCGATTGAAGCGCGTTCATCGCGGATCCGCCGGATGCAACGGATCGTGGACTCGATACGGCCTGACGTGGAGGCAGCGATCGAGGCAATGTTCGGCCGCACCTTTTTCCTCGATCATCCTACCGCGGCGCGCTTGCGAAACTGGCGCAACAAGGCCCAGGAGCGTGCAGCACGTGATTCCGGTTATGGCTTTGCCGCCTATGGTCATGCCAAACTATCCAATGTGGTCGAAGACATTGCTTCACTGGCCGCACGGCAAGATCCCGATCTTCGTGGCGCCGGGTTTGAAACACTGCGGCAGGCGCTTTGGGAGGAAATCCGCGCACGCGGTGTCGACCAGATTTCGGACGGACTTGGCAAGGGCGCGAGTCCGGCGGCGATCAAGTTCTTCCGAGCCCACGACCTGCGCTTCAGGATAAGGCGGCTGCGGTTTGTGCTGCGCGCGATCGATGGTCTTCAGGTGCAGGGACTCGTCGGTGGCGAAGATGTCGAACCGCTACGCGACGTGATTTTCAAGCTGCTTTCGCGCTATCTCGACCGCGAAGGGATCGGCTTTTATGCGCCGCTCGATCATGAAAACCCCTCGAAAATGCTCGACGAGTTGGAAGCGCAGCGTGGCCTGACGAACCTTGATCTCCAGATTGATGCAGAACTGGCAGACGCGTTTGGCACCTGTCCAAAATCATACCGCCGCACGATTCTCTATGCCTATCTTGGCTTTCCATTCTACGACCTCACAACCCTGCCCATGCTCCAAGGCGAAGGGTTGGACGAATTCGATCCGATCAAGGTCGATCGCATCTCTCCCGACGATGCAACCGCCATTCGAAGTGGTGTTTCGGCAACGTTAAAAGGCATCCAGCTTAACAGCTTTGGAGCATTTTTCAGCCGCTCTTACCGCGAGAATGATTATCTTTGGGGTCGACTTCATGGCGCCGACCGCCTGTTTGACATTGTAATCTCGAGTGCCGGCCTTGATCCTGGCGCAACTGAAGCGCTCAAGCGTGAACTGCTCTATGCGGTGCTCGCCGAGGAACGCCACCGTCTCCTCAATATTCAAGGCTTGTTCGAAACCTTGCAACGCGAGATTGCAGACGGCCCGGTTGCAGCCTAGATCATTGCGACGGGTCAACGATAGAATGGACAGGTAATGCAATTCCTGAAGACATTGTTTTGGGTGCTGATCGCTGTTGGAGCGATGCTCTTTGCCTTTAACAACTGGAACATTGTTACAGTCAATCTCTGGGATGGATTGCAACTCGATACACGCTTGCCCATCCTGCTGATTGGAGCCTTTCTAATTGGTCTGCTACCAACAATGCTGCTTCACCGTGCGACGCGATGGAGCATGAGACGCAAACTCTCCACTATGGAGCGCGCGCTTGCCGACGTCGCGTCTCCGCCGGTCGAAGAAAGAACGTCCGGTACGCTTCCGCCTGCCGCCGCGCCGATCGCGGTTCCGCCGGGGGTTTCATGACATCGCCGATCTTCGTTGCACTCGACACGCCTGATCTTGAGCGCGCCAAGGCCATTGCAAACAGTGTGAAAGGCCATGTCGGCGGGATCAAGCTGGGGCTCGAATTCTTTTCCGCAAATGGTCGCGCGGGCATTCGCGAAATGGCCGGTCTTGGGCTGCCAATCTTTCTCGATCTCAAATTTCATGACATCCCGAATACGGTTGCAAAGGCCGTACAGGCCCTTCGCCCTCTTAGGCCGGCGATCCTGACCGTGCATGCGGCCGGCGGGCGCGCGATGATGGAGGATGCAAAGGCGGCGGCGCCAGAAGGCACGAAGGTTGTGGCGGTAACCGTATTGACCAGCCTGGACGGCAACGACCTTGAGTCGATCGGGCTTGACGCCGATCCTCACACGCAAGTGGAGAGATTGACCCTGCTGGCCCGCGAAGCAGGACTCGATGGTGTGGTCTGTTCGGGCAATGAGGTAAAGGCAGCGCGCAAACTGTGGCGCAAGGGATTCTTCGTGGTGCCCGGTGTTCGTCCCGCCGATGGACCGGTTGGCGATCAAAAGCGCGTAGTTACGCCGCGCGCCGCGCTGGATGCCGGAGCATCGATCATAGTCATTGGTCGTCCGATTACACAGGCAAGCAATCCTGGAATGGCGGCCCGTGCCATAGAGGCAACGCTCTAGTCCGATGTCTGTTCAAGCCAAGATTTGCGGGCTTTCGACGCCCGAAACGATCGACGCCGCAATCAAGGGCGGGGCGAGCCATATCGGCTTCAACTTTTTTCCACCGAGTCCGCGCAGCGTCAGCTTTGAACGTGCACGTGAACTCGCGGCGCGCGTACCGGGCCACGTTTGCAAGGTCGGCATATTCGTTGACCCGTGCAACGCCCTGCTCGACCAGGCGATTGATGCCGGACAGCTTAATATCGTTCAATTGCACAAGACAACGCCCGGCCGCACCGCTGCAATCAGGCAGCACACCAAACTGGAGACCTGGGGGGCGATTGGCGTCCGCGTTGCCCGCGATCTGAAAGACGCTGCCAGCCTTCGAGATGCTGCCGATTTCCTGCTCTATGATGCGGGCCTGTCCGAAGACGCAGCGCATCCCGGCGGAATGGGCATCCGCTTCGACTGGACACTGCTTGACGGCTTTGTCCATCCCCTGCCCTGGGGGCTGGCAGGGGGGCTCACACCAGAAAATGTAGCGGACGCAATCCGCACGACTGGCGCGGCACTGGTCGACACGTCCTCTGGCGTGGAATCCGCACCAGGCATCAAGGATGTGGACAAGATCACCGCGTTCCTTAAAGCGACGTCCAGCTTATGACCCTTCCAAACTCCCTTCGCACCGGCCCCGACGAGCGCGGGCATTTCGGCCAGTTCGGCGGACGCTATGTCGCCGAAACGCTCATGCCGCTGATCCTCGATCTTGAGCGCCACTATGAAGCAGCGAAGGCTGATCCTGCCTTTGCCGCGCAGTTCGATGATTTGCTTGAACATTATGTCGGCCGACCCAGCCCGCTATATTTTGCCGAGCGCCTGACCGAGGAACTCGGCGGCGCTAAAATCTATTTCAAGCGCGACGAGCTCAATCACACTGGCGCCCACAAGATCAACAATTGCGTAGGCCAGATCCTGCTCGCCATGCGGATGGGCAAGACAAAGATTATTGCCGAAACCGGTGCAGGGCAGCATGGCGTGGCGACAGCCACGGTCGCGGCCCGCTTTGGCCTGCCCTGCATCATCTTCATGGGTGCGCGTGACATTGAGCGGCAAGCGCCCAATGTCTTCCGGATGAAGCTGCTTGGCGCTGAAGTGCGTGCCGTTGAAAGCGGCTCTCGCACGCTCAAGGATGCGATGAATGAAGCGCTCCGCCATTGGGTCGCGAACGTCCACGACACTTTCTATATCATCGGGACGGCAGCGGGGCCGCATCCCTATCCCGAACTTGTCCGCGACTTTCAGTCTGTAATTGGAAGGGAAGCGCGCGAACAGATACTCAAACGCGAAGGCCGCCTTCCCAATCTCCTCGTCGCGGCTATCGGTGGAGGGTCGAATGCGATTGGCCTGTTCCATCCCTTTCTCGACGATACGGAGGTCCAGATGCTCGGCATCGAAGCGGCAGGGCACGGTCTCGACAAGGAACATGCCGCCAGCCTGGCCGGTGGATCGCCGGGGATTCTCCACGGCAACAAGACCTTCCTTTTGCAGGATGAAGATGGCCAGATCACTGAAGCCCACAGCATTTCAGCGGGGCTCGACTATCCGGGAATTGGACCAGAACATAGCTGGCTCAAGGAGATCGGTCGCGTCCGCTATGAAAGCGCGACCGATGTCGAGGCGCTTGAGGCCTTCAAGCTGCTGTGCAGGCTCGAAGGGATTATCCCGGCACTCGAGCCTGCGCATGCGATTGCCGCTGTGACGCGCGTGGCTCCAACGATGTCCAGGGACAAGATCATCATCGCCAACCTTTGCGGTCGGGGAGACAAGGATATCTTCACCGTCGCAGAGGCGCTTGGGGTAACGATATGAGCCGCTTCGCGTCCGCTTTTGGCAAGGGGCGCCCGGTGATTGCCGCTTTCGTGACCGGCGGTGACCCGACACCTGGCGATACAGCAGCGATCCTCGACGCTCTTGTTGAAGGTGGCGCCGATGTGATCGAACTGGGCATGCCCTTCACCGATCCAATGGCCGATGGCCCGGCGATCCAGCTCGGCAATTTGCGATCGCTGGGTGCAGGCACCACGACAGCGGACCTGTTTTCGATTGCAAGGGGTTTTCGCGCCCGCCACCCGAATGTGCCACTGGTTCTGATGGGTTATGCCAATCCGATGGTCCGGCGCGGGGCCGAGTGGTTCGCGTTGGAATGCACGGTGGCCGGAGTCGATGGTGTGATCTGCGTCGATTTGCCGCCGGAGGAGGACGATGACCTTGGCCCTGCCTTGCGCGCAGCAGGGATCGACCTGATCCGCCTCGCCACGCCAACGACAGATGCCGACCGGTTGCCCGCCGTGCTCAATGGCGCATCGGGTTTTGTCTATTATGTGTCGGTCGCCGGTATCACCGGGCTTCAGCAGGCCACATCCGACAGCGTTGCAGCGGCGGTCGGCCGATTGAAGGCGGCGACGTCCCTGCCCATCGTTGTCGGCTTCGGTATCCGCACGCCCGAACAGGCCGCAGCCATCAGTGCCGTTGCGGACGGCGTGGCCATTGGAACTGCAATTGTCGAGCTGGTTGGCGAACATGGTGCCAGCGCAGCAGGCCCTGTGCGGGACTATATTGCCAGCCTGCGCCGCGCTATGGATGCAAATGCCAAGGAGGTAGCAGCATGAACTGGCTGACACGCGTCCGCAATGCGATCCCCTTCATCGCCAAGCGCGACACGCCTGACAATTTGTGGATCAAATGCTCCGGTTGCGCACAGATGATCTTTGCCAAAGAATATGAGGACAATCTCTCGGTTTGTCCGGTGTGCAACCATCACGGCCGGATTGGCCCTGCTGACCGGTTCCAACAGCTTTTCGACGAGGATAGCTGGATCGTCCTCGCCAATCCCCGGACGGTTGAAGACCCGCTGAAATTCCGCGATTCGAAGAAATATGTCGACCGGCTAAAAGCGGCGCGAACTGAAACCGGAGAAGCGGATGCGCTGGTCAATGGCCAGGGCAGGATCGAAGGCCAGCCCGTCGTTATTGGCATCCAGGATTTCGCGTTCATGGGCGGTTCGATGGGCGTCGCGGTGGGAGAGGCGTTTATCGCGGGCGTTCGCGCCGCCATTGCCGCGCATTGCCCCTATGTGATTTTCACGGCTTCAGGCGGCGCGAGGATGCAGGAAGGTATCCTCTCCCTGATGCAAATGCCGAAGATGACGGTTGGCGTGCAGGAACTGCGCGATGCCGGCCTGCCCTATATTGTCGTGCTGACCGACCCGACATCGGGCGGCGTCATGGCAAGCTATGCCATGCTGGGAGACGTGCATATTGCGGAGCCGCGCGCGACCCTGGCCTTTACCGGTCGGCGGGTGATCGAGAATACGATCCGCGAGCAGCTTCCCGAAGATTTCCAGACATCGCAATATCTGCTCGATCACGGGATGCTCGACATGGTCGTTTCACGCAAGGATTTGCGCGAAACCCTGTCACGCCTGATCGGTTTTCTTGCGCCGCAAAGTGCCCCTCTAGGAGTGGCAGCCTGAACCACCGTGCCAGATCATGCCCATAGCGACGATCCCGCCGTCCAGGCGCAACTCGACCGACTGACCATGCTGTCACCCGGCCGCGATGTGCTGGGACTCGAGCGAATTTCGGAGTTGATGGCACGGCTGGGCAACCCGCATGAACAGCTTCCTCCCGTTTTCCATGTCGCGGGAACCAATGGAAAAGGTTCGACCTGTGCCTTCCTGCGCGCCAGCCTTGAGGCGGCGGGCAAGTCCGTCCATGTCTATACCAGTCCCCATCTCGTGCGTTTCAATGAACGCATCCGCTTGGCGGGCACCCTGATCAATGATGCAAAGCTGGCCCCCTTGCTCGCCGAAGTCCTCGATTGTTCGTCGGATATCGCGCCCAGCTTTTTCGAAGCGACTACCGCGGCGGCCTTCCTTGCCTTCGCGCGAACGCCCGCGGACGCAGCCGTGATCGAAGTCGGCCTTGGCGGACGGCTTGATGCGACCAATGTCATCGAAAGGCCAGTCGTCTGCGGGATTGCGCAGCTGGGCATCGATCATCAGTCCTTTCTGGGCGACGATGCCGTGACCATTGCAGGCGAGAAAGCGGGAATTGCCAAGCCTGGCGTTCCGCTCGTCAGCATGGCCTATGCAAAGCCTCAGGCGAGGCGGATTTCAGACATCGCCGAAAATGCTGGCGCTCCCTGGTATCCCAAAGGCAGCGATTGGCACGCCGCCACATATCGCGATCAGCTTCACTACCGCGATAAAGCTGGAAAGCTCTCCGTTCCGTTGCCGCGCCTTCCCGGCCAGCATCAGGCAATGAATGCAGCCCTTGCCATTGCGATGCTGCGCCATCAGGTGGGAATCATCGTTCCCGATTCCGCAATCCGCGCAGCCATGGGGTGGACCGATTGGCCTGCGCGCCTTCAAAAACTCGCTGATGGGCCGATCACACGGTTGGCACCGAACATACCGATCTGGATTGACGGGTGCCACAATCCGGATTGTGCCCAACCCGTGGCGGATGAAATGGCCCGACTGCTCGGTAAAGACGCCCGGTTACACATCATCACAGGTATTCTGGCCAACAAAGATGCCGAGGGGACGCTCAAACCATTTTGCGCCCGGGCCACGAGCTTTCAAACCGTGCCGATAACCGATCACCCGCATCACGCACCGGGCACGCTCGCGCAATGGCTTCGTGAACAGAAAAAGGATGCCGAGCCAGCGGATAGTCTGGAACGAGCAATCCAGGCGATCAGCAATCGTGATCGGCCTTCTGCGATCCTGATTCTCGGCTCGTTGTACCTCGCCGGTGAAGTTCTGCGCCTGAACGAACAAATCCCCGAATAGGCAACAATGCCAATCGTCAGCTACTCCTCAATCGCTCGCCGCTGATCCCGCTGCGTTTCTGATGGCACTATCCACCATCCCATTGCGCATCATGATCCAGAAGATGATGATGCCTGGCAGCGCGAAAGCCGTCGTCAGCAGGTAGAAATCGAAATATCCCATTGAATCGATCATTCGTCCGGCGAGCGAGCCAGTAAGGAAGCGGCCGAGAATTGCAGAAGCGGCAGAAAGCATCGCAAACTGGGTCGCGGTAAAGCGCAAGTCACAAACCGCCGAAAGCAGCGCGACAACGGTTACGCCTCCAATCCCCGATGCGAAATTCTCGAACCCGATCGTCCAGGCCAGCATTGGAATCGAATGGCCGATCGAGGCGAGCCCGGCAAAGCTGAAATTGGAAACGCCCATCAGGATCAGGCTGATCAGCACAGACCTTTTTAAGCCAAGCCGCGCATACAGGATTCCGCCAACAAAAATTCCGACCAGCAAGGCAGCGAACCCTACCCAGACATCGCCCCACAAGATTTCGTCCTTGGTAAAGCCGGTTGTGACCAGCAGATCGCGGATCATCAGGTTCGCCATCGTGTCACCGATTTTGTGGACGAGCACGAACAGGAACACGAGCCATGCTCCGCTGCGCCTGAAAAAGTCCGCCATCGGTCCGACAATATTCCGCTTTTCCAGCATATCAGGGGCGTCACCATAGACGTTTGTTCCGGACGGTCCGGGCCGCGCGAGCAAAATAGCAACATACACAAGTGTGACAATACAAGCGGCCAGAAAGATGAGCCAATTGCCTGTTATTGCTGCCAACCCAGGGAGGAGCAACGCAAAAGAGGCATATCCGCTCAGTCCGAAATCATGGCCACGGCGCATCGACAAATCGAATATCGGATAGATTAATCCGAACACGCCGATCCGGAAGAGGATGTTCACGTTCAGCAAATTGTCGAGCCAATGCCCCGCCAACAGCAGCGCCGGGATTGCCATCACGAACGTTGCATAGCCCTTGCGCGAAAGGCGTTGTGGCCACTCTCGTTTCCGTCGCTCTTCAGGCTCTCCCGCCCAAAGCGATACAAGCAAGGCTGGCAGAACAAGCGGTGCACAGGCGAAATAGCCGATCTGCCAGTTGACGCGGCCCGCAATATAAAGGGCCAGCGACGCGGCAAAAAACGAACCGAGTCGCCAACCATATTGAGACATGCCAGAGCCAATGCCGAGTTCTTCTGGTTTCAAATGCTCAATTCTGAACGCATCGATCACAACGTCAAAGGTTGCCCCGGCAAAGGCAAGCACCAAGGCACCAAGCAGAACCGGCTGGATTCCGCCTGCCGGGTCTGCGCGGCCCAGCATGAAAACGCCGAGCGCGACCAATGAACCGGTCAGCCAGAGCCATGTCCGCCTTTGTCCAAACCTGTCGGAAAAAGGCAGTTTCACGCGATCAACAACGGGTGCCCACGCCCATTTTATACTGTAAACCAACAGCACCAGCGCAAACGCCGAAATGGCCTTTCGCTCGATATTGGCTTCAGATAGGCGGTTGGTCAGAGTCGCTGCCAGCAGCGCGTACGGAAAGCCTGAAGAAATACCTAGAAACAGCGCGGTCAGTGGCCCACGTTCGAGATAGGGTTTGAGGCCATCCAACCATCTGCTGCCGCTTGGAGCGACAATTTCCGCTACGGTCTGGCCAGTCTCGTTCACACCACTTGCTCCCGGGTCATTTTCGCGCGAACCTAACGCTAAAATCGGGTAAGGATAGCCCTGTCATGAACATGATCACACCTACAAAAGGCCAAATGGCTCTCGCCCGGCAGATTGCCGATGGCACCGAACGTCCAACGCGCGGGATCACGCACGTTTCGGCGAGCCGCTATATCGATCCAGACTGGTTTGCGCGCGAAAAGGCGTCACTGTTCGATGTCATGCCGCAGGTGATCGCACCATCGGCCTTGTTGCCCGAACCTGATATGGCGGTACCGCACGATTCGACTGGCCGCCCCCTCCTCATCACCCGCGACAAGACGGGCAAGGCGCATGTCTTTCTGAATGTCTGTCGACACAGGGGAACACGTCTCGTTGAAGGCGATCAGGCAGTCTGTGCGAGCCGCCTTGTTTGTCCCTATCATGCCTGGACGTATCTGTTGGATGGCAAGCTGATTGCGATGCCGCGCCCCGAAACCTTTCCCGGACTTGAGAAGGCGGACTATGGCCTTCGCCGCCTGCCGACATGCGAAGCGGGCGGCCTGATCTGGTTTGCCCCGGTCGAGAACGCCGATTTCTCCGAGGCAGAAACGCTTGGCCACGATTTCGATGCGTTCGGGATGAGCGGGCTCCACCTCTTCGCGCGCAGAACCCATGTCGTGGAATCGAACTGGAAGCTGATCATGGATGCTTTTCTCGAAAGCTACCATGTAACCCGTCTTCACGCGAATACGATCGGGCCCTTCTTCAAGGACGGAGTGACTGCCGCAGACATGATCGGCGGGCACCAGCGTTCGGCGGTCGGTCGTGCGACCGAACTTGCCGATATCGACATGGGCGATTGGCCGGCGCTGCGAACGGCTGTGACTTTCGCCTATTCGCTCTTTCCGGCAGCCGAGCTTGTCGTCAGCCCGGATTACGTGAACCTGATGGTCATGATGCCGCAATCGGTCGGGCGCACCCTCGTTGAGGATTTCATGCTCATCCCCGAAGAGCCGAAAACCGAAAAGTCGCGTGACCACTGGCAACGCAGCTGGGAACTGCTGGACGGCAAAGTCTTTGGATCCGAAGATTTCCGCGCAGCCGCGTTAGGTCAGCAAGGTCTGAGTTCAGGGGCGATTTCGGAACTCACACTTGGCACTCTGGAAGGCGGCATTCGACAATTCCACGACGCCATCGAAGCCCGGATCGTTTAGATGTATCGCGCCGCGGCAATCCTTCCGGCCGCTCCCTCACGAAGAATGATGGCATAGCGATCTGCACCCGCCTGTTTCATGATTCGTCCCGGAACGGTAATTGCAACGCTGCCACCCTGCCATCGTCCGACCTCGGTTTCGGCAAGAACCACATTGGTGTAGCGCACCATGCGACCGCCATTCTCCCCGGCCCCGATCCTGACCACGGCCACGCTTTTCAGCGCGAGTAGCTGCACGGACGTATTGGCCTTGACGTTCTGATCAATCATGATCATCCGCCCGCCGTCCGTCGTGGCACGGGCGACGACTGCTGGCCCCGGCTTCTGCTTTTCAGCCGCAATCAGGCGCCTTAGCTTGCCTTCGCTTGAACCTACGGCTGCAGCACTGCCTTGAACCATCGCCTGCGGCGTATAGACACCCGACCCTTCGCCACCACGACCGGCATAGCTGCGCTGCAGGATTGTGTTGGCTTCACGTCCCAAAGTATCCTTCCAGCCCAGCTGATCCCAGTACGTCACAGGGCGGGTCAGCACCACGATATTGGGTTCTCTTGACAATTTCTCGATCAGCGCGTCAGCTGGCGGACACGATGAACACCCTTGGCTGGTGAACAGTTCAACGGCGACGGGAGTCACCTTGACCGCAGGAGCGGATGGAGCCGCCTGACCCGAAAGAGCAAGCAGGACGGGAACAAGGACAATGAGACGCATGGCAAATCCTCTGAAACGTGTCTAACGGCTTTCGCATGAAGCGTCATCCCGGTTACACCGCCCAACCCAAATCCGATCCGCGTGAGGAGCAGCGCATCGCAAAGCTGCTTGCGCGCGCCGGCATTGCCTCGCGTCGCGAAGTCGAACGCATGATCGCAGATGGGCGGATCGCGATCGACGGTGTTACGATTGAAACACCGGCAACCCTGCTCCGGTCGCTGACTGGCGTTACGGTCGATGGCGTTGCCGTCAAACCGCCAACCGCCGCGCGGCTCTTTCGCTATCACAAGCCGACGGGTCTGCTTACCGCCGAGCGCGACCCGAAAGGGCGCCCGACCATTTATGATCGCCTTCCCAAGGGCCTTCCCCGCCTGATGCCCGTGGGTCGGCTTGATCTGAATACCGAAGGGCTGCTTCTCCTTACCACCGATGGCGAACTCAAACGGCAACTGGAATTGCCTGCGACCGGCGTCACGCGCTCCTACCGCGCACGTGCTTATGGCAATGTGGCCCAGTCCCAGCTTGAGCAGTTGATGATGGGAATCGAGATAGAAGGCGTGCGTTACGGCAGTATCAATGCCAATCTCGAGCGCAGGACCGGGGCCAACGTCTGGATTGAGCTGAGTCTTGCGGAAGGCAAGAACCGCGAGGTCCGGCGCGTTCTTGAACATCTGGGGCTCAAGGTCTCGCGCTTGATTCGCACGAGTTATGGCCCCTTTATCCTCGGCGATTTGCCGGCAGGAGGCGTGGACGAAATCAAGCAGCACGAACTGGTGGCATTCAGGAAATCGCTTTGAGGATCATCGCTGGCCAGTGGCGTGGGCGGCAACTTGTGGCGCCCAAGGGAGATGCAACACGCCCTACCGCAGATCGCACGCGAGAAGGGCTTTTTTCCATGTTGGTCAGCCGTCTCGGGAGCTTTGAAGATTTGCGGGTCGCCGATTTTTTCGCAGGGTCAGGCGCACTCGGCCTTGAGGCCCTGTCACGCGGCGCCGCATCCTGCACTTTTGTCGAGCAGGACAAACCCGCGCTTGATGCACTTCGCGCAAATGTCGCAACCTTGAAGGCGGAAGCCGACATCCGCGCTCAATCCGTTACGGCGCTGGCCGCAACCCGCGATCCGTTTGACCTGATCCTGATGGATCCACCTTATGGCACCGGTGCCGGACAAGTGGCGCTCGATCGGTGCCGCCGGCTGGGTTGGGTTTCCGACAGTGCGATCATCAGCATTGAGACGGCGCGGAATGAGACCGTGGAACTGGGTGGCTTTCATGTCGATGCAGAGCGCGTTTACGGCAAGGCCAAGATCACATTGCTTCGTCCCACCACTCAGTAATCCAGCCCGAACGTAATGGCGGGACCGGATCCTGGACGGGCATCGCCGGAAACACGCTGTCGCCATTCGCTGCCAAGCCGCACGCCAGCACTCCCGATCCGAAACCGGATTGCAGCGCTCGGACCGATGTCGACACGCGACACGCCGGGTTGGGCCGCCCCCCAGACACCACCCCCTAGCTCAATCGCCAAGGAGCCCTTTGAAGCAATCCTGCGATCAAGCCGCAAGGCCCCGTCCACAAAGCTGTCGCGCTTCTGCAGGCCGACAACTCCCGCTTGCGCATAACCGTTCAAATTGAATCCCGCCACAACTGGAAGGTCATTGAAGCCTGTCGCGATCAGCCCTGCAAAGGCGTTCCGCCCGCCACGGTCAAACGCGACGCGGCGCTCCACAATCAATTCGATCGGTATCCGTCCCGTCTGACGGATCGCCAGACCCACTCCAGCCTCCTTGCCATTTGAAGTCTTCAGCGGCGTCGAACCCCGCAGATTGAGCGAAAGTGTCAGGTTTGGGCTGGGCTGGAAGAGGCGCCGTTGCGCCCGAAATCCGAATTGGCTGCCACCCAATTGACTGGTTGGGGACAGGCTCGCTGGCCCAGAGTTTGGCCGGTAAATGGCAAAGGCAGATAATGACCAGTGGTCGGTTCCTGCTGAAACGGAGGCGCTAGCATTGCTATTCCGCAATATCGAATTTCCAGGAGATGGCTTCGCCATCGCAGCGGCCAGCGCTCTTTCCGAAACAAGCTCCGGAACGGGAAAATGAACGGGAATAGGATTTACGATCGGCAATTTCGGCATCCGATGACCTGTCAATCTGGAGCTATTCCAATTGTCGCGTTTAAGGCCAGAGGTGAAATCGGGTTCGCTTGGACGAACCACACGGAGCAGTGACGATGGCGAGTCCATTGACATGTTGGCAAACTGATCCCCGCTTCCAGAATAGACATCGCTCATCCCTGGGTTAAATTCCGGCAAGGCCACAATGAGCAACCGGCAGCCAATCCATATCCCAATCGTCATGCCAAGGTGCCGAAGCGCGCGGGGTATTGGCTTCATGCGGGGATGTTTGACGTGGGGTATTTATGGGCAGTCTTGGCCCATTTCACATTTCCTGTGCGTCGTTCTTGCCTATACACTGACACTGCAAGCGCCGTAGACAGGATTGCAACAACACTTGAAACCGCGATGCGAGGCACGCTCCTGCCCGCTTCGCGCCTGCCATAAAGACCCGCGACAAAAAAGAAGCGCAAGCCAAGTCGCCAGGCCAGTAACAGTCCGTTGATCTCCACCAAAGTGAAGATCGTTTTGTCAAACGGATCAGGGCGCCATTGCTGGACAGCATGGTCGATGAAGAGGATGCCGCCCAAAATCGCGGCAATGTAACCGCTCGTTGAAACAACAGCGGAAACGAGACTGGCGCGATCCCTCAAGCGCATCCATTTTTCGATGCAACCTCTGCCCCACCCCATCCGGTCCCAGGCTGCGAGCGATATGCCAGACACCCACCTGGTCTTTTGTTTGACCGAATCTTTAAGGTTCCCCGGAAAATGTGCTCTCGTGGCGACTATGCCAAAATCTCCCGGTGAAGCGATGCGGAGAAAAGCAGAATTGAAGCCAAGATCTGCGATCCGCAATCCGACTTCATAGTCCTCGGTGACGCTTTCTTCTGCAAAGGGCCTGCCGTTGCCCAAGCTTGCCAGGGCTTCAATCGCGTCGCGCCTGATCATGCAACCAACCCCTGCACTCGGTAGCGCTGCACCCAGTGCTTGCCGAACAATCATCCGCTTCCCGTGTGCCTCGGCAAATTCATCACAATAATGGCCAGCTATCCAGCGGCTGTTCTCGTCCGGTAGCGGGATTACAGGAAGCTGGATCATGCCGTAGCGATCAACAAATGCGTCAAAAACATTGATCTCATGGCAGTCGATGACATCTTCTGCGTCATGCAGCACGAATCCGGCAAATCGGCGCTCAAATCGGCACTCATGATCCTTGATGGTCAGATACAATTCATTGAGACATTCGGCCTTTGTCGACGGATTGCTGTGTTTGAGAACGACCACAGAGAGCTTTTCTCCCTGGTATCGTCTGGCAATCTCGATTGTTCGCGGGTCATCGGGATAACAGCCGACGAAGATATGGACGCGCTGCTTGAAATAGGACTGGAACGCACCGTCGAGCATTTGTCCGATAACTTCTGACTCATCGCGCGCCGGAATGAAAACAGCAAACCAATCGGGAATGGCCTTTGTAGGCAAGCAATCCATGGAACGATGCGAATTGCGGCGATCGCCATAAACGCGCTGCGAGGCAAGCGTGCCAAGCCAGATCAGGTCAATGGCTATTTCGTCAACGCCGATAATCAAATAGCCAATCGCGGAAAAAAGTGCCAGCTCGTAAAAAATTTGCCTCAGCAACCATATTGAATCCGGCACCAACGGCATTTTGATTTTCCCGACTTCCGAATTCTTCTTTTTGGCGACCGAACCCGGGCGGTTTAGACTGACAAATCAAGATCTTCGGCATCCAAAAAATCGAATGATGTGTTCAGCTTTATGAACACATGGCGATCGATAGGGACCGACGATGCTGAATTGGGACGACCTGAATTTCTTCCGAAGCATCGCCTATGAAAAAAGCTTCCGAAGAGCGGCGGCAAAACGCAAACTTTCTGTCAATACAATCCGTGCGCGAGTTGGCAGGCTGGAGGAGTCGCTCGGCATGTCGCTGTTCGGACGAGGTCGCGACGGCCTTGCGCTGAGCGCTGATGGCCTGGCGACTCTGAATATCGTCCATGAAATGGAGGCGATGAGCCTGCGTTTGACCCCGGCGGATCCAGCCAATAGAACTTCCGCGGATAGTGAATTGAAAATTTGCTGTTCGGAAGGGATCGGAGAGACCTGGCTCGCCCAGAGATTGGTGGAACTACAACAACGCGTCGCATCTAACGTAACATTCCGCTGCGATTTTGACCAAAGCAGAATTCATTCGCCCGAACATGACCTTTGCATTGGCTTCACACGGCCAACCAACCCCGAAACGATCATCTGCAAGATTGCGACAATCCACTTCACTCTCTTCGCGTCACCAGATTATCTGAACAAGCACGCTCGTCCGCAAACGATAGTTGATTTGGAAGGTCATTGCATCATCGTACACGATTCATACGGTCTTGATTCCAATGCCCTGCGCGGCTTCATCGGAGACGATGCCGCAAGGCGCGTTACTGTTGCACGTATGAACACTAGTCATGCAGTCCATCAGGCTATTGCCGCCGGACTGGGCATTGGCGCACTGCCAAGCTACCTTTGCAAGGACACCGAGCATGTCCAGGCAATTGACCTTCAGCTAGGCCTCAAGTCAGACCTATGGCTCTCATTCAACCGCTCGACCGGAATGAACCAGCCAATCCGCGACACGATCGAATGGCTTAAAGCCTGTTTCAGATGCTCAGAATTTCCATGGTTCGGCGACGCGTTCCTTGAAACCGAACCCTTCCGGTCCGAGAACAATGCCAGTTTAAATGTGTTGCGCTTCGCCGGTCTGCAAGGAATTATGGTGCCGGCTGCAGGAATCGAACCCGCGACCCCCTGATTACAAATCAGGTGCTCTACCATCTGAGCTAAGCCGGCATGCGCGGATGGCCATTTGCGCGAATTGAAGTGCTACGTCCAGTCCCAGATTCCTATATCGTTATCGAGACAGAGTTGAAAAATTGGAGATTGGATCTCCACCTGTCACTGGCAGGCCAAGCAGCGCTGAGAGTTTTGAGCGAAACTTGGCAAGCTCATTTCCACTCAGAAGCGATGTCGACGAGAAACTGACCGTAAGCGGATTGACCACCTGTCCAGACTTGTAGACTTCAAAATGAAGATGCGGCCCCGTCGAAAGCCCAGTTGAGCCGACGTAGCCGATGACTTGCCCCTGGAGAACCCTCGAGCCCGGACCAGCAACGATACGGCTCATGTGCGAATAGCTCGTACCAAGGACGGCGCTGTGGGAAATGCGAACCTGGTTGCCATGCCCACCAGCCCTGCCGGTAAATGCCACATAGCCATCGCTCACGGCGCGAATTGGTGCACCATAGGGCGCGGCATAGTCTACCCCACGATGAAGACGGGTATAGCCAAGAAGCGGGTGAAACCGCATGCCAAAGCCGGAGCTGATCCGCGCAAATGTTACAGGCTGCGCAAATCCGGTGGCCCGCCTCTGCCCGACGCCTGATGCTTCATACCATTCGGTGCGGCCCCCGATGTTCCATTGCAGCAACTGCGTCCTGCGTGATCCGCGATAAAGGCCCGCATAGAGAAGGCTACCGACTTCGGTTTCACCCGTCGCAGCGTGCGCGTGTTCAACGATCAGATCAAAATGCGCATCCGGACTCACATCGCCTCCCAGCGACAATTTGGATGCGATCACGCGAATATATGATTCGACGGCCTTTGCCGGAACACCTGCTGCCCGCGCTGAACGATACAGACTGTCACCAACCCGGCCCTGGATGCGCAAGGGTGTCCGATCAACGGCGATCGGCATACGTTGAACGATCAGACCCGCACCCTCGCGTTTCAGCACCAATCCAAGATCGAGCCGGGCGCGGAATGCAAGGAAGTCGAGTGGTCTTGGCATGTTGCGGGTTGTGCGGCGCCCGAGAGTCAATTTGATCTGCGTCCCGGGCTTGATTGAGCTGAGATCGGTCGTGCGTCCGACAAGTTCCGCCGCGCGACGCGCCTCTCCTTCGCCAACGCCAGCCCGTTCCAGAACGCGTGCAAACCCGTCACCCTGGCCAAGCGACGCGGTCAGATCGAGGTTCGGACGTTCCGGCACGTTTGCAAGGGCGACAACTGCATCTGTGGCGGCCATCCGCTTACCGGTATCGCTGCCCCAAGCCAAAGGCGTGATTGACTGAGCCCTTGCTTCCTCCCAGGCATCGCCGTCGGCGGGAGACGGCACGTTCATCAACAACGGTCGCTGCGCGGGAAAAAGTGATGTCGGTAGAATGCAAAGAATAGTGCAGGTTAAAAGCCCACGAAACCAGGAAATTGATCCAACATTGGCGCCGAGATCAGGAACGAGGTCCAGCGACGAAACATGCTCCAAAATCCGGTCAAGTTGACCCTGCCACCCGTCACGATGCTCCGGCAAAGCGTGCGCGCTATTGAGCGTGAGCGTAAGCCCTGCCTGTCCGAAACCAAGTTCGCTACGCTGGAACAAAGGCTCTCGCCCCCTTTACCCCGTTATATGCCCAATCGGCAGTGTTGACCGATGCATCACGCATGTCTCTGGAGAACCATGGTTAACGTCAAGCTAACATCCGCGTCGACAGCGCGTTTTTGCGCCGGAGCGTGCCAATTGATGGTCATGCAAACGACCCCTTGAAGGAATCAACGGATACACCGATGTGTGATTCATGTCTCGCGCAGCTATCACCGCCGTACTTGGACCAACCAATACCGGGAAGACCCATTTGGCAATCGAGCGGCTGTGCGCACATTCGAGCGGGATGATGGGATTTCCGCTCCGTCTGCTCGCACGTGAGGTTTACGATCGGGTGCGTGCAATCAAAGGCGATGCGTCGGTTGGCCTGATCACGGGCGAGGAAAAGATCCTCCCGCCGCAGGCAAACTGGCTGATCTGTACTGTGGAATCGATGCCGGTCGAACGCGACGTTGCCTTTGTCGCGATCGACGAAGCCCAGATCGGCGCAGACCCCGAACGGGGCCATGTCTTCACTGACCGGATTCTGAACGTGCGCGGCCGCGAGGAAACGATGATCCTCGGCTCCGCAACCGTCGCGCCGCTCGTCCGCGCCCTTGTTCCCGAGGCGGAAATCATAAAGCGCCCGCGGTTTTCGAGCCTCACTTATGCCGGGCCGAAGAAACTCTCTCGCCTGCCGCCGCGCTCCGCAATAGTCGCGTTCTCCGCCGAGGAAGTGTATAGCATTGCCGAAATGATGCGCCGGACCCGGGGCGGTTCGGCAGTGGTCATCGGGGCGCTCTCCCCGCGCACGCGCAACGCGCAGGTGGCAATGTTCGAATCCGGCGAGGTTGACTATCTGGTCGCGACCGACGCCATCGGAATGGGACTCAACCTCGATCTCGGTCACGTCGCCTTTGCCAGCCTTTCCAAATTCGATGGCAAGCGCCAGCGGCGGCTGCTGACGTCCGAAATGGCCCAGATCGCCGGTCGTGCGGGCCGGCATCAGCGCGATGGCAGCTTTGGAGTACTCGCCGGCGGACTTCGCCAGCCCGATTTTTCCGAAGTCGAAATCGATAGGATCGAGAACCACCACTTCACACCACTCGACCATCTTTACTGGCGAAACGCTGACCCACAGTTTGACAGCATCGATACATTGATCGGCGCACTGGAGGCTCCACCCGATCACCCCAATCTGCGGCCTGCGCCCGAGGCGGTTGATCTTGCTGTGCTCAAGCGACTGGCAGAAGACCAGACGCTCCGCGCGATGGCAAAAAGCCGAGATGCCCTGTCCCGCCTTTGGGAAGTCTGCGGCCTTCCCGATTTTCGCCACATGGGCGCCGAATTTCATGCGCGACACGTTTTTTCTATATTTCAACATCTTATATCTGATAGTGGAGTTGTTCCCTCAGATGTCATTGCTTCCGAACTCGCCAGGCTGGACACAATCAAGGGCGACATCACAGCTCTGACAACGCGAATTGCTGCCGTGCGGATCTGGGCATATGCGACCCAGCGACGCGACTGGCTTGCTGAACCCGAACATTGGGCCGATGCAGCCCGTGCACTCGAACAGCGGCTCTCTGATGCCCTTCACGAAAAACTTACGCAGAGATTTGTCGATCGGCGCACGACATTGCTCGTCCGCAGCATGAGTGCAGATGCAACGGCGCTGGACGTGCGCTTCGGAGAAGATGGCTCGATAACGGTCGAAGACGAACCGCTGGGCCGGCTCGAGGGCTTCGATCTTCGGATTGATCACCTGGCGCGTCTTGAAGATCGCAAACGCCTCACCGCCGCGGTAGAGCGCCAGCTTCCAAACGAAATGGCCCGCCGTGCGCAAATGCTTTTCGAAGCTACGGACCGCGAGATCATTCTGGTCACACGCGCAGGTCTACCGATCACCATATGCTGGAGAAATGCTCCCGTCGCGACACTGGTTCGCGGACGTGCATTGCTTTCACCTGCACTGGCGCTCCATCCGGCCCTATTGAAACTGCCAGCGGAACTGCATGCGCGACTCAACATGCGGATCGTGCACTGGCTTGACCATCTGCTTGAAACGCGTCTTGCTCCCCTAAAATCCTTGTTGGCGCTCTCGAGCGATCCACTCATCCCCGCAGCAGTCCGGGCTGTTGCTGCTTCCTTGGCCAGCGCCAGCGGAGTTTGTGCCCGAAGCCCGATCGAAGCCAGCCTTGATGCCCTCACACCCCAGGAGCGGCGGCGGCTCCGGCAGGCGGGGGTGGTGATTGGCGCGCTCGATATCTTTCATCATGGCCTGCTAAAGCCCGAAGCGACGCGCATCCGATTGGCGCTACTGGCGATCCACCGTGGAAAGCCAATGCCACCACTGCCGATGCCAGGGCTAACGCTTCTCGATCATCCCTCCCCCGATTTGGCGCAAAGCGCCCGTGATGCCGGCTATCGTGGATTTGGCGAGCAGATGCTTCGCATCGATCTGGTCGAGCGGATTGCGCGCGCGCTCCATGATCAGCGAGGGCGCAAACCGGTGTTCACCCCAGACACCCAGATTGCGACCCAATTGGGGGTCGGCGACGCCACACTGGCTATAATTCTGCGGGGACTGGGTTTCTTTCCGTCGGGTCCTGCCAATCCCGAACTCTGGCGCTGGCGCGGACGAAAGCGTAGCCCTACCGCCGCCGCCCCTGCCAATTCGAGCTTTGAGGCCTTGCGCCAATGGACCACAAGGGGTGCGTCCTGAGACTCGACAAATTCCTCTATTTCGTGAGGCTCGCCAAGAGCCGCGCCAAATCGGTCTCGCTGATCCATGCGGGGCGGATGCGCATCGATGGCCGGCCCGTCACGAGCATTCACACCGATATCCGCATTGGTCAGACGATCACAATGGCGATGGTGAGCCAGGTTCGCGCGATCCGCGTCCTCGCTATTCCGACGCGTCGCGGGCCTGCTTCCGAAGCCCTGGCCTGTTACGCCGACATGATTACGCCAGAGCCGATTGACGTGAGCCATCGCTGATTCTAGGCGTAAAGAGATTGTTCCGGGGAGAGATACCGATGACCTATGTCGTGACCGAGGCCTGCATCAAGTGCAAATACATGGATTGCGTGGAAGTCTGCCCGGTCGACTGTTTCTATGAGGGCGAGAACATGCTCGTCATCAATCCCAGCGAATGCATCGATTGCGGCGTGTGCGAACCCGAATGCCCCGCCGAAGCGATCCTGCCTGATACCGAAAGCGGCCTCGAAAAATGGCTGGAGCTGAATACCAGCTTCTCCGCCAGCTGGCCCAACATCACCAAAAGCCGCGAAGCCCCCGCCGATGCCGATGAGCACAAGGGCGAGGAAGGGAAATATGACAAATATTTCTCGACAGAACCCGGCGAGGGGGATTGATCGATCCTGGAAGGGCCGCGCTCAACTGTTTGCGCGCCTTATCCGTCTAGCTGGCTTACGTTCCGATCTCTCAAATAATTGCCGCTCCGGCATGCAGGTTTGAGGCTTTCGGGAACGCGTCATCAAAGCCGCACGCAACAAATTGACCAAGGCTGGTATTTTTGTTGCGAATCTGTTAAAGGGTTTCCCAAGAAACGGATGCTCCTGCATTCGTGGAGGAGATTTTTTAGACGCCATCGCCAAAGAACCGGTCCGCACAGCGGATTCGGGCAATTGGCTTTGATGCTCGATTCATCGGAAAGGTGTGTTCACATGGCTTCAATTGCGCTCGATTTCGTTGTCGGCGATTATGTTGTTTATCCCAAGCATGGCGTAGGCCGTGTCATCGAACTGCAGAATTCGGAAATTGCGGGCATGTCGCTCGAACTTTACGTGCTACGCTTCGAAAAGGAAAAGATGACGTTGCGCGTGCCGACGAACAAGGCCGAAAGCGTCGGGATGCGCAAGCTCTCGTCCGAAAAGCAGATGCAGGAAGCGCTTCAGACGCTGAAGGGCAAACCCCGGGTCAAGCGCACGATGTGGTCGCGGCGCGCACAGGAATATGAAGCCAAGATCAACTCGGGCGATCTCGTATCAATTGCCGAAGTGGTCCGTGACCTGTTTCGTGCCGAAGACCAGCCCGAGCAGAGCTATTCCGAGCGTCAGATTTTCGAAGCGGCATGCAGCCGTCTTGCCCGCGAACTCGCGGCGATGGAGCAGGTCGACGAGCCGACGGCGATCCAGAAACTGATCGAAATCCTCAAGAAATCGGCGGAAATCTATAACAAGGTTGCGGTTCCGGTCGAAGCCTGATCGCGGACAATATCAATTTCAGCTTGAATGCTCTCCCGGGTACGTGTATTAGACTAATAATACACGTACCCGGGAGATTTTTTATGCGCTACGCTGCCCTCGCCATTCCAGCCCTGATCCTCGCATCGTGCGGCCATGTTGAAACCAATGCCGCTGAGGCATCCTCGATTGGCAGCCGCAGTTTCGCGCTGAGCGATTTCGACCAGGTTGCATTGCAAGGATCGGACGACGTCAACGTTATGACCGGCAAGAGCTTTGCCGTGTCTGCGACTGGCCCGCAATCGTCGCTGGATCAGCTTGAGATCGTCGTTGAGGACGGGGTGCTCAAGATCGGACGCAAATCCGGCTCATCGTGGCACATTGGCTGGTCGCGCAAGGGAGACAAGGGCGTCAAGGTTACGGTGACCATGCCGGTCATTCGCGGCGCGAAGCTCTCCGGTTCGGGTGACATGACCGTTGATCGCGCCACGGCCGATGCCTTCCTGGCGTCACTTGCGGGATCCGGAAACCTCAATGTCGGCACTGTCCAGGCCAAGATCGTGAATCTCAATCTTGCGGGCTCGGGCGACCTGACGATTGGCGGGCAGACGAAGCTGATCGACATATCGAGTGCGGGCTCTGGCGACATTACCGCCAAGACACTTGAATCAGAAACTGCCGAGATTTCGCTTGCCGGATCGGGCAACGCCAGCGTGCGGGCGACCGGTAGTGCTTCTGTTTCTTTGATGGGTTCCGGCGATGTCCAGATAACCGGCACCAGCCAATGCAAGACGTCAAAACTCGGTTCGGGAAGTGTGACCTGCACGATCTGATCGACACACTCGACGCCGCACCCCGCTCATCCTATGACTGTCGGATGACATCCAGACCGATCCGCTTCGCACTCGCGGCAATGCCTCTGCTGTTTTCATCCCCATCAGCGGCCGCGGAAAAGCGATACGCGATTTCGGACTTTGACCATATCCAGGTCATGGGACCATTCAATGTCATCATCCAGACCGGACGCGCGACTTCGGTTACCGCGTCTGGCGATGCTGACGCACTCGATATGATATCGGTGAACTCCAGCAGCGGTGTCTTGACCGTCAAGACCCTCACAAAAGCGCGCTCCAGCTGGAAGGACCAACCACATAAGGCTGCAAGGATTGTGATCATCATGCCAAAGCTCACGGATTTGAGACTGCTTGGCAGCGGCTCGATCAGCGCCTCTGAAATGCGTGGGATCGCAACAAACATCTCGTTGAACGGCAGCGGCCGGATTAACGTCGCAAAACTTGCCTCCGACAATGCGACGGTCCGCCTCAACGGTGCAGGACGGATTACGGTTTCAGGAACGGCCAAAAATCTTGATGCCAATGTGAGCGGATCAGGGGATCTCGACGCGACCCAGCTCATGGCAAGCGATCTCAAGATTGCATCGTCGACTTCGGGCCGGATTACAGTCAGAGCTGCGCGAACGGCAGATGTTAAACAGAACGGCGCGGGAGACGTCCGCATTATCGGCAAACCGAGTTGCCTTGTTGAAAACCTTGGGGTTGGCAGCGCAAGCTGCGGCGATTAGACGAGGCCCAGTTCCGCGAGCTGCTGATTCAAATTACGCGGCAATTCGTCTCCTGCTTCACAGACATCCGAAACATCCCGCGGCGCATCGGCAACAGCCAGATAACGCCAGCCCTGATGCGCGCGGCGCGGTACGGGGTCGACCGGGATCAGCTGTGGCTTGAGGATGATATGGGTCCGTCCGGCGTCGGCATCTTCAAAACCGAGAATTTCGCATCGCCCGACGAACCGGTGCTTGAGGATCCAGAACAATGATCCACCGCTGATTTCTTCGTGCCGCTTCGGACGGTATCGCGTGGTCAGTTTCAGCGACCCTTCGGCTTCCCGAGCAGCAATGCGCGTAGCCAACATCTCGTAACTGTCACACCCAAAGGCGACTCTGGTCAGATGAAGCATTGCCTAGCCTGTGATACCCGAAAGCGTCGCGAGACCAAGAAATGCGAAGAACCCCATTGAATCGGTGATCATTGTCACAAAAACCGACGATGAAACGGCTGGATCGACATCCAGTCTATCGAGGATAACGGGAACCATAACGCCAGCAAAACCCGCAAAAACAATGTTGGTCATCATGGCCGCGGCGATGACCATGCCAAGCTGGGGATTGGCAAAGACGAACCCGACACCGATTCCGATCACGATAGCCACCGTGGCGCCGTTGAGGAAGGCGACGCGAATTTCCCGCGTGATCGTGCGCACGGTATTCGATTGGGTCAGCTGGTTGGTTGCAATCGCGCGGACGGCGACAGCCATGGTTTGTGTGCCTGCATTCCCGCCTACTCCGGCGACGATCGGCATCAGTGTTGCCAACGCTACCATCTGTGCAATCGTGCCTTCGAAGAGGCGGATGATCGACGATGCTACGAGCGCTGTAATCAAATTGGCAATCAGCCAGCGCACACGGCTCTGATAGCTCTCAAGGATGGGTTCGTTGATATCACCATCGCCGGCACCGGAAAGTTTCAGGATATCTTCCCCGGCCTCGTCCTGAATAACGTGAACAATATCATCGACTGTAATCATGCCGACAAGGCGTCCAGCGTGATCAACCACAGCTGCCGAAATCAGCGCGTATTTCTGAAACCTGAGCGCGACTTCCTCTTGATCCATATCGACGGGAATGAGGGTTTGCTCGCGCTTCATGACATCGGCCATGCCGACATTACGGGGCGTGCGGAGGATCCAGCTTAGATGCGCGGTGCCGATTGGCTTGTGCTGCGGATCAACGATGAAGACTTCCCAGAAGTCAGTCGTAAGGTCCTGATTATCGCGAAGATAATCAATAACCTGACCCACCGTGAGATGCTCGGGAACCGCGATCAGGTCGCGCTGCATCAGGCGTCCGGCGGATTCCTCGGGGTAAGAGAGCGCTTCTTCGATTGCGGCGCGATCATCGGGAGAAAGGGCACGCAACACGGCGCGCTGATCCTCTTCCTCCATGTCTTCGATAATGGCGACCGCATCATCGGTCTCGAGTTCGCTCGCAATGTCCGCAACTTCGTTTGGATCGAGCGTATCAATCAGCTCTTCACGGACATGATCATTCAGTTCGGATATCACATCGCCGTCGAGCAGGTTTGCAAGCGACGCGGCCAGAGCCGAGCGTAGTTCCGAAGGCGCCTGTTCGAATAGATCGGCAATATCGGCGGGATGAAGCGGTGAGACCAGCTCTCGAACGCGCTCATCTTCGCCGGCTTCGACTGCATCGAATACCTGGCGCACGAAAACCGATTTCAGATGATCATCTTCATCAAGATGGGGATCGACCAGAAGAACATCCGGGCGGATTGGATCAGATTCGCTCATCTTTCCCTCCGCCAGAACCCCGGGTTCGACTAGTCCGCTACGAAGCGAAAGGCAAGGCTGGCAGGCTGGCAAAACCCGGCTATGGAGAGGGGATGCCCCAACCCTATCGCCTTTCCGTTCTCGACCAGTCCCCTATCGCGCAGGGACTGACCTCTGCCGACGCTCTGGCCAACACGATCGACCTTGCCAAGCGCTGCGATGCGCTGGGCTATCATCGGTATTGGCTTGCAGAACATCATGCGTCACCCGGCCTGGCCGGCGTGGCACCAGATGCCCTTATTGGCCCTGTTGCGCTGGCTACCAAGAGTATTCGTGTCGGTTCCGGTGGCATCATGTTGCCACATTATTCCCCGTTCAAGGTCGCCGAGACGTTTCGAATGCTTTCTGCGCTTGCGCCGGGGCGCATTGATCTTGGGCTGGGCCGCGCGCCTGGCAGTGACCAGCGAACGGCTTTTGCGCTTCAGCGAGACCGGTCCCGGCAGATGCCGATCAATGACTTTCCCCAGAATCTTGCGGAAATCATCGCCTATCTGGGCGACGGCTTGCCTGCAGATCATCCGTTCGCCTCCTTACGGGATACATTACCAAGCGGACACGGCGGATCGCCTGATCTTTGGTTGCTCGGATCGTCTACAGACAGCGCGGCGTGGGCGGGCGAGACAGGGCTGCCCTACTGCATTGCGGATTTTATCAATTCCGATGCGGTGCCGCTTGCCGAGATCTATCGTTCCAGTTTTCGGGCTTCGCGTTGGCTTGAAAAACCTTACCTGATGGTCGCGACATGGGTGATAGCGGCGGATGATCATGACACGGCGATGCGCCTTGCCCTGCCTGCGCAGATGATGTTTTCGTATCTGGTGCGTGGAGAACTGATCGCGGTGCCATCAGTCGAAACAGCGGTCGAATGGGCCGCATCGCGCGAGATTCCCCAGCGGCGCAGACGGACAACAGTCGGGACTCCGGATGAGGTTCGTGCCGGACTGGATGAGGTCGCGAAGATATATGGAGCCGATGAACTGATGCTCGTGAACATCCTGCCCGATCACGAAGCCCGGTGCCGAAGTTACCAACTGGTTTCCGACCTGTTTGACCTTCGTACCTCGCGACTCGTGGAGTCAGGCGGGTTTACGCAAAATTAACCTTTTCCCTTCATTACAAATTTGGTTAATAGAGTTTGCACCGGGGCCATCAATTGGGTCGTCCGGATGCCGCGATGGACTATCAAAAGGGGGTTTGCCCATGCGTGTTTTGCTGATTGAGGATGAACCAACGACTGCCAAGGCAATCGAACTCATGCTCACCAATGAGGGCTTTAATGTGTACACCACTGATCTGGGCGAAGAAGGCCTCGATCTTGGCAAGCTCTATGACTACGACATCATCTGCCTCGACCTCAACCTGCCTGACATGCACGGCTATGACGTGTTGAAAAAGCTTCGCGTTGCGAAGGTTCAAACGCCCGTGCTTATTCTGTCGGGCATCAGCGAGATGGATTCAAAGGTCCGCTCGTTTGGCTTCGGCGCTGACGATTATGTCACCAAGCCATTCCATCGCGAAGAACTGGTTGCCCGCATCCACGCCGTCGTGCGCCGTTCCAAGGGGCATTCGCAATCGGTGATCCGCACCGGCAAGCTCGCCGTCAATCTCGATGCCAAGACGGTCGAGGTCGATGGCAGCCGCGTGCATTTGACGGGCAAGGAATATGCGATGCTCGAGCTGCTTTCGCTCCGCAAGGGCACCACATTGACCAAGGAAATGTTCCTCAACCACCTTTATGGCGGGATGGACGAGCCCGAACTCAAGATCATTGACGTCTTCATCTGCAAACTGCGCAAGAAGCTCAGCCTGGCTTGCGGCGGTGACAACTACATCGAGACCGTCTGGGGACGTGGATATGTCCTGCGCGAAGAGGAGACCGAGGAACTCGCCCAGGTCGCCTGACGTTCAACTTTGCTGACTGCTCTTTCCTACCCGGGGGGCGTAAGAAGGCCGGTGGAGCTCTGCTTCATCGGCCTTTTTGCAGGAAGTCCACAATCGCGCGTCCGAACTCAGGCTTTGTGACTGCGCTCATATGGTTGCCGGGAATGGTAATCAGTTCCCCATCCGGCAATAGATCGGCCAACGCCGCTGCCGAACCATTGTCCTGATCGTGCTCGCCGCATACGACGCCAATCGGCAGATCAAAACCTGAAAGTGTTTCTCGAGGCGTGTCGACAAAGCTGTCGAGGATCAAGTCCAGCGCCAGCGGATCCCCTCCAGTTGTCTTGAGAAAGGCTTCTGCCATCCATTCGGGCGAACCCTTTTGATGCTGCCCGATATTGCGCAGGATGTTGCGGAAATGGGCGCGCCGATGCCCGGTGTCGATCAATCCCGCCAGTCCCATGCCCGAAAGGATCACGCGCTTCGGCGTCGCACCCTTCGCGAGCATCCGGGTAACGGTGCGTGCGCCGAGCGAGTAACCCGCCAGATCATAGTCCTTGAGACCCAGATGCGCGATGAGATCAAACTGGTCATCGGCCAGTATGTCAGGCGGATAGGCTGCCGGATCATGCGGTTTGTCACTCCTCCCGTGCGCGCGAAGATCGGGCATGATGCAGCGGAACCCCGCAGCAGCCAGGTGCGCCGCGGCGCCATAGGTGATCCAGTTGGTCACTGAATCGCTAATGAAACCATGAAGCAGCAGGAGCGGCCTTCCCGTGCCCATCTCGTGCCAAACCAGCCTGGTGCCATCCCTCGCAAGGAAGTATTGAACTTCGGTCGCGCTCATACGAGCGCCTCCAGCCCCTTTTGTTGCATTCGCCAGACGGCCATTTCAATCCGGTCCTGTCCGAAAAATGGCTCTCCATCGAATACAAGGGTGGGGACGCCCCAATGACCACCTGCTTCGAGTGCAGTCTGATTGGCGGCGATTTCGGCATCGAGTGTTTCGGGTTCTGCCGCTGTCTCGACTTCGAGTTCGGACAGGCTCAGTCCGGCCCGCTCTGCGGCTCCAGCAAAGTGATCGCCCTCATGCCAGTTTTCGGCGCCGCCCCAGATCAGTCGGGACACTTCGTCAGCAAAAGCGAGGCCCTTGCCGCGCCGCGCCGCGGCCTGCCCCATTCGGGTCAGGCGAAAGATGTAGGGCTGGTCTGGAGAAATCTTGCGGGTCATCACGTCCTGAACGATCGGATCAGGCCTCGGGGGGCCAAATGGAATGTTGTGAAACTGGGCCACCCGAAACATATCCAACATCGTGTATCGCAGCCAGTTGGGATGGTTGCGTTCGAAAAAATCGGGCTGGCGGATCGCGAGTGGATAGACCGGGCGCAGGTTGATCGTCAGATCATATTGCTCCGTCAGCGCACGATAGCGTCGTGTGGCAAGGTAGGAATAGGGCGAGCGGAAGGACCAGAAGATGTCAGCTGATAGTGTCATGGCCGTGTTCTGCCACTGCACGCGCCGGAGTTCAATCGGCACACCAACGCAGCGACATGCAGGATAGCCCAGCGTCGATCTTGGCGATCTCGGAAACTGACAGGTTGAGTGTTCGAACGCCATGTTGCTCGATCAGGTCGCGGCTTTTTGGCCATTGATCGCCAATGAACAATCTGTCGCGAACGCGAAGAACATTTGCCGCTCCTTCTTCACCTTCGGGCGCCACAAGGAGGCGAAGCCCCGAAAAGGCCGGACAATCGGCAAGCTGAGGCGCCACAAAAACTGTTTCCTCATCAAGCATCCCGCACCCCGTCTTGAAATGGAGGATGCCAGACGGGGTATCGGCAATGATTGCCCGCTTGCCAAGCTTGTCCAGCAGCATTCGAAGCGCCTCTGCACCCTCCCAATTCGTCCTGTTAGACAAGCCGATCACAACCACACCGGGCGCAACCAGCACATCGCCGCCATCGACATGGCCTTTGGTCAATGTGAGCACTGTGTCGAAATGCCGATCAAGGACGGGCACGATCAGCGCTACCTCCCCTGCCCTGCTTGTGGCCCCCGGCTTCAGGAGAATCGCGCCTTCCCCGAAAACAAGTGCAATATCCTCTACGAAGATCGAGTCCGGATACGGCTCGGCTGGCGCAAGCCGTTCGACTTCTAAACCCGCTGAGCGCAGCGCACTGACATAGGCTTCATGTTCGGCAAGCACGGCCTCGAAAACAGGATCGTCACCTGCGCCATCGCGTAGCCCGTTGACGACAGAGCGTCCCGGCGAGCGCGCAATGGCATGGGTGAAGCCGAACAGGTCAGCCATGAATCACCCCTTCTTCAAATGCCGCCGTCCCAGCAGTTCGGCGATCTGCACCGCGTTCAGCGCTGCGCCCTTTCGCAGATTGTCCGAAACACACCACAGTGCCAAACCGTTTTCGACAGTGGGATCCTCACGAACGCGGCTGACGAACGTCGCGTAGTCACCGACGCATTCGACCGGTGTGACGTATCCGCCATCCTCGCGCTTGTCGATCAGCATGACACCAGGTGCCTCGCGCAGGATGGATTGCGCCTTCTTTGCCGAGATTTCGTTCTCAAACTCAATGTGCACGGCTTCGCTATGGCCAACAAAAACAGGCACCCGCACGCACGTAGCGATCACCTTGATCTTGGGATCGAGGATTTTCTTGGTCTCAACGACAAGTTTCCATTCTTCGGTCGTTGAACCGTCATCAAGGAAGTCCCCACAATGCGGAATCACGTTGAAGGCGATTTGCTTCGTAAATTTCTTGGCCTCGGCGCTGTCACCCACAAAAATATTGCGTGACTGCTCGAACAGCTCATCCATGCCTTCCTTGCCCGCGCCCGACACCGACTGGTATGTCGCGATACTCACACGCTTGACTGTCGCGTAATCATGGAGAGGCTTCAGCGCGACAACGAATTGCGCCGTCGAGCAATTCGGATTGGCGATGATGTTTTTGCGTTTGTAACTGTCAATCGCATCCGGATTCACTTCGGGCACAATCAGCGGGACGTCCGGGTCCATCCGGTAAAGCGAACTATTGTCGATCACCACACACCCGGCGGCGGCGGCTATCGGGGCGAACTTCTTCGTGGCTTCCGATCCGATGGCGAACAGTGCCATGTCCCAACCCGTCCAGTCGAAATGCTCGATATTCTGGGCACTCGTTCCGAGCCACAAGCCACCTTTCCGCGACAAAGCCACATCTACAATGACGTCAGGAGAAAGCCCCTAACTCTTGCCAAACGTCGGAATTTTCACCGAACTTAACTGACTCAGGCCGTTCCGGGTGCCAACCCACAAACTTCCTTCACGATCTTCAAGTGGATAAAAGATTCAGTCTCGCGAATACCTTCTATTTTTGCCAGTTTTTCTGTGAGAAACTTGAGCAGGTCTTCATGGTCGCGGCAAAAAACCTCACAAATAATGT
>JANOFN010000004.1:0-137908 GCA_031413655.1 Sphingomonadales bacterium | reverse complement strand
TCGCCGCCCTCAAGGCCCTCGCCGCCCCGTTCCAACAGTGCCGCTTCTGCCCCACAGGCGGCATCACCGCCGCAACCGCTCCCAACTGGCTCGCCCTCGAACCCGTCCTCTGCGTCGGTGGATCATGGATCGTCCCAAAAGGTATGCCCGATCCCCAAATGATCCAGGCAAACGCTAGAGAAGCATCGCAACTCGCCTGAATGATGGGGAACTATTTTTCGAAATTATCCGCCACGAACCGATCAAGCAGCCGCACTCCGTAACCCGTCGCGCCCTTGTCCCATACGGCGCCAGGCTTTGCGGCCCAGACCATACCTGCAATATCAAGGTGCGCCCATTTGACGCCTTCATCGACAAAGCGCTGGAGGAATTGGGCGGCCGTAATTGATCCGCCTTCACGCGGGCCAACATTCTTCATGTCTGCAATCGGGCTTTCGATCAGCTTGTCATAAGCGGCACCAAGAGGGAGCCGCCACAGCGGATCACCGGAGGACTTGCCCGCCTTTACGAGTTGTTCGGCCAGACGGTCATCGTTTGAAAAAATCCCGCCATGTTCAAAACCGAGCGAGATGATCATTGCCCCCGTCAGGGTTGCCAGATCGATCATGATAGTTGGCGCATATTTTTTCTGAACCCAGGTCATCGCATCGCACAGAACGAGGCGGCCTTCGGCGTCGGTATTGATCACTTCGATCGTTTGGCCGGACATTGAGGTGACGACATCTCCCGGTCGCTGAGCATTACCGTCAGGCATGTTCTCGACGAGTGCACAGACGCCGACGATATGCGCCTTCGCCTTGCGGCTCGCCAGAGCGAGCATGGTACCGGCAACGGCTCCTGCCCCGCCCATGTCCCATTTCATGTCTTCCATACCTGCAGGTGGCTTGAGCGAGATGCCGCCAGTATCGAACGTGACGCCTTTGCCGACGAACACCACTGGCGGGTTTTTACCGCCTTTGGTTCCATCCCAGCGCATTACCAGCAGTTGCGGTTCGCGCGCCGATCCCTGTGAAACGCCCAACAGCGCGCCCATTCCGTTCTCCGCGAGTTCGGCTTGGCCAAGCACTTCAATTTCGACACCAAGGTCAACCAGTTTCTGGCAGCGTTCGACGAAGCTGGCCGGATAGATAATATTGGCGGGTTCAGTGACAAGCTCGCGGGTGAAGGCCACGCCTTCGGTCACGGCCTTCGCATCTGCCCACGCCGCGTCGCTACCCTCTGGTGCCCCCACAATCGTGACGGAGCGAAGTGTGGGTTTCTGCTTTTCCGGCAGTTTCGTGCGATAGGCATCATGGCGCCAGCCACGCAGGACGATACCAGCTGCAAGCCGCGCAACGGATTCGGCAGAAGGCTTGATAACCAACCCGGATAAATCGATTGCAGCTTCGGTCTCGCCGGACGTCAGCAACCTGGAGGCGACAGCCGCGCCCAGCTTCTCGAAATCTTCGACCGTGCCCTGGCCAGCTCCTGCGATCAGGATGCGTCGCGGCTTGCCGTCGTTGGTGACAAAGAAATCGTTGATGCTGCCAGATTCGCCATCAAACCGGTGGGCGGTGCCGCCTGCACGGATCAATGAGACATTTTCTGGAGAAAGGCCAGAAAGGGCCGTTCCAGTCAGCCCATCCTTCGCCACTGGAAATACAAGGGCTCCGGCTTCGGGGCAATGAGCGGCAAGCGAAACGGCAATCATGGGCTATCCTCAATCTTGGGCAGGCCGGAATATCCGGCGAATCGTTGAAACGCGCTGTTAGCCTGCATAGCGTCGAGCCGCAAAACAGTGCATCTCCAATTGCGGCATGGCCTATCCGGTGCGATAGGCTGCATTGTAACTTGTATTTACGGATTCTCGTGATTCATATTCTAAAATCAGGACTGACCGCGCTGGCCCTGACGCTGGCGACAGCGAGTCCGGTCTATGCGCAGGAATCAAGCGATTCATCCCAAACGATGGTGAGCATCGACGACGGCCAGATAGATTTCGCGGCTAATACGATCGAGTATGACAATGATGATGATATCGTTACGGCCAAAGGCGAAGTCGTAATGACGCGTGAAGGCAATCGCGTCAGGGCAGACCAGATTTCATGGAACCGAAAGTCTGGCCGTGTCCTTGCGACCGGAAGTGTGTCGGTGACCAGTCCGGGTGGCGATATTGCGTATGGCGATTCGATCGAGCTGACCGAAACGCTCAAGGACGGAGTGGTCGAAAATCTGTTGATCGTGTTGACTGACGGGGGGAGGCTGGCTGCAAACCACGGCACGCGATTGAATGGGACCAGCACCCTTGATCGCGCAGTCTACAGCCCATGTGCCGTTGAAGACTCGCACGGCTGTCCAAAGAATCCGGCTTGGAAAATCACGGCCGTTCGTGTGATCCACGATCCGGTCAAGAACCGGATCCGCTACAAGAATGCCCGGCTGGAGATATTCGGTCTGCCGATCCTCGCCCTCCCCGGGCTTTCCCATCCGGCCGACAATCGAGGTGGATCGGGACTCCTCGTTCCGGATATAAAATATTCGCGAAACAATGGCTTCGAAGTATCCGCGCCCATTTTCTTCAAGATTGCGGCCAACCGCGATTTAACCCTGACCCCGCATTTCTATACCGACGCCTTGCCCGCGCTTGAGGGAAATTACAGGGCTCTCGCTCGCAATGGAGCCTATCAGGTCGGCGGTTTTGCGACGTATAGCAACCGAATCGCGAATACGACCGGGGCAAGCTCCCAGTCGCGGGAGTTTCGCGGCTATCTTGACGCAAACGGCCGATTTCAGCTCGACAAGCGGTGGAGCGTTGCGGGTTCTGTCCGCTTTGTCACCGATCGAACGTTTTTGCGGCGGTACGATATCTCTCGCGATGACCGGCTGCGTTCGACGATCGATCTCCAGAGATTGACCCGCACCAGCTATTTTTCGGTTTCGGGTTGGGGTTTCCAGACACTAAGGGCTGGCGATCCGCAGGGGCAAGTTCCGATTGCTTTGCCACTCATCGACTATCGAAAGCGGTTCGACGACCCGGTCGCCGGCGGAAAGTTGGAATTCCAGCTCAATAGCCTGGCGCTTGGCCGCACAGCCGGCCAGGATACCCAGCGCAGCTTTGCAAGTGCGAGGTGGGATTTGCGGCGGCTCACCAACTGGGGACAGGAAATCCAGCTTACCGGTTTCGCGCGCGGTGACGTGTATCATACCGACGAAGTCGGCCGAACCCCCACGATAAGTTATCGCGGCAACACTGGTTGGCACAGCCGGTTTATCGGTGCTGCAGCGGCAGAGATTCGCTGGCCCCTTGTCGGGCCGGCCTTTGGCGGGACCCAGCGGCTTACACCACGACTCCAAATCGTCGCGTCTCCAGGCACACCCAACCTGTCGCTTCCGAACGAGGATGCGCGCTCGGTCGATCTGGAGGACAGCAACCTCTTTTCGCTAAACCGGTTCCCCGGATATGATCGCTGGGAGGACGGCGCCCGGGTAACTTATGGCGCCGATTGGGCGCTGGACCTTGCCGGTTTTTCACTGCAGGCCAATATCGGTCAAAGCTATCGATTGTCGACCGAGCCAGTAATCTTCCCCAATGGGACGGGATTGACAGGCAGGACGTCAGATATCGTCGGACGTACGACGGTCAAATTCAAACGACTTGTGAGCGTCACGCATCGATACCGGCTCGACAAGGACAATCTGGCAGTACGGCGAAACGAAATTGATGCGACGATCGGGACTGACAAGACCTACGCCGTTATCGGATATTTGCGGCTCAACCGAGATGTGGACCCTGCAATCGAGGATCTGCGGGATCGAGAGGAAGTGCGGCTTGGTGGGCGTATCCAGTTTGCGCGCTATTGGTCGATTTTTGGTTCCGCCATTGTCGATCTGACGGACAAGAACGAAGACCGCCTATCGCTCTCTGACGGATTTGAACCGATCCGCCATCGACTTGGCGTTGCGTATGAGGATGACTGTCTGCGGATCGGCGTGACATGGCGACGCGACTATGACCCCTCAGGCGATGCCCGGCGAGGCAACACCTATCAATTGACGCTATCCTTACGCAATCTTGGTCGCTAAACGCGGCATTCCATAAAACAGTGGTGTCAGCATCCGTTCAGCCATTCAATGCTATCGGACCGCTCGACCAGATTGAAATGTCAGGGCTTACTCCACGATGATCCCATTTGTTCGCCGCAGCCTCCTGCTTGCACTTGCTGTCACGACATCCTCCATTGTCACTGCCCAAACCGTCGGCGACGGCGGCGCAGTGCCTTCGACCAACCTCAACTTGCCGTCGACATTTACGACGTTTGGCAAGGTCGAACCGACGCTTCGCAAGGCAACGGCTATTGTGAATGGTGAGATCATTACTGGCACTGACATTGAACAGCGCTTGGCACTCATCATCCTCGCCAACGGCGGAAAAGTGCCGGATGATGAGCGAGACAGGCTGCGTGTCCAGGTGTTGCGAAACCTTATCGATGAGGTTCTGCAGATCCAGGAGGCCAAGGCCAACAAGATTGAAGTGACCGATCAGGATGTTGACCGGACCTACGCACGCGTATCGCAGAACTTCAAACGCACCCCAGACAAGATGGCGACTTATCTGCGCGAGGTCGGGTCATCAGACCGATCGATCCGCCGACAGATAGAAGCTGAAGCGGCTTGGAGCCGCCTGCTCCGTCGAAAGGTCGAGGTGAACATCAGCGATGCCGAAGTGAATGGCATCATTGACCGACTCAAGGCTGCGCGTGGCACAAGCGAATATCGCGTCGGAGAAATATTCCTGTCCGCCACGCCTGAAAATTCGGCGGAAATCTTTGAGAATGGCCGCAAGATTATCGATCAGGTCCGTCAGGGTGGCTCTTTTCAGGCCTATGCACGCCAGTTCTCTGAAGCCTCGACCGCCGTCCAGGGCGGTGATCTTGGCTGGGTCCGCGCTGCGCAATTGCCTGATGCACTGGCGCAAGCCGTGCAGGAAATCCAGATCGGTCAGATCGTCGGGCCCATCCAGGTTCCAGGCGGTTTTTCGATCATTTTCCTGACTGACTCGCGCAAGGTGCTTATGGCCGATCCGCGCGATGCGCTACTTGCGCTGCGCCAGATGGGCCTCAATTTTCCTGTCGGTATATCGGCGACCGAGGCGCAAGCCAAAGCAACAGCATTTGCGCAGGCAACCCAAAACATGGGAGGATGCGGCAAGGTCGAAGAAGTCGCCGCGCAGGTTGGCGCCGATGTTGTCGACAATGATCAAGTCCGCGTGCGTGATCTCCCCATGCCGCTGCAGGACATGCTACTCAATCTCCAAATTGGTCAGGCCACCCCGCCTTTCGGTTCGCAAAAAGAAGGCGTTCGCGTCCTTGTCCTTTGCGGACGCGACGATCCACAGGCCGCTGGCGACCCTTCGTTTGACCAGATCATGGCGCAACTGGAAGAGGAGCGCGTGGGACGCCGCGCGCAACGCTATCTGCGCGATCTGAGGCGGGACGCGGTGATTGACTATCGCTGAGACGATTGCGCCACTTGCAGTCGCGCTTGGCGATCCGTCAGGGATCGGACCCGAAGTCACTGCAAAAGCCTGGATGTCACGCGATGTAGCGGGACTTCATCCCTTTTTCGCAGTGGGCGACGCGCGCTCGATTGAAGCGGTGTGGCGCGGACCAGTGGCGCGCATTACCGACCCGAGCCATGCCGCCCATGTTTTCCCGACCGCCCTTCCCGTGATCCAGGTTGAAGACGCCGGTCCGGTTTGCCCCGGCGTGCCGAATCAGGAAGGTGCACGATGTGCGCTCGCATCTCTGGAAATGGCGGTTGGCCTTGCAAGGTCAGACTCGGTAAGCGCGTTGGTGACGGGTCCCGTTTCAAAGATTTGCCTGTATGAAATAGGGTTCACACACCCGGGCCAGACAGAGTTTGTTGCCGAACGTTGTGGCATAGCTGCCGACAACGCTGTGATGATGCTTGCAGGTCCATCGCTGCGGGTCGTTCCGGTAACGACCCACGTCCCTCTCGCTGTGGTGAAAGACCGGATCAGTATCGAACTCCTTGTCTTCAAGGCGCGCGCCACAGCCAAGGGCCTGATCCGCAATTTCGGGATTGAAAATCCGCGGCTCGCTTTTGCCGGCTTCAATCCGCATGCCGGAGAAAGTGGAGCCCTTGGGCGCGAGGAGATCGAAATCATCGCGCCGGCGATCGAGATTCTCCGCGCCGAGGGCATCGATGCGGTGGGCCCCATGGCCAGCGATGCGATGTTTCACCATCGCGCGCGCTCGACCTATGATGTGGCGATTTGCTGCTATCACGATCAGGCGCTTATCCCTCTGAAAACGTTGCATTTCGATGACGGCGTAAACATTACGCTCGGCCTTCCCATTGTTCGAACTTCGCCGGATCACGGCACCGCATTTGATATTGCAGGGAAAGACATGGCGCAGCCCGGGGCGATGATCGCGGCGCTGCGCATGGCCGCAAGCGCCGCCCACTGGCGCACGCTTTCTCCGTGACGGCAATCCTTCCTCCCTTGCGCGAGGTGATCGCTCGACATGGGTTGAAGGCAGATAAGGCACTCGGACAAAATTTTCTTCTCGATGGGCAATTGCTCGACCGCATTGCTGGCATCCCTGGTGATCTTCGAGGGCAGTTTGTTTATGAAGTGGGCCCGGGCCCTGGAGGGCTTACGCGTGCCCTGCTCAAGGCAGGTGCAAACGTAACGGTTGTGGAAAGGGACCGGCGTTGCATTCCTGCACTTCGCGAACTCAGCGATGCATTTCCTGACCAACTGAAGATCGTAGAAGGTGATGCGCTTGCAATTCCCCTTGAAACGGCCCTGCCAAATGGTGGTGCGATCATCTCCAATCTACCCTACAATGTTGGCTCTGCTTTGCTGATCCAATGGCTTACAGTGACCCAATGGCCGCCACCCTGGTCAAGCCTCACTCTCATGTTTCAGCGCGAGGTTGCAGACCGGATCGTCGCAGCAGAGGGCTCTGGTGCCTTTGGCCGACTTTCGGTCTTGGCCCAGTGGAGGGCAAATGCGAAAATCGCTTTCCCCGTGCATCGCTCCGCATTTACGCCCGCACCGAAAGTGATGTCAGCCGTTGTCCATATTACGCCCGAAAACCAGCCGCCGGGACTTGACATCTCGAGTCTGGAAGCCGTGACCGGTGCGGCCTTTGGTCAGCGGCGCAAGATGCTGCGGCAGAGCCTTAAATCACTGCCCCACGCGTTGGAAGCCTTGGAATTGACCGGAATTGCGTCCGATCGTCGGCCGGAGACGTTGAGCGTTTCGGAGTTTATCGCGTTGGGACGTGCCTATTGTTGCTTGACGGGTTCGGAGACGACCGGCTTGGGCTGAACCGCTTGGGCAGACATGACGGGCACCGCAGCGCCCTTTTCAATCGCAAGGGCAAGGCTTTCCTGTTCGGGGCAATGGGCGATACAGAGTTGCTTGATCCTTGCAAGGTTTTCCTTCGCCTTTGTAATCGCGCCTTTGGCAATCATTGCTTCGCCCTGTCCCGCCAACGCCGTAACGTCATTGGGCTCAATAAGCAGGGCCTCGCGATAAAAGCGGATCGCCTTTCCTGGCAGCCCCTGCTTTTCCGCAACACGCGCCAGTGCCACGAATGCGCCCCGATTGCGCGGGTCTACAACCAGCGATGTTTCGAGAAGATCCGATGCTTCATTATATTTGCCGACAGCAAACAGAGCGTTGGCTTCCGTCATCAGCGCGATCGAGCGCGGCGACAATTTGGAATCCGGCCTTTGTCCGTGACTGACGCTGGCAACAGTCAGCAATGCAAGCGAAAGGGCAAGAACAGGCGGCGAAAAACGCATGGCATACTCCACAAGGTGAAACTTTCTCATGATTAGCAGCGTCTTGCCAGCCTTGCGACGAAAAAACCATCAGTCCCGTCATGAGCCGGAGAAAGGCACAATCCACCGCCATCAGGCCGACCCAACTCGGATTCAATCTCGTCGACCTGCCAGTCCGCGTTCGAATCGAGAAATGCGTCTATCCTCGCCGCTCCTTCAGCCTCGATCAACGAGCAGACCGCATAGACGAGTTTCCCGCCAGGTTTTACAAGCTGGGCACCCAGCGACAAAACATGAGTCTGAAGCGTCGTAAGGCGATCGAGACTATCGGGCGTAAGCCGCCATCGCGCCTCGGGATTTCGCCTCAATGTGCCACTACCAGAGCAAGGTGCGTCAATCAGGACAAGATCGGCGAGCCCAATGAGATCAGAAAGTTGCTGCGCCTCCTGTCCCGGATTGAGCAAGCGAGTTTCGATTTTGAACGCACCGGCGCGTTGCGCCCTTGGTGTCATGCGTTGCAAACGATCGCGATTGGTATCGCAAGCAATGAGGCGGCCTTTTCCGCCCATTGCAGCGGCCAGAGCAAGCGTCTTGCCCCCGGCGCCTGCGCACAGGTCGATGACCACAGTCTCTGGTCTGACGTCGCATGCAACAACAACCCATTGGCTTCCCGCATCCTGGACTTCGACACGACCGTCGAGCCAGGCTGGATGCTGCTCAATCCGAATGTTGTCGCGCAATCGGATTCCATCCGGCAGTTCGGGAAGCGGTTCGGCGTCGTCGAACTCACCGATGACGTCCAAGCGGGCAGCCTTCAATCGATTTACCCGCAGATCCATTGGCGCGCGAGAGAGCAAGGCTGCATGCTCCTCAAACGGGATAAGGCTGCCCATCCACGCAGGGAGCATCGATTTTGCCGCTCTTCGCTCATCCGCAGCAAGTGCCGCCGGTCCGTAAGGTGAACCATCGAACAGGGCCGTATCTTCCCCGAACAGGCTGACCATCGCCGCCCGGCCGTCTTGCGGAATTTCTCCAAAGGCCCGGATCGCTGCATAGACATGTTCGCGGATCGCACGTTTGTCTTTTGAACCGGCAAAACGATGTCCGCGGATCCAGTCGCCAATGATCGTGTCAGCCGCCGGACCGTTGCGCTTTGCTGCCCCGATGATCCGGTCGAGAATATCGATAGCGGCCTGAACGTGCGCCGCTGGCGTCATGGCTCAGCGGGTCGGATAGTTGGGGGCTTCGCGCGTGATTGTCACGTCATGGACGTGGCTTTCACTGAGGCCCGCATTGGTGATCTGGATGAAACGCGCCCGCTTTTGCAGATCTTCGATTGTCGCGGAACCGGTATAGCCCATTGCGGCTTTTACGCCGCCCACGAGTTGGTGGATCACGTCGCGCGCCGGGCCTTTGTAAGCCACTTGCCCTTCGACGCCTTCCGGCACGAGCTTGAGCTGATCCTTGATATCCTGCTGGAAATAGCGATCAGCCGATCCGCGCGCCATCGCGCTGACCGAGCCCATGCCGCGATAGGATTTATAGACGCGACCCTGATAGAGGAACGTTTCTCCGGGCGCCTCTGCAGTGCCAGCGAGCAGCGAACCGACCATTACGCTTGATGCGCCCGCCGCCAATGCCTTGGCAATATCACCCGAATTTCTGAGGCCACCATCCGCAATGACAGGGATGCCGGACTTGGCCGCTTCCTCTGCCGCATCCATCACCGCAGTCAATTGTGGCACGCCAACGCCAGCCACCACACGAGTTGTACAGATCGAACCAGGGCCAATCCCGACCTTTACGCCATCGGCACCTGCATCGATCAGTGCGCGAGTAGCCTCTGCAGTTGCGACATTGCCTGCGACGATCTGGAGAGAATTGGAAATCTTGCGGATACGTTCGACCGCTTGCGCCACCATCCTTGAATGACCATGCGCCGTATCCAGCACGATCAAATCACATTCGGCGTCGATAAGCGCCTCCGTCCTCGCGAAACCGGCATCACCGACTGTCGTCGCTGCCGCCACGCGCAGCCTTCCTGTCTGATCCTTGGTTGCATTCGGATAATTGACCGCCTTTTCGATGTCCTTGACCGTAATGAGCCCAACGCATCGAAAATCATCATCGACAACCAACAGTTTCTCAATCCGCCTGTGATGCAACAGTCGTTGCGCTTCAGGTTGGTCGACACCTGTTTTCACGGTTGCCAGATTTTCGTGCGTCATCAGTTCGCTGACAGGCTGGTTCGGGTTCTCGGCAAAGCGGACGTCGCGATTGGTCAATATTCCGACAAGCTTGCCACTGGCCTCGACGACCGGGATGCCCGAAATCTTGTTCGCCGCCATCGTTGCCTTGGCCTCGGCAAGCGTCGCATGCGGCGCAATCGTAATCGGGTTGACGACCATCCCGGATTCGAATCGTTTGACCTGACGAACGGCAGCCGCCTGCTCCTCGATGTCGAGATTGCGATGAAGCACGCCAATCCCGCCCAATTGCGCCATCACGATCGCCATATCTGCCTCCGTGACTGTATCCATGGCAGACGAAAGGATCGGGATGTTGAGGCTGATATCACGGGTGAGGCGCGTGGACGTATCGGCCTGGCTGGGCAACAGTTCGGATGGGCCCGGTTGAAGGAGCACATCGTCAAACGTCAGTCCAAGGCGGATTTCCATAGCCAGCAATCGTCTTTCAAGAATCGAATCGTGGCGGCCCATGTAACCAGTCGGGGTGACAGTGGCTAGAGCAGCTTGGCCCGGGCCAGAAGGCGCTTCGCCATTTCGACATGCATTGTCTCGATCATCCGGTCACGAAATCGCTCTGCGCCGCCTGATGCAGCCGCAATGAGTGATTGCGCCTCTTCCAGTTCGGTTTCGCTCGGCGAGAAGGCCAAATTGGCAATATCGATCTGGTTGGGATGGATCAAAGTCTTGCCGTCGAAACCAAAAGCGCGGCCCTCCGCACATTGTTCGGCGAGCGCGTCCGGCCTGGCAAGATCATTGAACACCCCGTCTAGCGCCCAAATATCTGCGGCCCGCGCCGCCAGAACAATCGTCTGGAGCGAAAGCGCCATGCCGGTCCGGTCATCGGCGCGCGGCAGATGAAGCTCATTGGCCAAATCATTGGTCCCGGCAATCAGCCCACGCGCTCCCGGCGCGGCCGCTATTCCTGCAGCATTGAGCACGCCACGAGGAGTCTCGATCATTGCCAACATTGGCTTGCCTATCTTGACGGTAATGGCGGCCGCGATTCTCGCATCTTCCACCTTCGGCAAAACGAACAGGTCGGCGGAAGAAGCCGAAACCGCGGCGATATCTTCATCATGCCAGTTTGTCCCTGGGCCATTGATCCGGATCGCACAAAGCCGTCCATCAAAGCGCTTGTTGGCTGCAGAAAAGGCGGCCGCCCGTGCTTCAGCCTTTGCCTCAGGCTTCACTGCGTCCTCAAGATCGAGCATGATCAGGTCGGCTTGAAGTCCAAGCGCCTTCTCGATCGCGCGCGCATTGGAGGCGGGCAGATAGAGCGCCGAACGCGGCGCCAGAAAATCGTCGAGACCCATCCGATTATGCTTGGCGCATTCATCGCAACAGGGCAATATTCCTTAAGCTTTCAAGGGAGAAAATCATGGGTGCGTTTGCGTTGGTACTGGTGGCCCTGGCCATCGTCTTCCTGTTCATGGGTGTAACGGTCGTCCGGCAGGGCTATGTTTACACGATCGAGCGGTTCGGGCGCTACACGAACACGGCCCAGCCGGGGTTCAATTTTATCATGCCGTTCATTGATCGTGTCGGCCGCAAGGTAAACATGATGGAACAGGTGCTGGATATTCCGGGACAGGAAATCATCACCAAGGACAATGCAATGGTCGCTGTCGACGGCGTTGTGTTCTTCCAGGTCCTTGATGCTCCCAAGGCGGCCTATGAAGTCTCGGATCTCTATCTTGCGATCATGCAGCTGATGACGACCAATCTGCGCACTGTCATGGGCGGACTCGATCTTGATGAAACGCTATCCAAACGCGACCAGATTAATGCTCAACTGCTTTCTGTGGTCGATCTCGCTACCGAAGCCTGGGGCGTGAAAGTCACGCGCGTCGAACTGAAGGACATTCGTCCACCCGCCGATATTGTCAACGCGATGACCCGCCAGATGAAGGCGGAACGCGAAAAGCGGGCGACGATTCTCGAGTCGGAAGCGGCCCGGCAGAATGAGATCAACCGGGCGGAAGGCCTGAAGCAAGCACAAATTCTTGAGGCCGAAGGTCGCAAGGCTTCCGCCTTTCTGGACGCGGAAGCACGCGAACGCTCCGCTGGAGCGGAAGCCACGGCGACGAAACTTGTCTCGGACGCGATTGCTGGCGGCAGCACCCAGGCGATCAATTATTTCGTCGCCCAGAAATATGTCGAGGCGATCGGCCTGTTCGCCACGTCACCCAATGCCAAGACAATCCTTTTTCCAGTCGAAGCGACGGCTCTGATCGGCACACTTGGTGGTATAGGGGAACTCGCCAGGGATGCGCTCGGCAAGGACAAGTGAGATGATTGACTGGATAAACGAACTCGATCCACACTGGTTTTGGCTGATTATCGGGGGCCTTCTCGGGATTGCCGAAATCCTGATTCCGGGATTCTTCCTGATCTGGCTTTCGGCAGCCGCCATCGTCACTGGCATCGTAGGCTTCCTTCTACCGATCCCGATGACCGCGCAAATGGCATTGTTTGCCTTTCTCGCCGTTGCCGCTGTCTATTCCGGCCGCCGCTGGTTTGCGGCGAACCCGATTGAATCGAGCGATCCAAATCTCAATGACCGCGGTGCCCGTTTGATTGGCGAGAGCGTTATCGTGGTTGAAGCGATCATCGGCGGCAGGGGCAGAGTCAAGGTTGGTGACAGCGTCTGGATCGCCAAAGGGGCAGATGCCAAAGTCGGGGATCGTGTTCGCATTTCGGGAAGCGATGGAGCGACGCTGAACGTGGATCCGATTTAAAGGTCGGGCGAGACAAACCCTCTCCGCGCCTCGACCGAAAAGAGCTTTTCGCGCGAATAGAAACGCAACGGCCAGTCCCTTCGGCCACGATCGGACACGAGCAGGGCATTGACCGCATCCGTGAGCGCAGAAAGCGGATTGATCTCGGACAGATGATCGCGAATGGCAGCGATGTAAATCTGCGTGATCGTTTCGTGATAGCCCTCTGTATCGCTATTCACGCCGCCGACACTGACGTTATAGCGCGGGATGAACCGGGGCAAGTCACGCTCCGCTTCGATATCCTGCCGATCACGGATGATCCAGAGGCAGGTGGCAAGGTGCGCCTCGTGCGTCCACTCGACCTTAGGCAGGGTGCACGCGATCAGGCCTTCGCCGATCCGGCGGATCTCGGCGTCGCTTTCGAACAGTCTTGGGCGATGGTCTGTCATTTCCGGGTCTTCTCTTTCAAGGGCCCGGTGATATCCAGGCTATTCAGGCGGCTTTGGGGGCCGATTGGCGAACGCCTTCGTCCACATGGTCGGCAAATTGCGCAAAATTCTCTATGAATTGTCCCACCAGCTTTTGCGCCGTCGCGTCGTAGGCGTCCTTGTTCGCCCAAGTGCCCCGAGGATCGAGGATAGCACTGTCCACGCCAGCCACCTCAATCGGAACGTCGAAACCGAAATTGGGATCCTTGCGGAACGTTGCAGTGTTGAGGCTGCCGTCAAGCGCCGCATTCAACAAGGCACGTGTCGCCTTGATGGGCATTCGGCTTCCCGTACCGTAGGCACCGCCAGTCCAACCGGTGTTCACAAGCCAGCATGAGACGCCGCCCTTGGCGATGCGCTCCTTGAGGAGATTGCCATATACGCTTGGATGGCGTGGCATGAACGGCGCGCCGAAGCAGGTCGAAAACGTCGCCGAAGGCTCGGTCACGCCGATTTCCGTGCCAGCAACGCGTGCCGTATAACCGGACAGGAAGTGATACATCGCCTGATCGGGAGTCAGCTTCGAGATCGGAGGCAGCACACCATAGGCATCCGCCGTCAACATGATGATGTTCTTGGGTACCGGCCCCATATTCTTTTCTGACGCATTCGGAATGAAATGGATCGGATAGGAACCACGGCTGTTTTCCGCCAGGCTATTGTCATCGAAATCGAGCTGCCGCGTAATTGGATCCATCACTACATTCTCGAGCACCGTGCCGAAACGTTTGGTGGTCGCGAAAATCTCGGGCTCCGCCTCGGGTGAGAGGTTGATCATCTTGGCATAGCAGCCGCCTTCGAAATTGAAGGCTGCCGTATCGGACCAGCCATGTTCGTCATCGCCAATCAGTGTGCGGCTGGCATCGGCAGAAAGCGTTGTCTTTCCTGTGCCGGACAGGCCGAAGAACACTGCAGTATCGCCATTGGGACCGATATTGGCCGAGCAGTGCATCGGCATCACGCCCTTGACCGGCAAGAGGTAATTGAGAATGCCGAAGACCGACTTCTTCATCTCGCCTGCATAAGCAGTGCCGCCGATCAGGATCAGCTTTTCACTGAAATTGACAGCGATCACGGTTTCACTGCGACAGCCGTGGCGCGCCGGATCCGCACGAAAGCTTGGCAGATCGATAATCGTGTATTCGGGGACAAAACCTTCGAGTTCTGACGGGGTCGGCCGCACCAGCAGGGTGCGAATGAAAAGATTGTGCCAGGCCAATTCGTTGATGACACGTACATTCACACGGTGCTCGGGCTGCGAGCCACCGAACAGGTCAGCCACGAACAGCGTATCCTTCTTCGCCACTTCGGCGAGGAAATCGGCCTTGAGCGCGGCAAAGTGATCGGGTGACATCGCAGCGTTGGTCTTGCCCCACCACACCGTGTCTTCGGTTTCAGAATCCCTGACAATGAATTTATCGGACGCAGAACGGCCTGTATGTTTACCGGTTGTGACGACCAGGGGTCCATCAGCGGCAAGCATTCCCTCGTTTCGCGAAATTGCCTGTTCGATCAATTGGGCCGTACCCTGATTGCAAAACAGCGTGGCAGAGGTGCTGATGCCCTGTTTTACGAGCGGGTTATTGGAGGCGCCATCGGCCACGTTGAATCTCCATCTGACTAGAATCATCTGCGCTGTGTGCAAATACAACAGAGTCGAAGGCGCGCATAAGGGAGGGTGCCATGCGCGTCAAACCGGTATGGTATAATCTGCGTTAACAACCGTTGATGTTGCCGCGACGCCCCGCCTCGCTTATGCGGGCCAACATGTCGGCCGACGATAACCAGATGGAGAATGACACAACCATCGCGCTGGTCGACGATGACCGCAACATATTGACCTCAGTCTCAATTGCACTCCAGGGCGAAGGGTTTCGCACGCGCCTTTATCCTGATGGTGAGATGGCGTTGAAAGCCCTGACTGCCAACCCCGCTGACCTTGGCATTTTCGACATCAAGATGCCCAAAATGGACGGCCTGGAACTACTTCGCAAACTGCGCGAGAAAATCGAAATGCCGGTCATATTCCTGACGTCGAAAGACGACGAGAATGATGAAGAGCTTGGTCTGGCGGCCGGTGCTGATGATTATGTCGCGAAGCCATTCTCCCATCGGTTGCTTATCGCCCGCGTACGATCGGTCCTGCGCCGCGCGGAAAGTCGGCGGACACCGGAAGCCGACGCACCAGCCGACGGTTCTTCGAACATTGTTCGGGGGCGGCTTTCAATGGATTCTGCGCGACACCGTGTCCTTTGGGACGGCAAGGATGTTTCGCTTACGGTCACCGAATTCATGATCCTTGAAACACTCGCACATCGTCCCGATGTCGTAAAGAGCCGCAATCAATTGATGGATGCTGCGTATCAGGACGATGTCTATGTTGATGATCGGACGATAGACAGTCATATCAAGCGGCTCAGGCGCAAGTTTCGTCAGGTGGATCCCGACTTTGATGCAATCGACACACTCTATGGTGCGGGATATCGCTTCGCCGCCGGTTGAAACGGCCGCATCGCGCCTTCATTGGTCGGGCAGGCTTTCGCTTCGTCAACGGATTCTGGCGGTCAATGTGTTTGCGCTTGCTTTGCTTGCAGGCAGCTTCTTCTATCTCGACAGTTATCGTACGCGCCTGATCGATGAGCGCCTTGGCCAGGCCAGAACCGAAGTGCGGCTTATTGCCATTGCGTTGGCTCCAATGAAGCCCGCCGAACGCGCATCCTTTATCACCGCCGCTGGCCTCGAAAGCGGTGCACGCATCCGGCTGGCCGATGCGCAGGGGCGGATTGTGGCAGATAATTGGAAAACAACCGGCCAACGATTCAAGGTTCTCGATCCTTCGGCCGAACCCTGGCAACGCCATGTTGCAAGTTGGATGGACGAAGCGATCGATTTCGTCGTGGATGCGCGCGAACCAGACTTTTTCAGGGGATTTTCTCCGCCGAGCCAATGGGCCCGGCGTGGCGAGGGATGGCAACTTGCGATGGACCGGACACACATGATCTGGTCCACTGCACCGGTTGCGTCCGGCGCCCCCATGACACTCCGCACCGATCGTAATGCGCGCGACATCCGGCGATATGTGCGAGCCGAACGAACCCGACTCGGCTATATTATTTCCTTTGTCACGTTGTTGTCGGTCCTGCTTTCGCTGTTCCTCGCGCGCACGATCGCTCAACCACTTCGCCTCCTTGCCAGCGCAGCAGTGCGGGTGCGCACTGGCCGCGACCGGGAAGTTAATGTTCCCCGATTGCCGTCGCGCAATGACGAGATTGGCCTGCTGGCCCGCGCCCTCTCTGATATGACACACACACTTCGTCAGCGCATCGATGCGACCGAAGCCTTCGCTGCAGATGTCGCACACGAAATCAAGAATCCGCTCGCCTCACTGAGTTCCGCCGCCGAGGGCCTGCGCAACGTCACAAAACCCGAGTTGCGCGATCAATTGCAGAATATCATCTGTGAAGACGTGCAACGGCTCAATCGCCTGGTGACCGATATTGCGGACCTGTCTCGAATAGATGCCAAGCTTGCGCGAACGCGTTTTGAAGCTGTCGATTTGGGAAAGCTCATTGAAAATCTTCTTGAGACACGTCGAGCCCGATCAACGGCAAACGTTTTGAAAATCGCGTTCGCGCGGCCAAGCGTCGGAACGGCCGTGGTCCAGGGGGATGCTGCCCAACTGGCCCGCGTGCTGGAAAACCTGCTGGACAATGCCGAGTCATTTTCACCTCCCGGCGGCGTCGTGAGAATTTCTGCGACCCGCGTGGCCGAACATGTAATTATTACGGTCGACGACGACGGGCCAGGCATCCCTGAAACAGCGCGCGAAACGATTTTTGAACGATTTCACAGTGATCGGCCGGAAAGTGAAGCTTTTGGCAAGCATTCGGGTTTAGGCCTTTCGATTGCACGGACGATCGTGAACGGCCATGACGGGGTCATTGCCGCAGTCTCGCGAGAGCCCGGCCAGCTGGGTGCGCGAATTATCGTTCGCTTGCCCGTACTGGAGGACATGTCGACATGACGACCCTCTCTTCTGAAACCGTTCACGCCTCGACGGTGGCGATTGATGGACATGCTGTCCTCATTGCCGGGCGACCGGGAAGCGGTAAGTCCGACTTGGCATTGCGTCTGATTGATCGGGGGGCGGTGCTGGTCAGCGATGATTACACCATTTTGACGCGCTCCGGAGACGGGCTGGTTGCATCGGCACCAGAAACAATTCGCGGACGGATGGAGGTGCGCGGCGTCGGGTTGGTGGAAATGCCATTCGAAAGCGGCGTTCCCGTCGCCTTGATCGTAACCGTCGACGATACCGTGCCACGCATGCCGTCTCCAAACCAAAGCCGCACATTAGCTGGATTTGACTTGCCGCTTGTCGCACTGGCCGCATTTGAGGACTCTGCGCCGATAAAGGTCGAACTCGCACTCAAGTCATTGGCGATCAAATGACTGAAACCGTCCGACCCGACCGGATATTGCTCGTGACGGGCATGTCGGGCGCGGGCAAATCGACGGCACTCAAGACTCTTGAAGACTTGGGTTGGGAAGCCGTCGACAATCTCCCCTTTGCCTTGCTGGCGAGATTGCTCGACACGCGGCTTCCCGAAGGCGCGCGAGGCGCGCGGCCGCTCGCACTGGGAATCGACAGCCGGACAAGAGGGTTTGCAGCGCAGGCAATCATTGACCGGATCAAGGCCATGCGTGAAAACGCAGGCGAGAATATCGCCACGCTTTTTCTGGATTGCTCGGGATCAGAACTCGAGCGCCGATATTCCGAGACACGACGACGCCACCCTCTTGCACCAGACCGGCCGGCGAGCGACGGGATAGCCCGTGAACGCGAATTGATTGCTCCGCTCCGGCGGTGGGCCGATCATGTAATCGACACTACCGCGAGTACAACGAATGACCTGAGGCTCGAACTACGCAACCGCTTTGAAAGCGATGGCGGTGGCGAGCCTGCACTTACGGTGATGTCATTCGGGTTTGCTCGCGGATTGCCTCGCAACGCCGACCTCGTGTTTGATATGCGCTTCTTACGTAATCCGCATTGGGATGATGCATTGCGCCCGCTCAGCGGATTGGACGAAGCTGTTGCCCTCCATGTTCGTGCAGATCCTGCCTACGCCGAAGCGGTTGCGCGGATCGAAGACCTGCTCTTGCTGTTGCTGCCGCGCTACCGGGCAGAGGGAAAAGCCTATGTCACGATTGCGCTGGGGTGCACCGGCGGGCGTCACAGATCGGTACATGTTGCCGAAAAAATCGCCGCCCGGTTGCGCACCGCGGGATTTTCGCCCACGATAGTCCATCGTGACCTTGGCCTTCCAGCGGACGACTCGCTGGAGACCTTGGAGGGGTCAGGACAAAAACAGACAGGCTTGCAGGCGGGAAATTGATGATCGGTTTGGTGTTGGTGACGCATGGCCGTCTCGCGGTCGAGTTTGTGACGGCGATGGAGCATGTGGTTGGGCCGCAGGCGGCGATGGAGAGCATCTGCATCGGGCCTGATGACGATATGGAGATGCGACGCGCCGATATAGCCGCCGCTGTCGCGCGGGTTGATCAGGGTCGTGGGGTCATTATCCTGACGGATCTTTTTGGCGGAACTCCCTCAAACCTCGCTATCTCCCTGATGGAAACGGGCCGAATCGAAGTGATAGCAGGCGTAAATCTGCCGATGCTGATCCGGCTCGAAGGCGCGCGCCGCACGATGAGTGTGGTTGCCGCCGTCGCTGCCGCGCGGGAAGCGGGGCGCAAATATATATCGGTCGCGTCTGAAGTGCTCGGCGAGGCCGCTGCATGAGCGATGCCGTTCGCACCGTTCTGATCACCAACAAGCGTGGACTTCACGCACGGGCAAGCGCCAAGTTTGTGACGATGGCGGCAGGAATCGGTGTTCGGGTCGAAGTCGAAAAAGATGGATCCAAAGTGGTTGGCACGTCGATCATGGGGCTCATGATGTTGGGCGCGGCAATGGGTGACGAGATCATCATCAGCGCGCAGGGCGATGGCGCCGAAGCCGCGGTCGTCTCGCTTGCCGAACTGGTCGAGGCCAAATTCAACGAGGCAGAGTGAGTGCCGCGTGAAATCACCGGCTTTTCCAACCCGCTCGTCAAGCGGGTTCGCAGTCTGCGAGACAAGAAACACCGGCGTGCTGAAGGCCTGTTCCTCGCCGAAGGGTTGCGCATCCTGACCGAAGCACTCGATGCCGGAATTGCGCCACAAATGCTCTGGTATGCGCCCGATAGCGCGACACATCCGCTGGTCGAGAAACTGGCCGCTGCAACCGAATCAGGTGGTGGCGAAGTTTTTGTCACGTCGATCGACATCCTCTCGAAACTGTCGGGCAAGGACAATCCCGGTGCTGTGATCGGTATTTATCCGGAGATGCTGGCGCCACTGGTGTCGCTCGACCGGACCAGTGCCGGTATCTGGCTGGTTGCAGAGCGGTTGCGCGACCCCGGAAACCTCGGAACGATTCTGCGCACCGGTGACGCAGTCGGCGCCGGCGGGCTCATCCTGATCGACGATTGCGCCGATCCCTTTTCAGTCGAAGCCGTGCGCGCCAGCATGGGCGCAATATTCACGCAGAAGGTCGTTTCAAGCGGTTGGGAGGACTTTGTTTCCTGGCTGCGCAGCGGACCGGGCCAACTTGTCGGCACCAGCCTCAATACCCAGCGCGATTATCAGGATCCGCAATACGAGGCGCCAACCTTTCTTCTGATTGGCAATGAATCTCAAGGTTTACCAAAGACTTATGAGGAAGAGTGCGATATCCTTGTAAAGATGCCTATGCTCGGAAAGGCCGACAGCCTAAATGCCGCTGTGGCGACAGCCGTCATGGCCTATGAAGTGCTGAACCAGCGGCGGCGTTAACTTGCCTCTCCCCCTGAAACCAGTTTCACCAAAGGCCTTGAGGTCTGGTCTATCACTGGCAGGGGTTCGATCAATTTACCACTTGTATCAACGTTATACTCCTCGAACCTCTTGGCCTGAGTGAGTACTTGAGACTCCAGACTCCCGACCAATGCGTTGTAGGCGGAAACCGCTGTGTCGAGGTTCTTGCCCATCCGCCCGACATGGCCGCCCATCGTCGACAGTCGCGCGTATAGCTCTTTGCCCAATTCGGCGATTTCGCGCGCCTGCCCCGCCACTTTTTCCTGCTTCCAAACCGCAGAAACCGTGCGAGCAATCGCGATCAGGTTGGTCGGCGTTGCCAATAATACCCGCTTGGCAAACGCGAAGTCCCAAAGATCGGCATCCTGTTCGAGCGCAGCCGAGAGAAAATGCTCGCCCGGCACGAACATGATCACATAATCCGGCGTATCCTCGAACTGGTCCTGATAGGCCTTTTGCCCAAGCGTATTGACATGCGCCTTCATCGCCGCAGCGTGGGCAACAAGCGCAGAAACCCGGTTGGCCTCCTCTCCGGCCTCGAATGCGTCTTGGTAAGCGTTGAGCGAGACTTTCGCGTCAATCACGAGGTTGCGGCCACCTGGAACACGGATGATCACATCAGGCCGCAACCGGCCGTCGGCGCCCTCGACGCTGACTTCGGTCTGGAAATCGGCATGTTCGGAAAGACCGCAGGTCTCGAGTACGTTGCGCAATTGTTGTTCGCCCCAGCGTCCGCGGGCTTTTGGTGCGTTACGGAGAGAATTGCCAAGCTTTGCGGCCTCGGCGCGCACGGATTCCTGCCCCACGCGCATCGATTCCATCAACCCCTGGAGATTGCCATAGGCTTCGGACCTATCCTTCTCGACCTTTGCTACGCTTTCCTCGTAGCGCAAAAGGCGTTCGTTGACGGGCTGGAGCAAGGATTTGAGCGCCTGCCCGGATGTTTCTTCGGATTGTTTGAAGCGCTGGTCTGCGCGTTCGAGAAATTGGCGCTGCGCCTCTCCGAGCAGCTTGTTGCTGACGTCGGCGAACTGCGCTGCCATCGCATCCTTGTTCTCGCGCAATTCCGCCAACCGCACCTCGAACGCTTCGGCATCGGCCTCTTGCCGCGCGAGTGCCAGGCGTACTGAATCGCGCTCGCCGACTGCCACCTCGAGATCGCGAATCGCCGCCTTGAAATTCTCCAGATGCAGGTCACGTTCAGCCTTAAGTGCCCCCGCCCCGCGCCCGTCGAGCAGCCAGCCAATTAGCGCACCAATTCCTGCCGCGATTAGGCCGACCAGAAACATGTCTGTCATAGAATTCGCACCTCGATGTCGACCAATATCAGGCTGTGAGTTAAGAGAATATCTCCGCAAAATCGGCCCGAGCAGTGCATCTCGAGCGAGAAAAAGACAAGATCAACCACACAGGGAACGTAGGCGGAACATTCAAAATAGGAAAGCGAAAACTGACCGCTCTCTTCGCGAATACGTCAGCGCTTCGCGCGCGCCGCAGCGATGGCCATTTTGAGTTCGTCATAGCCCACGGCTCCGTTGAGGACCGTATCGCCGACCACCCAGCTTGGCGTGCCGGTCAACTGGAGCGCGCGTTGCAGCTCAATATTTGTGGCAATCTCGTCTTTAACGGCTGCCGATTTTTCTGCATCCCTCACACGGCCCAAATCAGCGCCCATCTTTTTCACAACTTCGGAAATGATCTGGGGCGTAAGTCGCCCGGCTTTGTATAGCGCCCGGTGAAACGTGCCGTAATTGCCCTGCTGCGCCACAGCGAGGCTTGCCAATGCGGCATCAAGGCTTTGGGGTCCGAGAATCGGCAGTTCGCGGTATACAATCCTGAGCTTCTTGTCTTCGCTGAGGAGCCGGTCAATGTCCGGCAGGCTGGCACGGCAATAGCTGCAGGCATAGTCGAAAAACTCGACAAGCGTGACATCCGCATCGCTCGCCCCCTCCCAGGCTCCGGCAAATGGCTTTTCGATTCGTGCACGGTTTTCATCAACGACCTTCTTGCCCTCACGTGCCTCAAGGTTGTTCATGGCCTCGGGAAGTATTTCAGGATGTGTCAGGATATATTCCCGGACAATCTGTTCAATCGCCGCCTTGTCTGCAGTATTGACTGGCTGAGGCTTATCCGTTGCAGTGACAGCAAGCACCGCGCCGCCCGCTCCCAACAGGGTTGCAAGGATAACAGTCATGATGGTCTTGGCCCCTTCGTTCACCGGCGTTTTCGCTTCTCATTTTCGGCAGCAGCGCGCGATACGATGGCAATATCCTGCGCACGAATCCAGTCGGGCGTGCCCTGCGGCAATCCGCGCACCGCCATTTCGGCATTGACCAGGGCCAGCCGGGGCCGCCCTTCAAGGTGGTACCGCTCGGCTGTCGCCATTGCTGCGCGGGGCGCGTCGCCCGCTCGATCATAGACAACGCCGAGTTGATACCAGGCAAACGGGTTCTCGTTATCCTTGGTCACAGAAGCCTTGAGGATCTTTTCCGCCTCCATGAAATTGGCCTGGTCTTCGGTCGCAATCAGCGCATGGCCAAACAACGACGCGATCAGAGGCTGGGCATTTGTCTTGGCCACAGCTTCTCGCAACAGCGGAAGTGCCTCGGCCGGCTTGCCGGACTCAAGTAGAATCTGCCCCTTCAGCTCGAGAAAATACGGATCACCCGGAACCGCATTCAGAAGGGCATCGGCTTCTGCTAGCGCCTTTTCCGGATAGGCCGAACGGTGCCAAGCATAGGCGCGGGCATAATGGGCGGGAATGGATTGATTGCTCTCGGGATAGTCACGCATCGTTGCTGACGGATCAGACACAAAGCCCTTCAGCTTGGCCCTGACTCTTTGAAACCGCGCTTCGAGCGCAGGATCGGTAGGCTTGTTCCAGGCTGGGTCGCTCTGATATCCCTCTTGCAGGATGGCGATGCGCTCCCCTGAAAGCGGATGGGTGCGCGCATAGCTGTCTTCCTGCGGGATCGCCAGGCGGAATTCCAGGCCCAGGAGTTTCTTGAAAAAGGCAAGCGAACCACGACCGCTTATCCCTGCAATCGAAAGATATTTTGCTCCAGCCTGATCGGCACTCGATTCCTGCGTTCGTGTGAAAGCAAGAAACTGGCTCAAAGCAACCTGCTGGCCAACGCCGAGAATCCCGGCTCCCGCTTCGCCTGCGCCAGCCGCGATCGCTGCTGCACCCAAAAGCAGGCTCAGCAGCGTAATACCGGTTGCCTGTTTGATGCCCTCGCTTGAACGGATAACATGCCCGCCCGCAACATGGCCGAGTTCGTGAGCGATCACGCCCTGGACTTCATTGGCGTTGTCGGCGGCGGATATCAGGCCTGAGTGGATATAGACATACTGACCACCTGCAACAAAGGCGTTGATCTCCTTGTCATTGATCAGGATGACCTTGACGTTGCGCGGGTCGAGGCCGGCCGCGGCTATCAACGGGGCGGACATCTGTTCGAAAAGAGATTCGGTTTCGGCGTCGCGCAGGATCGATTGGGCCATGACCGGTTGTACGGTCACGGCCCAGATGAGCAGAACGGCGAAAAGCGACCGGATCACTGAGCGGGCACGGAAAGCGAGCGATACCATGATGTTACCTGTCGCCTTCCCAGCCTGAACCTCAGATGAAAACTCGCCCGTCAGGATTCCGGACCGAATGTGCGTTGCCACCAGCCCCGCCGGGGCGTGCCATCGTCTTCAAAGCCGCCCTCGGCATTCGCCGGGACGGGCTGTGCATCTTCTTTGACCTTACGGGCCCGTTTGGGTTTTGGCGCCTCTGCCTTGGAGACATCTTCGACAACGACCGCCGGTGCAATAGCGGCTTCGGCCATCGCGTCTGCCTTCTTTCGCGTGCGCTTCGGCTTTTCGACCGGCATGTCGGCATCCACGATGAGTGCAGCGGGGGCTGACTCCTCGACAGCGGCCTTCGCCTTACCCGGCCTTCTGCGCGGCGCTTTCTTGGCGTCTTCGACAACAATATCCGCGAAAACCGGATCGGCTGCGGACTCAGGCGTACTGGCGTCCGTCGTTTCGGTTCCATCGCCGGTTGCCTCGGGTCGGTCACTACGCCGGCCTCGGCCACCGCGGCGACCGCGGCGACTGCGACGGCGTGCCGCGCTTTCCTCTTCAGTCTCTTCGGAATCCGCATCGCGCGGCGGCTGTGCGTCTTCCGATTCTTCCGATGGAGATGCACCATCAGTCTCTGTCCGTTCATCACCGTCCTCACGACGACCCCGACGACCACGGCGACGGCGAGAGCGTTTGCGGCGGGCATCGCCATCCTGACCGTCACGGCCTCGTGTCTCGGTTTCGGCGGCTTCCTCCTCCTCGTCTTCAATTTCGTCCACGATATCCAGATCATCATCGTCTTCGATCACGAGCGGTTCGATCTTTGGACGGAATGCAAGCGGGGGACCGCTGGCCTCCACCATCATGCGGGCACCTTCGGTTTCACCATCCGGGAAAATGTCGATCGAGACGCCGTAGCGCTCTTCGATATCCGCCAGTTCGGACCGCTTGCGATTAAGAACGTAAATCGTCGCTTCCTGACTTGCGCGCAACGAAAGCCGGCTGCCGGCTCCGCGTGCCGCTTCTTCTTCAAGCAACCTGAGCGCAGAAAGTGCTGCGGACGATGCCGTACGGACAAGCCCGGTGCCTTCGCAATGCGGACACTGGCGGGTCGACGCTTCGAGAACGCCGGTGCGCAAGCGCTGGCGGCTCATTTCCATCAGCCCGAACGAGCTGATCCGGCCAACCTGGATGCGCGCGCGATCGTTGGCGAGCGCGGCTTTCATCGCCTTTTCGACCTTCCGGACGTTGTTGCCATGCTCCATGTCGATAAAGTCGATCACAACAAGCCCGGCCATATCGCGCAGGCGCAACTGGCGTGCAATTTCCTGCGCAGCTTCGAGATTGGTGCCAACGGCTGTGGCCTCGATGCCATGCTCGCGGGTCGAACGGCCCGAGTTGATGTCGATCGAGACAAGGGCCTCGGTCGGGTTGATCACGAGATAACCGCCCGATTTCAACTGGACGATCGGTTGATACATTGCATTCAATTGATCCTCGACATGATGTCGCTGATAGAGCGGCACGACATCGGCGTAGGGCTGCACACGCTTGGCGTGGCTCGGCATGAGCAGCTTCATATATTCGCGGGCGGCGCGATAGCCTTCCTCGCCCTCGACGATCACTTCGTCGATATCCTTGTTGTAGATATCGCGGATCGCCCGCTTGATCAGGTCGCTGTCGTTGTGGATCAGCGCCGGGGCCGACGAATTCAGTGTCGTTTCGCGAATGCCGTCCCAGACACGCGCAAGATAATCGAAGTCGCGGCGGATTTCCGTCTTGGTCCGCTGAAGGCCAGCGGTGCGGACGATGCAGCCCATCGACCGCGGCAGGTCGAGTTCGGCCATAATCGTCTTCAAACGCTTGCGATCGGCGACGTTCGAAATCTTGCGACTGATGCCACCTCCATGCGTTGTGTTGGGCATGAGGACGCAATAGCGCCCTGCAAGGCTCAGATAGGTCGTCAGCGCTGCTCCCTTGTTGCCCCGTTCTTCCTTCACCACCTGCACAAGCAGCACCTGGCGCCTGTGAATAACGTCCTGGATCTTGTAGCGGCGGCGCAGAGCCATGCGCTTGGCGCGGAGCGCGCTTGCAGCGGCATTACTGTCACGGCCATTGCCTTCATCGCCTTCGCCGCTGACGGTTTCGGCACCCGGCGTATCATCGTCCTCGGCTTCATCGGCTTCAATATCCGCATCCGGACGATCATCGTCGCGCCCGTCATCGTCATGATGTCCGTCCAAAGGCTCGTCATCGCCCTCGGCTTCGCGCAGCCTTTCTTCCTCTTCGGCATGTTCTGCCTCTTCGCGCAGCAAGGCTTCGCGGTCTTCCTTGGGAATCTGGTAATAGTCCGGATGGATTTCCGAAAAGGCAAGAAAGCCATGCCGGTTGCCGCCATAGTCGACGAACGCCGCCTGCAGCGACGGCTCGACGCGCGTCACTTTCGCCAGATAGATATTCCCTTTGAGCTGTTTGTGCTCAGCCGATTCGAAGTCAAATTCCTCGATTCGGTTTCCCTTGACGACGGCCACCCGGGTTTCTTCCCGGTGGCGGGCGTCGATCAGCATCCGCATTGTCATTTATATATCTCCGAGCGCGGCGGGCGGCAGATAGGCCAGCCAGTCCAGCGCGAATTAAAGGGGGCGGGGGCGGCAACAAGAAGTGCCGTCGCTTTGCCCCGGATTGTGTCATTATATGTGCGTCTGCTGCGGCGGCACCCCCGACCAGTCTGGTCAGGGCAAGGCCCGCGCCCCGCGCAATGCCCGAAAAGAGCATGCGGTGCGGAAGCGGGAGAATATGCCTCATGCAGCGTCAACCTGAAAGATCGGCGGGGAAATCCCGGCAATCGGTGAAAAGCCGCAAAGCGGTTGCTTGGCGACTGGCGGTAAGTGCTAGCACCCCTGTAACGACACCGCAACATATGGATAGTTGTGCACCCGCAGAAGTTGAATACGGAGGAAACCGGTTGACCAGCACAAAGACGACCGGCAAAGCCTTTCGCCAAAGAACCATGCCTGTGGCGACCCTCCTGCTGGCTATGCTCAGCCCGTTTTCCTCCGCGGATGCGTTGGGGGACAAGCGTGTGGACAAAATTCACATGCCCCAGCCTGCGCACCGCACAAAACCGCCGCGCAGCCGTTACAACCTGACGATCCCACTCGACCCGCCCGGCAACCGGCTTCGGTTTCCGAAGGTATATGGGACACCAGGGCGCCCGCTGGTTGTCATCGACGCAGGGCACGGCGGCCACGATCCGGGCGCCGTTTCGGCTGCGACCGGCAGTCGCGAGAAGGATATTACACTGGCTGTCGCGCAGGCAATCAAGGCCGAACTGATTAAATCGGGCCGAGTGCGCGTTGCCCTGACGCGCGAAGATGATCGGTTCCTTGTCCTTGGTGAAAGATCGGCAATAGCCCGAGCCATCAAGGCCGACCTGTTCATTTCGATCCACGCCGACAGTGCACCAGCCGATGAGGCAAACGGTGCGACCATCTATACCTTGTCCGAAGTGGCATCGGACCGTGAAGCAACGCTCCTGGCCTTGCGTGAGAACAAGGCCGACATTGTCAACGGCGTGAACCTGGGCGGCGGAAATCTCGAAATCGCATCCATCCTGTTGGATCTCGCGCAACGCGAGACAATGACGGCCTCGGTCGCGTTTGCAAATTTGCTCAAGCGCGAGGCAACTGGCCTTGTTCCCTTCCGAACGGACTATCACCGGATGGCTGGCTTTGTGGTCCTCAAGGCCCCCGATACAGCATCGATCCTGCTGGAAGTGGGTTACCTGACTAACATCGATGATGTCGAGCGTCTGTCCTCGGACACGGGCAAGAAGAACTTGGCACGCGGCATTCGCAAGGCGATTGAAATCCATTTCGCCCGGCGATTTGCGTCACGCTGACCACTACTGGCAAAGCTTTTCAAAACTGCTAGACGCTCCTCCGTAATGGAAGACACGCCTGAAAGTCCCAGCCTGAAAATCCGCCTCCGCCGCGATTCGAGCGCGGTCATCGCGCTTTGGCGTGAATATTGGCAGTTCAAATGGTTCCGCGTTGCGGCCTATGCGGCAGGGCTGGCGATGCTTGGCTGGCTCATCATCTGGCTATTGTTTGCCCGCAACCTGCCCTCGGTTGACCGACTGAAAACCTATGAGCCACCGTTGCCGACCTATGTGCGTGGTTACGACGGTACCCCGGTCCATAGTTATGCGCGCGAACGTCGTGTGCAGTTGCGCTACGATGAATTCCCTCCCCTGCTTGTGCGTGCCTATCTTGCAGCGGAAGACCGGACATTCTTCGAACATAGCGGGCTTGATTATCCCGGCATTGTGGCTGCCATGTTCACGAACCTGACGAGTTCGGGCAGGCCCGTCGGCGCCTCTACCATCACGCAACAGGTGGCCAAGAACCTTCTCCTCACCAACGAAGCCAGCTATGTCCGCAAGGTCAAGGAAGCGATCCTCGCCAAGCGGATCGAAAGCGCCCTGACCAAGCAGCAGATCCTCGAATTGTATCTCAATCAGATTGATCTTGGCCGCCGCAGCTTTGGCGTTCAGGCCGCCGCGCGCGCATATTTCGGCAAGGATGTCGGTGAACTCGCTCTTCACGAAATGGCCTATCTTGCGATCTTGCCAAAGGGACCTTCGAACTACCGACCGGAGCGTTTCTATGAACGCGCCATGTCAAGGCGGAACTGGGTTCTGGACGGCATGCTCAAGAACGAATTCATTGACCAGCCACTTCATGATGCAGCGGTTGCACAGCCGCTCGGAACGATCCCGCGCGCGGCAGCGTCGAGTGAGGCCGTCGGCGGCTATTATACCGAGGAGTTGCGGCGCGAACTCATCGCAAAGTTCGGTGAGAATGCCGATGGAGGGCGCAATCCCTTTAGCGTCTATGATGGCGGGCTTTGGGTGCGATCCTCGCTTGATCCCCGGATCCAGCAATATGCCGAGACTGCGCTTCGCGACGGGCTTGTCCGGTATGACAGGGGCAAGGGGTGGAGCGGCCCGATCACGACTTTGGACGTGGACAACAATTGGGCGCAACGCCTTGCATCGGCTAATCTTGGCGCCGGATATCCTGACTGGCGCGCCTCGATCGTTCTTGGAAAGGATGCGGCATCCGTTCGCATCGGCTTTGCCGATGGAAAGACCGGGTTCATGCCGGCGTCTGCCGCAACGATGCCAAGGAGTCGGACAGCGACCAGCGCCTTCGATCTGCTCAAGCCTGGAGATGTGATTGCGGTCAAGTCAGAAGGAGGTGTCTGGATCTTGCGCAACGTGCCCGAGATTTCCGGCGGAATGGTCGTTCAGAATCCGCACACCGGCCAAATCCTTGCGATGCAGGGTGGATTCGATTCACGAATAGCGTCCTATAATCGCGCCACTCAGGCCGAACGTCAGCCCGGATCGAGCTTCAAGCCTTTTGTCTATGGCGCTGCGCTCGATGGCGGCATGACGCCGGCAGACATCATCGTCGATGGGCCGTTCTGCGTTTTCCAGTCGGCAAGGCTGGGCCAGAAATGTTTCCGCAACTTCAGCGGTGGAGGATCCGGCCCGCACACGATGCGCTGGGGACTTGAACAATCGCGCAATCTGATGACCGTTCGCGCCGCATCGCAGACCGGCATGGAACGGGTCGTGAAGCTTGCTTCGTCGGTGGGGATCAGCAAGCCGGGCAAGAACTATCCGGCCGTGCTTGCAATCGCGCTCGGCGCGGGCGAGACGACCGTGACCAAGATGGTCAATGCCTATTCGATCCTCGCGCGCAATGGCGTCGACTTGAAGCCTACACTGGTCGATTTCGTGCAGGATCGCAGAGGCAAGATCCGCTTTCGCGCCGACACCCGCCCGTGCGAGCGCTGCAACATGGCCGAGTATGACGGAAAACCAATGCCGCGACCGCCTGCACGCACCAAGCAGGTCATGGATCCACTGACCGCCTACCAGGTCGTCCATATGCTCGAAGGGGTGATCCAGCGTGGCACTGCAACTCCATTGCGGGATTTGAAGCGCCCAATTTTCGGCAAGACCGGCACAACGACCGGGCCGACCAATGTCTGGTTCGTCGGCGGCTCAGCCGACATGGTGGCAGGACTTTATATGGGTTATGATACGCCGCGGCCAATGGGTGGCTATGCCCAGGGCGGAACCATTGCTGTTCCAATCTTCAAGGCCTTTGCAGAAAAGGCAATGAAGGACATGCCGATCATCCCCTTCCGTGCACCTGCCGGGATCCGCATGATCCGCATTGATCGCACGTCAGGCAAGCGCGTCTTTGGCTCCTGGCCGGATGCCGACCCGAAAGCAGCCGTGATCTGGGAGGCCTTCAAGCCGGAGAGCGAACCTCGCCGATCTATCCGGCGCGATGAGCTGGTCGAGCTCAAGAAGAAGACCGAGGCCACGCAATCACAGTCCGGTGCTGCCGCGAACCAACCGCGCGACAGCGAATTCTTGCAACGTGAGGGCGGAATCTACTAACGCCGCCCGAGACCTTGAATACCAGTATTTTTTGGAGACACCCGATGCGCGCTGAAGCGCAGGCTCACGCCGACCAGATCAATGCCGCACTTGACCTGCTGCGTCGCTTTCTCGACTGGGATCGCGCGCTCAAGCGGCTTGGCGAACTCAATGCAAAGGTTGAAGACCAGTCGCTATGGGACAATCCCAAAGCCGCGCAGGAAGTGATGCGCGAACGGCGCAGGCTCGAAGAGGCAATCGCTGCGACGCGGGCCATCCAGTCCGAACTGAGCGACACCGTCGAACTGATGGAAATGGCCGAGGCCGAGGGTGACGAAGCGATGGTCGATGAAGGCTCGGCCGCCCTGGCCGCGCTGGCTGAACGGGCCGAACGTGACAAGGTTGCGGCGCTTCTTGCGGGAGAGGCCGACGCCAACGACACCTACATCGAGATCAATGCCGGGGCTGGCGGAACGGAAAGCCAGGACTGGGCGGAAATGCTCCAGCGTATGTATTCGCGCTGGGCTGAACGGCGAAAGATGAAGGTCGAGATCATCGACTATCATGCTGGTGAACAGGCTGGCATCAAATCGGCGACCCTGCTCATCAAGGGCGAGAATGCCTATGGCTATGCCAAAACCGAAAGCGGCGTCCACCGTCTTGTCCGCATCAGCCCGTATGATTCGAACGCGCGGCGGCACACGAGCTTTTCGAGCGTATGGGTCTATCCCGTGGTCGATGACGAGATCGATATCGAGATCAACGAAAGCGAGCTCCGGATTGACACCTTTCGCGCATCCGGCGCGGGCGGGCAGCACATCAACACAACCGACAGCGCCGTCAGAATCACCCACATCCCGACCAACATCGTTGTATCCTGCCAGAACCAGCGTTCGCAGCACAAGAACCGCGCAGAAGCGATGAAGCAGTTGAAGGCGCGGCTTTATGAAGCCGAACTCCAGAAGCGCGAAGCCGAAGCGAATGCCCAGAATGCCAGCAAGACCGATATTGGCTGGGGCCACCAGATCCGCTCTTACGTCCTCCAGCCTTACCAGCTGGTCAAGGACCTGCGCACAGGCGTTATCTCCACCGCCCCCGGCGATGTGCTTGATGGTGACCTTGACCGGTTCATGGCTGCCGCCCTATCGCAGCGCGTGACGGGGGAAAAAGTCGATGTCGAGGATGTCGATTAGGGCTGGCACTGCATTTGCGCTTTCATGCGCAATGTTTCTGGCTGCGTGCAGCGGAAAGGCGACCCCGCGCGCGGACAATGAGGTGCCGTCGACGGAATTTCCAGCCGCACATCGGCCGGTCTCTCCCATCGTGTCGAGCCGCTGGTCAACCGAGGAAGCGCGGGACCGGCTGAACGAGGCTGATCGCGTGATGGATCTTGCAGGCATTGAACCGGGCATGACAGTCGCCGATATCGGTGCGGGTGAAGGCTATTACACGATCCGCCTCGCCGAACGCGTGGGGCCAAAGGGTCGTGTACTGGCCCAGGACGTAGTCGCCGCCGTGCGCAACACGCTGGCGGACCGCGTTTATCGCGAACGGCTCGACAATGTCAGCGTCAAGCTGGGTGCGCCTGCCGACCCGAAGCTGCCGCCCGGCAGCTTCGATCGCATCCTGATGGTGCACATGTATCACGAGATCGGGGCGCCCTATGAATTCCTCTGGCGGTTGCGCCCCTCGCTCAAGCCGCAGGGTCGCGTGGTCATAGTAGACGCCGATCGCGCGACCGCCAATCACGGCACGCCGCCCGCGCTCCTTGCCTGCGAACTCGCCGCCGTCGGGTACAAACTCACTGAAGCAAAGCTGTTGCCGCAACAAGGCACCTATTTGCGGGTGTTCGAACCGGTAGGAAAACGACCGGATCCCGCGGCAATCAAGGTGTGCAAGGGCTGATGAAATCCTCCCCGTCGGGGGAGGTGTCGGCGATGTCGACAGAGAGGGAGCCAAACAGCGAAAGTCGCGATAGCGACTACTTGCTCCCGCGCGTTTCTTGGTTAGGGGCCCCCTCCACCGCTTCGCGGTTCCCCTCCCCCGATGGGGAGGATCATCCCTAACCCAGCTTGTCGACCTTCGCCTGAAGCGCGGCCAACTGCGCCTTGAGGGCGGCGATCTCGTCATCCTTTTTGTCCGTCGCAGCCTTTGGCCGGAAGGCGCTCGTGGCCGCTTCGAACATTTCAAGATTGCGCTTGGCGATTTCCCCGAACGGCCCGGCGGTGATCGCGCCCTCAAGCGCTTCGCGGAACTTGTTATGGTTCTTGCGGAACGCATCCATCGACGCTTCGAGATAGCTCGGCACCATTGCCTGCATCGAATCGCCGTACATCGAGATCAATTGCCGCAGGAAACCGGCGGGGAGCATCGTCTGCCCGCGCCCTTCCTCATCCATGATGATCTGGGTGAGGACATTGTGGGTGATATCCTCGTTGCTCTTGGCATCGAGCACCTGGAACTCGCGCCCCTCACGGGTCATCTTCGCGAGATCGTCGAGCGTTATATAGGCCGACGTATCGGTGTTGTAGAGCCGACGGTTTGCATATTTCTTGATGATGATGGGTGTGGTTCCATCATTGACTGTCTTGGCCATGGTGGCAATTCCTGAGACTGAAAGATCACCCCTAGCCCCAATTATAGTGCGCCGCAACATGGGCGCGGCATTTGGCACCCTTCCATTCATCGAGGCTGCGAAAGATCCCCGAATCACTCACACGTCAAAGATGCCATCCCACTACTGGTGCAAATAATTGCCACACTAATTTTTTGTACTTGCATCCAAATATTATATCTTTGGGTAGATACGCTAACTTCAAACAATTATCTATTATTGTTGTATCATTGCAACAATAGATCAGCAATATGTCAAAACATCCTGCCGGATAGCCGATTGTCTATTGCCGAAGACTGGAATTTTATTCTGTCTCCATCCTACCACCGCGCATATTGATGAGAGCGCGGGTCAATCTTGGGGATAAAGAATGAAAAAGACTCGCTTCCTGCTGGCCAGCTCGCTGGCATCCTCCGCCCTGATCCTGTTTGTCCAGGCCGCCGCAGCGCAAGAGGCCGCGCCGCAAACTGCCGACACGCCTAACGGAGAAGGGGAAGAGTCGAGCAGGGAGGCGATCATCGTAACTGGATCACGTATCCGCCGGCCAAATCTCGAATCAACAGTTCCGATTACGTCGATCAGCGGCGATCAGTTCTTCCAGCAATCGGATACCAATGTCGGCGATGCTCTAAACGATCTACCCCAATTGCGTAGCACTTTCGCGCAGCAGAATCCGGGCAATGGCATCGGCATTGCTGGCCTCAACCTGCTCGACCTTCGCGGCCTCGGCACGGCACGTACACTTGTTCTGGTCAACGGCCGACGCCATGTTCCTGCGGACATTTTGAACAATGCTGTTTCACCCGATATCAATACGATCCCCAACGACCTTGTCCAACGGGTTGACATCGTGACCGGCAGCCAGTCTGCAACCTATGGTTCAGATGCGATCGCCGGCGTGGTCAACTTCATCCTGCGAAAGGATTTCGACGGCGTACAACTTCGCGGGCAGGCAGGCGTCGCGGCCAAGGGGTTCGGTGGCAACCAATATATTTCGGCCCTGGCCGGCAAGAATTTCATGGACGGGCGCGCAAATGTGACCGTGCACGGTGAATATGCCCGTCAGGAGCGTGTTTTCGCGTCTGATATTCCGGCGTTGCGCAGGCAAGATGGCTTGCTTGTTGTCGATGTCGATACGGCAGGCCTGCCGAACGGCAGCGACGGCTTTCCCGATCGCGTCTTTTTCCGAGACATTCGCAGCGCAAGCATCAACCGATTCGGTTTGGTTCCGGTCACCCAGTCCGGAAGCAATCCGACTTGCGGTCAAGGCATTGGCCAGACCAACGGCGCACCCGGACCGGGTTCGGGCGCCACGGTAGGCACACCTTACAATTGCACCTTCATCTTCTCGCAGGCCGGCGTGCTTACGCCGCAAACAGGGACACGGGTGGGGCAAGGCATCATCGGAAATATTGTCGGCGGAAATGGTCAGACCGGACGAGAAGACCATCTGCTTTCGGTCATTCCATTTACAGAGCGCTACAATTTCAACTTCCTCGGCCGTTTCGAGGTTAGCAAGGCGCTGGAGACGTTCGTCGAAGCCAAATTCAACCGCGTGAACGCATTGGGGAACAATTCGGGTGCATCATTCATACAGGGTCAGTTCACCCAGTTCGACAGTCGCGAGCGGATCAGACTGGACAACCCCTTCCTCAGCGCGACTGACCGAAACTCTCTGGCAAACGCCATTCTCGCATCAGGCTGCAACACCAGCCTTACTGCGGCGTGCAACGTGACCGGCATTGCCAATTCCTTTGTTCGCACTGGTAGAGCCGACCCAACCATCGGCGGCACAAATCTGGGTACCGGTGGCCCGCTCAACGCGTCCGATATTGCCGCAATCAACAACGGTACCTATCGTTTCCTTTTGGGAAGACAGCTTCTCGATGCGGGCATCCGGGACGAAAAATTCCAGCGCGACACCTATCGCATCGTGGGAGGTGCAAGAGGAACATTCAACGATGACTGGAACTACGAACTCTCACTCAATTACGGCAAGTTCACCCAAGACGTGACGACGTTCGGCTTCCTCGACCGTCAGAAGTTCCTGTTGTCCCTCGACGCGGGTCGAAATCCGGCGACGGGCCAGATACAGTGCCGGGCACAATTCGATCCCCAGGCTGCCGTTCCGTTTGCCGGCAGCAACGCTCGCCTCACCTCAGACATAGCGGCCTGCGTGCCCTACAATCCGTTCGGAGGCGCGAACAACAGCGCTGCTGTCAGCTATTTTACCTACAATGCACGAACAAAGGCGAGCCTGTCACAGTTCGATGCTACGGGGTTTGTCGGCGGCGACCTCAGCCAGCTTTTCGAGTTGCCCGGTGGTCCAGTCAGTTTCGTGGTCGGCGGCGAATACCGCAGGGAGCGTGCGCGCTATCAGGATGACGATTTCGTCGAAAGCGGTGCGACCAACAGCGTAATTATCGGCGAGTTCGATCCCTCGACGTTTGAAGTTAAGGAGGCGTTTGGCGAAATTCGCGTCCCCCTGCTCAAAGATATACCGTTCATCCATGACTTGACCCTCAATGCCGCAGGACGCGTTTCAGACTATCGCGGTTCGGCCGGAACCACTTACACCTATAATTTTGGCGGCGAATATGCCCCGATTCCCGACCTTCGCCTCCGTGCCGCTTACGGCAAGGCTGTACGTGCGCCGAACGTATCCGAAACGGGCTTTCCGGCTGTACCGAATTTCGCAAATGCCTTCCTCGACCCGTGCGCTTCCGGCCAGATTGCCAACAATCCCAACCGGCAGGCGAATTGCCAAGCCGACTTGGGCGCGCTGTTGGCAGGCCTGCCCAACGTAGCCTATTCTCTGCCAATCATCAGCGGCAGCAACCCGAATCTGAGGCCAGAAGTATCGAAGTCTTTGACGATTGGCGGCGTGTTACAGCCAGGGTTCGTGCCGGGACTTTCATTGAGCGTCGACTACTATGACATCAAGGTCTCGGGAGTGATCGTTTCTCTCTCCGCGCAGGCGATTGCCAACGGCTGCTATGACCAATCAAGCCTTAACAACCCGCTCTGCGCAGTGTTCACGCGTTTTCGGGGACCGGGCACCAGCCCTGGCGGATTCCTACCCGGCCAGATTCTGGAGAATTCTCTGATTTCAGCCCCCGTGAATTTCGCGAAGCGTGTGCGTCGCGGTATAGATATCAATCTGGCCTACAGAACTGAGCTCGGCAACAATGTTCGCCTTGATACAAATCTAATCTACGTGCATGGAATACAATCCAGTAATTTCGAGAACCCGTCGCTGCCTGCTTTCGAAAACCGAATTCTGAGCGAGCTCGGAGATCCCAAGAACGAATTTAAATTCGACGCCGACCTCAAGGCTGGCGCATTCACTTTCGGCTATGAATTGCGGTACATTGGCCCGATGTTTGTCAACTTTTTCGAAGACTTCAATGCCCTGCCAGGTGCTGCCACCGCCAATGGCAGTCCACCAAACAATCTCGACTTCGCAGACATCAGGAAATTCTCGCGGGTATATTACCACAATCTTCGGTTCGCCATTGACCTGAAGGAACTCGGGGGCTTCGGCAAGGACTACCAGCTCTATTTCGGCGTCGACAACGTGCTGGACAGAAAGCCACCGCTTGGCAGCACCGCCACCGGAGCGGGTTCCGCAATTTACGACATTCGCGGCCGAAGCATCTATGGCGGATTCCGCGCACGCTTTTAGTTGACCCGAGATTGAAAGCCCTGTGCCCGAAACCTTGTTCCCGGCACAGGGCTTGTCTGATTTCGATTCACTGGAAGAGGTAAAGGACTCCGGAACTTATCACGCCAGTCGACGCCGGTCGCACATCGGAGTTCGGTTTAAATTCTGAACGGTGCCTTGCCGGATACCATTAGAGTGGGCCGCCCTTCAGGGCGGCTCATTTTTATGCCCACACCCACTCGAAACGCCTGCCCAATGCGGTCAGCAATTCATACGGCGCGATGCCGGATTGGGCGGAGGCTTCAGACAAGGCATAATCCAGCGTCACCCAATCGCCTTCGCCGAGCCCCGGTTCGGCATCCACGCAAATCGCAAGCAAATCCATCGACACGCGCCCCACCACAGGAAACCGCCCGCTGCCCGCGCTGCCCTTGTTTGAAAAGCCACGCAGGTACCCGTCGGCATAGCCGATGTTGAGGATGGCCATCTCCATCGGGCGGTCGGCAGTAAAGGTCGCGTTATAGCCGACGCTTTCCCCTGCCCCGATCCGCCGCCGCTGGATGATCTGCGCCTCGGGATAGGCGACCTGCGCGATATGCCCCACCGCCTCGCTGCGTGGAGCGCCGCCATAAAGACCGATGCCGGGGCGGGTCAGGTCAAAATGATAGGCGCTCCCCAAGCAGATGCCAGCCGAATTGGCGAGGCTCATCCGCTTCGCGCCCGTCTTGCCCGTCAAGGCCGCAAAAGCCGTCCGTTGTTGTTCGTTGCGCGGCACGTCCTCATCAGCGGAGACAAGATGGCTCATCAGCGTGTCGATGTTCAGGCCGTCGAGAAGTCCGTCCACCACGTCCTGCGTGGCCAGCCCCAGCCGGTTCATGCCGGTATCGACCATCACGTCGCAAACTCTCCCGCCCGCGTCCCGCCAGCGCCTGACCTGCTCCACCGTGTTGAGCGTCGGGCGAGCGGACGACGCGAGCGCAGTCGCCATATCCTCGTCGCGCACGCCGTGCAGCACGGACAGCCCAACCCCGTCCGGTAGCGCACCCAGCGCCTCGACTTCCGCCCAGGTCGTCACAAAAAAGTCGCGGCACCCCGTTGCTGCCAGCCGTTCCAGAACCGGCCGTGCGCCAAGCCCGTAGCCATCCGCCTTGATCGCAGCACCGCAAGCGGCGGCGCCACCCCGCGCCGCGAGCCAGCGCCAGTTGGAGACAAGCGCTGCAGCGTCAAGGCGCAAGCGAAGGGGGGAAGAAGCGTTCATAGACCGCGCGATACCGGCAGACGCCCGCTCAGTCGAGTTCCTTGCCCGCCGTTTCCGGCAGCCAGAGCAGCAGCACGATCAACGCCATCACGACAACGCCGATCGTATACCACAGCCCGGCAAAGGGATCGCCCGTCCGCGCCACGATATATTGGCTGATAAAGGGCAGGAAACCGCCGAAATAGCCAGTGCCGATATGATAGGGGATCGACATCGAGGTGTATCGCACGCGCGCGGGGAAGAGTTCGACCAGCCATGCTGCCACCGGCCCATAGGTCAGCCCGGACAGGCAGCCGATCCCGACGATGCACAGGATCATGCCCAGAATGTTCGCAAAGGGCGGCGTGATCTTGTCGAGATTGTAGCCAGCGGCCTTCAACCCGGCCTCGAGTGCCTCGGGGTTGGTCGCTTCAACCACCGTGCCCCCGATCGTGACGGAGGGTGCCTCGTCCTTCGGCCCTGCGACCTTGGTATAGGCGACGCCCTTTTTCGACAGGACATCGAGCACTTGCCCGCACGCTGTCTCCTGCTTCGCTTGCGCAAAGGGATTGTAAGAACAATTGCTGCCCGTCACCACGACCGGATTGCGCTCCATCGCGTTCGCCAGCGCTGGATTGGCTAGACCCGCCAGCGCATGGAAGAGCGGAAACATGAACAGGATCGTCGCAACATAGCCTATGATCATCGGTGTACGCCGTCCGACCTTGTCCGACCACCAACCGAACAGGATGAACCAGCCAAGGCTGAAAATCGCACCAAGGCCAACAATCAGCCGCGCCAGCGTATCATCGACGCGCAGAGCATTCTGGATGAAATACATCGCCTGGAACTGGGCGGTGTACCAGATCACGGTGAGGCCGGCAGCGATCCCGATCATCGCGGCCAGGATGCGTTTTACCTTCGCCCAACTGTTGAAACTTTCGGCAAGCGGGTTGTGTGCGATTTCCCCCGCATCCTTCATGGCTTGGAAAACCGGGCTTTCGGAGAGTTTCATGCGGATCCACAGGCTGATCGCAAGCAGCAACAGCGAGAAAATGAAAGGCACCCTCCAGCCCCAGGCTTCCCAAGCCTCCTGACCGATGATCGCTGTCGTTCCAAGCACCACGACAATGCTCAGGATGAAACCGCCGACCACGCTGCCCTGGATGAAACTGGTGTAAAAGCCCCGCTTTTCTCGCGGGGCATGTTCGGCGACATAGATTGCAGCACCACCATATTCGCCGCCCAACGCCAGCCCCTGAAGTGCGCGCAGGATGACGAGGAGGATCGGGGCGGCAACGCCGATCGAGGCAAATGTCGGCAGGAAGCCGATCGCCGCCGTCGCGAAACCCATCAACGTGATCGTGACAAGGAACGTATATTTTCGCCCGAGCTTGTCCCCCAAAACGCCGAAAACCAGTGCGCCGATCGGGCGCACGCCAAAACCGACGCCAAATGTCGCCAGCGCAAGGAGGAACCCGGCCGACTCGCTTGCGGCGGGGAAGAACAGTTTGCCGATCAGCGCGGCAAGCGTTCCATAGACGAAGAAATCATACCATTCGAAAACCGTGCCAAGCGAAGAGGCAATGATCACCAACCGGTCGCGCTTGATATCGACTTCGCCACTCTCCGCCATTTTTTATTGTCCTCTCGCGTCTGTCATTGACACGCCTTTACCGGCAGTTATGCGCAAGGGACAAGCATGATCACAAGGATAGGTGTCAATGAAATCTCGCAGGCTGGGCAGAAGTGCCATTTACGTTTCCGACATCTGCATGGGCACGATGACGTTCGGCAACCAGGCCGACGAGGCGACGGCGCACCGCGTGCTCGACATGAGTCTTGATGCCGGGATCAACTTTTTCGACACGGCGGAAGGCTATCCCGTGCCGCCCGATGCAAAATATGTCGGCCTGACCGAAGAGATTGTCGGCCGCTGGCTCAAGGGCAAGAACCGCGATTCGATCATCCTTGCAACCAAGGTTTCAGGGCCCAGCCATATCTGGTTCAAAAGCCCCAAGCGCAGCGGCATGACCGCGCTTGACCGGCACAATATCAAGGTCGCGGTCGAAGACAGCCTGCGCAAACTCCAGACCGACTATATCGATCTCTACCAGACGCACTGGCCCGATCATGGCACTGCGTATGAAGAGACGATGGAAACCCTCGATGAGCTGGTCCGGGAGGGAAAGGTCCGCGTGCTCGGTTGTTCGAACGAGACAAGCTGGGGCCTGATGAAAAGCCTGCAAGCGTCGGAGCGCCTCGGCGTCGCGCGCCACCACACGATCCAGAACAATTTCAGCCTCAACAATCGCCGCTTCGAAGATGAACTGGCGCAGGTCTGCCGTCAGGAAGGGGTGAGTCTCATCCCCTATTCGCCCATCGGCGGCGGCGTCCTTTCGGGCAAATACCAGGGGGGTGCCACGCCGGACGGCGCGCGCTTCTCAAGCTACCTGAAGCTCGGAGGTAGACAGGCGACGATGGCGCAGCGCTTTGTAAACGAAAAATCGCTGGCTTCGACTGAACGCTTCATGGCGATTGCGGCAGAGGCCGGCATGTCGGTCGTCACGCTCGCGACCGCCTGGTCGAAACAGCATGATTTCGTCGCCTCGACGATTGTCGGCGTGACTTCGGTTGAACAATGCGCGGATATTTTTGCCGCGACCGACCTTGTCCTCCCCGACGACGTAATGAAGGCCTGCCACGCGGTAACGAAGGAGTTTCTCTACCCGATGGGGTGACGGGGCAGGACGATTGAAATTGGTTTGATCTCAGTTCGTCCGGGTTCAACTGCTATTTCTTCTTCATTTTCGTAATGACCAGTCCTGCGGCCATCAACAGCAGACCCAGGACGACAAGCACTTCAAGCGCGGTTTCCACAGATTCCATCTCCATTCACTCCACGGTTACGGATTTGGCGAGATTCCTCGGCTGGTCCACGTCCGTCCCCTTGGCGCAGGCGACGTGATAGGCGAGCAACTGGATCGGCACGGCATAGACGAGAGGCGCGATGAGGGGGTGGACGCTGGGCATCTCGATTGTCGCCTTCGCATCACTGCCCGCCGAAGCGAGGCCTTCCGCATCCGAAATCAGGACGACCTGCGCACCCCGCGCCATCGCTTCCTGCATGTTGCTTACCGTCTTTTCGAACAGCGGCCCGGCGGGAGCAATCACGATCAGCGGCACCTTGTCATCAATCAGCGCAATCGGCCCGTGCTTCATTTCGCCCGACGCATAGCCCTCCGCGTGGATATAGCTGATTTCCTTAAGCTTGAGCGCGCCTTCGAGCGCCATTGGGTAATCGACACCTCGCCCTAGATAAAGCACGTCGCGCGCCTCCGCGATGGTGTGCGCCATCTTCTGAATTTCGTCATCGTGGGAAAGCGCGGCGTTCATCGCGGCGGGAGCCTCGGTCAGATGGTGGACGATCTCGCGCTCTTCCTCCGCCGTCATCCGGCCCTTGGCGCGGGCGAGGTTGACCGAGAGCGCCGCCATCACCGCAAGCTGGCAGGTGAAGGCCTTGGTCGAGGCAACGCCGATTTCCGGCCCTGCATGGGTGGGGAGCAGCAGATCCACCTCGCGCGCCATCGAACTGGTCGGCACGTTGATGATGCCCGCAGTGGTGACGCCATTTTCCTTCATATGGCGCAGTGCGGCGAGTGTATCGGCGGTCTCGCCCGATTGAGACACGACGACGCCAAGGACCTTTCCGGTAAGGACCGGATCACGATAGCGGAACTCCGACGCGACATCGACTTCGACCGGAAGCCGCGCCATTTGCTCGATCCAGTATTTGCCGATCATCCCGACATAGGAGGCGGTGCCACATGCGACGATCACGACGCGCTCTATTTCAGAGAGATCGAAATCCATCTGCGGCATCGCGACCTGCGCTTCCAGGGGCCGGATATAGCTTTGCAGCGTCTGCGCCACGACCACCGGTTGTTCGTAGATTTCCTTCTGCATGAAGTGCCGGTGATTGCCCTTGTCGATCAGCGCGCCCGACGCGCCGGACATCACGATGGGGCGAGTGACGAGCGTGTTGGTGCGGTCGAAGATTTCGACCTTGTCGCGCGCGACCACAACCCAATCGCCCTCTTCGAGATAGGCAATTTTCTGAGTGAGCGGGGCGAGCGCCAGCGCGTCTGAGCCGAGATAATTCTCACCCTCGCCATAACCGACCGTCAGCGGCGCGCCGAGCCTGGCACCAATGATCAGATCAGGATGCTGGCGGAACAGGAGCGCCAAAGCGAACGCACCGTGGAGCCGCGGCAGGACAGTCGCAACGGCGGCTTGCGGCGTGACCCCACGCTCGATCTCGCGCGCAACCAGATGGCCGACGACTTCAGTATCGGTTTGGGAAAGGAACGTGCGCCCCTCCTCCAGCAGTTCATCACGGAGCGGCTTGAAATTCTCTATGATCCCGTTGTGGACGATCGTGACATCGCCCACGATATGGGGATGGGCATTGTCCTCGGTCGGCGCTCCGTGCGTTGCCCAGCGGGTATGGGCGATCCCGACCAAGCCTGCGAGGGGTTCAGCGGCAAGCTTGGCGGCGAGATTGTTGAGTTTTCCCTCCGCCCGTCTGCGGCCGAACTCTCCATTGGTGACGGTGCAGATACCGGCGGAATCATAGCCGCGATACTCCAGCCGCCTTAGTCCATCCACCAGACGCTCGGCGACAGGCTTGTTGCCCACAATTCCAATAATTCCACACATGGGAAACCTCTGAACAGATACAGCCACACCTTTGGCGCAAGCTGCGTTCTGAGCCAAGCCCTGTTTCGTCGTCGTTGTGCAGGGCAGTGCGTATCAAGTGCGCAATTTCTCCGGTGCGCACCTCATCAAATACCCGCTCAATGTGCAGAACGGTAAAGTCAACGCCTCTTGCGGCGGTCTTTCACCAGGTCCTCGATCGAGAAGAACATCAGGCCAGCCATGAATGCCAGCATGGAGCCGATCACGACCAGTACAGCGGGTTGCATCAAGGGATTTGTCATAACGCATTCTCCAGTCCGAGATTGCGAAATGCCATATAGATCGGACCTTCTCATTGACCTGGATCAAGGACATTCCACACCGGCGGTGCGACATTGCAACGTCACCCCCAATGAGGAATGCGAGATGTTGAAAGTCGATATGGATCGAAAAGCCGGATACCTTGAGCTCACCGTCGACGGCAGGATTGAGAAGGCCGATTTCGAACGTGCGGTGGCAGCGGTCGACACCCTCTTGAAGACGCACAAGAAAATCGACGTTCTGGAAGCCGTCCTTGATGTCGGCTTTGTTGAACCGGATGTCTGGTGGAAGGAGATCGTTTTCCATCTCAGTCACCATAATTTCCTGAGACGTGTCGCTGTCGTATCCGATAGCGGATGGGTTGGCCCGCTGACCCGCCTTTTTGCGCCCCTTTATCCAGCCTTTATCCGTACCTATTCGATGGGGGAGATTTTCGAGGCACGGCGATGGGCAAAGAAAGGTGAGGAAAAGGCGGGTGATGCGGTCGAACCGCACCTTGATTTTGCCTGATTTCGGGAGGTTGGGGGCAGCATCAGTTGCAAGCCGCGTGCCCCCAATTCCGGATCAAGCATTTGCGCTAACCGAATATTAGGCCTGCTGTGCCCATGATCCTGGCGCTATGGCAGAGTCAGACCCTGTTTCACGCCTGAAGGCGGCCGCGCGGCGCGCCGAAGGTCAGACATCGGTCGAAAACCAGCATCGCTGGTATATGGAAGAATTAGAACAGACAATCGGCCGCGACCCTTCGGGCACATGGCAGGAGCGTGCGAGTGCCTCAGGCAATCGCGGATGGATGGGCCCGGTTATCCTTCTCATCTTGCTGGCCACGATGACTTTTGCTGCCACATTGGCCGTGCTGCTTTGGCGGGAAGGCGCGTTCGACGGATTTCTTGCTTCCCGGAACATTAGCCCGTCGCACAAATCACATAAATGGGTGCTGGGAGATCAGGAAACCGGTCGCCCCTCTCCAGTTCCGACCGGTAAGGTCCAGAAAAGCGATGCGCCGCCGAATGAGATTGAGCCGCTCATCCACCCGCCGGCTGCGCAATCAGCAACTGACGAACAATTAGAATCCGAGCCTGTGGAGTAATGATCTCTCTTTTTTAAGTATCGGACAGCAAATTCATTTTGCCCAAGACATTGATCGCGAGTTAATCTACGTAGTTCTCCAAGGTGCCAATCAAGAAAGATGCGCGATATGTCTGATGGCAAAAGCAAGGATGTTGTTGAGGATCACCGCAAGGAGCCCAATCGGCGCGCAAACCGGAATCCGGATTATTCCGAACAGGAACGACGCAAGGGCGACCGTCGCAAATCGCCGCGCATTTAGGCCCTGGCGCTTGGCCGGGCTGAGACCCTGGCATGCCATTCCGCAAGGTCCGGCAGATCATCGGGCATCTTCACACCGATAAAATTTGCAAAGTCGATCGTTGTCAGCAGGATGATGTCGGCCATCGAGTAAGAATTCCCAGCTACGAACTGCGTATCTGCCAAAACACGATCGAAGCGTTGCATCGCCAGAAGGGCCCGTGGACGATTGCTCTCTCCAAATTCGGTGTATTGCGGCTTGACCACGCGCGCGGTTAAGGGGTGCGTGTGCGCCCAGATATTGCCGACTGGCATCATAAGGGTCATTTCAACCCTCCGGATCCACATATCGATTTTCCCGATCGACAGCGGATCAGTGCCGAACAACGGCGGATCAGGGTGGAGCGCCTCAAGATACCGGCAGATCGCCACGCTTTCACCCAGAATCTGCCCGTCATCAAGCTCTAGCACGGGGAGCTGCCCAGGCGGATATTTGGCGACAAAATCAGCAGATTTGTGCTGCCCTTCGACAATCGAAAGTGTCCGGGTCGGGAGAGTCAAATCCTTTTCGGCAAGGAAGATGCGGACACGTCTCGGATTGGGCGCCGGATAGGGCGCATCAAAGAGCACAGGCATCGGTTCAAAGTCCCTCGGTGATGAACACCCTGTAGTCGGCGCCCTTGAACCGGTGCGTCCTCGCTTCAACATAGGCCGGGCTATCGTACCAGGCCTTGGCCGCTTCCAGCGTCGGAAATTCAATAATCACCGCACCATCAATCGACGCGCCTTCGAGCGTTTCATTCCGCCCGTAAAAAGCAAGCGGCCTGCCTTCATGACCAGATAATGTCGATCCGGCCTTTCCGGCATAGATATCCATTTCCGCATTGTCGCGGAGACGTTCACGGGTGAAGACAATATAGGCGGACATCGACATTCCTTTGCTCGTTGAAGAAGTGCTACTCTCTCCCCGCGAGCAAAAGGTCAATCACGCACGCCTTACTCTTGATCAACTCCACACAAAGACGATCGGGCCCCGCCAATGAGCAGGGCCCGATGGCATCAGGAGCCGGTTTTTGGCATCCAGTCTGCCTTAAGCAATGCAACGATCCTCAATGTAATCGCTGCCGCGGCAGAACCGGCGACATTGGTGCCGAGATTTGCCGCGATCGCAGACAATTGTTCACCGAGCTGCGGAATGTTTCCGAGCGCAATTGCAACCACCGGGAGGACCAGTGTTGCGATCAACAGTCTTTGCGTATTCTCTTCGGCGACACCCAAGCCCGTGATGATGCCCAAGATAACCAAGGCGGCAGCAACATTCAGGTTTGGAATCACAACAAATGCTGCGGCTATGGCAAGCAAAACGCCAAGCGCGCGCGTGACAGCATAGACTCTATTCATGGCGTACCCCTCTCTTTTGTTGGGCCTTGCGGCCGGGAGGTCCCCACCTCCCGATTGGGGAGACTATATGGTTAAGAGAAAATAGCAAGCCATTGCGTAATTGGTGAAAAGTAGATCAGATGCAGTCCGTAGTCCCGCTGATCGGAACCACCTATGTCCGCGCTGCGCGAGCACAGTCGATGCATAGTGACGTGGTTGGCAAAACGGCAAGGCGCGCCGGTTCGATGCCCACCCCGCACGTCGCACAATTGCCATATGTGCCAGTCTCTATCCGTCGGATTGCGCCTACGATTGCTGCGATTTCCTGATGCAGGACATCATCCTGAAGCGCGAGGACTTCATCATCCTCGGCTTCGACAGCCTGTTCTGCGGAATCCGCGCTCATCGGTTCGGCGCGTTCGCGTTCAACCTGTGCGATACGATTATTCAACTCGGCGAGGTGCTTTTCGAGTTCGTTCCTCAGTTTTGTAATGTCAGCCATGCTGCACCTCCGCCAGCATGGAGCTAACCTGATCAAGCAGGGCAAGCCTTTGCTTCTTCATCATTTCGACACGTTCATCCGATCCCGCTTCAATCCCGGCTTCAATCCGGTTGATCTCGCGATTGAGAGTGTCATAGCGTTCCGCGACGGCGTTGAAATGCGGACTATCCAACTTGAGACGATGCAATGCCGCTGCGGCTTGCGGGAACTCATCATGCAATTGGTGATGAACGTGAGACATTGTAAATCCCTTTTCTCCGTGTCTTGCAGGGCAAAGATAGGTTGATCCGAAAACGGAAGCTTTGCTCCAGATCAAACTTTGCAGTTTTGATTGAAACTCCAACGATGCCGGTCACTTCATTGCGGCGGTGTTCGCTTCCACGCAATCGCAAAGAGGACCATCCAGACCCCGTCGATCAGGCTGCCATAGAAGGGGCCGGTCGGCCCCATACGCCCGGATGACCACAGCACGAGACAGGCGATAAGGAAGCCAGCCTTTTCCAGAACCGTAACGAGCATCAGTGGCCGGTAGCGCACCGGATCACGGGAGATCAGGAGGAATGCGAACTGCCAGACAAGTGCCGAGCCGTAAAAGCCGTAGTAGAATTCGGGATGCGTCAATGCGGGCGGAGTAGTCTGGCTGAACTGAGCCTCAAGGAAAAAGCCCGGCAGGAGGACAAGAACCCCGTAAATGGAAGCAATGAGATAGGTGGTTCTGGCGAATCTCAATGTCGGTACTCGCTTTATCCCAACACCGAAAGTTTAGCGCAACGACCGTCGGATGCCAAGATCAGCAAAATTCGGCACGATCAGAAACAGCGGATCAGCTTGACCCTCTTGCCGCGGACAAGGGTCAATGTTCGCGGCTTGGGCTGGCCAGAAACCTGAACGACAAGAGTAAGCGTGTCCCCGCGAAGCGATCCACGATAGATGGTTGAACGCAGATCGGGCACCTTATCGCCTGATACGGGGCCGGATGAATAGTCCTCGTGATTGCCATTGGCCTTGAATCGGCCTTTGGCATCAACCGGGCGCGATCGCCGCCCCATTCGCCTGTCAACGGGGGCTGTGCGGCGGCGATCAATGTCATCGCGCACAACGCGACGGGAACATGTCTGAATTTGAGCATGATTTCATATTCCGACGATCATTTACCCGAACCGGTTGTCTCTTGGAAATCCGGTGGGCGGCATTCTTCCCCCGGCGCCACGCGCAACGCGCCACAGCGTCAGGTCGGCCTCCGTACGTATACGACCAGTGTCTCCGCCCATTGCCCAACTCAAACCTTCCTCGAAATGGAAGCTGGTCGCATCGGACAGCCCGCCATCGCGGTATTTCTGGAGTGTGACGCCTTGGCCTCGAGTCATTTCGGGGAGTTCGTCCAGCGGGAACACAACCAGCTTCCGGTTTTCGCCCACCACAGCGGCATAGTCATGCGACGCCATGATGACCCGCGCAACGATCAGCTTTGCTCCGGTCCGGATATTGACGACGTGCCGCCCTTTGCGGGTTTCGGCAATGACTTCTGTCGAACGAGTGATAAAGCCCTTGCCATCCGACGCGGCGAGGAGAATGCGCTGATCGGATTTCGCCGGGAACAGGCTCACGATGCCGATGCCGTCGGGCAAGTCGATCATCAGTCGCACGGGTTCGCCAAAGCCGCGCCCGCCGGGGAGTTTATCTGCGGCGAGTGTGAAGAAGCGGCCATCCTCCGCCGCGAGCAAGATCTTGTCGGTCGTCTGGGCGTGGAATGCGAAGGCAGCGCCGTCCCCGTCCTTGAACTTCAAAGCATCGGCCGCGTCGAGTGCGACATGGCCTTTCATCGCGCGCACCCAGCCACGAAGCGACATGATGACGGTGATCGGTTCGCGCTCGATCATCGCTTCCAGCGGGATATCCTTGGCCGGCTCGGCTTCGGCAACCAAGGTACGACGCTTGCCGATTTCCGTGTCCAGACCATAAGTGACGCGCAGCGCCGCAAGATCCTTCTTGAGCTTGGTCTTCTGGCGTGCAGGGCTTTCGATCAACAGGACCAGCCCTTCGCGTTCATCGGCAAGCTTGCCCCTCTCGGTCTTTATTTCGAATTCCTCAAGGCGGCGCAACGAACGCAACCGCATGTTGAGGATCGCTTCAGCCTGCCGGTCATTGAGGCCAAACTCCGCTATCATGACCGGCTTGGGCTCATCTTTCGTGCGGATGATCTCGATCACCCGGTCAAGGTTGAGATAGGCAATCAGATATCCGTCGAGCAGTTCGATCCGGTCATCGATCTTGCCAAGCCGGTGCTGTGCGCGCTTGACCAGCACCTCGATCTGGTGGCGGATCCAGCGGATCAGCACATCCTTGAGCGACAGCACGCGCGGCGTGCGATCGGCATCGAGCACATTCATGTTGAGCGATACGCGGACTTCAAGCTCGGAGAGTTTGTACAGGCTTTCCATCAGCACGTCGGCGTCAACCGCGCGGCTCTTCGGCTCGATGATAATTCGGATTGCCTCATCGGATTCGTCCCGGACGTCGGCCAGGATCGGCAGCTTCCTGTCGTTGATGATCGCGGCAATAGCCTCGATCAGCTTGCCCTTCTGGACCTGATACGGAATTTCGGTGATGACCGCGACCCAGGTTCCGCGCCCAAGGTCCTCGACGTGCCAGCGTGAGCGGACGCGAAAAGAGCCCCTACCGGTGGCATAGGCTTCCGCAATGGACGCAGAACTATCGATGATCTGGCCGCCGGTCGGCAAATCGGGGCCCTTGACGAACTCGAGAAGTGCCGCATCCTCCACGCCGGGATTCTCGATCAGGAGCGTCGCGGCATCGATGATTTCCGCGACATTGTGCGGAGGAATGCTCGTCGCCATCCCGACTGCGATTCCGCTGGAGCCATTTGCAAGCAGATTTGGGAAGAGGCCGGGAAATATCTCCGGCTCCTCTTCCTCTCCGTTATAGGTGGGTTTGAATTCGACCGTACCGTCATCAAGGCCTGCCATCAGCGAGATAGCTGATGCCGTCAGCCTTGCTTCCGTATAGCGATAGGCCGCCGCGTTATCGCCGTCGATATTGCCAAAGTTTCCCTGCCCGTCGACCAGCGGATAGCGAAGGGCGAAACTCTGGGCGAGGCGCACCATTGCGTCATAAACCGACTGGTCGCCATGCGGGTGATATTTGCCGATGACGTCGCCAACGACGCGGGCGGATTTCTTGTACGCACTACCCGGGTCCAGCTTGAGCAAACGCATTGCCCAGAGCAAACGCCGGTGCACCGGTTTCAACCCATCGCGCAGATCGGGCAATGAACGTGCCGTAATCGTCGAAAGCGCATAGACAAGGTAGCGCTCGGAAAGCGCCGTATCGAAAGGCGTGTCGGTGGCGTCGGTGGGGGTAAGTGGCGGATCGATCAATTCAGACATGCAGCGCCCCTAGGCGATCACCATATTCGCGACAATGTCTTGATCGACGAAACCTATTTGCCACCCTTGATTTCGTATCCCGCATCCCTCCAGGCCTTCATGCCGCCATCAAGCGCGACCGCGCGCCTGAAGCCCAACTGCTTCAGCGTTGCGGCCGCAAGTGTGGATATCTTGCCGAACTCACAGCAGGTCAGGATACGCACTGTAGGGTTTGGAAACAATTCGTTGACGCGCAGCTCAAGCTGCCCGCGCGCCAGATGGATCGCGTCAGGAATATGTCCTTTTTCGAACGCATCCCTCTCCCGCACATCGAGGACGATAAAATCATTCGCCCGCTTTGAAAGCTGGAGTTGCAACTCCTCAAGCGACATGAAGGGAACGGTATGGGCGGCATTCAGGAGCAATTGCTCAACCGTTATGCCACCGCTCATGTTCGTGCGCAGTGCTTCAGTCAGATGATCGGGCGCCGCTAGGTTCAGTTCGCGCATCATTGTCACAAATTCGGTACGATCCGATTTCTGCAAGCGGGGGTTTTTATCGATTTCATCACCAATCGTTGAATCCGTCCGACCGTGATAATCATGCCCCGGAAACACGCGCACCGACCGGTCGAGCTTGAGCAGACGTCCGAACAAGCTGTCATACAGTGCTTCGGGATCGCCGGTTGGCAAATCAGTTCGTCCAGTGCCGCCGATCAGAAGCGTATCACCGGAAAAAAGGGCATCTCCCGCCTGGAGCGACATCGAGTCACGCGTATGTCCCGGGGTATGCATCGCAACAAGCCGTACGTCCCCTGCGACAAGCATTTCGCAGTCATCGAGCCGCATGTCGGCAAAGGGTGCAGGGCTTAATCGATGCAGGACAACAGGCACGTCAAGCATTTCGCCCAATTGCCGCGCTGCCGAGAAATGATCGGCATGGGTATGCGTATCGACAAGATAGGACAGCGACCGCCCCTCACGCGCGATCGCGCTTCGGTAGCGCTCAATCAAGTGAATCTCGGGGTCGATGAGGATCGATTCACCAGACCGTTCGCAACTGACCAGATAGGATTTGCACCCACCCTTGGCGAATGGTTCGATGATCATTGACGAAACCTCCGGTCGTTCGATTTCAATTGCAGACATTAGGCGATGTTCGTGATCCTGAAAACCGCAATCAAGACTAGGGCCTACAATTTTTTGTGCGTCGGCATGAACACCGACCAGCCGGTCGCCTCTGCCAGCCGCTCGAGCGCGCGGGTTCCAAGTTTGGAGTTGCCGCGCGTGTTGAGCCCGGGCGACCAGACCGCGATACTCGCCTTTCCGGGTACGATTGCGAGGATACCTCCGCCAACACCAGACTTGCCGGGAATGCCTACGCGGAAGGCAAATTCGCCCGAACCGTCATAATGGCCGCACATCAGCATCAGCGCATTGATCCGCCGAGCGAGTAGCGGGGAGACGATCGCTTCGCCCGTATCGGGATGCCTGCCATCGTGCATCAGGTAACGACCAGCCATTGCGAGCTGGCGGCAGGAGAGCGAAAGCGCGCACTGATGGAAATAGAGCTTGAGGGCGCCTTCCACATAGGGGTCCATATTGCCGAAGCTCTTCATGTAGTTGGCAAGCGCAACATTCCTGAAGCCTGTCGCGGCCTCGGAATTGGCGACCTCACTGTCGATCGTAATGCTGTCATCGCTCGCCAGCATGCGCACGAAGCGGAGCACATCACCAATGGCCGACCGCGCATCGGCTTCGGCAAGAACGACATCGCTGACAACCAGGGCCCCGGCGTTGATGAAGGGGTTACGCGGGATACCGCCCTCATTCTCAAGCTGGACAATCGAGTTGAATGCCGAGCCGGACGGCTCGCGACCCACGCGCTTCCAAAGCTCGTCGCCATGCTTTTGCAGCGCCATCGTCAGGGTAAAGACCTTGGAGACGCTTTGAATTGAAAATGGTGCATCCGCATCGCCTGCCGTAAAAACCGCATTGTCTTCATCGACAACCGCAATGCCAAAATGTTTCGGGTCCACTTTGCCGAGACTGGGAATATAGTTGGCGACGGTGCCGCGCTCCTTCGCAGCGTCCATTTCCACTGATATGGCGGTCAGGATGCTGGCAATGTCATTCATCTGAACCTCACTTTCACTGATCGTCCGGCTGTTTGAACAATATGGCGGGCTGGTCGCTCGCCGCGATCGCGATCACTTCGTCAAGCCAGGTCCGGAAGGCCTTTATCTTTGGAGAATGACGACGATGTTCGGGATAAGCCAGCCAGAAACTGTGGCTCGCAACCACGAATGGGCCAAGTGGAACAAGGCGACCGCTTTCAATCTCATTCTGCCACATCAAAGCATTGAGGATCGCGACCCCATGTCCGGCGATTGCCGCATTGCCCTCCATATTTTGAGAATCAAGCCGGATGCCGGGAGCGGTTTGCCCCTCGTCTGGGACGCCGCCAGACTCTGTCAGCCAACGATTCCACCACCAATCGTCGGGGCTTAGGCGCTGGAGCCGCATGACGTCGCTCGGGGATTCAACCGGTGGGTTATGCGCAATGAATTCAGGACTAGCCAGCGGCTGGATGGCCACACGCATCAAGAAATGGGCAGCGAGACCAGGCCAGGCTCCACTTCCATTGCGGATAGCGACATCCACATCCTCCGAGGCAAAATCGACATAGTGATCGTCTGACCGCAAGCGGACGGCCAAATGTGGCCGCGCAATCTGAAAGCCGCCAATGCGTGCAGCCAGCCAGTTGGTTGCAAAACTCTGAAAGGTACTGATTGTCAGCACGCGATCATCCTCGGCCCGCGCCAACCGGAAAGCGCGATCAAGCGTGTCAAAGCTTTCGCTGACAAGCGGCGCAATCCGGCGGCCAGTTTCGGTGAGTGACAAGCGGCCTTTATGGCGCAGGAAGAGGTTAGTGCCCAAGCGCCCTTCCAACAATTTCACCTGATAGCTTACGGCAGCTTGCGTCATACCAAGCTCGGTTGCCGCGCGTGTAAAATTCCCATGACGAGCCGCGGATTCAAATACTCTTACGGCAGACAAGGGTGGAATAGCGCGCATAGATCATCATAAGGTGTGCTTATGAATGATGTCCAACGATTTGTTGGCATTGAGGCCCGGCAAGCTTCATCAGACAATCATTGAAAACGAAAGGATTCCGCACGTGCAACATGATTTCGAAAGCAAGGAATGGGCCGAAAATCGTCAAGCCTTCAGTGAAAGTGTTGCCGGTCTAATTGCCGGCATCATCAATGGACTAGATCGACTCCACGCGCTGACCTTTGACGCACCATGGAAAACTGAGCGCCCCGATTGCAAATGTACTGGCCTTTGACCCCGCTTTGCCAGCAAGTTCGCCCACGCGCTTCCCTCAACGTGCGGCTCCTATCTGCTGGAGTGCCAGTTCTCCATCTATGAATTGGTGCTTGAGCGCGCTTGCCCTTGCCAGCGTTATTGGCTTATATTGGGCTTAGGCCCCGGCAGCCCGGTATCCATTGTGGAAAACCGCCTTCCGGGGCTTTGCTCATTTGAAAGGCCCGTGCATGAACCGCCGCCGCCAGATTTACGAAGGCAAGGCCAAGATCCTTTACGAAGGACCCGAGCCGGGCACGCTGATCCAGTACTTCAAGGATGATGCGACTGCGTTCAATGCCCAGAAAAAGGGCACGATCAACGGCAAGGGCGTGATCAATAACCGCATTTCAGAGCATGTTTTCACTTTGCTCGGCCATATCGGTATCCCGCATCACTTCATCAAACGCCTCAACATGCGCGAGCAACTGGTGCGTCAGGTGGAGATCATTCCGATCGAGGTCGTCGTGCGCAATGTTGCGGCGGGTTCGCTTTCGAAGCGTCTCGGAATCGAGGAAGGCGAGCAGTTACCCCGCACAATCCTTGAGTATTACTACAAGGATGACGCACTCGGCGATCCATTGATCACCGACGAGCACATTGCGTGTTTCGGCTGGGCAACGCAGGAGGAAATGCACGATATTTCCGACATGGCAATCCGCATCAACGATTTCATGTCAGGCATGTTTGCCGGAATCGGCATTCGGCTGGTGGACTTCAAGCTCGAGTTCGGACGGATCTGGGAAAACGACTTCGCGCGCGTGATCCTTGCCGACGAGATCAGCCCGGATGGCTGTCGCCTGTGGGATATCGCAACCAACGAGAAACTCGACAAGGACCGCTTCCGCCGGGACATGGGTGGTGAAGTTGAAGCCTATCAGGAAGTGGCGCGACGAATGGGATTGCTCCCCGAAGGTGCAGAAAGCGCGGTGCTTGATCTCGAAACCCACCGCAAGAAGCGCGGGAAATAAGGCTTAGCCTGTCCGCGCGACGACCACAGCCAGTCCAAGTTCGGGATAGACCGCGCGAACATTCTGGTTTTCTGCAGCGGCAGGTTCGACGACCAGCTTGCGATTGACCTTGCCCCGGTGATGCATCCGCGCGGTGTTCTCCTGCCCGATATAGCAACCCTTGGTAAAGCTCACGCCATGTTGTTCGCGAGCATTGCATTCGAGCCAGAGCGTCTTGTCGTTACCCAGTTCGGCCAGGCCTTCGACGATACCAAGCGCGAGACGATGAGCGCGCCACAATTCTGCGGCGCCAGCTTCGCCACTCGCGGGCGCAATCCAGCGCCGTCCAAGCGCCGCCAAGCGTGGGTCGGGAACTCCCTGATCGCTATCGATCGCCCAGTGGACGCAGAGATTTTCCTCACGCGTGATCGTGATCGGCCGACGCAGTCGGTACAGGATCAGCCGCTTTGCCAGCTCACCGGCAGCGTCGCGTTCACAGTCGATCAGCAGATCCGCGCCATCCGCCCATACAAGGAAATCGAACAATGCCTTGCCTTGAGGCGTCAACAGACCGGCCCAGACCGGCAAGTCGCCCAGCACGTCATTCGTGACAAGTCCCTGGAGGAAGCCGCGAACATCCTCTCCGGACAGGCGGATCAGGGCGCGGTCGATCAGGGTGGTTTTCGTCATCATCCCCATTTAGGGAGAGTTTCAGCAAAACCAAGCCGGAGACCTTGATGACTGACCGCCTGACCATCCGGCGCCCCGATGATTGGCACGTCCATTTCCGTGACGGGGCTATGATGCAAGCCGTTGTGCAATACACAGCGCGGCAGTTCGCCCGCGCGATCGTCATGCCCAATCTCTCGCCACCTGTCACCACCGTGGCCGAAGGTATCGCCTATCGCACCAGGATTGCGGCAGCTGTTCCCGCCGGACTGGACTTCACTCCGCTCATCATTGCCTATCTCACAGACGGCAGCGATGCAGACGAGGTCGCTCGCGGCCATGCCGAAGGCGTGTTCACAGCCTGCAAACTCTATCCAGCACACGCAACGACCAATTCGGCACATGGCGTGACAAACGTTCGTAACATCATGCCGGTGCTCGAAAAGATGCAGGAGATCGGTATGCCGCTCCTGATCCACGGCGAGGTGACCGACACCGACGTCGATATCTTCGATCGCGAGGCTGTGTTCATTGAGCGCACTCTTGATCCGCTGGTTCGCAACCTTCCTGCGCTCAAGATCGTATTCGAACACATTACGACCGCACAGGCTGCTGACTTCGTCGCCAATGCGCCCGCTCATGTGGCCGCGACAATTACGCCACACCATCTGCATATCAACCGAAACGCGATGTTCGCGGGCGGGATTCGACCGCACGCCTATTGCCTCCCGGTCGCCAAGCGCGAGAAGCATAGGCAGGCGATCCGCAAGGCCGCGATATCTGGCTCCCCCAAATTCTTCCTTGGCACCGACAGCGCGCCGCATGCGCGCCACACCAAGGAAGCGGCCTGCGGCTGTGCGGGTATCTTCAATGCGCCCTATGCGCTGGAGAGCTATGCTGCCGTGTTCGATGAGGAAGGCGCACTCGACCGGCTGCAGGGCTTTGCGTCCGAATTCGGGCCGCGTTTTTATGGCCTGCCACTCAACACGGACACGATCACGCTGGAACGCGGTGAAACCCGGGTACCCGAACGGATCGATGCGGAAGGGACCGACATCGTCCCCTTCCATGCCGGCGAAGCCCTCGGCTGGCGCCTGAACGCCGGATAAAAGTTACTGCACCCGGATAAGCGCCTCCGGCACCTTCTCGCTGGACGAATCGATCGACCAGCTCAACGCGCGACCGGCCGGCACCTTGGCGGGGCCGTCCTCGGTATTGTTCGTCAAGATATCGCCATCCGTGGTCACGGTGAAGACGCCTTTGGTTCGTGTGGATTGCGGGATGTCATTTGTTTCAGGTGCGCCCATCATTTTCATCTTGGCGGCGAGCCCTCGCATTCCGCCGCCGATCAGCGCGGGCGCTGTGACGGCGACCGAGCCCTGATCGCGCTTGCGCAACTGGACAAAAGGAATGATGAAATCGCCCTGCGGGAAAGTCGGGAAGATGAAGTCATAGGCCAGCTTGCCCGACATCCGGTATTCGACCTGGAACACGCCCTTGCCCTTGTAGACGACCGACTTCCAGCCCTCATGCTTCATGAGTTGCGCGGCGAACTTCTGGTTTGCGGCATCGTCGGATGGATTATAGCCGAAAAGCGCAGCAAACTGCTGACTTTCCTTGAGCTTCCTGCCAGCTGCCGCCTTTTGCACGTTCTCCCAATCCTTGCGTTTCTCGGCAACTTCGGCCTTCGTGCACGCGCGGTTTTCATCCGGGGATGTTTCTTCTCCCTCGGCAGGCGGCTTCGCGCCCGGCACAGGGCCATAGCAGCTTGCCTTGTCATCGCTCCAGACTTCGGACTTGCTGTCCTTCATCACTTCATCGGGCGTCTGGAAAATGATTTCCCCTGTATAAGCGAAGGCAAAAGTCCCGTCCTTTCGGAGGTCGACATTGGAAGTGAATGCTCCCGGGACAAGAAAACAGCTTGTCAACACGAGCGGCAAGATCATGATCGCAAACAGACGCAAAACGGATTTCATGTCAGTCTTCCTTCCGCGTGACCGCAGCATAGAGCGCTATCGCTGCTGCGTTGGATACGTTGAGGCTTTCGACCTTGCCGCTGATCGGCAATTTGGCCAGTTCGTCGCAATGCGTTTCGGTGTTCTGACGCATGCCTTCGCCTTCCGCGCCGAGCACAAGCGCGAGCTTTTGCGGCCCCATCGCCTGATCGAGAGTCTGGTTGGCATGGCCGGTCAAACCGATCCGCCAGAATCCCGCCTCGGCGATTTCCTCGAGTGCACGGGCAAGGTTGATGACGCGACACCAGGGCACGACTTCCAGCGCACCGGACGCTGCGCGTGCGACCGTGCCGGATTCGGGCGGCGCGTGCCGGTCCTGCGTCACGATGCCCAGCGCGTTGAAGGCCGCCGCCGAACGCAGGATCGCGCCGACATTATGCGGATCGGTCACCTGATCGAGAACGAGCAGCGGTCTTCGGTCATCGGCGCCGCGATCGAGCAATTCCCCAAGCCAGACATCTTCAAGCGGATCGACTTCGGCGACCAGCCCCTGATGCGGCGCGTCAATCGGGACCATCCGGCCGAGATCGGCGACATCGGCATAGGTGATCGGCAGAACCGGCGGTAAATCGAGCGCACCCAGCGCATCACGCGTGCCCCAGATCTTGCGAACATTCCGTTCAGGATTGGCGAGCGCGGCAAGCACAGCATGCCGCCCCCAGAAACGGGGGCGATTGCCTTGCTGTTGCTGATTCCGGTTGCCGCGCCTCATCGCGCCTGCCTTTACGCAGAACCGATCTGGAGGCCAGCGAAATTCGCGCCTGACTGCACAGTTTCACCAGACAAAGTTGAGAGTGTCGATGGGCTCTAAGGTCTACGTTGAAACGCGCGCATTCGTCGTTGAACCAAACGTGGATGATCTATTCCAGCAAGGTTGTTCCCCTCGGAGTTTGGGCAAGCAAGCATCAAGTTCGGATATTGGCGAATTTCCTATTGTTCAAGGCTGGATAGTCGTGAGCAACAAACGGACAAAGTCGACGGCAGCAGGCAGAGCATCGCCTTTGGGTCGCGTTGATCACGGAGCGCAAAGATGAGCACTACCTCACCCTTGTTTCCTCGATGCTATCCAAGCATCAACCTGTTCCTCAAGCACGTCGAGCGGAACCGGCCCCGCTTTCAGGACGGTGTCGTGAAAACCGCGAACGTCGAACCGGCGCCCCAGTGCCTTTTGCGCCTTGTCGCGCAGACCGCTGATCTTCAACCGTCCCACCATATAGGCCGTCGCTTGTCCCGGATAGACGATATAGCGCTCAATAGCTTTCACGATCCCGCCCGGCGCGTCCGCAGAATTGTCCTCGATATATTTGATTGCCTGCTCGCGCGTCCAGCGTTTGTGGTGAAGCCCGGAATCGACGACCAACCTAATGGCCCGGTGGAGTTCAAGCTGCAACCGACCGAAATCTCTGACAGGGTCAGTATAAAGCCCCATATCCTTGGCGAGTTTTTCCGAATAAAGCCCCCACCCCTCAGAATAGGCGGTAACATTGCCAAATTTGCGGAAGGCCGGGACATCCTTCAACTCCGTCTGAATGGCAAGCTGAAGGTGGTGGCCCGGGATGCCTTCGTGGTAGAACAAGGCCTCGACCTCGGTCAGCGGCATGTCGCTCATCCGGTAGAGATTGGCGTAATAGGTGCCGGGGCGTGAGCCGTCCGGTGCCGGTCTTTGGTAGAAGGCCTTGCCAGCCGACTTTTCCCGGAATTCTTCAACACGCTTCACGACCAAAGGCGCCTGCGGCAAAACGCCGAACCATTTGGGCAAAAGCGGCGTAACGGCGTCTTGGGCTTTCTGGGTTTCAGAAAGATAGAGGGCACGCCCTTCTTCTGTGTTGGGCGCGTAGAATTTTTTGTCCTCACGCATATACTTGAAGAAAGCCGGAAGATCCCCCTTGAAGCCCGTCCGTTTCATGATGACCCGCATTTCGCCGTGGATGCGCGCCACCTGCGCGAGGCCCAATGCATGGACCTGATCGGGCGTCATGCCGGTGGTCGTGTAATTGCCCAGCCGTTCGGCATAATAGGCAGCACCATTTTTGAAGCGCCAGATACCGTCATCGATCCCGGCAACCTTTTCCTGAGCGGTCATTTCAGCAATGAGCCGCTCATACGCCGGCTTGACCGACTGGGTGAGTGCGCGCGCTGCATCGGCAATCAATAGATCCGTTTCGATCTTGCTGAGCTGAAGCTTGTCGATCTTTTCCTTGAAATCAGCGAACAAGGGCGCGTCAGGGCCATCGCCAAAAGGAGCGCCGGCAATGACATTCCGCGCGTCACCAATCACATAGGGATAGACCCATTTTGGGGGCATGATTCCTTGCACGGCGCGCGCACGCGACGTCTGGACGGATTGGTCGATGACCGTTCCGATCCCGTAAAGACGATTGATATAGGCTCTTGCATCGGCCTTGTTGTCGATGCGGTGAATGTTGATGAGGAAGGCTGGAACCTGGCTCTGCGCGCCGTTCATCTGGTCAAACACATAACCAAGGTCGTTGAAGCGGTAGGCCGCGTCAGCGCGCTCGGCCTGCTTCTCGAACAGGCGGAACGACAGCCGGTTGTCGGGGTTTAGACGGGCCGGATCGAAGCGAGCACGCAGTTCCTTCAGGGCCGACAGGTTCGCATCGTTGGCGCGCGCGGCACCCGCATCCGAGAAATCGTCCCAACGGCCATAGTCAGCATCCTTTATCCCGCGGTAGGACTTGTTCAAAGGAGACTGTGCGAGCTGTTCGGCGTCATACTCTTCGAAGAACGTCTTGATCGCGATGTTCTGGTCTGTCTCTATCACGGCCATCTGCGTCGGTGCTTGGGCAAAGCCGGGCGCGCCAGCGTTGGCCAACACGATCGCGAAGGCAGAAAGAGCAGTGTTTGTGGTTCGCATTCGATCACTCCGGCAGGTTCATTCCAGCCTTGCACTAGCAGGCATCGAACCCGCGTGAAGAGGGAGTTTCGCATCTTGTCGAAAACGCGACTGCCTTTATCGAAACTGCTCCATCCGGTTCGTCGCACTAATCGCGCGCGCATGCATCCAATCGACAGCTTTCCCGCATAGGATAAACGAGCATCGCGATGCGCCAGCTCTCAAAATTTAACATGCGGGAGCTCCTCAGGGCTGTCCCGCCATTAGGAATTTATGCGCCTGACCAGGACCGTCGTGAACAGTCTACTGTCTGCAAGCATCCTGGCCTTTGCAATCAGCACCCCAGCATTGGCACAGCTCTCCGCCGATCAAACCCCGCCCGCAGACGATGCAGCAGAAGGCGAAGTCGGCCTTGATGAGATTGTCGTCACAGCCCAGAAGCGCGAGCAGAGCCTTCAGGACGTTCCGGCTTCTGTATCGGCCATTTCCGGAGCCAAAATCGCCCAGACCGGGATAGCCAAGCTTGGGGAATTGACCGGGCTCGTACCCAATCTGCAGATCCAGGCTGATCCGATCGGTGACCGGATCAACATCCGCGGCATCCAGTCGGGCAACAATGCCGGGCTGGAACAGTCGGTCTCGACCTTTGTCGACGGCGTCTATCGCGGGCGCGGGGTGCAGACGCGTTTTGCCTTTCTCGATCTCGCGCGGGTCGAAGTGCTGCGCGGGCCGCAGGGCACATTGTTCGGCAAGAACACGATCGGCGGTGCGCTCAACATCACCACCGCTCGACCAACCAAGGAATGGAGCGGCGAGGTTGCGGCCGGCTATACGTTTGACGGGTTGCGCCAATCCAATTTTGACGGTTTTATCTCGGGCCCGCTTAGCGACAGCGTCCGCATCCGCGTCGCGGCCACAAAGGATCACACCGATCGGGGTTTCCTGCGCAACCTGTTTTACGGTACTTCAACCCCGAAAGCCGACAATTTCGGCATTCGTGGGACGATCGAGGCTGATCTTGGAGACAGCACGACAGCGACGCTGCGTTACGAACATGGCGATTTCGAACAACGGGGCCAACCCTTCGGCATCCGCGTCGGCGGGCCGCTGACCCCGATCCTCAATGCCTTTGGCGCACCTCCCAACGATCGCAAGAACGTCGCTATCGGTTCGATCAATCCGGTGCTCGATATAGGCTCGAGCGGCAATCTCAACGGCAAGACCAATGAAGTCTCGCTAAACCTGACACGCGAGATTGGCGGCGGGACACTGACAGCGATCGGCGCCTATTCACAATACAAGTTTGACCGCCAGCTCGATGCCGACTTCTCGCCGGTCGATGTCGTTCGCTTCGACGATTCGGAGCGGTTCAAACAGGAAAGCCTTGAAGTCCGCTATGCATCCGATCCGACAAGGGCGTTCCAGTTCATTGTCGGCGGGTATCTTCAGCGCAACACGCTGGTGGCTAGAGGTGATTCCCAATTCAATGTCTGTGCCGCCGCGGTCTGCGTCGGGCCTGCTCCGGTTCCCGGCGGAGGCGGTTCGTCCGGCAGCCGGATACGAACACCGGGGCAGCCCGAACTTGCGATCGACACGCTACTCGCTGGAGGTTGCGCTGCTGCGACCGCGGCTGGCAGCAATCCGGCAACAAATCGCAGCTGTATACTCAGCGGGTTGATTTCCGGATTCAATGGCAGCCCGCTTGCCTATACCGATTTCGGCCGCTTCCTTGTCCTCGATCAGACGGACAAGGTCGCGGCGCTGTTCGGCGAAGTCACCTACAAGCTTACCGACCAGATCAGCTTTACCGGCGGGCTGCGCTATTCCTATGAGAAGAAGACGGGCACACAGACTGCCATAGCCACCAATTTCGGAACGCGGGTTCGCAATCCCCTGATCGGCAACCAGGCACTCTATCTCGCCGCCACCGGCATACCGGGGTTGGATCCGTTCCAGGCGATTGGTGAAGGCGCGGAACACGCGTTTGTCGTTGGGCGCAAGGAGAACAGCCTGACCTATTCGGCGGGCGTTCAGTTCGAGCCAAACAACAACACCCTGCTCTACGCAAAGATTTCATCGGGCTTCAAAGCAGGCGGTTTCAACAGCTTTGCATTAAGTGCCAACCCAGCAGAGGCCGAATTCGAAGATGAAAGGGCGACCGGTATTGAAGCCGGTGCAAAGCTGAAACTCCTGGGCAATCGTGTGACGTTAAACGTCGCGGGCTTCCGGACCAATTTCAAAAATATCCAGACGGCAGTGTTTACTGGCTCAACCTCGTTCATCGTCCAGAACGCTGCCGCTGCGACGTCAACCGGGGTGGAAGTCGATGGCCGCTTCGCCCTAGCCGAGGGTCTGACGCTCAATGCTTCGGGCGCCTATGTCCGGTTCAAATATGACAGCTTCCCGAACGCCGCCTGCACCGTCGACCAGCTTTTCCAGTTCCGCACGGATACCCAAAATCCGCTGGCGACAATCCAGAATTGCAGCCAGGCGTTCCGGAACAACCTGAAAGGGCGCACGTCGGAAAATACGCCCAAATTTTCGGGCAGTATCGGAGCCACCTACGCGCTGACCCTGGGCGGCCTCAAGCTGACGACGATCGGCGATCTCGTTTATCAATCCAAGCAGTTTCGCGATTCCGATCTTGATCCAACGCTCGTCCAACGGGCCAACGCCAAGGTCAACCTGACCTTTATCGCTGGCCCGGAAAATGGGAAGTGGGACATCTCGCTGATCGGAAAGAACATCTTCGACAAAGAGACCTTCACCTATGGATCGGACACGCCGTTGCTTGAAGGCTCTCGCCAGTTCGCCCCCGACAAGCCTCGCACCATCGCCGTCCGCGGGCGCGTGCGGTTTTGAGATCACCCCGAAGGAATGGAGTTTGTATGCGTAAAATCCTGATCAGCACCTCTCTGGCGCTGGCCATCCTTGCCAGCGTGGTGGCGAGCCCGGTTCTGGCGCAGCGATCGTCCCGTGCCGCCGCCGTGCGCCTGCCAGAAGGCGCGGAGGTGACAGTCAGCACGATCGACGAGCTTTCGTCAAAGACCGCAAATGCCGGTGACACGATCTATATGCGCGTGACGGATCCGGTTCGTCACAACGGCGTGATAGTTGTTCCGGATGGAGCACGCGTCACCGGAACCGTCGTGTCTGTACGCAAACGCGGGATTGCAGGGCGATCCGGAAAGCTCGAGATCGCTGCCCAATCGGTCAAGGTCGGCGAAAACAGCATCCGCCTCCGCGGTGCCAAGAACGAACAGGGCAAGGGCCAAGGCACATTGTCGATCGCAACGGCCGCAGTTGTCGCGTTGCCTTTGATTTTCATCACTGGCAAAAGTGCTGTCATCAAGCCGGGAACCCAGTTCATCGCTTTTACCGACCAGGATTATTGAGCTCCCTCCGCTATAGCTTCCGCCCGATCAGTTCCTTCATGATCTCGCTCGTGCCGCCGAAGATGCGGGTGACTCGGGCGGAGCGCCATGCTCGGGCAATCGGATATTCGTTCATATAGCCTGCGCCACCGTGAAGCTGGAGGCACTTGTCCACCACTTCCCACTGTAACTCGGTATGCCAGAGTTTGGCGGCGGCGCCCTCCTCGGGTGTCAACTCGCGCTTCAGGTGGCGCGCCAATGCCCAGTCTAGATGAGCCCAACCGACCTGCAGTTTCGCCTTTATATCGGCCAGCGTGAAGCGAGTGTTCTGGAAATCGAGGATCGGCTTGCCAAAGGCCTTGCGATCACGGGTGAATTCTACCGTGTCATCAAATGCCTTTTGCGCCGACGCTTGCGCGGAAACCGCGATGGACAATCGCTCCTGGGGCAATTCGCTCATCAGATAGATGAAGCCCTTGCCTTCTTCGCCAAGGCAATTGGTCATCGGCACGCGAACGTCCTCAAAGAAGAGTTCGGACGTATCGGCGGCATCCTGCCCGATCTTGTCGAGGTTGCGCCCGCGCTTGAAGCCGTCGCGATCCGCCTCCACCAAAATGATCGAAACGCCCTTCCAGGCGGGCTGAACCTCGGTATCAGTCTTGGCGCAGACCAAGATGAGATCAGCATTCTGGCCGTTGGTGATATAGGTTTTCGATCCGTTGATGACATAGTGATTGCCATCCTTCTTCGCCGTCGTCCGCATCCCTTGAAGGTCGGATCCAGTGCCGGGCTCGGTCATCGCAATGGCGGTGATGGTCTCGCCGGAGACAAGTCTGGGCAGCCACTGCTTCTTCTGCTCTTCCGAACCATAGGAAATGAGATAGTTCGCGACGATATCGGACTGGAGCGAGAAGCCGGTGGCGACGCCGCCACTATATGCCGATTCCTCGTCGACAATCGCGTTATAGCCGAAATCCAGGCCCAGTCCGCCATAGGCTTCGGGCACCGTCGGGCAGAGCAGCCCAAGCTCGCCCGCCTTGGGCCACAGCGCCTTGGGTACAATCCCATCCTCATCCCATTGCGCCGCGTTGGGCGCGACTTCCTTCAGCAGGAACTGACGCACCGTCTGGCGGAACGCCTCATGGTCTTCATTGTAAGCGGTGCGTGCGAGGACATCGAGCGACATTGCAGGCTTCCTTTGTGCGGGGAGATCATCGGGAAATCGAAGCCGCAAGTTGACGTTCACGTCAAGGGAAATCTGTTTTGGAAGAGTCGCTGTTACGTCAGCAAGTCCAGCCCAGCTGATGTCAAATACAACCACTATTGATCCTGTGCGCTCGGTTACCCCGCGCAGTAAGCCGGCAGCGAAATCGGGGCAGCGCCCTTCACCCGCCATACGCCGTCGGGCAGCAGATAGGCGCGGCCATTGGCCACGCGAGTCGCCAGCGTTTCGCAGCCCACGGCGGCTGCCACTTCCTTGACGGTCGCGCCCTTTTGCGCGGCGCGCTGGGTGTAGGCGGCGCGGCGCTTGATGTTGATCGCGTCCACTTCGGCATGCAAGTCGGCAGAAGCCGAGCCCTTGATCCCGAGATAGCCATCGGCCTGCTCGCCCACCGAACCGTCGGCCAGCGCTGCCGAGACAAGCCCAGCGGATTGCGCGATAGCGAGACCCGCCCCTGCGAGGAGGAGAGCGCCTGCGGCGATGCCAGCAATGATTTTCGTCTTCTTGGTCATTTCGGAAACAACTCCGGGTTATCTTTGATAAGGTCGTTTGCATCCTGCTTCAGGCTGTAAACCACCTCTTGCCTGATATTGACGTTCAGGTTGATTTCGATCGGTTTGTCGGGCGCCTGTACCTGCACGCACCCTCCGCAGACCGCGATGCTTGCGGCGCTAAAAAGGATGGCGAGCTGTTTCATGGCCCCGGCGTAACCGCCTGATCGCATTGCCGTCAATATCATCGCTCTTTTCTCACAGGTGCGCTTTCTGAAGGCTGAATGGTTTTTGCCGGACCAATCCGCTGCAAATTCGGGTTGAGTCGCTCGATCAGCAGTGAAGGATCGCTGATCGTGCGGCTCATGTCGAACAATTTTCGGAACGGCGCGGTAATCGTCACGTTGAAAATGAAGGGGAAATTCGTGAGGCCGGTGATGCGGATCGGGATGGGCAGTTTGGCCCGCACTCCCGAAATTGGCGCCTGATTGACGCCGGCAAAGCTGATCCGTGTGACAACATCGCCGTCAATCGGGCCGCCAAGATCGATGCTCAGCCGGTCATATTTGATCGATTTTAGCGCATCGAAGGCCACACGGCCCATCGTTCCGAGATTCTGGTTCGAGATTTCTCCCACATAGGCGAGTGTGCCGCCACTGCGCGCGACCAGCCGCCCGCCCTCGATTCGGCCGCCCTGCTGATCGAAGATCATCGGAAGAACGCCGTCATAAATTCCAGTGGCATCAATATTTTCGAACTGGAGCTGATTGATGAATTGCCCGGCATCCAGGCCTTCGACCCGAAAGGTGAGGCGTCTTTCGGAGGCTTGGGAAAGATCGAACATGGTTGTTTCAAGGATCAACCAACCGCCTGCGAACGGCCAGCGACCTCCTTCGATCCTGACTTTGAGATCAGGCAACAGCTGGTATCGGATTGTGCCATCAAGCACTGCGATACCCGGATTGATCGACGCTATGCGGACGCTTTGTCCGGCCGCGGTTTCGAGGCCCAGAAGGTCGGATAAGGCAATTTCGCCGCTGAGGCCGGTGACCGGGCCAAAGGCCGCTGCAAGATCGAGATTATCGGTGCGGAAAGTTCCCATGCTGGAGGCACCTTCGGGCGTCCACCGAATAACCCCTTGCCCGTCAATCTTGCCGATCACATTCGCAATCACGCCAAGCGTGGTGCTGGTGAGCATTTCGGGCTGGAGTGTCTGCCCGAAGGTCAAGCCATCAACGTCGAGTATTGCGCTGCCCAATCCTGACGACAGATCATGCTTGATATCGACGGCCGCAACCCGCGCTGCCGTCTTGGGCTCGCGCGCAATGCCGGTCGCATGAATCCGATTGTCAGACAAAGACAGCGAGAAATCATCCGATACCAGTGGATTGAAGCGTGGGTCCGCTGCGCGGTCGGCAACCCGGAGGCCACCCTTGAGCAGGAGTATGCTTGAAGCAAACTGCCAACTTCCCCGGCCTTCGGAGATTTTCAGCGGAACATTTCCAATGGTGCCGGAAGTGCCAGAAAAAAGCCCCTTTGCCCCCGATTTTGCAAAGGTTCCCGAAAGATTGTCGAATTGGAAAAACGAACGTAGATCGATATCCCCAAGTGTACCCGCGACTCCCGCAATCGCAAAGTCACCGCGTGAAAAACCCACTCGGGCCCTGTTGGCTGAAATCTGGACGGGCGAAGATCCCAGACGCCCGGCAAGCCGTATTGCAGTCATACGCGCTTCCTTGCCGGAAACGCACGTCCTGAATGAGGCCGAGCCAAGGTGCAGACCCCCAATGTCGAGCCACTGAAAGCCGGGATCGAAACAGCCCGCAAGCGCAGCACGTCCCGGCCGCAACGCGATCGGGACCTTCAATCCCGAAATTTGGCCACCGCCCAGCGGCCCATCAAGCAGCGCCACTGTGCGCAGACCGACTCCGGCTTTCGAGTAGCCCAGTTCAACAGGAGTCAGAACCAGCCGAGCCTTGCCTGCGCGATAAGGCTGAAACCGTGCCGTACCGGTCCAAGCCCCGTTCATCATCGCCAACCGGACGGTACCCGCTGGAAATCCACCCCCCGAGAGTCCGAAAACGCCGTCGAAACTGGCCTGTCTGCGATCGAGCGGGATAACCAGTCCGCGACCGCTGCCGATCAGCCGCGCACCGGAAGACGCGATCACGTTTGGTGGCCCGACGAGCAGTGTGCGCTGCCCATCCGCCAAACGATATTCGACAGGCAATGTGGCCACGCTTCCCTTTTCAAGCATTGAAAAAGCCTGGCGGAGCTGGCGATTCAACGGCTCCAAAGGCGTGCCGGTGCCTTGCGGGAGCGCCGCTTCCAGCCATGCCTGCGCTTCGGGCCCCGGCCTTGCGCCATCGATCTGCAACCTCGCAGTGAGGCGCTGATTGCCCGCGTCAAGATCGAACCTGCCGTCCCCCTGAATCTGTTTCGCAGCACCAAAGTTCAATTTTTCAACAGAGGCGAAGATAGACCCGTTCGCTCCAACATTTGTGAAAGACTCGTTTGACGTCCCCTTGATCTGAAGAGACGCCTGACCCAGCGTGTTTCCTCCGGAAAGAAACCTGCCAATGGTCACGGGACCAGTAAATTCGATACCTCTCCGCTTCGTCGAAACCTTGAGCCGCGACGCAATATCCGTTGCCTCGAACTTTGCCCCGCGGATTTGCGAGCTATTGGCCTGAACGCTACCAACAAAGCCGCTCGCCAAATTGCCTTGGCCATCGATACGTGCGCTGACGTCGCCAAAATCGGTATGGATCAGCATCGTGGTGTCAACCAGCTCCATGCCGATGTCTGGCAGGCTGAACGGTTTGTTGCTTGGCGCAGGGAGAAGGCGATCCAATGCACCAAAGCTCAGCTTGCCATTCACCAATTGACCTTGGAGCCTCACTCCACTTGCACGCAACGCGCTGACACTGACGCCAGACAAACCAAGACCAAGTTGCACTTCAACCCAGTCAGCTGTCAGATCCGGCGACTTCGGATCGCCCAGAACGACATTTTCAATCCGCTGCACGCGCGGACCGATCGCCTTTAATTCATACTTCGCATTGATCTTTCGAGCCATGAGCTCGGCATCGGCAAATCGTCGAGTGATGGCCTTTCGTTCAAGATAGACGCCAAAAAAGACGAGGACGATGACCGCACCAAGCAGTACCATTATTCGGCGGGGACTAACGGAAAGACGCATGATGACAGACAAGCGGGTTTACCCAATGCAATCAAGTGAATTGCGCCAGACAAATCCGTCCATTACGGGGCTGGACCCAATGATTGCACGTCCTGCCCTTCGCCATCTGAACTGCGCCTGACGCGATGGCCGTCTACACACATATTGCGGCGGAGGACATGGCCGACATTGTTCGCGCCTTTGGCGCAGGTGATCTGGTGTCGGCCAAGGGCATTGCCGAGGGCGTCGAAAACAGCAACTATCTGGTTGAGACAGCGGCTGGACGCTTCATCCTCACCGTTTACGAAAAGAGGGTGGATGCGAATGACTTGCCATTTTTCCTTTCGCTCATCGACCATCTTGCGGACAATGGCTGCCCGGTTCCGCGGGCGCGCCATACCAGTGACGGCAGCAGAACGTTTCATTGGAATGGCAAGTTCATCGCCCTGATCGAATTTGCGTCGGGCATCTCGGTCTCGCATCCAACTGCTCCACAAGCCCAAGCTGTCGGCGTGGCTTTGGGACAAGTTCACAAAGCCGCTGCCAGTTTTCCAATGAATCGCCCCAACGGCCTTGGTCTGGAGGGCTGGTTTGAGTTGGCCGATCGTTGCGGCGACAATCTCAACGCCATCCAGGTTGGCCTCAGGGAACGCGTGGCAAAGGAGTGCACCTTCCTCAATACGCACTGGCCGTCTGATCTTCCCCGAAGCGTGATTCATGCCGATCTTTTTCCAGACAATGTGTTGATGGTCGGAAACCGGGTTGGTGCACTGATTGACTTCTACTTTGCCTGTACCGAAATCCGCGCCTGGGATGTTGCGGTGACGCATGCGGCCTGGAGCTTCGAGACGGATGGCACCGGTTTCAATCCGGCTGTGGGCGATGCGCTCCTTGCCGGCTACGAGGAGTCCTTCGGGCTCAGCGATGCGGAGCGGATCGCCTTTCCGATCCTGGCGCGCGGCGCGTGCTTGCGCTTCCTTCTGACGCGTGCATGGGATTGGCTGAACACCCCCGCCGATGCACTGGTGACGCGCAAGGATCCCTTGGCCTTTCTCCGCCGCCTTGATCACTACGCATCCTTATGAGTGAACTCTCGAAGGTGAAAGTCATCACTGACGGGGCCTGCAAGGGCAATCCGGGTCCTGGTGGTTGGGGCGTGGTCATTCGTTCCGGTACACGAGAAAAAGAGATTTCCGGCGGCGAGATGCACACGACCAACAACCGGATGGAACTGACTGCAGCGATTCGCGGCCTTGAGGCGCTGAGTCGCCCCTGCCATGTCACTCTGGTTACGGACAGCGTTTATGTGAAGGACGGAATCACGCGCTGGATCCATGGCTGGCAGCGCAATGGTTGGCGCACTTCGGACAAGAAGCCAGTCAAGAATACCGAGCTTTGGCAAGAGCTTCTCGCTGCAACCCAGCGACACCGGATCGAGTGGGTTTGGGTGAAGGGCCATGCGGGTGATGCAGACAATGAACGCGCAGACACGCTGGCGAGCGATGCAGCCTTGATTGCTCAGGCAAGCAGTGCATAACTTGCGATTCCATTGTCAGGAGTCGGATTATGAAGTTCGAGGTGTACAAGGACAAAAAGGGTGAGCACCGGTGGCGGCTGCGTCACGCCAATGGCAACATCCTCGCGACGGCCAGCGAAGGTTACGCCTCAAAAGCCGGTGTAATGAAGTGCATCGAGAACGTCCAGAATTCGGGTTCGGCCGAAATCAAAGCCATCAAGTAAAGCGTTTGGGCGCATAGCGTCCAACGTCAATTTGCTCGACCATTGGATCGGCGTGTTTGCCAGTAAGGATGCTTGCCCCGATCTTGGCCGCGGCTGGTGCTGTCTGAATTCCAAAACCACCCTGCCCGGCGAACCAGAAAAAGCCGGGCATATCGACATCGAAACCGTAGACGGGTAATCGATCAGGCGCAAAGCTGCGCAAGCCTGCCCATTTGTGGGTGACCTGTCTCACTTGCCATTCGACAACCTGCTCCAACCGGTCAATGGCAATCGCAACGTCCAGTTCTTCCGGCGCAGCATCCGTCGGCGGGGACGGTATTTCGTCATGCGGACTCAACCAAACGCCGTCTGCACCGTCTGATTTGAAATAGAACTGGCCGTTGACATCAATGGTCAGAGGCAAGGTTCTTGGGATAGCACGGTCGAATCTCAGTTGGACCATTGTACGTCGAAAGGGAGAGATGCCGATGGGTTTCACGCCGGCGCTGGTTGCAACCTGATCCGCCCATGCACCGGCTGCGTTGACGATGATGCCCGCGGCAAACGAACCCTTCCCGGTTTCGAGCGTCCAGCTCTTGCCCAAGCGACTTGCCGTCATGAGGCCGGCGTTGCAGTGCAATTTGGCTCCGGATCGCGCTGCTGACTTGAGGAATGCCTGATGCACTCCAGCAACGTCGATATCGGCACAATCCGGCTCGCGAAGGCCTAGGGTCCATTCATGGCGCAATCCAGGGCAATGGGCGTCAAGCCCCATGCGATCGAGCCATTCAAAGCTAAGTCCGTTGGTGGCGAAGGAAGCGGCAAATGATTCAAGCTTCGCTCGTTCATTTTCACGGCAAAGTGTGATCGCTCCGCGCGGAGCGAGAAATGTTTCAACGCCGAATTCGGGCGGAGGCTTTGAAAGCCAGCCAAGCGATGCCTTGGAAAGGGGCTGGACCACAGGCCCGCCGTAGGTTTCGTGCCAGAACGCGGCAGAGCGACCGGTTGCGTGATAGCCCGGCTGAGCTTCCGATTCGAGAATGACGACCGACATGTCACCTGCCAATTCGGCTGCAAGGCTCGCTCCGGCCATGCCCGCGCCGATGATTGCAACATCAAAATATGTCATGCGCCTGCCTTGATGCTGTTCAGCAGCGAATCGATGAGGGCGATCGCTTCATCGCGAGGTCCATCCCGTTCGCGCAATATTTCATGCGCGACGTCCGGCTCGAACATCTTGAGCGTACAATGGGGCAGTCGCGCGGCGAATTGCGGGATGGCGGCAGGGCTGACCAACTGATCGCCCTTCGTGCCCAGCACCAGCATAGGTATTGAAATATGCTCGACGACACCGGGTTGGCGCAACTTGAGTACCGATCCATAGGCCTGTTCAAGCCATTTGAGGCTCGGCGGACCAAGCTCCAGCTCGGGCTTCTCCTTCTTCCACCAGAGTTCGTCGCTGTAGCGATCACTGTCGTGAGTCAGGAAACGCTGACGCGATGTCCCGCGTGGGGCGGGCCGTTCGTTGACTTTCCATGCTGCGCGCTCCGGCCACAATCTCGCCAACTGCCGCACAAGCCACGCCGCAAGGCCGAGCGGCAGGGGCTTGGTTTCGAAGCCGAGCATCGGGGCGACAAGGATCGCCGCATCCGGTGCGATCCGCCGTTCCGACAGCGCCCGCAGGAGCAGATGTCCACCCATGCTGTGGCCCATAACAATATGCGGGCCCGGCATACGTGCGTGCCAATCAGCATAAAATGAAGCCAGATCATCAATCCAGACGCCAAAATCGAGGCAATGCCCGACATTGGGGTCGGCGGACATCCGTCCCGAGCCGCCTTGGCCACGCCAATCAAACGCTGTGACATTCCATCGTTCGCGATGCCAATGGTCAAACACTTCCAGATATTTTTCAATAATATCCCCACGACCACCTTGAAAGAGAATCGATCCCAGAGGTGACACTTGTGCCGGCCATTCAAAACTGCGGACCTTCCATCCATCACGCGCGGGCACGCTCTCAATCCTTGATCCTGAAGGATAACTGCGCCGTACACTGAGAGAAGAAGTCATGCCGATGGTTACTTTTTCGTAAGTGGTTGCCTCTAATGGCACAGGCTTATGATGATCGAAACACCGGAATTTGTGCTTCTTGGCCTATTGGCGCTGCTCCTGCTTATAGGAGCAGTCACTGACTGGCAGCGACGCAGCATTGATAACTGGCTAACGGCCACGATTGCGCTGACAGCGCCTTTGTACTGGTGGGCGACCGGGCTCAATTGGTGGCCGGATATTGCACTTCAGATCGGCATCGCCGCCTTCATCTTCGCACTTGGCGCTGGGCTGTTTGCGATAGGAGCGATGGGTGGCGGAGACGTAAAATTGCTCGGAGGCCTGGCTTTGTGGTTCCCGGGACTCGTGATGCTGCGTCTCGTGATTGTCATGTCGATTGCCGGAGGCGTCCTCACCTTGGCGATGCTGATTCGCCATAAACTTTCAAAATCCGAGGTTCCGCTCGAGATTCCCTATGGGCTCGCTATTTCGCTCGCCGGACTTTGGGCAATCTACGAACGAAATCTTAACCAATTTGGGTGAAGACGATTTCAATTGGGTTTTACCTGTAAACCAGGGGGTTGGCATCATGGATGCAAAGAAGATTGTCCTGCTAGTCGTTGCGCTGATTATTGCGAGCGGTACTGCCTTTTTGGCGAAGAGCATGTTTAGCCAAGCCTCTGCCCCACAGGCAGTCGCGTCGGTCATGCCTGCCAACGACGGCCCACAGATACTTGTGGCGACACGGTCTCTACCGGTCGGCACGATCATCGAAGCCGATAGCTTCCGCTATCAGCCCTGGCCATCACAACTGATCGAGAATGCCTATTATCTCAAAGGCGAAGCCGATCCAAACAGCCTGCAGGGAACAGTCGTTCGTGCAGCTGTAACCGCTGGACAGCCGCTGACAAAGGGCGCGCTGGTCAAGTCGGGTGATCGCGGCTTCCTTGCTGCGGCCCTCGGGCCGGGCATGCGCGCTGTAACAGTGCCGGTTTCCGCTCAAAGTGGCGTTGCCGGTTTCGTCTTCCCGGGAGACCGTGTTGACCTTGTGTTGACCCAGACGGTTGCTGGAGACGGCGGCGGAGCTGCCCTCAAGACATCAGAAACTTTCGTGCGCAACGTGCGCGTCCTCGCCGTCGACCAGTCGACGCTTCCCGAGGATGACGAAGGTAACAAGCTCGTAAAGGTCGTGGCGACCGTTACGCTCGAATCGACGCCGCGCATCGCCGAAAAGATCGCGGTCGCCCAGACGATCGGGCAGGTTTCGCTCTCTCTCCGTTCGATCGCAGACAATACTGCCGAACTGGAACGCGCCATTGCGGCCGGCGAAGTCAAGGTGCCTGAAGGCAATGATCCCAAGGCTGAAAAGCGCATGCTGCTTGCTGTCGCATCGCGCCCTGTCGATACCGACACAACTTTTGTGACCGGTGCCGACGTGTCTCGGTTCCAGCGTCGCTCGGTGCCACGTCAGACTGTCTCGCCAGGAGGCGGGGCTCCTTCAGGCGGTAGCGCAGTTGATCTGCAATCTATGGGTCCAGTGGTGAAGATTCTCCGCGGGAGCAACAGGACACCGGATGTCATTCTGGTCGGAGGCAAGTAAGATGAATAAGGCAAGTCTCTTCACAAGTGCCTCGCTGGTGCGCGCCACGACAGTCATGATCAGCTCTGCAATGCTGCTGACGACCATCGGTGCCGACGCAGCAACCGCCAAGAACCGTGCACGTCCGGTCGTCAGGGTTACCCATGGCACACCCAGCACACAAAGGCCTGCAATCGATTTGAACTTGTCGGTTGGGCGTGGCCAGTTGGTCAACCTGCCCAGCGCGATCAGCGATGTTTTTGTAGCCAATGAAGACGTGGCCGACGTTCAGGTGAGATCAGCGACACAAATCTACGTGTTTGCCAAGAAGCCAGGCGAATCGAGTGTGTTTGCAACCTCAAAGGGCGGCGCGGTTGTCTATTCAGCCATCGTCCGGGCTGGTACCAACACCAATTCGATCGACACGATGCTGAAACTGGCAATGCCAGAAGCCGCAATCCAGAGCACGCCGATGAACGGCCTTGTGTTGCTTACCGGCACTGTTTCCGGTCCCGAGGATAGCGCTGAAGCCGAACGTCTGGTTCAGGCCTTCGTTGGCGATGATACCAAGGTGGTCAGCCGCCTGCGCACGGCAACGCCGTTGCAGGTGAACCTTCAGGTCAAGATTGCAGAAGTCAGCCGCAGCCTCGTCAAAGAGCTTGGCGTCAATCTGATGAACCGCGATACAACCGGTGGATTCCTGTTCGGGGTCGCACAAGGACGTAATTTCGGCTCGATCGGGAATATTCCGACAACCGGTTTCCCTACAGTTCCCGCCTCAAATTTCTTCCCTGGGGCGACCGGAACCATTCCGATCAATCCTGCAACCGGATTGCCAGTCGTCGGCTCGGCAGGAACTGCCTACAACCTCGCGAATCTTGGTCTGGGAGCTGGTAAGACATCGATCGGCCTTGCTGGAAAGTTCCTGGGGCTAGACTTCGCGTCGGCAATTGATCTGGCGGAAACCGAGGGCCTGGTTACAACGCTTGCACAGCCAAACCTTACAGCCCTCTCTGGCGAAACCGCGAGCTTTCTTGCGGGTGGCGAATTTCCGATCCCTATTTCACAAACGCTCGGACAAATATCAATCGAGTATAAACAATACGGCGTGAGCCTGGCGTTCAGCCCGACCGTCCTTGGTGATGGCCGGATTTCGATGCGGGTCCGCCCCGAGGTATCGGAACTTTCTTCCGAGGGTTCAATTGTACTCAACGGTTACAATGTTCCCGGTATCACAACTCGCCGCGCGGAAACGACGGTCGAACTCGGCTCCGGCCAGTCATTCATGATTGGTGGACTGCTGCGCAACTCGCAGACCAATGCGATCGACCGTGCGCCGGGGCTCGGCAATGTGCCGGTTCTGGGCGCACTGTTCCGGTCCACGCGATATCGCAAGAGTGAAACCGAGCTCGTCATCATCGTGACGCCTTACCTGGTGAAGCCGGTTTCGGCGAACCAGATTGCGCTCCCGACGGACGGCTTCAAGGCCGCCACAGACGCTGGGCGCGTCTTTCTCGGCCAGAGCCACTCTGGAAATTCAGGCGAAAAGCGCCCTGTCCCGACAATGGCTCCCGCAACGACAATCGTTGCTCCGTCAGTCGGCGCCAACGCGACGCCGGTACGCGATCGCCAGCCAAAGGCTTCGGAACAGGCAGCCGCTCCCGGCTTCAGCGGAAACTGACCCCAATCATGGAGATAAAAGTCATGCGTGCAACAAACTTTGCCACCCTGATTGGAATGAGCATCGCGCTAACTGCGTGCGGCACTCAAAATCGTGGCCTGGAATCAGTTCACCAGCCGGTCGTGAGCAAATCCAATTTTGTGCTCGATGTCGGCACTGGCTATGATGGGCTTGCGCCCGGAGAAGTCAGCCGCGTTGCGGGCTGGTTCGAATCCTTGCGGCTTGGCTATGGCGACCGCATATCGATCGACGTTCCCGGAGGCAGTGAAGGTGAAGCAACGCGCGACGCCGTTGCCAAACTCGCGGCGCGTTACGGAATGCTGGTCGAACCAACGGCTCCTGTCACAACCAGCGAGATTGCCCCCGGTAAGGTTCGGGTTGTGGTCAGTCGCACGTCAGCAAATGTACCGAATTGTCCTGATTGGAGCGACAAGGGTGGCAATGATATGAATTCGAACACAATGTCGAATTTCGGATGCAGCGTGAACGCGAATCTGGCGGCAATGGTCGCGAACCCCGAAGACCTGATTTATGGGCAGCGCGCGACCGGTGCGAACGACGCTTCGACCGCCGCCAAGGCAATCAAGTCCTATCGCGACAAGGCGCCAACCGGCGCCGGAGAGTTGAAACAAGAAAGTTCGAGGAGCAACTAAATGAATGCGCCCTGGTCTCCTAGTCGCCCTGGTGCGACGACACGCGATCCGATTGCAGCCTATGTCTGTGACGATGCGACGGCGGATACGATCCGTCCTGTCTGTGTCGAACTCGGCTGGCCTATCGAAAAGATCAACAAGGGTGGGCTGCGTAATGCGGTTCAGTCGCTCTCAGTTTCGGCGAGCCCGAACATCCTGTTTGTTGATCTCTCTGAATCGGGGGATCCGCTGAACGATATCAACGCGTTGGCCGAGGTCTGCGAACCCGGCACGGTCGTGATCGCAACGGGCGAAGTCAATGACGTGCGCCTTTATCGAGATCTCGTCGCCAGCGGCATCCAGGATTATCTGCTGAAGCCGTTCAGCGCCGATCAGTTGCGCGAAGCGTTCACCCACGCACAGTCCGTTCTGAATGGCCCCAAGCATACCGATATCGCGGCGGACCGTCCACATATGACTGCCGCCATCGTTGGCGCGCGGGGCGGCGTCGGCGCTTCCACCATTGCGGCATCGCTTGCCTGGCTGTTCAGTGATGGAAACAAGCGTTCGACAGCCTTGCTGGATCTTGATGTCCATTTTGGTACGGGTGCCTTGTCTCTCGACCTGGAGCCCGGCCGCGGACTGACCGATGCTATCGAAAATCCGAGCCGTATCGACGGACTGTTCATTGAGCGGGCAATGGTGCGCGCCAACGACAAGCTTTCGATCCTTTCGGCAGAAGCGCCGATGAGCCAGCCGATGCTGAGCGATGGCGGGGCATTTTATCAACTGCAGGAAGAGATGCGCTCAGCATTTGAATGCACTGTGATTGATCTTCCGCGCCAGATGCTCGTGCAGCATCCGCACCTCATGACCGAGATCCAGTCTGTGGTTGTCGTTGCCGAACTGACACTGGCTGGCGCGCGCGACGCGATCCGCATCCTTTCGTGGCTCAAGTCAAACGCACCGCATGCAAATGTGCTTGTGGCTGTCAACCGCGTCGGCCCAAGCGGTACATCCGAAATCTCGAAGAAGGATTTCGAATCGTCGATCGAACGCAAGATTGATTTCTCGATCCCCTATGACGTGAAAGTGGTTTGCCAGGCCGCAAAGCTCGGCAAGCCAGTGGCCGAAGTTGGCAAGACCTCCAAGGTCGGGCTGGAACTTCAGGCGATTGGTGCGCGGCTCTTGCTGACGGCCGACGGAGGAGACGAAACTGTCTCGACCGTTACGCCCAAGGCTGGCGGGTCGACTTCGCTGGCGGGCAAGATAGCAGGACTCAAATCGCTGCTTCCCGGCAAGAAGGCCCAGGTCGCGCAAGACGCGTAAGTTTCAGGTCATTTTGACCGGTTAGGATTGGTTCAAACTATGCCGCCAATGCAATGGATCGTTATAGCCGCCGGGGCGATCATGAGCCTGATCATGCTCGGCATTGCTTTTGCCGGACCATCGATCGGCAAGGTGCAGTTGCGTCGTATCGACGGCATGAAGGCCCGGCATAGCGACATGCCGTCGTACACGGTGGAATCGCAGTTGCGCAAGATCACCGCCAATCGCGCCTCGCGCGCCGACGGCATTGCCAGCAAATACATTCCAAACCCTGCACTTCTGGCCAAGCGTCTCGAACAAACCGGCAAGAAATGGTCGCTGGGAAAATACTCGATGACCTGCATTGGTATCATGCTGGTGATCCTCATTCTCTGCCTGATCAAAGGTGCGCCCATCTATCTCGGGCTCCTCGCGGGTTCGGCATTCGGGCTCTTTCTGCCGCACATGGTCGTCGGCAGTCAGATCAAGCGGCGGGTGAACGCCTTCAATACGCGTTTTCCCGATGCGATCGAGCTGATGGTTCGCGGACTGCGATCCGGCCTTCCGATTTCCGAAACCCTGGGCATTGTTGCCAGCGAAGTGCCTGATCCGGTCGGTATGGAATTCCGGGGCGTGTCGGATCGTATCAGGATCGGCAAGACGATGGATATGGCGCTCGATGAAGCGGCTGATCGCATCGGTACGGCCGAATTCCAGTTCTTCTGCATCACACTCGCTATCCAGCGCGAAACGGGCGGCAACTTGGCTGAAACGCTGTCAAACCTGGCCGAAGTGCTTCGAAAACGCGCTCAGATGAAGCTCAAGATCCGGGCCATGTCGTCCGAATCCAAAGCCTCAGCCTATATCATCGGGGTACTGCCATTCATGGTGTTCGGCATGATCATGTACGTCAACCCACCCTATATGCTCCACTTTTTCGAGGACCAGCGGCTGATGGTCGCGGGCATGGGCGGCATGGTTTGGATGAGCATCGGCGCATTCATCATGTCCAAGATGATCAGCTTCGAAATCTGAACCGCACGGGCAAAGGAAAGACTTAGAGATGCAAACGGGTGGGCCAACATTGCTGGGAGTCGACGTCCTCTGGGTCGCGACAATATTGTCGGCCGTGGCGACAATGGCGGTCATCTTTGCCCTTTACACAGCCACAACGGTCCGTGACCCGATGGCCGGTCGCGTCAAGGCACTCAACGAGCGCCGCGAACAGTTGAAAGCTGGCATTGTCGTTTCAAGCGGCAAGCGTCGCGCCAAACTGAACCAGAAGAACGAGACCACCGACCGGATGCGGTCGTTTCTCTCGTCATTGCGGGTTTTGCAGGACACCCAACTTAAAGACGCCCAAGCGAAACTCGTCCAGGCCGGTATCCGCTCCAAGGATGCCGCTGTTGCAGTGATCTTCGGACGCATGTTCCTCCCGATTGTCATCGGCGGCGGCGTCGCGCTCGCTGTCTATGGTTTTGGCTGGAAAGCGGATTGGTCTGCGATGAAGAAATTCTTCCTGATCGCCGGTGCGCTGATCGGAAGTTACAAGGCCCCTGACATTTTCGTCGCGAACAAGATCAAGAAGCGATCCGACGCGATCCGCAAGGGATTGCCCGATGCGCTCGACCTGCTCGTTATCTGCGCCGAAGCTGGCCTCACTGTGGATGCTGCATTCCACCGCGTCGCCCGTGAACTCGGCAAGGCCTACCCCGAACTGGGCGATGAATTCGCCTTGACCGCAATCGAGCTGGGCTTTCTGACTGAACGGCGCATGGCCTTTGAAAACCTGGCACACCGCGTTGCACTTGATGCTGTGCGTGGCGTGGTTACGACCATGATCCAGACCGAAAAATATGGTACGCCACTCGCTTCTGCCTTGCGCGTGCTTTCAGCCGAGTTCCGCAACGAACGCATGATGCGCGCAGAGGAAAAAGCCGCGCGTTTGCCCGCGATCATGACGGTGCCACTGATCCTTTTCATCTTGCCAGTGCTGTTCGTCGTGATCCTGGGGCCGGCAGCCTGTTCGATCAGCGACACGTTCGTGAACGGGAAAATCTAACTTCTGATCGTCGCGCAGTTCGATTGCCGTCTCACGGTATCGAGCTGCGCGATCTCGCCTGGATCTGCAAGCAACAGCCGAACAAGAGCGATGCCGCGGCCATATCGCACACGCACCGTCTCAATACCTTCCGGAACCTTTTGTTCTGCAAGGGCTATGGCGACCTTGAACGGCTTGCCGCCCGCCTGGACATCGTTGCGGACGAAGACCACATCAGTCCGGCCATCGAAGACGCTCAGAGAATTGTATCGTCCAGCAACCGGGACGACATTGATCAGCAACGGTCCCGCCGAAAGATTGAAGGGACAGGTGGAATAGGCGAGATCCGGGCTCGGCCGCACGATGGGCTGATTGGCCGGAGATGCCAGATTGCCATAGGCCATCACATTCAGTTCGGACTTTGCCGAAACCCGGCGCACGGCGGCCTCCATCAGGCCGAACGTCGTGATTGTGAGCGTCGCATGCCAGGCGGCAACGGCCGTGCCGATGAAAACCAGAAGCGGAACGATCCAGCGGGTCATGCGCAACGCTCCTTATTCAGTTTTGGCAATTCTGCCTTGTCGGGCGCGGCGCGGAAGCCGTTCCCCGGATTGTACATCCGCAATGTCAGCTCGAACCCCTGCCCTTTCGCACTCGGAAGCCAATGGCCTTCGACCTTTTCGGGGCCAATCGTCACGCGCCAGCCATTGCTTTCCGCCGGAGGTACAGAGGCCCCGCTGAACGACCAGATATTCGCCGGATTGGCGACCAAAAACCCCTTCTTGTCGTAGTAGGTCACGCTCCACCAGCGCGCATCAAGCGCTTTACCGGTCATCACATAAGTGCAGCCTCCATCGAGCGCCTTGCCTTCGCTGTCGGTCGTGGCGTTCCAGTAAACGGTTTCGGTCGATGGAAGTGCAAGGATACCGCGCAAGGCAACCGATGCGCGCGTGACACTGTCTGCACCGCTCGTTCCATAATTGAGTGCCGTCGTCCACGGGCCATTCGCAAGTCGTCCGTCGTCGAAGCCTGCCTGAATCCGGTACCAAGCGCCGCCGACACCCATGGCGATACCTGCAACCAGTGCCAGCGCAATGCGATGCCAGCCTTTCATGCCTACCCCCGTTTCAACGCCGCCTGAGCTGCTGCCAGACGTGCAATGGGCACACGATATGGCGAGGCCGAGACATAGTCGAGTCCGACGCGCTCGCAGAAATGGATGGATGCCGGATCGCCGCCATGTTCCCCGCAAATGCCGAGCTTGATGTCTGGCCGGGTTGCGCGTCCGCGTTCAGCGGCGAGCTGGACCAGTTGGCCGACGCCGTCGATATCGAGGCTCACAAACGGATCCTGCGCGTAAATGCCCTTGTCGACATATTGGGTCAGGAAGCGGCTCGCATCGTCGCGGCTGACACCAAGTGTCGTCTGGGTCAGATCATTTGTCCCAAAGCTGAAAAAAGCGCCAACCTCGGCAATCTCGCCTGCCATCAAGGCCGCGCGTGGTAGCTCGATCATTGTCCCGACCAGATACTCGATCCGCTTGCCGCGTTCGGCGAACACGGCTTCGGCGGTCTGGTCGATCACATCCTTCATCAACTCGAGTTCGCGCCTTGTCCCGACGAGCGGGACCATGACCTCGGGAATCGGCGATTCCGCGAGATCGCACGCGGCTTCGAATATCGCGCGGGCCTGCATCTCGTAAATCTCGGGATAGGTCACGCCCAGCCTGCACCCGCGATGGCCAAGCATCGGATTGAACTCGTGCAGTTCGGCGGCGCGGCGTTTGAGGATTTCAATGCCCACACCGGCGGCTTCGGCCACATCGGCAAAGTCATGTTCCTCTGTCGGCAGGAACTCGTGGAGCGGTGGATCAAGCAGGCGAATGGTGACGGGAAGTCCCGCCATGACTTCAAATATCCCTTTGAAGTCCGCCCGTTGCTCAGGCAGCAGCTTTGCGAGTGCGGCCCGCCTGCCCGCCTCGTCCTCGGCAAGGATCATCTGGCGGACGGCGGTGATCCGGCTGGCTTCAAAGAACATATGTTCGGTGCGGCACAGTCCGACGCCTTCCGCGCCGAAATCGCGCGCAATGCGGCAATCGGCAGGCGTCTCGGCATTGGCACGGACCTTCATTCGCCGCGCGGCGTCGGCCCAGACCATCAGCGCGGCAAAATCGCCCGACAATTCCGGCTGGACGGTCGCGACTTCACCAAACATCACTTCGCCCGATGATCCGTCGATCGTGATGATCTCGCCTTCGCGTACTTCGCGCCCGCCAACGCGGAAGATGCGCTCCTTTGCGTCAATGGCAACATTTCCAGCACCCGAGACGCAGGGCCGGCCCATCCCGCGCGCAACCACGGCCGCATGGCTGGTCATCCCGCCACGGGCGGTCAGAATGCCCTTGGCCGCATGCATGCCATGAATATCTTCAGGGGAGGTTTCCATCCTGACGAGAATGACGCTTTCACCCATCTCGGCGCGTTTTTCGGCCGTATCGCTGTCAAACACCGCCATGCCTGACGCGGCTCCCGGAGAGGCAGGAAGCCCCTTGGCGAGCACGTCGCGAACCGCCTTGGGATCGAGCGTCGGGTGGAGCAACTGGTCGAGCGCAGAAGGATCGATCCGCCCCACCGCCTCCTCGCGTGTGATGAGGCCCTGCTCCGCCATATCGACCGCGATCTTGAGCGCAGCCTTGGCCGTCCGCTTGCCCGAACGCGTCTGGAGCATCCACAGCGTGCCGCGTTCGACGGTAAACTCGATATCCTGCATGTCACGATAGTGCGTTTCGAGAATGGAAAAGACATCGGCCAGCTGCCGATAAACTTCGGGCATCGCCTCTTCCATACTCAGCGGCTTGGCATTGGCGCGTTGGCGCGCAGCAAGCGTGAGATATTGCGGCGTGCGGATGCCCGCGACGACGTCCTCGCCCTGCGCGTTGATCAGGAACTCGCCATAATAGGCATTCTCGCCGGTCGCCGGATCGCGGGTGAACGCCACACCTGTCGCTGATGTTTCGCCCATATTGCCGAAGACCATCGCCTGCACAGTGACCGCCGTGCCCCAATCGCCGGGAATGTTGTTGATGCGCCGATAGACTTTAGCCCGCTCCGACTGCCACGATCCGAACACCGCGCCAACCGCGCCCCACAACTGATCATGCACATCCTGCGGGAAGGGCTTGCCCCATTGTTCGGCCACCAGCTTCTTGTAATCGCCCACCAGCGCCTTCAGGTCTTCGGCGGTCAGTTCGGTATCGAGGTAGAAGCCCTTGTCTTCCTTGGCAATTTCCAGCGCCTCCTCGAACGAACCGTGATCGAGTTCGAGCACGACATCGGCATACATCTGGATGAACCGGCGATAGCTGTCCCATGCGAAGCGCGCATCGCCCGACGAGGCGGCCAGCCCTTCAACGGTTTCGTCATTGAGCCCGAGGTTGAGGACGGTATCCATCATCCCCGGCATCGAAACCCTCGCTCCCGAGCGCACCGAGACGAGCAGGGGGTCGGCAGCATCGCCGAACATCTTGCCGGTCACATGCTGGATATGGGCAATCCCCTCGGCGACCTGCGGCGTCAATTCGGGCGGAAAGGCCTCCCCCTCGTCATAATAGCGCGCACACATCGGCGTGGAGATGGTGAATCCGGGAGGCACCGGCAGGCCAATCGCCGCCATCCCGTCGAGATTGGCCCCCTTCCCGCCCAGCAGGGTCTTGTCGAGGCTGCCGCCATCCGAAACACCGCCGCCGAAGCGGTAAACATATTGGGTCATCGTCAACCTTCGATCTTGGAGAAATCCGCAACCCGATGCACCGCATCACGGAACCGTGTCAGCAACCCCAACCTGAACGCCCGCTTTTGCGGATCTGGATCATTCACCATTACGCCTTCGAAAAACGCATCGATCGGCGCGCGGAGCGAGGCGAGCGCCGCCATTGCGCCTTCGAAGTCTTCGGCTTCGATTGCGGCGACCGCCTTTGGCTCGGCAACGTCGAGGGCGGCGAGGAGTGCCGTGTCAAACACCGTCGCCCCTGCGAAGGCAGGGGCCTGTGCGACGCCTTGGCTCGCGACTCCCGCTAAGGCCCCTGCCTCCGCTGGGGCGACGCCCTCCGCTTGCTTCAAAATATTCGCCGCCCGCTTGTATCCGGCGAGTAGGTTTGTGCCTTCGTCGGTGGTGACAAAGCCCTGCAAAGCCTTCACCCGCGCGAGCAGGCGGACAAGATCATCCTCGCCACCAAGCGCAAAGACCGCATCGATCAGGTCATGACGGACACCGGCTTCGCGTTGCTGGACTTTGAGGCGATCGGCGAAGAAATCGAGGAGCTCCAAGAACTGGATGTCAACATTACCAAAATTCGTATTATCGCGGAGGCCTGTAAGTCTCGCCGTGCCGCGCTTTGCCGGTATCATCGGACTAACGAGTTCGAACGCTGATTGAAGACTCATCTTTAAACGACTCTCCGTTACCACCGACAAAACACCAAGCGCAGCTCGGCGCAACGCGAACGGATCTTTTGAGCCGGTTGGAACCATCTGGTAAGCAAAGAACGTGATCAAATTATCCAGCTTGTCCGCCAAACTCACCGCAACCGTCACCGGCGCGGTCGGCACATCGTCGCCCTGCCCGACCGGCTTGTAATGATCGCGCACAGCATCGGCGACGGCGTCGCTTTCGCCCTGCGCGCGAGCGTAATAGCCGCCCATTATGCCTTGCAGTTCGGGAAATTCGCCGACCATGCCGGTGACGAGATCGGTCTTGCACAAACGGGCGGCGCGTTCGGCATCGTCGGCGAGCACTGCGACATCCCCCTCCCGCTTGCGGGAGGGATTAGGGGTGGGGGTCTCCGCTGACGGTGGTGCGTCCGTAGGCCCACCCCCGGCCCCTCCCGCTTGCGGGAGGGGAGAAATTACCCCACTATCAACCAACCACCGTGCCAGCTTGGCAACACGCTCGACCTTGTCGGCGACGGTCCCCAGTTTCTCGTGGAAGACGATGTCCTTGAGCTTTTCGGCATGAACCTCGAGCTTGATCTTCTTATCCTGTTCCCAGAAGAACTTCGCATCGCTCAACCGCGCCGCGAGGACCTTTTCGTTGCCCGCAACAATCGCCGCGCCGCCGTCGTTTGCAGTGATGTTGGCAGTGCAGACGAACGCATTGGCGAGCTTGCCCGCAGCGTCGCGGCAGATGAAATACTTCTGGTTCACCCGCGCGGTCAGTTGGATGACTTCTTCCGGCACGGCGAGGAACGCCGGATCGAAGCGGCCGAGCATCGGGACCGGCCATTCGGTCAGGCCTGCATTCTCGATCACCAGCCCTTCATCAGGGACCAGCGTCAGGCCCGCGGCTGTCGCAGCCTTTTCGGCACCAGCCCGGATGATCGCGCGGCGTTCATCCTGATCGACGAGCACATGGCAGGCGTTGAGTTTGGCTGCATAGTCGGCAGCATTACCAATCGTCACGTCGCCCGAATGATGGAAGCGATGGCCGACCGTCGCCGATCCGCTGTGGATACCGTCAATCTCGCACGGCACCACATCATCGCCGAGCAGCGCCACAATCCCCTGCAACGGACGCACCCAGCGCAGGCTTTCGGTCGAGGCGGAAGCGTCGCCCCAGCGCATCGATTTCGGCCACGGAAAGGCACGAATGATTGCCGGGATAGCTTCGGCCAGAACATCCGCCGTCGCGCGGCCCGGTTTCTCGATGACTGCAAACCAGATGCCATCGCGATCGACCAACTGGTCCTGCGTCAAGCCGGTCTTGCGGAGAAACCCTTCCAGCGCCTGCTGTGGCGCCGATGTTTTCGGTCCCTTCAGTTCTTCACTGACGGCGCTTGTTTCGAGCGGCAGGTCCCGGGCGATCAGCGTGAGACGGCGCGGTGTGGCATAGGTGACGATCCCGGATGCCTGCAGACCGGCCTTACCGATCTCCTCGCCGAACAGCCGAGCAAGATCTTCACGCGCCTTATCCTGCATCCGCGCCGGGATTTCCTCGGACCGCAGTTCGAGCAGGAAGTCTGTCATCCTAAAATCCTCCCCATCGGGGGAGGGGAACCGCAAAGCGGTGGAGGGGGCCCTGACAAAGAAGCGCGCGGAAGCGCGAAGTCGCTAATGCGGCTTTCCTTGTCGGCTCCCTCTCCGTCGGCTTCGCCGCCACCTCTCCCGGGGAGAGAGGATTTATGACCGCCCATCACGCCGTCCACCCGTTCTTGTCCATCCACGCCTGGCAGCTGCCCTTTGCCAGATCGCGGACACGCCCCATGTAACTGGCGCGCTCCTGCACAGAGATCACGCCGCGCGCCTGGAGCAGGTTGAACAGGTGGCTCGCCTCGATCGCCTGGTCATAGGCGGCGAGCGGAATGTTCGCTTCGATGCAGCGCTGGCATTCGGCTTCGGCCTTGGCGAAGCCATCAAACAGGCTGGCCGTGTCCGCGACCTCGAAATTATATTTGCTGAATTCCACCTCATTCTTGTGGAACACATCACCGTAGGTCACGCCTGCATCGTTGAAGGCGAGATCGTAAACGCTGTCCTTGCTCTGAATATACATGGCGAGCCGTTCGAGCCCATAGGTCAGTTCGCCCGCGACCGGCTTGCAATCGAACCCGCCCATTTGCTGGAAATAGGTGAATTGCGTGACTTCCATCCCGTCGCACCAGACTTCCCAACCCAGACCCCAGGCGCCGAGTGTCGGGCTTTCCCAATCATCCTCGACAAAGCGGATGTCGTGCCTGAGCGGGTCGATGCCGATCGCATCGAGCGAGCCGAGATAAAGCGCCTGCAAATTGGCCGGGCTCGGCTTCATGATCACCTGATACTGGTAATAATGCTGGAGCCGGTTGGGGTTTTCACCATAGCGGCCGTCGGTCGGGCGGCGCGAGGGCTGGACATAGGCCGCGTTCCAGTGATCAGGGCCCAGCGCGCGCAGCGTTGTCGCCGGATGGAATGTCCCGGCGCCGACCCGCATGTCATAAGGCTGGAGAATGACGCAGCCTTGCTTTCCCCAATAGTCATGGAGCGTCAGGATCAGGTCCTGGAAGCTTAAGGGTTCGCCCGCCTTCATGCGCGCGGCCTTTGGCCCAGCAACACGTTCCGGTCAAGCAATCCGGCCTTGCTTTGGCGTGCGATTTGGCCTTGAAGGGCGCCATGTTGAAGACAATGCGTTGGGCGCTTCCCGTCCTGTCACTGCTTGCCGCCTGCGCGAGCGCCTCTCCCCCGCCACCAAAGGCACCGCCGGCACGTCCTGCGCTTTGGAAATTGTCCGATGCGGATACGACGATCTATTTGTTCGGGACGATCCATGTCCTGCGCAAAGACTATCAGTGGCGCACCCAGATCCTCAACAGGGCCGTGCGCGATTCACGCGAACTGGTCCTCGAAGTTGCGGATCTGAACGATCCGAACAAGACCGCCAAGACGTTTCTTGGCCTTGCCGTCTCGCCCAACCTGCCCCCGGTTCTCGAACGTGTACCGGCAGACAAACGCGCCGGGTTGCAGGTGCTCATCGACAAGGCGGGGATGCCGGCCTCGGCTCTCAACCAGTTCGAAAGCTGGGCCGTTGCCATTACATTGGCAAGCGGCATGCTCAAGGAGCTTGATGTCAGCCCCGAATATGGCGTCGAAAAACAGTTGAGGGCAAGCTTCGCCAAGGGAAAAAAGCCGGTGTCAGGGCTCGAAACGACCGAGCAGCAACTGGGGTTTTTCGACAAGCTCCCCGAAACGGCCCAACGCACCTTCCTGTCGAGCATGGTCGACGATGCGATGGATCCCGAGAAGGAATTCAACGACATGGTTTCTGCCTGGAGCCGCGGCGATGACAAGGCGATTGCCTTGAGCTTTGACGACGAATTGAAACTGTCTCCCGAACTCACCCAATCCCTGCTCCGCGACCGCAATGCGACCTGGACAATTTGGCTGAAGAAGCGGCTCGAAAAACCGGGCACGATCTTTGTGGCGGTTGGAGCTGGCCATCTTGCCGGCGCTGATTCGGTGATTGCCATGCTCGGCAAGGACAAGTTCAAGGTGGAGCGTATCCAATAGCTTGACCGGGCCGGTTCGCTTCGCCAATCTCCGCGCAACAATATTTCAATGCTAAGGAACTATATTTATGAAGACCGCTGCATCCGTGTTTGCGCTTGCACTCTCGCTTGCCTGCGCCGCACCGACACTGGCCCAAACCGCTCCGTCGGCAGCCGACGCAGACAAATTCGTTGCCGCGGCCGAAAAGGAACTGGGTGACTTCACCATCTTCAACGCGCAGGTGAGCTGGATCAACGCCACTTATATAACCGACGATACCGATGCCGTTGCCGCGCGTGTCGGCGCGCAGGGCACTGAAATGCAGGTCCGGTTCGCAAATGAAGCGGCCAAATATCAGGCGATCCCCAACCTGTCCTATGACACGAAGCGCAAGCTTGACCTGCTGCGCGGTGGCCTGACCCTGCCTGCGCCGACGACTCAGGGCGCGGCAGTTGAACTCAACACGCTCGCGACTCGCCTCACCTCCCAATATGGCAAGGGAAAGGGCACACTGAAGGGCGTCGCCGTCGGTGGTTCAGATATTGAAGCGGAAATGGGCACCAACCGCGATCCCGAATTGCTCAAGGAAATGTGGGCGAGCTGGAATAACAATGTCGGTAGCCCGATGCGCACTGACTATGCACGCGAGGTAGAAATCGCCAATGCAGGCGCGCGCGAACTGGGCTATGTCGACGTCGGCGCGATGTGGCGTTCGCAATATGACATGTCCGCTGATGAGTTCGCCAAGCTGACCGACAAGCTCTGGGCGCAGGTCAAGCCGCTTTACGACCAGCTCCATTGCTACACCCGCACCAAACTCAACGAGAAATATGGCGACCCGGTCCAGCCCAAGACCGGGCCGATCCGTGCTGATCTTCTCGGCAATATGTGGGCTCAGGAATGGGGCAATATCTACGACATCGTCGCACCGGCAGGATCGGGCAATATCGGCTATGATACAGGCGAGTTGCTCAGCGCCAAGGGTTACGATCCGGTCAGGATGGTACGCGCCGGCGAAGGCTTCTACACGTCATTGGGCCTTGCCCCGCTGCCAGAAACCTTCTGGCAGCGCTCGCAGATTACAAAGCCAGCCGACCGTGAGGTTGTCTGTCACGCCAGCGCCTGGGACATCGACAACATCGACGATCTGCGCATCAAGATGTGCACCAAGGTCAATGCAGACGATTTCAGGACGATCCATCACGAGTTGGGTCATAATTACTACCAGCGGGCGTATAACAAACAGCCCCTGCTCTATCTGAACGGCGCGAATGACGGGTTCCATGAAGCGATCGGCGATTTCATCGCGCTGTCGATAACGCCGCAGTATCTGGTCCAGATCGGCCTGCTCGATGAGGACAAGGTGCCGAGCGCGGACAAGGATACCGGGCTACTGCTCCGCCAGGCGATGGACAAGGTCGCCTTCCTGCCCTTCGGCCTGCTTGTCGATAAATGGCGCTGGGATGTCTATTCGGGCAAGATTGCGACCGGCCAATACAATAAGGGCTGGACTGACCTGCGCCTCAAATATCAGGGCATCGTCCCTCCGGTCGCCCGCGACGAAACCAATTTCGATCCGGGGGCAAAATATCACGTTCCGGCCAATGTGCCCTACACGCGCTATTTCCTCGCCCGCATCCTCCAGTTCCAGTTCTATAAGGCGGCCTGCGACATCGCCAAGTGGAAGGGGCCGCTCCACCGCTGCTCCTTCTATGGCAACAAGGATGTCGGCGCTCGGCTGAACGCGATGCTCGCGATGGGTGCGTCGAAGCCCTGGCCTGACGCGCTCCAGGCCTTTACCGGCAAGCGCGAAATCGATGGAACGGCGATGATCGCCTATTTCAAGCCACTGATGACGTGGCTGCAAAAGCAGAACAAGGGCAAGACCTGCGGGTGGTGATGGCGGGATCAGGGGTTTTCCGTCATATCGGTCTGGCTGAACGAATACCGCCTCTCCTGAGCCCGAGCGCGCGCGTTTGGGATCAGTCCAGCACCGCCTCCACCCACGGACCGAACGGTGAACGGCCAAGCAACGCGCGTTGCGCTTCGGCCGAAACGGCATTGATGGCCTCCTGCGGCCGGTAGGTGGGGTGAACCGGACGACGAAGCGGTCGTTTACCGGGCGGTAGCGCCAAGATCTCCGCAATCGCGCGCGGCACGTCCATTGGATCGGTCGATAACCCGGGATCACCGCGTCGGGCGGTCGCAACAAGCGCTTCATAGGCCTTGGCTCGATTGGCTTCCGTACGCTTGAGCAGCACATCGGTAAGGGCGGCACTCTTTTTCCAGATGTCGGTCGGATAGCCGCCCGGCTGGATGATCGTGACTTCAATCCCGTGCATCGCCAGCTCATACGCCAGTTGTTCGGATTGCGCTTCAAGCGCAAATTTGGTTGACGAATACAGGCCGTAGTTGGGCGCAATAACGCGCCCCAACTGTGATGTGACGTTGAAGATTACGCCGCTACGTCGGGCACGCATTGCTGGCAATGCTGCGCGCGAGACTCGCAACGGCCCAAGCACATTGGTTGAAAACATCATCTACGCTGCCTCCATATCCTGGAGTTCAACAGGCCCGCCAATTGCAATACCGGCATTGTTGACGACGGCATCCAATGCGCCACCCGCGATCCGTTCCGCTTCGGCAACACCGGCGGCCACCTGATCATCGCGCATCACATCGATCTCGACGATATGGAGCGCGACACCAGCGGCCTTCGCGTCAGCGGCAAGCGCGCGGGCTTCAGCGCGTGCGCCTCCCTGAAGATTGCGCATCGATGCAATGACAGTCGCGCCTTCGCGGGCATAGTGAAGCGCGCCCAATCGCCCAAAGCCCGACGAGCATCCTGTCACCAGAATCGACTTCCCGGCCAGGGTTTTTCCTTCGGCTTTGATCGCAGTCGCCGTGACGGCACTGGCTCCCGCCGCGATGCTGGCGCCGAGAAACGTCCTTCGCCCGATCCTGTTCATTGAAACCTCCTTGTTGCGGATGCGTTATCCTAGCGAAAGGGCGGCTCGTTAAAAGCCCGGAGTTTTCGGCTGTGGAGTTTCGCGCCTTCGGCCTTCAATTGCCGGCATGCTTCGATGCCGATCAGCATATGTTCGGCGATAGCGCGCTCGTAAAAGCGGTTGGCCTGACCCGGAAGCTTTAATTCGCCGTGCATCGGCTTGTCCGAAACACACAGGAGCGTGCCATAGGGTACCCGGAAACGATAGCCTTGTGCGGCGATCGTTGCCGACTCCATGTCGATTGCAACCGCGCGCGACTGGCTGAAGCGCAGCGCCGATTTGGAATAGCGCAATTCCCAGTTCCGGTCATCCGTGGTGACGATTGTTCCGGTCCGCAAACGCCCCTTCAGATGCTCGGCACTCTCGCCCGATACGATTTCAGCGGCACGCGCCAGCGCCTGCTGGACTTCGGCAATCGGCGGGATCGGAATTTCGGGGGGCAGCATGTCATCGAGGACATGATCGTCGCGCAGATAGGCATGGGCCAGCACATAGTCCCCGATCCGCTGGCTGGGGCGCAGGCCGCCGCAATGGCCGATCATCAGCCACGCCTCGGGCCGCAGCACGGCCATATGATCGGTGATCGTCTTGGCATTCGACGGACCGACGCCAATGTTCACGAGGGTGATCCCGGTTCGGTCCGGTCCGATCAGGTGCCAGGCTGGCATCTGGTGCCGCCGCCACGCGCTGTCTGCGACGGCGATTTCAGGATCATCTGTATGTGCAGTGATCATCAGTCCGCCCGGGCAGGACAGTCCTGTATACGGCCCGCCATTGCCGAGTTGTTCGCAGCCCCAGCGAACGAATTCATCGACATAGCGGTGATAATTGGTGAACAGGACATAGCGCTGGAAATGCTCGGGCGGTGTGCCGGTATAGTGGCGCAACCGGGCGAGCGAGAAATCGGTGCGCAGCCCATCGAACAAGGCAAGCGGTCGCGCTTCACCTTCGCCATAGGTAAACAGGCCATCGGCCACCTCATCACCAATATAGGCAAGCTCGGTCGTCGGGAACCAGCGGGCGAGATCCTTGGCCCGGACGTCGGCCAGATCGTCATTGGCATCAAGCACGTAGGGAAACGGTATTTCCTGCCGCCCCCGACGGGCGGTGACTTGCACGCCGTAATCCGCGATCAATATGTCGATCTGTTCAGCAAGATAGTCGCCAAAAAGCGCAGGCTTGGTGACGCTCGAAACATAGTCGCCGGTTTCGGTCAGTCTTCCGAAAGAGCGCAGGGGTGCAGACTTGGCCTCATCGCCTTCATAGTGCAGCCGGATTTCAGGATAGGCGAAGCTGCCATCGCGGCGCTGCGCTGGATCGGGCGGCGTGCCGGTTTCGACATAGGCTTCAATCGCCTCGCGGAGTCGCGCCACCGCGGCCTTGAACAATATATCAAGCTCCGCGACAATCTCTGCGCCTGTCTGGGTTTCGTTTCGATCTGTCATCTTCCACACTTACGGGCGGAAGACGACAGCATCAAGACCCATGTCCTCCCTGAAGCGTGCTTCGGGGAGGGGGACCGCCCGCAGGGTGGTGGAGGGGCTTTGCAACGAGCCGTGCCCCTCCACCATCTCTTTGAGATGGTCCCCCTCCCCATCGCAAGCGATAGGGAGGATGTGTCGTCAGATATTCTCGAGCATGTATTCCGCGGAGCTCACGCGAAATTCGCCGGGCCCTTCGACGAAGAGATGCTCCAGCGTGCCATCATTGATCACCATCGCGAAGCGCTGGCCGCGTGGGCCCATGCCAAACTTGGATGCATCCATTTCCAGCCCGACCGCCTTGACGAAATCGCCATTGCCATCGGCCAGCATCGTCACCTTGTCATCAACGCCCGATGCCTTGCTCCATGCACCCATCACAAACGCGTCGTTGACCGCAGTGCAGGCGATGGCGTCAATGCCCTTGGCCTTCAAATCGGCAGCGTGCTCAACAAAACCCGGCAAATGCTTGGCCGAGCAGGTCGGCGTGAAGGCGCCGGGAACGGAGAACAAGGCAACGCGCTTGCCCTTGAAAAACTCGTCGCTTGAAACACCTTGTGGGCCTTCGGCGGTCGGTTGAACGAAATTGGACGCGGGAATCTTGTCGCCAACGGCAATGGTCATGGAATATTCCTTTCGAATCTTGGTTGAGTCCGGCTGCTGCTTCTCTGGTTCCTGCCATCCTTTATTGCAAGTGTGTGCTGGACTTTGCGCGTCATGCGGCTCAATTCTCTGCCTGCCACATGATCAAATCAGCTCCCTTTCTCACAGGCAAGTTCCTCCTCGCCATGCCCGGCATCGGCGATCTACGGTTCGAAAGATCGGTAATTGCGATGTGCCAGCACGACGAGGACGGCGCGCTGGGTATCGGGATCGGACGGATAATGCCGCGTATGGGGCTGCATGCCTTGCTCGATCAATTCGGGATCGTACCGCGCGGCGTACCTGACGTGCCGATCCACGTCGGCGGTCCGGTCGAGCCGCAGCGCGGTTTCGTTCTTCACTCGCTCGATTGGGGCGGACAGGAAAGCCTGCAAGTCTCGAACCTATGGGGCCTGACCGCGACAATAGACATCTTGAGGGTGATTGGCACGGACACAGGGCCGAAAAAGTGGCTCGTTGCGCTTGGTTATGCCGGTTGGGGGCCGGGGCAACTGGATGGCGAAATGCTGCGACACGGCTGGCACATCGCCGATGCCAATGATGCCCTGCTTTTTGAAACGCCGGTCGAAGATCGCTGGGCGGCCGCGTTCCAAGCGCAGGGAATCGATCCCCGCTTGCTAGCCGTCGATAGCGGACACGCTTGATTGACGTGATGGCCAAGCGGGCCGGTAAAACGCTCTCGCGTGATTGCAAACACGAAGAACCAGACACGGGCACAATCAGGAGATTGAGCATTCTTTGCAACTGGGTGACCCGGACCTCGCAATGTCCGCCGATAGCCCTCCAACAGAAAGTCGTTGGAATCTCGCTTCGCAAATGTTGACGAGCCGCCAACGCGATAATCCAACTCCGGCCAGCATAGATTCAGATGATGGGGATTCAGCAAATAACCCAGAGGAAGGATTTGACCGTTCTTTGCTCCCTGCTAGGCTCGCAGTTTGGTGAGGGATTATGCTTTTAATGGGGGATCGGGTGAAGGTGTCGATTTCGGATTTTCCTTCATGGAAGATGCTTGCGAAAACGGCTCGCCATGGCAATTTGGGCCAGGGCAGAGAATTGGGCCTCGACGTCATACGCGGCGTCGCGATTCTACTGGCGATGGGATACCATCTCAATCGTGCTGACGCGGGCCCTTTCTTTAATCTACTGCTTCTACCAGGCGTGAAAATCGGATGGGCTGGTGTCGATCTTTTCTTTGTACTTAGTGGATTTCTTATAGGGGGTATGATAATTAGAGAGGCCCAATCTACTGGCGGATTGGACTATAAAAGATTCCTGATGCGGCGAATTCTCAGGCTTTGGCCAACGCTGTACACGTTTCTTGTCGCCATGCTTTTGTTCGGCTTTCCAGCCCGCGACTTTTTCTGGCAGATCGCTTTGCACATCCAGGGTTATGCGCACACCAAAAGCGCGACGCATCTTTGGTCGCTCGCGGTGGAGGAACAATTCTACCTCCTGTTGGGCTTGGGATTTCCTCTCCTTTCACGGACTTTTGGCTGGCGACGGACGCTTCCCTGGATTCTTGTCGGCCTCATCGTCCTTTGTCCTATACTTAGGGCGATGGGTTCGTGGGCCGGATTCAGCCATTGGGACATTTATGTCCTTACCCATTTTCGTATTGATGCGCTCGCATGCGGCGTCCTGCTTTCATTTCTCGCATTGGAGAAGCCTGAGCTATTTGAACGCCTTCTTGGCAAACGCCTGATTTGGGCCGCAGTCGGGGCGTTAGGGGTCGTTTTCTTATGGAATGTCTATAAGGGCAGTCGCCTTGGAGAGATTGCAGGACTCAGCGTGTCCTGGCTTACTTCAGCCGCAGTTCTTTTGCTCCTGTACAAAAGGCGGGTTGTCGGCCCACTCCTCGTGCCATGTCGGGTGCTCGCGTTCCTTGGGCAGATCAGCTACCCCTTGTATCTGTGGCACGTGGCAGTACTCCGAATGGGACAAAAATACCTACCCGCCTTCATTGGGGAAGGACGTGGTGGCTTGCTGACATTGCTTATCTATCTGGGCTCGATAGCAATTGCATTTTTAATGACGACCCTGATTGAGCGACCAGTTATGAAGTACCGCGACCGGATTTTCCCGCCGCCTAGTAAATCCAAACTGGTCGTTTCTGCATGAGCGACGCCGATGTTCTCCGGCATAGCCAGCAGCGACCGGATCGATCGGAAAGCAGATCGATTGACACGCTCTAGGCGGCCAGGCGGCGCGCTTTTTGCAGTTTCTTCAATACAATGTCGCGCTTCAGTTTCGATAGATGGTCGATGAAGAGTATGCCTTCGAGGTGGTCCATTTCATGCTGGAGGCAGGTCGCCAGCATGCCGTCGATCTTTTGCTCGTGCTTCTTTCCCTGACGATCGAGCCAGCGGGCGCGGATCACCGCAGGGCGTTCGACATCGGCATATTGTTCGGGAACCGACAGGCATCCTTCGTTGTAAACAGCCATCTCATCGGAGAATTCTAGAATTTCCGGATTTATGAATATCTTTGGATTTCTGATCGTTGCGTCGGTTTCCTCATCTCGTTCCTGAAGATCAATCACAAGCAACCGATGCGGCACGCCGACCTGAACCGCCGCCAGTCCGATACCCGGTGCATCGTACATCGTTTCGAACATGTCATCGATCAGCGCCTGCAACGCGTCGTCAAACGTCTCCACCGGAGTGGAAACGACCTTGAGCCGCGGATCGGGCGCTTCGAGGATCGAGAGGATGGTCATGAGCGCTCAGGTAAGAATTCTGTCGGCAAGGGTCAAGAGACTGGACGTCGCGCCCTCAAAGCCTGCGCCAATGTGCCATCGTCAAGATAATCAAGTTCACCGCCTACGGGAAGGCCATGGGCAAGCTGCGTTATCCGAACGGGGTGCGATTCGAGCCGTTCGACCAAGTAATGCGCCGTCGTCTGGCCATCGAGCGTGGCATTCATCGCGAGGACGACCTCATCGACGTCGCCGCCGGCGATTCGCGCTACAAGCGTGTCGATGCCCAGATCCTCCGGACGAACGCCATCGAGCGCCGAGAGTCGCCCGCCAAGAACGTGGAACCTGCCCGGAAAAAGCCGCGACCGCTCAAGCGCCCAAAGATCGGGAACATCCTCCACCACGCAGAGCATGCGCGAATCACGGCGCGGATCGGCGCATATTCCACACGGGCTGGTTGTATCAACGTTTCCGCAGATCTCGCACGTCGCGAGCGTTTCGTTGACCCCTTCCAGCGCACGGAGCAGGGGCGCCAACGCCCCTTCGCGCTTTTTCAGCAAATAAAGCACCGCGCGCCGCGCCGAACGCGGCCCCAATCCCGGGAGCCGCGCGAGCGCCTGCACCAATGTTTCGATCTCTTGGCCTGCCATTGCGCGCACGATAGGGGGTTGCGCATTGTCCTGCCAAGGGGTTGAGGGGGCAAATGAAGATCATTTTCATGGGAACGCCCGAATTTGCAGTGCCGAGCCTCGATTTGCTCTTGGCGAACGGGCATCATGTTGTTGCGGCCTATACCCAGCCGCCGCGCCGCGCCGGGAGAGGCAAGGCGCTGACACCCTCGCCCGTCCATGCGCAGGCAGAATTGCTCGGTATTGACGTCAAGACGCCGGTCACATTGCGCGATCCTGAAGCACAGCGTGAGTTTATGGCGCTCGGTGCCGATGTCGCGGTCGTCGCGGCCTATGGCCTGATCCTGCCGCAGGCCGTGCTCGATGCACCCCGTCTTGGCTGCGTCAACGTCCACGCGTCACTCCTGCCACGCTGGCGCGGGGCCGCGCCGATCCAGCGGGCGATCCTGGCAGGCGATACCATGACTGGCGTCACCATCATGCAGATGGAGGCCGGGCTCGATACCGGCCCGATGCTGGCAACGGTGCATACAGAGATCGAAAACAAGACGGCAGGGCTGCTGACTGCGGAGCTTGCCGAAATCGGGGCGGAATTGCTTGTACAGGTCTTGTCCGAACCCGAAGCCTATTCGCCCCAGCGCCAGCCGGAAATGGGCGTCACCTACGCCGCGAAGATCGACAAGACCGAGGCAAGGCTCGATTTCATGATTTCCGCTCCGCAGATTGAACGCCAGATCCGTGCCTTTGCCCCGTCGCCCGGCGCATTTTTCGAGATGGATGGCGAACGATTCCGTATTCTCGCGGCCCAGGCAGAGCAGAGCAACAGCGCGCGACCAGGTGAAGTGATTGATGACCGGCTTGGCATCCAGTGTAATCCCGGTGTGATCCGTCCCCTCCTGATCCAGCGCGCCGGCAAGGCCGCGATGACGCCGGCGGCGTTGCTGCGTGGTCTCAAGATCCCGGCCGGGACGCAGCTGGGATGACGCGTTTCCGCCTGATTGTCGAATACGACGGGCGCCCGTTCATGGGCTGGCAGCGGCAACCTCACGGGCCGACGGTGCAGGCAGCTATCGAAGAAGCGGCCAAGGCGATTACCGGTGAAAGTGTAACCCTACACGCGGCCGGTCGCACCGATGCCGGCGTCCATGCCGAAGCGATGGCCGCACATTGCGACATTGCCAAGCCGATAACTCCGTTTCGACTCATGGAAGGTTTGAACGCAAAGCTGCGGCCGATGCCGGTCTCAATCCTTTCCTGCGTGACAGCAGCGGATGACTGGCATGCACGGTTTTCATGCATCGGTCGCCGTTACACCTACCGCATCGTGAACAGACGACCACCGCTGGCACTTGATGCAGGACGGGCGTGGCGGGTTCCGCACAAGCTCGATGCAGAGGCCATGCACAAGGCGGCGCAACTGTTGGTGGGCCATCATGATTTCACGACCTTCCGTTCGATCCATTGCCAGTCGGCCAGCGCCATCAAGACGCTGGACAGCCTGACCGTGCGCCAGTTCGGCGATGAGATCGAGATCGAAGCCGCCGCTCGTTCTTTCCTTCACCACCAGGTCCGTTCAATGGTGGGCTGCCTGATGATGGTTGGACGTGGCCAATGGAGTGCGAATGATTTGAAAGCTGCGCTCGATGCCAAGGATCGCTCGGCCTTGGGCTTCAATGCCCCGCCAGACGGACTGTATTTCGTCGAGGCACGCTACCCCGATTAGACAGGTCGTTCGTTGATCAGGCTGCGCACAAGGCCCTGCATTTTTTCATCAAACCGGGCGAGCACGACATGATCGTCAGCATTGTCGAAATGGCTGACAAAATCCCGCCCGTTCCAGAGATGGAGCGCGAAAGCGGGCGGGTCGGCGATGATCATCGGGCGATCATCTGGCGCTTCCGGGTTGATCGGCCCAAGGTCGAGCGCAACTTGTGGGGCGGTTGAAGCACAGATGGCAATCGTCGTGCCTTGCCAGCCCACGGTAATCGGGCGGTGAAGATGGCCGCAGACAATCCCGACAATCTGGTCGTGTCCGCGGATCGAATCGGCAACCCGTGCCACCCAGGGTTCGTCAGGATGGGTGTTCATCCACGCGATCCCGACTTCAACGGGTGGATGATGCATGACGATCAGGGTCTTGGTGTCAGGTTTTTCAGCAAGCCTTTGCTTGAGCCAATGCGCGCGCGTTTCACAAAAGGCACCCCCGTGCCGCCCGTCCTCCAGCGTATCGAGGAATAGCAGGCGCAGTTCGGGCGTTTCCACTTCATACTGGACGTATCCATCGACCACCGGAATTTCCGGATACCATTCGGAAAAATTGGCCCGCTCATCGTGATTGCCAATGCACAGCCAAACCGGGAAAGGGCAGATGTCGAGCGCATCGCGCAGGTTGCGATAGGACTTACTGTCCCCGCGATCGACAAGATCACCGGTTGCCAGCAGCATATCTGGCTGCGGCTTCATCGCGATGAGCTTGCGAATGACCTGATCAAGGCGCTTGCGGTTAAACTCGGACGGGTTGTCCGGTTCGAAGCCGAGATGGATATCTGTTACTTGCGCGATCAACATTGAATTCTTGGCCTTGCAGCAGGAGCGCAGCAACAATGCCGACACTGCAATGACTTGGGATATACCGTCAATGCCCTGTTTGTGACAGCATTGTTTCGGGACAGTTTAATCAACGAGCACTCGCAATTGTCCGATTGAATCGCGGCTGTCCCTTGGCACGGTCGACCTTCTCCCGCGTCTGCCACGGCGCACCGGCATCAACGTGATAATCGTGGCACATCGCGCAACTGGATTCGACCGGGGTCTTGACCGGCTTCAGCTTTGCCCCGCTTTCACCGACATGGCAGGTGCGGCAGCTTGCCAGATCGGGCAACAACAGGTCTGTTGCACGACGCGATAGATCGGCCTTGTGGCATGAGCTGCAGGTTTCTGACTTGTGCGCATTATGGTCGAACCAGCCCTTCTGCATGTAGCGATCCGGCTGGAAAACCTTGTGAATCCTGAATGGTGATCCCGCATCGACGCCCGGCGTCACAACATGACAGTCAAAACAGGCACCGCCGCGTGAGAAGACGGCTTGGATCGCGTCGTCCGCACGCCCGCTATAGCCGCGTGCCCCAAGGACAAAATCCTGCGTGGTTTCAGCCGCCGCGTAATCGCCGGGGCGCCGGCGAGTCATTCCCCCCAGGCTGATTGGCCGATCGGGACCAGTAGAACGGTAAAAGGCGCGCAGATCAGCAACGACCTGTGCCGGCTCTCCGTGCCGCAAGGTGCGCAGCGTTCCGCCGATCCGGTCAAAGGCCAGACTGTGGCACATCGCACAATCGCTCTTCATCTCGACCGGCTTGAACCGCGTGCCATCGGCTGAAGGTGTGTGACAATCCTTGCAGGCCAGGCTATCTCCCCAGCCCTGCTCCGTCTTCATCGTCTGGGCCATGCGGGCAATACCGTTGGTTTTCGAAAGATGGGCCGCGTGCGGAAACTTGAGGCCATTGTCCTCAACCGGTCGCGCATCGAACGACACCCGCTTGTAGAGCCGATTGTCTCGAGGGCTGGTGCCGACCGTGATCGCTGGCATGAACTGTGGATGGTCACTCCCGAAGTCTGACGCATTCTTCAGTTTCGTATCGGTCAGTCGCGTGTTGAGCGAAGCATGGCAATCTGTGCAGAACGCCTGCGCCGTCGGTGGCATTTTCCCCGCACCTTCATGCTCGGTATGGCAGTCAACACAGCGGCCCTCGGGGTGGTTGAAGGCTGTCTGGAACAGTCCCTTGACCCGTCCGCCAAGACCCGGTCCGTCCTTTGCCCCTGCGATCCTTGCCGGATCGGCATGGTCATGTGCATCGTCCTTGTGGCAGGTGAGGCAGGCCGTATCCCTCACGGCTTCGAACTTGTTGATGTGGCAAGCCTGACAATTGTTGCCCAGGCTCTTGTGCGCGACGCTCAGTGACCCACTTGACCACATCTGGTCGGCATGGAAACCGGCCGATCGTTTCTCTCCGGCATGCGACGTCGCATAGGTGAAGATCGGCCAAGCGAGGAACAGCAACAGAACCGCGCCGATGAAAGCCCAGGATGCAGGGCGTCGGCCGGGCAGCAGGCCCTTGAGCGTAAAGAGCCCGATCTCTTCCTTGGCTTCACTCGCATCGGAAAGCGCTTCGATACGTTCAACAGTCAGGGCAATCGACCCATCGTCGCCCGAAACCTGGATCCGATGCGCCCCGAAGCGCAATTCTGCGCCAACGGCGGGGTCGACAGCGGCATGAAGCGCGCTGCGGCCATCGATCTCGAACTCAAGGCCGCAACGCGATTCAATATCGACGCCACCGTCGTTGCGCATCGTCAGGCTGGCGTGTTGAAGCTCGACGGCAAGGTCGGCGAGATGAATCTCGCTGCCTGCATCGCGACCGATCATGATCGACTTGGTATCGTGCGTCGCCGTGCGGACTATTTCGCGACCGTCGGCGGTGCGTGAAATCTGGCGGACGATGAAGGCCATTGCCTCGCCCCTACCAGTAGAAGAACACGCTGATGACATGCGCAAAAAGCGCAGCAATCAGGGCGAAGGTGAAAGGAACATGGATATACAGCCAAACCTCGAGCAAAGCCTTTAGCCGTAAATGCTTTCGCACGCGTGCCAGCATCGCTTCCTTGCGCGCGAGCAGCACATCGATCTTTTCGAGCGGATCATTGTCAATATTGGGCTTGTAGGCTGATTCCTGGCGGACTGCCGCTTGCGCCGCACGCGTCGCGCAATTGGGGTAATGACCCGAAAGCCTGCGCAGCAAACCGCCCCCAAATGGATCCTGTTCAAGCGACGATCGAACCAGTTCAGCCTGGCGCAATTCGAGTGGCTGCGCCGCATCGTGCAATTGCCGGTCAATCGCGCGCAGGCTTTCAAGCATTTGGGTTTCCGTCATTTCATCGCGATTGGCGCTCATCGCGCGCGGCAGCATCGCATAGACGGAAATGCCGAAAATCCCCGAAAAGATGACAAACATCATCAGCGTATAGGCCAGCGTATGGACATTCCAACCGAACTGAAAGCCGGTGTGGAGTGTGCCGATCACGATCAGGCTCAGTCCCAGATAAACATGCGCCGAGGTCCACGCCTTCAATGACCAAGCACCCGGCGTCATCGCGCGCTTGCGCACGCCCAGCAGGGCAAGCCAGATTATCAGCCCCGCCCCGATCATCCCCAGAAGATAGCCGTACCAGCTCCCGCCATTGTGGCGCGGCTGCACATCAATCAAGGCATAACCCACCAGGATTGCGATCGAAATCGAGCCTGCAATCTTGAGCCACTGGAACGTGTTGTGACGCATGAACCCGTCGTGCATGCCATCGCTGCGGATCCGCCCGGTTTGCGTTGCGCGGCGTGGAGCCCGACTTGCCATCAATCGGCCCGTTCAAGCCGTGCGACGGTCAGGAACTGTTCGGGTGCAACACGGATTGCCGCACCTGTCGGGCACGCACGCACGCAAGCCGGGCCACCTTCGATCCCGGCACACATATCGCACTTTATGGCCTTTTTTGCCTTTTCCTCGCCCGGTTCAGTATTCGCATAAGACCATTTTTTGCTCGGCTCGCCTGGCCCTGGGCCCGATCCGAAGAGCATCCAACTGAGCAGCCCAGGCTTTTTCGGCGGCACGGAGTCCATGCGTATGACCTTGTAGGGGCAATTTCGCTGGCAGTTGCCACAACCGATACACGTGTCATTGATGAACACCTCGCCATCGGGGCCACGATGGATCGCGTTGGGCGGGCAATCGGCCATGCAGTGCGGGTGTTCGCAATGGCGACACGAGGTCGGGACATGGAGATGGGCGTAGGTGCGCCCTGCCTCACGATCGAGCCGCGACAACCCGTCATGGCTGTCCGCACACGCCTTTTCGCAATTATCGCAACCGACACACAGATTTTCGTCGATGAGGAGCACGTCGGTCGCTTCACCAATGCCGTTCTCGACAAGGAAGTTCGCGACGTTGGAATACATATCAACAACGCCGGAAAAACTGTCCTTTTTCGCCTCGACAAAGGCGTTGACATCCTGACGCGCTCCCATATCTTTCTTAAGTTTTTCAAGAAGTTGAGGCTTATTCTTGAGAAGCGTACGGAATGTCTCACCCTGTAGTTTGATCACTTCGGACTTAACCGCTGCCCTTACAGTAGCGGTCCGTTTTCCACCCGCAATCAGGGCCATTTCGCCAATATAGGATCCGGCCGGCAGGTAAGAGAGGAAGACAGGTTTGCCACCGACTGTCTTTTCGACGACCATTGATCCCTGGCGGATGACGTAGATGTCGTCACCCTCCTCGCCTTCGGTGATAACGGGCTTGCCGGCGCTGATCGTCTGGATTTCGTAATTGTCGAGAATCTCGATCAGATCCTCGCGCAAGAGTCCCGAGCCAAACATCTGGAGCAATTGCCGCTCTGTTGAAATGCGCTCGATCGCACGCTTCGCTGCGGGGACAGAGGATTGAAGTTTGAGCGCAGCGGTTCGCGAGACCTCAACGCAAACACACTCTTCGGCGGCCACAATCGTCGCGCCGCGACGTCGCCCCGAAATCAGTCCCACTTCGCCAAAGATCAGCCCGCTTCCGATCGGGATGGTGATGTCAGGATTGGCCTGATCAACCTGCACCAGCACCGACCCGTCTGCGATCGCAAAGAGCGAGGATCCCGTATCGTTTCGGACAAAGATGGTTTCGCCCCTGCGATAGGCTCGCGCTTCGGAATCGAGCATGAACTCGCGCATCTGGAGCGGCGAGAGATCGTTGAGGATAATGATGTTCGAACGCAGGAATTCAAGCCATTCGTCGACACTGCGCTTGCCCGGCAAACCCGCGAACTTGGCTTCGAGGATCGGTTCGTCGGCCGGTTTCAGATCGGTATTTCCGTTGATGAACTCGACCACGTCATGGCCCTGGTTCATGCAATGCTTGATCAGCGGATAGCCGGCAAGCGCACCGATGACGAAAATGCCCGGATTGGTCGTCTCGAACGTCGGGGAGAGCTTGGGATAGGAAACCCGGTCTTCACTGGTGAATTCGACGCCACACGCCTCCACGAACTTGCGTGGCGGGGCCGAACCCATCCGCGCAATGATCCGGTCGCATTTGACCTTCACTTCGCCGTCGGTGGTGTCGAACGTAATGAAGCCGGGTTCGACAAGGTTGGGAGTGGTATCGGCGCGGACGATAATCCGCCCGGCATCGCGGGCGGCAAAAAGCGCCTTTACGTTGGCATCCTTTGCGGTCGAGAATTCGGGGCCGCGATTGACGATGGTCACGATGTTGCGCTGCTCGGCATCGGCCGCAAGACCGAGTGCATTTTCGATGCCTGCATCGCCGCCACCGATCACCGAAATATGTTCGTCAATATATTCGCCGGGATCATCGAGCTGATACTGGATATGCGGCAGGTCAAATCCCGGACAGCGCAACATATTGGGATTGCCCTGCGTCCCGATTGCCATGATTACATTTTCGGCCTTCAGCGTTTCGCCATTGGTCAGTTCAAGCGTGAAATCGCCTTTGGCGCCCGATATACCCTTGATTTCTGCGTTTTTGCGGACATTGACCTTGTTTCCTTCGGTCTGGATGTCCCATGTATCAAGCACAGCCTCACGCTTGCCTGCGGCAAAGTCCACATCGGCGCGCAGCACGAGCTGGCTTGGGGTCGCCATGACGTGCTTGCCCTTCTGGTACTTGAAAATCGTATCGGAAAGATGGTCTGTCTTTTCAAGAAGGACATGCGAAAGGCCGAGTTTGGCCGCACGCGATGCCGCGCTCAAACCCGCGGGACCCGAACCAACGATCGCAATCCTGAACGGCTGTGACAAAGTTCCCACCCCCAATGCACTGACCAACATCGCCCGCGAAACAGCAAGTCTGATTTGATTTCAGGTGCGAACCCTGATCACTACTCTATCATCTTGGACGCGTTGCGCTAGACTGCAAAGCCCAAAAATTAACCATGGTGCATCGAATGGCTGCTGAAACGCTAGGCGGGTCGAGAATGACACGAATCATATTGGCAGCGGCGGCATTGATTGCCCTCTTCGCTGTCAGTTTGGCGATCTGGAATCGCTCGGCTCAGCCAACGCAAAATGCGGCACAAACAGAAAAAGCCCCTCAGGGTGATGTGGGCGCAATGATCTCGGGACTTGAGGCAAAACTGAAGGCCAAGCCGAACGATGCAGAAGGTTGGCGAATGCTTGGTTGGGCCTTTTTTGAAACCGGCAAATTCGCCGAATCCGCGTCCGCCTATGCCCGCGCGACACAGATCAATCCGGGAAAAGCAGAATATTGGTCCTCGCTCGGTGAAGCCAGGGTGATGGCAGGGTCAGGAAACGTGCCGTCAGACGCAAAACTGGCGTTTGACAAGGCGGTCTCACTTGATCCTAAGGACCCGCGTGCGCGCTATTTCCTCGGCGTCGCGCGCGACATGTCCGGCGATCACAAGGGAGCGATTGACGATTGGCTCGCGCTGCTGGCCGATACGCCCCCCGGCGCGCCATGGGAAGCCGACGTCCGCCGACTGATTGTCGATGTCGGGCGGAAGGAGAAGATAGAGGTGACCAGCCGGCTGGCCGCGATCCGGCCACCTGAGGCCACCGGCGGCGCCTCTATCGCGACGGCTGCCATCCCGGGCCCGAGTGCTCAGGACATGCGTGCGGCTGCGCAAATGCCCAAGGGCCAGCAGGATGCCATGATCCAGGGCATGGTTGACGGGCTGGAATCGAAACTGAAGGCCAATCCGAAAAATGTACAAGGCTGGATCATGCTGATGCGCAGCCGCATGTCGCTCGGCGAAACGGCGAAGGCCAACGCGGCCTATGCCCGGGCCCGTGATTCTTTTGCTGGCGACGCCGCAGGACTGGGTGCGATCGATGCAGCCGCGCGCGAGCTGGGGGTCAACTAACCCTGTTTTTCGTAAAGCTCGACCAGTGCCTTTGTGGTGAGCGGCTCGGCACACAGGAACCCCTGATAATAGTTGCAGCCCTCACGGGCGAGAAGTGCCAGCTGTTCTTCGGTCTCCACCCCCTCGGCAATGACGGCAAGGCCCAATGAGCGCGCCATGTCGATCACGCCGCGTACGACGATCCGGTCACGCGTTGAACCGGTAATGTCCTGCGCCATCTTCTTGTCGATCTTGAGGTAATCCAGCGGCAGGGCCTTGAGATAAGCCAGGCTGGAATAGCCTGTCCCGAAGTCGTCTATCGCGACACGACACCCTCCAGCCCGCAGCGCCGCCAGCAACGAGGCAGCGTTGGCGAGATCTTCGATCAGGCCACTTTCGGTCACTTCAATCGTCAGCCGACCACGCGGGAAGCCGCATTCGTCAACCATGGAGAAGAGGCCGTCGACAAAGCCGGCGCGCCCAATATCACCGGCGGTGACGTTGATCGCCATGCGCAGAGCGGACAGTGACTCTGGCCAATTTGCCGCAATCCTTGTCGCGCATTGCTGGACATGGGCCGAAAGCGCCAACAGATAGTCAGACTGTTCCGCCACCGCAAACAATGTCGCCGCACCGAGTTCTCCATGCTCGGGGTGCGTCCAGCGGGCGAGCGCTTCGACACCGACGATCCGGCCGGACGTGATAGAAACCTGTGGTTGGAACAGAATGTCGATCTCGTCCCGGCCGAGCGCATTGCGCAAATCGGACTGGAGCGCGGCATCGCGTGCCGCACTGTCCTGGGCGGCACTCGATACCATCCGGATTCGCCCCTGATCCGAAGCCTTGGCATCTGAAAGAGCGAGGCTTGCACGCCGCAGCAAGTGGCTTGCACTTTCATCTTTCCCGCTGCTTTCGACAATACTCAACGCACTTGAAAGCGTGATGAGGTTGGATCCTGAAAGCATCGGACGCTCGATCAGGTCAACAAGCTGCTCGGCCAAAAGCATGACACGATCATCCCCGATCGATCCATCGATGCCGATGATAAACTCGGCCCCGGCAGTCCGAGCGATAATAGTATGTTTTCCTGCAAGTTCGCGGACCAGTGGTCCGATAAGCCGCGCGACGGACTGGAGAAGTTCATCACCCGTTTCGCGTCCAAACGCAGTGTTGATCATCTCGAAACGCGTAATGGTGAGCAAAAGGACGTGAAACGTGCCAACCCCGAGCCTGGTTTCGATCCATCGTCGGGCAGAAGCGGCATCGCGCAGACCGGTCAAGGCGTCCCGACCGCCGCGCGCAATTGCGTCCGCATCCACATCGAGTTGTTCAATCGTCCCGAAAACAAGATTACGCGTATTGTCGAGCCGTAGATGCTGCGCCGCCCGAACTTCACCATTGGCGCCATCCGGAAGCATGTGCGTAAACGCCGTTGGGCGACCATCGGCGAGAATGCGACGGATTGCCGCACGACCGGCGCCGCGGTCATCCGGTTTCAGCTTGTCGAGCAGTGCAAACATCCCGATTTCGCGAGAGTCTTGTGCGAGTCTCTTGCGAAGCCCCTCGCTCACGACGGCCTGTCCGCTGACGATGTTGGCTTGCCAGGCCAACACGCCATCCAGATCGACTTCGCGGCGACGCCCGATAACACTGTCCCCGCCCGCCAGACGCACAGCATGTCGCTCCGCAAACCGGAGCGACTGGAGCATTTCTTTTTCCTTGAAAGGACTCGCGAGATAATGGGTAGCGCCTGCTTGAACCAGCGTATCCAGATGATCGACGTCGGTTCGCGAAATCAGGACAAGCAGTGATGCCGCGTTGACTTCGACGGCATCAGCAAGGGCCCTTACCGCCGCCAGCCCTTCATCAAATGCTCCGCGCGCATCAACAAGTGCGACCATCGCACCGCTGGCAACGAAGCGCTGTTCGGCATTGTCTGCACGTCGCGCCGCAATCGCTTGCCAGCCTGCAAGGGACACGGCTGCGGCGAGTTCATCACGATGCCGGAAAGACAACAGAAATAGCGGGGCTTCGGCTGCGCTCGCATGCGCAGGCACCGTGTTTTCGGCTTTGTCATTGGCCCTCATGCACGAGTGATAGCTTGGCAAGCCCTTCGCGCCAACTCCCCAATCTTCTTGCCTGCAAAGCGCACTCAGCCTAGCAACACGGCATGGCAGACGCATCGCCCCTCTTGAGCGACCAATTCGGACGACGGATCAGCTATGTCCGTCTTTCGCTGACGGATCGCTGTGACATGCGCTGCCGCTACTGCATGGCCGAAACCATGGAGTTTCTGCCGCGCTCGGAAATCCTGAGCCTGGAGGAAATTTCAGAACTCGCTCGTGCTTTTGTGGCACGCGGAGTCACCCGAATCCGGTTGACCGGCGGGGAACCATTGGCCCGACGCGGCGCGGTTGACGTTGCCCGGGAAATTGGAAAACTGATCGGCCACGGCCTCGACGAGCTTACACTCACAACCAATGCGAGCCGCCTGCGTGATCATGCGAGCGGATTGCGCGCAGCGGGGATCGAGCGGATCAATGTGAGCCTCGACACGCGCGATCCTGAGCATTTTCGCCACATCACCCGCACCGGCGATCTTGCCCGCGTGCTTGACGGAATAGATGCGGCCAAGGAGGCGGGCTTCAAGATCAAGATCAACATGGTCGCGCTCAGGGATCTGAATGATCAGGAAATCCTGCCGATGCTCGAATGGTGCGGATCGCAGGGCTTCGATCTTTCGCTGATCGAGACGATGCCCCTGGGTATGATCGATGATGACCGGACCGACCGTTTCCTGCCACTGACCAAGGTACAAGAGCAACTGTCCGCTCGTTACACGCTGATCCCGAGCACGCATCGCACCGGTGGCCCGGCCCGGTATTGGCAGGTCAAGGAACTGGGCAGCCGAATCGGCTTCATTTCTCCGCTCACCCAAAATTTCTGTGAGGGATGCAACCGGATCCGCGTTTCGGCATCGGGCCAGCTCTATATGTGCCTGGGTCATGAAGACAATGTCGACTTGCGTGGCGCATTGCGTTCGGGAGACCCGGGAGCAGTTGATGCCGCAGTTGATCTTGCCCTGGGCCGCAAGCCACGCCGTCACGAATTTGATCTTTCAACCCCGGCGACGGTACGCCACATGAGTGTTACTGGCGGATGAGTAGTGAGAGGAAATGGGCGCTGCTTGCGTCGCCCACCCAGGAAGCCGAAGATGCAGCCAATGTCCTCATGGCACGACGGGACTGGGTTGACTTGGCCGATGCCGAAATGGTCGTCGCCCTGGGTGGAGATGGTTTCATGCTGCAGGTGCAGCACGCCATGCTCGAAGGAGAGAGGATTCTGCCCGTATTCGGCATGAACCTCGGGACGGTCGGATTTCTGATGAACGAGTGGCGAGCCGAAGGGATCGACGAACGGATCGCCCGCGCGAAATGCTTCAGCGTTTCGCCGCTGCGGATGGTGGCCGAAACAATTGACGGACAGCGTATCGAACTGCCTGCGATCAACGAAGTCTCGCTCTTGCGCGAAACCCGCCAGACCGCGAAGCTTGAAGTGTCCCTCAATGACCGGATCGTGCTGCCCGAACTGGTGTGCGATGGCGTGTTGGTCTCGACGCCCGCAGGCTCCACAGCCTATAATCTTTCGGCGCAAGGTCCAATCCTGCCATTGGGATCGGGTCTTTTGGCCGTAACCCCGATCAGCCCGTTTAGGCCGCGTCGCTGGCGTGGCGCGATCCTGCCGGATACGGCCCGGATCAGCATCCGTGTGCTTGATGCCGTCAAGCGGCCGGTCAGTGCTGTGGCCGACCAACGCGAAGTCCGCGATGTGCGCACGATCGACGTGGAAATCGACCGGGCCGCCGCCCTTACGCTCATGTTTGATCCCGAACATGCCCTCGACGACCGGATCACAATGGAGCAATTTGTCGTATAAGCGGGTTGCATTCGGGCCAAGCGTTGCTAATACGCGCGCTCGCTTTGGCGATATTCCCCGGTAGCTCAGCGGTAGAGCATCCGACTGTTAATCGGACGGCCGCCTGTTCGAATCAGGCCCGGGGAGCCAATGTTTTCAATGACTTAGCTGCGCTTTATCAGGAATAGTCTTAACAAATTTCCAAAAATTCTGGGGATATTCTGGGGATTGGCAGCCAGTTTTTTTACTTTGTTTTCAATGGGTTATCGAGACTAGACCGTCCGACTAACAATCGGATGCTCTATTGGGTTTATTCGCGCTTTATCACAACGACTTAGCAGATGATGAGCTTCCCACCTCATTTCAGTCGTTGCTGTAAGGTTGACGGGAATGTCGGCTATCGACCCCATTGCGGACATTCCCACTAAGCAGGTTCAATCGTTGAATTTGCTCGCCGGATTGTCCTCAAACGGCTCACTTTCCCCAGAATGGTAGGTGCCGAGCTGAATAGGACGAGTTCCCCGGGCGATCGGAAGCACACGTCGACAAACTTGCGCCGCTAAACCGCACAACACAATGGAAGGTCGGCCATTTTGGGAATATGTCCAACCGTAGAACTCGCGCGCGGAAAAGACTATTTTCCCATCTGATGACCAATATGCCTCAATGTCTCGCCCTCGCTTGATTTGGGCTTGCAGGCCGCTTGAAGCGTATGACGCGCCGGGACTCAGAACTGTTATCAACATGCTTGAGTCTAGCGTACCTGCGGCTTCCTCATGCCAAAGTGCTAGCTCCAGCGTTTGATCGGCAGAAAGCGCCCGTTGGAGCGCAACGGGAGGGGGGCGATTACATCCGATCAGTACAAAAGGTAGAAACAAGCCCAAAAGCTTCATGATCGAGCACAATAGGAGGCGTCGACATTCAGTCAACCTAGACATCTTTTGGAGACAAAACGCAAAGTCCGCTATCCACCCACTTCCGGTCATTCCGCATCGAAAATGATGCGATGTCTGCTTCCGACCCCATTACAGACGCTAAGGTTCAATCAACGCGACCATGTTACTGCTGCTGAATGATTGAGCGTTGGCCTCGCCGATTCGGCAAGATAGTAGCAGCGATTGCGGCCGGAACTGCGGTCGCTTGTGCAATTGCCTTCGCCATCAGTTTCGCCTTTGTTGCTGCAACCTGGGGCGATGGGTCTGGCAAGTGGGATACATCGCTTCTGGTCGGGGTAGTAGCTGGCTATTTCACGTTACTTGCTTTTCCAGCCCTGTTCCTGCTCACGGGCTTGCCGCTCTATGCTTTTTCGCTTCGTACGGGCTGGGTGAATGGACGTGTCTATGCGACCGTAGGAGCGATTGTATCGTGCCTCGTAGCGATTGCAGCGTGGGTAGCCATCGACGCGTCTCCGACCCTTGACCTGATGGTTCCATGCATCGTGTGTGGCGGAACGGGGGCGACGCTGGCTTTCTGGATTGTAGCAAGACCCGATCAATCAAGTCCACATTTGGAAGAGTAATGTCCGCTTCCCACCCATTTACCGACATAGTCAGCAGTCTTTTCTGTCGCCGAGAGTCCGCCACCCCTCGTTTTCGCTGCGACCAACAAATTCTGGTGTGACACCACTTTTTCGCCCATCTGGGCCTCGAACTGCTTGGGGGTAGTCAGCAAAAATGTGCTTCACATTCTGGGGATTCTCTGGGGATATGTTGTCTCGGAGGGGCTTAGCTGTCTCTTCGGTCCCTTTTCAGAAGAATGTTAAGTTGCTGACAAAAAAGGAATTAGCGGTTTTTGCCATGACACGAAGCAACACACCCCGACTGTTAATCGGACGGCCGCCTGTTCGAATCAGGCCCGGGGAGCCATCCCGCCCTTCATGACCCCAAAAAAGTTATGCCGCTTCGGCAACGACCTCGCGCTTGTAGATGCTGTTCTTCGGAAATTCGAACAACCGCATCAGCATGGGTTCGAAAAATTCCAGCGGGGCGGTGTCATAGTTCGGGTCGAAGGCGGGGCAGTCGTATTTTTCGATGAATTCGGCCGTTGCCTGATAATATTCATGGCCCTCGAACTTGTCCCGCATGTTCCGGTTCAGCCCGATATAATGGAAGAAATTATAGCCCTGAAAAATGCCGTGATGCTCGGTGATCCAGCGCAACTCCTCGGAAACAAAGGGTTTGATGATGGCTGCGGCAATATCGGGATGGTTATAAGCACCCAGCGTATCGCCAATGTCGTGGATCAGGGCCATGACGACATAATCTTCCGGCCTGCCGTCACGATGCGCACGAGTTGCGGTCTGGAGGCTGTGCTGCAACCGGTCGATCGCGAAACCGCCGAAATCGCCGTCCAGCAATTTGAGATGCTCAATCACCCGCTTTCCGCCGCTGCGCGAAAAAGGGATGTTATGTGTCATGATCGCGTTCCAGTCTTCCTGGTTACTCTGGCTCATATCATGGAACGTCGCGCATGCGCCTTCCGACATCTCTGTTCTCCTTTACGTTGCACCGTACATAACGCACGATCGGTGCCGCTTCAATCCGTCGCCACTTTGGGCTAGGATAACATTATGAAAATACCGGTGCTGGGCTCGCAACCCTTTTTTGATGACAAGAACCGCGCGTTCTGGATGCTCCAATCGGCAGGTTGGAGCTTCTATCTCATGCTGCGCATCGCATCAGGCGTTGGCAACGGGGTCAGCCTGTCCTTCATCATTCCGGTGCTTGTTTCCGCCGCAGCAGGCTATTCGATCACGCTTGTCATGGGTGCGATCTTCCGCTCGCTGCTCCAGCGCAAGCCGGTCGTGACCTGGGGCGGATCGGTGATCATCGTGATGGCCGCAGTGGCTGCCTATTCCTTGATCGATGCGTGGATGTTCAACATGATGAACCGCGAAGGTGCCGGGTTCGACGGTGCGCTGTTTCTCGGCTCGGTCACGATCAACACGCTACTTTTGGGGGCATGGTCAGCGCTTTATTACGGAATCAATTTCTATATCATCGTAGAGCAGCAGACCGACCAGCTGGCCGCGCTCGAAAGCCAGGCGACATCCGCCCAGCTGGCGATGTTGCGTTACCAGCTCAATCCGCATTTCCTGTTCAATACGCTCAATTCCATCTCGACGCTCGTCCTGCTCAAACAGACCGAGCGAGCGAATGCGATGCTATCGCGTCTGTCCTCGTTTCTGCGTTACACCCTGGTCTATGAGTCGACCGCGCAAGTCACGCTCGCGCAGGAAGTCGAAACGCTGAAGCTTTATCTCGAGATCGAAAAGATGCGGTTCGAGGAAAGGCTGCGCCCGGAGTTCGAAATCGATACGGCCGCGTCCAAGGCGCGGCTGCCATCGCTGCTCCTGCAACCATTGGTTGAAAATGCCATCAAATATGCTGTAACACCGCAGGAAGACGGCGCGGATATCAGCGTCGCGGCGCGACTGATCGGGGATCGCGTGCAGATCACCGTATCCGATACCGGAAGCGGGTTGAACGGGACGGTACAACGTCCAAATGACTCAACAGGGGTGGGCCTTGCGAATATTCGCGACCGGCTGGCGCAAGCCTATGGCGAGGATCAACGCATTGAAGTCGGCAATCAGGCGGGCGGAGGTTTTTCAGTGATGATCGACATTCCCTATCGCGAGCAGGAGACAGCATGACTATCCGGACCATCCTAGTCGATGATGAAAAACTTGCGATCCAGGGCCTGCAATTGAGGCTGGAGGCGCACCCCGACGTCGATATTATTGAAACCTGCATCAACGGGCGCGAAGCGATCCGCGCGATCAAGACCCATAAACCGGACCTTGTCTTCCTCGATATCCAGATGCCGGGCTTTGACGGGTTTTCTGTCGTTTCGGGAATGATGGAGGTTGAACCTCCGCTGTTCGTTTTCGTCACCGCCTATACAGATCACGCCATCCGCGCGTTCGAGGCCCAGGCGACCGACTATCTGATGAAGCCTGTCGAGCATGAACGCCTTGCCGACACGATGGAACGTGTGCGCCAGAGGCTCGCCGAAAAGCGTGGAGTGGAAGACGCAGAACGACTCAAGGAAGCTCTCGCCGAACATGCACCTGAAGCACATGACGAGTTTGTGGATACAACCGATACCTTGTCTGCCAACCGCTATGAAAAGATGATCAACATAAAGGATCAGGGCCAGATCTTCCGCGTCGAGGTGGACAGTATCGAGCGGATCGACGCGGCTGGCGACTATATGTGCATCTATACCGGTGGCGAAACGCTGATCCTGCGTGAGACGATGAAGGATCTCGAAAAACGGCTCGATCCGCGCAAGTTCCAGCGCGTCCACCGCTCGACCATCGTCAATCTCGATCTCGTCAAACAGGTCAAGCCGCACACCAATGGCGAATGCTTCCTCGTGCTGGACTCAGGCGCGCAGGTGAAGGTCAGCCGCAGCTACCGGGATGTGGTCGCGCGGTTCGTGCATTGACTCGGCAACAGCAGGCGGCGCCGGATAAGGTATCCGTGTTGCATCAAAGGTAGGTTCCGACGAGTTTGGGGGTTTTTGCATGTGTCACGATAATGCCGTCCACAACATCACCGTAATTCACTAATTTGTTTTATAGTATTAACTATATCTACATTTGATTTACTCAAAAAAGCAGTATTGATTTTTTTCTTAGTATTATTTATCTTAAACTTGATTGAAATTGGAGCGTAGCCAAATTCTAGACTATCGAAATCTATATCTTTAACGTTACCAATTTTTCTCCACATAAAAAACAATTCGTTATTTTTTATATAAATAGCTTTATTGAAACATATAATATTTATCACAACAAGATATAATGTTACGACGTATCCATATAATGCCAATAAATATGGTATGTATCCATACGCACTAATGTAAATTGATCCATCTTGCATATTTGAAAAATGTAAATACGAAATCCCCTGATTCAATATTGGAGTATAAATTAAAGCACCAAATAATAAGAGGGCAATAAATCTATATTTTCCGACAGTATCCACAATTATTTTTTTATTATTTTCCATAGTTGTTTCTACATTTAAAATCCCACAGGTGTTACGGTCCCGCCTGCAATAACCCCCAAACTCACACCCCCATCGGCATCGGTCGGCGCCTTTGAGCCGGGGACGCCCGATAGAGTGCCCCTGCTGTTACTTGTTCCGCTAATCGCGATCCTTCGGCTCCGGCGGTTTGACCTTCACCGTCGTTTCGCCCTTCTTGCGGCGCGCGCTGTTCGAATAGAGCAAGGCCGCGACAATAGCTGCTGAGCCGATGCCTATGCCGATCCCGGCCTTGAGCATGTTCGCCCTGCGGCGGCTTTCGTCATCGTCGGTCTTGTCTTCGGGTGAGGGTGGTTTGCTGTCTTCAGTCATGAGGGAGGTTCCTGCCATTTCTGGCCCAACCTAACAATGCCGTGCCCCTCACTGTCAATGCCGAAGCGTTGAAACGAGAGCTTGTCTCATTCAACGGGAGAGCCCGCCCCCAGCCTGCTCCCGGCATCGGCTATTCGCAGGAGGCGGCGATTTCCGACAGGAACTGGCTATCGAGCACACGTATTTGCCCGTGTTCGAGGGCGATGACGCCGGCATCGGCCCATGCCGAAAGCTGGCGGTTGATATTCTCGCGGCCCATCCCGGCAAAGCTGCCAAGCTCGGTCTGGCTGAGGTCGAGCCGCAACCGCCCGTCGGGATTGCTCGACAAGGTCAGTCGCTGGAGAAAGCGTGCCAGCCTTGGCCCGGACGTGAAGGCACGATCGCTTTCAACCGTGTCGTTGGTCTGGCGCAGGCGGCGGGCCAGCTCCTTCAACAGGCGCCACGCCACCCCCGGCTGCCGTTCGATAAACGCCTCGAACGCCGCGCGCGTCAGTCTCAGATAGCTGCCGGCCGACAAGGCAATCACCGAAGCCGATCGCCCGCCGCCGTTGAGCATGGCGATTTCGCCCAGCACGGTGCCGGGATCCGCATAGTCGAGCGTGATTTCCCGACCGTTCTGGGCCACCATCGTGACCTTGGCATTGCCAGAAAGCAGGATAAGAAGCTGATCGCCCGGATCGCCTTGAAGGAGCAAGGTTTGGCCCTTCTTCATGTCATGGCGGCTCGAAAGTGCCGGCAGGTCAGTCAGTTCGTCGGCACGACAGGCCGCGAACAGCGATCCCTCGGGCAGAATGGCAGCGAGTTCGGACGCGTTCATGATTGCCCTAAAAGACCCGCAACGGCGTCAACGCACATGCCTTCGACAGGCCCAGCCCGCGCTTCATCGCGGGATAGGCCCGCACTGTTGCGGCGGTCATCGCCAGTTCAAGCCGGACGTTGCGGCCATAGCTTGCTTCAATCGCATCCCCGAGGGTAAACGCCTCCGCAGACTGGCGGGCGATCGCAGCGCCAAAGACGAACGCGGTCTTGAGATCGCCATCGGGTGGTTCGGCCGCCAATGCTGCATTGACAAGGACGCTATCCACCCCGTCGCGCACCGCACCCTCGGCTGCCGTCAGCGCGCAAGGACCGCAATCCTCGATCAGGGTCGCTCCGATCCGGGCCATATGAAACAAGTCTGCCGGGGCTTCGTGACGGTGCATCGTCGCGGGCATGAAGTGTTTGAACTTTTCGAGCGCATGGCCTGGTGCGGCTGCCAATTCCCGAATATATTCGGATTCGCCCGGGCTGATTTTTTCCACGGCACCGAGGAAGAAAGACCTGGGAACGCCAGCCGGAGAGATGTGCTGTTTGGCAAAAAGAATTCCCAGCGCGCCCAAAACCAACATAGGTGGCCCAATCACACCGGGTGCATCCCGCCAGAATATGTCGGGCGCGCAGACCCCCGTTGCCATTTCCCAGATATGGAGCGATCCGTGCGCCGCCAGCCACAGGCTTCCGGCAAAGGCCGCGAGCCAGCGTGTCGCGAGATTGGGCAGCGCAAACGCCAGCACTAAACCCGATGCAAGATAGGCGAGCCCGATGTCACGAATGAAATGCTGGTTCGGCGGCCCTGTGAACTTCACCGTCCCGATCGCCTGATACCATCCGAACGGATCCCAAAGCATGAACCCGCCGTTGAACAAGGCAAAAAGCGCAACCAGCCCGACAAGAAGCTGCGCGATGCGATCCAGTGCGTCAGGTTTGCCCATCATTTCCTCCCTACTGGCATCGGCGCTGGAGTCCCGAGAAAGCGGGGAGCAGGGCCGGGCTGGTCAATTCCATCCAGATTGACAAACGTGCCGCGCTCAACATTGTGGGGATGTTTGAGCGCATCAGCCATCGACAGGACCGGCGCAAAGCAGATGTCTGTGCCTTCCATGATTTCGCACCATTCGGCGCGTGGTCTGGATTTGAATATGTCGGTGAGTTTCGCCTTCAGTACGGGCCAGGCCGCCTTGTCCATTTGTGCATCGAAAGCGGGATCGTTCAGCCCGGCCTTTTCGCGCAACAGGGCATAGAATTGCGGCTCGATCGAGCCGATCGAGATGAACGTGCCATCTGCGCATTCATAGGTGTCATAAAAATGTGCCGCGGTATCGAGCATGTTGACGCCGCGCGTATCCTCCCACATTCCATTTCCGCGGAATCCCCATTGCATGGCGTGGATCACGGCCGCGCCATCGGTCATCGCACAATCGATCACCTGCCCCTTGCCGGTTCCCCGCGCATTGAGGATTCCGGCCACCATTCCGAACGACAGCATCATCCCGCCCCCGGCGAAATCGCCAATCGCATTGGTCGGCGGGGTCGGCTTTTCAGTCGGGCGGCCATAGCCGTGAAGGTTCCCGGAAATCGAAATATAGTTGATATCGTGACCTGCAGCCTGCGACAGCGAGCCATATTGGCCCCACCCCGTCATGCGCCCGAACACCAGCTTGGGATTGTCCGCGAGCAGGTCATCCGGCCCAAGACCGAGCCGCTCCATGACGCCGGGGCGAAATCCTTCGATGATCCCGTCGGCTGTTCTCGCCAGTTCTCGCACCGTTGCGATACCGTCCGGAGATTTGAGATCCGCCTCAATCCGTTCACGATTGCGGCCCAACACATCGCGGCCAACGGCGTCCCGCGATCCCTTGCGCGCGATCCGGATTACGCGTGCCCCATGATCGGCCAGCATCATCCCGCAAAAAGGCGCCGGGCCTATGCCTTCCATCTCAATAATGGTCACGCCATCAAGCACACCGGGCATAGTCGCACTCTCCCTTTCAGCAGCGTGCATCTGGAGCGCAGCTTTGGTCACCCGTCAAGAGGCGGGGCTTGATTGCTGCATTGCACAAGCCTATCCAACCCTTGTTACAGGTGCTTCGCAAGAAGCTTCAAGGGAAACCGGTGAAAGCCCGGTGCTGTTCCCGCAACTGTGACCGGCGAGTTCCTCTCCGTGACACCACTGGACCCAGTGGATCGTAGCCGATGCAATCGGCGGTTCGATCCGCCACAAAAGGTCCGGGAAGGTGGAGAGGCACAGCGACCCGGGAGCCAGGAGACCTGCTTGTGACAGTCAGTCCTTCGCCCGTGCGGGAAGACGCGGACGATCGGGGTTCTCCTCGCGTGACGGCATTTTGTTGAACGTCACAGGAGGATTCTAACGTGAAAAAACTCAAATATGCGGCAGCAGCAATCGCGCTGCTTCCCGGCACCGTATGGGCACAGGATATCGTTGTGACCGCGAGCGGGTTCGAACAACCTCGTGAACAGGTCGGCCAAGCAATCACTGTCATCACGCAAGACGATCTTGAACGGACTCAAACTTCGGTCATCAGCGACTTGCTTCGCACGGTCCCTAGCGTTGCGGTCGCCCGCAATGGCGGTATTGGCGGTGTCACCAGCGTCTTTATCCGCGGCGGCGATTCCTCACAGACATTGGTCCTGATCGATGGCGTCAGGATCAATGATCCGTCCAGCCCGAACGCCGCATTCGATTTCGGGTCGCTTTTGACCGGCAATATCGGCCGGATCGAAGTGCTGCGCGGGCCGAACTCGGTGATTTGGGGCAGCCAGGCAATCGGCGGCGTGATCAACGTCCAGACGATTGAGCCAACCGATGCGCTGACGGTCAACGCCCGGGCCGAATATGGCTATCGCAATACTGCACAAGGCACCGCTAATGTCTCAGGCAAAAGCGGGATATTCTCCAGCAGCATTGGCGGCGGATATTTCCGTAGCGACGGCATTTCGGCCTTGGCAGCTGGAACCGAACGCGACGGCTACAAAAACGCGTCCGCCAACGGAAAGCTCAAAATTGCCGTCTCGGACGACATCGGCATCGACCTGCGCGCCTATTATAACAAGGGCAAGGTGCAGTTCGACGACCCGTTCGGCGCCACCCCGAATACGTTTCCGGAAACCGAGAATGAGCAGTTTGTCGGCTATGCCGGGCTGAATGTCCGATTGTTTGACGGCAAGCTTGCCAACCGACTTTCCTACAGCCGCACCGACCTCGGCCGCGTCGGAACCGAGGATGGTGTTGCATTCAGCTTTAATGTCAACGCTTTGAAAGGCGCAATTGACCGGTTCGAATATCATGGGTCGTTCGCCATCGTTGAAGCCGCGACTCTTGTCTTTGGGATCGAGCATGAGCGCAGCTTCGCCAGCACATTCTTCCCCGAAGGAGGTGGGACTGCACCTGACCAAGCAAGAACGCGCGTCACCAGCGGCTTTGGCCAAATGATCCTGCGTCCTGTCAGCGGCCTGACCCTGACCGGCGGGATCCGGCATGACGATTACAGCCAATATGGCGGACAGACGACCCTTGGCGGCAATTTCGCCTATACGCCCAATGACGGAAAGACCGTGATTCGCGGTACCTATGCGGAGGGATTCCGGGCACCAACGTTGACGGAAGCCTTGCTTCCATTCGGCAACACAACCCTCAAACCCGAAACGGCAAAAAGCTTTGATTTGGGTCTCGAACACTCGCTCCTCGATGGCGCGATCTCGGCATCCGCGACCTTTTTCCGGCGTACCAGCCAGAACCTGATCACATTCTCGTTCCTCACCTTCCAGTCTGAAAATATCTCCCGCGCGCGTGCCGAGGGTGTAGAGTTCGCGTTGGCGCTCCGGCCCGCTCCGGGCTTGCGGATCAACGCGAACTACAGCCTTGTCAATGCAAAGAGCCGGTCGGCCGATGCAACCTTCGGCAATCGCCTTGCCCGCCGCCCCAAGGATCAGGCAAGCCTGTCCGTCGACTGGGCATCGTCATGGAAAGTGACGCTGGGTTCGACCATCACAATCACTGGGGACAGTTTCGACAATTTGGCGAACACGCGCCGCCTCGATGGTTTCGTGCTGGCATCGTTCCGGGCATCCTATCCGATCACCGACAAGGTCGAATTATTTGGCCGGATCGAGAATGCGTTCGACGAGAAATACCAGACTGTATCCGGCTACGGCGCCTATGGTCGCAGTGCCTATGCCGGCGTGCGGGCAAAATTCTGATGCGGTGGCTCTGGCCTCTGCTGCTGCTTTGCGGTTGCACGCAGGGGCCGGCTATCGCGCCGGGAAAGATCGTTTCTAACAATCCATGCATCGATTCCATCCTGGCCGAAATCGCAGAACCATCGGCAATTGGCGCAATCAGTCACTATTCTCAGGAAGTGGATGGAGGGTCCGCGCCAATCGCTTGGGCGAAACGGTTCCCGGCAATCGGCCTCAGTGCCGAAGAGATCATCGCGGCCAGACCCCGACTCGTGCTAACCGGAAACTATGCATCAACAGGTACCAATGCCGCGCTCAAAAAAGCAGGCATCAGGGTTGAAGCCTTTGGCGTTCCCGCGACGCTGGCGGAGAACAGCGCGCAAGTCCTGGCAATTGCCCGGGCTATTGACCGGGCGGATGAAGGTGCAGACCTTGTCAGGAGGATGGACGAAGCAACACAGGCATCCAAGGGAAGCGAGACAGCGATTATCTGGCAAACCGGCGGGTTTGTTGCAGGTCGCGGGACTATTCAGGATGAAATGCTGGCGCGCGCAGGGTTTCGTAATGCGAGTTCGCTGTATGGCCTGAAGCAATGGGACGTGTTGCCGATCGAAACCCTGCTTCGCAACCCGCCCGATGTGATCTTCACTCCCGTTTCCGCGCGCGGCGATGATGCACGTGCTCTGGCGCTGCGCGCACGGGTACTGCGTCATCTTGACGGAAGAACGCGCCTGATCCCGTTTCCCGAAAAAATGCTGTTCTGCGGCGGGCCAACCGTGATCGCTGTGATGCAGATCATGCGCAATGCGCGGGCCAGCCAATGAAAAAGCTGCTGATCCTGCTGACGATCCTCGCCTTCCTCATGTCGCTTATGGCGGGAAAGGTCTGGATTGCGCCGACCGACTGGTTTTCCGATAGCGCGAATGGCTGGATCATGGCCGAACTGCGCCTGCCGCGAGCAATTCTCGGCCTTGCCATCGGTGCCGTTCTCGGCCTGTCGGGTGCGGTCCTGCAAGGCTACCTGCGCAACCCGCTGGCGGATCCGACCGTCGTCGGAGTGTCTTCAAGTGCAGCCTTGGGCGGCGTAACCGCGATCTTCCTTGGTCTGACAGCCTATCCGCTTGGCCTGTTCGCCTGTGCGATGCTCGGCGCAGCGCTTGCAATGCTTTTGCTCGCGGCGATGGCGGGGCGCAGCGGTGGCCCCTTGGGTTTCATCCTCGCCGGGATGGTTCTCTCCACCCTTGCTGGCTCGCTGACGGCTTTCCTCATAAGCATCGCGCCAAATCCCTTCGCAGCCAGCGAGATTATTGCCTGGTTGATGGGAGCGTTGACCGATCGTGGTATGGACGATGTGATCCACGCCCTGCCCTTTATGGCTGCAGGCGGAGCGATTCTCCTTGGTACCGGCCGCGCGCTCGATGCGCTCACGCTGGGAGAGGACGCCGCCCGCAGCCTGGGCTTCAATCCGGCACGCGAACGCTGGATGATCGTTGCAGGCGTCGGCCTCGCGGTGGGGGCATCGGTGGCGGTGTCGGGCGTGGTCGGCTTTGTCGGACTCATCGTCCCGCACTTCATCCGGAGCATGATCGGAGAGAGGCCATCGTCAATCCTGTTTCCATCCGCGCTTGGCGGTGCGATCCTGACGCTTACGGCTGACAGCCTTGTCCGCCTTGCTCCCGGCGTTGGCGAAGTGCGCCTTGGCATTGCGATGGCCGTGCTCGGTGCGCCGTTCTTCTTTCTCCTCCTGACCAGAATCAGGATGAAAGCGACATGATCACGGTTGAACATCTGACGCTATCGTTGGGAAGCCGCACGGTTTTGCGCAATATCAGCTTCACACTGGAGTGCGGTCGCGTCGTCGCGATCATTGGCCCCAATGGTGCAGGAAAAACCAGCCTGATCCGCGCATTGGCTGGCCTGATACCGGCGCAATCGGGCCGTATCCTGTTGAATGATCAGCCGATCGACGCGATTTCGCGGACCGAACGGGCACGACGTATCGGCTATCTCCCGCAGGATGGCGAACCGGCATGGAATGTCTCCGCATTTGAACTCGCCGCCTTGGGACGATTGCCGCATCGCAGCCGTTTTTCTGCCCCTTCCAACGATGACGATGATGCCGTATTTGCCGCCCTCGCCTCGACCGACACCACCCGCTTTGCCGGAAGGCCGATAGGCACACTCTCCGGGGGGGAGCGGGCACGAGTGAAAATGGCGCGAGTTCTGGCTGGCGATCCTGACTGGATCCTCGCCGACGAACCGCTCGCCAATCTCGATCCACCGCACCAGCGGGACATGCTTGCGTTGCTCGGATCGGCAGCCAAAACGGGCAAAGGCGCGATCGCCGTGCTTCATCAACTCGACGCCGCGGCTCAGGCAGATGATGTCCTGATCCTGAAGGAAGGCGCGCTGATCGCTTGTGGTCCTGCGCGCGAAGTGCTCACACCCAACCATCTCGAAGCCGCATTCGATATGCGTTTCGAGATCATCCAACAGGCGGGACGCATCATCATTCTGCCTGAAGCCTAGGCAAACAGCCGACGAACCGGCCAAAACATTCGATGAACCCTATTGATATAACATTACATTGTCTTTAGGGCGACGAAACATCTTGGTGTTGTTTTGGATATTTCATGTTGCGTCGCATCTTCCTTCTCTGCGCCACCGCCCTGATGACTATGGCTTTTCCGGTTCATGCGCAAGACGCGCGCGATCAAGGGCATGGCGATCATGACGCGGATGACGGCGAAATCGTCATTACCGCCTTGTATGGCCGCAACCAGAAGGACGTACTGGGAGGGACTTCGGTCGTTTCCGGCGAGGACCTTGCCCGCGAATTGAAGCCGACGATTGGCGAGACGCTGTCGCATCAGCCGGGAGTCTCGGCCACATCATTCGGCCCAAACGCGTCACGTCCGGTGTTGCGCGGCTTTCAGGGTGAACGTGTCCGCGTGCTGGCCGACGGGATCGGCAGTTTCGACGTTTCCAACACCAGCGTCGATCACGCCGTCGTTATCAATCCGCTGACCGCCGACCGGATCGAAGTGTTGCGCGGTCCATCCGCGCTGCTGTTCGGTTCTTCAGCCATTGGCGGCGTCGTCAACGTCGTGGACAGCCGTATCCCGCGCACGGTCCCCGACGAGGCAATTCATGTCGACGCACTCGCCACTTATGGGTTGGCTGCAAACGAGCGCTCGGGCGGCGTCCGCGTTGACGTGCCACTGGCGAAATCATTCGTTGTTCATTTCGATGGCAGCTACATCAAGACCGACGATCTCGAGATTGGCGGCCACGTGCTGACCCCGTCGCTGCGAGCGCAAGCCGCCGCAAGCCCCGATCTGGCCATCGCCGCTTTGGCCGACCTCAAGGACAAGCTGCCCAATAGCGCTGGACGGACATGGGAAGTCGCGGGCGGTGCCGCGTACATTACGAGCAACGTCAATCTCGGCTTTTCGGTGAGCCGTTACGACAGCCTGTACGGCGTCCCGATCCGCTATTCGCTCGACCCCGCGATCGAGGCCGAATCCGTTCGCCTCGACGTCAAGCAGACCCGCGTCGATGTGCGCGGCGAGGTCAATCCAGAGAGCGGCTTCATTCAGGCGATCCGCTTCCGCGGGGGCTATGCCGACTATCGGCACAACGAGCTTGAAGTTGATGGCGCGATCGGCACCACCTTCAACAATAAAGGCGGGGAAGCCCGGCTCGAACTGGTGCAGCGTGAGCAGGATGGCTGGAATGGGGCCATTGGCACACAATATGTCCTCCGCAAGCTGAGCATTGTCGGTGCCGAGAAATTCCTGCCACCGAGCAAAACGCAGCAATATGGGCTGTTTACAACCCAGTCTTTCGACATGGGCGCGTTGCGGGCAGAGGCAGGGGCGCGCGTTGAACGTGCCATTGTTTCGGCAACCGCAGATACCACTCTTGGCAATCCGGATATCCGGCGGCGTTTTACGTCTTTTTCAGGCTCGGTTGGTGGCAGTTACGAAGTGGCAAATGGTTGGCGGATGGGCCTGAACGGCTCCTACACCCAACGCGCGCCTTCCGCCGAAGAACTCTTCCCCAACGGTCCGCACGCCGGGACGCAGGCGTTCGAGATTGGCGATCCGACCTTCGGCAAGGAAAAATCGACCGGACTTGAGGCTATCTTGCGCGGCTCCGGGGCGGGGTATTCGCTCACCGCGTCGGTCTATTACAGCTGGTTCAAGGGCTTCATCTTCGAAACCCAGACCGGTGCAATCCAGGACGATCTGCCCGTATTCCAGTTCGGCCAAGCCGATGCGCGGCATTATGGTGCGGAAGTCGAAGCGTCCGTGACGCTTGGGACCCTTGGCAAATACAGGATCAACCTTGATGGCGTTGGCGATTTCACGCGCGCCTCGATCAAGGGCGGTGGCCCCCTGCCCCGAATTCCGGCACTCCGCCTTCTCGGCGGCCTTGAAGCGCAGTCTGATGCGGTCACAGGCCGGGTTGAGATTGAATGGGTGGATGGGCAGGACCGCATTGCGGCGTTCGAAACATCGACCAAAGGCTATACGATGGTCAACGGTTCGCTTTCGCTGAAGCCGTTCGGGACGGATTCGGACGTCAGCCTGTCCTTGTCAGCGAACAATATTTTCGACGTAAATGCGCGTCGCCATGCGAGTTTCCTCAAAGATTATGCACCGCTTTCGGGGCGCGATATCAGGATTGGAGTGCGCTTCGCAATCTGACGCGCTTCAAGTCTCTGCAAGATTGCAACGCCGAACAGGGCGATGCCCGCTCCCCAGCACCACCCACCGATCACGTCGCTGGGCCAATGGACGCCGAGCAGCATCCGTGAGGCGCCAATCATTCCTGCCGCCGCCATTGCAGCGACCGTCCATAGGCTTCGGCGTGTGTGTGCGATGAGAAGCGCAGCGAGCAAATAGGTCGCCATGGCGTTGGTCGCATGTCCGCTCGGAAACGACAGGTTGGTGACAAGATCGAGATGGGGCACGACATCCGGGCGCGCTCGGGCGAAGGCTTCCTTCAATAGGCTCGAGCCGACCCCGGCCAGCGGCGGCACAACGACCATAACCAGCGCCGCCCACGCGCGCTTTCGCCACAACAGCCACGCGCCAAAAACGACCATGACAAGGCTGCGCTGGGCGGCATCGCCCAACCATGTGACCCACCGGGCCGCCTCTATCAGGATGTCGTTGCTCACATTCTGGCGAAAGGCGATGGACTTGAGCAATGATCGTTCGACCATTTGACCAACGCCAAATGTAACCGCCAGACCCATCACAATCGTGATGGCCAGCAACAAAGAAGCGAAGACAACCAGAGTTCGTTTGGAGGGGGCAACCAGAACAGTGGAACTTGCCTCAATAGGCGCAAGTTCGCTCACGGGGTATTCTTGACGACTTCGCCAGCCTTGATGACCACGTCGACGCTTTCAAGTTCGCGAACGTTTGACAACGGATCGCCATCCACCGCGATCATGTCGGCATAGCGCCCTACCGCGATGGCTCCAACGTCGCTCTCGCGTCCGAGCGCCTGCGCGGCATTGATTGTCGCGGCCTGAATCGCCTGAAGCGCCGTCATCCCCCATTCGACCATCTTGGCAAATTGGCGCCCATTGTCCCCATGCGGATAAACCCCGGCATCCGAGCCGAACACCATCGGCACTCCTGCCCGCACCGCGCGCTGGAAGGTCTGGCGTTGCTTCAGGCCGATTTCCTTTTCCTTGTCGAGGCTCTCCTGTTCGGTGCCGTTGGAGGTGCCGGTCGCGAGGATATAATCGTCATTATAGACGTCCATCGAAAACCAGGTCTTGTGCTGCACTGCCAGCTTGATGGTTTCATCGCTCGCGAGGCTGCAATGTTCGATCGTATCGATCCCTGCCAGAATGGCTGTCCGGATCCCTTCATCGCCATGGGCATGCGCCGCAACCTTGATATGCAGCATGTGCGCTTCGTCCGCGATGGCCTTCATTTCCTCGAACGTGAGTTGTTGCCCGCCCACGGAATCGCCGAGCGAAAAGACGCCGCCAGTCGCGCAGATCTTGATGACTTCGGCTCCATATTTGTGGAGCCAACGGACCTTGGCGCGCGCCTCGTCTGGCGAGTTGATGACGCTCGCTTCCTTGCGGTCATATTGCGGGGGAAGCGAGTTGCGATCGCAATGCCCGCCTGTTGCTCCGATGGAATAGCCAGCCGGAACGATGCGCGGACCAACGGCCCAGCCGCCGTCAATCGCTTCTTTCAGGCCCACATCCTGAAAGCCATTCGAACCGACATTGCGGACCGTGGTAAAGCCGGCCTTGATCGTCTTGAGCGCATTGCCAACGCTGACGGCACTCCAGAAACTGTCGGTTTTCTTGAAGCGTTCATAGCCTCCAATTTCGGCGAGGCCGGTCAAATGCACATGCATGTCGATCAAGCCGGGGAGCAACGTCCTGCCCCCAAGATCGATACGTTTCGCCCCGTCGGGAATAGCGAGACTGCCTTGCGTGCCGACCGCCGTAATCCGCCCATCGGTGACGATGACCAGCGGCTTGCTGACCCGCTTTCCGGCAACAACATCGATCATGCTGGCCGCACTGATCGCAACGGTTTCTGCCGTGACCGGAGCTGCGATCGCCAATGCCAGCGCAAGGATAATAGGACGCATTCATTCCTCCCAAACTTGTATGGTCAAGGTGCTAGCGGTTGGAACCCCCAGATGTCGAGCCTTGCAAGGCGGTTGTCCGGATTGCATGAACTTTGATTCGGTCAAAATAGGGCTGGCAGGCGGCAAGGACATCGGCGGCCGAGTCTGCGATCACTGGGCCGGACTCCTCAACCGGGCCGAACCCTGTGCTGGCTTCCACCCGTTCATACCAATGGCTCGCCCAGATGCCGTCAGTCGCGCGGCGGCCCGCTTCCCAGCGGAGCATTGCCGGATCCCAAGGGATATCCAGGGCGCTGCAAAGCAATTTCAACATGCCTTCGGGATCGGCCAGCACATCGGCGCTGTCAATAACCGGTGGCGCGTGTCCCAGCAGGTCGGCTTCGCGCTCAAAATAGGCCAGCTGGTTTTCGAACCCGAGATCGGCGAGCGTCACGCTGACGCGTTTGTTTGCATAGCTGGCAATCACCCGCGCCGGATCGCGGATCAGGAAGGCGTGGCGAAAGCCCGGCAGATCATCATAGGCGAACGGGCCAACCATGTGATGCGCCATGTGCTTCTGGTACCAGATCGACGCCGACGCGGGTCCAGACAGGGTGCGTGCAATCGACGCCCAGTTGCAATCCATCGACGCGATGACCTCTTCGCGCATTGGTTGATCCGCGCCGCTGTCCCTCAGATAGGCACCATAAAAGGGCTCATCAGAGACGACTGTATCAGCGCGAGAGCCAAAACTGCGCATCATCGCTGTTGAAAGGTTGCGCGGGCCAGACCACATCGCAATCCGGATCGTCACGGACGGCTGCGTCCCGCAACATCGCGTTCGATCAGGATACGATAGAGAGTCTGAAGCCGCTCAACCATCGGCCCGCGCCCTTGGCTGAGCACCCGGCCATCAATCGTGTGCGCCGGGACGACGCCAGCAAAGGTGCCGGTCACGAATGCCTCGTCCGCGCCATAGACATCGGTCAACGAGAAATTGCGCTCGAATACCGGGATGCCATTCTCCCGGCACAGCGCAATGACATTGCCGCGCGTGATCCCGCCCAGGCAATAGTCACCGGTCGAAGTCCAGACTGCACCCTTGCGCACGATGAAGAAATGCGTCGAATTGCAGGTCGCGACGAAGCCGTGTGGATCAAGCATCAACGCCTCGTCCGCCCCCGCCTGCGTTGCCTGGATGCAGGCCGTGATGCAGTTGAGCTTCGAATGCGAATTGAGCTTGGGATCCTGCACATCGGGAAAGCCGCGCCGGACATGGACGGTGAACAACGACAGCCCCTTCTCGACCGTCACTGGAAGCGGGTCCTTGTGCTCGGCAATGATGACAATCGTTGCGGGCGAAATCACGACGCGCGGATCCTGATACGGCGTCGAACGGATGCCGCGCGTAACCATCAGGCGGATGTGGCAAGCATCCATCGCATTGGCGTCGATCGTCTCATAGAGCCGCGCTTCGAGCACCTCACGCGAAACGCCGATGTCCATGAAGATTGCCTTCGCGCCTTCCCACAACCGGTCGAGATGCTGGTCAAGAAACGCAATCCGTCCCTTGTGAACGCGCAAACCCTCCCACACGCCGTCGCCGAGCATGAAGCCGCTGTCGAATACCGAAACCATTGCTTCGGCGCGCGGTGCGAGCACGCCGTTGACATTGATCAGGATCGCATCGTTGCGCGGATCGAGGGTGAAATCGTGAGTGCCTTGGGCCATCTAGAAATGCAGCGCCTTGCCATAAGCGCCCAATACGCTTTCGTGCATCATCTCGCTCAACGTCGGATGCGGGAAGACGGTATTCATAAAGTCGGCTTCGACCAGTTCGGCCGTCTTGCCCACGGTATAGCCCTGGATCAATTCGGTGACTTCCGCGCCGATCATGTGCGCGCCAAGCAGTTCGCCTGTGGTCGCGTCGAACACGGTCTTGATGAAGCCCTCCGCCTCTCCCAGCGCAATCGCCTTGCCGTTGCCGATGAAGGGGAATTTGCCGACCTTTACCGTATAGCCTGCTTCCTTCGCCTTGGCCTCGGTCAACCCAACTGAGGCAATCTGCGGGTGGCAATAGGTGCAGCCGGGAATGTTGAGGGTGTCCATCGCGTGCGGATGATTGCCCGCAATCGCTTCCACCGCGATCACGCCCTCATGGCTGGCCTTGTGCGCGAGCCAGGGTGGCGCGGTCACGTCGCCAATCGCCCAGATGCCGGGGACATTGGTCTGGCACATCGGATCGGTATCGATATGGCCCTTGGTCGTCTTCACACCCAATTTTTCAAGGCCGATATTTTCGGTGTTGGGCACGATACCCACCGCGACGATCACATGGCTGAATTCGGACGTCGTGAGCTTGCCGTCCTTGCCCTTGATGCTTGCCGACACGCTTTTCGCAGTGACATCCAGCTTTTCGACGCCCACACCGGTCATGATCGTCATGCCCTGCTTGGTGAGCGCCTTTTCGAGGAAGTCCGAAACTTCGGCATCCTCAACCGGAACCACGCGATCGAGCATTTCGACGACCGTCACTTCGGCGCCCATATCGTTGTAGAAGCTGGCAAATTCGATGCCGATCGCGCCCGATCCGATGACGAGCAGCTTTGTCGGCATTTCTGGCGGCACCATCGCGTGGCGATAGGTCCAGATGCGGACGCCGTCGGTCTTGACAAACGGCAGGTCGCGCGCGCGGGCGCCGGTCGCGATGATGATGTTCTTCGCAGTCAATTCCTCGGCCTTGCCATCTTTGGTGACGGTCAATTTGCCGGGAGCGGTGATCGTACCATCGCCCATATGGACGGTGATCTTGTTCTTTTTCATCAGATGGCCAATGCCCTGATTGAGCTGCTTCGCCACGCCGCGCGAACGCTTCACCACCGCTTCAATATCCGCGCTGATCTTTTCGGCGACCAGCCCGTAATCCTTGGCGTGCTGCATATAGTGATAAATCTCCGCCGAACGCAGCAGCGCCTTGGTCGGGATGCACCCCCAGTTGAGACAGATCCCGCCGAGATTTTCGCGCTCGACGATGGCCGTCTTGAGGCCAAGCTGAGCGGCCCGGATCGCAGCGACATAGCCACCGGGGCCGGAGCCAAGGACGATGAGGTCGTAGTTTTCAGGCATTTCTTGTTTCGCTCCAGAATAACCCCTCTCCCCTCGCGGGAGAGGGAGGGGCCCGCCGCGCAGCGGTGGGAGGGAGAGGGGGCATTTGCAAGGCGTGCCAGATCGCATCCTCAACCGACTGCCCGTCGTGCAATATGTCGTTATTCCAGAAGCGCATCAATGCGAAACCCTGACTTCCAAGATAGGTATCTCGCCTCGCGTCATGGTCATTGTCGAGATGTTGTGAGCCATCAGCCTCAACAATGATACGCTGCTCAAAATTGACGAAATCGGCGATGTAGTCGTCCAGCACAACCTGTCGTTTAAATTTGTAACCCGCGAGACGTTTGCACCTCAGAATTTGCCAGAGCTTGGCTTCGGCTGCTGTGGGGTTGGAGCGCATCCATTTTGCACGCTCCAGCAAAAGTTTCCCGCGTTCAACACCCCCTCTCCCGCTGCGACTAGGCGGCGCGCCCCCAAGTCTCGCTCCCTCTCCCTCAAGGGGAGAGGGGATTATACGCAGCACCTGCACCTAAGCCACCAACCCTAGCGGCTTCTCCACCAATTCCTTGAACACCTTCATCAACATCGCCCCGTCCGCGCCGTCGATCGCGCGGTGGTCGAACGAGCCGGTCGCGCTCATCACGGTCGCAATCGCGAGAGCATCATCGACCACATAGGGCCGCTTCTCGCCTGCGCCGATCGCCATGATCATGCCCTGCGGCGGGTTGATGACGGCTTCGAACTGCTTGATGCCCATCATCCCCATGTTGGAGAGGCTGGCCGTGCCGCCCTGATATTCGTGCGGCTGGAGCTTGCCCTCCTTCGCCTTGGCGGCGAGCGCGGCCATCTCGGTGGCGACCACGGAAACGCTCTTGCTGCCGGCATCGACGATGATCGGCGTAATCAGGCCGTTCGGAATGCTGACCGCCACGGAAATGTCTGCCCGCGAATATTCAAGCATCATATCGCCCGCGAACGAGACGTTGCACTTGGGCACGATCACCAGCGCAAGGCCGAGCGCCTTGATCAGCATGTCGTTGACCGAGAGTTTCACACCGCGGCTTTCAAGGCTGGCATTGAGTTCACCGCGCAGCTTGAGCAGCGCATCGAGCCGGATATCTACCGTCAGATAGATATGCGGCACCTGTTGCTTCGATTCGGTCAGGCGGCGCGCGATCGTCTTGCGCATGCCCGAAAGTTTGACTGCTTCATGCGGGATGCCGAAATCGGGGATCGGGGCGGGCGCGGATGCCATTGGCGTCGCAGCCGGTGCAGCCTTGGCCTGAGGAGTCCCTGACGCGCCCTCCAGATCAGCCTTGACGATCCGCCCATTCGGGCCTGTGCCCTTGATCCCGGAAAGATCGATGCCTTGCGCAGCCGCCAACCGCTTGGCGAGTGGCGAAGCGATGATCCGGTCTCCAGAATCAGTCCTTGCTGGCGCGGCGGGTGGTGGTGGCGCAACGGGGGCGGCGTCGGCCTTCGCTTCCTGCATCTTGGGAGCTTCTGCCTTGGGTGCAGGCTTCGCACTGGCATCCTCGCCTTCACCGGTGATCGTTGCGATGACTGTCCCGACCTTCACGCCTTCGGTGCCTTCGGCAATCATGATCGCGGTGATCGTGCCTTCATCGACCGCCTCGAATTCCATTGTCGCCTTGTCGGTCTCGATCTCGGCAATCAGATCCCCCGATTTGACCGTATCGCCCTCCTTGACCAGCCATTTGGCGAGGGTGCCTTCCTCCATTGTGGGCGAGAGAGCGGGCATTTTGAGTTCGATTGGCATCGGGCGGTTCACCTGTTCCTGCGAGTGCAGCACTTTACGTAACGGCAAGCGCGCACACGCGCTAGAGCCAAGCCCTTGCGCAGCGCGAATAATTGACGCAGGCTCACCCTTATTGGGCCAATTTGGGAAGGCAAGCTTCGGGATGCGCACCTATCTGGTGATTATCGATGAGACGGAAGAAGCCGAGGTCGCATTGCGCTTTGCGGCGCGGCGCGCTGCCAAGACTGCGGGCGGCCTTGAGATTCTTGTCATCATTCCGCGGCCCGAATTCGTTGCCTGGGGCGGCGTCCAGGCCACAATCGAAAGCGAAGCACGTACGCATGCAGAACGGGTTGTGAGGCATGCGATCGATACTCTGGCGCAGGAAACCCCGATCACGCCCAAGATTGCAGTCAAATCAGGTGACGCTGTTGCTGCGATCCGAGAAGCGCTTGCGGATAACCCCGAAATCGGGGCGTTGGTGCTTGCTGCAGCCAAAACAGGCAATCCCGGCCCGCTCGTCAACCATTTCGCGGGAGCCGATTCTGGCGGCCTGCCCTGCCCGGTGATGATCGTGCCCGGCTCGCTGACGAACGAAGCACTTGATCGGTTGAGTTAGCCCTGAAAACTAGAAGGCCCGGCCGCTCCCCCAAGCGACCGGGCCTTTGCCCCGTTCGGTACGACGCGCCAGACTAGCAGGCGCAGCGTTGCTTCGGGCGGGGCTTCCAGGTTCGGCGCGCGATCCGCTTGCGCGGTGCTGCACCATAAATCACTTCTTCGGTTGTCGTTGTTGTGGTGGTGATGATCGGAGCAGACTGGAACGTGATCGTCGTCATCATCGGTGCACCCCAGCCATAGCTGTAATAATAACCCGGCGCGCCATAATAGACATTACCACGACCGTCACGATCGGCCCGGTGCGGAACCGAGCCGCCATATCGCCCGTCATAGGTTCCGTTGTAAACTTGCGGGGGCTGGCCCTCATAATGGCCAGTCCAGGTTCCGGTCCAGCGCCCCTGATAGGTGACGTCGCCCCTCTCGGCATTGCGATAATCATAGGTCAGCGGATGATCGCCATGTTGCATCTGTACCGCATGAACGTGACCGGCAGTCGCAGGCATCGTCGTGACTGTAGTTGTGACTGTGTTCGATGATGGGGCAACAACCTGACGGGTCGCTTGGGATTGCACGACCGTCGGCGCGACATGAACATGTCCTGCTTCAGCCGGCTTGCGATCTGCCGCTGCGGCGGCAGCAGCAGCAGCTGCCTTGGCGGCATCTTCGATCGTGTTCGACGATGGTGCAACAACCTGACGAACCACTTGCGGGGTTACAACTTGAGGCGCACCCTGCGCGCCAGCCATCGCGGGAACCATCGACATGGCCAACGCGACGCTGCCAAATCCGATGCTCTTCATGGCCATTCACTCCCCGTCAACAACACAACCAGAGGCAGAAGCCCGCCCTCATCCGATTCGTTATTAACAGCTTTGTAACCATCAGCAAATGCCGGTGTGTGGTTAATCCTGTCCCGTTGCGGGTCAAATCCGGGAGGCCAGCAACTGCCCCAAGAATTCGCAGCCCGCGCCATCGTCAGAATCAAAGCGGGCAAGCTGCGGACTGTCCAGATCAAGCACGGCGATCAGCCGCCCGTCCCGGACAATCGGCACAACCAGTTCAGACGCAGAGGCCGAATCGCACGGGATATGGCCGGGAAACGCATGGACGTCTGGCACGATCTGGGTCTGCAGCGTGGTGGCCGCTGTTCCACAGACGCCGCGGCCCAGCGCAATCCTGATACAGGCGACCTTTCCCTGAAATGGTCCAAGAACCAGTTCCTCGCCGACCAACCGATAGAATCCTGCCCAGTTCAGCGCGGGGAGATATTCCCAGATCAAGGCGGCAGCATTGGCCATGTTCGCGATCGGATCAGGCTCGTCAGTCGTCAGCGCATCCATCGCTGCAAGAAGGTCGCGATAAAGCTCCGCCTTTGAGCCATTGCTGATCGAGAATTCATACATCACTCAAAACTCACCTTTCCACGGCCCTTTTTTACATCACCCCGAATGGCCTTGCCCGAAAGTCGCTTTTCCTTTGCCGTCCGCGAGGGCTTGGTCTTGATCCGGCGGACGGGTGCCTGATGGGCTTTCAGAACGAGTTCGGTCAACCTCTGCCGCGCGTCGGCACGATTGGCATCCTGTGTACGAAAGCTTCGTGCGGTCAATACGATTTCGCCTTCGTTCGTCCACCGGCTTCCCGCGAGGGTCTTGAGCCTCGCATAAACCGGCGGCGGCAGGCGCAACGCGAACACGTCCAGCCTGATCTGAACGGCGGTTGCAACCTTGTTCACATTCTGGCCGCCCGGACCGGTCGCCGCCAGAAACCGCTCCTCAAGCGCGCTTTCCGGCAACGCGAACGGCTGATCGTCCACTATCGCGTCAGCAGGTAATAGATGACGTAAAACCATGACAGGACGCCGTGGATGATCGCCCACAGGATCGACTTGTGCAAACTCCACGAAATAGTGATCGCCAGGGCGCTGCCAAAGCCGACCCCTGCGCGGGTCGCGGATGTTGTATAGGTGCGTATCTGTTGCATGGCATGACTTTTCGCATCCGAAACGCACAAAAGCAATTGGGACATGAGGGGTCGAGTTGAACTTGCCGTTTGCGACGATTAGAACGGGCGCAACGCCACATCCCAACGCCACAGGTCATTTCCATAATGTTCGAACCCGTGATTTCCGCGACCGGCCTGTTCACACCCGAAGACAGTATTTCGAACGAAGAACTGGTTGAAAGTTTCAACATTTTTGTCGAAAATTTTAACCGGGAGAACCAAAAGGACATCGACGCCGGGACGATCGAACCGCTCCTGCCGAGCTCGGTCGAATTCATCGAAAAGGCCAGCGGCATCAAGTCCAGGTTCGTGCTTTCCAAGGCGCCGATCCTGGATCCCGGCGTCATGTGCCCGCGCCTTCCCGAACGTGCGAATGACGAACTCTCGGTGCTTGCCGAAATCGGTGTGGCAGCGGCGCGCGATGCCTTGGCGCGCGCCGGCCGCGATGCAAAGGACGTCAATGCTGTGTTGTGCGCCTGTTCGAACCTGCAACGCGCCTACCCGGCAATCGCGGTCGAAATACAGGCGGCACTTGGCATCGAAGGATTTGCCTTTGACATGAACGTTGCCTGCTCGTCCGCCACGTTCGGAATCCAGACCGCTGCCGACTTCATTCGCTCGGGCAGTGCCCGCTCGGTTCTCGTGATCAATCCGGAAATCTGTTCGGGCCATTTGAACTGGCAAGATCGTGACAGTCATTTCATCTTTGGCGATGTCGCCACCGCGATCCTCGTCGAAGAAAAAAGCATGGCGCCTTCCGGGCATTGGGAGATTTTGGGAACGCGGCTCAAGACCCAATATTCTAATAACATCCGCAACAATTTCGGCTTCCTCAACCGCACCCACCCTGAAAGTCGCGATGATCGAGACAAGCTTTTTGTCCAGGAAGGCCGAAAGGTCTTCAAGGAAGTCGTCCCGATGGTAGCGGAATTGATCATTGCGCAGCTTGAGCATCTTGAAATTGCACCAGCTTCGCTGCGCCGAATGTGGCTGCATCAGGCCAATGCCGGAATGAACCGGCTTATCGCAACACGGGTGCTCGGGCACGAGGCAAGTGCCGATGAAAGCCCGACCGTTCTGGATACCTATGCCAATACGTCGTCAGCCGGTTCGATCATTGCCTTCCACCTCAACAGCGAAGACCTCAAGCCGGGGGACAAGGGCTTGATCTGTTCTTTTGGAGCCGGCTATTCGGCCGGAACGGTTGCAATCAGGAAATCAGCCTAATCTTCTTGTTTTGGCTTTCCAAACTGCTTCAGGACATGATCGAAAACAGCTATGTGCAGGGGCGAAACGAATTCGTTGCCATAGTGAAAATTCTCGCGCCAGACGACGATCGATTCAATTCCACCCATCCCCGGAATGGTAAGCCAGACGCGATCGCCAATGTTGAGTTTGCAAACGGCATCGAAGCGGAACCCGACAACCGAGATATCGACGACATCGATTTCAAATTTGGTCGCGCCTGAGGCGCGCAAAGCGGCCTTCATTCTTACGTCAAGACGCTCGGCCCGACGCCCTTCGTGATCCCATCTTTGCCCCAAACCAGCTTTCGATGCCATCCTGACCACCCGATTCCCTTTTCTGATCTTCAAACCGTATCGAAATTTGGTTGATCAATGCTTTACACGCGACGATATTTTTCAATGGTTATCACAGGATTGACCCCGTTACCGTGTCACCCCTTGCACATCTGGACGTATCCCCTAGCCTTCACGAAAGAACATGAATCGATGAGAGAACGATGCCACACGTCCCGACTGAACAATCACCCTTGCTGAGTTTCGATCATTTCATCACCCATTGGGCCCGCGAATGCCCGGAGAGAGTCGCGCTGCGACAGGAAGATCGCACGCTGACCTTCGCCGAACTTGGGGAGCGAACGGCACAGGCGGCTTCGGCAATGCTTGCGGCCGGTCTTAAAAAGGGAGACAGGATTGCGTGGCTCGGGAAGAACAGCGATCTCTATTACCAACTTTTCTATGGAGCTGCCCGGATTGGGGTTGTCATGGTCCCGGTTGGCTGGCGGCTCGCCCCGGCCGAGATTGCCTATATCGTCAACGATACAAAGGCCCGGATGCTGTTCACCGGACCCGGTTTTGACCGGCCAACGCAGGCGCTGAGGAATGATCTGTCTCATGTCGAAAGGATCTTCGGCGCAGAGGAAGCACAACGCTGGATACTCTCGACCAGCCGCATTGAGTTTGAAGCTGCGGGGCCAGACGAAGCCGTCCTCCAGCTCTATACATCGGGCACAACTGGCAACCCGAAAGGGGCCGTCCTGTCCAACCTGAACCTGTTTGGCTTGCGCATTCCCCAGCTCGATGCGGGGCTTCCCTGGTCGCAATGGGATGACAATGAGGTCATCCTGGCGTGCATGCCCTGCGCCCATATCGGCGGCACGGGGATTGGTGTGATGGCGCTGGCAGCAGGCGTCACAAGCCATATCATGGCGGAGTTCGAACCGGGTGGCATCCTCGAAGCCGTCGCGACCGGAGGCGTCACGCGCTTCTTCATGGTTCCTGCCGCACTGCAGATGGTGATCAACCACCCCAATGCCAGGGTGACCGATTTCAGCCGCCTCAAATACGTCATTTACGGTGCCGCACCAATTCCGCTCGAACTGCTTCGCGAATGCATGCAGGTGTTCGGCGCCCAGTTCCTCCAGGCCTATGGCATGACCGAAACGACTGGCACGGTCGTCATGTTGCCGCCCGAAGATCATGATCCAAGCGGCAACCCGAGAATGCGCGCTGCCGGCAAAGCCCTGCCCGGCGTCGAGCTTAAAATCATCGATGAAGCAGGCAACGAGGTCCAGACCGGCGCGGTGGGAGAGATTGTCACGCGATCGTCGAACAACATGATGACTTACTGGAACCTACCGGAGGCGACCGCCAAGACGATGAGTGCCGATGGGTGGGTTCGCACCGGCGATGCTGGCTACATGGACGCTGATGGCTATCTCTTCATCCACGACCGGGTGAAGGACATGATCATCACTGGCGGCGAAAACGTCTATCCGGCGGAAGTCGAAAGCGCGATCTATGGGCATCCCGCCGTTGCCGAAGTGGCGGTGATCGGTATTCCGGACGACAAATGGGGAGAGGCGGTCAAGGCGATTTGCGTGGCCAAGCCCGGCGCAACCATCGATGAGGCCAGTGTGATCAATTGGGCCCGCGAACGGATCGCTGGCTTCAAGGCCCCCAAATCCATCGACATCATCGCCGCCCTGCCCCGCAATGCCAGCGGCAAGATCCTCCGGAAGGACCTCCGCGCACCCTATTGGGAAGGACGCGAGCGGCAGGTGAATTAGCTCTTATCAAGAATGTCTTAGTATTTCTCTGACACAACGGGTTTTCGCCGTTGAATTGCTTCCCTCTCCGCATCGGGAAGATCCTTGGAGCCGTGCAGGAATGTTTGCCGATTACCCGATCTATTTGCCTTGGCTTGCGTTGGTCGCGCTTCTGCTTTGGTTAAGATGGTCATTTTGGTCGAACAAGCAGGTCGATCCGCCGATGCCTGAGCAACACGAAATAACGCCATCCCATGGCTTTGGCCGTCCCCCGCAAACAGCAGTACGAAACGCCATGAGAGCCGAAAGCCTAGACGCGCTTGACGCCATTCGCCGGGTAATGCCGACCATTGGCAAGGCTCCCGACACACGCAAATCGAATCCCCAAATGCCTATTTGGAAAGCCGTCAAGCTCATTGCAAAGGTGTTGGGCGATTCGGACAAGCGCGGTGGCTATCCCGTGACATTGGACGCGGTCAGGCAAGCGGCTCAAGATGGACAAATCGAAATCTGGGGAAAGCGGGAATTGCCGCCGCCAATGGAGCCGGGATTGTCGAGCGACGAGTGGACGCCGATCGATCCGAAATTTTGGCGCACTCATCAAATCAATTCACTTGCAACCGAAAAGACGTCCGAGGCGTGTGTCCATTCGTGCAGCAACCCGGTCATATACGGAGAACAAAACGCTTGTTGGTCACTGCTGGTGCGACTGTCCGACGTTGAACGGGTATGGCCGGGCACCTGACGGACGCGAACTGGAAGCCCAGGCAGTAAAGACCGAATGCCCGCAATGTTGCGGGGAGCGAACAATCCAGCCTACCGTCATATATTGATTGCATCTAAATGCAGCGAATGTTATGGCTAATTCATTGCACTACAACGCAACGAAAAAGGTCAAGGAGGCGATGATGTCCGGGACACCCAAGGGTGACGCAAAGGAAAGCTTCTATTTGCTGGGCGAAACACTCGCCCCGATGCTTACGAACGACATGGGCTCGGCCGTCGAAATTTTCGATACCAGCGGCCCTACTGGGGGAGGCCCACCGACGCACAAACACGCGTGGGAAGAGATTTACGTCGTCACCAAAGGCGTGCTCGACGTCACGGTTAACGGCGACACCACGCGCCTTGGGCCCGGAGGCTTTGCGCACGTGCCGGCCAATACACCGCACAGCTATCATACCGTTGAGGACGCGGAGTTCCTCACCATCGTTACCAAGGGAAACGCCTCCAAGTTTTTCCGCCAGGTTTCGAACGAAGTGTCCATGAACCCGCCGGACTTTCCCGAAATTGTGCGTATAGGCGACATCCACGGTGTCGAGTTTCTCCCTTCGACATGACGTCGACCCGCCGATACGTCAGTGCAAAACGTGAGGCACAGGCGGCGGCGACGCGCGAGGCCATCCTCAGCGCGTTCGCCGAACAACTGTCCCAGCCCGGTCGCGATAAGCTCTCGCCCGGCGAGGCCGCGTTGCGCGCGGGTGTCAGCCTGCGCACCGTGCACTTCCATTTCCCGAACGAGGAAAGCCAGATCCTCGCGCTCGGCGACTGGTTCGACCGGATGTTCTATCCGGACGGCGTCGTGCTCGCTTCTGGCCCCGCCGACCTCCCGCGTTACTTCCGCGACATCCATGCCATGGCACTGCAGCATCCGCTCACCCGCGTCATTGCAGCGAGCAGCGGCCGCGTCTGGAACAAGGTGCGCCAGCGCCGCCGGGTCAAACGCCTCGACGCTATTCGTAAGGCGGTGAAGATGGTTGGCGCTCCCCCGAAAGCCACCGTCGATGCCACGGCAATGTTGCTGGGTCTTTCAGGCGCAGACGCGTCTTGGCCGCTCCACGATCACGGTCTTCCGCTAAATCGCATCCCGGATGTGCTCGCTAACACAGTCGCTTTGATCGTGGCGCAGCTTAATGATCAGGCAAAGAACGTATCCCACAAATCTTCAAAGGCGGGTCGTTGAACGACCGCAATGTCGTCGAAACCCGCCATTGCCATGCAAATAATTGATCCATCCAGTCTCCTCTTTATCCCCCGTTCTGTTCTTTCTTCTTGCGTAATAGGATTTGGGGTGCGAGCTGGCTTGGGTCACTCGATCGGCGCGTCCAGGTCGCAAGGAGAGGGGGACGGGACAGCTGGATGGGGTTCCTGGACCCTGTGCAGCAGCACGTGGTGCGAAAGCGGCTGGCGTCTGTCGCTGCCTCAAGGATGCGACCTTTGCGCCTTGTCATCGTGCGAACGCGTCCGGGCCGGGCGGAGAGTGCTCCGTCATCACCCTGCAGGGGCTTTGGGGCCTTTCTCCTGCAGGACGGCGCCGGGCACAAAGGCGGTGCAGGAGACGGGGGTGCCGGTTACGCACTCCTGCAGCTTTGACCCACCAA
>JANOFN010000003.1:0-165792 GCA_031413655.1 Sphingomonadales bacterium | reverse complement strand
GTCCCGATAATCCGTAAATCTCCCGATACCAAACCATCCGCGTTCAACGCACACAAAGACGGCAACAACATCCGCTGCGATAAATCCCCCGTCGCACCAAACACTATCAAACTGTCAGACGTGAAGGACATCAACGCAGTCTCCAAATAAGAGACTGCGCCCTAGCATCGCCTTGGCCAGCGAGCGAGACCAAGTTGCAATAGTCTTGCCAGGCGAAGGTAAAGGCCGTCACCGAAACAGCCGAGAATGCAAATCTGTAACGAGATAATCGAACGCACGCTGCCGTTGCCTTTGGAGGCAACGGTAGTTTTTTGAGGCGTGTTGAAATCAGAAGGCGAACACAACCGATCCCATAAATGTCCGCGGCGCACCAATTTGAACAAATATAGGAGAAGAATAACCGGTGATCACACCGGTCGTCGTGTTATACGTCGGCGTTTGGTTGCCACCGTTGAAGCCGCCGACATAGACCTTGTCAAACAGGTTGGTTACGTTGAGTTGGAAGTAACTCTTGTCGTTCAGTCCGATGAAACCAAGCGGCAGACGAGCATCCAAATCGACCAAGGTGTATGCTGGTGCGGCTGCAGGAAACACTGTTAACGTGCTCGCCGGTATAGTCTGGTTCGCCGCCGGTAGGGCGAAGACAGGCAAGTTCGTGTCATTGATAAACCGCTTGCCTGTGCGCTTTGCCTGCGCACCGAGTTCAAGCGGACCAATTTGGCCCTGCACTCGGGTGCCGAGCGAATAAACCGGCGCTCCCGATTCCCGTTTGCCACCAGTCGGAGCGAAAATCGCCGTGCCGTTGGCAAGTTCCGTTACCTGCAGGTCATCCTTGATCTTCGATTTCAGATAGGATCCGAAAACATAGACCGAAAGCTCTGGAATGATCTGGTACGAAACACTGCCATCAATGCCGTATTTGTTGACTGTTCCAAGGTTTCGATAAACTGATCGGTCGAGATCCGGATCATAGGCGGAAGCCAGCCTGTTGGAGTATTTTGTGTACCAGATCGACGCTTGCGCAATCAACTTGCTGGAACGATACCGCAATCCCATGTCGAAATTGTCGGTTGTTTCCGGTGTTGGACGAGCCTGTGCGGCGCTAGGGACGAAGAAGAAGGAATTATAGAGATTGTCCGTCCCCGGAACCTGAATGCCCTTGGAATAGTTGGCAAATATGCTTGCCCTGGTTCCTAAATCATAGGTCAAACCCAAGTTCGGGAGTATCTTGTTGTACTTGAGTACCCGCTGTTGCGGCCCCTGCAAAAGAGCAGTTGTTGCCGATGCGCCATTGCCGACGGTGACCGTTGGGTTGCTCGCCAAATAGGCGGCGAGCCCTGCGGCGTTGGTCCCGAAGCATTCGACAAAGCCGGCCGCGCTTGATGTCGCGCAGAAGTTATTGAGATTACGTTTGAAGAATGGCGCCCGGATTCCGATATTGACGGTCAGCGCCTCGTCAAAAAACTCGCCCTTATACTCGCCCGAGAACTGGCTTAAAATTGCGTAGGACAAACGGTCGCGCTTCTGGAGGATATTTCCGCCAACATCCTTGAGCCCGGCATTGACCGGGAAAACGTCGAACGGTTCGCCATTGAGATTCAGGAGCCCGACCTCGCCCGTTTGGCGATGGCGGGCGCGGTCGAAACTGTACGCCACGCGCACGGTGTGATAATCATTAATGTCATAGCGCAGCGATGCAATAACGCCGTAGCGATGCGTTTGCGTCTGGCTCGGTGTTACGACGCGTACGGTATCAAGGGTGTCGCCGTCGCCGTTGAGATCGCGACCGAAATAGGGTGTTCCACCGATGTATCCCGACTGACAGCTAACCGCTGCGCCATCTGCAGTCGTGTTGCAGTTTGCGGTACCGCCACTTGGATTGACATCCCGCCGCACTTCCTGACCGACGGACGTGCCACCGCCATTGGCTTTCACATATTGGTAACTTGGGTCGACGGTAAGGACTAACCCGTCAGTGATTGTGAATTTTGACGCAAGCCGGATATTGCCGGTATTTGACGGGTTGAACCGTTCGTCGAACGTAGAACCACAACTATTGGCAAGATCGGCGAGGCCGGCGCGCGCGGCCTGATTGGTCGTGCAACGGGCAATCGTATAAAAACGCTCATCTTTGGTCACCGGGAAGCGACTTGGAACAACACTGTTGTTCGGAGTTCCGTTGGCATTGAGCAAATCGACGCGCAAGGGCACCGAGCCGAAGAAATTGTTTCGGCTCTCATTGTAGTGACCAGAAAGTGAAATGAAGTCACCATTATCGCCAATTGGCTGAAAAATTTTGCCATTATATTGCTGCTTGTCGATGCGGCCTCGATTGTTGAACACATTGTCATTTTCGCTGTGACTGGCGGCGAAGAAGGCCTTGGTCCCCCAAGGCGTGAATTCGCCGGTGTCAACCGAGCCAAAGAGACGAAAGAAGCTGTATTCACCGGCTGATCCGGCGAGTTTGGCGCCAAAACTGTCGTACGGTTTGCGGCTACGATAGTTCACTGTTGAGCCAGAAGCCGCGGCTGTCGGACTATCCACATCGGTCGAACCAAGGTTGACGTTCACTTGCTCGATCAGTTCCGAATCTAGCTGCTGGCTGGAAAACAACGCATAGTTACCCGAGTCATTCAGCGGCACGCCGTCAAACGTTTGGGATATACGCGTGGAATCGAATCCTCGAATGTTCAGCGTACCGCCGGCCGATCCGAACGGGTCATTGTTCTGGAAGCTTACGCCCGGCAGGGAGTTGATGATCGAGTTGACCGTCTGGCCGGGGGTCTGACGTTCGATAAATTCTTGTGTCAGCACGGCTTTGGCCTTGGTGGTGTCGGGCGCGACCACCCCGCCAACATCGTCAGACTTTGAGGCCGTGACAACGATTTCCTTTTCAAAGTCAATGGAGCCTGTGGACTGTGCAAACGCAGGTGCAACAACAGCGGCGAGCGCCGCGCCGGCGAAAAATTCTGTCTTCATTTTGAGATTCCTTGACAAGCGAATCGGCTCATCCCAAGCCGTACATTGGCGCTTTCCAGAACCTAAGTTGCGCGATTGTGACAGTCGAGTTGGTTTGGCAGTTATTCTCCGCTGCCAGTGCAGTTGGATTTTGTGCGTTGCAAAATGGCAACGCATTCTTAACCAGCCGGCGTCTTCCGGATGGGCACAGAAATATTGCAGATGTCCGCGCCGCCAGCGGGACTGTTGAAGAATGCGTCGCGACGATTTGCGCGGGCGTTGGCATAGGCCTCAAAGCTTGTGGAATCCGTTCGCATCATTTGCCAGCGTTGTGCAGTTCCAATGCCGATGCTGGCGATACTCGTTCGCTCCTCCGCCTTCTCGTAGAAGCCTAGCGCACCAGTACCGCGTGGGAGGGCGGTCAGCGCGCCGATGCCATCAATAACCCTGCCGATTACGGCGATGTTGCGATCCAGATGGCGCGGCGCGTGGCCGTTGACGACATAGAGTTCTGCGCCGCTTCCGGTATCGGGCGCGAGGTTTCGACCAACCCCGATCATCCCGAAGCAATGCGGGAGCCATGCGGTTCTTCCGTCGCTCGCGACTGGCCAACCAGACGCGTGCCCGACCTTCTTTGCGTAAGCATCGCGATAGGACAGGGGGCGAAAGGCCAATCCTGCCAACGGCCTCACATAGTCGCTCGCCGGAGCGGTTCCGAGGCCCGCGGGGAGACTCTTCTTCTCGCTCGCATCGCCCCATTGCACCACATAGTTTTCCTGGACCCTGTTGATGCTTGTGCCATCCCAAAAACGCGCGAGCGCAAGTTTGCGAATATTGGCGACATGAACCGGGGTAAAGTCGCGCGCCAATTGAATCGTCACGGTGCGGCCATTGGCCAGCGTCATTTCGATCAGATCTTCTGGCGAAATCGTCACCCAATCGGTCGCGGGAGCCGCTGCCACGATTTCGGACGGTGCAAGTTGCGGTGCCGATGATGGCGCGGCGGCGATGGTCAACACGGACAGAATAATGGCGGTACATTTATTCATCTCCCTATACTTGCACAGCCACGTCGCTTGCGAAAGCCGAACCAAGGCGATAGGGGCCCATTCCTTCCAGAGCATGCGGAGCGGTGGCCGAGTGGTCGAAGGCGCTCGCCTGGAAAGTGAGTATACGCCAAAAGCGTATCGTGGGTTCGAATCCCACCCGCTCCGCCACCTAATATATTGTAATTAATATATTTTATTTTGAAGACGAAACGAGTTGTGGAGCGACTGCATCCGTCGTCGGGTTTGATTCACGATGAAAATTTTGGCGTTGGCGTGCCTTCGGCATCGTACACGGGCCCCTCGGCGTCGATCCGGTACTTTCGGCTGGCTGCCTTGATCAGCCCACTCGCGCCGAGGTGAGCGCGCATACCTGCGTATTGCGGCCCGGCAAAATGTGCCGCGAGAGCCTCTTCGCTTTCCCATTCTTCGAAAACGTTGATCCGCGCCGGATCGTTTAGATCGGTGCTCCAGTCATAGTGAATGCAGCCGGGCTGGGAGAGCGCACCGTCGATCCAGGGCTGGGCGGACTTGAGCGCCTTCTCGCGATTTTCTGGTACAACGTCGATCTGCGCGGCAATCAGTATCTTGGTCATCGCTATCCTTTCGGTGGATTATACTCTGCAACAACGCGGAAGACGCGACGGGAATAAAACCACCGTCCATCACGCTTGACCATCTCGTCATCGTAGAGGCCGCCGATAACCCGGGTGGTGCCGTCCTTGACCTTCATGATCTCCTGCGTCTGGCAACGGCCCTTGGCGCGATCGCCGTCGACGACTGTCATCGACGGGATACAGTGGAAGCTGACGGCGTCGAGCCCGGCCATCGCCTGTTCCCAAAACGCGACGATCGCCTCGCGCCCGTTCACGTCCATGCCCATGAGACTCCAGTGAGCGTCCTCGGCCCAGGTCTTGGCCCAGTCTCCGGCATCGATGCGGACCACCGCGTCGGCATAAGTCTGGTGCAATTCGGCGATCGCGATGCGGTCTTCGAGCGGGCCCTTGAACATGCATTGTCCTCTCAGTCTGCTGTCAACCACCGGTCGATGGTATCGTGGAAGAAGCGCACCCGTGATTCCTGACCGGCTAGATGTCCCCCAGCGTAGCCTCTTGAGCGCAGCCCGCGCTGTTGGCTTGACCAGATCGCAACGTCCTGATCGATCGCCGGGCCGCAGCTGATCTCACCGACTTTGCCGCGCAAATGTTTGACCGGCTTGGTAAGGTCAACAGCCTCGGACATTGCGTAGGAGAAATAGTCGGTCTTCCCGTCGGGGAACCAGGTGAAATACCACATGTCGAACACGCAGCGTTCGGGATCGGTCGGGTGCGGATCGGCGCGCAGCCAGATACAGCCGTCGGGCTTCAGGCTGAAGCTGATGTTGGGGAATATTGTATAGTGGTAGTGGTCGGTCAGCTGATCGTCGTGGAACCGGCTATAGTCGTAGCCTTTGGTCGCGCCCAGGGCGCGCTTGGCCGCCTGGAGCGCCGGGCGGATCGCTATTGGATCGGAACGGAAAGATTCGGGATCGAGGTTCCAATACCGCAGCTCTCTCCCCAGCGCATCGATCACTGTATCGGTCTGCCCCTTCAAAGAGCGCGAAGGGCGCGAGCCGGGCATGAACATCCGCGCATGGCCGTGCGGGTCGTAGAGGTCGAACTGGCAGTCCCGGTAATTCTGTTCCATCACATAGACTGTGCCGGGATGGACGAAGGGCAGGTGATAGCTCTCGTTGAAATTGTCCTGCACGCACTTCCAGTTGAAGTCGCCGTCGAGCGTGACCCAATGGGTGCGCCGCATCTTTTCGATCTCGTAGCAGGCAAGTTGCGGCCCTACGGGGCCGAGATGCTCGGCGAGCGGCGGTGCGCCGGGATCAAGGTTCACCCAGACGAAACCGGCGAAGACCTCGCAGCGCACTTCCGCGAGGCCGACCTTGCCGCACGGATTGCCGCCGGGAAAATCCTCCGCACAGGGGACGAAGCTCAGCTCGCCGTCGGGTTTGAAGCGCCAGCCGTGATAGGTGCATGCGATGCGGCTTGCATTTCCCTGTTCGACTTCGACCAACTGTTTCCCGCGATGCGGGCAGACATTGTAGAAGGCACGGATCTTGTGGTCATCGCCACGCGTAACAAGGATCGATTCTCGGCCGATCTCGTATGTGAAGTAGTCGCCGGGGTTGGGCACCTGCTCGGCCAGGCCGCCGATCAGCCAGGCCTTGGTCCAGATTGAGTCCCATTCGCGCGCCATGAAATCGCGAGACCAATATCGTTCGCCGAGGATCGGGCCGTTCGACAGCACTGGTTCCGGGAGCTTTGTGCGGTCGATCCGGGTCGGCGCGCGCTCGGTCACGGTCGCCATCAGTGTTTCCTCGGTTCGAATTCGATGTGGAGTTCCTTCAGGCTGCGCAGAAGAAAGTGCGGGTGGATCGCGAAGTCATTCTTGCCGGGTGTAAACGCCATGTCCTCGAACCGGTCAACGACCGCCGTAAACCCCCAGATCAGCTCGCGACGGGCAAGCGGCGCTCCGAGGCAGTGATGGACGCCAGATCCAAACGCCATGTGCGAGCCTGCCTTCTGCCGGTCGAGGTCAATCTCCTGCGGACATGTGAAGGCGCGCTCGTCACGATTGGCGGCGGCATAGCGGACGTTGATCAGCGCGCCGTCAGGAATCGTCACTCCTCCGATTTCGGTATCTTTCGCGCAGAACCGCATCAAGCTCTGCACCGGAGATTCGAGCCGCAAGACCTCCTCGATGAAGGTCTTCATGTACCGCTGGGGATCGCTCTTTAACTGCCGCCAAACGTCCTTGTTCTCGATCAGCAGCCGCATTCCGGCAGCGAGCGCGTTGGTCGTGGTCTCGCTTCCGCCCACGAAAGTGTCGGCCATCATCTCGGCGTGGAGTTCCTCGTCGCTCAACGGACGCCCCCAACCTTCGATCACCGTATTGACCAACACGCTGATCAGCGAATCGTCGGGATGCTTGCGCAGCCGTTCGAAGATCGGCTGAAAATAATGCTGCGCCTCAATCTCGCGATCGACCATTTCCATTTCCTGCTCTTCTGGCAGCATCATCGAGATGCGCTGGAAGAAGGCGTCGGTCCAGCGCTTGATCTGCCACATATCGGCGCGTGGAATGCCCATCTGCTCGCCGATGATGAACAAAGGCAGCGGCACCGCGAACTGGCGCACCCAGTCGCAACGGCCATCGGCAAGGAAACCATCGATCAGTTCGTAAGCGAGCTGCTCGACCAGTGGATCGATCTGCATGATCCGGCTTGGCTTGAACGCCTCGTTGAACATCGCCCGCATCTGCCGGTGATTGGGATCGTCGCGGCTCGCGAGTGTCGGGCCGGGAACCCAGCCTTTCTGGGCGAACCGCTCGGCAACACGCTTCTGCCGTTCGATGTTGCCGGTCTTCATCCGGTATGCGGTGCCCGACGATCCGCTGGGGAACGTCTCCGGGTCCATCAGCACCCGCCGCACGTCCTCATAACGGGTGACAACGTAGATATCGGTGCCCGGTTGGCGAAAGGCGGGTGCCTCGTCGCGCAGCACCCTGTAGGCGTCATAGGGGCATTGCTGGAGCCCGGGATCGAACAGATTGACATCAATCTCCATCAGCGCACCTGGACCTTTTCCTGACCCCAGGGCGCGATCGCGTCGGTGGTGCGAAAGGCTTCGGGAAGGTCTTCGACCATGTGCCATGTCGCCGCGAGCCTGCCAAAACCAACGAAGAACGCGCAGGTCATCCCCAGCTCGACAATCTCGGCCTCGCTGAAATGCTCCCGCAAGTCAGCAAAGGTCGCGTCATTGATGGAAAGATGATCGGTTGCCATGAGTTCGCCGAAGCGGATTGCCGACTTTTCGGCCGGCGTCAGGTCACTTGCCTCTTGCGGGCGTTCGAGCGAGCAGACCAGGTCCTCGGTCAATCCGTCCGCCACCGCATCTGAATAGCGGATCGCCATGCAACTGCGGCACTGGTTGAAGAAGGCGATGCGCAGCCGCACCAGCTCAACCAGCCGCTCGGGCAAGCTTCGGCCGAGCTTCAGGGCGCGGCCAAATTGCATCAGGCCAAGTGCCTGGTCGGGGCAGTGAGCGAAGAACCGCGTCAGGCCCTGCTCAAGCGCGCTGAGCCGATCGGGCTGCACGGCCTCGCGCAGCCGGGGATCCCATTCTTCCGGTGCGAGCGTGGCGATGCGGCTCATACGATCCTCCCAAAAAAGCTCATGGCTCTAACCACGATGATCAGGCAATCTTCAATTCTAGACAACTGGCAGATTCAATAGACGGTCTCATCTGATGCAACGCCACGCCAACCATGAGCTGAGCCCGATGCGCTGTCCCCATGCGCTCGCCGATGTCGACCTGTTCAGTCCTGGCGCGGCTGAGCATTGGTATGAAGCCTATACGATCCTCCACGAAGAAGCACCCGTGGTACGCCTAGCGGGGCAGGGCCTCACGCCTGAGCGGGACGCCTTCATCCTCACCAAATATGACGACATCGCCCGCGTCGTGCGCGATTGGGACCGGTTCCTACCGACATTGTCACTGTTGGTGACGCAAATCCAGCAATCGGGGAAGCTCGCGCGTGATATGCCGGACATCGACGCGATGGTGCAATCGATCGTCGCGCTGCGACCAACGCCGGATCTTTGGCGCGCGCACCGCCAGGAGCTGACGGACCCTTGGGTTGGTCCAGGTGCCAGGCGTCACGAAGCGATGATCACAGGGCATGTCGACAATTTGCTCGACTCGATGCTTTGCGAAAGCGAGGCCGATTTCGTCGCTGCGTTCGCCCGTCCGCTGCCGCAACGGACGATGGCAACTATTCTCGGCTTCCCGCTTGAGGACATTGCGCAGTTGGAAATCTGGGGAAATGCGCAGGTGATGTCCTATGTCCACGGATGCGGACACAACAACATCCTGACGCCCGAGCAAGCCCGCGAAAAGTTCCGCCTGCTCGCCGGTTTTTCTGAATATGTTCGGGATCAAGTGCGCGAAAGGCGCGCCCGGCCGCGCGACGACATGATCAGCTTCCTGACCCAGGTTCATTACCACGCGCTGGACCGCAAGCTGAGCGACGACGAAATCAACGGTATTGTCTATGCCATGGTGATCGGCGGACTTGAGACCACGCAATATGCGCTCGCAGAGCAGGTCCAGCTTGTTTGCGAGACGCCGGGCCTGTTCGAGCGGCTCAAGCAGGATCGCGCCCTGATCCGGCCATTCACCGAGGAGGCGATGCGATTACGATCGCCGACTCAGGGACTGTCGACCCGCGTCACCACCCGCGATGAGGTGTTTCAAGGAGTGGAGGTTCCGGCCGGCTCGACTCTGCATTTGCGCTGGGGCGCCGCAAATATCGACCCCGACGAGTTCGATGATCCTCGTGAACTGAAGCTGGATCGCAAGGCTGTCACCCGGCACCTTGTCTTTTCGGCGGGGCCGCGGGTCTGCCCCGGCGCGGGCCTGTCGCGGCTCGAACAGACGATCGCGTGGAACCACTTGCTCGATCGCCTTGACGGGATCGATTATGCAGCGGGCAACACCTTCCTCCACCAGCCGGGCATCATGCTCGGAACGCTGGAACTCAAACTCAGGCTTACGCCAGCAAAGGAGACCGCCACATGACGACATTGCTCGCACACATCCGGATCAAGCCGGGCAAGGAAGCAAAGTGGGAGTCGATCATCGCCGATATGGTCGCGCAGACACTTGCCACCGAAGATGGTGTCAGGCGTTATGAGTATTGGAAGGGGCAGGAGCCGAACGCCTATTATTGCCTGCTCTCCTTCGCTGACAAATGGGCTTTTTACGAGCACCAGATGTCGGATCATCATGAGGGCCATGACTTCGGGGATGTGCTCGAAAGCATCCGATTGGAATATGTTGATCCGGTCGAAGGCGCCGGGGGAGGGTTGACGCGCACGCTCGACCTGCCTCTGCCCCTTGATGCCAGCGAAGCGCAACGAACTGCGCAGGCACGCTTTCCGCTCACGGTTCCGGCATGGTGGAGCGGGCGGCGGTGAGCGGCGATCCACAACTGCAGGCGCTGCTCGACAAGCAAGCCATTACAGAGGTCATCGCGCGTTATTCACGCACGCTCGACTGGCTCGACGACGAGGGGCAGGCTGCATGCTATTGGCCCGATGCGGCGATTGACTATGGCTTCTTCAAGGGCACCGCATCTGACTTCGTCCCAGTAGTGATGCGGATCGAGCGGGCGAGTCAACGCCGCTGGCATTTCCTTGGCGGCGTCCAGATCGCGTTGCTTTCGGCCAATACGGCAAGCGCCGAGTGCTATGGGCTGGCCACCGGTGTGCGCGAAGCTGACGGGGTTTGGACCGGAACAATCTATGGTGGACGCTACCTCGACGAGTTCGAAAAGCGCCACGACGAATGGCGCATAGCCAAACGGCAATATATCATGGATTGGTCGATGCCGCTGGGCGTCCAGAATGACGGCACGCCCAATCCCGATTTTCCGCTGCCGATCCTGAAGATCGTGGCGTCGGGCCATTCGCTCTATCGACCAATGTCGCAAGGAACAACAAATGGAACTTGATTCAACCACCGCCGCGATCGTCACCGGGGGCGCCTCCGGGCTAGGGCGGGCCACTGCTGCGGCCTTTGCGGCGATAGGCGTCAAGGTCGCCATTTTCGACGTGAATGCCGACGAGGGCGAAGTGGTGGCGAGCGCGATCGGCGGGCTGTTCTGCCACGTCGACATTACAAGCGAGGACTCTGTCGTCGCCGGGTTCGCGAAGGCGCGCGCCGCGCATGGGCAGGAACGGCTAACCGTACACTGCGCCATGACATCGCGGCGTGGCAAGACGCTGGCATTCGACAAAGAGGCGGGCCGGCTCAAGCGGCTTTCCACCGAGGACTATATCTACGGAGTGAATGGTATCCTCGTCGCTTCATACCGGATCGCCTCGCTGTCTGCGGAAGGTATGGCCTCGCTCGAACCGCTGGAAGACGGCGAGCGAGGGTCCATCACGCTAACCGCTTCTGTCGCCGCGCAGGACGGGCAGATTGGACAGGTTGTTTACGGTTCGGCCAAGGCGGGGGTCAACGGGCTGGTGCTGCCGATGGCGCGTGATCTTTCTGGGCTTGGCATCCGGGTCAATTCGATCATGCCCGGGATATTTGCGACCCCTCTAATGCTCGGCGCAAAGCCCCAGGTACTTGAAAGCCTGGCTGCTTCGGTGCCGTTTCCGAAGCGGCTCGGCAAGCCGGAGGAGTTTGCAAGCCTCGCGCTCGAGCTTGCGCGCAATTCCTATTTCAACGGGCAATGCATCCGTCTGGATGGCGGGATCCGCATGGCTCCGCGATAGTGATCGCGTTTTACCGTGAAAATCATTGGCAGAAGCGGCATTCTCAAGCCGAGTGCACGATTCAGTAGGCAGGTTTGCGCCGGTGTCGGTGAAAGACAAGGTGGCGTTCGACCGATAGCACCCAAGCCAATCCTAGCCACCTAATCCCGAGACACATTGACCGCTCCTATATAATATGACATTAAGAATGCCAATATAACGACTAGCTATAGGGACTCAGCTTGGATATTCTACGCACACCCGATGCGGCTTTCTCTGGCATCGGCGATTTCCCCTTTGCGCCCCGCTATGCAGAGATTACCGATCAGCAGGACAGTACCAAGTTACGCCTGCACTATGTTGACGAAGGGCCGCGCGATGCGCCGATCGTATTGATGATGCATGGCGAGCCAAGCTGGTGCTATCTTTACCGCCATATGATCGCCCCCTTGGTCGAGGCAGGCTTTCGCGTGGTCGCGCCAGACCTGATCGGTTTTGGCAAGTCGGACAAGCCTGCCAAGAAGAGCGATTATAGTTATGCTCGCCATGTTGCATGGATGCGTAGCTGGATCGAGCAGCTTGACCTGACCAACATCACGCTTGCGTGCCAGGATTGGGGGTCGTTGATTGGTCTGCGGCTTGTTGCGGAAATGCCGGAGCGATTTGCGGGCGTTGTTCTATCCAATGGTGGCTTGCCCCAAGGCGGACCTGCACCGCGCCCCTTTGCGATCTGGCGTGCCTTTTCCAAGTGGAGTCCGGTCTTCCCGATCGGCAAGATTATCGACAAGCGCACCAAGCGCGGCCTGAGCGAGGACGAAATCGCCGCTTATGATGCGCCATTCCCGAACAGCAGCTACAAGGCGGGAGCGCGTATTTTTCCAAGCTTCGTTCCGTTCGAAGGCAATGTTGCTGTGCCCGATCAGAAAAGGGCTTGGGGCGTATTTGATCAATGGGAAAAGCCCTTCCTCTGCTGCTTCAGTGATGGCGATCCGATCACGCGCGGCGGAGAGGGTTTATTCATCGGCCGCGTTCCCGGCACAAAGGGCCTGCCGCACGCCACGCTGAAGGGCGGGCACTTCATTCAGGAAGATGATCCGCAAGGTTTTGTAAAATGCATATTGGAGGTAGCAAAAGCATGAATGTCGCCAACCAGATCCACCCCAGCCCCGAGCAGGTTCAGGTATTTTTCAGTGCTGGCGAAGACGGGCCGATGTGCATGGTCAACCTGCTCAAGTTCAAGGACAAAGCCACTTATGCTGACGGATCGGAACCTGAACTTTCGGGGCGCGATGCCTATTTGCGTTATGGCATGGGCGTGCAAGCCTGCCTGGCGGCGGTTGGCGGCAAGGCGCGGTTCTCTGGATTCGTTACTGATCTGATGCTGGGCGAAGTTGAGGAATTGTGGGACATGGTCGCCATCGCCGAATATCCCTCGCGCGCAGCGATGCTGCAAATGGTACAGTCCCCGGAGTATCAGGCGATTACCAAACACCGCGATGCGGGCCTCGCCGGGCAGCTTAACATCCGGACCAAGGCAATCGGCTGATTCCCTGGTTTCGATCTCCACGCAGAAAGATTTTGACGCCGCCCGCAACCTGCAGTTCGTCCATCCGATCACAGTGCCTCAGCTTGAGTTTTTTGCCAACATCAATACTTCTAAAGGCAGTACCGGTTCAACCAGATGAGCAGGCGGATGGACCAGAAAGGGCTAGCGAAACGCTGAAGCCTCGCGCACACTCAACCAAACGAGGAGAGATGCCATGAAGAGTCGCATCAACGATAGAATATTCTGGGGTGTCGCTTTTACCGCTTTGGCGTGCAGCTCTGCAGCGCGTGCGGATGAGGCCAACCGGCGGCAGGCTTTGTTTGGTGATGTCCATGTCCACACCTACTTGTCGTTCGATGCCTACATCTTCGGGATTCGACGTACGCCCGACGATGCCTATCGATATGCGCTGGGCGAACCTATCCGCCATGCGTCTGGCTATGACATTGCCCTGAAGGGTGGCCCGCTCGATTTTTATGCAGTGACCGATCACAGCGAATATCTGGGTGTGCTTCGCGAAATGGATGATCCGTCGAGCCCGATGTCGTTGCTCGATTATGCCAAGGATATGTTTTCGAGCGTGCGTGAGAAAATCACCGCCGCCTTTTCGAAAATGGGTGCGGTTATGCATACGGGTAAAGGGATTCCCGAACTCGACAATCGCGAAGTGGTGAAGACCGCCTGGACCGAGCTGGGGGCAACCGCAGACCGTTACTATCGCCCCGGCACATTCACGACTTTTGCGGGCTACGAATACACAGCGGCGCCCGAGCATGGAAATCTCCACCGTGTCGTCCTGTTTCGCACCGCGCGACGGCCCGAGCAGCCGTTCAGCGCGATCGATTCGCTCAATCCAGAAGATCTGTGGGCGTTTCTCGATGCCAATCGTACCAAAGGGATTGATGGCCTTGCCATTCCGCACAACAGTAATGTCTCCAATGGCCTGATGTTCCAGTTGACCGATTTTGCCGGAAACCCCATCACCAGCGCCTACGCGACAACGCGGATGCGCAACGAGCCGATCACCGAGATGACGCAAGTCAAGGGCACATCCGATACGCATCCGTCGCTTTCGCCCAATGATGAATGGGCGAATTTCGAGATTTACAACACGTTGCTTGGCACCGACATCATTGGCAAGACCGATGGCAGTTATGTCCGGCAGGCGCTGCAACGCGGACTGCTGATCGAACAGAAGACCGGCGTGAACCCCTATAAATTCGGTCTCATCGGGTCATCGGACACGCATAATGCGGGCGGCCCGGTCGAAGAGGATCATTATTTCGGCAAGACCGGCCTTGTCGATGGCACACCCGAAGGGCGCCGCGCCGTCGTAATGCCTGGCGAAGAAAAGCTCAGAGGAACCAGCGCCACGCCGTTCTATCAATGGAGCGCGGCAGGGTTGGCGGGAGTTTGGGCCGAGCGAAACAATCGCGAGGACATCTTCGCGGCGATGCGTCGCAAGGAAACCTTCGCGACGTCTGGCCCGCGCATCAAGGTGCGGCTGTTTGCAGGCTATGACTATCCCGACAATATCTTCACGAGCGAGGCCTTTGCGAAGACGGCCTATGCCAATGGAGTACCCATGGGTGGGGACCTGCGCGCAAACGGACGCGGCGCGCCGACCTTCCTTGCGCAAGCGATGCAAGACCCCAATGAAGCCGGGCTGCAACGTATCCAGATGATCCGTGGCTGGGTGGAGGGCGGCGCACTCAAGGAACGGGTGTTCGACATTGCCTGTGCACTGGGCGTGCCGGACGCAAAGACACACCGTTGCCCGGCGAATGGCGCCAATGTCGATACAAGGACCTGCAAGCCAACCGGCCCACACGGTTCACCCGAACTCAGGATCTCTTGGCGCGACCCCGATTATGCCCCCGGCCGTCGCGCCTTTTACTACGCCCGTGTGCTGCAAAACCCGACTTGCCGCTGGTCAACCTACGAAGCCAACAAGCTGGGCAAACCTGTTCGCGCAGGTGTTCCAATGACCATTCAGGAACGCGCATGGAGTTCGCCTATCTGGGTGGGTTAGGGCAACCGCTGACGGTCTTCGATGGCGAGCCCGGTTCGGCGCGACTCCATCGCGGAGCGCGGAACAAGGATATTATCGGGAGTCATTGATTGTGAAGACTGCAGTGGTCACGGGTGCCGCTCAAGGCGTTGGATTGGCGACGGCTAATAAGCTGGCGACGTCCGGCTTTCATGTGGTGCTGACCGATGTGCAGCCGTTGGATGCAACTATTGCCCGCCTGTCTGGCGCTGGCCATTCGGTACAGGGCATAAGCGGAGACGTTGCGTCGGAAGGTTTTATTGAAGCATTGGCGGCGCAGGTTGCTGCTGACCACGGCGCGGCGGATGTTCTTGTCAACAATGCCGGGATCAGCCTGATCATGCCGGCGGAAGAAACAAGCCGTGCAGCCTGGCAACGGGTCATGGCCATCAATCTCGAAGCGCCGTTTTTTTTGATGCAAGCCTTTGGCCGCCAGATGCTCGCGCGCGGCAGTGGGAGCATCGTCAATGTCGCATCAATCGCGGGGCTGCGGGGGGTGATCCATCGGGCAGCCTATAATGCATCCAAACACGGTCTGATCGGGCTGACACGGACTCTGGCCGCTGAATGGGGTGGCCGTGGCGTGCGGGTAAATGCGGTCTGCCCTGGCTGGATAAAGACGGAAATGGATGTCATCTCTCAGGCATCCGGGGCTTATTCCGATGAGGATATCATCAATCGGGTGCCAATGGCTCGGTTCGCAAGACCCGAAGATGTCGCGACCGCCATCGCCTTTCTGGCCGGCGATGACAATTTCATCAACGGCGTCAGCCTGCCCGTCGATGGCGGCTGGACGGGCGACGCAAGCTGGGACAGCCTTCGGATGAAGACGCGGGCATTTTGAGGCCGGTTTTCTGTTCGCCTTTTCGAAGCTCCAAGGGCAGGTCACTCTTTTCTAGAGGTCAACCATCTCCTAAGCGTTCTTTCATATTGCTGTTCGTCAGGGGAGGCCACACGCATTGAAAACCGAAGCCATTTTTGTCCTTGGCATTTTCCTCGGTTTTGCGCTGCTGGAAATGTGGCGAACCAAATTCTGGAACAAGCCAACGCAGACGCGGACCGATGCGTGGGTAGAACTGATCGGCTCTCCAGTGCTGCTTCTTATCACGCAACCATTCATCCTCTACGTCTCATACCGGTTGATGGGCCTCGCCTTTCCGGAGGCGGCGGGAAGCTGGGCAACGATACCGATCATTGCACAGGTGCTCCTGTTCATTGTGTTCGATGATATGGCGCAATATTGGTGGCACCGTGCCTCGCACACGTTTCCATGGCTCTATAATCTCCACCGCGCGCATCACAGCGGCGAATATATGTCGGTGCGGATCGTGTTCCGGAACAACATCTTTTACTATCTGACGATGCCGAGCCTGTGGTTTTCAGGCGCTCTCATCTATCTCGGGTTGGGCTGGGTTTATGTTCCGTATGTCATTGTCAAACAGGCGGTGATCATGGGCGCGCATTCCGACGTGCGCTGGGATGCTCCTCTGTACAGGATCAAATGGCTTTCACCTGTCATGTGGGTGGTGGAGCGCATCATCTCGACGCCCGCCACGCACAGCGCGCATCACGGCAAGCACAAGGCGGATGGCGTGACGAATTACAAAGGCAATTTCGGCAACCTGCTATTCTTCTGGGACGTGCTATTCGGGACGGCGAAAATCACGCGCCGGTACCCGCTCGAAATCGGTGTAGAAAATCTACCCCCGATCCCGGCTTCCGTGCAGCTTGCCTGGCCTATCTTCCGCGCTCATTAAGCGCGTGCAGTCCACATCGCCGCGAACCGTTCGCCAACGATTGCGTTCGCTTGTGCCATGATATTGCCCACAAGTTCGTCGCATGTCGGGATGTCATGGATAAGGGCCTGGCTTTGACCGGTTGTCCAGATGCCTCCGTCCAGATCGCCATCGCGGAGAACATTTTCTCGCCCGCGCACGCCAGCCATGAATTCGCGAACATCATCGAATGTCTTGGTCGGATCGCGCTGGATCTCTGCCACTTTTTCCGAGATCGCGTTGCGTGCGACACGCGCGGTGTTGCGCAATGTCCGTCCAACCAGGACGGTATCACGTTCGGTAAATTCCACGATCTGGCGTTTCACATTATCGTGAATTTGTGCCTCGACCGTGGCGCAGAAGCGCGTTCCCATGTTGACGGCATCCGCGCCAAGCGCGAGCGCAGCAACAAGGCTGCGTCCGTCGGCCATTCCACCTGATGCGATCACCGGTACATCGACAGCATCAACCGTCGCGGGCAAAAGGATCACAAGCCCGATGTCGTCTTCTCCGGGATGGCCTGCGCATTCAAAGCCATCAATACTGATCACATCGACGCCGTGTTTCACGGCAGAAACCGAATGACGCACGGATGTACATTTGTGGATGACCTTGACACCGTGTTCCTTGAAACGCGGCAAGTGATCAGTAGGCGCGCGGCCGGCCGTTTCCACGATCCTGATGCCGGACTCGATGATGGCCTCGCGATAGTCGTCATAGGGAATAGGGTTGATCGACGGCAGTAGGGTCAGGTTCACGCCAAATGGCTTGTCAGTCAGCGTCCTGGTCTTTTTGATCTCTGCGAGAAGGTCGTCGCCCGACTTGAACATATGCGCCGTAATGAAACCGAGTGCACCAGCATTGGCGACCGCGGCGATGAGTTCACCATAGCCTACACCCGTCATGCCCCCCATGACGATCGGCGTTTCTACGCCGAACATTTCCGTGATACGGGTCTTCATACTGAAAAATTCCTTCCGTGCCTTGAAAGCTCTGCGCGCGTGATCTCAACGTGCCGGTGAATATTTTATTGTCGTGCCGCGACAAAGCTCTTGATCTGGGCCAAGGTGAGAAAGCCCCTTTTTCGTGCGTCGATGCGATCAAAGCCCATCGCGATACGCGGCATCCCTCCTTTCGCTTCTTCAAGCGTCAGCCTTCCATCCTTGTTTTTGTCCGCAGCCAGGAAGCGTTCGGTCAACTGCTTGTTGATGGCCGGATCGAGCGCAGCCAAGGCCGGAATGGAGATTATGGTCAGTATGATCGCGACGAGGACGCGGCTTATCTGAGGTTTCATGACAAGGCCTTTCTGATGCCGGACGCTTCAAGTATCGGGTCAACCAACGCCCGCGCAAGGGTGTCGAGCGCTGCATACCGCGCGCGCAATTCGATGAGACATTTGGCCTGATATTTGAATGTGCCCTGTGTGTAGGGATGCCCCATCGCGCTCATGCTGAATGTTTCCGCCCCGTCCCCGTTAGCGGCAGCATTGGCCAGGAGGAAGGGCATATAGACGTCACCGATAACCTTGAGCAGCTGGACAATAATTGGTTCGAATAGCGCGTCCGGCGCGTCCCAATCGCCTTCTATTCCCGACATATCGTCAATATGGAGTAGCCATCGAAAGCTGTAGGGATAATCCGCCCGCATCATTGCCTCGGGCGTGGGATCAACACCCAGTTGCGACAATTGCCCATAAATGCCGAATTCCGCCATGCTTGGGCGCGTACCGAAGAAGCAATGGCGATTGACAACATGTGCTTCAAGGGCCGCTAGCACTGCCCGGGTTGAGGCCTCAATCAACGGAAAATTTTCCTCGGTACAACCGACAATGGCCATCCGCCCGACCTGTCGTGCGCGGAACTGATCAGCATAGGCCTGACTTTTGTCGAGCCCACCGCCTTTCATCGCATCGAACGCGAGCCATCGGCTCATCTGTACCTGGTCGACATCGCGCAGCCAGCGATAGCCGAACATGGCTTTAGTCAGCCATTCATCAGCGAAGTCTTCAAGAAGGTGCGCCAGAAACGCTCGCGCCGGATCAGGCGGAATGATGGAACGATCTGCGTGACGCGCCTCAAGATCATAGAGGAGCGGGGTCGAGTCATTGTGGAATGTCCCATCCGGATACTCAACCACAGGAATGACGGGGGCCTTGACCTTGGCCGCGGCCAGGCCATGCGTCGCGGCACCGTGTTGCCAGATATGCGGGATACGTCGATATCGCATCAAAGCGCGCATCTTCAACGAATAGGGCGATCCAAGCGCACCGTTGATCGTATACATCTTTGGGTCTCCTCTACATCAACCGGCTTTGAAGTATGACGGTCTGACCTGCCGGCAGACTGAGCATCATACCGTCTTCGCCCATGACAATCGGCCCGTCAAAACGCTCGGATGCGTCGCCCAGAAAAGCTGGATAGAAGAATCTGGATGGGATTGATGGAACGATATGTGTCAGCACGAGTTCCCTGACACCTGCTTCCTTGGCCACCTCGGCTGCTTCCTCAGGCGCGGTATGATAATTGAGTATATCGCGCGTGATTTGCGCAAGGTTCTTCTGTCCTTTTGCTTCAAGCCCAGCAGTCATCATCTTGACAAGGCGCGGTTGAAGCGCTTCGTGGACGAGCACGTCCGCCCCCTTGGCAGCGGAAGCAAGGGTTGCCGATTTTGAAGTGTCGCCACTGATCACGATCGAGCGCCCCTTATAGTCGAAACGATATCCGACCGCGGGCTTTACCGGGCCATGATCCACACGGATTGCGGTGACCTTAAGGCCGTCTTCCTCAAGCACGACCAACGTGTCGCCTTTGCCCTCTTCGGGGAGCGCAAAGGGTACCGCGATCGCGCCCGCGCCGCTCGGCGGTGCGATAGCCGGGCCATGGTGGCCCGTCCTGTAGCCATTGTCGATCATGTAGGCGGCATTGAATCCCGCCACTATCTGCTCAACGCCCGTCGCGCCGTGGACCGGCAACGGCGCCGTGTTTGTACCGCTGGTCCAGCGGGCCAGCATCAGAGGCCCAATCCCGTCGAGATGATCGGAATGGAAGTGGGTCAGGAATACGCCTTCTATGCGACCCAAAGGCAGACCCATCATATTGATATTTCGGCCGCCGCCTTCACCAATATCGACAACGAAGATGTGCTTGCCCGCGATGATGACATTGCACGGCCCCGCGCGGGCCGGATTGGGAAGTGGTGATCCAGTTCCGCATAGTGCGATATGCAATCCGTCGGCAAGGCCAACTGTCGCATCGCGACCCACGCGCGCGCTGACCGCGCGCTCAAAAAGGGATGAACCAATCTTCGCCTGCTGGGACTTGATAGCAATGCCGACGATGACCAGCAATCCGACAATAATAACAAGAGCCTTGTTGCGCGTGCGCATGATCCGTTCCTCAGGTATCTTGATTGTCCCATGACGCAATTTAATGACATTATCAATGTCATTAAATTGCGTTTGTCGCGCGTATCGTTTGGGATCATTCCAGGGGTCGCGCAGACGCCAAGGCCCGAAAGATTACCGGGCCTGTGTGCTCGCATGGGGCGGAGGGTCGGAACGGGCAGGTTAGCTGGCGGAGACGGAGTCCGCCTGTAGTCAAGCTAATACTTGCGTTTAACTCACACTAATTTCTCTATCCCACCGCAAATCCCACCGCAATTTTCGGTAGTTTTGTCCGCCAAATTGGCAAAATCCTCCGCCAAATGGCAGCTACTTTCTCATAGTCTGCGACCGCGAAGCTGGTCCGAATTGCGGCTTTTTGTTCCCAACTAGCCGCCATTGCGGCAGACTCACCCAAACGAGATATGGCAAACGGACTTCGCCTACTTCAAGATCATTGGCTGGGACAGGATGTATCTGTCCACGGTGCTCGACGACTTCTCGCGCTACATCATCGCCTGGAACCCTCGCCGCAGCAAGAAGGAACAGAATTTCGTAATGGGTTGGCAATTCGGCGAGTCGCGATTTTCCAAATTCAGGAAGGGCAGACTCCCTTGCGTAGCGTTGATCGAGCCGGGCTGCCAGGGTTGAACTTAACAACCCTTTTATGCCGCTAGCCGGACTTGCATGACCCCTGGTATGCTGGAGTGGTTGGCTCCTGGCCGAACAGGAATGTAAATCGGTAATCGCTTCGCACATGCGTTACAGTGTGGCGGGCGTATTGTGAACAGATCAAATCCTTGCGGGTAGGCAGAATGCGCCAAGTCTGACGAACTGCATTGGCCAATTCAACCGACGCTGCATGAGTGCCTTGGTTAGTTCACCTCCCTGCGCCTCAAATTGTTAATGCAGTAACACCTTCAACCTTTGTCAGCGTAAATTAGCCGGCCCGCACCAAGCAGCGTCATCACCGCGTCTCGGCTGCTGGTTGACATGGCGAAGCAGCCTTCGCTGCGCCCGATCAAGCCGGTGATGCGAGCCATTTCCGGGTTTACGTACCAAGCCGCATGAACGACGATCGCGCGCACTTCCACGTTGCTGTTGGCGGTGTCGAGCCCTTCGAGTCGCATCGATCGGCCATGCTCTCCATTATAAGCATCACCTGTCATATAAGCTCCGCCTGACGATGCGAATGATCCCGGCACATTGGAAAGCCTTTGGACCCAGCCGGTATGCGCTGGGTCAGAACCGCGACCGTGGGCAACCAAGTGGGCCATCGTTTGGCCACTCGCCATATCCACGACAAAGAAGCGCGGTGCGCTCGACGGGCGGGAGAAGTCGACGATGCCAATACGGTCTTTGTGGCTCAAATGGTCCTGATGCAGGCGCAGGGCAGCGCGCGCTCTTCCGAGCAGTGCGGGCGAAACCTTATCTGGCAGGGGCGATGCCAAAGCGCCGCCTGACGCCAAAATCCCCAACCCTGTCGCTCCGAATTTCATCATTTGGCGTCGTGTTAGAATGTCCATACCGAATTGCAGGTGGTGCGCCGTCCGATCACAAACAACCGCGATGCGCCAGGGCGAGAGTTGTAAAAGCCGGGATGTGAGTAGTTTCCGAGGGTTTTGCGACCTCATCTTCACGCACATATTCAGGTGGCAATGGCCAAGTTTGGCAGTGAGAGGCAGAGTGAATCATGAACGACTGGAGCCGGATTTTAACGACGCGCGGGGGACTGGAGGTTCAAGTTCGACCTGCCCGGCCAGAGGATGAGGAGGCTCTGGGTGCTTTTTTCGCAGGTGTGACGCCAGAGGATTTACGATTCCGATTTCTGACGGCTTTGAAGACAGTGGGCCATGACCGCCTCGCGTCAATGACCCACGTCGACCACCGCCAGACCGAGAATTTCCTCGCATTTGAGAAGGATCAACCAAAAATTATTGCTACGGCAATGCTCGCTTGCACGCCCGATATGAAAAAGGGTGAGGTCGCGATTGCAATCCTGCCGGAATTCAAAAGCAGGGGTTTGAGTTGGGAACTCTTGGCGCATGTTGCGCGCTTTGCCGAAGCCAAGGGCGTAATGACGCTTGAGGCGATCGAAAGCCGCGATCATCAAGCTGCCATCGACCTTGAGCGTGAAATGGGCTTCACCGTGACCAGCTATCCCGGTGACGCAAGCCTGATGTTGGTGCAGAGGACGCTAACACCGGCATGATCAAACTGTCTAAGCGCGCGGTTGCGGGAATTTCCGCAGCGCTGTTGCTCGTTTTTTCTCCTTTGCCGCTCTCGGCACAGGGGCTTCCAGCTCCCGTTGACGGCGCCATTGAAGCGATGAAACCCGGAGAGTTTCTTTGGGCGCCCGACATTGCTCCTGAAGGACCTGTCACTGTGATCATCAGCCTCAAAACGCAGCGCGCCTACGTTTACCGTAACGGCGTGCCAATTGGCGTCTCCACCGTCTCGACGGGTAAGCCGGGCAAGGACACCCCGACCGGCGTTTTCACGATCCTGCAAAAAGCGGTCAAACACAGATCGAACAAGTATAGCAATGCGCCGATGCCTTTCATGCAGCGCCTGACGTGGGACGGTATTGCAATGCACGCGGGACAATTGCCGGGCTACCCGGCCTCGCATGGCTGCGTGAGGTTGCCTGCAGGTTTTGCCAAATTGCTGTTTGGAATTACGTCTTTGGGGCTGACGGTGGTCATTACCGATGATCCACTGATACCCGAGGTTGTGCCCGCGCCGACCATGCTCGACGCACCAGGGGATGAAATGACCAGGCCACAGCAAGCCTATCGCTGGTATCCTGAAAAATCCCCAACCGGGCCGCTTTCCATTGTGCTGAGCGGCCGCGACAAACGAATCGTGGTGCTCAGAAATGGCGTCGAGATCGGGTCGAGCTCGATTCGGATCGATAGTCCCGTGAATGAAACGATGGCTTTCACACTGCGTGGCGTCGATGCAACTGGATATCACTGGCTTCGGCTGCCTTTGCCGGGACAAATGCTTGCTACTGGCGAACTGACCCCGATTGAACGGGCGCGAGTACATTTTCCTGAACCGTTTCGCGTTGCCGTTGCAGCAGCCCTCCGGCCAGGTACGACCTTGCTTGTCACCCGCGAATCTTTGGCGAGTGGCGGCACCGGCAAGCGGCTGACCATTCTCACTACCGACAATAAATAGCTCTTCGCGGATCAAATCCGAACGTCGCTGGTTTGGTATTCAGTCGGAAAGGTTCGACGATCCTCAAGGAGATATTCGATGGGCGAATTTGTTGACAAGGTGAAGGGTGCCACCAACGAAGCGATTGGCAGAGCCAAGGTTGCGGTCGGAAAAAGCACGGATCATCCCAAGATGGTCGCCAAGGGCCTTGTCCAGGAAGCCAAGGGCAACGCGCAAAACGCGGTCGGTACGGTCAAAGGTAAGCTCGGCGACCGCCTCTAACCGTCCCTACCAGCGTCCTTTGCGCAGGAGTCTTCACATGTTCAAGCTTCTCAAACTTCCCTATGCAGAGGACGCGCTGGAGCCGCATATTTCGGCGGAAACGTTGGCACTACACCACGGCAAACATCATAAGGCTTATGTTGATACGCTCAACAAACTGCTCGCGGGTGATGCCTTGGCAGACTTGCCGCTAGAAGACGTGATCGAACAATCTCATGGCCTTGCCGCTCGTCAGAACATCTTCAACAACGCCGCACAAAGCTGGAACCATGATTTTTTCTGGAAATCGATGAAACCCGGTGGGGGCGGGCCGCCGACGGACGATCTCAAGGTTATGATTGAAAAGGACATTGGCGACGCCAAGGCCTTTGGAGAGGCGTTTAGCAATGCTGCAGCAAAGCATTTTGGTTCCGGTTGGGTCTGGTTGGTAGCGACCGAAGGCGTGATAGGGATCGTCACGACCCATGACGCCGATCTTCCGCCGGTACACGGTCGAACGGCTCTTCTGTGCTGTGATCTGTGGGAGCATGCCTATTATCTCGACTATCAAAATCGCCGCGCCGATTTTGTGAAAGCCTTTCTGGATCATCTTGCAAATTGGGAGTTTGCCAATGCCAATATGACGACCGCCGCTTCCGAGATGAATGAAGAGGCTCCGACGGAATTGGAACCAAACGAAGATTCGTTCGTCATCCACGCATCGTGAAATAGGAGAAGAAAAATGAACTTGATTATCATGCTTGTCGTCGGCGGCATCCTAGGATGGCTCGCCTCGGTCGTCATGCGCACGGACGGACAGCAAGGGTTGTTTCTCAACGTGATCGTCGGCGTTGTCGGTGCCGTCCTCGCTGGCTTTATGCTGACGCCCTTTCTCGGCGGTGCGCCGTTTACGTCTGGAGCGTTCGACATCAAATCGCTCTTCGTGTCGTTTCTCGGATCGGTTGTTTTGCTGGCGATCGTAAATCTCGTCCGGCGCGGTTCGGTTCGCTGATACTGGCAACGCTCGCGGCCAAATCAATCGCGCGCAACATGAGGGAAACCACAATGAAAATATCGCTTAAACATGCATCAATCGTCACTTCCATGGCCGTGATTGGTCTGTTCGTGTCCGGCTGCAACAGCCCGGCTGAAAAGGCCGCAGACAACACCGCTGACGCTATTGAAGACAATGCAGATTCCGTCCGTGAATTGGGCGAAAATGTTGCAGACAAGGTCGAAGATGACGGCGACGCATCCGAAAAGGCAATGGACAATCGCGCTGACGGCATTCGGGATGCTGCTGACAACAAGGCTGACGCGATCGAAAAAAGTGCTGACGGCGTCCGCAAGGCTGCGAACGGCAAATAACCCGATTAGCCTGAGCGTTCCCAAACGGAACGCTCAGGCCGTTTGGATGAATTAATGGAAAGCGACGTCCGAACCCAGCAATGGCTACACCTGATCGGCCTTGTCGCCGTGACCGTATCAGGCTTGTTCCTATCTTACCTGCTGGCCGTTCCCTTTCTGTCGGCCTTGATATCGGCGGTAGCTCTGGCCGTGGTTTTGACGCCGTTGCAACGACGCCTCGAACAGACGATCAAACGGCCAGGCGTTGCGTCCGGTGTGACCGTCATATTGGCGGCGGTGTTTGTGATTGGGGTTACACTTTTTGTTGGTGAGCGGATTTTGAGTGAGGCCACATATGCTGCGCGCATCGTTTCCGACAATGTCCGGAGCGGCGCATGGCGGAATGTGATATCGGATCATCCTCATCTGGCCCCAGCAGCGGCGTGGATTGAACAGCAGGTCAATTTGCCGCGCACGGCTGAAAATGCAGCTTCCTTCCTCACCGATCTCGCAACCTCATTCGTTCAAGGATCGGGCACGCAGCTGGTCAGCGTCATCATCACATTCTATTTCCTCTTCTATTTCTTGCGTGATCGTCGGTTGGCCTTGACCGCTCTTGCGGTTCTGTCACCGCTGGACAAAGCCGATATGCGCGCGCTTACCGCAAGGGTTGCCGATACGATCCGTGCGACGGTTTACGGTACATTCGCTGTCGCCATGATCCAGGGCTGGCTGGGGGGATTGATGTTCTGGTGGCTCGGCCTTCCGACTCCGCTCCTCTGGGGCATTGTTATGGGGTTGCTGGCGATCATCCCCGTGCTCGGTGCGTTCGTCATCTGGATACCCGCTGCAATTTTCCTGTGGTTGACCGGTAACCCAGGAAATGCGCTTGCCCTTATCCTGTGGGGGACAATCGTCGTCGGCGGCATAGACAATCTCATCTATCCGATGCTCGTCGGAAAGCGTTTGAAAATGCACACTGTTCCAACATTTATTTCACTCGTGGGCGGCTTGATTGTGTTTGGTGCGCCCGGCTTGATCCTGGGGCCGGTTGTGCTCACGGTGACGATGTTCCTGGTCGAATATTGGCGTGTGCAAATAGACCAGCGACACGGCGCGGATCCTGCGGCGGTTTAGAGCAACCCCCCAATTATTTTCTTGGCCATGGGCCCAAAGGCCGTTCTCGCAGGTTCTCCCATTACAAGGAGATTGAATATGAAGAAGTTTTTTCTTGGCCTGTTGCTTGCTGCAGCGGCCATTCCATCGACGCCTGTGATTGCCCAACCGGATCGAAGTTGGTCGGACAACCAACGCGACGAAGATCGGCGTGGAAACGAGAACCAGCGCAGCTATCACTCGAATGACCAGGGCCGTGATCGTGGTGACGAACGCACACACGTTGATCGCCGCGATCAAAGGCATTGGGATCGCGGTCGCCATCGCGGCTGGCAAAAGCGCGCGGCCTGGCGGGATTATAACCGTTACGACTACAACCGCTACGATCCCCGATATGGCAGTTACCAAGCCAACCGCTATTATCGCGATGGCAGCTATTATCAGGACAGGCGGCTCAACAATCAGGATCGCATCTATCGCGGTTCGGATGACCGATATTATTGCCGCCGCAACGACGGCACGACCGGCCTGATCATCGGCGCTGCCGCAGGCAGTCTGTTGGGCCGCGCCATCGCGCGCAACGGTTCCAAGACGCTGGGGGCAATCCTCGGCGGTGCAGGTGGTGCACTGATCGGACGTTCGATCGGTCGTGATGGCCTGCGGTGCAACTAACTCCAACCCCAAAGGAATTTAACATGATGACGACCAAATCAGCCAAGGATCAATTCAAGTCGATTAAAGAGGCTACTATCGACCGGATGGATCACGTTACCACCAAACAAATGATTGCGGGCGCCGCAGCCTTAGGAGCGGTGGTCGGGGCGGCAGCCACTGCGATAGGGACTTCGCTGCTCCATGGCAGTGAACCTCAAAAAGTCGCGAAGTCGGTGAAAAAGCCAACGGCCTGATCATCGCACAACCAAGCCGCGCGGGTCATGTAAGACTCGCGCGGCTATTGCTTGGCGGCGAGGAGTGAAGCCACGGAAATGAACAGTGCATATGAATATGGCTCCATTGCTGCGACTATCCAATCAGCGGTTGCCCCGGTATTTCTTTTTGCAGGGATTGGCGGCATTTTGAATGTCGTCGGAACGCGCCTGAGCCGTTCGGTCGACCGCACACGTGCGCTCGAAGATATCCGCGCCAATTCAAACGGTGCCGAGCACCATCGGTATGTTACCGAACTCGCCATGCTCGAGCGCAGGATCAAGCATAGCAACCGGGCCACAACGCTGTGCGTCGCCAGTGCGCTCGCGGTTTGCCTCGTCGTCGTTTTGTTATTCGTCAGCCAAATCCTCGCACTCAACCTGGGTACCGGAATTGCACTCATCTTCGTGGTATCCATGATCTTGTTGGCGGGCGGATTGATCGAGTTTCTGACCGAGATCCAGATTGCAGTAGGAGGACGTCGCTTGCACCGGGAACATTTTCTTAGTCCGGAAGTTTAAGGGCCATCATTCACCAAAAAGAGATTATCCGATGCGCAAATTTTTGACTGTCTTGCCTCTGATCGCGCTGATCGCCGGTTGCTCCGCCAATGACAGTCTTGAGAATCAGGGACAACAGGCAGGGGCTGCCGCTGACAATGCCATTGATCGCATCGGCAACCAGGTAGATGCTGGGCGCGATGATCTGGAGAATCGTGCCGCGAATGTGAGTGACAAGGCGCGTGGCGTGAAGCAAGATGTCAAAGAAGCCTTGAACAAGGCAGACAATGCGGCTGATGCAGCAGCGGCAGAGCTCAAGAAATAGCTAGTCGTATGATAGAAGCGCAGTGTGTTCTTGCTCCTGTGAAACTGGATAGACCAGCTTGACGACGGTGCCGGTGCCGGGTGTGCTTTCGAGGGTCAGGACGCCACCGAGCTGTTGAGCGAAAGCGTCCATCAGCTGCCGGCCCATAGATGCTGTCTGCCGCGTTGAATCAAATCCAATTCCGTCATCGGTAACCGATAGCGTCGCCTGACCATCCGTCACGTCGAAATGCAGGATTACCCTGCCGCTCTGTCCAGCAGAAAACCCATGGCGGAATGCGTTCGTTATGGCTTCCACAGCCAACAAGGTCAGCGGCACCGCATTGTTGATCGGCACCATCTGCCAGGCAGCATCGCAGGACAGCTGGATAACACTCTGCCCCCGGTGCAATGCGCGAAGCTGCGAACAGAGCGCATTCAACAGGTTGGCGATGTTGACGTTGCCCTGGTCGCTGTCCTGACTCTCTTCGTAAAGCAGCCGGTGGATCTGCGCGAGCGCTCCGATCCGGGCGCGGGTCTGGCTGAGCGCCTCGAGCGCGGCAGGGTCGCTAATTTTCCCGGCTTGCAGGTTGAGCAGGCTGCTGACGATTTGCAGGTTGTTTTTGACCCGGTGGTGGATGTCGTGGGTCAAAGCCGTTTTGGTATCAAGCGCGGCTTGCAGCGCATTATCGCGCGCCTCAATGGCGTGGGCCATAGCGTGAAGATCGGCACTAAGCAAGGCAAGCTCACGCGGCGCGCGTTCATATCTGGCCGGATCCCCGGCAAAGTTGCCTTGTGCGAACTGAGCGGCAAGCGCGCGGAGGGATTCGAGCCAGCGCAAGATCAGGCGATTGGTGCCGATCCAGATTGCCAGACACGCGAGGAGGAGCGCCACAATCGGCAACAGCAGACTGGTGCGGGCTTGCTTGATCGTGGTGGCCATCAATACTTTGGTCGGTTCGGCGTAAACCACATAAAGCTCACGATCATAGAGCGGAGCGACAGCATACATCCACGAGGCGCCGTCCCGAGCGATTGCATCGGAGACCTTTGCATTTCCGGCGCTGACATCAAAACGTGGCAGGGCGCGATTTTCGCTGGTCAAAACAATATCTCCCGCTCCATTGACGATTGCCACAACCGCGTCGCGCGACATTTCTGAAGTGGCAAGGGATCTTTCGAGCCAGGATGCGTCAATCGCCACAGTCACAGCGCCAAAATTGCGGCCATCGTCGGCTGTTACCGGTTGCATGCCAATTAGCATGCGCTTCTTTGTGATTTGCCCAATCACCAGCGCGCTGATCGTAAACTCGCGCGCCCTGATCCCGCGTTGCCACCAGGCCTCTTTGGCAAAAGACAGGTTGGGATCAAACGGTAATGCCGAACATTGGACACGACCCTGAGCGTCGGATCGCGCCAGATTGAGCAGCGCTGGACTGTCGCCAAGGCCGGATCTCAGCGCCTCGTTGCATTCCGCGCCGCCTGTTTGAACCGCCTTGTTTTTGCTAAGCGTGAGAAGGACTTGCTTGCTGATGATGAGAGGATCGCGCTCTTGCCCCGCCGTCGCCAAAGCGCTCGTGATCAGCTGATTGCCAATCAATGTGCGGGAATAGCGCAGATCCGATAGCGCCTGAACAACGCTCAGCGTGCCAATCGGGAGCAGCGCGACAACGACGATCAGTATCAGGCCACTACGCAGGCGCGCCGGTCGCATTAAACGCTTTCCCTTCCCGGCCTATCGCGCTGCTGCCGCCATCTTCGAGCTCGGCGGTTCGCGCAGGACATCGCTAAACGCCTGAGCAGCATCATGCCCTGTGCCAGGTTTAACCTGTGGTTGCGGCGATGCAAACAAGGCATCATCGTCCGGGCCATCGATCAGCGCCGCAAGCGCCGTCCGCCCACGCGCGAGGCGGCTTTTAACGGTTCCCATCGCGCACCCGATCACTTCGGCAGCATCTTCATAGGACAGGCCGTTGGCACCGATCAGCAACAACACCTCGCGCTGCTCCGCGGGTAGCTTCTGCAACGCCTTGGCGACATCGTCGACGTTGATGCCATTCTGTTGCGCCGGTGCGACGACCAGCACGCGTTCGGCGACTTCGGGATCGAGCGACGTCATCCGCGCATTCTTGCGGATCGTCGTATAAAACTGGTTGCGCATGATCATGAACATCCAGGCGCGAAAATTTGAACCTTGCGTGTAGCTCGTCCGCGCCGCCCATGCCCGCATCATCGTGTCTTGTGCCAGATCATCCGCCATTTCGCGATGGCCGCACAATCCGCGCGAGAAGGCGCGCAGCGATGGCAACAATGCGACGAGCTGGTCCCGGAACAGCTTGTCAGGGTCTATGACCTCCCGCCCGCTCATCAATGCGTCGCTTTATTTGAGGCGATCTTCGTATCAATCTCGTCGAGCAGCCTCAGAAAATCATCAGGCAACTCCTCGCTCGCGACTGCATCATGCATCTGCTTGAGCGCTGCCGCGATTGGATCGCTGTACATACCCTCGTCATGATTGCCTGGCCTGTTCGCCTTCGCCATCGCTTGTTGCTCCGCCAACTGGTGTTTTGGATGCTGGCCAGACATTGTGGGTGATGTATGCAGGTTTGTCACCGAAATCCTCGCCTTGGTCAAATGTTGGTGGCAGTCCTGCCATCCGTGCTAGGGTAAACCCGCTCGGCACGAAAAAAGTTCCCCGCGACGGAACAAAAATTGATCTGCGCGGTATTCCCTGTCTCGTAGAGGAGCGAATATGTCACTAAAAGCATCGGTTGGGCCCGAACTCCCCTTTTTGCGTCGTTACGCGCGCGCGCTAACGGGATCTCAAAGATTGGGCGATGCCGCTGTCCGTGAAGTGCTGGAGGCATTGCTCGCTGCGCCTGAGGAATTTGACACGAAGAAGCCGCCACGTGTCGAACTTTACCGCATCTTTCATAAACTGTGGCTGCCAGGTACCGTCGCAGCTTTGGTTGAGCCGAGTTTTGGCAGTGGACTGGTTGCGCGTTTGCCAATGCATTGCCGACAGGCGCTACTTTTGACCGCAGTGGAAGGGTTCAGCACAGAGGAAGCCGCTGGCATTCTTGGCAGCAGCGTTGCAACGGTGTCGGCAGACATTGGCGCGGCGCGGCAATCGATCAACGACAGCTTGCAAGCCTCAGTGATGATCATCGAGGATGAGGCGATCATCGCGCTCCATATCCGGTCCATCGTCGAAGGACTGGGCCACAGCGTGACTGGCGTCGCGCGCACTCGCACGGAGGCCGTCGCTCTCGCCGAGAAGACGCGCCCCGAACTCGTCCTCGCCGATATCAACCTTGCCGATGGATCAAGCGGGATTGATGCGGTCACGGACATATTGAGCGCGATGAGCGTACCCGTGATCTTTATCACCGCCTTCCCCGAACGCCTGCTGACGGGTGAGAGGCCCGAGCCGACTTATCTCATCACCAAGCCGTTCGAGCCCGAAACGGTCATAGCCACCATCGGTCAAGCCCTCCTCGTCCACCGCGAGCGCCTGGCAGCAGAGGCGCCCGCGATGCTTGTGATGGAAGATGACACACCCAACCCCCGCAAGCATTTCGATACGCCACAAGCCCTGCTCGCTGACCCCGGCTTGGCGGACAATGACAAGGCGGCGCTGCTCACGGAATGGGATTCCGAACTGGACGGCAGATTGAACGCCGAATCCGAAGGCATGAGTGCGTCAGACCCGATTAGCGCAAGGCGTGAGGCGCGTCTGGCCGATGAAGCCGGAATGGTGAAGAGCGCCTTGACGGAGGTTTTGCAGAGGAAGGGTTAATGGGAGAGCGTGCATGCGTTACCGACCAGCCTGAGCTGAATATTTTTTGCAAGAAAACTTATTCTCCGGAACCTCTTCCTGCGGCGCGGGTTACGGCTTGGACATCGAAATGAATCGAACAACACTGGGGGCGTTACATCTATGAAAAATTCAAGCCAAATGCCGCACTGATGGCCGTCATTCTTGTCGTAGAAGATGATATTTTCATTCTCGAGAGCCTCGAATGGGTGATTGAGGATCTGGGCCACAACTCGCTGCTGGCGAGCGACCTTGCCGGAGCACTCTTGCACCTTGCTGCCCCGCACCATATCGACGCCCTGTTCGTCGATATCCGACTCGATGCATTGGCGTTCGGCGGCTACGACGTAGCCAATCAGGCGGTTGGGCTCAGGCCCGACTTGCCGGTGCTCTACACCTCGGGAAGCCCGCTTACCAATGACATGACCGGGCGGTTCGTCCCCGGCGGTCGCTTCCTTCAAAAGCCCTATTCTCCCGCACAGCTCGAATCTTTCATTGGAGAGCTACTTCACTAACATTTTCCACGGCCTTCCCGAGATTACAACCGTGACGGACCAAACATTGAGTCAGGACACGTCATCACAATTCCACTAACTAAAGCGGTCGCAGCCCCCCCCTCGCCCGGCAACACGGCACGAAAAGCGGCCGAGGAAGCGCTCTTGCAGGCGGGGGCCCTGCAGAGCGCCATCTTCAACAGTGCCAATTTCTCCAGCATTGCCACCGACGCCAAGGGCGTGATCCAGATCTTCAATGTCGGGGCCGAACGGATGCTCGGTTTTACGGCCGCCGAAGTGGTGAACACAATCACACCGGCGGACATTTCCGATCCGCAGGAACTGATCGCGCGCGCGCAAGCCCTGAGCGCCGAACTGGCCACCGACATAACGCCCGGTTTCGAGGCCCTGGTGTTCAAGGCATCGCGCGGCATCGAAGATATCTACGAGCTGACCTATATCCGCAAGGACGGCACAAGACTTCCGGCGGTCGTCTCGGTGACAGCGCTGCGCGACGTGCAGGACGCCATCATCGGCTACCTCCTGATCGGCACAGACAACACCGCGCGCAAGCTGGTTGAGGAGGAACAGAAACAATCCGACCAGCGGCTGCGTGACCAGCAATTCTACACCCGCTCGCTGATCGAATCCAACATCGACGCGCTGATGACCACCGATCCCGCCGGCATCATCACCGACGTGAACAAGCAGATGGAGGCGCTGACCGGATGCACCCGCGACGAGTTGATCGGGGCGCCATTCAAGGATTGCTTCACCGATCCGGACCGGGCGGAAGCGGGAATCAAGCGCGTGCTGAACGAAAAGTCGGTCACCGACTATGAACTCACCGCGCGCGCGCGCGACGGCAAACAGACGGTGGTTTCCTACAACGCGACGACGTTCTACGATCGCAGTCGCACTTTGCAGGGCGTTTTCGCCGCAGCGCGCGATGTCACCGAGCGCAAACGGGTTGAGCAGGAACTGCAACAGGCCAAAGCTGCGGCCGAGAGCGCCAACCGGACCAAGTCGGACTTTCTCGCCAGCATGAGCCATGAGATCCGCACACCGATGAATGCCATCATGGGTATTGCCGATCTGCTGGCGAAGACCTCGCTCTCTCCCGAGCAGGACAAATATGTCCAGATCTTCCGTCGCTCCGGCGAGAATTTGCTGAATCTCATCAACGACATCCTCGATCTTTCCAAGGTTGAGGCATCGCAACTCGACCTGGAGCGAACCGGCTTCTCGCTCAGCGATCATCTGGAAAAGGTGATCGAGATGGTGGCGCCCCGCGCCCACGAGAAGTGCCTTACCCTGGTGTGTGAGACTGCACCGAGCGTCAGTAACGACCTCGTCGGCGACCCGACGCGTCTGCGGCAAGTGCTCCTCAACCTGCTCGGAAATGCGATCAAATTCACCGAGGCTGGTCATGTTTCCTTGACGGTGGAGCCGGATCAGGATTGCGCGGTGCCAACTGCCTTGCGGTTTACCGTCGCGGACACGGGCATCGGGATTGCCGACGACAAGCTCGCCACTGTCTTCGAGCGCTTCACCCAGGCAGATTCTTCCACCACGCGCAGGTTCGGTGGCTCCGGCCTTGGTTTGACGATCTCCAAGCGCCTGGTCGAGTTGATGGGCGGGCGCATCTGGGTCTCCAGCGCAGTCGATCAGGGAAGCGCCTTCGCATTTGCGGTGCCGTTCGAGATATGGGCTGCCGCCAACCGGCCGGTCAGCGCACCGATCGGCACCGATACCGATGCGCCGCTGGAGGCACTGCGCATCCTGATGGCGGAGGATTCGCCTGACAATTGCACTATCGCCTTGGCCTATCTCGAAGATACGCCTTACCAGATCGATGTCGCGGAAACCGGGCTCATCGCCTGCGAGATGTTCAAGGCTGGTCACTATGACCTGGTGCTGATGGACCGGCAAATGCCGGTCATGGACGGATTGACGGCGACGCGCACGCTTCGCGCCTGGGAGAAGGCCAATGGTCGGCCGCCAACCCCGATCATTGCCCTGACCGCCTCCGCCCTGAAGGGCGATCGGGAGACGTGCCTCGCCGCGGGCTGCACGGCCTATCTGACCAAGCCGATCAAGCAGGATGTCCTGCTTCAGGCGATCAGGGACTATTCAGCGGCCGGGCCCCGACCGTCGCAAGACGATGGCCGCCCGGACGCCAGGGACTCGCAGTCGGCCCGAAGATGGGCGGAGCGGATCCCTGCATATTTGGAAAACTGCCGGCACAATGTCACCATAATGCGAGAGGCCTTGGATCGGGCCGACTTTGAAGCTGTCACGATTCTCGGGCACAATTTGCGAGGGTCCGGAGGGGGTTTTGGCTTTCAGGCGATCACCGACCTCGGCGCGGGTCTCGAGCAGGCCTGCGAGGACACGGACCTTGGCAGAGCGCGCAAGTTGTTGAATGATTTGTCCAGCTACCTGGACAGTGTGGAAATCGCATTTTGAATGTGCCGGGGTAATCAACCAGCGCCATATTCGGCCAGGTCTTGCTATAGCGCGAACGACTGAGTTTCCGAGTTGGGGTGCCAAAACGCGGACCGCCGGAATCACCGCCGCAGTGTCGTTCAAAGATACCACAAAAATGGGTAAAAAGGTCAGATCGCTGTGGGAACATTTCTCCCATACGCCAGTTTCCCCTCACACACTATAGAGAGAGACAAATCGATGGCAGATCACGAACCCGAATATGTCGAATCATCGTCGCTCATCGCGTCGGATATGGTTGAAGGTACAGCCGTTTATAACAGGGACGGCGAGAAGGTAGGCAGGATCCTGAACTTCATGGTCAACAAACATAGCGGCCAGGTCGAATACGCAGTGATGTCATTTGGCGGCTTTCTCGGGATGGGAGAGGATCATTATCCGCTTCCCTGGAAAAAGCTCAAATATGTCGTCGCGCGGCATGGTTTTGTAGTCGATATCGACAAGGATACGCTTGCCAAGGCGCCCAAGCATGATCGCGGAAATGAACCGGTTTATGATTCCACTTACGGCATGATCGTGAACAGCTATTACGGAATGAATTGATTGGATATTGATATGCTGGCGACAACTCCTCCTGCCAGCGCGCCCCGGCTACCCCCCCAGCCGGGGCGCTTTTTTCCTTCGTCTCCGTCCGTGTCCGACGTCCTTTTGGAGCGACGCTTGCTTGAAACATTCATGTTGGAAGGCGCGGCATCCGCTGCCGTTGTTGACGACCTTGTCCGCCCCAAGCGGATCACACCCCGGATCGCCCTGATCGGTGGCTTCACGCCCCGGCGGTGCGGAATTGCGACCTTTACCGCCGACATTTACGCCTCGATCACTGCCGCCTTTCCGGCTGTCAATGTCGATGTTTACGCTATGGCTCCAGTCGCAAATGATATCGGGTTTGCAGCGCCGGTCCGCAGTGTAATCATTGAAAATGACGCAGACAGTTTCAAGGACGCTGCCGCCGCGATTGAAGCAAGCTGCGCTGATGTCGTCTGGCTCCAGCATGAATTCGGACTGTTCGGCGGGCCCGCAGGCGACAAAATTCTCGAACTGACTGATCGGATTGCTGCACCGCTGATTATAACACTCCACACGGTGATGCCTGATCCTGATTTCGATCAGTTCCGGGTGATGCGACGACTTGTCGCGCAGGCATCAAAGCTGATTGTGATGTCAGACCGCGCCGCTGTGTTGTTGCGGAGCGTCTTTGGCGCCGACGCGGATCAGATCGTCGTCGTGCCCCACGGCGTGCCTGATCGCCCCTTCGGGCGCTCGGCACAGTTCAAGTCCAAATTCGGGTTTGAAGGACGGCAGGTGCTGATGACATTCGGACTGTTGTCGCCGGGCAAGGGCATTGAGGCGGTGATCGAAGCACTCCCCGAGATCGTCGCCCAGCATCCTGATGTGCTTTATTGCATTGTCGGCGCAACGCATCCCAACCTTCTCGCGCGCGAAGGAGAGGTGTACCGCGAACGCCTGCGGGGCCTCGCTGAACAATTGGGCGTCCAACATCATATTCACTGGATTGACGCGTTTCTGGAGACGGACGCGCTGCTCGATCTGATCGAAGCGGCCGACATTTATGTAACTCCCTATCAAGGGGTCAATCAGGCGACGTCCGGGACGCTCTCCTACGCGCTTGCGTTAGGGAAAGCGGTGGTATCGACCCCCTATGCTCATGCGCTCGAACTGTTGGCGAACGATCACGGTGTATTGGTGCCGTTCAAGGATAGCCCTGCACTCGCCCGCGAAATCGGCGCGCTGCTCGACGCGCCCGACCTCCTGATTGCGATTCAAGAACGCGCCTATGCGCGGGGCAGGTCGATGATCTGGCCCGAATTCGCCGCACAGTGCATGGAAGTCGTGATCGAGACCCAAGTAGATCGCGCAAAATTGCTGGCAACGCCGTCGCAGCGCATTGGCATTGAAGGCCTGCTGCGCATTTGCGATGGCACAGGCATTATCCAGCATTCGACCTTTTGCGTACCAGACCGCGCGCATGGCTATTGCGTCGATGACAATGCCCGGGCGCTGATGCTGATGAACCGGATCGGAGATCATACAGAGCCACACCGATCCCAACTCACTGCCGTGTTTGCGGGCTTTGTGCAGAGCGCTTGGAACGACCAGAGCGGTGAGTTCCGTAATTTCATGGGTTATGCCCGCAATTGGCTGGAGGCCGCAGGATCCGAGGACAGTTGCGGCCGCGCGTTGTGGGCGCTTGGCGCGACGGCGCGTGAAGGGCGGACCCCGCCACTGCGTCACTGGGCACGTCAGTTGTTTTGCCGGACCGCGTTTAGTGCGCGCGATTTCGGGTCGCCGCGTGCAACAGCGTTCGCAATGCTTGGCGCAAATTATTTGCTTGCGGCGGATGCTGACGACGAGGTGGCGCGCGCCATTCTTTCAAATGGCGCAGAGTTTCTTCTATCCCGCTTGGCTGAAACGCGCCGCGCCGACTGGCCCTGGTTTGAAAGCGTTCTGGCCTATGACAATTGCCGGATGCCCGAAGCCATGATCCGCGCCGGATTGCGTCTGGATCGTCCTGACTTTACCCGGTGCGGTATTGAAACGCTCGGCTGGATCCTGGATTTGCAGATCAGCCCGTCTGGCTGTTTCCGTCCGGTAGGGTCTGATAGTTTTGGCCGTGAGTTCACCGCGCCTTCTCCGTTTGATCAACAGCCCGTCGAAGCCTGGGCGGCGATCGATGGGGCGAGTGCCGCATTCGATGCCTCCAGAGATCCACTATGGCTTGCCCATGCAAACCGTGCCTATAGATGGTTCTCCGGTGGAAATGATCGTGGGGTCGCAGTTGCCGATCCACTGACGGGGTCCTGCCACGATGGGATCAACCCGCGCGGGCTCAATATGAACGAGGGCGCGGAATCAGTGCTCGCCTATCAATTGGCACACTATGCTATCAAGGGCCTATTGGCCAAGGCCGACATAAACTGAAGGGTGAGCCGCGTGGTCGAACTCGTCCAACACGAATTGCGGCTTCATGCCGATCCGGGCCGCGTTGTGGTGCGCCCGTTCCATCTCGCGTGGCAGGCGTCCGGGCCTGATATCGACCGGGTCCGCAAACTTGTCGCAGACATTGTCGATCTTGATCCGCGCACCGTCCGCGGCGAACTGAGCATCGTGCTCAACGATTTTGCGGATCGTCACTGGCAGATCGAGCGGGTCTTTGATGATCGTTACACGCAGATTGAAACCGCCCTCAAGCTCGACGGCAGTCCACTCCGGCGTCAGACCAAGCGGCTGATCGGTGCCTATTTCTGTCACGAATATAGCTATGCCGCCGCTGCCCTGATGAACCCGAGCGTCGTGCGCCATCCCGATCAGACCGGGCTGCAACCTGACAGTGTTCGCATTCTGCTTTCGCTGCGGGCAGTGGGCGAAGGGCATATCTCGACGATTGCGTTTCGCGAGGGGATTATTTCTGCCGGACGTCAAATCAGCCTGTTGCCAGAGCCGCCCTTTGCCACCGCAGCGATGCTCGGAAAGGTAAAAGACGAAGCGGAAGACGGCGCCGTCTCCGTCTATCGCCACCGCGACAGCAGCATCTCTGGAACCGTGATTTTCCCGATGACCGAAGCTCAACGCAACGGCCTTGAGGATCTACGCCTGGTCGAATTTGAACGGGACAGTGGCAAGAGCGAGTGGATCGGTACCTATACTGCCTATAGCGGGCGTGACATTCGTTCCGAGCTGCTGCGGACGCGTGACTTCCGGGATTTCACCTTGACACCGATCAAGGGTGGAGCAGGGCGAAACAAGGGCATGGCGCTGTTCCCGCGCAAGATAAACGGTCAGTTCCTCATGATCGGACGGCAGGACGGCAAAAATCTCTATTTGTTGCGCTCTGATACGCTCGATCATTGGGAGGGTGGTGATCTGATTCTGGAACCGCAGTTCCCTTGGGAGCTGGTACAGATTGGCAACTGCGGCGCACCGATAGAACTTGATGAGGGCTGGCTCGTTCTCACCCACGGCGTCGGCGCGATGCGCAAATACGCGATTGGCGCGGCGCTCCTCAATAAGGATGATCCATCAAAGGTTATCGGGCGAACCGCCACCCCCATCCTCTCTGCAGCAGATGAAGACCGTGAGGGCTATGTTCCCAATGTCGTTTATACCTGTGGTGCTATCCGTGCCGGCGATGATTTGTTTCTGCCATACGGCGTAGCTGACTCCTCGGTCTGCTTCGCCTTTGTCGCGATCGGCGATATTCTTGCACAAATGGTGTAAAATGGCGGTCGGTTGCTGTCCCAAGTGAGTTCAAGAAAAACCGTTTGGACCGACCGCCATTTTGACTGCCGATGGGCTGATCCTTGCCGGGGGGGTGGCTGGGACCAGATCATTGGCAGACGTCAAGGCATTGATCGAGATTTCGTCAACACCGAGATAGAAAGTGTTGAAAGGTAAACACACTCAGAGACAGAATGTTTCATCGGGGTTGGCGTTTTTTAGAGGCTGGATCGAGCCGCGTACATTATGCAACCTGACCGTCGATGACGTTGATCTGGCGGTCGCAATGCGCAGCAATATCAGGATCATGTGTCGAGATGAGAAAAGTGGTTTTATCCGCTTGGTTGATCTCTCTTAAAAGGGCCATGACGCGGGCACTATTCTCGCGATCCAGGCTCCCGGTTGGCTCATCGGCCAGCACAAGTTCGGGTTTGTTCATGAGGGCGCGCGATGGCCACGACCAGGATTTGAATGGCGCGTGCCCGGCTGATCTTCAGCCTGCTGATCCAACTCATCAGTTCCGCAGCCGCAGCCCCCATTCCTTTAGCGCCACGATCTGAGCACAAATCAGCTTCTGTATCATCTCGTCGGTCAATTGCCCGTCCGCGTCGAACCTTGTATGGGCAACGGAGATCATGATTTCAGGCTGGTTGAGGACATGTGCGTCGAGGAAGACGAAAACCTTGCGGAGGTCATATTGCGCCCGCGCGGTGCCAATGGCACCCATACTTGCGCCCATGATTGCAACGGGTTTGTGGCGGAACGGCTGATCAGGCGCTTTTGAGACCCAGTCGATTGCGTTCTTGAGCACGCCGGGGATTGAATAATTATATTCAGGAGTCGCGATCAGAACACCGTCGGCGCTGTCGATCTGTTCGACGAGGCTCACCACGCTTGCTGGCAGGCCCTGCTCGCGCACATCATCATTGTATACCTGGATAGCGGATATGTCGGCGCGTGTGATCACCACGCCATCAGGTGCGAGCTCCTGAGCGGCGCGCAGGGCGGCGCTATTGTAAGATGCTTTGCGCAGGCTGCCTGATATGCCCAATATGTGAAAGTCTCTCATGCCGGTAACTCCTGAGTTTGGGAAAGCACCAGCGTAATGGCCTCCGCGAGTTCGTTTTCGTGGAACGGCTTTTCAAGCACGACAGCGCTGGGCTTGAGGCGCCTGACCTTGAGCGCGTTGCCGGTAGTGAACAGGTGCGGCACGAAGCGCGTGGCGAGAATTGCATCGACCGCTGCCAGACCGCTTCCCTCAGCCAATCCAGCATCAACGATCATCAAATCGGGCAGATGCTGCGCGGCTGCGGCGATTGCTTCGCTTTCGGACGTGGTGACCGCACACACTTCATGCCCCATTCCCTCAAGCACTTCCGACAGCAGCATCCCGATGATCGGTTCATCTTCGACAATAAGTATCCGGGGCATGTGCTGTGCTCACTTCACCCGTTTGATCGAGGTGACCGCAACCGCGGGGTCGTGCTTGAGCGACAACGGCTTCGCGATTTTGGGCGCAAGATGAGATTCGACGAACCACAGCTGCTGATCAACCCCGCGCGAAATTTCGGTGAACAGATCTGCGGTGGTGGCATCGCCATAATCGCTCGCATGGTCAATTGCCTCGCGCACCGATTCCCCGAATCCTGCGAGTGCGCCGGAGACGGCAAAGAGATGTTGCATCTCGTCCGCGATCCCCAGCGGATAAGGGATAAGGAAGGAATGCTCGACCGCGACCTGGATTGTCCCATCGGCGGTTCCGCCCAGCCCACCGGCGCGCTCGGCGATCAAGTCGGAGTAATTCTCAATCGCGGTCGATACCCGGTCGAACAGCTCATGGATCGCAATGAAGCCTGGCCCACGCACGTTCCAATGCGCCTGCTTCATCTGCGCGTGGAGATCGATGGCCGCTGCCAGATGCTTGTTGAGCAGTTCGACGGACTGGATCCGGATTTGCTCGGAAAGGGTGTTGTGGGTCTTTTGCATAGGTCACACTCCGGTTGCGGACGAAGCTGATCTTTACTGATCACACGTCGTCGTGGTGAGACTCGGAAACTACTCAATTCTCAAATGGTTCCTCCCGCTCGCGTGATTGACAAGGCGACACAAAGCGCCGCTACTCTTGATGTAAGCACGACGCAGATGGAACAAACACGATGGTGCGGTGTTATGGTTCAAAGCGGAATTCTGTTTGAAGGACGGGGGCCAAATGCCGAGCAAACAGCCGAAACCATGGAAAGCCCCATATGACCGACCCCGGGGACCGAACGAATTTCCTGTTGTCGGCATCGGCGCTTCAGCGGGTGGGCTGGATGCCTGCACCAAATTGATCAGCGCCTTGCCCGCAAATTCGGGCATGGCGTTCATCCTGATCCAGCATCTAGATCCCCATCATGAGAGTTTGATGGTCGATTTATTGGCGGGTCACACTGCGATGACCGTTGTGCAAGCTGCCAACGGAATGAAAATCGCCCCAGACCATTTCTATATCATTCCGCCCGGAGCGTATCTCTCGGTTCACAAGGGCATGTTGCACCTTTCGAGCCCCGACGCCCCGCACGGCGCGCGGATGCCGTTTGATTTTCTGCTACATTCAATGGCTGCGGATTTGAAGGCGCGGGCGATTGGCGTCATACTCTCGGGTACCGGATCAGATGGGTCGCTCGGGTTGGTCGCTGTGCGGGATGCTGGTGGTTTCGTCATCGCACAGGAACCCGAGGAAGCTGAATATGACGGCATGCCCAAAGCCGCGATTGATGCAGGCGCGGTTGACCTGATCCTGCCCATCGCCAGGATCGCCGAAGCGCTTGCCAACCCCAATCTCCGCGTTGCAGGCAGTGATGCGGCCGTGACCCCCCAGAGCAAGACTGCCCAATGCCTGCCAGAGATTATCGCGTTGCTGCGCACGAAGACCGCACATGATTTTTCACTCTACAAGCGCGGCACACTGCAACGGCGGATTGAACGTCGGATGGCGCTGGCGTCGATCAAGCACGACGATATGGGGCGATATCTCTCGATGCTCGAAGGCAGCGCGCAGGAGATCGATCTACTCGCCAAGGATTTGCTGATCAACGTCACCAGCTTTTTTCGTGATCCCAAAGTCTTTGATCTGCTTGCGGAAAAGATCATTCCCGATCTCGTCCGCAATCAGGCCCCTGACGTTCCGCTGCGAATATGGATCGCGGGATGCAGCACGGGCGAGGAGGCCTATTCGTTTGCGATGCTGTTCCGTGAAGCGATCACTGCGGCCAACAGCAAAGTCACGGTACAAGTATTTGCATCCGATGTTGACGCCGATGCGGTCGCAAGCGCGCGCGACGGACTCTATGCAGAAACTATCAAGACCGAAGTTTCGCCCGCCCGGCTGGAGCGCTTTTTCAACAAGGACGAACACGGTTATCGTGTCACTGCCGAACTGCGCGCCACAGTCATCTTTACAGTGCAGGATGTCCTCAGCGACCCGCCATTTTCGCGGCTGGACCTGATTTCCTGTCGTAATTTGCTGATCTATCTTGGCACCGAGGCGCAAGCGAAGGTGATTTCCCTGTTTCATTTCGCGCTGCGGGACGGGGGCACCCTGCTGCTCGGCAGTGCCGAAACGGTTGGTACGGCGGACGGGCGCTTTTCAATAATCTCGAAACCCGATCGGCTTTATCGGCATATCGGTCGAAGTCGCCTTGGAGGCGCTGGTTTTTGGCCAATAGCGGTCGGAGCCGGTCGGCCCTCTGCCCAATCGTGGCAAGAACAACAAGTATCAAATCAGACGCCACTCGCAGAAGTCTGCGAAAGGATCGTGCTGGAAAACCACGCCCCTGCGGCAGTGTTGATCAATCACAAGCACGATTGCCTTTATTCGCTCGGGCCAACCGAACGCTATCTCCGCGTTGCCTCCGGTCATCCTACCCATGATGTGTTGGCGATGGCGCCGCAAGGGTTGCGCACCAAATTGCGTTCGGCGATCCAGCATGCGATCAAGACCGACGCCCGCTTCGAGACAGCAGGCGGCCAGATCAGCCATGACGGCAAAGCCGTGCCTTTCAAGATTGATGTGATGCCCGTCGTTCATAACGGCGAGGATCTGTTGCTGGTTTGCTTCGTCGAATTGGCCTCACGCACTGCTCGACAGGGTCAACCGGCTTCAGCGCGAGATGCGCCACGCATCGCCGAACTTGAGCTGGAGCTCGAGGTCGTGAAAGCCGAACTCCACGGTGCAATCCACAGCCTTGAGATTTCGGGCGAAGAGCAGCGCGCGATCAATGAAGAGGCGCTGTCGGTTAACGAGGAATTTCAATCGACCAATGAGGAATTGCTCACCTCGAAGGAGGAATTGCAATCGTTGAACGAGGAGCTGACCGCACTCAATAGCCAGCTCCAGGAAACACTCGACCGGCAGCGGATCACCTCGAATGATTTGCAGAATGTCCTAAACAGTACCGACATTGCAACGATGTTCCTTGATCGAGACCTCAACATCCGGCTCTTCACGCCAGCGACCAAAGCATTGTTCGCCCTGCGCTCCGGTGATGTCGGACGGCCCTTGTCGGATCTCAGCTCGCTGTCCGCAGATCGCGACTTATCCGAAGATGCCCGCGCCGTCCTTCAAAATTCCAAGCCGATTGACCGCGAGATTGAAACCGATGGTGGTTTCTGGTTCACCCGCCGGATCATGCCCTATCGCGCCGACGATGATGTAGAGGGTGTCGTCATCACCTTTACCGATATCACCGAACGCAAGCGGGCCACAAAGATCATGATGGAGGCCAAGCAAATCGCCGAACAGGCGACTATTGCGAAATCCCGCTTTCTTGCGGTGGCAAGCCATGATTTGCGCCAGCCGCTCCAGACATTGGTTCTGCTCCAAGGGTTGCTCGCCAGAAAAGTCGAAGGCGAAAAGGCGCAACAGCTGGTCACGCGGGTGGATGAGACTTTGGGCGCAATGTCAGGAATGCTCAATACCTTGCTTGATATCAACCAGATTGAAGCAGGCAACGTAACACCGGACTTGGTCACGTTCCCGATCAACGATATGCTCAAACGCTTGTGCGGTGAATTCACCTATCATGCACAATCGCAAAAGCTGGATTTGCGCGCAGTTCCGTGTAGCCTTTCGATCACCAGCGATCCGCGATTGCTGGAACAGATGATCCGCAACCTGATCTCGAACGCACTCAAATACACCAAGCGCGGCAGGGTGCTGGTCGGCTGTCGCCGCCGCGCGGGCAGGCTCAGCATCGAAGTGTGGGATACCGGCATCGGCATTGCACAAGACGAACTTGATACCGTATTTGATGAGTATCATCAGCTCGATAACGCCGCGCGTGAACGCAGTCGTGGTCTTGGACTTGGTCTTTCGATCGTCAAGCTGCTCGGGATTTTGCTCGGTCACCCGGTTGCCGTAAGGTCGCAAGTTGGTCGTGGGTCGGTCTTTACGATCGAGATCGCAACGCCGGAGCGCGATGTTGCCTCGCCTCATGAACGTGCACGGGATCGCGACGGGATGGTCGCCGATGCACCGCTAACCGGCAATATCCTCGTGATAGAGGATGATCCGGAAGTGCGTGAGCTCCTTGACGTTATCCTGAACGAAGAGGGCCATGACGTCACCACCGTTTCCGATGGTCGCGCTGCGTTGGAACAGGTGCAAGACAGACAAATTCAGCCTGACCTCATCTTGTCAGACTTCAACCTTCCCGGCGGGATGAACGGGCTGGAACTGGCCAAAAAGCTGCGCGCCAAATTTGAACGCCAGCTTCCGGTCATCATATTGACCGGAGATATTTCGACGGACACGCTGCGCAATATCGCGCGTGACGATTGCGTGCAGCTCAACAAGCCGGTCAAGCTCAATGCGCTGACACAGGCGATCCAGAAACTGCTGATCGGGGTGCAAGCCGTGCCAGTTCAGCGTCTGGATGCAGACCCGGTAATCTATGTCGTCGATGATGACCTCCATATCCGGGAAGCCATGCGCGACATGCTCGAGGGCAGTAGCCGTAGCGTCGAGGTTTATGCCGATGGAGAATCTTTTCTTGCCGCCTATAGGCCTGGCCGCGAAGGCTGCTTGCTGATCGATGCCTATCTGCCCGGAATGACCGGCCTTGAGATTCTGCAAAAACTGAACGGCGCAGGTGACCGACTGCCCGCAATCATGATCACCGGCAACAGCGACGTCGCGATGGCCGTGCAGGCGATGAAGGCCGGCGCGTCAGACTTCATCGAAAAACCCATCGGAGCCAGAGAACTCCTCGCCAGCGTCACGCGCGCCCTCGATCTCGCGCGGGACACGAGCAAGCGCACTGCGCATCACGAGGCTGCAGCGCAGCATGTCGCTGGCCTCACCAAGCGCCAGCATCAGATCATGGATATGGTGCTCGCGGGACAGCCCAGCAAAAACATCGCCGCAGACCTGGGCATCAGCCAACGCACCGTCGAAAACCACCGCGCCGCGATCATGGCCAAAACCGGAGCGACCTCTCTCCCCGCGCTGGCACGATTGGCGCTGGCGGCCGAGACTAGGTAGTTTCCGAGTCTGGCTTGGTGCTGGTTCACGACTAGGATTCATTCATCTCACCCGGGCGTTTAGCGCAAGAAGGAGGGCACATGATGGACTTCAAGTTTAAGAATTCAGAAAGCAATCGATTGAGATTCGTTTTTGATGATGCGGTCGTACCGTTGGGGTTTCCTATCGATGCGACTTTTGAAGACGTGGCTTGGTCACTCGATGCGCTAGTGCCCCATCGCGATGACGCGCCGATTGCCATTGACGTCATGCTCTCCGCGCCATGAAGGATCCGGTTTGTGGGATGAATGTCGATCCCGCTCAATCTTCGCACCATGCTAATCACGCGGGCAAGGCATTCCACTTTTGCAGCGCGAGCTGCAAAGCAAAATTCATTGCTGACCCCGCCCGCTATTTGAAGGATGGGCCGCGCCCTGTCGCGGCTGGTGCCGATACTGTTATGTGGACATGTCCGATGCATCCGCAGATCCGGCAGGCAGGTCCGGGGTCCTGCCCAATTTGCGGCATGGCGTTGGAACCAGAAGCGCCGTCGCTTGATGATGCCGCAAACCCGGAGCTGGTTGACTTTACCCAACGACTTTGGGTGGCAGGCGCGCTGAGCATCCCTTTGCTGCTACTCTCGATGGGTGCAGAGATGTTTGGTCTGCTCCTTGTCAGCCCTTCCGCATCGCCCTGGATTCAGCTCGCGCTCATCGCGCCGATAGTTCTGTGGGCCGGGCGACCATTTTTTGAGCGAGGTTGGGCTTCTCTTTTCACCGGCCACCTCAACATGTTTACGTTGATCGCCATCGGGGTCGGCGCGGCATTTGCCTATAGCCTTGTTGCCACAGTCGCACCCGGGCTCTTCCCGAAGTCATTTGGCGGTCATGCCGGGATGATGCCGGTCTATTATGAAGCCGCAGGCGTGGTTGTTACGCTGGTGCTGCTCGGCCAGGTGCTCGAATTGCGCGCGCGCGCCGCCACGGGGCGTGCCATTCGCGCGCTGATGGATCTGGCTCCAAAGACCGCGCACAGGATTGCCACCGATGGCAGCGAACGCGAAGTCTCGCTCGATCAGATTGTGATTGGAGATCGGCTCCGCGTCCGCCCCGGCGAAGCCCTGGCGGTTGACGGCGTGGTGATCGAGGGGCGTTCGTCGGTCGACGAATCGATGCTGACGGGCGAAGCAGCCCCTGTACTCAAAGACATAGGCGCAACTGTGACCGGCGCCACCGTCAACGGCACGGGCAGCCTGATTGTCGAGGCGCGCGCCGTGGGCAATGATACGACGCTTGCGCGAATCGTCCGCATGGTCACCGAGGCGCAGCGGAGCCGCGCGCCGATCCAGGCAGTCGCGGACCGGATATCAGGCTGGTTCGTGCCTGCCGTCGTCGGCATCGCGGCGTTGACGTTTCTGGTTTGGGGCCTTGTCGGGCCAGAGCCGCGCTTTGGCCATGCTTTGCTTAATGCCATTGCGGTTCTCATCATTGCCTGCCCGTGTGCACTAGGCCTCGCCACACCCATGTCGATCATGGTCGCAGCGGGACGGGGCGCTCAGGCGGGCGTACTCATAAAAAGTGCCGAAGCGCTGCAAGCCTTTGAGAGCGTCAATACACTTGTCATCGACAAGACCGGCACCCTGACCGAGGGCAAGCCCAAGCTGATCGCTGTGGAGCCGCAAGCGCCCTTTTCCGCCGATGACGTGCTGGCGCTGGTCGCCGCCGTTGAGGCGCAGTCGGAGCATCCTCTGGCGCAGGCGATTGTCGCAGGCGCGGCGGCACGCGGCTTGACGCTTGGCAAGGTGACGGGATTTGAATCCCAGACCGGCATGGGTGTTTCGGCTGATGTCGGGAAACAGACGGTCGTGATTGGCAATGATGCCCAAATGCGCCGCATCGGCCTTGATCCGGCGAGCCTTTCAAACAGTGCAGAACAGCATCGCGGCGGCGGCGCGGGCGTGATGCTGGTCGCCGTAGACGGGAAGCTGGCCGGATTGATTGCGGTTGCCGATTCAGTACGCGGCGGTGCGGGCGAGGCCATTGCCGCCCTGCGCGCACAAGGCCTGCGCGTCATCATGCTCACCGGCGACAATGTGACGACCGCCAATGCGGTTGCAACAGCGGTCGGCGGTCTTGACGACGTGCGCGCCGGGCTGCTGCCCGAAGACAAGGCGCGGATCATTGGCGAATTGAAAGCCAGCGGAGCCAGGGTCGCGATGGCGGGGGACGGGATCAACGATGCGCCAGCACTCGCCTCCGCTGATGTAGGTCTTGCGATGGGCACCGGGACCGACGTTGCCATCGAAAGCGCCGGGATGACGCTGACCAAAGGCGATCTCTCCGCCATCGTCCGCGCCCGCCGCCTGTCGCGTGCGACGATGCGCAATATCCGGCAGAACCTTTTCTTCTCGTTCCTCTTCAACGGCATCGGCGTGCCGGTTGCGGCTGGGGTACTTTATCCGGTTGCGGGGATTTTGATGTCACCGATGTTTGCAGGGGCCGCGATGGCGCTGTCGTCGCTGACTGTGGTGCTCAATGCACTGCGGCTCAATCGCGTAAAACTCTGAGCGCGGAACAATCGGGCCGCGCGGTAGTTACGCTTCTGATACCAGTCCAAAAAACCGAGGGAAATTCGCCATGAAGCCCGTTCGCATAATTTCTGCTGCCGCCCTCACATTATTTGCCGTTCCCACAGCCATCGCCGCCCCGCCCGTATCTGCTGCCCCTATGGCCATGCCGATGCCGATGAGCGCACCCATGGCCATGCCTATGTCCAACCACAGCGCCCAAATGCATGCGATGATGGCCAAGGCAGACCAAGCCAAAACGCCTGCCGAACGCAACAAGCTGATGGCCGAGAATATGGCGATGATGAAGGTCCATATGGCCGATATGTCCGCGATGATGAATGAGAAGCCAATGGCCATGACGATGCCAATGACAATGGACGCTGCCCATATGGAAAAGATGGGCAAGCATATGGCGATGATGCATCAAATGATGGAAAGCCTGATGCTCCAACAGCAAATGATGATGAAATCGGGAAAATAACACCGCGCTGCGGTGATCAATCCGAGCATGGCGACGCCAGAAAAGGACGTTGGTGACGGTGTCGTCCGGTCAGTCAAAAATTGACATCAAGGGTTTGACCGCGAACGAGGCGCAACTCCGCCTTGCTGCCGACGGCGCCAATGAATTGCCGCGTACAGGATCCCGTTCCGCGTTGAAGATCGTTGGCGAAGTGCTGCGCGAACCGATGCTGGCGCTGCTGTTGGCCGGTGGCGTGGCCTACTTAGTGTTGGGCAGTCGCACTGAGGCGCTGATCTTGCTGTCCTTTGCGCTGTTTTCAATTGCCCTGACGGTGGTTCAGGAAACCCGCACCGAACATGTGCTCGAGGCACTGCGCGACTTGTCGGCCCCGCGTGCCATGGTCGTGCGAGACGGCGAGCGGGTGCGGATCGCCGGGCGCGAAGTAGTGCATGGCGACATTCTAGTGCTCGAGCAAGGCGACCGTGTGGCGGCGGACGCTTTGTTGTTGGAAGCCCATGATTTTCAGGCGGATGAATCATTGCTGACCGGCGAGGCGCTGCCGGTTCATAAGAAGGTGGGGTCAGCAGAATCCGTGCACCGCCCCGGAGGAGACGGGCAACCCTATATCTATTCAGGATCACTGGTGACGCGGGGAAACGGCATCGCCTTAGCGGTCGCTACCGGTGCCTTGAGAGAGATTGGCAAGATCGGCCAGTCTCTTGCTACACTTGATCCTGAGCCGCCGCGTTTGCGCGTTGAAACCGCGCGGATTGTCAAATTGAGCGCGGTTGGCGGCGGTGCAATCGCGGCACTGGTCGTGCTGCTTTATGGTCTCCTGCGCGGCGATTGGATGCAGGCCGTCCTCGCAGGCATTGCAACGGGCATGTCGATGTTGCCTGAGGAGTTCCCTGTAGTGCTCACTATCTTCATGGCGATGGGGGCATGGCGGATCGGCAAGGCGCGCGTTCTGACCCGCCGTTCTGCCGCGATCGAGACGCTGGGTTCGGCAACTGTCTTGTGCACCGACAAAACCGGGACGCTCACCGAGAACCGAATGGCGATGTCGCAGGTCTGGCTTGCGTCGGGAGAAACGTCTGAAATCCGCGCTGGTGTTGAAGCGCCCGACCTGTTTCATGCCATCCTTGAAGCCAGCATATTGGCGAGTGCCACCGTGCCGGTTGATCCGATGGAAGTTGCCCTGCACTCAACCGCACCGCCCATACCCGCTGAGTACCGACATGTTCACAGCTACGGCTTGCGGCCCGATTTGCTTGCGATGTCGAACATTTGGAAAGGATCCCATCCTCAAGGAGGCTATGTGATCGCAGCCAAGGGTGCGCCGGAAGCTATTGCCGTCCTCTGCCGCCTCGCCCCGGCAGCGTTACGACAGATGACAGCGGCGGTCGATGCAATGGCCGCACAGGGTATCCGGGTTCTCGGTGTCGCGACGGCCCATACCGCCGACAAGAGATGGGCCAAATCACAGCGCGACTACAAGTTTAAGCTGGTGGGCCTCGTTGGCCTTGCCGACCCCATCCGCGAGAGCGTGCCCAATGCCGTTGCGGAGTGCCGCAGCGCGGGCATTCGTGTCGTGATGATCACCGGCGACTATGCCGCCACGGCGCGCGCCATTGCGCTTCAGGCGGGCATTGCCGATGGCAAGGTGCTGACTGGCCCTGAACTTGAGGACATGGACGATGTGACGCTCACAAGACACCTCAACCGCGTCTCGGTTTTTGCAAGGATCATGCCCGAACAGAAGTTGCGGATCGTCAACGCCTACAAGGCCGCAGGCGAAGTCGTCGCGATGACGGGGGACGGCGTCAATGATGCGCCCTCGCTCAAATCTGCGCATATCGGCATAGCGATGGGCAAACGCGGCACCGATGTCGCGCGCGAGGCCTCGGCGATAGTTCTGCTTGATGATGATTTCGGTTCCATCGTCCAGGCCATCCGGCTCGGGCGTGGGATTTATGATAATATCCGCAAAGCAATGGCCTTCATCTTCGCGGTGCACGTACCGCTGGCGGGCTTTGCGCTGCTCCCGCTCGTTTTTGGACTGCCGATCCTGTTCGGCCCCATCCATATCGCCTTTATTGAAATGATCATCGATCCAGTCTGTGCTCTGGTGTTCGAGTCCGAGCGCGAAGAAGCCGACATTATGAACCGCAAGCCCCGCGATCCGGCCCAACACCTGTTCTCGCTTCCGATGGTCACCTGGAGTGTGTTTCAGGGCGTAGTCGCCTTTGGCATATTGGCGACACTGTTCCTGACCGTGACCTATTTGGGCATGCCTGAAGGTGATGTCCGCGAGCTCAGCTTCTTGTCGCTGATCGTTTCGATTATCGCGCTCATCCTCGTCAACCGATCTTTCGGCACCTCGTTAAAGGAGGCCTTCACCCGCAAAAACATGACTCTGCGCTATATCCTTGGTGCCATCACCTCGGTGCTGACGCTGACGGTCATGATCCCGCCGTTTCGCAAACTGCTCAAATTTGGCACGCCCGATTGGAAGCATGTTGCCACAGCGATTGCGCTGGGCGGCCTTTTGCTCGTCCTGCTCGAGCTGCTCAAACCCTTCGCCAATCGGCAGATGCGGGAACAATCCTTGCCGTCGCGGGTTTGAGTCCGTCGGACGGCGTTCGCAACCGGCGCGCGCGTGACATCAAGAGGATCGCCATGGGCACGCAAGAGTGGAGCAAGAGGTTGATCACACGGTCGGGCTGCCTGTTTGACGTCCGCCCCGCACATATCGGCGACGAAGCAAAACTGACGGGTCTATTGGCGCATGTTACCGCCGAGGATAAGGCATTTCGGAAGGTCACCGGGCATGACGTTGATATCAAGATCACCACGCTTGATCACCACCCCAGCAAGACGTTTCTGGCCCTCATCGATCAAGAAGCCGAAGTCATCGCAGCAGCGACACTCGACTGCGACATGGAGCGCCAACACGGCGACGTGAGCTTGGTCATCCGGTCTGATTTCAAGCATGACGGCGTCAGCTGGGAACTCCTCGCCCACATCGTACGGTATGCAGAGGCTATCGGCGTCAAGTCCCTCGAATCCGTCGAAGTCCCTGAAAACCAGGCCGCCATTGCGCTTGAGTGCGAAATGGGATTTACGGAGCAAAACCATCCTAGCAATGCGGCACTTATCTTGATGCGGAAAACGCTTGGTGAAACAGGGTGACCATCCCAGGCGTGCGAAGTCGGGGCGCTATCTTTGACGTCAAATCTTATGACCAGCGCTTCGTTGGACAACCCAATGCGACCACATTGGGGAATATTATCGATACCCCCGAGGATGGGCCTTTGAGATTGCGCGTCCGCGTTGCGTTGGCAGCTCCCGCATCGCGCACATAGCCATGTCGGAGCCCGACATCGTCACCCATCTGCCGATCCTGCTTCGACCCGATCCATCTCGGGTTGTAATCAAACCCTACGTTCCCGCCGAAGCGCCACCCGGCTATGTCACCAATGATAGCCCGCGCGCCCAGCGCGTCGCCGACCGCGTGCTGGGAATGGACGAGGCGAGCCTCGATCAAGAGCTCAAACGTGTCTTCGAAAACCTTGATCGCCGTCACTGTGATGCAGAACGTATTCTGATCCGCCGCTTCCATGGGGTGAACGGTCTTGTGATCGACCACTGCAAGGCCGCACGCAAGCAATCGCTTCTGATTGGTGCCTATTTCAGCGAGGAATATGCGTTCGAAGCGGCCGCCCTGTTCAATCCGAGCATTGTCTCACATCCAGATCAAACCGATCTAGCAGCGGGCGCGCTACGCTTCATATTGTCACTACGCGGTGTTGGCGAGGGCCACGTTTCGTCCGTGACGTTCCGTACGGGCGTCTGCAGTGCGAATGGCGCGATCATCATCGACCCGCCCAGTCACCGCGCCATTTCGCCCCGCATCGAATACATCCCGGGCGGATACCCCGATGATCCGGGTGTAAGCTTGCTCTACGAGGACAGGCACGAACTTTCAGAAATTGTCATTTTCCCGGTCACACCCAGCCAGCGCCACGGCATCGAAGATGTCCGGCTAGTTCGTTTCACGGACAACGATGGACACATAACCTATTTCGGGACCTACACCGCCTTTAGCGGGCAAAATATTCGTCAAGAGCTTCTCCGCACCACCGATTTCAAGACGTTCGAGTTGACGGCACTGCGCGGCGCTGCGACCGCCAACAAAGGCATGGCGCTCTTCCCGCGCCGGGTCGGCGGCCGTTATCATATGCTAGGGCGACAGGACCATGAGAATATCTGGCTGCTGTCGTCTGATGATCTGTATGACTGGCAAGGCGGCTCCACCATTATCTCTCCGCGCTGGCCGTGGGAGTTCGTCCAGATTGGCAATGGCGGCTCGCCCATCGAAATTGATGAAGGCTGGTTGGTTTTGACTCACGGTGTGGGTGCGGTGCGCAACTATTGCATCGGCGCCTGCCTCCTCGACCGCAATGACCCCTCAAAACTGCTGGCGCGCACGCGGCACCCGCTGATCCGCCCGACGCCAGAGGAGCGTTACGGATATGTGCCAAACATAGCCTATACCTGCGGCGCGATTGTCCATAATCGCACGCTTATCCTCCCCTTTGCGGTTGCGGATAGCATTACGACCTTCGCGACAGTCCCGCTTGATCAGTTGTTGGCAGGGATGGAGTAGAATGGACATGAAGCCAATCATCACGCTTACGCTCAATCCAACGATTGATGGGTCAGCATCCGCCGACCTGATCCAACCGCTGCGGAAGATAAGAACGACGGATGAGCGCTATTATCCAGGCGGCGGTGGCATCAACGTTGCGCGCGTGATTGAGGAACTTGGCGGCAAAGTGCGGTCGATATATTTGGCGGGCGGTGCCACCGGCGCAATTCTCGATGATCTGCTGCGCAGCACAGGGATTGCAGCCCAGCGTATTGATATCAAGGGCTACACTCGTATCGCACACACAGTTTTTGAACGCTCAACCGGACAGGAGTTTCGGTTTGTCCCCGAAGGCCCCGAGGTCAGCGCCGAGGAGTGGGACAATTGCCTGTCCGCGCTCGAAACATTTGATTTTGACTATGTGGTCGCAAGCGGCAGCATGCCGCGTGGGTTGCCTGCCAACGCTTATACGCGCGTTGTTGAGATTGCCGACCGCAAACGGGCGCGCGTGATCCTGGATACGTCTGGCCCGGCACTTCGGGCAACCCTCGACAAGGGCGTGTTCCTGATCAAGCCAAACCTTAGGGAGCTAGAAGAGCTCACGCGGCGGGAATTGCCGGACACGTTGACGCAAGTTATGGCCGCACGGGCTTTGATTGCAACGAATGCGACCGAAATTGTCGCCCTAACGCGCGGCAGCGATGGCGCCTTGATCGTGAGCAAGGATGAGGCCTGGTCGGCCGACGTGCCGCCTGTTGTTGCCCGGAGCGCGGTCGGCGCCGGGGATAGTTTTGTCGGTGCGGCGACTCTGGCGCTTGCTCAAGGAAAGCCCTTGCGGGTGGCACTCGCATCCGGTGTTGCGGCAGGTACGGCGGCTGTTCTTTCTCCGGGCGCTGGGCTCAGCCAGAGGGACGATGTGCAACGCCTATACGCCGAGCTATTGTCCACTATCACGAAGATAGAATATTAGGCTGGGCCAGCAAGCTTGATGATCGTTTCGATCACCAGCTTGGTGTCCGCAATATCATGGACGGCAATCGTCGCGACTCCGGCATCGCGCACCGGGGCATCATTTCCTCCGGGATAAAGCGCATCGCCGATGAACAGCATTTCAGAGGGATCAAAGCCACTGACCACTGCCAATTTGCCAATGCCATAGGCCTTGTCGATGCCGGGTTTGGTGATGTCGACCGAGGTCGAACCACCGATGCGGATGGCAAAGTCTGGCAACCGCACGTCTAGCAGGGTCTTTAATCTATTCCGCTTTTGAATGTCGGGATCCCAGCTTGCCTTGACATCTGGCTTTGCATCCTGGCCAAGACCGGAAAAGGTGATCTGGCTTCCGCGATCTTCAATCTGTTCGCCCCAGATGGTTTCGTCGGCAAAACCTGCCTGAGCGGCAGCGTGGGTGAGTGCGTTCATAACGCGTTCGCGTTCGTCGACCGAAAAATCGTCCGCATAAATTTGCGACCAGACTCCGTCAAATCGGTAGAATTTCGTCCCTGAAGTCGGGAGCAGGAAGAGTTTGTTATAATTGCCAAGCGGCGGCAGCATTCCAAGTAATTGGCGTTCAAATTGAGGCCAGTCACCACCCGAAATGACGGCAACGGCGCTCAGTTTGAGCAACTCAGCGAACAGTTTAGCCATTTCCGTATCAATGGCCTGCTTGCTTGTCGCCAGCGTTCCATCGAGATCGAAGACAATCAGTTTTTTCATTGAGATGCGTGGCCACGGCAGAACTGAGGTGTGATCATCGGCAACGCGCGTCATGTCGACCGATGGCTCGTCCGGCCAGTGCACCACCACTGGCGCCAAGAATTGTTCCCAATGTCTTTGAATCGCCGGGCGCGATGATGTTGCCAAGCACGCCGCCAGCAATTGCGCCAACGATGAGGCCGGTCGTGCCGTCGTTGCGGCGGCAATAATAGCGACCGTCAGTCCCACGGTAGACGCGGTCACGATTGCCTAGACGGCGCTCCCGGTATCGCGGATCGTCTCGGTAATAAAGCCGTGCGTCATAGCCGCCATAGGCAGGGTCGGGGCGGTTATAATCATATTGGCGATAGGTATAGCCCGGGCCGGCATCGCCATAACTCGCGCACCCGCCAAGCAACACTGAAGCTGCTATCGCGGCGGAAATGATCATTCGCATTGTCTCATCCTCATTGTTTGGCTGAAATTCAAAACGCGCGAAATGCAAAAAGGTTCCAGGGCCCGCAAGGGCGCTCGTTGCGCGCCCGAAGGGGTCGGGTTGGGAACATATCGGTCAACGCGCGGTTATGGCACCGAAACCCCAAATATTTAAAAGGATGCGACGTTGCACGATAGTGTTCTGATCGTTCGCGATGACGAAGCACACCACCGCGATGTCAATCGCGGCTATCCAACCAAATTGGCGGGCGAGCCCGACAATCCCGGGCCGGTCGCAGCTGATCCAAAGCATGCCACTGACGTTCGTTTGAAAGTATGACGCGTCCAATCTTGCCTATGCTGCTCAGTGCCGCGGCTCTAACGGGGTGTGCTGGGCATTCCTTCCCGCTCTCCAATCGCTTCGTATTTCCTGCTGACGCGAGCGATACAGCGGAGGTATTTGCCGACACCAATGGCACGCTCTATCCCGCTGGCTGGCAATCCCATTTCCACCCGCGGCTCAACAAAAAGAGGCCCGGCGAGGGGAAGTGGCTGGCCGGAAACCTGCTTACGCAATCGGCTTATAGCCGCAAATTTAGGACACTGATCGAGCGGGACGAGGCACGCCAGTTGGGCGAGATCAAAGGTTTTGCCGGGCGGCACAAGCGAATTTTCATCCTCGTTCACGGCTATAATGCGTCGGTCGAAGAAACCAATATCCCGTTCTCAGCGATCGAGGCAAAGCTTGATCTCAAGCCCGGCGACGGAATCATCCGTTTTTACTGGGACGGGCTCATCGGCAAAGGCGCGGGCGCGATCAAAATCTGGTTCAAAGTGGCGAATGCCAGCCAGATGGTGGGATCGCGCGCACTGCGCGATGTGCTGGCTCAAATCGAAGGCCGCGACGTCTATATCATTGCGCATAGTCGCGGGGCGTCGGTTGTCATGAGTGCGCTGGGCAATCCAGTATATGACACCGGATTTCTGGCAAAGGCCAACCGCGCAGCAAGAAGGTGGGGTAAGCCATACCGGACCATGCTCTCGCCAAAACCACTGGATGATCGTACAAACGCCTTTCATGTTTTGCTGCTAGCACCCGCGATAGGTCGTATAGATTTCTGCGATGTCACGCAGCAACCTGTGAAGTCCAAGGGGTTTGTCTGCACCAAGTTCCGACTGCTTGGGAGCCAGGTGAAGAGTTTTGACTATACCGTCAATCCAAGCGATCCCGTGCTTGGAAAGTTCATCTTTTCGTCGCACGCCTTCAACCCTACCGGCCTGGGCTATGAGGCCAAAATCGGGCGCGAACTGAAGAGCGAAAGCTATCCATTGTTTCGCGAATATTTGTTTGAAAAGCCCGAAGGGTTTCATGATTTCAATGACTATGCCGCGCATCCGGTCTTCCTCCAGATGTTGAGCAACGTCGGTATCGGAAAACCACCTGTGTCGCTGCCGACGGAACCTTTGGCAAAGTGACGGGTTATCCCTTTGAGCAAGACACAAAAGCACAACGCTTGCGGCCATGCCAAGGAGAATCCTCATGTCCCTCATCAGTCTGGTTGGCGTACTGATCGTCATTGGCGTGCTGCTTTGGCTCGTCAACACCTATTTGCCGATGGATGGCAAGATCAAGAGCATCTTGAACGCCGTCGTCGTGATCGCCGTCATCATCTGGTTGCTCCAGCTTTTCGGCATCGTAGGTTCGCTTGGCTCGCTAAGCTCGATCCACGTTGGCCGCTGACGCATTATCGACAATGTCCGCGGAACCTTTGGTCTCGTCGCGCGTTAACCTTCCACACATAGGGCACCCGCCCTTTCTAGGAGTATCCCAACATGGGTAAGTATTTTCTCGCGGCCTGTATGGCAGCCACATCGTTAGTCCCAGTCAGCGCATTCGCCCAGCAATCCTGCGAACGCCAACGTTCGAACCGCGTGGTTGCAACGGTTGGCGGCGCTGCGGTTGGCGGTGTTGCCGGCAACGTCATTGCCGGTCGTGGTGACAAGACGCTTGGCACTGTCATTGGCGCGGTCATTGGCGGAGTTGTCGGGAACCAGATCGCGAAGCCAAATGCCGATTGCAGCCACGCCTTTGGATATTACGATCAAAACAACCGCTGGCATGCGACGGGCATCAATTCCTCGGCGACCACAGGCTATTATGACCGTGATGGCGAATGGGTGAACGGCGCGCCAAATGGTTACTACAACGACAGCAATCGCTGGATCCAAAACCCAGGAACGCAGGCTGACAACGGCTATTACGGCGCTCAGGGACATTGGGTTCCGGCTTCTGCCAATGGCTATTATGACCGGGATGATCAGTGGATCGCTGGTTCAACTGCTGGCTATTATGACGATCGCGGCCGCTGGGTCGCGGGTAATACCTCGGGCCATTATGATGGAAGTGGGCGCTGGCTGGCGGGTGTCGCCAGTGGTCACCGAGACTCGAACGGAAACTGGGTGAACGACCCGCAGAACGGCTATTATGGCAGCGACACGCGCTGGCACGCAGGCAATGCTTCTGGCTATTATGACACACGCGGCCGCTGGGTTTTCACGGGGCCGATCCCTGATCCGAGCGCGCAAACCGCTCGACGCAGCGACGCCTACGGCTATTATGACGACAAGGGGCGCTGGCATGTCGGTACCTCTGACCGCACAACCGCCAAAGGCTATTATGACCGCAATAATCAATGGGTAGAAGGCACACCCAACGGATATTACGACGCGCAAGGGCGATGGGTTGCCTCAAACAGTGATGCATCAGCAGCCGGCTATTATGATGCTCAAGGACGCTGGATTCCAGCTTCCGCTGATGGCTATTACGACAATGACGGCAAGTGGATCGCGGGCACGGCGGGCGGCCATTACGACAATCGCGGGCGCTGGATCGCAGGACCAACAATGGGCCATTACGACTCCAGAGGCAGATGGATGGTAGGCGCTGCAAGCGGCCATCGTGACAGTGCGGGTGTCTGGATGTCGGCAGACCAGCCCGGTTATTATGACAATCGCGGTCGTTGGCATGCTGGGGCAATCTCGGGCTACTATGACGGCCAGGGTCGCTGGATTGCAAGATCATCGAGCATCAATGGTCTAGGGTCTGGAATGCCGCGCGAAGTTCGTGCGCGCGAAGCCTGGCTCGAACGCTACATCCGCTCGGCCAATAGTGAGGGAACCTTAAATCGCGCGGTAACCAATAGGGCCATGCGTGACCTCAACAATATACGTCGCAGCGAACGTTACATGAGCCGCAACCGTGACGGCGAACTCTCGGTCAGCGACGAAGCTGCGATCAATGTGCGGCTTGACCGGTTGAGTGGTCGGCTTCGTATCACGACATTTGAAGACGACCGGCGCTACTGACCGGGCAACCAGAATCGGATGCGGCGCTTTGCTCCCCCCCTGCAAGGCGCAGCATCCGAGATGTCAGGCAATACGCTTTTAGCGAGGACGTCCAAAAGGTGCAGGTTCAAACCTGTGATCGCTAGCTGGCTCCAAGCAAAACCCGCAGCACAATAGGTTGGTGGGAATCGATACGTCGGAGCAAAAACCCTTCAACTTTTATCATTCTGCTGGAGGACAGTGCGGCCCTGGCTGGCATCGTCATCGCAACCTGCGCAATCGCATTGTCCATCACATTGGACGATCCGCGAATTGATGGCGCGGACTCTATCGTGATTGGTTGTGTGCTCGCGCTGGTGGCGGTTCTTCTCGCGCGCGAAAGCAAGGGACTGTTGATCGGCGGACCGGCCAATCCTGCACTCAACGATGCGATCTGCGCGATCGCCCGGTCCGAGCCAAGTTTTTGCCATGTGAATCAAGTCGTCACCTTGCACCTCGCCCCTGAGCAGGTCGTTGCAACTGCAAGCTTGGATTTTGAAGACGAACTCAAGACCTCGGAAATCGACAATGCCGTCATCAACATCGAGCGCAGAACGCGTGTGGCCCATAGTCAGGTTCTTAGCCTCTTCGTACGACCGCAGAGACGTGAAGTGTTCGAATTTGTCAAATAGAAGTGGGCCTGGCACACCGCCTAAAAGGCTTACTGACACCAGGCTGGAACCAGAGGCGACGGCAAACTCATTCCCGTCGAGACCATCAGGCCCGAAGCGATAGGAATACGCACTCCTCTGCCGAAAAAACCCTGCGGCGAAACCCTCAGTAAGTCCGACCGGGGCGAGCGGGAAGGTCGCTATGTCGATGGTTGCGGCATCTCTCGTTCCACACACCTATCGGCAGCGATTCCGCTCAATGGCGCGACCGGCCAAGGCTCCGCCCACTGCTCCGATCATCACCTGTTGTGCTTGGCCGATTGTAATAGCCTCTGCGGCCGACCTCACGACCAAGCAACCCGCCGCGAGCGCAGCACCAAGAATTGCCCCGGTGGTGCCAGACGAACAACGCCGCGCACGGCGATATTCCTGCCGCGGATGGCCATTGTTATACTTGGTCATATTGCTGTGCCTGATAGTCGTATTCCCTCGACCCATTCTGATAGCGCCGGTGCTCTCCCCGATCGCCCTGATCATCGTCGTCATCCCGCTCATATCCGCCACGGCTATCATTTACGTGGGCCAATGCCGGGACGGATGCAAAACCTGCCGAGGCCACACTGGCGACGGCTGCTGCATTGAAAAGTTTCTTGATCACGGATTGTCTCCCTTGCGACTATCGCTTGTTCGGTTGTGCAGAGATGACGCCATGGCGAAAGCGCAAATGAGCCGGTCGGGAAGCCGACCGCACCGTGCATTTGGAATCCGTCCCAAAACAGGTCTGAACGCGATTTGCCAGTTTATGGTTGGTGGTCGACGGAACATCCGCATGATCTTCAGGTTACGGCAGCATCAACAAAGAAAACAGGGCTTTAACTATGAAAAACCAGATACTGGCTGCCGCGACATTGGCTTTGGCCCTCCCCACGGCGTCTCACGCTGCAGTCGATCTGACCGTCAATTTTGGCGCATCGAAATTGATTCCGAATACCAATAATTTTCAGGCCAGTCTCGCCAGTCTTGGACTGACCCGATATGGCGCGTCGGGCGCCTCGCTCTTTCTCAATGGCCCCGCCACCATCGTGTTCGAGTTTCTCGGCAGTGAAAGCGGTTTCAATGACACATTCAGCACCTCGAGCGGGTCGTCCCTGACTGAAAACTCGTCGTACTCGAACTATTTCGCTGCACCGATTCTCATCGGAACGCAGTCCTTTTCATTCGGCTCGCTTGGGGGATTGCTCAATTTCTCGAGCTCGGGTGGCGCCGCTGCGACAATTGGCCAAAACGGCTTCGGAATCTTTCTTGGCCCTAATCAGGCAAGCGGCAGCAGTGTTACCACATTCTATTTCGGATATGATGATGAGGTCACCAATCAGGATGATGATTATGACGACCTTATCGTTCGCGCGACGGTGTTTTCAGCTATCCCGGAACCGTCGACTTGGATGATGATGTTTGGAGGCTTTGCATTGCTGGGCCTGTCTGTCCGTCGTCGCAAGACCAGGATCCTGTCGTTCTCCTGAAATGGAACAATTCTGGCATATGAAGGTTTTACGCTTGTTGGTTGGAAACCGAACAGGTTCGGTATCAGCCGACAGCGTAATCAAGCCCGCCGCCTCTCCCACCCCCGATGCGGCGGGCTTTTTGCGCGCTGTTTTGGCACTCGGCACGATTTTCCTTTCGGACATCATGTTAAGGCCTGGGCGAGCGGCACGTGCCCAAGGCAGCGGCCATCCGAAATTTGGGGCTAGGCAGAGAACGGCGTCCGATTTGGCAAAACGAACGTTGAGGGGAGTTTTAATTCAGCGATTGAGATGATGTCGGTGCACCGGCATTTTGTTCGGGCGGGCCGCCTTCACATCTGCTTCAGGCCGCGTGTTCGTGCACTGATCCTGCAACGTGGCTGTGCAGGGCGGATAGGCACTCTTCGCTGCCGGCGAGGCCCCCAGACTCGCTATATGTTCAGGCGGCAAATCTGGCGTTGCTGGCGGCGCTGGAACTTCGACAGGTGGAAGCGATGGATTCGGCGAACCCGGAGGCATTGGTATGTCGGGTGTGACCGGGGTTTCCGGGGGTTGTGTCCCTTGCGCCGACAGTGTGGCGGGTGCCGCAATGAGCGATAGCGACAACGCGCCAGCTTTCATCAGATTGTGGGGCTTCATATCAGTCTCCTTTCGACGGGTGTGAATTTGTCCATCGTCATTGCTAACTCCGGTCGACGGCACGCCTGCCGAGGCTCATCATCTTTGCATTCGGACATGACTGCCGAAGGCATTTTGAGCATCGGCATACTGTTGCATTAAATCGCCATGTTCGTCGCAATAGAGCGATGTTGTGTGTTCGGCACAATTCTCACAGTTGCGCCAATTGGCAAAAGCCCCCCGTGCTTCGCTAAGATCGTCGCGGAGCGATTGCTTGATACTTCGATACTCTACCTTGGTCATGGGATGGTGCCTCCGCATCATGAGGATTTGGCAATGAGGTGTATCCTTGCTCTTCTTCAAGAAAACTTCCGAAGGCACCAATTGTTCCATGGCTAATGAGCGCTTTTCGGCCCGCGTATTAATAATCGGTTCGCCGAATTGCTGCGTATGTTGGTGACGAATAATGGAAAGACCCACTGAATGGGTCGGCAAGCCAAATTGTCGTCCGCGATCATATGCCGATTGGCATATTGGACGTGAGTTTCGCTTGAGCCCCAGAATTCAAAGGTCAGCAATATCCGACGGCCAGAAACACGAGGGCCAAAACACGCGAGCGGTTGAGGCGATTGCACAGGCCAAAGGCAAGATCGCATCCGGCGACAAGGTTGGTGCAAGCGGCGAAGCCGCCGGGCTGCAGTCTCAGGCTCGCGCCGCGTTGGCGAGCGCAGAAGCATTACTGTCCAAGGGGAAGAAAGAAAAAGCAATTGCCGCCGCTCAGAATGCAGGAGAATTTGCCGATCCGGCAATTGTGAGCGCAAACCAGAACAAGGCAGCCGCGAACAATGGGTCGTGCCTGATGCCCAGGCTTCGGCCGCTACAGCCCCACAATCGGCCGCCAGTGCCAATGTCCGCGCAGATTCAGCTGAACAGTCAGCGGCTTCCGCAAACGCTCAAGCAGATGCCCTCCGCAACGCTCCGCCGCCGCCCCAGCCTGCGACCACCACTGTCGCTACGGTGGAAAAGGTGATTGTGAGAACTCCGGCCGCGCCGGTTCGTCACACGACGCATCGTGTCGTTCGGAAGGCTGCCCTGACTGTCGTTGAAAAGACCACTACAACCGTCACGACCAGGCACCCCTGACTTCCGACACCCGGGATGACTATGGCTGTCCCGGATTTTTCAATTCCAGATCAACCGGCAAGCGGCAGCACTCTGCCCCAATTCAAGATTGTCGTGACGACAACATAAGAATCCATTTGCCGGAACATTTGAGCGCGTCGTGCGTTTCCCTCACACGGAACAATCGAACAATTCAAGGATGGAGTTGCAACATGTCTATCGGGCTTATCCTCATCATTCTTCTGGTGATCTTTCTGGCGGGCGGTTTCAGCGGACGCTTTGGCGGCTATGGCTATGGCTTTGGCCATGGCGGAGTCGGGCTGATCGGTATTATCCTGATCGTTGTCGTTGTGTTGCTTGTTACAGGCCGCCTTTGACCGGAATGACGGAAGGGTTCTCAGATGAGCTCTACCAAACGCGGCAAAGCTTTATCCAGCGGCGGAGGCACTCCACACAAAAGGCATGAAACAGGCCTTGCCGACGTATCGGACGCTCTTTCTGCCGGGAATCCGGACTCCGACCAGGCAGCGGGCGGGCCGGATGATTTGGGCCAGCAAACGCCAGAGCAGGACGAAAACACCGAGTCGCCCGATGCGCCGCCAGCAGGCATTTGATCCTGTCCTTAAGGATTGGACGGTTGGTGAAGTTCCTCCCGGGAAGTTTCTGATGGCGAACTGAAATTACAAAATGTTGCAAGCCGGTCCGGAAGGCAAAAATGGCGCAATATCTGATCCTCTTCGCAATTGTACTTGGTGTGAACCTGATGCCCGCATTTGGACCTCCGACCTGGTCCGTGATCGTGATGTACGGGATCAACACGAAATTGCCTGCCGTTGCGTTAGTACCGATCGCTGCATTTGCGGCTGCTACGGGGCGATTTCTCTTGGCTCATGCGTTCCGAATGATGGCTGGCCATGTTTCGGCAAAGACAAAGAGAAACGTTGCGGCTGCCCGAGAAGCGTTCGAGCGAAGGAAGCGGAATTCGATCATTGCGGTTGGGCTGTTTGCTCTGGCACCTATTCCCTCGGCGCAATTGTTCGAAGCCGCTGGGCTTGCCAAAGTTCCACTCCTTGGCTTCACTGCCGCCTTTTTCGTGGGGCGCACAATTTCATATTCGGTCTATCTCGTCACAGCGAAGGGCATCGAAAGCACAAGCGTTGGCGAAATGCTCGAGCAGTCCATCACCAGTCCGTTGGGAATCGCGATTCAGGTCGGCATGATCGCCCTGCTCGTTGGTTTCACCCGGATCGATTGGGCAGGATGGATCGGGCACCCAACAGGCGGATAGTGTGTGGATTGGAAGCCCAATTGTGCTGACGGAAATTTTCGATGAGGAACCAATTCGCCATTCGGCCGTTTATAGAACTGCGACCACAGTTGAACTTCGCTCGCTCTCTGAAGTTCAACAAAACTTGGAGCCCGGCGCCTGTAAATCATGGCGTCGGGTTCTCATTTTTCCATGACGTCGAAGCAGACCGGTTCATATAATCGTGATTTATGCTGTTTCATCAATCAGGGAGAAGCCCATGCATGCAACCAAAGACACGTTCTGGATGCAAAAGGCAATTGTCGAGGCGACGTCAAAGGGAAACAAACCGTCACAGTCGCCCATTGGCGCCATCCTCGTTCTAGGCGGCAGGTTGATAGCGTCCGAGCACAATCGATACGATGAACCCCACGATGCTACTGCCCATGCTGAAATGCTGGCAATCCGCAAAGCGGGGGCCGTGATGGGCAACGCAAATCTCCGTGGCGCAACTCTCTATTCCACTCTGCAGCCTTGCGGCATGTGCACGATGGCCACGATCTGGTCCAAAGTCGGACGTGTCGTGTTCGGCGCAGGTCGTGAGGACGTGCATGCCATGTATTTCGAAACACGACATGTCGACACTCTGGCCTTTGTTGCAAATGCCTACCGCGATGATATCGTGATTGAAGGCGGTTGCTTGCGTGATACCTGTGCGGCGCTTTATTATGGACCGAACGACACCGTTCCAATTCGGGAACAGGGAAATCTCTGAGTCACTTCCAGGTGACCACGGTTATCGTTTGGCGCGTCAATTGGACGGGTACGAACATGTTTTTAGCGACACCGGCGCTTTCGAGTGACTTCACGCCCGAGCAATGCGCCTGCGCCCGCCCCGACAATAGTGCCAACCGCGCGATCTCCGCGAGTGTCAACAGCTCGGCCAACCAGGGCCCCTGCTACGCCACCAACGACGATGCCAACTGTGCCGTTAGACTTGCGGCAATAGGTGCGACCGTCCTTCCCACGCCATTCCTTGTATTGATGTCCGGCATTGGCAGGACTCGTCGGAATCACAAAAACAGGGGCCATCACGGCTGCCGCCGAGGCCAAGATGATAGTCTTACGCATGTTCAATTCCTAAATGATTGTCTTTTGTCTGGTGCGCCCACGTTCCGACGTTCCACGCTGGACACGAAGGAAGCATGGTTCACCGCCAGTTGTTCCGCGGGCACTATTAAAAGGAATGCAATTGTCATCCCTTGACGTGGGTAGTGTCGGGTTGCGTTTCGGCTGTCTCGACAGCGTCAGCAGTTACCCTTCTTCCCGTCAGCGCAATCCCCAACGGATTGGACATCATCAACTGCGCCATGCATCGTATTGCAAGCGGAGAGGAAAACTCCGCTCGTGATGGCCAGCACTATAAGAAACTTTTTCATCGTCCGTTTCCTCTGCGTTTTCCCGAACCGCACATCGCGCCAGGACTCAACTGAAGGAGAAACCGGCAGCGACGGGATTTGTTCCACCAGTCCCGCTTAGTGATCGGAGCCGAATGGATTCGAATCAGCGCAAAAATCCGGAAAATCAGAACGGCTCGTTCTTTGTCCATGGGCGCACCCCGCCGCGGGGGCGACGCAAGTCCATAACCAGCTTTTCCCGAGGAGCGACGTCGTCATCCCTGAAGGACACTACAAATCACAAATTTGTGCCGCGAGATTTACAATCCACTCGACATCGCGAAAGTTCAGAGCATTGGTCATGGTCACCGGCCCACTGAATCGGTGGCCGCATGCCCCGGGTCGGCTGACTGGCGGGGCGCTGAGTGGTGGGAGCAGGTGAAGGGCCTGCTCCATATCAGGAGACCACCCATGGCCAAGACCCAAAACGTCAAGGCTGCCAACCAGCCTGCCAACCCAACTCCGACCAAGCGCGATACGATCCTGAACCTGCTCACCCGACCCATTGGCGCAAGGCGGGACGAGATGGTGGCGGCGACCGGCTGGCTGCCGCATCCACGATCCTCGCCTGTTCGGCCGTGTTCAGGTTCAAGGGTCAACAATGATTTCATGCCTTGGCGAACGAGGCGATCGCATTGCTTGTCGACTGCGGCAAGTGCGGAGTTTCGAGCAAGACAGGGCTCATGGTCAATGTAAGGTCTGTGATCGGTACGTAGAACAAGCCATCAAGGGTTAGTGCCTTGAGAGACGCTGGGACAGTCGCGTATTTTCGGGAGCGAGATCGAGATTGGCTAAGAAGCTTCACCTTCCGGGCATCGCGAGGGAAGATGAAATAGGTCCTGCCGCAAATATCTCGTCATTGACACAGTGATAAAGTGTCCGCTCAGATTGAACTCAGGACGCCGCGATAGACCGGGTCTTCGAGTGCACAGCCCGCCCCATTGGCGACGCAAATCAATGGGTCCTTGGCAATGACAACCGGGAGTCCCGTCTTTTCGGCGAGAAGTTCGTCGATGCGGCCAAGAAGCGCGCCGCCGCCCGTGACGGTAATTCCGTGATCGACAATGTCAGCGGCAAGTTCGGGTGGCGTATGTTCCAATGCAGCCAAAACTGCGCCAACAATCTGGCTCACCGGTTCGGCAAGCGCCTCGGCGACCTCGGCCTGTGTGATGATCAGCTCTTTTGGCACCCCGGCGACAAGGTCGCGCCCCTTGATGCTCAACTTTCGTGGCTTGCCTTCTGGCGGCAAGGCGGTGCCGATCTCGTTCTTGATCCGCTCTGCGGTTGCCTCGCCAATCAAAAGATTATGTTTGCGGCGGATATAGGCCGTGATGGCATCGTCCATCTTGTCTCCGCCCATCCGGATGGAATTGGAGTAGGCCAGGCCGCGGAGCGAAAGGACCGCGACCTCGGTCGTACCACCGCCAATGTCGACGACCATTGCGCCGACGGGTTCGGTGACCGGCAGGCCGGCACCGATCGCGGCGGCCATTGGTTCTTCTATCAAGAGCACGCGCGCCGCGCCTGCATTGGAGGCGGCATCCCTAATGGCCCGGCGCTCAACCGAGGTCGATCCCGACGGAACGCAGATCACAATCTCCGGTCGCCGGAGAAAGTAACTGGCCCCGCCATTCACTTTCTGGATGAAATGTTTGATCATTTGCTCGGCGACTTCGATGTCTGCGATGACTCCGTCGCGCAGCGGCCGCATCGCAGTCATCCCGTCGGGAGTCTTGCCCATCATCAGCTTTGCATCTGCGCCCACCGCCCAGACACTCTTGATCCCGCCACGCGTTTCAATCGCCACCACGGAGGGCTCGTTGAGCACGATGCCAGCACCACGCAAATAGACGACGGTGTTTACCGTTCCAAGATCGATCGCCATATCATGGGAGGTCAATTTGAAGAAAAGTGACATTATCGGGAAGGTCTACTCTACGCTGGAGGCGAGCGGCGAAATTGCGCGCGAATTTACAGCCAATCCGCGAACCGGCGCGTAGATTAGGGCGTTCGACCAAGTCAATCGACGCTGCGTCAGAACGACCTCTAGCCGGGTTGGCTCTGGTCGATCACATGGAGAGAAGGCGACTCCATCAAGCCTCACAATAGGTCGGTTTACCGAAGCTACAAAGCGCGGCGGCCAGTGACCAATTGCACAACGATTACGATGACGGCAATCACGAGCAGGATATGGATAAGCCCGCCAGCGAGGTGAAAGCCGATAAATCCAAGCAGCCACATCAGTACAAGAATGCCAGCAATGGTCCAAAGCATCTGGTTTTCCTTTCGGTTGTTTGACACGCAGATCGTGTGTCGGGATCGCTTGGGGCTAAAAACTCGCGAAAGTCGATCGTGTTCCATCAGATCGGCGCTTACTTCGCTGGGCAAAGTGTGGCGATCACCGGCACGATTGTGGCCAAGGGCCTGATCGATGTGGATGGGATTACCCCAGAGTAATAGCGCGCGCTCTTTGCGCGCCGCCGGCCCGATCAAAAAGTGGTCCGGCATTTGTGATGCCGGACCAGGGAAAAAGACACATCAATGTGCCCTTCGGGTCGCAGAAGCAGTGTGCCAGTGTTTTGTTGCAATGACGAGTCATTGATGGGTTCCTATTTCACCGGCCGGATTGCTTCACAATCCCTCAGTTTTCCTCATCTTGGCGACAGCGAGTTATGAGCATCGTCTCCAAGGCGGTCACCAAGGAATCGACAATCGGGAACCATTTCTCTTTCGATGGGTTTTCAACGTACCAATTTGCGAACCCCAGGAGACCCGGATGTTAGCGGACCATTGGCAATCGATACTCACAACCGGCGTTTTAGGCACTTTGAGTGGTGTGGTTCTCGGCTTCGGCACGGTCGGCCATGCATTCGATTTCTACAAGCAGCACAAACCGCGCACGGTCAGCGTGCAATCATCACGCCATGATTATGCCACTGCGGCGTCCCTGATCGTCGAAGAGATGGCCACGAGCGTTGGAAATATGCAAAAGGCAGATTGTCGAGGATGCGGCGGCACGGGCGCATATGCTCCGGTTTCCTATACTTATTACCATAATGAAATTCCGACGCGGGCGAAAACGCATATGGCGACCGACAACCAGGATAGCCTGGACACGGTTGGGGAACCGATCGAGGATCAGCCCGTGCCAGACGCCGATCGCCAAGCGGCCGACGTGCGGTCGGAATCCGCAACCTTGCCTGTTGGCGGCGACATTTACCCCTCGCATTCGGTATCCATGACAGCGAATGGAGATTGATGGCTTGTCCGCATTCCTCACGCGTGAAGAGACACGAGGAGCGGTTAGCCGAGCGCTGCATGCGCGGCGCGGCCCGCATATGCTGCGACGTGTTCATCTGGAACTCCATGATGTTTAATGCAGCGGGACTGATGTCGGAGATCGCGCGGGTCATCGACCAAGGTAACGGGCGTGGACTGCAAACTCCCAGAGGATCCTAATGCCCAGAAGGCCCGCATAACTTTGCCCGCTTCGGGCTGGGAAGCGATACTGCGTGGTCTTCGCGGGCAGTGTCCGCGCTGTGGCGGCGCGCGACTATTCCTGCGCTTTCTCAAACTGGTCGCTCAGTGTCCCCATTGCGGGCAGGATTGGACGCATCAGCGGGCTGACGACTTCCCGGCTTACGTCTCGATTCTGGTGACCGGGCATGTGATGGCGCCGCTGATCATCGCCTTGACCAAGGGCACGGAATTGCCGGTCAGCGCACTTATGGCGATCATCCTCCCGCTCGCGATCGTACTCATAATCGGGCTGCTCCAGCCGGCCAAAGGCGGAATCATCAGCTTGCAGTGGTGGCTCGGCATGCATGGATTCAAAAAGGAGAGATCGGTGGTTGGTCCGGGCGATGCTGGTCCGTCACAAACGAACGCACCACAATCGCGCTGACTCATCGTCGCCTTTCGGATTCGAAGGTGACCATTGGGAACGGCAGCGATGGGGCGCTCTGCTGCCGACAGCCCATCGTCTTGAATGCCCGGTTTCAGGATAACACCAATCGGCGCTAAGCGACGTGGGTGGGTCGGTAGCAGACATTTGAGCTGATTGACTCTAATCGGCCCGCGCGCTCCTATGAGCGAATGTGCAACCTCTATACTCCCGAGCCTATGCCAGTGATCTTGTTGCCCGATGATCACGAGCGATAGCTGACCGGGAGCTATGAAGACCTGCTGGCGTTGCAGGCTCCTTATCCATCGCAGTTAATGGCGGTGCAGTAAATATCCCACCATTCTCGCGGCGGCGCGCTAGCAAAGTGAACAGAGGATAAACCTCGCATTCAGGCTACCTTCAACATCGATATTCCATGCTGCCCACTAATCAATAAACGAGAGGAAAGACCAGTGTTGAACAAAACTAAACTCGCGCTGTTGGGCTTGGTCGCCCTTGCTGCGACTGCCCCGTCGGCAGCCTCCGCCCGGTCGAGCGTGACACTTTCGATTGGCAGCAACGACTATTATTCGGGCTACGGCTATGACCGCTATCCCTATTATAACGACCGGTATTACAACGGCGACAGATACAATGATAGCCGCCGTGCTTGGATCGCTCGTCAGCGGTGGATCGAGAGGCAGCGGCGTGAAGCGCGTCGCCACCATCGGAACCATGACCGCCATTGGAACGACCGCGATTACGACCGTTACGACGACTATAATCGTTATGACAATCATAATCGTTATGACAATCGCGATCGCTACGACCGCCCTTGGCGCTAACTTTGTGTGGGGGTCGGCGATCCCAAGCGTCGGCCTCTGCACTTTAGCTTTTGGTCTGCCCTACATATCCACCTAAACGCTCTTCGTCGGGGCGCATAACGCCACCTCGGCAACGGGATCGACGTCGAGCGCTCGCGCCACGTAAACATACTCGACAATATCAAGGCAGCGGTCTCCTACCTCGTACCGAGATACGAATTGCTGGTTTTCCCGCGAGCACAACCTGCGTCAGTCCGGCGGCCTTCCTGGCTGCAACCAACCGGTCGATCAGGCGCCTAACTATTGAATCGACAGCGCAGTTGCGCCTGACTGCCTTGTCGCGGGTCAGAGATTCACTTCTGCATACCCGCCCTTGATCTTATCGGTCACGTCCATGCCAAGCATCATTCGAGCGGTGTTGAACATGCCGAGCTCCCCCGCCCATATTGAGGCGTCGCCCAAATCCATACGCATCATCAGCAGGTCTGGATCGTCTTTGCCACCGGGGAACCACGCTTTGACAAAGTTACTCCATTGCTTGTCGAGCCGCTCGCGATTGGTTTCCTCGCTCAGGACACCGGAAAAGCGGCAGAACACGTCGTGGCCCTTTGACTGATAGGTAACAGTTGCCGGGCCTAGGGCCGCGAAGCGGCTTTGGCGTCCGGTGAAGAACCAGATTGCCGAATTAGCATCTTTATCGAGCTGCGCGGTCATCGGTGCGGCACTTTCCTGATCACCATCGAGCTGGAGCATGACGAGCGGCGACTGTGTCATCGCGCTCCAGAACTTCTCCTTAAGCTCGGCTGGGTCGCCTTGATCGTATTGCATGTCAAATACCTCCTTAGGGCTGCGCAATTAAACTACGCTGCGGCGCGGTTGTTCCCCCTTTTCATGTCGAACCACCAAAATCTGAGGGACACACAGCTTCAAACCGCACATGCCCGATAATGTTGTTCAAGGATGGCAACACGCACTGGGATACTGTGATCGGCTTCGCCAACCTGGAGAGCGGATAAAGACCTCGGTCAATCATCTGCGCCGGAAATGATATTGGAACTTGTCACCCGAAGCGCGGTTTAGAATCGACGCCCCATTGCGCCAGACAACCTTGAGAAGGATTTCTCCTATGCATGACTTCGCCAAGTGAATCGTAACATCGTCGCGTTGACGATCGTTTCGGTGAATCTGCTTTGAGTAAAATGGTCAGCAGCTGTTATTGGATCGGATTCTAGATTCCCGCTTCTACCCCACACCCTTTACGTCATCGCGAGCCAGATTCGTCATTAACTCGGACGCGCCGCCGCGTGCGCATAGCGGCTTTGACAATAGGCATCACCGTCACTGTCGCGGCGATTGTTGCTATGACGCCGCTGTCAATGTTCCGCACGGCGGTTGAACGCCGCGTTTCGGCAAGGCTCGGCGTTGCAGTGCATATTGGCTCGCTACGGCGCATGGGCGGTGCATTGTTCGTGCCGACAATTGAACTTGTCGACGTTCGGATTGCCCAACCGGCGTGGGCCGGAAAGGGTGATCTTCTTGCGGTTGACAATGCGCATATTCGATTCCCACTTCTCCCATTGCTACGGGGGCAATTTGAGCCTCAGGCCGTCACGTTGCGCGGAATGCGCCTCGTTCTTGTACGGACGGCGACAGGCAAGAGAAATTGGAAGCAGCATGACGACGGCACTTCGGCGCGCTTGCAGTCGATCAGCAGCCTGACAATCGAGGATAGCCGCATTTCGGTGACCGACGTTAAACGTCACATCAAAATGGCCGGGCCGTTAATTGTGACATCCCAAGCTGGAGTGCAGGTCGCTTTGCGCGGCACTGTGCGTGGCAGTGCAGGCGCATTGACCATTAAAGGCGGCCCGATTTCAGGCGTGAATCCCGCAGCGCCCTATCCTTTCACTTTCGCTTTGACGTCCTCACCGCTGACCTTCCGGGCGCGAGGCGTATTGCAGCGCCTGCTGGATCTCGAGCACTTCTCGGCGACGGTTTCGGCAAGTGGCCCTTCACTCAAGAACATTGATGACGTGATTGCTGCGGGGTTGTTCGAAACCCAGCCCTTCGCGTTGACCGCTACCATTCGGCGACAACGCCCGGTCTGGGTGATCCAGCGTCTGGCGGGAACAATCGGGCGCTCTCATCTGACGGGCGCCGCGACGATCACCAAGCGAGACGGTCGCAACAAAATATTGGGGTCGATCCATGCCACGACGTTCGATTTCAACGATCTGGTGTCTGATCAGGGCCTGTTGCGACGGCGGGCGCTTCTGGCTGTCCTTGGTCCGCGTGTCATCCCGGATACACGAATCAATCTCGACAAGATCGGCAAAACCGACGGGCGGCTGCTCTTCAGTGCAGACCGCCTTCTGATCGCCGGCGGTTCTGTGTTTCACAGTCTTTCTGGCACCCTCAGCCTCGACCATCGCGTCGTGCGGCTGGATCATATTGTTGCCGGGATGTCGACCGGCCAGATGACAGGAACCGCAATTGTCGATCATGTCCGCGACAGGCCCAAGCTCATCCTTGATTTGCGTGTGACCGGGGAAACGCTTGATCGCATTGTTGGCGCGCCAGCCGACGTCAGCGGCCCAATGCGCGCGCGCATATTTTTATCTGGAAACGGTGATACGATCCGTGAGGCGCTGGCGCATGCCAATGGGCACGCTGCACTGGTATCTTCTCAAGGACGTATCAGGGCCACTGTTGCCGCTATAATGGGGCAGGATCTTGGGCGAACAATTGGTCAGGTGATCAAGGACAAGCATGCGCATACGGCCATGCCCTGTCTTATCGCCAATTTTGAAGCCAGAGGCGGAATATTGCGCCCGAATCCCCTAATGATCGAGACGGCTGTTTCAGTCGGCAGGGGGGCGGGCAGCATCAGCCTGTTCGATGAGCGGATCGCACTTGCCATTCTTGGTGCCGCCAAGCGGCCAAGCGGTTTGCGGATTGCCGATCCGGTGCGTGTCAGTGGCACATTAATGCAGCCCACGATTACAGTGGCGGGGTTTGCAGCAACCGGAAAACCTAAATTGTCGGCCGTGTTGTCTGTCTTTGGCAAAGCCATAGCCGGGATATTCAAAGGCAACGAAACGCCCATGCCCCTGGAAACAATTCCGTGCGCTATGCTCACAACGGCAGCGCTGCGCTAACTTTGGACGTCTGCAAGTTACCTCCCCAACGCTAAAGTGTCAAAAGGGAACAATGTCGCCAGATTGGCATGACCAGGATGCAGATTGGCGCGCCGCTCTCTGACATCTTCGATTTCGCGTTATGCAAACCTGCCCGTATGTTTTTTGATCGGCAGGGAACGCGTGTATCTGCAACCGCTCCCATGGCATACCTGAGGGCACTGTCAGACGAAATGCATCGTTCGGTAGGGATGGCAGGGTACAAGAGGCGACGCTCAGCTGCCCTAGTTGAGTGGCAGAATCTTGCGGCCTGAAGTTTGGCAGCCGCGGCGATACACGTTGCTGATGTGGTCGCCTATGTCGAAGGCTGGACCTTTGGCGTACGCTAGGGGCCACGTTCTGACTTTTGGGAATGACGCGTTCCGCATTTGAGAGTTCTGGGTGCTCGGTCAGCCAAAGCTTCGCGCGCGGTTTGGATTGTCACTCAGCCATGTGGACTGTCTCTCCTGTCGCATGTGGATGGAACTTTCCCGTGCTGACTCTAGTTTATGCGACAGGTGATAACTTCAGGAGAATTTCGATGGGTAAGGGACTGCTTCTCTGGCTCGTGGGTATACCAATCCCCGTCATCATCGTCCTGTGGCTGATCTTTCATTGATCTGCCGATCCTGCCTGACACCAAACACCCCGCCTTCCGATGGCGAACACCGCCGTGACACGCAACTTTCGCCACCCAACATGGAGTTCATCCGATGACGAAGATTTACATCACATTTTTGGCGACTGCCTGCCTCTCACTCGGCGCTTGCAGCAATAGTCCGAGCGATGCGGAAAAGATCGCCAACGAAAATGCTTCGCAAGCAAACCGCGATGCAGCAGCTGCGAATTTGATCTCCACCACATCGCAGATCCAGGCAGAGAGCGCGCGGAGCGAAGCCATTTCGGCGCGCGACACAGCCGCCGCCGCGAACATCAACTCGGTCACATCGCAAATGCAAGCTGCGGCCGCCCGGAATGATGCCAATGCTGCGCGAGAGAATACGAGAGCGGTGACCGATGCCGCCGCGCGTGAAATTGCCGATGTCAGTCGGGATGCGGCAGCCAAGGCCGCCAGCGATTCCGAAGCAGCTGCTCAACGCAGAGCGGATGCCTTGGCCCCACCAACGCGGTAACTGATAATACAGGGCAGAAACAGGGGCGGATGCGATGACGACGGCGTATTCGATGCGGCAGTTACGCGCGTGCGCGCGGAGTGCGTGAAGGATGAATAGAGGGGGGTCGTCAAAACCCTGGAACGCCCGATACGGACACCGGCTTCAATGCGGGATTGAATATCTAAGCCAGTTTAACTCGCGCGTGCACGACGTGCGGACGGGATAATCTCAACGCCTTGAAGCATGGTGGGCGCTCGGCATCCACATTGGCTGTTGCGGCCTATCTCAAACAGATGGCTCGCATGGTGCGTGGGTAGAGGTCAGGTCGCGTCATGCTCAACTAGACGGGAGCGACCGGAGCGTGACTTATGACACTCAGAGGCGCGTGACGAAAATCAAGATCGGTCAAGCCTCGCGTGGCCCTCCTGAAATACGCGAGGCGGGCGGGCGGTGATTTGGCGACAGTCACCGCCCGTCGCATTTTTACGGCAGAAGAGCCTTTGTCCATATCTTTCGACATATTGTATCGCATCATCATTAAGTTAGGCTCATTACCGGAGAGAGCGACGCCGGAATCGACTCGAAGCGAGCGGGGGCAAGCCTTATGATCGGCTCCGTCCGTTTCCCAATTTTTGCCCTCGCGTTGGATACCCCGGCGCGGGGGCAATCTTCTTGGCCCCAAGTGACTTCAGGAGCGTGCGTGCTATGTCGCGGAGAGGCGAATGACCAGACCAGATCAACTGCCATCTTAACAGGTTCGAAACGCGGGTCGACCCAACGTGACTGAAAGTCGAGATGAACCCCGCGTTGTGCTCAACGTGTCAGGATCGACCATTCGTCATATGGGCGGTTCCGCCGACAAGGTGATATTGCGCGATTTATCCGCACACGGGTTCCGAACCGAATGGCCTCACATTCTTCAAAAGGGGGATCGCGTGTGGCTCAGGATACCAGGATTTGAAGCACTGCCCGCAACGGTAGCATGGGATGTAAACTACACGATCGGCTGCAAATTCGACACTCCGCTTCATACTGCTGTCTTGGCGAGGATCATTGAACTTCTGAAGGATAATAAGCACAATGATTGAACAGCTTTTTTCAACCGCTCTTTAGGACATCAATGCCGGAGGATTCGAGCGCTGCGGCGAAAGGGTCAACCCTTGTCGCATCGTTGGATATGGGTTTAACAGAAGAATGCGACACAAAGGCCAGCCCAAATCACCGCCCACGGTCAAGACGCTCGGGCGCGCTGCAGAAAGCCGGATATTGGCGGGGGAGCCTTGGTTGCGCGTCTGGTCGCAACAATTGGCCGTGCCGCTTGTGACGATCAGCAAGAAGACCGGCATTCATTTGGGGCGGTTGATCCTCTATGAAGCTGAGGAGTTGATCCCGACACAAGAGGAACTGGAGGCCATCGCCAAGGCGCTGGGCACAACCCCATGTTACGCGCGCTGACCAGCATGGTTGAATCCACGCATTGTCAGATAAACTTTGCGCAGGCGCGTCAAGGCACTGGTCTGGAATTTGTCGGGACGCGCTGGTTGGTGACCGCGTAGCGCTTGAGTCCGAAATGGCATCCATATGGGGAACTCAGCACCACAAGCAGAGCGATCAGGATGGCGCTCGCAGCGAAAAAGCGACTGCAGCGCGCCCCCGGTTGCTGGTCGTTCATTTTTCTTCCCCCTGCGGCAATATTCGCCCCGCATAGAGGCGGGCAGCTTTGGAACTCTGACGACGAGACGGTGAATAGGCATTGCGCCATGGCTGCAATTTGCTCTGATCCACCCTGCAACGTCGAGTTGGGGGCTAGAAGCGGAAGGACTGTTTTTTGCTAGGTCGGTGGGTTGGCTGCCGATGACCGGGGGGCTTGCGGAGGTTGGCCGGCAAGTGCCTTTTTCGACATATGAGAACGGTTTCCGACAAGGCTTGCGACGAGCCGCTTGGAGAAAGCGACAAGTGGCGCAACTTTGTCGTAATCAATTTGCGGGATTGTTGGTAAGTGGCATTGAGAGGGGACACTGTGAATGAGGATAAACCTATTTGTCTGCTCGGCAATTGTCGCAGCAATGATACCAGCGGTCGCCTTGGCTGACGATCCTCGCGATCCAGCGATGCGCAGCGCCGCTGCCCGCGCGCGCGACCGCGAGATGATCCGCCAACTCAACCTCGAGGAAAGCGCGAGGGTTCGCCAGCGTGACGCGCGCAACGCGCAACGCTGGCACGCGACGCGTGTAGCCAACAGCGACGCGGCCGACGAATACGCCGCTCGGTCGCAAGACCACGAACGCGCCATGGCGAACTATGCCCGCAGCCGCGTGCGATACGCGCGGGAAATGGATGAATGGCGCCGCGCCGTAGACGCGTGCCGCGCGGGGGACTATTCCGCATGCGACAATTAACGGACATCCCGCGTTCGGAATGGGTGAGATCATTATTACACAAGGTGATTGCGATAGCCGACTTGGGGCCGTTAGCGGACCATCCGCCCGCGGCTCACTAAACGCGAAAGCTGCCATTCCGGAATCGACCCCTTTCCGGCCATCACAGAGCATTTGAACGAACGGCGGCTTTCGGTCGTTCGAAATCGATGCCTAAACGTCCGAGATGTTCGCGGCAGCTGCCTCGGCGGGCATCCCTTCCTCTAGGTCTGCTTTCCCATTTTTGCGCCCGAAAGCTGCCTGACCGGACTCCACAATCTTTCAGTCATTCCACATCGAAAATGATGCGATGTCTGTTTCCTCTAACATAGCGGTCGTTTAGATCGCCGTAAGTGCTCCTCAAAAGCCGCCCTTCGTTCATTCGCGCGGAGAACGGCGGAAAAGTCGTGGGGAGCCGTCCGTCCACTTTTGGGTTTGCTTCGCATCACCCTCGATGCCGCAAATGGCCCGAAGGCGGTAGTCGCCAAATGGTGAACGAACGGCCGCTAGACGTGGTCGCGCCCTGATAGCGGACTGTCAGCAACGTCCAACATTTCGGTCACAAACCGGTGCCCGGCGGAGATAGAGTCCGCCAACAGTGAGTCGTTTCACCGAAAGTAGAATCACCAGCCGTTGGTCGCCCACCACATCGCCCACCGTCAGCGCGATTTCTGGCGCCTCGCACGAGTTTCGATAATTTTCGGACCGGAGGGAAGACGCGCATCGGCGATTGTCATGGCTGCGTATTCAGACCGCCGGCACTCATAGTGCAATCGCATGTACGTCCGCCACCACATGCCTTTGGGTCGCGGCGGTACGGGGTCCAATGCACTTCTTGATCCACCCAGGCGAATGCGGATCTTGTTACCGCGGCGAAGATTGCGAGAAAACGGACTTTGCGACTGGGACCGATACGCCAATCCCGTACATTGCCGACACAAAATGCTATCCTTCAAATAGTAGAGCTTGGTCACCTGCAGATCGCAGGAGTTGTGTTCCAGAGGGTTCGGACAACGGAAGTAATAGCGAACGCCCCCGTAGCGACACGACTGGATTGTGAATGGGACGTCGACATCCGACTGATCGCGGCCCGCGCCCGTCGGTCGGATCGAGATGTGCTCCTCGGCCACTCGAAGCATGAAATTGCTCAGGCCCGACTTGCGCGCCGGAAGCACGGCAATCGAGCCCCGCTCGAACGCGCAGTAGCGCTGCACCTCATTCGCATCGATGACGTCGAGATCATCCAACCTAGTGAGTGGGCCATATCGCTTACGCCCTGACCCGAAGCCGCCCATCAGTACGAACTCATTTTATCGAAATAGTCTGTGAATATTATCGCAGCACGTGGCTGACAGGCGGGCACTGAAAAATCCCCGAGAGCAGTTCCCGCTATTTTCCAGCTACACGTTTGAGCTCGATGATTGGCTATGCCAGATTTCAATCGCAAGGCTTGTGACACCGTGTCACCAACTGTCCCTTGTGCGCGCGAGTTTCTATTCGTGCCCGAAGGACACCCCATACTTCGAAAAAACAAAAAAATGCTTTTGGTCTCATGTGCGCAAGGGACAGTTGGTGACAAATCAACCACCATTTGAACCCTTCGACTGAATGAGACGTCGTATTTCCGCCCTTCGCTCACACTCTTGCTGCGCTATAGGGCTGTAAAGATCGTGCACCTTCGGGTTCACCGACCATTTCGTGGGCTTTGCGAAGGGCGTCGTCTCGATGGGCTGAAGCCAGTCAAAGCCTTCGAGCTTCTCGCACAATTTCTGGCGCTCAGCATTGTCCATGCCGCGCATCTGACGCGCGCCGCGCTGAATGTCGCGTGAGGTTAACTTGGAGAGCTTACGTGCCAGCACATACCCTGCAATGTCCAGGAGTTGCCTGTTCCCTCCTGTATCGGCCCTGAGGCCCTGATAAAAGGCCTGCGCATGGGGCAGAAGAAACTCGTGCAAAAACTTGGCGGCACGCTCTGCAATGTCGCAAGAAACGGGAGTCTCCAATCGATCCTTTGGTACATTCTCGATACAATGAAAGATCACGCACAGCCTGCTATATATCCCGTCATACTTCCCGATATGCGCTGCGAGCTTGGTGTCCAGAGTTTCAAACGCCTTCATCAATTTATGGTGATGCTCTTCGACTCGCTTTCGAACTTTCTGCGCCTCATCGTCGAAATGGAGCAGAACTTTGCCCCCTGAAAATGTCTTGCTATGCAGGTCGTTGATAAGCGTTGTGTAGTTTTCCCGAGAAGGCGCTGCCGGAACATCGCGTCCGACTTGCGAGCGACGCAACATTATTGGGCAGAACCTCTGGATCAGACCATCGTCGACAGATTCTTGTGCGGTCCCCGCAATTACTGAAGGTTGCACGCCACCGAGAAGATTTGTCGAGAGATTTGGGATCAGAAATGGCTCGCGCGAAACTCGGTTAACGCCGTAACTGCCACCATTGAACGACTGTAGCCAGAACCCGCGGTCCTTGGCTGCACCGCCTTTTCCATTGTATTTGTCCATGGAGCCGAACCAGCCAGACAGTTCGTCTTGCAGGCAGAGCAGGCCATTTGAATTGTCCTTGAAGACGTTTTGCGCCGCTTCAATGGTCGTGTCCTCTAACACGAGGCGTTCGCACACGGGCGGAGTTAGTCCCTTTTTATCCTCTTGCGACAAGAGTTCCCAAAACTCCTTTGCTGTCTGGTAGCTGCGAAATAGTTCGGCATCGATTGCCTTTGCAGGTCCTGCAGCCTCTCTCAATATCGGAGATTTCTTCGTACTCGGCTCGCCGACCAGTACAGCCCACATCCGTGCAGACTCTTTCCAATTTGGGTCGTGCTGTTTTACTTTGAGTTTAATGTCGTCGGCAATGACAGCTGCACACACGGTCAGGGCAGCCATTGCTAGGCCTCCTGGATCCACGCCCATATCTGCCGCCCGGGAGATGGCGAACTTTTCAATGATCTTCGGTAAAATACCGTTAGGCAAAGCGGGGGGATCGAATTTGGTCCAAAGGTCTGCGGGTTCGACGTTTGCAAAATCAACTGCTTCAGCACTTGTCTTCGCCTTTGCCTCTGTCGATGATTTGGTCGGCGGCACATCGAGGGGCGCCTTGAGCTGTTTGGCCATGTGTATGACGGTTGCGAAGGTAACCGGGTGCCGCCTGCCGCCATCGCGCCGCGTGAAGCTGTCCCACTGGGCCCGCAGGGCCTCTTCACCCGGGTACTTGGCTCCACCCATCGACCATTCGTTCCAGAGCTGGAAGCCAGTATCGTCGCCCTCGGTCTCATGGTGAGTACCCATGGCGACCCGTATCCACTCCTCGCGGTCACAGTCGGGGTCGAGCTTGCGCAGAGTTTCCTCCATCTCCTCGATCGTTCGACCCGTGCGAGCCGCGACCTTCTCCAGCACCGCCGTGGGGTCATCGGGGTCGAAAACACGGGTGCGGGCGCCGCCGAAGCGCTTAGTGACGAGCGGGTCGACGATGTCGTTTACACGGGCTACGTGGTCTTCTACGCCCGCCTCGAGCGTCGCCGGGAGGACGTGGCCAGTGAAGGTCACGAAGCCGCTATCGAAGAAGGTCTCAAAGCCGTACTGGTCCTGCGTCGTGGGGCTCTTCTGGCTGCCGTAGGAGCCTCTGACAAAGGCACGGATGCCGTGCCCCGAGGGGCTGATCTCGGCGTAGGTCCGCTCGGCAATGGCCTTGATCTCGGGCGGCAACTCGCTCGAGCCGTCGAAGCAGTTATCAAAATCCAACGCTGTAATGTCGTGGTCTCCGAGCATGGCGATACCGACACCCTCGAACCCGCCCTTGGCCGCAGCAGCCTTGGCTGCGGCGAACGTCGTCAGGCGAGACTTGTCCCTATCCGAACCCTGTACACCATGACGCTTTCCGCCATCAGGATAATACGGCACCTTCAGTGGCTTCTTGCCGTGAGGGTTGTCCTCGAAGCGCCAGATCAGCCAAGACTGCATCTTCGCCAGCGCAGCCGGGGCCTTGAGCGACATGAGATGTGCCGCAATCTCTGTTACGTTTGACATCGCACTAGACCTCACGAGCCGGCAACGGCGAGCGAGCGAGGCTCGCTGACCTATCACCTCGTTCGAAGCGCTCGATGAGATCTTCGATATCCGCCAAGCGCCATGCACTCATCCGCGGACCGATCTTAATTGGCTGCGGAAATCGGCCGGACGCAATTCCATTGTACCAACTGGTCCGACCGATCGGCAGCAATCCCCGCTCACCTGTGCGAGGATTTCCGATTATTCCAGAAATGCGCACCAGCGCCCGTGATCGTTCGACTTGATTCCTTTGCATTCTCTAAACTCCAACATGATTCGTTGGCGTTCAAAATGCGGGGATTTGGTGTCAAGCTGCCACAGCCGATGATTGTGACACCAGGAATTCGGGCCAAAGGCTCAACGCCGCGGCTTTTCAATCCGGCGTTCGAGTGAACGAATTGTGTTGCGGATACTCTCGAGCGAGCGCCCCGCAAATAGATCTGGATACTTAGCTTTTAGGAAATTTGCCTTCATCCGATCGGTCACTTTCGTTCCATCAATCGAGGCGAAGTCGATCAACATTGACAGGTCCTCACAAGCATTGGCGAATTTGTCCCGCGGTCCATCTAGTCCGAGCACACGCAATGCGGCATACGCTTTGGATCGATCATCGGGATCGTAGTCTGTATTCAACAGTTCGACGGTCTTCGTTGCAACGTGAAGCAGCCACCTTTCCATATCGCATCCGTCCGGACTTAATTCATCGGCCAGTGCGCGCCACATCGCTTCGACCGAGCTTCGATCGGCTCTAAGCGCAGGGGAAAGCAGTCGGCTATATTCCAATTCTCGGTGGTCAGAATGGCGTACCTCATTTCCGATTGTTTCAACGTGCATGTGCATTCTCCTTAGCAATTGTGCGTCAAGAGAGGGCCAAGGCATTCTGGAGCAGGGCTCGCTTCGTTGCCATTTGGCCACATCCCGCTTTGAAAAGCAGTACCACCTTGCCCGAGCAGGCAGGTTGGTGAGGACGAATTGCCCTCTCTTGATGCAACCGCAACGTGGGAACGACACCGGACGACTTCAAGACCCGTTGAACTTTTTTGGACTTGAATGGGTCCGAACAGACAGTCCGGGTCAGCTACGTCGTCTGTCTACTCGATTCAGATGCGGTCAAAGAGCTGCACCACGAAGCCCAATCTTCCATCAGTGCTACCCGCTTTTCAAGCTGATCGCCTCGCCGATAGGCGGCTTCGGTTTTGTTTGCGATCGAATGAGCCAGTGCCAATTCGATAGCCTCGGGCTTATGATCAGATACTTCAGAAGCCCAATCACGAAACGTCGAACGAAATCCGTGCACAGTGTAGTGGCCAAGGTCCATCCGCCTGAGGACGGCGCCAAGGCTCATATCCGAGAGCGGCTGATTACGTGTGCCGGGAAAGATGTAAGGGCACCCGTAGATCATCGGCATAGACTCGAGCAACTCGATCGCAGGCTTCGACAGAGGCACGCGGTGTTCGCGTTTTGCCTTCATCTTCTCCCTCGGGATGAGCCAAAGCCTTTTTTCCAGATTTATCTCGGACCAACATGCCCTTCGCACTTCACCGGACCTCGCCGCGGTCAATATTGCAAATTCAAGTGCCCTTGCCGAAATACCTTCTCGCGTCTTTAGTCGCGGCATGAATGCACTGATATCATCCCATGGCATCGCAGGGTGAGACCGAACAATTTCAGATTTACTAATTGTGGGAAGAAGGCTTTCGAGGCCGCCTCGCCAAATTGCGGGATTGTCCCCCTCTCTCAATTTCTTAACTTTGGCGCTATCGAGCACAGCTTCAATCCGCATGCGGACACGCCGCGCCGTCTCATGCTTGCGGGTCCAAATCGGCTTTAGAACCTCAAGGACGTGCTCCACTTCGATGTCGCAGACGGGCATGTCCCCAATGACGGGAAAGGCATAGGTCTTAAGCGTGTTTTCCCATTGTTGCCGATGTTTGGCGTTGCGCCATCCTCCTTCATGAGCAGCAATGTACTGGCTCGAAACCTGTTGAAACGTCGCTGACGCGCGTTTTTCCGCGAGTTGCACTTGGCGCTTAGCCTCAGCGATATCAGTTTTGGCTTTAAGGCGTTCGTCAATAGGATCGAAGCCGGCGACGATCCTTTTTCGAAGCTGGCCAGCATCGGCGCGCGCATCGACAGGATCGAGGGCCGCCAGGGCCCCAAGGCCCATTTCCCGCCGTTTTCCGCCTGCTGTGTAACGGAAAATCCAGCTTTTCGCCCCTCCATCGCGTACCAGAAGGTAAAGTCCATTCCCATCGGAATGCATACCCGGTTTTGCATTCCGGATTTCGAGGTTTGTGAGGCTCATTTTGCTCTGTCCCACCGTTTGTCCCACCGAAATGTGGTGGGCTGTAGGCGAATTTCAAGGGACGTCGTTGAACAAACTTCTGTGGACCAGGTACAAATAGTCCCAGTTTTACGCCACTTTGGCGGTCATTTTTGAACTTTCCGGAATGGTAAACTGGCGGAGACGGAGGGATTCGAACCCTCGGTACCGAATTATCGGTACGACGGTTTAGCAAACCGTTGGTTTCAGCCACTCACCCACGTCTCCGGCGCACGGCAGAGGCGGGGCTATAGCGAGCGTGCGTTTGGGGTGCAACTGCCCAGTTTGGTCCAATTGGTCGCATTTGGGCGCAGAATCGACTCACCTCGTCGCGGCATGCTTGCGGCGCCTGCTGAGAAAGATTCTAGTTGAACAGTCTATTTTCGACAGTGGCTATTATCAGGAGGTTGGTGTGGCAATGAAAATTCTGGGATGGATCGTCGCCGGGCTTGGTGCACTTTCGCTCGCGGTGACGCCCGCCTCGGCCAATGATATCCGGTCGATCGATCCAAGCGCCGATCCGGTAATGTCTCGAACCGTGAATACGGCCCCTTCCAAGTCTCAGGATACAGATTTGAATTCGGACCTTGTCGCCACATCTGCGCAGTCCGATCCGAATAAGGTGCCTGATACGTCGACAACTGCTGTTGAGGTTGCAACCGCCCAGGCGGCGCGAGGGCAGACATATCACAAGGACGATCTGATCGGTGCGGCTGAAGGGGTGTTTGGAAAAGGTGCAAAAGGTCTGGCTGAAATCGTTGAGAAAATCCTGAAAGATCAAGGAGAGCCCAATGCCTATATTGCGGGTCGCGAGGCATCGGGCGCGTTCGTTGTCGGATTGCGTTATGGCTCGGGCACGCTCTCGCATTCGGTTGAGGGGCAGCGGGCGGTATACTGGACCGGTCCGTCACTTGGATTCGACGTGGGTGGCGATGCGGCCAACACCTTTGTTCTGGTCTATAATCTTTATGACAGCCAGGATCTCTACAAGCGCTATCCCCAAGTCGAAGGGCGCGCCTATTTCGTAGGTGGGCTTTCGGCCACCTATTTGCGCCGTGGTGACGTCGCGATTATCCCGATCCGCCTAGGCGTCGGACTGCGACTTGGTGCCAACATTGGCTACATGAAATTTAGCGAGAAATCGAAGTGGTTGCCGTTCTGATCAGGCTTTCTTGAGCCCGATTTCAACCAGTCGTGCCTGAAGATAGTCGTCGGCGGTGATGGGCACTGGATAGAGATCCGGATGATCCGGATCGATGCATTGCGTTAGCGTTTTGATTTCGAAATCGGACGCAAGATGCAGGAAGAACGGCATCGAATACCGGGGTATGTGCCTGCGCTCGGGCGGTGGATTGATGACGCGGTGCGTTGTCGATGGCAGGCGGTTGTTAGTCAGCCTTTGGAGCATGTCTCCAACATTGATAACCATCGCCCCTTTAGGTGGATCGACGGCAAGCCAATTGCCCGCCTTGGTCAAAAGTTGAAGACCTGCCTCTTCAGCCCCGAGGAGCAAGGTGATTAAGTTGATATCTTCATGCGCCCCTGCGCGAATACCGTCCGCGTTGCGAGGGATGGGTGGATAGTGGAGAAGTCTCAGGACAGAATTGCCATTCTCAACCGCCGGTTCGAACCAGTCCGGTGCGAGCCCAAGATATCGTGCAATCGCAGAGAGCAACTTGTTTCCAGCCGCATCGAACGCAGCGAATATCGCCTGGAGCGACTCTCGGAACCCAGGCACTTCGGCTGGCCAGACATTATCGGGCATATGGTCGCGGAATCTGTGCCCAGGCGGCAAATCGCGGCCGACATGCCAGAATTCCTTCAGATCATGCTTGTCCGCATCTTTGGCAATCTCAACGCCGAACGGCGTGTAACCGCGCGCGCCGCCCATTCCATCAAGGAAATATCGAGACTTGGTCTGAACCGGCAACGCAAAGAATGCACGCGTAAGATTCCATGTTTGTGAGATCAGAGCTGGATCAATGGCATGATCGACGACGACAGCGAAACCGAAGGTCTGAAAGGACCTGCCTAACGTCTCTGCAAATCCTTCGGGGTCCCGATCCTGTTGGACTAGTGAGCAGACCGGAACGGACTGCAACACGTCACTCACTCGCCGCCAGCGACAAGTTTCAGCTGTGCGTCGTTGCTCCCGCGCTGGGTCAGTCGTCCATCGACCTGTGCGCCGGATTCAATCGACACACCCTCGTAGGAAAGATCGCCAGTGATCCTGGCGGATTTCTCGACGACCAGTGTGGTCGCGTTTACCGTCCCGCTGACCATCCCGGCGAGTGTCGCCCGCTCTGCGGTGATGTTACCCTTGACGCGGCTTGCGACGCCGAGGATCAGGCTGCTGCAATGAATATCGCCCTCAACGGCGCCGTCGAGATGGATATTGCCGATTCCTGCAATATTGCCGAAGATTGTCACATCCGACCCGATAAAGGAGAGCATTCCGCTCTTTCCCGATTTGTTGGTGTCTTCGCCTGCTTTTCCACCCCATGCCATAAACTGCGACTCCCTATTTATGGTCAACCAGCAAGGTCTAGCCGCAGCGTGCTGATTCAGCAATTCTCATATTTCCAGTTCCGTTTTTTGCCGTCAGCAAGCCATTCGATCGCTTGGGAAATACGCCTGTCGCGGGTAGCGTCCTGATTTTTATAAGGATGGGCTTTGCAGAAGGTTTCGCTATCGCGATGTACGCATCAACCCGCAGATCACTGCTCACGGCATGGCCGTTCAGATGATCCCGCCGCCGAGCATGAGTCGCAGAACGCCAGCCACGATGACGACAATGTTAAGGTTCCGCCCGCTCGTCTTGTCTGACATGGCGCCCAGCGCAAGGCCAACAATTGCGATTGGAATGATGATCCAGTTGGCCCAGCCGAGCAGCGGAATGAAAGCAATGACGACGAGGACAAGCGCAATCAAGCCGAGGAGGAGAGAGAAGAGGTTTCGCATGGCTGCATGTTCGCGCTTTTGGCGGATTGACGCAAGAGGCGATAGTTACCTCTCGTTAACCATGCGCCGTTATGCCGAGATTGGGGGTAACTCGATGCGTATTGCTGCTCGCATGGCTGTTCAGTCTGCAGCGCCTGATCGGCGACGAAAGGAGCGTTGTGCCCTAGATCCGGCCATTCCTTTGGTTATCCAGGGATATCATGGCGGCGACATCATCATCATCGAACTTTCCGAAACCGGCTTCAAGGCCCACACCGCGACTTATATTCCACCAAAATCGCTTGTCCGGCTTAAAGTGCCTGGCCTTGGCATTGTGCTCGCGCACATTGTCTGGTCCCGCAACGGAGACATTGGTGGTGCGTTTGTCAATCCGGTCGGTGAAGGCCGGTTGCGCCTCGTGCCGGGTTTTGGAAACAGGATGTTCACTCAAGACATCTGAGCGATCTCGAGGAATCTCTGGTAGCAACAACGGATATTGCCTGAGAGGTTGCAAGCCAGCCCGGCTTTCATTACTGACACTGTTGTAAACAAACTCACCGACGGAGTTCAAGCCGATGGCCTATGCCAACACCCACGCCGCAAATCCGCACTGGCTTCCGCCCCGCCAGGGGCAGGACATTGACTATATTCCCGGCCGTGACGGTTGGCCTTTAATCGGAACGACGCTCGAGCAGCTCAAGGACCCGCATGCGTTTACCAAGAAGATGGTTGGCGAATTTGGACATGTCTATCGCACGAACAGTTTTGGCGGACGCTTCGTGCAACTCGTCGGGCCTGAGGCAAATGAACTTGTCCTCTTTGACCGCGAGAAGGTGTTTTCTTCCGAGCAGGGTTGGGGCCCAGTGCTGAACCTGCTCTTTCCGCGCGGCCTGATGCTGATGGATTTTGAAAAGCACAGGATGGACCGGCGGACGCTTTCAATCGCGTTCAAGCCGGAGCCGATGAAACTCTATGCCAACGCGCTCAACGACGGCATAGCGCGACGGATGGTCGAGTGGTCGGGCAAGAGCTTCGCATTCTATCCCGCAATCAAGCAACTTACACTCGATCTGGCGGCGGCTTCATTTCTCGGGATTCCCTGGGGCCCGGACGCGGACAAGATCAACCAGGCGTTTGTCGACATGGTACAGGCCTCGGTCGGTATCGTGCGTGTTCCCTTGCCTGGAACTGCGATGGGCCGCGGTGTCGCGGGCCGAAAATTTCTCCTCGATTTTTTTGGCCGCGAAGTCCCCAAGCGGCGCGCCGGTGATGCGCAGGATATGTTCAGCCAGATTTGCCGGGCAACCAACGAGGACGGCACGGTGTTGAGCGATGACGAGATCATCGATCACATGAACTTCCTGATGATGGCGGCCCACGACACGATCACATCCTCTGCAACGTCAATGGTCATGCTGCTTGCCCGGAATCCCGAATGGCAGGAAAAACTTCGCGAAGAGATGCTGGCTCTGGGCGTCAACGGGGACGAACTTCCCTATGACCGGATCAACGATCTCGTCCTGACCGACTATGCATTCAAGGAATCGCTGCGCATGATTCCTCCGGTCCCGTCGATCCCGCGGCGCGCGATCAAGCCATTCACATTTGGAGGTTTTGATTTTCCGGCGGGCACCTATGTGGGCATCCAGCCTGCCTACACGCATACGATGAAAGAGCATTGGCCCGATCCCGACACGTTCGACCCGCTCCGCTTTGAGCCCGAACACGTCAAGGTGCGGCACAAATATGCGTGGGTTCCGTTTGGAGGCGGCGCCCATATGTGCCTCGGGCTCCACTTTGCCTATATGCAGATCAAGATCCTCATGTGGCATATGCTCAGGACTCACCGAATAGTAATTGACGAAGGTTCCGGGGACAGCTGGCAAGCCTGGCCGATTCCCAAACCGCGCGATGGCCTGCCGATTAAGCTCGTGCCGCTTGACGCCTGAGGACTTTAAGTGTATTATTAAGGTAATACACAATGGAGACGCGCGATGAAACCCTACGCCACTATTATTCCTCTTGTTGCCCTTTTCGGCCTCTCGGCCTGTGACAGCCGTGATGAATCGAAGGAGGGCACGAGCGTTTCGATCAACGCAAAAGACGAAAATGGTAGCGTTGCGATCATGGCTGATGGAAAGACGGGCAAAGTCAGCGTCAACCTTCCGGGGTTCAACGCCAATCTGAAATTGCCAAAGATGATGCTTGATCATTCTAATTTCGATCTCGATGGCGTGAAACTCTACCCCGATTCAAAAGTGCGTTCGGTGAGCGTCAATGCTGACGAAACAGGCGGGCAGGACAAGGCCAAGGTCCGGATTCTGTTTGATTCGCCGGCCGAGCCCGCAAAGGTCAAAGCCTGGTTCAAGACGGGTTTTGCAGATCAAGCGATCAAATATGTCGAAACGCCGACCGGCTTCACGGGTACAACTGACGATGGAGACGCATTCAGCCTCAGCTTGGCGCCCAACGGAGGTGCGGCAACGAGCGGGACAATTGATCTTATCGGCTAAGGTGCATCGTTAACCCATTATACCCATTCAAATACAAGCTTTACGGGGCAATAACCCCGATCGTAATTTGGGAATGACGATGATGATCCGCGCTCACAGTCTTTTGGTTCTTGTGGCTTCGTCGCTTCTTGTGACTGCCTGCGGCGACGGGAATGACAAGGCTGCACTGGACAAGCTTGACAGCAAGCTTGGGGGCAAAGGAAATGTCGATCCTGCCTTGACCGCGGCGCTCGAGGACCAGATCATGGTTGACCCGCAGCTAGCTTCGAAATCGAATGATGACAGCATAAGGCCGCCAAACGAACCGTATTCGGCTTCCGTCCCGGCCGGGCAAGCAGCGCCGAGCGGTTCTGTGGGGCAAACGCTTGGTACGATCGCGGCACAGCAGGCCCAGATCGCAAAAGACAAGTTTACCGGGTGTTCGCTTGACGTTGCCTATTCGATCCAATGGGCAAATCGCTTACCGCTTGAGCTTCCACTTTATCCCAAGGCGCGGGTCAGCGAAGCGGCCGGAAGTGATTATCAGGGCTGCAACTTGCGTGTGGCAAGCTACACCGCACCTGCGGCTCCTCGATTGGTTGCGGGATATTATCTTCACCTTGCGAAACGTTCGGGATATCGCGAGAGCGTCTCGAATGACGGGCAGGGGCAGATGGTCTCGGGTTGGCGTGCGAGCGATGGCGCTGCTTTTTATGTGACCTTGCATCCAGGGGGTACCGGCACGAACGTTGATCTCGTTACCAACCGGGGACGCTAGACTTGAGTCCCGATCGCTGACTTCAGCGTAGCGATCCGTTCCTCATCGCGGCGGTAGAATGTCCATTTCCTGATTCTCTTCGGAACAAGCAGTCCGGCGTCGACGAGAATTTTCAGGTGCTGGGCGGTCGTTGGTTGGGCAAGGCTCAGTTTTTCGCCTATAAGCAGGGCGCACACCCCGTCCTCGACCAGATCGCCATCGACTTGTGGCCGGAAATGGCGCGCCGGATCCTTCAACCAGCCCAGAATCATGAGGCGATGGGGATTGGCGATGGCCTTCAATTGTCGATCGAATTCCGGGAGGTTCATTTTTTCAAATCGTAATATTGCAATATAACGATGATGGATATACCAAGGCTTCTCGATCCTCAAGGAGATTCACAATGCCCAGGAAGCGCCGTTTCGCGCAAGTCGACGTGTTCACTGCAAAACCGCTCTATGGCAATCCGGTAGCTGTGATCCTTGAGGCCGACGAGTTGGACACCGCCGAAATGCAGCAGATTGCGCAATGGACCAACCTGTCCGAGACAACATTTGTTTTACCTCCGTCCGAAAAGGGCGCGGACTATCAGGTGCGCATTTTTACGCCGACCGAGGAGTTGCCGTTTGCCGGTCATCCCACACTTGGCACCGCGCATGCTGTGATCGAGGCTGGGATTGCGACGCCAAAAGTCGGCAAGCTGGTTATGCAGTGCAAGGCGGGGCTGGTTGAAGTTGCCGTGGGAAAGCAGGGCCTTTCGTTCCGACTGCCCCGATTTGCGCCGCGCGCGACCATTGACGCCGATGAGTTGCCCAGCATCCTTGGAGTCGCCGCAATCATCGGAGACGCAGAGACGATCGACACCGGCCCGCATTGGCTGATTGTGCGCGTGGAGGATGTCGCAGTGCTCTCGCCCGATCCGGCTCGTCTCAAGCCTCATCTTGCGCGCGACGGTGCGACTGGCCTGACTGCCTATTCCGAGACGAACGCAGGAGAAATTGCCGTCCGGTCATTCTTCTTCACCGACGGTATGGTCGAAGATCCTGTGTGTGGTAGCGGAAATGCTGCGGTTGCGGTCCATCGCATGCGGGTCGGCACGATCGGAGACGGAGCGGCCTATCTGGCGCGGCAGGGACAACAGATAGGCCGCGATGGCGAAATCCGCGTGCGGATCGAAGACGGTACTGTCCATGTCGGTGGACAATGCGTGACGTGTGTTGAGGGGCATTTCGTGCTTTGACCAAGTGCGGGAATAGTCTCTAGCGCGTCACGTCGAGTTCCTTGTTCAGATGCAGGCTGGTGCGCCAGAAGAAGAACGCCGGGATAATGCTCATCCATGCAGCGCCATACAGCACCCATCGCACACTTTCCTGCCCTGCCATGGGATTGAACCAGTCAGATAGCATGCCGAAGAACAAGGGCCCCAAACCGAGACCGACCAGATTCTGGGAGAAAATGATGACCGCGCTTGCCAGAGCACGCAATTCTGGCCTGACCAGCCCTTGGACACAAGCATAAACTGGCCCAAAATACAGGGCGTTCAAAATGCCTGGAACAGCGACCAAGGCGATGGCCAGATGCCAGTCTGCAACAAAATAGGCAGCGAAAGCCGCTGGTGCGGAAAACACCATTCCAATCGCTGGTGCAGTCAGGACATGGCGGCGGTTAGTACTTCCGAATTTGACAGCAAGCCAACCACCGAACCATGTCCCGAAAATCCCGGATACACCGGCCACGATTCCTAGCCACAATCCGACTTCGCCAACGCTGAAACCGTGACTGCGCATGAAAAATATCGCGACCCAAGTTGATTTCCCATAAGCGAGAAAGGATGAAAATGATGCGCCGAGAATGAGAAGCACTAGCACGCGTGAACCCAGAATCTCGATCATGGCGGCCTTTACCCCCAACGTCGGGGCTGACTCGGTACGCCGATTGGCAAGAAGGATGCCGCCGGTTTTCCGCGGATCGCGCAGCAGGATCCAGACACTCAAAGCAAGAAATATCCCGGGTAAACCCACGGCCATAAAAGCCACTCTCCATCCGAACCATTCAGCAAACTGTCCACCGAGCACGCTACCAAGGAGGCCGCCAATTGAAATCCCCGACGCATAAAATGCCAGGGCCGACGGCCTCTGCTTTGCAGGCACAAGATCTGAGATCAATGAATGTGCGGCAGGCGAACATCCCGCTTCTCCAATGCCAACGCCGACGCGCGCAGCAAGCATCTGGCCAAAATTCTGAACCAATCCACACAGCGCAGTCATTCCCGACCAGAAAAAAAGTGCGAGGGAAATGAGGCCTATCCTGTCAGTCGTTGACCGATCGGAATAGCGGGCAATTGGAATGCCCAAAACCGAATAAAGCAGGGCAAAGGCCAATCCTGTCATGAGACCAATTTGGGTGTCCGACAGGCCCAGATCGCGCTTTATCGGCTCAGCCAGAATGTTGACGATCTGCCGATCCAGAAAATTGAAGATTTGGACAACCAAAAGCATCCAAAGGAAAAGCCGGACTGACGTGCTGCGGATATTTCCAGCTGCTAGCGTTGCACCTTGGTTCGTGGATGCCACAAAAATCCCATCTCGCAATTTTGGCAATGTTTGGGGACAATCAGGATTTAGTCCAGCAATTTATTTCCCGACCAAAGGATTTTGATTCTTTCCTTTGGCATTCTTCCTTGCTCGTTTGGTTTCAACTATTTGCAAGGTTTCGCTTCGGCCTAACGCTTCAATGGTCGATCAATCAGCACCGCAAGCATTAAAGCAGGGCCGCCATGCGCTTGCCATGCATGGTTCGTTCCGCGCTGGATAACGACTTGACCCGGTTTCAATCGTGTCTCGTCATTCTCGAGGATCAACGAAACGTCGCCGTTCAGCAAGCAGATGATATCCAGCGACTGGGTCTCGTGCATTGCGGAATGTCGTGTCTGATCGATGATGTGGTGCTCGCCATCGAATTCCGCGAAACGCAGTCGAACGGCTTCATCGAGTTGAGCCTTGGGTACATCCTCCGGCGTTGGTGTAATCACAAACCACCGAACTTGGACATTGCCTTTGCGAGGGCCAAGCACCGGACGTGTAGCTCCCAGATCAATGCTGTCGCGGGGATCGAGCAAGCCCGAGGCTACGTCTTCCCAAATTTCAAACAGGCCACCGAGAACCGGATCGCCTGTTGTCGAGGACGGGCCGCCATCAATGATCACGACCGAGTTTCCCTGCTCATCATCACCAGTGATTACGCGACGCATCGCTTCTTGAAGCGCACTCATGTTTTCCTCCAAAAGCTGTGTGGACAGGAACGGAATTCCGGCGAACCCTTAGCGAAGTCATTCACATGCCAACTCATTGCGTGTCAAACGCTTCCCTTTCCCCCAATCGCCAACCCGTCTAAGGGGGGCACGATGAATTCCCTTTTTCCTGTGATGATTGGCGGCGCGCTTGGCGCGGGCGCGCGGCATCTGGTTGGCGCGGCAATGCTTGCACGCCTTGGGCCCGGCTTTCCGTGGTGGACTTTGACCGTCAACATTGTGGGCGGTTTCCTGATGGGATTGCTTGTCGGCGTGCTGGTGAAAACCGGCGGCGGCGAGCACATCCGGCTGTTGCTGGGCGTCGGCGTGTTGGGAGGCTTCACGACATTCAGTGCGTTCAGCCTTGAAACATGGCGAATGGTTGAAGGCGGGCAGGCTTTGGTTGCACTTGGATATACTGCCGCGTCCGTCATCGGATCGGTTGCAGCGCTTGGTCTCGGCTTGTGGGTGGCTCGCGCATGAGCGAGGCTGTACGCACCTTTACTGTCGCGCCCGATGATGATGGCATCCGCCTCGATCGCTGGTTCAAGCGGCATTTGCCCGATGCCAGCTTCAACATCGTCTCACGCTGGGCCCGGACGGGCCAGCTTCGCATCGACGGCAAGCGCGCAACGCCGGGCGACCGGATCGAAATGGGCCAGCAGATCCGCGTGCCCCCGGCCGAAGTCGTGGCGAAGATTAAGGCAGAGGAAACGCGTCTGCCGCGGCCCAAGCGCGAACGCCCCAGCCTGTCGGAGGACGAAACGGCTTTTGCTGAAGCGATGGTGATTCACAAAGACGATGCCGCGCTTGTGCTCAACAAGCCGCCTGGACTGGCAACGCAAGGCGGGACCAAGACAGACGAGCATGTCGACCGATTGCTCGATGCGCTCTGGTATGAAATCGACGGGCGACCCAAGTTGGTCCACCGGCTCGACAAGGATACGTCAGGCGCGCTGTTGATCGGCCGCACCGCGCGCGCGGCCGGGCATTTCGCCAAGGCTTTTTCGAGCCGGTCGGCCCGCAAGGTCTATTGGGCGATCATCATCGGCCACCCCAATATCGAAGATGGCATGATCGAACTGCCGATAGCCAAGCAGCCCGGCACCGGTGGAGAGAAGATGCATGTCGATGAGAAGGAAGGCTCACCCGCACGGACGCGCTATCGCGTGATCGACCGGGCGGGGAACAATGCCTGCTGGGTCGAGCTTCAGCCCTTCACCGGGCGCACGCACCAGTTGCGCGTCCATATGGCAGCGATTGGCCACCCAATTGTCGGCGACGGCAAATATGGCGGGCGCGATTCCTTCCTGACAGGGACAATCAGCCGCAAGATGCACCTCCATGCCCGGCGGATCCGCGTCGACCATCCCGATGGCGGACAGATCGACGTGCGCGCGGAGCTTCCAACGCATTTTGCTGAAACGCTCGCGGCCTTGGGCTTTACCGAAGCCGATGGCGATGCGCTGGTCCTCGATGAGGTCAAGTTCAAGTATACCGACGAAGGCAAGCGCCGCCTCGTCGCGAACATGGCCAAAGCGGCGCGCAAAGAGCGCAAGGGGGAGCGACGGGGCCGGGGAGTGCCAACGGCTCCTGCGCGCGGAAAGCGATAAGATGCACCCCAATTCGGCATTTCGTTGGGATGATCGCGAGGCGTTGCGCGGCTTTACCGAGGCAGTGGGTTTTGGCATGCTCTTCGCAGCCACACCGGACGGACCCCGCGTAGCGCATGTTCCGTTCGTCTTTCTTGATGAAAGCCGGATCGGGTTTCACCTGGCTCGCGGAAACGCCATTACCAAGCATCTTGAAGGCGCTGATGCTTTGCTCGTGGTCAACGGGCCAGACGGATATATCAGCCCTGATTGGTATGGAATCGACGATCAAGTGCCGACCTGGAACTATCTTGCCGCCGAGTTTGAAGGGCCAGTCAAGCAGATGGATTCCGATGAGCTTGTGGCGCAAGTTGAGGCGCTGAGCATGATGCAGGAGGAACGGCTCGCGCCCAAACCAGCCTGGACTCGTGACAAGATGTCTGATGGACTGTTCATGAAGATGACTGGCGCAATTCGAGGGTTCGAGATGCGCGTGACCGGTTGGCGCGGGACATCAAAGCTTGGCCAGAACAAGAGCGAAGTTGTTCGGCTGCGGGCAGCCGATGCGGTCGCAGCCGCTGGCAATCTGGAACTCGCGCATATGATGAGGGTATTGCCGAATGGCTAACCGGCTCGCCCTGTTCGACTGCGACGGGACCCTTGTCGACAGTCAGCACAATATCTGCATGTGCATGGAAGACGCATTTAGCGGTGCCGGGCTGGCGCCGCCCGATCGGGGAGATATGCGGCGGGTTGTCGGGTTGAGTTTGCTTCCAGCGATGCGAATGCTCGTGCCGGATGCGCATGACGATTTGATCGTCCAGCTTGCCGAAGACTATAAATCCGCATTTCAAAGATTGCGCGGGCGGGGGCTGGTTGACGAACCGCTCTTCGACGGCATTGCCGAAGTAATCGACGGTCTCGAAGCCGATGGCTGGTTGCTGGGGGTTGCAACCGGCAAGTCCGATCGTGGACTTGACCTTTGCTTGCGCCATCATGGCTTGCGTAACAGGTTCGTCACACTCCAGACCGCTGATCGCCACCCCTCAAAGCCACATCCATCAATGGTCCACAAAGCCATGGCCGAGTCTGGCGCGACGCCTGAAACGACGATAATGATTGGCGATACCAGTTTCGACATGGCGATGGGCGTGGCGGCCGGGGCACGATCTCTTGGCGTTGATTGGGGATATCACGCAGGCCATGAATTGCTGGCTGCCGGAGCTTTTCATGTGGCTAAGCATCCCCGTGAACTTAAAAGGGTAATGGCATGAATGAGGCGGACGAATTGGCGCGCAAACGGTTCATGATCCTGAACCTTGTCCGGCTCGGATCGATTGCGCTGGTCGTTGCAGCGATGGCCAACATAGCCGGAAAGTTGCTTCCCGACCTTTCGCCAGTTTTGGGTTATGTCCTGCTGGTAGCCGGTGCAGTCGACTTCTTTCTCGCGCCCATCATTCTCAAGCGCGCGTGGCGAACGCCTGACGCATGAAGCGATTTTACAAGGGGGTTTCGGTTACCCCCGAGCGGGGCATCCTGCTCGATGAGCGCCCTCTGAAAACGCCCAGCAAAATTCCGCTGATTCTTCCAAACGAAGCGCTTGCCGAAGCCGTAGCTTCGGAATGGCGCGAACAGGGCGAAGAGATATTCCCGCAATCGATGAAATTCACGGGACTCACCAACGCCGCGATTGAGCGCGTTGCGCCCGATCCTGCTGCCTTTGCGAAGGGACTGGCCGTTTATAGCGAATCCGAACTGCTCTGTTACCGTGCGGATGCCCCTCCGGAACTGGTGATACGGCAGGAAGCCGAATGGGATCCGGTTCTGGAATGGGCGCGACGGCGTTTCGATGTCAGCTTTACCCTTGTGACCGGAATCATGCATCAGGCGCAACCTGACGAGACGCTGGTGCGGCTCGACATGGCAACGGCGGCGTATGACGCGTTTGCGCTCGCTGCGCTCTCGCCTATCGTGACTATTTCGGGTTCGCTGGTCATCGCGCTGGCCGTCGCTGAAGCGGCAATCATGCCAGAAGCGGCTTTTGACGCTGCCCACCTCGACGAACTTTGGCAGGCCGAAAAATGGGGCGAGGACGATTTCGCCCTCGATGCCCGCGCCGCCCATCGCACTGACTTCCTAGCCGCTTGCGATTTCCTGCGTCTCTTGAACGACTGATGGCATGAACCAGCGGGCAAGCACCAATCCTCCGACACTCAGGATCAGCACCGATCCGACAAAGCTGAAGATTGCATAGGCCCAATCCTGATGCAGGAAGATTGGGTCGGTCAGAATTGTAAGCGAAGACGTTGCGCCTGCAAAACAGGCCGCCACGACCACCCGCCCTCGAAAATCGGGGACATGTGAAAGCCCGCCCGCCATCAGGATCGCTGCTCCCAGATAGAGTGCGAAGCCCCACGCCATCCCATCCATGCTTTCGAGCGAGAAACCCATGGTGTTGTAATGCACGGTGGCGACCGGCCCCTTGCCATAGAGCGTCGTGCCCGACTGGGTTGACGGATCGGGTATCATATAGGTTCCGGTATGCGAAAGATTGGCGGCAAGTGCCGTTTGGACGGCGGCACTTTGCGCCTCGTTCGCGGAAGAATATCCAATCATCGCGATCGGCCCCGCGAAATAAAGAAAGCCTACGATAAACATCGCAAAAGCAGAAGCAAATGATCCTATGGCCAGTTTGAACATGCTACTCCCCTCCAGATATGGTGAAGAAGCTAAGCCGAACCGATGAGAGGTCAACCCTGCTTGGTAAGGCCGCGGACAAAGCCGATAAGACTGGTCTGCCGACTGCGCTTAAGCCGTTCAGCATCGAGGATTGTCTTCACTGATTGAAAGCATGCCTCTGCATCATCGTTGACCAGGACATATTCATACCCATCCCAATGGCTGATTTCCGAGGCAGCGCGCTCCATCCGCGCATTGATTACAGCGTCGGAATCCGTGCCGCGCGTGCGCAGGCGCCGTTCAAGTTCCGTAAGCGACGGCGGGAAGATGAACACGCGGACCACGTCACCACCGGCTTGCTGGAACAATTGCTGTGCGCCTTGCCAGTCAATGTCGAACAGGACATCGCGCCCGTCGGACAAGGCCTTTTCAACCGGTTCATGCGGCGTGCCGTAACGATGTCCGAAGACATGTGCCCATTCGAGAAAGTCGCCCGCCGCAACCATTTCGCGAAAACGATCCAGGCTGACAAAATGATAGTCGACTCCGTCAACCTCGCCAGACCGTATCGGCCGGGTCGTCGCCGAGACCGACATAGCCAGATTGTCATCCGAAGCGAGCAGCTTGCGCGCGATAGTCGACTTGCCTGCTCCTGACGGCGAGGAGAGAATGAAAAGCACGCCACGGCGATTGAAGGGAGTGGATCCGGCCATGGCCGCTCTTGGCCTGCGACGCCTCGGTCGTCAATTGCCTCAGGCCGGTTCGATCACGAATATCTCCCCGTCATAATCGACAATATAGAGATTGTTTGTCTGATCGACCCCGAAACTCGCGATGTTGGTAATGGCGCCGGCGGTTGGAGCAAACTCGGTCGTGCGGATCGTGAAGCGGTTTGACGAAAAGGTCTGGCCTTGTATCAGGCTGGTGGCCGGGATGCTCCACAATGCGCCGGCGATGAAATCGCCAAAGATATATTGGCCTTGCAGCGATTCGACCGGGCCACGATAGACATAGCCACCAGTCACCGAATTTCCCTGCACCGGCCCGCTTCCATGCGAATATTCCGCAACGGGCGGTGTCGCATTCGGGGGAGGCGTGCCATTGAATGTCTGCGTGCCTTCGAGCCGCGACCAGCCGAAGTTCAGGCCGCCATGGCCGGACGGGATCAAGTCGATTTCCTCAATCGCATTCTGCCCGACATCGCCGAGATAGAGGTTGCCCGTCACCCGATCGAAGCTGTTTCGGAACGGGTTGCGCAAACCATAGGCCCAGATTTCCGGGGAGCCGCCGCTGCTGGCAAACGGGTTGCCGGGGGGAATGGCGTAGTCGCGGTTTGGGTCGTTCGGGAACGCATCGGAGGCGACGTCAATCCGCAACAGCTTGCCGAGCAGGACATTGGTATTCTGCCCGTTATTCTGCGGATCGCCGCCGCCGCCCCCATCACCGCTGGCGATATAGAGGAAACCATCGGCACCAAAATCGATCCAGCCGCCATTGTGATTGGCGAAGGGCTGGGCTTTGGTGAGGATCACATTTCCGCTGGCAGGATCGCCAATGTCGCGATTGCCCGACATCGTCTGGTAGCGACGGAGTTCGATGTTTCCTGCAGGGTTGGTCACATAGACATAGAATGATCCGCTGGTGGCAAAATCGGGCGCCAGAACGAAGCCAAGCAGGCCTCGTTCCCCGCCGGACGAAATCGTGCCCGCAATATCCAGAAATGGCGTTCCGCCGGTTGTTCCTGTCGCAGGGTTGAGAATGCGGATCTGACCGCCTTGCTGGACAACAAACACCCGCCCCGAGTTATCGGGCACCGCCGTCAGGTAGAGCGGCGAGGAAAACCCCGTCGCGACGCGCCGCACGCGAAAACCGCCATCCGTCCGGTCTGTAACGGTGACGGAAAGAGCGAGCGTGGCACTGGCCTGGCCATCCGAAACCGACAATTGAACGAGATAGATATTATTGCGGTCTGCATCTGTCGGGGCTTCGAAATCGGGCGGCGTGACAAAGGAAAGTGCGCCACCTGCGGTCATCGAAAAGCGCGCGGCATCGGCTCCGCCCGCAATCGAGAATGTGAGTGGGTTGTTGTCGGCATCGCTGGCCTGAGCGGTGTATATTGTTCCGCCGCTATTCTCTGCAACGCTTACTGTTCCGGAAGACGTGAAGGTTGGCGCGCGGTTGGCCGGTTGGGTTGGCGCGCTACCGCCGCCACACGAAGCCAGTAAAAAGGACACAATGATCGAGAATGGCCGGACATTTACACTGGCATTCATGAGAGCCTCCGCGCTTCAGTATTGCCTCTATTTCCCAGAGTCTTAAGGATAAGCGGATACAAGGCAAGTTGGCGTGGTGAACAGGAGAGAAGGCATGGCAGGCATTGATCGCCGCTACTGGATCGGAACGATCCTGATATTTGCTGCCGCGACCGCGATCCTGCTCACGATGCAACGACCGCCGATCTGTACCTGCGGATATGTAAAGCTTTGGGAAGCCGTGGTGAACGGCCCAGGAAACAGCCAGCACCTTTCGGACTGGTACAGCTTCAGCCATGTGATCCACGGCTTCCTGTTTTATGCCGGCGGAACATGGTTGCTACGCAGGCAACCATTGGGCGTCCGTCTCATGATTGCGTCGGTTCTTGAACTGGTCTGGGAAGTTGCAGAAAACTCGCCAGCCATGATTGACCGCTATCGCGCTGCAACAATGGCGGTCGGCTATTCAGGCGATTCGATCCTCAATTCGCTGAGCGACGGCGGCATGATGATCATCGGGTTTCTCGTCGCGAGCCGATTGCCCTGGAAGGCGACGGCGGTGATTGCCATTGCCTTTGAACTGTTCACGCTCGCCATGATCCGCGACAATCTGACCCTCAACGTGCTGATGCTGGTGGCGCCGAGCGAGGCGATAAAGGTCTGGCAGGCTGGGATTTAGGAGCGGTAGTCGGCGAAAACTCTGGGAGCGAAAGTTGTGGTAAGCAAACTTTGCCGGTCAGGGCTCCAGCCGAAGCCCACGTGTGAGCATGTAGAACAAGAGTCCGGCGGCGCCTAGTCCTACCAGCGTTGCTCCCAGATCGTGCGGGTCAAAGATCAGTCTCCTACTCGTTTTTTGAAAGAACTCCCATGCGGTGAGACCAATGCCGCTGATCGACGCCGCGACAATAAAGGCGCGTTTGGTCGATGCGAAGTCTGCCCCCCGACGCTGGTCGCTCCAGATGCTCAGCAGCACAAATATTATCGCGATCGCCGCCGCAAAGTTCGGTAGGACCCCGAGAAGATAGTCGCCGCCCGGGAGCGGCGACAACCCAGAGGTGCGATACCAATGGACCAGCGAAAGCAGAGCAAGTGCGCCGATACCTGCTAGGCCGTATCGTGTCGTAAGCGTCATCCTTATTCTCCTTCGTTGGGAAGACATACCACACGACCGGTTGGGGTCACCTGTCGAAATTGGACACTGCCCATCCTTCGCGTCTTCGTGTCTTAGTGGCATTGTGTGAAACCTTCCGGTTTCGGCATGCCCCGGAATCTGAATTACTCACACAAAGACACTAAGGCACGAAGAACCTATCCCTTCGCCCCTGCCACATATTGGTCGATCGCTGTCGCAAGCACCGTCAGCGGCACGCCGCCCGTCTTAACCACTGTATCGTTGAAGGCCGCCAGCTCGAACTGGCTGCCGAGTGCCGCTTTGGCGCGGTCGCGTTGCTTGTTGATCTCGTTGTGGCCCATCTTGTATCCGCAGGCCTGACCCGGTGAGACGCTGTAGCGATCAACCTCGCTCGTCATCGCGTTGCGGCCTTTGCCGGTTTCGTTGACTAGGAAGTCGATCGCCTGATCGCGCGTCCAGCGCATGGCATGGATACCGGTATCGACGACAAGGCGGCAGGCGCGGAACTGCTGGGCCTGAAGGTAGCCAATCTGTCCGAACGGATCGTTGGCATAGAGACCGGCTTCGTCCATCAGCTGCTCGGAATAGAGCGCCCAGCCTTCGATAAACGCGTTGAAACCCATCAACGATGTGATCAGCGGGATTTCGGCATGATGCTCCGCCAGATAGGCACCCTGCCAGGTATGGCCGGGAACGCCCTCATGCACCGTGAGCGTGGGGATCTGGTATTTCGGCCAGAGCGTCGTGGATTTGAGGTTGATGTAATAGATTGCCGGACGCGAGCCATCCAGCGCCGCGAAATTCATATAGCCAAGCGAGGCGCCGTCCTGGATGTCCGTTGGGACGCGCTTCACAATCAAGGGCGCCTTCAGGCCAAGATGCGAGACCTTCGGCAAGAGTTCGCGGGTGGCTGCGACCCGGTCGTTGCAATAGGCGATGAGGTCGGCGCGGCCGGCATCGGTGTCGGGAAATAGTTGGCGCGGATCATTGTTGAGCGCCTGAACGCGGTCACCCACGGTGCCCTGCGTCATGCCTTGCGCCTTCAGGATTGCGTCCATGCGAGACTGGATGGCCTTGTTCTGCTCAAGGCCGATGGCATGGATTTCCGAGGCAGGTGTATTTGTCGTTGTGCCAAGTTTGAGTGCCCATTGATAATAGGCCTCGCCATCGGGCAGCTTGTGGACACCTGCGACTTCGCTGCGATGCGCAGAAGTCAACGAAAGCGCAGCAATCTGTCGTTCAAGCGCCGGATAGACCATCGTCTCGACCAGCTTGGAGACGCGTGGTCCCCAATTGCCCGCAATGCCGGCGCCCTTGGTTCGGTCGACAATCGAATTGACAATTTTCTGCTCACCCACGGGAGTCTGGCGATAGTCCTTGAGCTGGCCGAGCGCATTGGCGACGACGAAACCAGGAGGGGCAATACCCATCGCGCCCTGGTTGAGGATCTTCGCCGTTTCGTCCTCAAGCAGCCGGGCAAAACCAGCGACGCGCGCCACATAGGCTTCGGCATCGGCGGCATTCTTGATTTGATGCTGCGAGTCAAGAAATTCGGGGATCTCAGTGATCGCACCATCCTGCTGGGTGACAGGATAGGGAGCCGTCCCGCCGTTGAAGCCGCTTGCCGCCCCGCCAAATGTCCACTTCAAGCCTTCCACGCCCATCGTTGCGGCATGCTTGACGGTGTCGTAGCGGATCTGGTCAACGGGCGAGAGCGCAGAGCGATTGACCGTTCCCAGGCGCCTGAGCATGGTATGGACTTGCGTCGCCCATTTCGCGTCACCCGCCTGAGATCCATCGCCCCATTTCGACTTGAGCGCGAGGTGAGGCCCGGAATCAAGCCCGAGCGAAGTCGCGGTCGCAGGTGAAAGCTTCAGTAGCTCCTCGGCAAACTGGGCCAATAATCCGGAAAATCGCGTTGCTGGTTTTGTCGCTGCGGTCTTGACCGCGGCGTTTGCCAGTGCAGGCATCGCTGATGCAGCGACCGCAGAAAGTGTCATTGCCAGCGCCTGGCGCCGGTCGATTCCGGATTTCGGTTCAGTCACTATGGATTATCCTTGGAATTGCGTTCGTCTCCCTATGCGAGCGGGCTTGAACTTGTGCAATCTCTGGACGGTTGTTCGCCGAACCTATTTTGGCTTTGGTCGATTGCGCTGCCACAAGGGCTGCGATAGTCACGGGCAATGGCGCACAATCATGGGGCTCATGAAGGACAGCATCATCATGGCCATGATCATGCGCCCCATAGCTTCGGGCGCGCATTCGCGGTTGGCCTGATTCTCAACGTCTCATTCGTTATTGTCGAAGTCGCCTTCGGACTGGTTGCAGGTTCGACAGCGCTTTTGGCTGATGCCGGGCACAATCTGTCCGACGTCCTCGGGCTTTTGCTGGCATGGGGCGGGACGATGCTCGCAAAGCGGGCGGCGAACAAGCGGTTTACGTACGGCTATAAAGGCTCAACTATTCTCGCCGCTTTGTTCAATGCATTCCTCCTTCTGGTCGCGTTGGGCGCTATCGCATTGGAAGCCGTGCAGCGGATAATGGAACCAAGCCCGGTAGCAGGCGGTATTGTCAGCTTGGTCGCACTGGTGGGGGTGGGGATCAACGGGATCACCGCATGGATGTTTTCTCGCGGTCGCCAGGATGATCTCAACATCCGGGGAGCGTATCTCCACATGCTCGCCGACGCTGCTGTTTCGGCAGGGGTCGTCGTGGCGGGTCTGCTGGTGATGTGGACGGGCATGTCTGTGATCGATCCGCTGACAAGCCTTGTAATCGTTGCCTTTATTTTCTGGAGCACCTGGGATTTGCTGCGCCAATCGCTGGCGATGACGATGGCCGGTGTCCCTCCACATATTGATTTGATCAGGGTTGAGGCCGAGTTGCGAAACTCGCCCGGAGTAACGAATGTTCATGATCTGCATGTCTGGCACATGAGCACAACCGAAGTTGCATTGACCGCTCACATCGCAATGCCGGGAGGATATCCGGGTGATGCGTTCCTTGCAGAGATCCAGCGCAAACTTGCGTGGGAATATTCAATCCACCACGCGACCATACAGATCGAAACCGGCGAAGATTGTGCCGGAATTGGGAACGGCTGCGCCTAGACCATTTTCTCAGGCCGCACGAGCCGGTCGAACGTTTCTTCGTCGACGAGTCTGAGTGCGAATGCGGCTTCCCTGAGCGTCAGACCATGCTCATGCGCGTGTTTGGCGACCTTGGCAGCATTGTCATACCCAATCTCCGGAGCAAGTGCTGTAACCAGCATCAGCGAGCGATCTAGCAGTTCGGCAATTCGAGGTTCGTTGGCTTGCAGGCCTTCGACGCAGTTCTTTGCGAAACTTGCCATCCCCGTCGAGAGAAGATCGATTGAGCGAAGAACATTGGCACCGATCATTGGCTTGAAGACGTTGAGTTCGAGATGCCCCTGCATCCCTCCGACTGTGATTGCCTGGTGATTGCCGATGACCTGCGCCGCGACCATGGACAGCATCTCGCACTGGGTTGGGTTGACCTTGCCGGGCATGATCGAGCTGCCGGGTTCATTCTCCGGCAATATCAGTTCACCGAGGCCCGAGCGCGGGCCGGAGCCAAGGAGGCGGATGTCGTTCGCGATCTTGGTGAGAGAGACCGCGATCGTGTTGAGCATGCCGGACAATTCGACCAGAGCATCATGCGTTGCGAGCGCTTCAAACTTGTTGTCATCGCTCCTGAACATAATCCCGGTCAATTCATTGACCACACCCACGAAATCCGTCCCAAAGCCGGGTGGTGCGTTCAGTCCGGTGCCAACCGCTGTGCCCCCTTGTGCAAGTGAAAAAATGTCTGTCGTTCCGCTAGTTACCCGTACACTCGCCTTCGCCAGCTGCGTGGCATACACCGAAAATTCCTGACCGAGTGTAAGTGGTGTTGCATCCTGCAAATGGGTTCGACCGATTTTCACAATTCCGGCCCATTTTCGGGCCTTCTCGTCCAGCGCCTTTTGAAGGACAGCGATCGAGGGCTGAAGCTGTTCACGCGCTTCAATGGCGACGGCAATATGCAAAGCGGTCGGGAAACTGTCGTTCGACGATTGGCTCAAGTTTACATGATCATTGGGATGAACCGGCCACTTCCCGCCGCGTGTTCCCGTGAGCATCTCATTGGCGCGGCCCGCGATCACTTCGTTGACATTCATGTTGGTCTGGGTGCCGGAGCCCGTCTGCCAGATGACGAGTGGGAACTGGGTATCGAGCTTGCCGGCTATCACTTCATCGGCTGCGGCTTCGATGGCATCTGCGACCTTCGCGTCCAGCCCGTGCGACCGGTTCACGCGCGCCGCGGCCTTTTTGACCAGCGCCAGCGCATGAATGATCGAAATCGGCATTCGCTCGCGTTCGCCAAATGGAAAATTGGCGATGCTTCGCTGGGTCTGGGCGCCCCAATAGACCTCTGCCGAAACATTGATCCCTCCGAAACTGTCCGTCTCGGTTCGGGTGGCGGTCATTTCTTCCGCCCGAAGTCCACCGTCACAACGTTCGAACCATCTTCCAACGGCGCGGCTGCAGGACGGTCATTTTCGGCGGGCTCCTGTTCACGAATAGGGTCATCTTCGACCTGGGATTGGAACTGGAGGGCAAAATCGACGGCTGGATCGGCAAAAGCGGTGACCGCAGCAAAGGGAATTTCAAGATGAGACGGCACCTGGTTAAAGGTAAGCCCGACCTCGAAGCCAGTGTCCGAGACTTTCAGGTCCCAATATTTATTCTGGAGGACAATTGTCATCTCATCAGGAAAACGCTCAATAAGGCTGCGCGGAATTGATACGTTGGGGGCGTTGGTCTTGAACGTAATATAGAAATGATGGCTGCCGGGCAGACCTTCGGTCGCCACTTGGGTCAAGACCCGACCGACCACGGCGCGCAGCGCTTCCTGGACGATTTCGTCATAGGGAATCAGGCTGTCTGGGGGGCTTTCTGTCATTGACGCGTGGTGGACGCTGGGGCGGCCCGGGTCAAGACGTTGCGAAGCGGGCAAGGATCGCTATATCGCGCGTCATGCGCACGGGAACCATCAGTCGAAAGACCAATGAAACGTCAATCGAAGTCGAACTCAACCTTGACGGAACAGGGGTTTACGAAGTTTCGACAGGGATCGGCTTTCTTGATCATATGCTTGAACAACTTTCCCGGCATTCTCTGATCGATTTGACTGTCAAGGCCGTCGGCGATCTTCATATCGATCAGCACCACACAACCGAAGATACAGGCATCGCGATTGGTGAAGCTCTGGCACAGGCGTTGGGCGAAAAGCGCGGAATCACGCGCTATGGTTCGGCCTATGCGCCCATGGACGAAACGCTGACGCGTTGTGCACTCGACATTTCTGGCCGACCGTGGCTGGTATTTAAGGCGAAATTCGGAACGTCCCGACTGGGCGAGTGGGATACCGAACTGATTGAGCACTGGTTTCAGAGCTTTGCCCAAAGTGCCGGTATCACGCTGCACATCGAAAATCTTTATGGCAGCAACAATCATCATATCGTTGAAAGCTGCTACAAGGCCCTTGCCCGGGCGCTGCGACAGGCGATCGAGATCGACCCCCGCAAGAACGATAGCATCCCATCGACCAAGGGGATGTTGTGAAGGTGACGATTGCGCTGGTCGATTACGGCGCAGGCAATCTCCAGTCGGTTCGCAACGCGTTGAAGGCGGCGGGGGCCGGCAATGTGCTGGTCACGGCCGACCCTGCTGTCGTAGCGATGGCGGATCGCATCGTCCTTCCCGGGGTCGGCGCCTTTGCCCATTGCATGCATGCGCTATCGGCGATCGACGGAATGGTCGAGGCCTTGAATGTGGCCACCGGTGCCGGCGGCAGGCCATTTCTCGGAATCTGTGTAGGCATGCAACTGATGGCGGAATCAGGGGAGGAACATGGCCGTCATGCTGGTCTTGGTTGGATCAAGGGCGTCGTCCGGGCCATGCCAGTCAGGGGCGAAATCAAGATTCCCCATATGGGATGGAATGACGTCCAGCCAGTGGGCGATCACCCGCTCATTCGCAGCGGTGAAGCCTATTTTCTTCACAGCTTTGCCTTTGAGGGAGATGGCGTGTTGGCTCACACCAGTCATGGCGGCCAAGTTGTCGCTGCGATTGGAGAAGGAAACCGGATAGGCGTGCAGTTTCATCCGGAAAAGAGCCAACGCTATGGCTTGGAATTCCTGAGCGGATTCCTGAAATGGAAGCCATGACCCTCATTGTTTTTCCGGCAATCGACCTCAAGGGCGGGCACGTCGTTCGGCTTGCTGAAGGAGACATGGATCGCGCCACCGTTTATGGCGATGACCCGGCGGCGCAGGCGCTTGTCTTTGCGGACGCAGGCGCCGAATATCTCCATGTCGTCGATCTCGATGGCGCCTTTGCCGGGCAGGCGGTGAATGCTGATGCGGTCGAGCGGATCGTCCGAGCCTTTCCAGGACATGTGCAATTGGGCGGGGGCATCCGAAACCGGGCGTCGATTGAGCGCTGGTTCGACCTTGGGGTTTCACGCGTGGTGATCGGGACAGCGGCGCTGGATAACCCAGAACTGGTGCGCGAAGCCGCCGCCGACTTCCCCGGGGGAATCGTGGTGGCGGTCGATGCGCGCGACGGGATGGTCGCAACCAAGGGTTGGGCGGATGTCTCCGATGTGTCGATCATCGACATGGCGCGCCGGTTCGAGGACGCGAGAGTGGCCGCGCTGCTCTTCACCGATGTCGGACGCGACGGCATGCTCAAGGGCTGCAACATCGAGGCAACCGTCGATCTGGCGCGTGCAACCGCCATCCCGGTCATTGCCTCGGGAGGTGTAGCGGGCATCAGCGATATTCGGGTGCTTTCGCTTCATGCCAAGGACGGCATCGAAGGTGTGATCACAGGGCGTGCGCTTTATGACGGACGGCTGGACCTTGCGACGGCACTTGCATTGGCAGCTTTATGACCGTCCGGGTTCGCGTCATACCTTGTCTCGATGTGCAGAACGGCCGGGTTGTAAAGGGCGTCAACTTCGTCGACCTCCGCGATGCGGGCGATCCGGTCGAGGCTGCGCGCGCCTATGATGCTGCGGGCGCGGATGAGCTCTGCTTTCTGGATATTACAGCCAGCCATGAAGGGCGCGGCACTTTGCTTGATATCGTCGCGCGGACGGCCGAAGTGTGTTTCATGCCGCTGACTGTTGGCGGCGGTGTGCGCTCAGTCGAAGATGTCCGCGCGCTTCTCCTTGCGGGGGCAGACAAGGTTGGGGTCAACAGCGCGGCCGTCGCTCGGCCCGAACTGGTGGCGGAGATGGCGGATCGCTTCGGCAGCCAGTGCATTGTTGCTTCGGTCGATGCGCGAAGAGTATCCGGTGGCTGGGAAGTCTTCACTCATGGTGGTCGTAATGCGACCGGCATCGATGCCATTGCCCATGCCGTCCGGCTTGCACAACTTGGCGCGGGAGAATTGCTGGTCACCTCAATGGATCAGGACGGGACGCGCAACGGATATGATCTGGAACTGACTCGCACGATTGCCGATCTGGTTTTGGTGCCGGTGATCGCATCAGGCGGTGTTGGATGCCTTGAACACCTTGTTGAAGGTGTCACACTCGGTCACGCCAGCGCAGTCCTTGCGGCCTCGATTTTCCATTTCGGTGAGTTATGCATTGGTGATGCTCATTTGGCATTGGCTGCGTCCGGCGTTGCAGTCAGGACTCCAGTTGCGGGCAACACGACTGTCGGTTAGTTTGACAGTTACTCGAGTCGCCCAGCGAGCATTAACCGTCCTGATTTCCAAGACCGAACGACATAGGAAGTCTGGCAGGAATATTGCATTGCTTGCGACGTTGATGCCGCCGTGTAGTGTTTTGGGGGAATTGTGCCGGTATGGCAAAGGTCAGATTTATCATTGGGGCAACGGGAATAGCAGTCGCCCTATCAACATCAGCAATGGCAAATGCAGCGATTTCGGGGATCAGCACGTCCATTCCCGAGCCTTCGGATTTCGCTCTCTTCCTGATGGGAGTTGCCGGTCTCGTTATTGGGCGTCGCAGTTCGCGCCGGCGTCACCAGAGTGACGACGACACAAAAGCTTGACCTAATCCGGCTGCCATCGTCAATGGGCATATGGCCGATACACTCAAACGTCTTGAATCTATTGTCGCCGATCGCCGGTTGGGTGATCCGTCGCAATCCTATGTTGCGAGCTTGACGGCAAAGGGGCGGGCCAAGATTGCGCAGAAGGTCGGTGAGGAAGCGGTGGAAACCGTGATCGCCGCAATGGCCAATGATCGCGAGCTATTGGTGAAGGAAGCGGCGGACCTGATTTTCCATCTGGCTGTCTTGCTGGGTGATGCGGGCCTGTCATTTGACCTGGTGTTTGCCGAGCTTGATGCACGCGAAGGCACGTCGGGGTTGGCCGAAAAGGCAGCACGAAAGGACGGCTGATGTCGATTGATGCAACGGTGCCTTATGACGACCAGAACATCTTCGCGCGGATCCTGCGTGGGGAAATCCCGAACCGCACCGTTTACGAGGATGAATGGGCGCTCGCCTTTCATGACATAGCGCCGCAAGCTCCTGTCCATGTGCTGGTCATACCCAAGGGTGCCTATGTCAGTTGGGATGATTTTACGCGTCAGGCGCGGGATGAAGAAATTGTCGGATTCATCCGCGCCGTCGGCCATGTTGCGCGCGAACTCGGCCTTCCTGCGCCGGGTTACAGGATCCTTGCCAACACCGGGATGCACGGACATCAGGAGGTGCCCCATCTCCATGTCCATATTTTCGGCGGACGCCAGATGGGAATGATGCTTCCCCGCTGAAATTCTGTTGCGCCGATGAGATAACCGGCTAGGTTCGCAAACAAAGAAGAATCTTCGGGGAGTGTGTTATGATTTTTGGTCGCGTTAAATCCCTTGATGCCATCCTGGCGTCCGCGAAGAAAAAGTCGCTGACCCGAACGCTCGGCGCATTCCAGTTGACCCTGTTCGGCATCGGCTGCGTGATCGGCACGGGAATATTCGTCCTTACGGCGGCCGGTGCGCAAAAGGCTGGTCCCGGCCTCATTCTTGCTTTTGTTGTGGCTGGCGCCGTCTGCGTAGTGGCAGCGCTTTGCTATGCCGAGATTGCCTCGATGATTCCGGTGGCAGGTTCAGCCTATACTTATACCTATGCCGTGATGGGAGAACTGCTCGCCTGGACGGTTGGCTGGGCGCTGGTTCTCGAATATGCGGTGGCCGCTTCGGCGGTATCCGTTGGCTGGTCAGGCTATTTCGTCAACACCATACTATACGAAAGCCTTGGGATACATTTGCCGACTGCACTTTCGGCAGGGCCATTGGCGCTTGGCGGTGCAGAAGGCGGATTTATCAATCTTCCGGCTGTCGTTATCGCGCTGCTCGTCACCTGGCTGTTGATGATCGGAACCACCGAAAGTGCGCGCGTTAACGCTGCACTGGTGTCGATCAAGATTATCGCGCTGACTGTTTTCATTGTGCTGACCATCCCCAAGACAGAAGCGGCCAATTTCAATCCGTTCATGCCTGCCGGGATGTTTGGTGGCTTTGGCTCCGGTGTCGGCGTCGTCGGCGCGGCTGCGACCATCTTCTTCGCCTATGTTGGCTTTGACGCGGTTTCGACTGCAGCGGAGGAAACCAAGAATCCGCAGCGCAACGTTCCTATCGGACTGATCGGAAGCCTTGCCATCTGTACGATATTCTACATGCTGGTTGCAGCGGGCGCGGTCGGCACGATCGGTGGCCAGCCCATCTTTGACGGCGGTGTACCGATCTCCGTTGGAACGCCAGAGCTCGCCCGCCAATGCGCAATGCCGGAATATGCCGAGGCGCTTGTCTGTTCGAACGAAGCGTTGGCGCATGTGTTGCGCACGATCGGTTTCGGCACGATTGGGAATATGCTGGGCTATGCGGCGTTTATCGCGCTGCCATCGGTTATCTTGATCTTGTTGTTCGGACAGACACGCATCTTTTTCGTTATGTCGCGCGACGGACTGCTTCCCGAATTCCTGTCGACCGTTCATCCGAAATGGAAAACCCCGCATATCGTGACCGCCATCACTGGTGCGATTGTAGCGTTCGCGGCGGCCTTTTTGCCGGTCGGTCAACTCGCTGACATTGCTAACGCAGGGACACTTTACGCTTTCATGATGGTTGCGATTGCAGTGTGGATCCTGCGAAAGCGCGAGCCGGGCCGCGAACGTGCATTCCGGGTGCCAGCGCTGCCTCTGGTGGCGATCCTGACGATCGGGGGATGCCTGTTCCTGTTCTTTAACCTGCCGCTTTCGGCGATGCTCGTTCTGCCAATCTGGGGCGGAATCGGCATGGTGCTCTATTATCTTTATGGCTACCGCAAGAGCCATGTCGGGCGCGGTCTGATCGAGGTGCATGAGGTCGATCCGGATATTCCGGAAATGCCCGCAGCATCACCGCCGCTGATCTGATCACGGAATTCGAGTTCCTGGAGGGGAGGGAGAGGGGAGGCTTCGGCTTCCCCTTTTTCCTGCTTAACCCAGTCGTGTTGCGACCAGCGCGGCCAGATCCGTCTCGGGGCGCGGGCCGAAGTGCGAGATCACTTCGGCGGCGCAGATTGCGCCCATTGTCAGGCTGGCTTTGACTGATCGTCCGCTCGCCTGTCCCGCCAGAAAACCGGCGGCGAAAAGGTCTCCAGCGCCAGTTGTGTCCACCACCTTTGCGACGGGTTCCGCACTGACTTCGACGCGAACGCCATCCTTTACGGCCAACGCGCCATTGGGTCCGCGCGTTACGACGAGGAGCGGCACCTTGGCTGCGACGGCTGACACGCTTTCATCAAAATGATCCGACTGCATGAGCGAGTGCATTTCGGCCTCATTTGCGAACAATATGTCGATTTCCCCATCGTTGATCAGGGCATGAAAGCTGTCGCGATGGCGTTCGATGCAAAAGGCATCTGACAAGGTGAAGGCAACCTTGCGGTCAGCTTCGCGCGCAATGCGGATCGCACTCTGCATCGCTGCGCGGGGTTCTTCAGGGTCCCAAAGATAGCCCTCGAGATACAGGATTGCAGCGCTTGCGATCATTTCACGGTCAAGCGCCGCCACTGGGAGATACTGTGAGGCCCCCAGGAACGTGTTCATTGTCCGCTGTCCGTCCGGGGTCACGAGAATCAGGCATTGTGCGGTTGGCGGCTCGCCTTCGCGAACTGGAGTTGTGAAGGCGACGTCGATTGCGCGAATATCGTGGCTGAATACATTGCCGAGCTGGTCATCGGCCACCTGCCCGATAAATCCGCACTTGCGTCCTAGCGATGCCATCCCCGCGACGGTGTTGGCTGCCGAGCCTCCGCTGATCTCGCGACCGGGCCCCATTTTCGAATAAAGATCGGTGGCCCGCTCGGCGCTGATCAATTGCATCGATCCTTTTGCCAGATCTTCGCTGAGCAGAAACGCCTCGTCGGCGGTTGCGATAACATCGACAATGGCATTGCCGATGGCAACGATATCAAGACTGGCTGTGCTCACGCGGGAATACCTCACAGGATTTGCAAAGCGCGTCGCCTAGCCTTGGCCGATCCGCATCGCAAGCTCGCGATTGACAGCAGGCATGGCCCTGCGCATCTGGTGCCATGCTTCGTGCGCTTTCCCTGACCCTCGGACAGCTCGGCGATCGGGCGATCGTCCGGATCATGCTGAAATCACTGGCCCTTACTGCATTGATCTTCATCATCGCCGGAATTGGGTTGGTCGCAGCGGCACAATGGGTCGCCGCTGCCTATAGCTCGGGCGAGGAAACGGGGACGGCAGCGACTGTTGTCGCGACAATCGTTGCTGTCGCTTGCGCCTGGTTGCTGTTCCGCGCCGTTGCCGTGCCGGTGATCGGTTTTTTTGCCGACGAAATTGTCATCGCAATCGAAGCGAAGCACTATCCGGATGCGGCTCGTTTGGCCAAGCCGGCAAGTATGGCGGTTTCACTGCGGCTGGGACTTGGCTCCGTCCTGCGGCTGATCGGTCTCAACTTGATTGCCTTGCCCCTCTATATGGTTCTGATCTTTACGGCAGTCGGGCCAATCGTGGCGTTCGTCGCGGTCAATGCACTGCTCCTCGGGCGCGACCTTGGGGAAATGGTCGCTGTCCGTCATCTTGATCCTGCCGGACTCAAGGGGTGGCTGCGAACGACACGTGGACCACGCGCGGTCTTGGGATTGATCGTGACCGGCCTTTTCCTCGTGCCATTCTTCAACTTGCTCGCACCGGTCATTGGGGCCGGAATGGCAACCCATTTGTTTCACGGAAGGCGAGATTGATGATCCGGAGCATTTCAACTGCCGCGCTTCTCTTGGTCGCTGCTTGCGCGCCAGTGCCCAAGGCGCAACCGATTGTCGTCGCACCGCCCCCGCCGCCGATCCGCACAACAGGACTGGAACGGGTGATCGGGCAGGATGCCCGCGGACTGGTTGCCCTCTTCGGAAGGGCCGATCAGGATGTTTGGGAAGCAAATGCGCGCAAGCTCCAGTTCGGCAGCGCGATCTGCATTATGGATACCTATCTTTATCCACCTGCAAAAGGGAAAGAGCCACTTGTCACCTACGTCGACGCCCGCCAGCCGGACGGGAAGCCCATTGACCGCGCGTCGTGCGTGGCCGCGCTGACACGTCGTGCAGAGGCGCGATGATTACCGTCCCCTGGGTTGGATGTCTTTGTTGAGTGCCGGGATGAATTTCCAGATCCAACTAAGATAGCTGCTTGTTCGGGTGTAGGCACCGGGGTCGCCTCTGATGGCACATCCCTTGTTCGTCCAGCTGATAATTCCCACGAGCAGTGGATTCGCGCTTGTGGTTATAAGCGGGCTGCCACTGTCGCCCGCGCAATGCTGGGAGTCAGGCGATTGCGCGCAAACGACGGTTTCTGGTAGCTCCGACCGTGTGAAGGGGATCGTAAGCCTCTTCTTGAATTCAGCATAGCACCGCTCATTTGAAATGACCTCCAGTGTCGATTGGAGGTTGTGCCGGGTGGCGTTGAATTGCGAACTATTTTCGGTTCTGCCCCATCCTGCCGACGTGACTTGGGTGCCTGGAGCAAGTTGAAATTTGGGCGAAGGGAGAGGAATTGCGTTACGTTTTCTCCACTCAAGGTCTTTGGCATTCGGATGGAGCTGAATCAGGGCAATGTCGTTCTTGTAGATATAGTTGGGATTGTACCGGTGGACAAAATAGTCCTTTATCCGAAAGGATTTTTCCGGCTTGAGAAGGTCATTTGCACCAAAGCGAACCGTGTAATATTTTGTTATATAATCTTTTTTCTTACTGGGATTCCAATTTACCTTGAGATGCAGGCAATGGGCTGCCGTGATCACCCATTCCGGCGCAATCAGGGCGCCGCCGCAAACATGTCTTTTCAAGGCAATTGTGATCGCGTCAGCATTCGCCGGCAAGTCGATGGGCTGTTCGGTATGGATCTCGATCATGAACGGCATCTCACCCGCTTTCACGCGATCGCATTGCCCGCCTTTGCAAATGCGTTTTATTACTTTTGACTTCCCAATATCAATGTCGAGTTCGTCGGATTGGTTCGATGTCTGCTCGCCTTCGTCGACAAGCTCGTCTTCGGTCAAATCACCTTGTTCGATGTCATTATGATCGAAGTCTACATCCTCGAAAGGCAACTCCTCGTCGGTCGTAGAAGATTCCTCGTTCACGTCAGTCGGTGCGGGTTGTGCCATCCCAAGATTTATGTTCGCCATTAGGGCCAGGCCGAATATTGCCAGCAGACCAAATGCCCGTGCACAGATATGTTGACCTGGACGCATAGCCTTCAATCCCCCTGACTTTGCGGGAAATTCATCCATGGGACAGTTGCCGTCAAGAGGTGGCTGTCCGTCTGCCCCAGATATGCACCAATAAATCGTGCGCTCGGAGATCCTGTTGGGGAGGCCATTCATCTAGCCAGCCAGTTCGCCCAGCGCCCATTCGGCCGCTTCACGCACCACATCCGACGCATCGTTCATCAGTACCTCGAGTTGGGGCTTCAGCCTCATGTTTCCGCTGTTTCCGGCAGCAATCGCTGCGTTTCGCACCATCCGGTCGCGGCCGATGCGTTTGATGGGAGAGCCTGTGAACACGGCACGGAACGCGCGGTCGTCCAGCGCAAGAAGGTCGGCAAGCGAAGGTGCGGCCAGCTCGGCGCGCGGGGCGAAGGCGATATTGGCGGCGGCGTTTTCGGCAAACTTGTTCCACGGACAAACCGCGAGGCAATCATCGCAGCCATAGATTCGGTTGCCGATCGCGCGACGAAATTCGAGCGGGATGGGTCCCTTGTGCTCAATCGTAAGGTAGGAAATGCACCGTCGTGCGTCGATTTTGTAGGGTGCGGGGAAGGCGTTGGTCGGGCAGGCTGTCTGGCAGGCCGTGCAGCTTCCGCACAGGTCGGCATGGGGCACGTCGGGTTCAATCTCGAGCGTGGTGAAAATGCTCCCCAAGAACAGCCAGCTTCCATGTTCTGCGCTGACCATATTGGTGTGTTTGCCCTGCCAGCCAAGTCCGGCTGCGCTTGCGAGCGGCTTTTCCATGACTGGCGCGGTGTCGACAAACACTTTCACATCGGCCCCGGTTTGGGCGACCAGCCAGCGGGCGAGGGCCTTGAGCGCCTTTTTGACCGTATCGTGGTAATCCTTGCCTTGAGCATAGACCGAAATCCGTCCCCGAGACCGCGCCCCGGCCAGCGCCAGCGGGTCGGTCGTTGGAGCATAACTCATGCCAAGGGCGATGACGCTTCGGGCTTCGGGCCAAAGCGCCTGTGGGCTGGCGCGCTGTGATGCCCGTGCGACCATCCACTCCATCTCTCCGGCCGCGCCGCTTTTGAGCCATTCGTCGAGCGGTGCCGCGAAATCCAGGTCAGCGGATGTTACTCCGAAGGCAACGAAGCCCAATCGTTGGGCCTCGGCCTTTAACGCGATTTTCAGGGACTGCTTGTCAGAGAACATCGGTGCACGCTACCACGTGAACAGGATTTGTGGAGGTTTGAATTGTCGTTCACGGATGATCGTCCTGTCTGGGCGTCGGGACTGATCAAGAGTTTCGGCAAATCACAGGCCGTAAAAGGCGTCAACCTCAGCGTGCCCAAGGGCTCGATCTATGGTGTCCTCGGCCCCAATGGCGCAGGAAAGACAACGACCTTGCGAATGCTGCTCGGGATCATCGACCCTGACGAGGGCGAGCGAAGGTTGCTCGGCGACGCCAATCCGCGCCACGTGAGCCACCGGGTTGGCTATTTGCCAGAAGAGCGTGGGCTGTATCCGTCAATGAAGGCGCGCGAGGCGATCGCCTTTATGGGCGCACTCCGGGGAATGGACTGGGCAGAAGGGCGCAAGCGGGCGGATGAGGCGCTGGAATCGGCAGGGCTTGGCCATGTTGCGCATGGCAAGATCAGGCGGCTTTCCAAAGGCATGGCGCAACTGGTGCAACTGCTCGGTTCGCTGATTCACAAGCCGGACCTGATTGTCCTTGATGAACCCTTTTCAGGGCTTGATCCGGTCAATCAGGAACTGCTCGAAAGGCTGATTCTTTCGGAACGTGATCGTGGAGCAACGATTCTCTTTTCCACCCACGTTATGGGTCATGCGCAGCGGATCTGCGACCGGCTGTCGATTATCGCCGGCGGCAAAGTGCGATTCGAAGGGACCGTCGACGAAGCGCGGTCGACGCTTCCAATGAAGGCGCATTACGTTCCCTGTTCGGGCGGAGAGGAAGTGCGCAAGCTGCTTCCCGTCGATGCCGAACTGGGCGGTAACGGATGGCATTTCACCGTGCCGGAAGGTGGAGCGGAACGTTTGGTGGTCGAGTTGGTCAAGGCAGGGCACGGTATCGCCGGTCTCTCGATCGAACGGCCGGGATTGCATGATGCCTTTGTTCGGATCGTCAATGCCGTAAAGGCCGAAGAGGCGGAGATCACAGCATGAGGCAGGTCATCCGTTATGGGCTCGTGATAGCCCGTCGCGATTTCATGGCAGTGGTCGCGACGCCGACTTTCCTGCTGTTCCTGCTGACGCCCTTCCTGATGCTGGGGATCAGTGTCGCCAGTGGCTTTGGCGGTGCCTATCTTGCCAAGGGAACAGATGATGCACGCGTGATGATCGTGATCGCATCAGCACCCGATGCCGAGCGAATAACGGCGGAAGACAGTGCCGTGCGCAAACGGCTCTATGGACATGACGGCGGTCCGCCTCCGATTCGGATCATTGCGCCTGAATCGGATATTGAAGCGCAGCAGTCAAAACTCCTCGGTGGAAAGGACGCCGAGGTCGTGGCGATCCTACACGGGACGCTTGAACGCCCGATCATCGTGCACCGCCCCGATGCGGCGCAAAACGCACGGTTTCTCGCGCTTGTCGCAGAGGAAGTATTGCGCACCGAGCGTCTCGGTCAGAAATCGGAACAGATGCTCAGCAAGCCCGATATTCGCGAAATCCATCAAAATGCGCCGACCAAGTCACGGCAGCAAAGTACTGGCAGTGGCGCGGTCGTGATCATGTTCATGCTCACAATCATGCTTGCAAGTCAGGCAGTAGGAACGCTGGCGGAGGAAAAGTCCAACAAGGTCATCGAAATCCTTGCGGCATCGGTGCCGCTCGAGTCGGTCTTTTTTGGAAAGCTGATCGGCCTGTTCGGCATCGCGCTGGTCTTCGTCGCGTTTTGGGGCACGCTGGCAGCGGTCGGGCTTAGCATCGTGCCAGCGAGCGCGGGCCTGTCCAGTTTTACGCCGGTCATCGGCACGCCTCTCTTCGTCATCTTTGCCGGCTGTTATTTCGCGATGGCGTTTATGTTGCTGGGTGCAATCTTCCTCGGGGTTGGGGCGCAGGCATCGACAATGCGCGAGATCCAGATGCTTTCACTTCCGATCACGCTTTTCCAGCTGATCATGTTCGGGGTATCGATGGCTGCTGCCGGAAGCCCTGGATCGGGCGTGGCGCGCTTCGCGCAGATTTTCCCGTTCAGCTCTCCATTCGCAATGGCGGCGCGCGGAGCAACCGATCCCGCGATTTGGCCGCATCTCCTGGCATTGGCCTGGCAGATGTTCTGGGTTGCCATCACGATCGCGGTGGGTGCACATTTCTTTCGCTACGGCGTGCTCAAATCGGGAGTGGGCCCGTTCACTGCATTGGGTCGCTTGCTCCGGAAACGAACGCCAAACGGAGCAAAGTCCATTGACAAGAATGTAAATAGTGGCAAAGTGCAACTGATTCCATAACGGAACGAGAGGAGCATATCCGTGGCAACGGCATTCAAGCATGACGATACAGTGACCGATCCGCTCGATGTCACACGGGTTGAGCTTTACACCACCGATACGTGGCAGGCCCCGTTCCGGGAGCTTCGCGCAAAGCATCCTATCTATCGCTGCGAAAATTCGCAATTTGGGCCGTATTGGTCGATTTCGACTTACAAACCGATTGTGCATATCGAAGCGCTTCCCAAAATCTTTTCGTCGTCATGGGAAGTGGGCGGTATCACCGTTGCGGGCGATGGCATCGAGCATATGAAATCGCACGAGATCCCGATGCCGATGTTCATCGCGATGGATCCGCCCAAGCATCAGGAACAGCGCCGCACGGTGGCGCCCGCTTTCACACCGTCGGAAATCGGCCGGATGCGCGAAGACTCGCTCAGGCGGACCGGTGAACTGCTCGACAGTCTGCCGATCGGCAAGCCATTCGACTGGGTCGACCAAGTATCGATGGAACTGACAACACAGATGTTGGCCATCTTTTTCGATTTTCCATGGGAGGACCGCCGTAACCTCACCCGATGGTCAGATGTCCTGGGGGATATCGAAGGTTTTCACGATGAAGAGCGCCGCAAGTTCCGGCTTGAGACCGCCTTTGAAATGGGCGCGGCCTTCAAACAGCTCTGGGATAAGAAGGCCCAAAATCCTGGCCAGCATGACCTGATCTCTATGATGCTTCAGTCCGATGCGATGAAGCACATGGACGAAGGCGAGTTCATGGGAAATCTGATCCTGCTCATCGTCGGCGGCAATGATACAACGCGCAATTCGATGTCGGCCTATGCTTATGGGCTGAGCCAGTTTCCCGAGGAGCGGGCAAAACTCGAGAATAACTATTCGCCCGAGCTTGCCGTGAACGCCATGCACGAAATCCTGCGCTGGCAGACGCCGCTTGCGCATATGCGGCGTACTGCGCTTGAGGACTATGAACTTGATGGCCACCTGATCCGCAAGCGCGACAAGGTGGCGCTCTGGTATCTATCCGCAAATCGCGACGAAACGATCTTTGATGATCCGGACAGGATTATCGTGGATCGCGAAAACGCCCGGCGGCACTTGGCATTTGGCTATGGCATCCACCGCTGTGTGGGCGCTCGCGCTGCAGAAATGCAGTTGACTGCATTGATTGCGGAAATGTCCAAGCGTCGGTTGCGGGTAAATGTCGTCGAAGAGCCTGATCGTGTTCCGGCGTGCTTTGTCCACGGATATCGCAAGATGATGGTTGAACTCGAACGCTATTGAGGCGTTTCGGGGGATAGCCAATCGGTCAGCAGGACGCTAACGCGCCTCGCCATGACCAACGGACTATTGCCAGAAGGATTGCGGGACCGGCTGCCGCCCGAAGCGGAGGCCGCAGCGTCGATCCTGCGTGCCGTGCTCGATTGCGTGGCGACGCATGGCTATGCCCGCGTCGCTCCGCCCCTTGCCGAGTTCGAAGAGGAATTGGCCGGACGTCTCAAATCGGCGCGGTCGAAAGATCTGCTGCGCTTTGTCGATCCCGTATCGCAGCGGACATTGGCGCTGCGGCCGGATATCACGGCCCAGATCGGACGCATTGCAACCACGCGAATGGCCTCAGACGCGAGGCCATTGAGGCTCTGCTATGGTGGGCTCGTACTGAAGCTGAAGGCAACCCAGTTGCGGCCAGAGCGCGAACTGACACAGGCTGGGGCAGAGCTGGTGGGATCGGACTCGGTCGCTGCGGCGATCGAAGTTATTGGTGTGGCGATTGATGCGCTGATGGCGTCCGGCGTCAGGAATGTCACACTTGACCTGACCCTGCCTGATCTGGTGGATGCACTGGCAGCGGGGCCTTTGCCTTTGGCGGCCGACAGGATCGACAGCGTAAAGACGGCGCTCGATGCCAAAGACGCCGGTGCGCTTTCGGCCACGGATACTTCCGCATACCTGCCGCTTATCGCCGCAGCCGGGCCCGTCGAAATGGCGATCGCCCAATTGCGCGGACTCGGGCTAGGCGAGACCCTCGAGAGCCGATTGACGGCACTCGAGGCCATTGTTGCCGCGCTCGGGGATCGTGTCCGCATCACACTGGACCCGACCGAACGCCATGGTTTCGAATATCAAAGCTGGATTGGCTTTTCGCTCTTTTGCGAAGGACTGGCAGGAGAAGCAGGCCGCGGAGGGAGCTACACGATCCTCCATGCGGACGGCCGCGAGGAGCCTGCGATCGGTTTTTCGCTCTATCTCGACCCGCTGGTTGATCTTGGACTGATGCAAGCGAAGACGCGCCGCATATTCATTCCGCTCGACGCGCCTGCGGGCGCGGCGGCAGCGCTGCGGCAAGAGGGGTGGATCACGGTCGCGGCGATTGACAAGGGATGCGATGCAACCGTGCTCGGGTGCACGCATCGACTGACGGACGGTGTGCCCAACGCGTTATAGGGCGCGCTTGATAAAGGCATCGACCAATGCGGTCGCCACATCGCCTTCAACACCCAGGTCGCGGTTGAGCTTCATATGGCTGGTGTCGCTAACCGCTACGGTCCTTGCTGCTTCTCCGGCGTTGTTCAATGCCGCGGCAAGGGTTTCGGACTGCGCGCGCGAATCCGCGCGGCTATTGTCAAAAAGGATCAACCAGTCTGAGACATTGGGGCCCCCGGCATAGGTGAGCGGGGACAGCCGCATTTGTGTGGCGCGGTCGGTCGTGAAGGCGTCACGATACATCTTGCCGAGCATAGGCCCTGCATTGGCCATTTGGCGAGGCACATCATAGCCTGCGCCATCGAGCAGGACCGTGCCCCGTATCGACGCCATCGGTACGCCAGCCGACGCCAGATAGCGTGGATCCGTCGACACCAAAGCAGCAAGATGGGCCCCTGCGCTATGGCCCGTGAGGATGATGCGGTCGGGATCAAAGCCCAAGGAATTTGACTTGGCGCGCAGATAGGCGATCGCGGTGGCGATATCTGCGGCTTGCCCGCCTGGATCGGTCTCCGGGACGAGTCGATAGTTCAGCGAGGCAAAGGCATGGCCCAAACCATTGTAATGGCTGGCCTTGTACTTTGTTCCCGAAGCCTTGTCGCCGATTGACCAGCCTCCGCCATGAATGAAGACAATGAGCGCCGGACGTTCGCCCGATGGAGCCGGATAAAAGTCGAGGGCCTGTTTTTCCGTGCTGCCGTATTGATATGGCGTGCCACCGGAGGCCTCGCCTTCGCGCTCGCTCCGCATTTTCATCAGGCTTTGTAGGCAAGGCCTGGACAGTGACTGATATTTGTCCCGCAGGCACGAGCGGATCACTTCACGGTCGCGCGTCATCCCGCAAAGCTGCACAATTTCCGCGCGACAGGAACGCCCAATTTGCGCGGGAAGCCGCGTCGCAATGCCTATGCTGGCCAGAGCCAGGCTCGCAATAAGAAGTTTCTTCATGATTGACCCCTTGATTTACGCATACTGGTGGACGTTGTGTCCATTTCCCAATACGGGCACGCCTGCGATTCCCTTCGAACTTGGAGCATAAAAGTGGCAAATGTCACGGTCATTGGCGCGCAGTGGGGCGATGAAGGCAAGGGCAAGATTGTCGATTGGCTCGCCGAGCGCGCCGATGTCGTCGTCCGCTTTCAGGGCGGCCACAATGCAGGCCATACGCTTGTTGTTGGTAACCAGACCTACAAGCTCTCGCTGCTCCCCTCCGGCATCGTCCGCGGCACGCTGTCAGTCATCGGCAATGGCGTGGTACTCGATCCGTGGCATTTCCGCGAGGAGGTTGCAAAGCTTGCAGGACAGGGCGTCACCATCACGCCGGAAAATCTCCAGATTGCAGATAATTGCCCGCTGATCCTGCCATTCCATCGCGATCTTGATGGCCTGCGCGAAGATGCCAGCGAGTTCAAGATCGGGACGACACGGCGCGGTATTGGACCCGCTTATGAGGACAAGGTTGGCAGGCGAGCAATCCGGGTGTGCGATCTTGCCCATCTTGACGATCTCGATCCGCAGATAGACCGGCTCTGCGCCCACCATGACGCGCTGCGCGCCGGGTTCGATCAGCCGCCGATCGATCGCATTCGACTCAAGAACGACCTTGCCGAAATCGCCCCGCACATCCTGCCCTATGCCAAACCGGTCTGGCTTTCGCTCGGCGAAGCGCGGCGCGCGGGCAAGCGCATCCTGTTCGAAGGCGCGCAGGGCATGCTGCTCGATGTCGATCACGGCACTTATCCGTTCGTCACCTCGTCGAACACGGTTGCTGGCACGGCATCCAGTGGATCGGGGATCGGTCCCGGCGGCGTGGGCTTCGTACTCGGGATCGTGAAGGCCTATACGACCCGCGTCGGTTCGGGACCGTTTCCGACCGAACAGGACAATGAGATCGGCGAATTCCTTGGCACGCGCGGACATGAATTTGGAGTGGTCACGGGGCGCAAGCGGCGCTGCGGCTGGTTCGATGCGGTGCTGGTGCGCCAGTCGGCGGCAATTTCGGGCATCACCGGGATTGCGCTGACCAAGATCGATATTCTGGACGGGCTGGACGAGATCAAGATCTGCGTCGGCTATCGGCTCGACGGGGTGCGTTATGATTATCTTCCTCCGCATGCCGCCGATCAGGCGCGGGTCGAGCCGATCTACGAGACCATCCCCGGTTGGAACGAAACAACCGCCGGCGCCCGCAGCTTTGGCGCGCTCCCCGCACCAGCGATCAAATATATCCGCCGTATCGAGGAATTGATTCAGTGTCCGGTGACGCTCGTGTCCACCTCGCCACAGCGGGATGATACGATCCTGGTCCGCGATCCGTTCGAGGATTGATGCGGGGTAGGTGGGACGTCCAACCGGACGTCCCCTGCTGAACTACCCCCGTTTCGCGCGCCATTCGGCCCGCATCTTTTCATGCGCAGCCTTGCGTTCTTCTGGCGAAATCGCGCCGTCCTTGTTGGCATCGGCCTTTTCGAAATGCGCCATTGGCAGGGCAATTGCTTCGGCAAGTGAGACGCGGCCATCCTTGTCCGCATCGGCGCGTTCGAACATCCGGTCGCCGCCATGCATCATCATGCCCATGCCCATGCGCATGCCAGGGCGATGGCCCGCGCTATGCTCTGTCATCCCGCCCATCGCCACGGGTTCGGCGTGATGCGCATCGAATTCGGCGCGGCTGATTGATCCGTCTGCGTTGGCGTCCAATTCCTTGAAATGACGATCACGCATCTCGGCTGTCATTTTCTCGCGTGCGCCAGCGGCCTCTGCCTTGTCGACAAAGCCGTCGCCATTGGCATCGACCTTGGTAAAATGCTCTTTGACCATTGTTTCGACCGCACTGCGCGTAGCCGGTGCGGCCATTCTCCCATGCATTTCATGCGCGCCTACAGCCAGCGCCGGGATGGCTATCGCGACGCCACCAACGGTGGCTAGTAACAATTTCGTGTTCATGTTTGTGCTCCTGAAATCATCCCTTGCTCGATAGGGTGCTCCCGCAAAGCTTTCGCGGCGATGAATGAAAGCGGGACATTGAACTCCACCCAATTACCGCCTAGGCGCACTCGCCGAAACAGCCTGCAGATTTGGGAAGCCATGACCGACACAATCAAACGCGTTGTCCTCGCCTATTCGGGCGGACTCGATACCAGCGTCATCCTGAAATGGCTCCAGCAAACCTATAATTGCGAGGTCGTGACGTTTACCGCTGATCTGGGGCAGGGCGAGGAAATCGAACCGGCGCGGCAAAAGGCGCGGGCTGCGGGCGTGAAGGAAGAGCATATCTTCATCGAAGATGTGCGCGAGGAATTCACTCGCGATTTCGTATTCCCGATGATGCGCGCCAACGCACTCTATGAGGGGCTGTACCTGCTCGGAACGTCGATTGCCCGGCCGCTAATTGCCAAGCGCCAGATCGAGATCGCCAAGATGGTGGGGGCCGATGCGGTCAGCCATGGTGCAACCGGCAAGGGCAACGACCAGGTGCGATTCGAGCTGGGTTATTATGCCTTGAACCCCGACATCAAGGTGATCGCCCCGTGGCGGGAATGGGATTTGACGAGCCGGACTGCGCTCATCGAATTCGCCGAAAAGCACCAGATTTCGGTGCCGAAGGACAAACGCGGCGAAAGCCCGTTTTCGACCGATGCGAACCTGTTGCACACCTCGTCCGAGGGCAAGGTGCTTGAGGATCCATGGGAAGAAGTGCCCGATTATGTCTATTCGCGCACCAACAACCCCGAAGACGCGCCCGATACGCCCGAGATCATCACGATGGATTTCGAACGCGGCGACGCCGTTGCGATCAACGGGGAGGGTATGTCTCCGGCGACCTTGCTCGCCAAGCTCAACGACTATGGCCGGATGCACGGCATCGGGCGGCTCGATCTGGTCGAGAACCGGTTTGTGGGTATGAAATCACGCGGCATGTACGAAACGCCTGGCGGCACGATCCTGCATCTGGCGCATCGCGGGATCGAGCAGATCACGCTCGATCGCGGTGCAGCGCATCTGAAGGACGAACTCGCTCCGCGTTATGCCGAGCTGATCTACAACGGCTTCTGGTTCTCGCCCGAGCGCGAGATGCTCCAGGCCGCGATCGATCATTCGCAAACGCATGTCTCGGGCACCGTCCGATTGAAGCTCTACAAGGGCAGCGTGAGCGTGATCGGCCGCAAGTCTCCCAACTCTCTCTATTCCGAAAAGATCGTGACGTTCGAGGACGATGCCGGCGCCTATGATCAGCGCGATGCGGCCGGATTCATCAAGCTCAATGCGCTAAGGCTTCGCCTGCTGGGGCGACGTGGGTTGGGGTGATTTTGCATAGCCGATAATGTCGATCGCCCGGTATTCGAAATGGGCGATCGATTTGCGGGTGTTGCCCAGCGCCTTTTCGAATTCGTCGTTGAGGTCATAGGGGCGCTTGCCTAGCCGGAATAGCCAGATGGTCGGCGTCCGCTGGCTAACCGGATCATTGGCGATGTCTGTCAGACGTTGTGGCGTCAGTGATTGCACGCCGCGGCTTCCCGTAGGATACCAGCCCGCCGGATCGCGCGCGGGGATTTCGCTTGGGATCGACCGGATTGCCGCTTCTTGGTGGCGCAAGTCTTTGAAGGCGTTGCGCAGCGGCAGGGCGCCCTCATTCGGATAGGCATAGACGAGATCACCCGGCCCGAGCCTGGGAGCCAGCCAGCGCACGGCCCGATACCAGTCCTGGTCCGGCCCCATGTGCTGGACCTGCAAGACGCCAATCGCGGTCACGATACAAAGCAATGCGAGGCCCGTCCGTGTCCAAAGCCCCATACTCGCGCCGAGGCCGATGAGAATCACCATCGGTATGCTACAACTGACAAGAGTCCGAACAAGGAAAACCGGCGCAATCGTTATGCTGATTCCGATCGACAAAAGGATCGGGACAATCGCCAGAATAAGAAGGGCCGCGCCGAGTCGACTTGCCTCGTCGCCCATAGACCGCATCCCGAACCCGACAAGAATCAGGCCGCCCCCGACTGCGTAGATAGTTGGCCATCCATATATGAGCATCAAATGAATTGGGAGGGACGAGGGCACAAACGCCAACCATGTCGAATGCGTCCATGTTGGAGCTTGATCGAGCAGCATCAGGAGGGCGGGAAGAGCCCCGAGAAAGGCAAGGCCATGTCCGATAACAAAGACTCGTACATGTCGCCTTGCCATCGTCATCGGTCCGATCAGAATCAGCAGCGCCATGACCATCGCGACGACAAACAGTGACCCCAGATTGTGCAGCCAAATCATCAGCGGTAGGCAGGTGAGATAGGTAGCGAAGGGCGCCTTTGCGAGCTTGCCATTCGTCCGGTGAAGCCGAGCCAATCGTACCAGTGCCCAGACAGCGACTGAATAAACGAGGATTGTCATGTAGTAAGGCCGAACGAAGCGGGCGAGGTCAACCAGCGACGGTAGGACAGAGGCCAGCGCCAGAGCGCAAAGCGGGACCATTTGGTCATCCTTGCGAACAAACAGCGCAACCTCGCGCGCGGCGAACCAGATCACTGGCAGCGTCGTTAGGCCGATGACGACACCAAACGTCCTCAACGCAAAGACAGATGTGCCTGCAACCAGCATCCAGCACCTGAGTAGTGCAGAATAGAACGGCGGATGGGTTTCGTATCCGGGCAGGATGTTCCAGATGAACCAGAAACCCTTACCAGCGCCAAAAGCACTATAGGATTCGTCCAGTGAAAGCGGCCAGAAGTCCAGCCGGTTGAAGCGGATCAACACCGCTATCAAACCGAGCGCGGTAACTAGAAGGCCCATCCGGCGGTTTGATATGCTGCTCATCTGACTTCGTCCCAGCGTGGCATTCGCGCGACGCCGTGAAGCATCTGGAAAAGGATCGCACCCAGCAGGAGCGGCGCAATCCACAAACCGGCCTTGTTCATGTAGATGATGACGGCCGGAAGCAGGAAGATGACCGATGCCATCAGTGCGGGCCAGATACGCACTGCCCGGCTCGCTTCGGTCAGCAAGATGAGGCTGGCAAGGCCGACCACGGTCATGTCATAGTTGAAGGCGTAAGGCAGGATAAGGAAGGTGGCGACGGCGGCAGCCAGACCGGCACGATGCGGATCCGCAGGCAGGTATCGCCACATCAGGATGATCACGATGACGGCCACCGCGACTTGCGCAGGCCAGACCAGTTGTGCCGGAAAGCCGAAAGCAAAAAGGGCTGGTGAAAGCGTCGGCATCATTTTGGCAAAATATGTGTGCGTTGCATGGAGCAGATTCAATTGGCTTTGCGACGTGCTTTCAAGATAGGTTTTCCAAAGGTCTATCCCGAAAAGCAGGATTGAAACCCCGACGAGTGCTGCAACCGTAATCGCTGCCGTGGCGATAGCGGTCCAAGCCTTTCGCCGCAGGAACAGGATCGGCATCAGTATGGCCATGTGCGGCTTGATGATCATCAGCCCGGTCAAGAGTCCCGACAGTTTTGGCCGTTTTTCAAGGTGATGCCAGGCCGAGAGCCAGAGCGCGCCCATGATCAGTCCGTAATGCCCCGCCCAGACACAGACGATTGTGGTCGGGAGGATCAGGCCAAGCCATTCGGGCAATTTTTCCCGCGCAAGCCAGGGGCGGGCGGCAGCGCTGAATAAACACAGCGAAATGATCGTCCACAGTGCTAGCGACCAGAAGTAAGGAATGGCACCAAAGGCGGGCGTGTAAAGCAGGGTGACGGGCGGATAGGAATACATGTGGTCATGAATGCCCCAGCCGAACTCGCTGGACTGCCAAGCACGATAGGCGCCGTTGTCATAAAGATCGGCGAGTCGCCCCTCAATAACGAAGCGGCCTGAGGTGAAGACGTTGACGAAATCCCGGCCCCATATGGCGGAGCCATTTATTGAAAAACCTTGCGCTTGCTGGGAGGTCACAAAATCACGAGCGAAAAGTAGCAACGAAAGTCCAATACCCAACAGCCAGGCAAAAATGTGGAAACGCGCGATCACGGCGCTTGAGTACGACCAAGGAAGCGACAGAGGTTCGGCGGTTTTTTTCATGCAGCCTGATCGATGTGGAACTTCGGTTCGGTCATCTTGGCGCTTTGGCGAGGGTTGGCTGGAATGACAAGCACAGGCAGGCAGAGATGGCTCAAGCCGACAATATCGCAAGCAGCGACACGCCAAAGGGAAGGAGCATCCTCCCAACTAGATGGCGTTCGAATCCGAACAGGCTCTCAAAAATTGCGTTCAATGGCGCTGCAGGCTGCGCGTCATCTGCCTCTTCACGGCCAGTCAATGTGCCGACGACGCGAACGGCCGCAACAAGCGGAAAGAGGATCGTGTTGAAGTGAGTAAAAAGCTCTGCCTTCAGCCCAGCCTTGGTGATGACAGCGCGCAGGCTATCGCCGTTGTAGCGACGAAAATGGTGATGGACCGTGTCATGCGCGCTCCACATCCAGCGATTGGCAGGCACTGTGACGAGAATGCGGCCGCCAGGTCTGAGCTTCTTGCGAATACTGGTAAGCGCAGCTTCGTCGTCGTCAATATGTTCAAGCACGTCGAGTAAAGCGATCAGATCATAGCTGCCATCGGCAATACCATCCAGACCGGGAAGAGGGCTGGCGCCGACCGCGCGACCGAGTCGTTCGCTTGCAATCTGTCTTGCGGCGCCATCGACCTCGAGCCCGTCAACCGCACCAAATGCACCAAGCATCGCAAAATTGTGACCCGTGCCACAACCAATTTCGAGGATCTGGGCATTCTCCGGAACACGCACGATACGAGTAATTACATCCGAAAGAATCCGCCGTCGCGCGACATACCACCAGTGAGTCTGATCGAGTGCGGCCATCCTGTCAAAGATGATCCGTTCCATCAGTCCTCCATCCCAACAGTTTCGCGCACCACATAAATCGGCCGCTGCTTCGTCTCGACGAGGATGCGGCCGACATATTCGCCCATTACACCGAGCGAAATGAGCTGCAAGCCGCCAAAGAACAGGATCGCGATCATCATCGAGGCATAGCCGGGTACTTCGATGCCGGAGATGAGCGTGCGGATCATCACGAACATGGCATAAAGGAAGGACAGGAGCGCTACGATCACGCCAATATAGCTCCACACCCGGAGCGGCACTGACGATGCTGACGTAATGCCATCGAGTGCGAGCGTCCAAAGTTTCCAATACCGGAATTTGGTCGCTCCGACTTCACGCTCGACACGGTCATATTCAACCGCAGTCTGCTTGAACCCGCTCCAGGCAAACAGCCCCTTCATGAAGCGGTTGCGCTCGGGCATCTTGCAGATGACATCGACGACCTTGCGGTCGAGCAGCCTGAAATCGCCGGCATGTTCGGGAATTTTGTCCGAGGAGAGCCAATTGTGCGCGCGATAGTAAAGGTCCGCGGTGAGCCGTTTCGGCAAGCTATCGCTCTCCCGATTTCGGCGCACACCGTACACCACGTCATTTCCAGCACGCCATGCAGCCACCATTTCAACAATGGCTTCGGGCGGATCCTGCAGATCGACATCGATTGGAATGACTGCGTCCCCACGGGCATGATCGAGCCCCGCAGAAAGGGCCGCTTCCTTGCCGAAATTGCGTGACAGCGAAAGGGCACGAACCCGATTGTCTTGCGTATTCGCCATCATTATCGCAGGCAGTGTCGCGTCGCTGCTGCCGTCGTCGACAAACAGTATTTCCCACGCATCGGCGGCTGGATCGGGCAATGCGCAAAGCGTTCTGCTCAAACGCGCGACGAATGGCGCGATGGATTCCTCTTCATCCTTCACCGGCACGAGAATGGTCAAAATGGGGCGGGTAGCGTTCATCATGGTCCTTGTGCCACGTTTTTCGGGGAATATGGTTAACGCATCGTAAAAAAATCAGCCAAAGACCCAGCGCCTGTTGAGCGTGAAGGTCAGGATCGGGCTGACGAGTACAATCGGAATCACCGGCCACCAGGTTGGCCCACCCAATTGTTTTACAAGCAGCCAGACGAAAAACTGGTTCGCGATGAAGCCCAAGGTAGTCGTTACGAAGAAACGGATCGTCCGGATATGGGCGCGGTCGCGTGCACCATGCCCGCGAAAACTGAACTCGCTATGGAGGACGTAGCCCAGAGCTGCGGCAACGATGAACACAAGAAGGAGCGAAAGGTTGGGATCGACATGGAGAAACGTGGCGACCGCCCAATAGCCGCCCGCGACGAACAGTGTCAGCAGTCCGCCGCTCAGGCCGAAGCGAGCAATCTGCCCGATCAGTACGAGTCTGTGTTTGTCTTCATTCACTTGTTTGCTCTTGTTCCGGCTTCCCACTTGTCGCAGCGCCTTTAAGGCCGCATGGGGCGCATGGGAACAGTGATCGGGGGCTAATTCGCAATGGACGATGCAAAGCCGGATTTTCTGGAGCGTCGCTGGAAGACAATATTGTTCCTGGTCTGGCTCGGCGCCTGCATTGCGCTGATTGTCTACCGCTGGAAAGCGATCCATTGGTTCGCGCTTGGCGACACCGATGATAATATGCGTATCATGCAAGTGCGCGCCTTGCTCCAGGGGCAGGACTGGTACGATCTGCGGCAACACCGGCTGAATCCACCTTTTGGCGCCAACATTCACTGGACGCATCTCGTTGATTTGCCGATCGCAGGAATGATCATGCTGACCAAGCCGATTTTTGGCGGGATCATTGCCGAAAAAATTGCAGTCACGCTGGCACCGCTGATCCCTTTGGGCGTCGCCTTGACCGGACTGGGCGTCACTACGCGAAGGCTCGTCGCGCCGGGTGCCTATCTTGTCGCGGCTGGCATCCTGCTGTCCTTTGTAACGGCGATGACAATGTTCATGCCGCTCAGGATTGATCACCATGGCTGGCAATTGGCGATGTTGACTCTGATTCTTGCCGGATTGGCGGACGAACGAGCGATGCGGGGCGGTATGGTCATCGGCATCGCCACTGCACTTTCGTTGGTGATCGGGCTTGAGACAATGCCGTGGCTGGTTGTCGCCGGCGCCAGCGTTGCCCTGCGCTGGATTCTGTCAGACGAACAGTCGCCGCGAATGCGGGGTTATGCGGTTGCCTTGGGTGGGGGCACGGCGCTCGGATTTCTTGTCTTTGCCTCACGCGACAACTGGGTTGCACGCTGCGATGCGCTGACGCCGGTTTGGGTGTCCGTCATGATGCTGACATCTGCCTCGTTGTTCCTGCTTAGTGCCTTCCGGATCGAGAGGCGCGTCTCGCGTATCGCACTTGTGCTTGCCACGGGGGCCCTGGTTGCCGCATTCTTCGCTCTCGCTTGGCCAGATTGTCTCGGACGACCTGAACAAATTTCTCCCGAACTCGAACGGCTCTGGTTCAATAATATCAGCGAAGCCAAGCCGATCTACACGCGCAACTGGCCATCGATCCTGTCGGCATCGGTCCTTATTATTGGCTTGTTCGGGAGTTTCTGGGCGCTGTGGAAACACCGGATGGAGGAGCGGGGCCCCGCGTGGGCGACTATTGCCTTGCTATCACTCGGTTCGGGTTTGATGGTGTTGTGGCAGTCGCGTTCGGCGCCGACGGCGCTGATGTTCAGCGTACCCGGAGCGACGGCACTTGGCTGGGCAATCCTGCCCCGGCTGCGCGCGCATCCGTCAGTGTTGGTCCGAACATTCGGCACAGCCGCCGCCTTTCTTTTCATTTCAGGGCTGGGAATACAGTTGATCGCAGGGAAACTACCCAATCCTGATGTTTCGTCGCCGGGTATGAAGCGGGTCAACCGGGCCAATGCCAGCTGCCCGACGATGCCGTCGATGCGGCCCATCGCGCTTCTGCCCAAGGCGACGATCCTGACGTTCGTCGATCTCGGCCCCAGGCTGATCACGATCACGCATCATGACGCGATTGCTGGACCCTATCATCGCAATGGCGATGCCATTCTCGATGTCCAGCGGGCGTTTCGCGGCGACGCTGATGACGCCCGCAACGTGGCAAAAAAGCATGGTGCGACGCTACTGCTTGTCTGCCCGAATATGTCAGAATCAACAATCTATAAGGCACACAGCCCCTCGGGCTTCTATATGCAGATCGTCGGCGGCAAGGTTCCGGACTGGTTAGTACCCGTCCCGCTTCCTGACGGTTCACCGTTCATGCTGTGGCGCATCAAGCCCTGATGTGATGCGCAGCCTACCGCTCTTTTTTCGCCTCAAGAACCGACCCGTCATCCTATTGGGCACAGGTGCGGCGGCCAAGGCAAAACGCGCATTGCTTGAGCGCGTGGGTGCCCGGATCGTGGGTGAAGACCAAAACGCTGCACTTGCCATTGTCGCGATTGATGATGAGGCGGAAGCGGTTGCCGCAATTGCGCGGTTAAAAGCTCGCGGCGTTCTGGTGAATGCAACGGACCGGCCCGAGCATTGCGACTTCACGATACCCGCGATCATAGACCGCGATCCGGTGCTGATCGCGATTGGCACCGATGGACAATCGGCAGGCCTTGCCAAGGCGCTGAGGCAGCGGCTGGAGCGACTGCTACCACAGTCGCTCGGTGAATTGGCAATGGCTCTTCACGCGGCCCGTCCGGCCATTCGCGAACGCTGGCCCGACGCGGGCGATAGGCGGCGCGCGATCGATGCAATTCTTGATTCTGGAGGTTCGCTGGATCCTTTCACGCTTCCGACCAGTGACGCGGTCGCCGAATGGCTCTCCGCTCCGGATCACGTCCCGGCATCAGGCTTGAAGGTGTTTTTGTTGACCAGCGATGATCCTGATCAACTAACTCTTGAGCAGGCTCGCCTTCTCGGCCAAGCCGATTGCATCGTCCATTCGCGCGATGTCGCTCCAGATGTCATTGCCAGAGGCCGCGCCGATGCTGTCCGATTTGCGGGCGATATCCCGCCCGATCCGCTTCCCGATGGATTGACCGTTCAACTTGTGAGAGAAAGGCGCTGATGCGAGTCTTCACAATCATTGATGCAAAGCCATTTGAAATGCCCTTTGATGAAGGTGCGGCCCAATTCGGCACGGCCGCATTGGTATGGATTGTGCTTGATGGACGCGATCCGGCCGTCGAGGCTTGGATCGATGCCCAGCAGGATATTCCGCTTATTGCAAGATCAGCGCTGCTGGCGTCGGAAACGCGTCCGCGCAGCAACGTGATCGGCCACGGCGCACTGATCAATTTTCGGGGGTTGGGCAAAACGCCCGATGACGATCCCGATGCTTTGGTGTCACTGCGCTTCTGGGCTGAAACCGGACGCGTCATCCTCGTGACTTTTCGCAGCCCTACTGCGCTTGACGTTGTTGCAGACCGTTTTTTGTCGGGGAAGATTCATGATCCAGGGGACCTTCTCAGCGCTTTTGCGGATGCGATTACCGACGGGCTCGATCCCGATGTCGCCAATCTTGGCGATGCACTCGACGATTGTGAACTCAAGGTCGAGTTTGCAAATATCCATCCGACCCGGCGCGAAGTGACGCGTGTCAGGGCTCGGGCGATTGCCTTTCGCCGGTTTGTCTCACCGCAGCGGCAGGCGCTGGACCGGTTGGCGACGGAACCGCTGGATTGGCTCGACGAGGATGACCGGTTGCATCTTCGCGAAGCTGCAGACCGTGCGGCCCGGATGGCAGAAGAACTCGAGACAGTGCGCGAGCGCGCGGCGCTGATGCATGAAGAGCTGACCGATCGCCGCTCCGAGCAAATGGATGCCCGGGCCCTGCTGATTTCGATCGTCGCACTCGTGTTTTTGCCACTGACCTTCATCACCGGACTCTTGGGGATGAACGTCAAAGGGATCCCCTATGCTGAGCAATCCTGGGCCTTTTGGGGCGTGACCGGCATGTGCCTGTTTCTCGCCTTGCTCGTGCTCGGCTGGTTTGTGCGGGCGCACTGGATCAGCAGCGACTAGTCCAGCAGCGCGTCGATGGCCTTTGCCAACTTCACATCACGTGCCGACAAGCCACCGGCATCATGTGTTGTGAGCAGGATATCCACCCGGTTCCAGACGTTCGACCATTCGGGATGATGATCCTGTTGTTCGGCCAGCAGCGCGACGCGCGCCATGAAGCCAAAGGCCTCTGAGAAGTCGGAGAACAGAAATCGCCGGGTTATGGCGTCGCGACCATCGTCGAAATCCCATTCGCCAAGGGCATCGAGCGCCGAGGCGCGTTCGCTTTCGTCCAGTTGTTCGATCATCGCTTTTGCCTCCTGCCAATGATCTGCCAAGACCATGATCATTCCAGATTGAATCAATCCGAAACGTGAATCATGGTCTCGATTCAAGGATGAGAGCCTGATTCACGGCATCGGCGGAAGCACGAAGTGCTTCCACCTCAACCGATCAGGCCCTATGTCGCAGGAATGATGGGGCAGGGTCAACTCAGCTTTGATGGTGTCTCTTGCCAGCGTGGCGGGCGAATGCTTTTTGAACGCCTCAGTTTCGCGCTGGAACCAGGCGCAGCAGCAGTGGTTTCGGGACCCAACGGCATCGGGAAATCAAGCCTTTTGCGGCTCGCGGCTGGCTTGCTCGATCCCGTCTGTGGCGCGATTTGGCGTGAGGGTCGGATTGCTCTTGCCGATGAAACGCTCGCCCTTGACCGCCATCTACCGCTCGCGACCGCCCTCCAATTCTGGGCAGAGATTGACGGCGGATCTGTGGCCGACGCACTTGCGGCTATCGCTCTTGATCATCTTGGGCAGGTGCCGGTTCGCTTGCTGTCAACCGGCCAGCGAAAGCGTGCAGTGCTCGCGCGCGTCATTGCAAGCGGCGCGCCAGTATGGCTGCTTGATGAGCCTGGTAATGGGCTTGACACCGCGTCGCTGAAAAACCTGTCTGTCGTGATCGCAGATCATCGCGCACGCGGTGGGATCATCCTAGCAGCCTCGCATCAGCCTTTGGGCATCGAACGCGCTTTGGATATTCGCCTGGAGTCTCGTTCATGAAGGCCTTGTGGGCACTGGTCGCGCGCGACATACGACTGGCTTATGGCCGGGGCGGCGTTGCGCTACCCATAGTCTTCTTCTTGCTCGTCGCGACGCTCTATCCTTTTGGCGTTGGCCCTGACGGACCGCTGCTGGCCAAGACCGGCGGAGGCGTCTTGTGGATCGCTGCACTGCTCGCAGCACTCCTGCCGATTGACCGGCTGATCGCGCCCGACATGGATCAGGGCATGCTCGATCAGCTTGCCGTCCGTGGCGTTGGTGACGAGATCATTGGGCTTGCCAAACTCATCGCGCATTGGTTTGGCTTTGGCCCACCGCTGATGATCGCGGCCATTCCTGCGGCAGCATTGTTGCGGCTTGACGGGGATACGCTTTGGCGGCTTGAATTGGGCCTGTTGGCAGGAACACCGGGACTTGCGGCATTGGCCATCATGATTGCCGCGATCACCGCCGGGTTGCGAGGCGTGGGGGCGCTTGCAGGCTTGCTCATGTTGCCGCTGGCCATACCCTTGCTCATATTTGGCGCAGGATCGCTCGATCCTCAGGGCACAAGTGCTTTGAAACTGCTGGCTGCCTGTTCGATGCTCGCGATTGCCATAGCGCCCTTTGCCGCAGGCGCTGCGATCCGCGCTGCGCGGGAATGATCAGCGCGACCAGCGTGCAAAAATAGCGGTTGGCAGGATCAAGCCCCGCGCTTCTTCACGTACGCCCAATTCTCCGCATTCGACTGTCCCTCCAAGATCGGCGCAAAGCTGGCGGACAAGTTCGCCAATCGCCAGCGCCGACATTCGCACGGCATAAACGGTCAGGAAGAGAAATGCCGAATCGGTGTCGAGAAGCTTGCGACAGTTGCCGACAAGATCCGGTAGCCCGTCTTCCAGCCGCCAGACTTCGCCTTCGGGGCCGCGACCGAATTTGGGCGGGTCGAGAATGATACCGTCATAGCGTTTGCCGCGTCGCACTTCTCGCGCTGTGAACTTGGCGGCGTCATCCACGATCCAGCGCACAGGCTTGTCTGACAGTGCTGCCAGCGCCGCATTGCCTTTGGCCGCCTCTACCGATTTCTTCGAGGCATCGACGTGCGTGACTGCGGCCCCCTTGCTCGCCAAGGCAAGGCTGCCGACACCGGTATAACCGAACAGATTCAGTGCGGACGGTTCTGCACGCCCGTGGAGCCGTTCGCGCATCCAGGACCAGACGGGCGCCATGTCGGGGAAGAAACCCAAATGCCGGAAAGGCGTGGTCTGCGCGGTGAAATGGATGTCGTCCCACACCAATGGCCAGCCTTCGCGGGGTGTGGGACGGTCAAACTGCCAGCGTCCGCCACCATCTTCGTCCGCACCGGGAATGAATTCTCCGTCTGCGTCCCAATCCGCACTCGCAGGCGGCCAGAGCGCCTGCGCTTCAGGCCGGATGAAACGGAATGGGCCGTAACGTTCGAACTTGCGACCATGGCCTGAGTCGATCAATCCGTAGTCGGCCCAGGGTTCTCCTATGAGCGTGATTGGCGTCATGCGCCGGTCGGAACCGCCCGAGCAGAGACATATTCGCGAATAGCCTCCTTGGTTGCAGGAAGGGTATCGAAGCGCTCCTCGCGCTCAAACAGGCTGCCAATCCGTGCTGGCAGCGACGGACGCATGCCAGTGGCCCGTTCGACGGCGTCGCGGAATTTAGCCGGGTGCGCGGTTGCCAGGGTCACGATGGGAACGTTGGCAACCACGCCGCTTTCATAGGCGGCGGCAAGCCCGATTGCCGTGTGGGGGTCAATCTGCTGCCCCGAACGTTCTGCCGCCCGGCGCATCGCGAGCGCCATGCCATTTGCATCGATCCGGGCACTCGTAAAGAGCGGTTTTGCACCAGCGATCATGTCTTTGGGTAGGGTCATTGCCTTGCTGGTCTCGAAATCTGCCATCATCTTCGCCAGGCACAGCCCGTCACGACCTGAAAGGTCAAAGAGCAGTCTTTCAAAATTCGAGCTGACCTGGATATCCATACTCGGCGTTGCCGTTGCGGTTACTTTACCGGCGGAATAATCTCCCGACGTGAAGGCGCGGTGCAAGATATCGTTGACGTTGGTTGCGACAATCAGCTTTTCGACCGGCAATCCGCACTGAGCGGCGACATATCCAGCGAAGACATCGCCGAAATTGCCGGTTGGCACGGAAAACGCCACCGAGCGTTCAGGCGCGCCCAGTCGGACCGCGGCATAGAAATAGTAGACGACCTGCGCCATCAGTCGCGCCCAGTTGATTGAGTTGACAGCAGAAAGGCTGAATCGGGCTGAAAAGTCGGCATCATTGAACAGCGATTTCACGATTGACTGCGCGTCGTCAAAGCTGCCCTTGATCGCAATATTGTGAATATTGGGCGCCAGAACGGTCGTCATCTGCCGGCGCTGCACTTCGGAAACGCGGCCTTCGGGATGGAGCATGAAGATGTTGATCTTTTCACGACCGGCAACCGCGTCGATTGCCGCCGATCCTGTGTCGCCCGAAGTCGCGCCGACGATCGTCAGTTCGGTCTCTCGTGTGGAGAGGAACTTCTCGAACAGGAGGCCGAGCAATTGGAGCGCCACATCCTTGAAGGCGAGTGTTGGGCCATGAAACAACTCCAGCAGCCAATGCTGTCCGTCAAGCTGGACAAGAGGGGTGACCGCCGCGTGCGAAAAACAACCATAGGCTTTGGTACAAAGGTCGCGCAGTTCGTCTTCATCCAGGCTGCCGGCGACGAACGGCATCATGACACGCACGGCGGTTTCGGCATAGGAAAGCCCGCGCATCGCCGCGATCTCGTCAGCCGAGAAGCGCGGCCATTGCCGGGGAACGTAAAGTCCGCCGTCTGACGCCAGTCCGGCCAGCGTCACGCCTTCAAAACTGAGCGCTGGCGCGCTTCCCCTGGTGCTCACATATTCCATGATGTCCGGCGCCCTAGCGGGAGGGCGCGGCTAGGGCAAGATTGCTGGTGCTGCATTAGTGTATTATTTATATAATACAGAAGGCCCGAATAGGGAGGAATGAAATGGCACAGTAAAACCGGCGCGCCATGATGGCGGGTTCGGCCCTCGTGGTTGGGACGATGATCGCTCCGAACGTAGAGGCAGAACCTTCCCCGTTACCTCAAAAAACCCCGACCTCTGCTCCTGAAAGCATAACTCAGCGTATCATCAAGCGGGCGCAGGAAAATCTTCACCCGATTGCATTTGACGGTAAGGGTTTCTCGGGCGCAGGTTGGGACATGTTGGTTTCCGAGGGGCGATCCTCGGAATTCTTCCTGCTTGGGGAAGAGCATGGCATTGCCGAGATCCCCGTTCTTACCGGCGAATTGTTTGAAGCTTTGCGTCCAGCCGGTTATGACAAGCTCGCCATAGAAATTTCAGCTCCGATTGCTGACGAGCTGGATGACGCGGCGAAAAATGGCACCCACGGACTGCGGAACTATTTTGCGAAGTATCCGCCCGGACCGGCGTTCTATTTCTGGCGGTCAGAAGCCGAACTCCTCGCCAAGGCTCGCGGGCTGGTTCCGAATGACGAACAGGCGATTTGGGGGTTGGATTATGAAGTGATCGGCGATCGCCAGTTGATCGAACGACTGAGGGCCAGAGCACCCAGCTCGGCAAAGGCCGCACTTGCTGCATTGGACAAGGCTTCACTTGACGGTTGGGCGCGGTGGAAAGCCGAAAAGAATCCCGAATTTCTGCCGACGTTTTCACTAAAGCCCGAGCTCATTCACGCGATCACGGCTGCATGGAAATCTCCGGATCGGCAAAGCGCAGTAATTCTTGATGTGCTGGCCGAGACCCTTGAGATCAATCTCCTTCAACAGACCACCGGATGGGGATCGAACAAGCGCCGTGCCGATTTCAACCGCAAATCCTTGATCCGGCTGTTGTCCCGGTCAAAAGCCAGCAGGCCGCCCAAAATTCTCTTCAAATTTGGATCAACTCATACAATGCGCGGCGTCACTTGGACTGGCGTTTTTGACATAGGCTCGCTGGCTGCAGAGGTTGCCTCGCTGCGCGGTGGCAAGAGTTTCCACCTGCTGGTGGGCGGCGGTGAGAAGAGCACTCATGGTGTGCTCGATGCCACCGACATGAGTGTGAAAACGCAACCAGTCGACATGATTGGCGAAGAATTTGGCATGGCCTTCCTGCTTGATGTTATGCCTAAAACTGGACTTGGCCTGCTCGACCTGAGACCATTGCGACGCCTTGCCAGTTCAGCCGAGCGATTGAAAGAATTGAACAACCCGGAAGCAGTGCGGGTTATTCATGCCTATGACATGATGTTGGTCTGGAACGGATCAACCGCGACAACCATGCTTGGCTAGTCAGACGTGTGGCCGGCGTCTCAGGGCCAACAGGTATATGATGGCGGCGATCCCTGCGAAAAGGAACCATTGGACGGCATAGGCAAGGTGGTTGTTGGGCACGTCGATGATTGAAGGCGGGGCGCTGGCTTCCAGGCCGTTGGCGGGCATCGTTGCGACCAGCATGAGTGCGGGTTGAGCTTGCTTGCCGAATGAGCGCGCAATCAGGCTGCGATGATCGGGCTGGCGCGAAATGATACCATTGACTGCGCCACCTTTCCAGTCTGGCACGACGTCGAACCGGGCGGACCACCCAATATCGACGGTCATCCCGGGCCCTTCGGCGCCCGTACGACACGAGACAATATGGCGCCATCCGGCATCACCCTCGGCATTGAGGCCACCTTCTATGCGCGGGGAGAGCGGCTCAAGGCAGGTGCCACCCGCCCGACGGAAGAGGAGGATGTCGCCTGTTGCAATTGCCGGGAATGCCATCTCGGGCAGACGCGACGCGACGGCATAGCGCGCAAGCAGCGCATTCTTCTCATCGGCGCGCTGCAACTGCCAGATGCCCAGCATGATCATGGTCAAAACCGCAGCGACCACCAAACCCGTCGAAACAATCGGTACACGTTTCATTCGACGATTCGACCTTCTTGTGCACGGTTCCGGTATTCCAGAACCAGCAAGGCCCCCTTGGCGATACGCAGCAGGCCGAGCACAAGTCCAAGTGTAACAGGTACCCAAAGCAAGATATGAACCCAGAATGGAGGCTCGAAGTTGAGTTGCACAATGATTGCCAATAGCGTCACGATTGCACCGACGATCATGATCAGGAATGCGGCGGGGCCATCGCCGACATTGAACTGGCCGAAATCCAGTCCGCAGGCCGTGCACTTCGCCGAAAAACCAATGATGCTGCGGAACAACCCCGACGCCCCGCATTGAGGACACAGGCCCCTGATCGCCGCGCGGGCCGTATCAGGAGTCTGATTGGACATGACCTATCCGCCGTGGACAGGTGCGCCCCAACTGCCCCAGACATAAACGACGCAAAACAGGAACAGCCAGACCACGTCGACAAAATGCCAATACCACGCAGCAGCTTCAAAACCGAAATGCTGCCGGGGCGTGAAGTGGCCCTTGTAGGAACGCGCAAGGCAAACGATCAGGAAGATCGTGCCAACCAGCACGTGGAAGCCGTGGAAGCCCGTGGCCATATAGAAGGCCGAGCCATAATTCAGCCCTTTGAAGCCGAAGGGTGCGTGTATGTATTCATAAGCCTGGATCGAGGTGAAGATCGCGCCGAGAATGATCGTCGCCCAGAGGCCCTTCTTCAGACCGTCACGATCGCCGTGGATGAGCGCGTGATGTGCCCATGTTACCGTCGTTCCAGAACAAAGCAGAATGAGCGTGTTGAGCAGGGGAAAACCGAATGGATCAATCACTTCAATGCCCTTGGGCGGCCATTGAGCCACGGCGCCAGCTTGGCCGATCAGGTTTTCAACCGAACCGTCGCTCACCACCATATGCGCCGGAAACAGCGAAAAATCGAACCATGACCAGAACCAGCCGACGAAAAACATTACTTCGGACGCGATGAAAAGGATCATCCCGTAGCGCAGGTGAAGAGACACGACAGGCGTATGGTCCCCCGCATGCGCTTCCTTGATGACATCGGACCACCAGGCAAAAAACGTATAAAGAATGCCGACCACGCCGAGGAGGAAGACCCAGCCGCCATAGGGCTGTTCATGCATCCACATGACGCCGCCGCCGGTGAGGCCCAGAGCCGAAAATGCGCCAATCAGCGGATTAATGCTGGCATCGACAATGTGATAATCATGGGTCTTTGAACCGGCCATGGTCGTTTCTTTCCTCTGTGGGCCAATCGGAAGGCTAGCCGTTCCGTTAGCTTGGCTTGTTTGCCTCGTCTACGGGGTAGAAGGTATAACTCAGTGTGATTTCTTCGATATCGTTCGCATCCGGATCGTCTGCGATCTTGGGATCAACATAGAAAATGACCGGCATCCGAACTTGTTTGCCCGGTAAAAGCGTCTGTTCAGTAAAGCAAAAACACTGGATCTTGTTGAAATACTTCCCGGCCTGGGAAGGCGTGACGTTGAACGTGGCGCGCCCGGTTATCGGCTTGTCCGAGAGATTCTTGGCTGTGAAAAAGGCAATCTCGCGCTCACCAAGAATTACCGGCTCGTTGTTTTTCTCGGGCTTGAACTCCCATGGAAGTGAGGGAATGTGATTGGCGTCGAACCGCACCGAGACGCGCTTGCCGGTAAGCACCGCACCAGGCGCTGCATCGGCTTTCTGCGTCGTACCGCCAAATCCGGTTGCCTGACAGAATGCCCGATACAATGGCACGCTCGCGTAGCCAAGACCGGTCATGCCGCAGGCAAGTGAGACAGCAAGCAATCCCGTGCGGGTAATGGGTGTCATGGCGCCACCACCATCTTGGCTATGCTGATCCCGTAGATCAAGATAACCAGCGAGATCAGGAGAACGCCCATCACTTTGGCACGCGAACGCTGGCGCTGGCGAATTTCGTCGTCGGTCATGCGAGAATTATCCGATCCACTGCCAGTGCTCCGAAAACGCCGAAAAGATAAATGATCGAAAAGGCAAAGAGTTGCTTTTCCGGCTTCATCGCATCGGCAACGACAGTCTGGCGAAGCCCAACCCGGAGCGAAAGCACCACAAACAGCAGCGAAGCTCCAGCGGTGAAAATGCCATAGATCGAACCCGTCAAATGAAACGCCCAGGGCAAAACGGCAACGGCGACCATCGGAAGCGTGTAGAGCAGGATCTGGATGCGGGTATTGCGCTCACCCGCCACCACGGGGAGCATTGGCACACCGGCTTTGGCGTAATCTGTTTTCATGAAAAGTGCGAGCGCCCAAAAATGCGGCGGCGTCCACAAGAAGATGAGCGAGAAGAGCAGAACGGGGAGGAGGCTAACATCGCCTGTCGCAGCAGCCCAGCCGATCACGGGCGGGAATGCGCCAGCCGCGCCCCCGATAACAATGTTCTGCGGTGTCCGGCGTTTGAGCCAGACAGTGTATACAAGAACGTAAAAGAGAATGGATACAGCGAGGATCGCCGACGCGACCCAGTTGGTCGCAAGATAGAGCAAAAGAACAGAGAAGAAGCTCAACCCCACGCCGAAATGAAGTGCCGATTGCCGATCCATCCGCCCCGCGGGAAGCGGCCGATCTTCGGTGCGCTTCATCAAGGCGTCAATATCGGCTTCGTACCATTGGTTCAGCGCACCTGCCGCGCCGGCGCCGAGCGCAATGCAGAGGACCGCTGTAAACCCGAGGATCGGGTTGATGCTGACCGGGGCTGCGATCAGCCCGCACAATCCCGTGAAGACAACCAGCGACATTACCCGAGGCTTCGTCAGCGCCAGAAAATCTCGCCAGTCGGCAGTCAGCGCAACCGTCTCGGTTGCCGGAGAGGCGCTCACCATCAGTCGATCTTCGGCAAGGTCTCGAACTGGTGGTAAGGCGGTGGGCTCGAAAGTGTCCATTCGAGTGTTGTTGCGCCTTCACCCCAGTAATTATCCTCAGCCTTGCGGCCCGCAATGAACGCGTAGGCCACGTTGATGAAGAACACGACCATCCCCACCGCCATGATCACATAGCCAAGCGAAGAGATGTGATTCCAATAAGTCTGAGCCTCTGGATAGTCCGGAATACGCCGAGGCATGCCTTGAAGGCCCAGGAAATGCTGAGGGAAGAACATCACATTCACGCCAATGAAGAACAGCCAGAAGTGCAGCTGGCCAAGTGCCTCGGAGAGGTGACGGCCGCTCATCTTGCCAAACCAATAGGTGAAGCCGGCGAAGAGCGAGAACACCGCGCCCAAGGACAGCACATAATGGAAATGCGCGACCACATAATAGGTGTCGTGCATGTAGTTATCGATGCCGCCATTGGCGAGAAGAACACCCGTCACGCCGCCAACCGTGAACATGAAAATGAAACCAAGCGACCACATCATCGGCGTCTTGAAGCTCAGCGAACCGCCCCACATGGTCGCGATCCAGCTGAAAATCTTGATCCCTGTGGGCACTGCGATGACCATGGTTGCGGCAGTGAAGTACATCTTCGTGTTGACGTCCATGCCTACGGTGAACATGTGGTGTGCCCAGACAATGAACCCGACAACGCCGATTGCAACCATTGCATACGCCATGCCGAGATAGCCAAAGATCGGCTTTTTGGAGAAGGTGGAAATGATCTGGCTGACCATACCGAAACCCGGCAGGATCATGATGTACACCTCGGGATGGCCAAAGAACCAGAACAGGTGCTGGTAGAGTACCGGATCCCCTCCGCCTGCCGCATCAAAGAACGTGGTTCCAAAATTGCGATCAGTCAGCAGCATCGTGATGGCAGCGGCCAGCACCGGAAGCGCAAGCAGAAGCAGGAACGCAGTCACCAGGATCGACCAGACGAATAGCGGCATCTTGTGAAGTGTCATGCCTGGCGCGCGCATATTGAAGATTGTTGTGATGAAATTAATTGCGCCAAGGATCGAGGACGCACCAGCAAGATGGAGTGAGAAAATCGCCATGTCGACCGCCGGACCGGGCGATCCGCTGGTTGAAAGTGGCGCATAGACAGTCCAGCCAGTGGCCGCACCCGGCCCGCTGCCACCGGAGACAAAGGCTGATCCCAAAAGGAGTATGAAAGACGGAACGAGCAGCCAGAAGCTGACATTGTTCATGCGTGGAAAGGCCATGTCCGGCGCGCCGATCATGATTGGCACGAACCAGTTTCCAAAGCCGCCGATCATGGCCGGCATGACCATGAAGAATACCATGATCAAGCCGTGAGCGGTGATCAGCGCATTCCACATGTGAAACGGGCTATCGCCGCCCATCATGCCAGCAAAACCTTCAAGGTATTGAATTCCGGGTTGGGCCAGTTCGGCGCGCATGACGCCCGAAATGGCACCCCCGATGATGCCCGCGGTAATGGCGAAAATCAGATAGAGCGTGCCGATGTCCTTGTGGTTGGTCGACATGAACCAACGGACAAAGAATGACGGCTTGTGATCAGCATCATGATGATCATGAGCGTGAGCGCCTTCAAAGGCATGTGCAGTGGCGACAGCTTCAGTCATTTGTCAGGCCCTCAATTCTTGACCGCAACGGGTGCGGGGATCGGTGCAGCCACTGGGGCGGCAGTAGCCGAAGCGGCAGGAGCTGCCGCTGCGTCGCCAGGCATCTTCCCGCCCTTGGCGCGAACCCAGCTTGCGAAATCTTCCTTGCTTACCACTTCGACACCGATGGGCATGAAGCCATGGCGATCGCCACACAGTTCAGAGCATTGGCCATAATAAACGCCCGTTTTCTCAACAGTGAAGGTTGTTTCATTGAGTCGGCCGGGAACCGAGTCCATCTTGATCCAGAAGGCCGGTACAGCCCAGCTGTGGATCACGTCATTGCCAATGGTAACCAGCTTTATCGGCGTGTTGACGGGAAGAACAACGCGGTTGTCGACGGCTAAAAGTCGGGGCTCACCCTTCGCCTTGGCATCTTCGTCACTGAGCATATTGGCGTCAAAACCTATGCCATGATCAGGATATTCGTAAGACCAGAACCACTGGTTTCCAATCGCCTTCAGTGTGACGGCATTTGCCGGCGCAGGCTTGAATTGGGCGGCAAGCAGGCTGATCGACGGCACGGCAATGCCGACCAGGATCAACACAGGAACGAGCGTCCAAATCACCTCGATCACTGTGTTGTGCGACGTTTTCGAAGACGTTGGGTTTGCGGCGCGGCGAAAACGGGCCATGACGAAAAGAAGCAAGCCGAGGACGAACAACGAAATCACAGCCATCATGGGGACCAATATGAGGTCGTGCATCCACGCCGCCTGCTGGCCCAGCTTGGTTACTTGAGGCTGGAGACCAATCCGGCCTTCCATTGGTTGACCGATGCTGGGATCCGACTTGGACGTTCCGATCGTTGTTGCAGGAGCCGCGGCTTCCGAGGGTGTGACCGCAGTCATCTCAGGTGCTGAGGAAGGTGCCGCGATTGGGGCAGGTGCCACCGTCGCTGTTTCGGTAGCGAGTGCCGCCGCAGGCGCGAAGAACAGGCTGGCCGCCAGGATAAAGGGCTTTAAATTTGTCATTTTCTTTCCGTCCGAACCCCCAAGACATAGATACCGGGTCTTGGGGTAGGACCCCATCCGGCACACCACTTTGCGGCGGGCTATACGCGCGGGCGGCGGGAGCCTCAAGCCGCTTGACTGACTTTTTTAGCCAGCTTGCGACTGTTGGCGATGATGTCTATTAATGGAGGGTTGAACGGCAAGGATTCCCGACGTGACCGATGATGAGATTTTGGCCGAATTCCGTGCTGCTGAAGCGCTTTTGGAAGGTCATTTCATCTTGTCTTCCGGCCTGCGAAGCCCACGCTATCTCCAGTGTGCGCGTGTGTTGGCTGACCCGGTTCGCGCCAGCCGCCTTGCTGAAGAACTCGTCTCGCGTCTTCCAAAAGAGATTCGCAAAGCGATCGATATCGTTGTGTCGCCGGCAATGGGGGGCGTCATCATCGGACATGAGATGGGTCGAGCGCTCGGAGTTGAGGCGCTTTTTGTGGAAAGGCCCGATGGCGCATTCGAATTGCGTCGTGGCTTTCGGCTGCTACCGGGCCAACGGGTGCTGATGATGGAGGATGTGGTCACGACAGGCCTGTCATCGAGAGAAGCGATCGCGGCGATCGAAGCCGAGGGTGGAAATGTTGTTGCCGCCGGAGCCTTGGTCGACCGTTCAAACGGTTCGGTCGATTTGGGGGTTCCCTTCTTTCCCCTCATCCGGCTTGAAGTGCCCAGCTATGCGGCAGACAAACTGCCAGCTGGACTGGCAGCGATACCGGCCATCAAACCGGGAAGCCGGAAGGAACTGGTTTGACGAGCCCTTTGCGCCTCGGCGTTAATATCGATCACGTTGCGACAATCAGGAACGCTCGTGGCGGCGATCATCCGGATCCGGTGAAGGCCGCGTTGATCGCGGCGCAGAATGGTGCAGACGGAATCACTGCGCATCTGCGGGAGGACCGCCGTCATATCCGCGATGACGATCTCGCCCGCCTGATGGACGCACTCACGATCCCGCTCAATCTCGAAATGGCCGCCACCGACGAAATGCTCGACATCGCGCTCCGTCACAAACCCCACGCCGCCTGTATCGTGCCCGAAAGGCGTGAAGAGCGCACAACAGAGGGCGGGCTCGACGCCGCTGGGCAGGACAATCACCTGATGCCCTTTGTTGAAAAACTGTTGGCGGCGAAGATCAGGGTCAGCCTGTTCATTGAACCCGACCCCAGGCAGATTGAAGCGGCAATTCGGCTAAAGGTCCCGGTCGTAGAATTTCACGTCGGGCGTTATGCTCACCTCGAGGGACGGGCGCAGGTCGAGGAGCTTCGCCGGATTGCCGATGCCGCGGCGCTGGCACATAAGAACGGTATTGAGCCGCATGCTGGCCATGGGCTCACATTCGAAAATGTGATTCCGGTTGCAGCCATCCCGCAAATCGCTGAATTGAATATTGGCCATTTCCTGATCGGAGAAGCCATTTTTGGAGGACTTGCAGAAAGTGTTGCACATATGCGGTCGCTGATGGACGCTGCGCGATGATCGTTGGGCTGGGCTCCGATCTTTGCAATATCGAGCGAATCGAGAAGTCTCTGGAGCGCTTCGGCGCACGTTTCGAACAGCGTGTATTTACCGAAATCGAGCGTGCCAAGGCCGCGCGGCGCCCATTCACCAAGGCCGGTACTTATGCCAAGCGATTCGCGGCCAAGGAGGCTTTTTCAAAAGCTATCGGCACAGGTTTCAAGGCCGGCGTGTTCATGAAGGACATCGGCGTGGTCAACGCGCCGTCCGGCGCCCCGACATTGGCGGTGACCGGTGGCGCGCGAGCAAGGCTTGACGCGCTGATTCCCGAGGGCCATGCGGCAAATATTCATCTGACGCTCACCGATGACCATCCATGGGCGCAGGCTTTTGTAATCATTGAAGCACTCCCAAACCTGAAAGACTGACCTTCGTGACTGACATGACAGAATCCGTATCCGAACCAACGCCCGTCCCAACGACCCAAAAAGCAAAAGTGGACTGGTGGGCAGAGGTAAAGGGCGTGTTCTGGCTTGTGCTGGCGGTGCTTGGTTTTCACAGCTTTGTTGCAAAGCCATTCTACATTCCGTCGGAGTCGATGATGCCCGGCTTGTTGGTCGGTGATCGACTGGTCGTAACCAAATATCCGTATGGCTGGTCGTTTGTCTCACCGACATTCCATCTCCTTCCTTTCATGACTGGCCGGGTCTGGGGTAAGCTGCCCGAACGCGGCGACGTGGTGATTGCGGCGCCTCCCGGCGTCAAGGAAGACTATATCAAGCGCGTGATCGGCTTGCCGGGCGATCGGCTCGAGGTCCGCAACGGCACGGTCATACTCAACGGCGTGCCCGTCAAACGTGCCGCCGTCAGGCAGGTTCTGATCCCGGTCGATGCCAATGCCCCTTGCAGCGAGCCAGAATATCCCGGCCTCAAGATGGTCGCGCGCGATGGCAAGGAATATTGCCAAATGCCTGTCATCCGCGAAACGCTGCCCAATGGTCGCAGCTACAATACGATTGATCTTGGCTATCGCTATGACTCGGATGACTATCGCGCGATTTCGATTCCCGAAGGTCATGTGTTCTTGATGGGAGACAACCGGGATCGTTCGGCTGACAGTCGTTTTTCGGTCGAGGATCGAGGGCTTGGCGGGCCGGTTCCTTGGGAAAATATCGGGGGTAGGGCAGAATTCATTACATTCTCGCTCGATGGCACCACGAAATTGTTCAACCCATTGTCGTGGTTCACAGCTCTACGTTCGAGCCGGGCCGGAAACAGCCTGCATCCAGAACAGGTTGAGTAGCGATGGCTAGCCATATCGAGGAACCTGGCCCGAATGAACTGCGCGATCCGCTGATTCGACAGGAGCTCAAAAGGGCCTCGGTTTGGATTGGGCTAGTTGTCCTCGTTGCCTTGGTGTGGCTCTTGGCCCAGCCATTGCTCCTGATTATCGGCGGAATTGTTTTTGCATCCATGCTCGATGGCGGCACTCGATTGCTCGGCAGCGCATTGCCGATCGGTCGCCAATGGCGGCTTTTATTGGTCGTCCTTGGCGTGGTGGCTTTTCTGACATGGGTTGTCATTCTCGCCGGTACCCAGCTCGTGCAGCAATTTGAAAACATGCGGATCATCATTGAACAGCAGATCTATGTGATTTCGGAGTGGGCGGCGCAAATGGGCCTGCTAAAGCATCCTGAGCAGTTTACAGAAATTGGCAAACAGATCGTTGGATCGCTCGGCCGCGTCACCTCGGCTGTAACAAGCGTGTTCGGCGCCATTACCAGTGTCGTGCTGATTGTCGTGATCGGCGTGTTTCTCGCCATCGAGCCGAGACTTTATGAACGAGGCATCGCGTGGATGTTCCCGATTAGAAGCCGAGACCGAATCTATGGGACAATGTTCGCTATCGGGGCGACCCTGCGTCGCTTGATGGCAGGCCGGCTGGTCGCAATGTTTTTCGAAGGAGTCAGCACCTATTTTCTGCTTTTGTGGGGCAACGTGCCGATGGCCGCACTGCTTGGCGTGCTTACCGGCATGCTTGCCTTTTTGCCTAATATTGGCGCACTGATCTCGGGCGGACTTATGATGCTTGTCGGTTTTTCCGCGGGTGTCACCACTGGCTATTGGGCAATTGGCGTTTATCTATTTGTCCATACACTCGACGGCTATCTGATTGTCCCGATGGTGGCGCGCCGCTCTGTCGATCTTGCGCCGGCATTGGTTCTTGGGGCACAGTTGATATTCGGGGCGCTGTTTGGAATATTGGGGCTTGCCCTCGCCGATCCAATCGTCGCGATGCTGAAGGTCGCATTGGAACGGGAATCCGAAAAATCGGCGGAAAGGGCAGAAGTGCCCGCCGGCTGAATGATCAGCGCCCCGAGGGCATTTCGCCGGGAGGCATTGCACCCATGGCCCCGTCTGGAGCCTGTTGTTGCATCTGCTGCTGAAGCGCCTGGACTTCAGCCATGCTCTTGAAATCGATCAATTCGACATCGAAGAATAATGTTGAGTTGGCCGGGATGCGCTCATTGGCCTGCGTGCCATAACCCAGGGCTGGTGGTATGCAGAGCTTGTAGCTGCCACCCCGTTGCATCATCTTCAAGGCTTCAGTGAACCCGGGAACCAGGCCCTGAACAGGAAAGGCCGCGCGCGGGTTGGAATCGAATTCCTTGCCGTCAACAAGTGTACCCTTGTAGCTTACCAGAACAACGTCAGTCTCGGTCGGCTTTGCGCCGGTGCCGGACTTGATTGTCTGGAATCTCAGGCCGGTCGTGGTTTTATCGACACTCGAGACGCCGTTGCCTTCAGGAGAGAAAGCTTTGGCGCTGCATGCGCCGGACACCGCCTTTTCCGTTCCCCACCAAGCCGCACCGCCAGCAATCAGCACCGCGACGGCAACGCCCGCCCAAAGCTTGACGAGTGAACCTTTTTCAATAGGTCGAATCGGAACGGTCGTTACGGACATGGAGCCCCCTGAAGCCTTATTGAAAAGCCGATCTGGGCGGAGCGGTAAAATCGCGCCAGCCAGAAAACTTCTTAACGAACCCCGTCGCGCTCGGCGCGTTTGCGATCCATCTTGCGGGCGCGGCGAATCGCGGCCGCCTTCTCACGGGCACGCTTTTCAGACGGCTTCTCGTAATGACGACGCAGCTTCATTTCGCGATAGACGCCTTCGCGCTGCAGCTTCTTCTTCAGCGCGCGCAGCGCCTGATCGACATTGTTGTCGCGAACCATAATCTGCATAAAGTCGTCACACTCCGGTCAATTCAATGGGAGCATGCCGACGGCATGATCCTGGACAAATGGCAAAAACAAAGGGATCGTCGTGACAAGTATCACGCCGTTCGTGGGGCGCCCCTAACAGCAGATTCGCGGAATTTCAAGGCCACACGGTCAAAAAGCTGAACGGGAGCCTACGATGCAATTCAGATTTCGGTCAGACCGGATGTGTGAAACCTTTTGCTCGCCCGAGTGTTTACGTCTCAAGGGTACCTAATGGAGGTTGAAATGAAGTTTCTTTCCAAGACCATGTTATTTTTGGCGACAGCTGCTTCGGCCGTTGCGGTATCGACCCCGGCCATGGCGCGAGATGATCGCCGGCACAACCGCGATGGGATCGATGCAGGCGACGTTATCGCGGGCGTGCTGATCATAGGCGGCATCGCTGCGATCGCGTCGGCCGCCGGGTCGCGCAATGATCGGGGCCTCAAAGACCGCAATGACTATGGTTATTACCAGAACGGCTATGGCAGCCGCGCTGCCGTAGAGCAGTGCGTACGGGCCGCTGAACAAAATGCCCGTCGTTATGGCCGGGCCCGTATTACGGACGTGACCTCGATCAACCGGATTCGCGGTGGATATCAAGTGCGCGGTCGCCTTGTTGTCGCGGGTCGCGGCTTTGAGAGGCGCGGCTACGATAATTGGGATCGCTACGGCAATAACTACAATCGCTATGGCCGCGATTATGACAAGGGCCGATTCTCGTGTGTGACTCGCTTTGGCGGTGTCCAGGATGTGCGTTTTTCGGGCTTGCGCGCTACTTACTAGCAGATTGCCTGAAACGGCGGTGCGTCCGAATTGACGCACCGCCAAATTTTTCTTTGCCAAAACTGGGCGTTAACCATATTTCTTGGCGATCTGTTTAGCACCCTGATGAGACCTTTCCGGCGCCCAATAAGCCAGGGGGAACGTCATGGGAAATTTCATCAGGTCCACGTTGGCAGCGGCGGTTCTCGTCGCGGTGCCCGTGACATCGGCTCAGGCCGCATGCTGGGGTGAAACCGCAATCAACGCCGCCAAGGTCCGGGATATGGAAACGATGCTGATGGTCTCGGCGCTCCGGTGTCGCTCAACCGACACACAGATCCTGGGGTCCTACAACAAATTTGTCCGTTCGAGCCGTGTCGCGCTGACCCAGGTCAACAACACGCTTCGGCAGCAATTTTCCGATCAGGGCGGTCTGAACGCCTATGATCGCTATGTCACATCAGTTGCAAACCGATATGGCGCCGGGTCAGAAGGCCTTAGCTGTGGTGACATGTCATCGATCCTTTCGGCGGCCCAAGCGGAAGGTGGTTCGCTTGCGGGATTGTCGCGTCTCGCAACAGCAGCGGGGGTCGAGCCGCTCTTGACCGGCAACCGTTGCTCGGTTGCACTGGCGGCCAGGAAGTAACATATAAAGATATCTTTATATTTGCATTTTCACTCAGTCGCGGTTAGGGGCCAAGCCAACTTACCCCTAGCCGGAGACCCGTTGTGGCCGCGAATGACTATGTGATTGCCGATCTTGCCCTTGCCGATTTTGGACGCAAGGAAATCAAAATTGCAGAAACCGAAATGCCGGGTCTCATGGCCCTTCGCGCGGAATATGGTGCGGCCAAGCCCTTGAAAGGGGCGCGGATCACAGGCTCGCTGCATATGACGATCCAGACTGCGGTGCTGATTGAAACGCTTGTGGAACTCGGAGCGGACGTGCGTTGGGCAACCTGCAACATCTTTTCTACCCAGGATCATGCGGCGGCAGCGATCGCTGTGACTGGTGTACCGGTGTTTGCGATCAAAGGTGAAAGCCTTGCCGATTATTGGGACTATGTTGGACGCATTTTCGATTGGGGCGATGATCACACGGCCAACATGATCCTCGATGATGGCGGCGACGCGACGATGTTCGCGCTTTGGGGTTCACGAGCCGAAGCCGGTGATGAATTGCCGGAACCGGGCAATGAGGAAGAAGTCGAATTACAGCGCGCCCTGAAGGCGTTTCTGAAAGCAAAGCCCGGTTATCTCTCGCGCTCGGTTAATGCGATCAAGGGCGTATCGGAAGAGACAACGACCGGCGTCCATCGGCTCTACCAGATCGCCCGCGACGGTAAATTACCATTCCCGGCGATCAACGTGAATGACAGTGTGACCAAATCGAAATTCGACAATCTATACGGCTGCAAGGAATCGCTGGTGGATGCGATCCGCCGTGCGACGGATGTGATGCTCGCGGGCAAGGTTGCTTGCGTCGCCGGCTTCGGCGATGTCGGCAAGGGATCAGCGGCGTCGCTGCGCCAGGGCGGCGCGAGAGTGATGGTCACCGAGGTTGACCCGATTTGCGCGCTCCAGGCGGCAATGGAAGGTTATGAGGTCGTAACTATGGAAGAAGCAGTGACCCGTGCCGATATCTTTGTCACCGCGACCGGCAATGCGGACGTGATCACCGCCGACCATATGATGGCGATGAAGAACATGGCGATCGTTTGCAACATCGGCCATTTCGACAGTGAGATCCAGATCGCGGCTCTCTCAAACTACAAATGGGACGAGATCAAGCCGGGGACCGACCTTGTCGAATTTCCCGACGGCAAGCAGATCCTGATCCTTGCCAAGGGTCGCCTTGTAAACCTTGGATGTGCAACCGGGCACCCCAGCTTCGTGATGTCATCCAGCTTCACCAACCAGGTGCTCGCCCAGATCGAACTGTTCACAAAGTCGAACGCCTATGACAACAAGGTCTATGTCCTTCCCAAGCACCTCGACGAAAAGGTGGCGGCGTTGCATCTTGAAAAACTTGGCGTGAAATTGACGAACCTGACCCCGAAACAGGCAGCCTATATCGGTGTGCCGGAACACGGTCCGTTCAAGCCGGATCATTACCGCTACTAGATTCGGAGCCACGTGAACGGTGGAAGCGCAAGGCGCTTCCACCTCAACCGATCAGGCTCAGGACCTTGATCGTTCAAGGTCGATTCAACCTTTAACGTGAATCAAGGTCTGGACTATTGGATGAGAGCCTGATTCACGGCATCGGTGGAAGCGCAAGGCGCTTCCACCTCAACCGATCAGGCTCTAAGGGCTAGGCATGCTTGTGAGCCTTTGCCGATGCTGACCCTGACACATACACTCGCGGTCATGATTGGCGCCGTGATGGCGTTGTGGTTGGGACTCGCGGTATGGGCTGTCTGGACAGGCCTCAAATTGCGAAAAAGAGCCGAGTTTTCGACAAGTCAGGCAGATCGTCTTGCATCATTGCTCGAATCGGCTCCTGCCTTGCCGCTCATGGTCAGGAACGATGGCCGAATCGAAGCACCCGATCGATTGGCCGATTGGCTCGGATTGCCAAAGGTGCCAAATTTTGTCTCGGATCTTGCGGGGCACAATTGCGGGTTGTCCGACGATGACGCTGCCGCGCTGGTACGGGATGTCTCGGCCGTCCAAAAGACCGGGCGGAGTTTCACCCGCGCGATCCGCGCTCAGGGATCTTCGCGGACTCTTCTCATTCGTGGTGCGCCGGCAGCCATGCGACTTGGCAACACCGGAGCTGTGATTCTGTGGTGGTTCGACGCCACCGAAAGTCAGGCCGAAATTGGACGCCTCGGCGAAGAGTCTGCAAGGCTCAAGCTCGCCTATGATCGTCTGTCCGGTTTGATCGAGGCCGCACCCATGCCAATGTGGCATCGAGGCCCGGATCTGAGGATCGCCCTTGTCAACAATGCGTATGTGCGTGCTGTCGAAGCAGAATCGGCGGCCGATGTAATCGCGCGCGGCCTTGAGCTGGTCGATACCGGGACCAACGCCAGCCCGCTCGCAGCGCCTCAGGAGGCGCGCGAGTCCAATCTTCCGGTGAGTAGGGTTATTCCCATAACGATTGCCGGAGACCGGCGAGCCTCAAGGATCGTGGATGTGCCGCTCGGAGAGGCCGGCGTTGCAGGATACGCGATGGATGTGGAGGAAGTCGAACGGGCAAACTCAGCCTTTCGACGTTTTGTCGCATCTCAGCGTGACACGCTCGACCGGCTCTCCGCAGGCGTCGCGCAGTTTGGCTCCGACCGCGCTCTTTTATTCTGTAACCAGCCTTTCATGCGCCAATTTGCGCTCAAGCCCGAATGGGTGGCTGAAAGGCCAGATCTTGACCGCCTACTGGATCGTATGCGCGAGGCAAGCAGGATCCCCGAAACACGCGATTTTCCAGGCTGGAAAGCTGAACGAAGGGAATGGTTCACCGCAACTGATGGCGCTCAGGAGGAAAACTGGCTGCTGCCAGATGGCGCGCATCTAAGGGTCGTGGCGCAGCCTCTCCCGGACGGTGGATTGTTGGCGATCTTTGAAGACCGCACCGAACAAGCCCAATTGGCGAGTGCTCGCGACACGCTCCTTCGGGTGCGAACGGCTACATTCGACAATATGTTCGAGGCTGTCGGGGTGTTCGAATCGGATGGCCGACTCCATCTCTGGAACAATCGCTTCCGCCAGGTATGGGATTTTGAAGAGGAGTTTCTTGTTGGTCACCCACACGTCGATGCGCTCGCAGAACTGGCCGCCTCCAAATTGACCGATCCATCGCGCGGGTCATTGATTCGCGAGATGGTGCGTTCAGCGACGCTGGAACGCCAGCAGCGCAGCGGGCGGCTTGCGTTGAAGAACGGCAGGCATTTTGAGTTCGCTGCCGTACCGTTGCCCGATGGCAATGCCCTTTTCACCATGCTCGACATTTCGGACAGCCGGAGAGTTGAAAGCGTATTGCGCGAACGGGCCGACGCGCTTGAAGAAGCGAACAAGGTAAAAGCCACATTTGTCGCCAATATGAGTTACGAACTCCGGACCCCACTGACGTCGATCAGTGGCTTTGCCGAAATGCTGCAGCAAGGCTTTGGAGGGCCTCTCGAAACGCAGGGCACAGAATATGTCACAGCCATACTCGAATCGGCGGAACGGCTTGGCGGCCTTGTAGATCGTGTTCTCGACCTGACACAAAGCGATGCGGGGCAGCTTCCGCTGGAACGCAAGCCGGTCGAGCTCGCGGTTCTTCTGCACAATGCAGCGCGCGATAACCACCCGGCTGCTAAAGGCAAGAAGATCGATTTCGCTGTCGAAATCAGTCCTTTGGTCGGTGTGGTCAACGGTGATTCGCGACGCCTTCGTGAAGTGGTCGATCACCTGCTTGAAAATAGCTTTGCCTATACCCCTGAGGGCGGGCGCATATTGTTGCACGCAGAGGGTAATGATGAGCGCGCGATCATTATCGTCTCCGACAATGGCCCCGGAATGGATATCGCGCAGCAGACCGTTGCTCTCGATCGATTCAGCCGCTTAACCGAGGGTCGTAATGGTGATTCTGCCTTGGGACTTGGCCTCCCGCTCGCCAAGCAGTTCGTCGAAGCGCATGGCGGCAGCCTGTCGCTTGTGTCCGAACCGGGACAGGGAACTCTCGTGCGGATCGAATTGCCACGATGATTCTGCCAAATGCCGAAGCGACTGATGCAGCAGGCCGCCTTTTGGCTCCGCTATTGCAAAGTGGTGATGTGATCGCGTTGTCGGGAGATCTGGGAGCAGGCAAGACTTCGTTTGCACGCGGCGTTCTTGCCGGTCTTGGTTTCGAAGGGGAGGTGCCAAGCCCGAGCTTTGCGCTCGTCATACCCTATGCGCCGCCTGCGCTCAGGCTTTCGGTCTGGCATGTCGATCTCTACCGGTTGGATGACCCGGCAGAGGCTGAAGAACTGGGGCTTGATGATGCCCTTTGTGACTCTGTTTTGCTTATAGAATGGCCAGAAAGGCTCGGCGATCGGCTTTGGCCAAATGCCTTGAAAATCGCACTGAACGATCACGGGGATGGCGGCAGGCGCTTGACAGTTTCGGTGCCGCCGTCTTGGGAGTCACGATGTCCATTTCGATGATCCCGCCGGCTGCTGCACCCGATTTCCTTGTTCGCGCCGGCTGGCCGCTCGCCCATATATTGCCTCTTGCCGGAGATGCATCGTTTCGCCGCTATTTTAGAGTAGTTCAGGACGGAAAGACTGCGGTGCTGATGGACGCGCCGCCGCCGCAGGAAGATCCCCGGCCATTCATTGCCGTTGCCGAATGGCTTGTCGGGCAAGGCTTTTCGGCGCCGCATATTTTTGCCGCAGACCTCGACCTTGGCCTTGTGCTGCTCGAGGATTTTGGCGGAGAACGCATGCGCGAGGCACTTGATGCCGATCCATCCGCTGAGCGCGCCTTGTATCGCGACGTGGTCGAATTGTTGGCGGACCTTGCAACACGACCGGCTATGGCGATCGCGCCCTATTCGATGGTGGACTATCACCGTGAGCTTGGACTTTTCATCGATTGGTATTGTCCGGCCGTCGGCTTGAAACCCGATGCGGCTGGTTACGTTCAGTTGTGGGACGCCCTGCTTCAGCCGATCATCGCCGCGCAAACGAAGCCGGTGACCGTGCTGCGCGACTATCATGCCGAAAATATCATGCTTCTCAAAGGGCGTCAGGGTCGGGATCGATTGGGTCTTCTCGATTTCCAGGATGCATTGGCCGGACACGCCGCCTATGATCTTGTGTCGATGCTGCAGGACGCCAGGCGGACCGTGTCGCCTGAAGTCGAACGGGAAATGCTCGACCATTATCTTGGTCTCGGCAAGACCGGAGACGAATTCGAGACCGCTTATCACATCCTCGGGGTCCAGCGTAATCTCAAGATACTGGGCATCTTCACAAGACTTTGGAAGCGCGACGGCAAGCCGCGCTATCGGGCGTTCCAGTCGCGCGTCTGGGCCTATGTCGAGCGCAGTCTGAGGCAACCCGCGCTTGAGCCGGCAAGGGCCTGGATGAACGCGAATATTCCGATGGAAAAACGCGCTTCAGCTTGGGCCGAGTTCGCTGAATGAGTCGCGCAGGAAAAATTTTCAAGGTCAGCCCAAAACTTGATGCCAAGGTTCCCGCGACAGCTATGGTCATGGCGGCGGGAAAAGGCACTCGCATGCGGCCTTTGACCGCGACACGCCCAAAGCCGCTCATCGAAGTGGCCGGCGTAACGCTGCTTGATCATGTCCTTGATCATTTGCGCGCTGCCGGAGTCGGGCGGGTTGTGGTCAATGTCCACTATTTCGCTGACGCGCTTGAAGCGCATCTCAAATCCCGCGCAGGCGACCTGAAGGTCGTTGTCTCCGATGAGCGTGATCATTTGCTCGAAACGGGCGGCGGTCTGATGAAGGCGAAGCCGTTGCTGCAGGACGATCCCTTCCTGTGTGTCAACACGGACAATATCTGGGTTGATGGCCCTGTGGACGGCATCAAGTTGCTGGCGTCGCACTGGGATGATGACCGGATGGATGCACTGATGCTACTCGTTCCGTTGGCGCGTGCAAACAACCATCTGGGTCGCGGCGATTTTCATATGGACCCTTGGGGTCGACTGTCGCGCAGGAAGCCGGGTCGCGTCGCGCCCTATGTGTGGACCGGTATCCAGATGTTGTCCCAAAGGTTGCTCAAGGACCCTCCAGGCGAAGCCTTTTCGACCAATGTTTTCTGGGATCGCGCGATTACCGAGGGCCGATGCTTTGGCGTGGTGCACCAGGGGCTTTGGTTCGACGTCGGGACACCGCCCGCAATCCAGAAAACAGAAGCGATGCTTGCCGATGGGTAACCGGCGCGGGCCGGCTGTCTATACGATCCCGCCGATCCGGGCATTTGCCGATGCGCTCGTGGCAGGGATTCTCGCGCAGTTTGGTGCCGATCGCATGGTTCTGGCGCGTGGGATGATCTTGGTCCCCAACAATCGCGCCGGTCAGGCCATTCGGGACGCGTTTGTTCGGCAAGCTGAAAATGGCCTCTTGTTACCTCGACTGGTCGCGCTGGGGGACAGTGAGCTGGACGAAAATACGGGTGCCGCGCTGGATATCCTGGACGCAGAGCCGCTTCCTCCCGCCGTTGAACCGCTCCTCCGCCAGCTCATTCTCGCGCGCCTGATCCAGCGCGATGACAATGTCGACGCGGCAGAAGCCATGCGACTTGCAGCAGATTTGGGACGGACACTGGATCAAATGATCGTTGAGGAAGTAGCGCCCGCCAGACTGAGGGATGTTGATCTGTCTGGAGAACTTTCGAGCCACTGGAATGTGTCGCTAGAGCGTTTAAGCGCCATTTTGGAAGATTGGCCAGAAGAACTGAAGCGGATCGGCCGGATCGATCTTTCCGACCGGCGCAATCGCCAACTCGATCGCGTGAGCCAGCGTTGGCGCGGAGTATCGCCCGAGGGATATGTCGTTGCAGCGGGAATCAGCACAGGAGCACCGGCGGTTGCGCGGTTGCTTGAGACGATCGCGCATATGCCCCGCGGACAGGTCGTGCTGGATGGTCTTGACCTCGATATCAGCGATGATGAATGGAATACGGTGGGCGGGTCGGCGGCGGCTTCGGCCATTGAAACCCATCCGCAGTTCCATTTGCATCAGCTTCTGGCGCGAATGAAGGTCGCGCGACATGATGTTGGACGCTGGCGCTGGAGCGGCGATATCGAGTCCACGTCAAGGCGTGCCCGTGCGATCAGCCACGCCTTTGCGCCTGCGGAAGCAACGCGAGCTTGGGTCGACCTGGGAAAAGCCGAGCGCGATCTGGCGGGCGTTACAGCCCTTGAACTCGCGGACCCGGCGGAAGAAGCACAAGCGATCGCCCTTGCAATACGCCATATGATCGAGGCACCCGGGCTAACCGTTGCATTGATGACGCCCGATCGCGATCTGGCCAAAAGAGTTTCATCCCATCTCGAACGCTGGGGCATCAAGGCGGACGATTCAGCCGGGCAAGCGCTTTCCGCAACGCCTAACGGAACGCTGTTCCTTGCGTTGGTCACGGCGGCTGTAGAGCAATTCGCACCATCCGCGCTTCTTACCTTGCTCAAGCACCCGCTGGTTCGTTCGGGCGAAATGCGACGGGACTGGCTTGATGGCGCACGCATGCTTGATCTGGTGTTGCGCGGCCCCCGTCCACCGTCCGGGATTGGCGGTATTACAACGTTCCTTCAAGGCGGAGACCTTCGGACCCGTCCGTTGAGGCAAGCGGTGCAAAGTTGGTGGACGGGGGCAGCTTCGCTGCTTGAGCCATTGGAAAGCCTGTCTTCGCAAAGCCTCGCTTCGATTATTGCAACGCTGCGTGAAGTGGCGACCGCGCTGGCGGGCGACACACTCTGGAGCGGTCAGGCAGGAAAGGCGCTGTCGACACTCATCACCGAACTTGAAAAAGGTGCGGGGCAAGGGCCGCAGTCTATTTCGCTGCCGTCACTGCCACAGATGCTTCGTCAATTGATGGACGGCATCGCCGTCCGACCCGGATATGGGGGGCATCCGCGCGTGTTTATCTGGGGGTTGCTCGAGGCAAAGCTCCAATCGGCAGATTTCATGATCCTCGGCGGATTGAATGAAGGGGTTTGGCCGCAACTTCCGGCTCCCGATCCCTGGCTTGCGCCGCGTATTCGTCGCGAACTGAAGCTGCCCAGTCTCGAGCGACGTATTGGCCTTTCTGCGCACGATCTTGCCAGCGCTCTTGGCGCCCCGAATGTGTTGCTGACACGGGCCAATCGTGATGCGCGCAGCCCGACAATTGCGTCCCGTTTCTGGCTTCGTCTGGAAACAATGACGGGCGGGATTGATCAGCCCGTCCTGCGCTATGACCTGCTGGCAAGGCAAATCGATGCTAGCTCGGAGCGCCCCAAAAGGGTTTCGCGCCCGGCCCCCTGTCCCCCGACGGCAGATCGACCGCGCGATATTTCCGTGACCGACGTTGACCGGCTAAGCGCCGATCCCTTCGCATTTTACGCCAAGACGATGCTGGGTCTCAAACCGCTCGACGCTGTTGATGCCGATCCGGGTCCAGCGTGGCGGGGCAGCTTGATTCATGGTGTGCTTGAGGACTGGGCCAACAAGGACCACTATGCGCCAGACAGGTTGGTCGCGCGACTGGATGCCGCGCTTTCAGATGGCACGATACACCCGTTGACGCGGGCCCTTTGGCTTCCGCGTTTGAGAGAAGCGGCGGCGTGGGTCGAAGCGGAAGTGGCTCAGAATATGGCCCTTGGGCGAAAACCGATCGTCGCAGAAGAGTCGGGGAGCACGGAATTCGCCGGAATCAAGCTGCGCGGTCGGGCTGACCGGATCGATCGGCTCGTCGATGGTGGTCTCGGAATTGTCGACTACAAGACCGGAGAGGGGCCCAAGCCCAAGCAGGTCGCGGCAGGCTTTGCCATGCAATTGGGCTTGATCGGTTTGATCGCCGAACAGGGCGGTTTCGACGGCGTCAGCGGAAAAGCTATGGCATTTGAATATTGGTCGCTCGCACGAGATCCTAGCAGCCGCACTTTTGGAAAAATCTCATCACCAACGACAGGTAAAAAGTCCGTCGCCGAGCCAGAGGTTTTCGTCGCCAGAATCGCGGATCAGTTTGCCAAGGCCGCAGCGAAATGGCTGACCGGCAGTGACCCCTTCACCGCCAAGCTGAGTCCGGACTATGCCTGGAGCGACTATGACCATCTGATGCGGCTCGAGGAATGGCAGGGCCGCGATGGCTAAACGGCCCGATCATAAACCCTTCCCACCGTTGGAGCGCGAACAGGCGAAAGCTTCGCATCCGGGATCAAGCGACGTCTGGCTGTCGGCCTCGGCGGGCACGGGCAAGACGCAAGTCCTGACTGCGCGCGTTCTGCGATTACTCCTCCACGGGGCCAAGCCAGAAGCGATCCTGTGCCTTACGTTTACAAAGGCAGGTGCGGCCGAAATGGCCAACCGCATCAACGAAATCTTAGGCGCGTGGGTAAGACTACCTTCGGACATGCTCGTCAAAGACTTGAAAGCCTTGGGCGAAGATTATGGTCCCGAAATCCGGGATGCAGCCCGTACGCTCTTTGCGAAAGTGCTTGATGCGCGGGGCGGAGGGCTTCGGATCCAGACAATCCATAGTTTCTGTCAATCGCTATTGGCCGGGTTTCCGGCAGAGGCAGAGCTGATCCCCGGCTTTCGGGCCATTGAAGGCCGCGAAGAAGCCATGCTCGCGCATTCCGCATTGGCCGACCTGGTTTCGAATGCGATCCGAACCGGCCAGCTGGGCCTGATCGACCGCCTTGAGGCGCTCAGCCACCGTATGGGCGAGGATGCGGCCCGAAATCTGCTCAGCCGTTGCGCGCGCGATCCCGATGCGATGGAGTCTTTGGGTATCGGCATCGAACCAAAAATACGCCGCTGGCTAGCGATTGGTGATGCCGACCCAGAGGCGATGCTTCTTGCAGCCTGCACTGATGGCGGCTTTGACCGTCTTGGCCTCGAACTACTCCGGGCATTGAATCTTGCCTGGGGTTCACCTCGCGGGCTTGAGCGCGTCGAAGCCATTACAGACTGGTTGGCAATGGATGCCGCCAAGCGGCTCGAGCATATACATGCACTCACCGGTGTGTGGGCCAAAGCAGACGGCGACGTGCGAAGCTTCGGCAAGGGGCAGGCGCCTCAGGATGAAAGTTATGCGTCGTTGGCGGAGGCACACTATGCGTTTTTCAACGGCCTGTTGGGCTTGCGCCAGCTTGCGGAGACCGCGAATGCAATCGCAAATGCGCTGATTGTGGGCCAAGCCTATGCGCGCGCCTATGCCGATGCCAAGCGAGCAGCGGGTGTTGTCGATTTCAATGATTTGATCCGACACACCGTAAGGTTGCTTTCAACATCTGGAATGGGTGAATGGATCCGCTACAAGCTTGATCAGGCGACAGATCATGTTCTTGTTGATGAAGCGCAAGACACCAATTCACGCCAATGGGATATCGTGAAGGCAATTGCCGGCGAATTCTACGCGGGTGCCGGAGCGAAGGCAGACGTGCTCCGGACGCTGTTCACCGTCGGTGATTACAAACAGGCGATTTTTGGCTTTCAGGGAACCAATCCGGAAGAGTTCGACGCGGCAAAGGGTTATTTCACAGCACTTGCCGAACGATCGGAGCGTGGTGTGCTTGATCTTTCACTTGCGCAGTCGTTCCGTTCGAGCCAACCAATACTTGACCTTGTGGATGGCGTGATCGAGGCTGTCACGCCTGAAAAATTGGGTCTGAAAACAATGACGCCGCCACACAAAAGCGCCAAAGGCGGCTCGGGGAGCGTGACGCTTTGGAAGCCTGTCAGCGATGCATCATCCCCGGATGATGAGGACGATGTCGAGGAGGATTGGCTCGCCAGTTCCGAGATCAAGTTTGCCAAGACGCTCGCCGAACAGATACGCGATTGGACAAACGGCGGCCTGCGCCTTCGCAACCAGAAGCGCGATGCTCATCCCGGCGACATCCTCGTCCTTGTGCGCAAACGGGGTGATCTTGCCAGAACAATCGTCTCACGGCTTTACGAAGCGGGCGTGCCCGTTGCCGGGATCGATCGCCTCTTGCTGAATGCGCCGATCGCCGTGCAGGATCTGCTCGCGTGCATCCGCTTTGTGCAGCAGCCCGAGGACGATTTGAACCTTGCCTGCCTGCTTGTTTCACCCCTGATCGGTTGGTCGCAAGACCAACTCTATGAAAGGGCAAAACAACAAAACAGGAAATCGCTATGGCAGCATCTGGGTGCCCACAAACCGGACGCGCTCATTGAATTGCTCGGTATTGCCGATTTTATGACGCCCCATCAGTTTCTGGAATTGATTTTGTCGGGTCCGATGCAAGGGCGCCGAAAGCTGATCGCGCGTTTGGGAGATGAATCCCGCGACCCGATCGAGGAGATGCTCAACCAGGCGCTCGCATTCGAACGCGAATCGACGCCTTCGCTGCAATTGTTCATCGACTGGTTTGATCGAGGCGTGGGCGAGATCAAGCGCGACGCGGCGCAATCGGGTAGGGCCGTAAGGGTGATGACGGTGCACGGTGCCAAAGGGCTACAAGCGCCAATCGTTGTGCTGGCGGATGCCACCAGCGATCCCGATTTCAGGCAAGCCCGTGAACTCGTCTGGGAAGCCGAAAAGGGAGTGTCGCTGCCGATATTTCGACCGCGCAAGGATGAGCTTGTCGGTTCCTTGCAAGATTCGGCAGAGCGGGCCGACGCCCGCGAAATGGAGGAGCATTGGCGACTGCTTTATGTTGCGCTGACCCGGGCGGAGGAGCATCTCTTCATTGGTGGTGCGCTCAAACCGCGCCAGCAAAATTCAGGCATGGGCCCGAATTGTTGGCATGTTCAAGTCGACAGGGCGATGGCGATGATGGGGATCGCCGACGTCGATGGCATGAGATCGCTGGTTCGCCGCGAAGAGGAGCCGAAGGCGGGTTTGGGCGCGGAGACGACCGATGCAACTCGCGCGTCACTGCCCGCCTGGCTCGGAATGCCTGCACCCGAAGAGTCGCGACCGCCAAGGCCGCTTGCGCCATCGGCAATTTTGCCTGCCGATGTAACGTCTGATCCACCTCCATCCGCCGATATGCGCGTGGCAGCGGAACGCGGCATTCTGATTCATAGCCTGTTTGAGCGATTGCCCGCGGTCCATCCCGAGCGCCGCCGGGAAGTGGCGGACCGCTGGCTGCTTGGTTCGGCAGGCGTTAATGATGCTGCCGATCGCGACGGCCTGATTAGGGATGCAATGAGTGTTATCGACGATCCACTTTTTGCAGACATATTTTCGCCCGATGTGCTGGCTGAAGTTCCGCTTGCGGGCGTCGTCAACGGGATCGTCATTGCCGGGACCGTCGATCGCTTGTGGGTCAGCGGGGAGGATGTGCTGGTTGTGGATTTCAAAACCGGGCGGCGGGTTCCTGCGTCGGTCGAAATGGTCTCACCACACCACAAAGCCCAGATGGCGGCCTATGTTGCGGTGCTGCGGTCAATCTTCCCAACTCACACCGTCCGTGGGGCACTTTTGTATACGAGTGGCCCCAAACTGATCCAGCTATCGGATGATGATCTCGAACCGCACAAGCCCGGCTATCGGGCGCAACAGGACAAATTGGCCGAAGCAGGTTGAGAATGCGCGTCCGGCTGCCTAGATTAAATCCAAGCAAGGAGAATCCCCATGGCCACCAAGAAGATTACCGACGAGAGTTTTGCAGCGGACGTGATTAATGCGGGTGGGCCCGTGCTCGTCGATTTCTGGGCCGAATGGTGCGGTCCGTGCAAGATGATCGGGCCCAGCCTGGAAGAGATCAGTGACGAACTGGGCACAAGGGTGACGATCGCGAAGATCAACATCGACGAAAACCCCGATGCCCCTGCCAAATATGGAGTGCGTGGCATTCCGACGATGATCCTTTTCAAGGATGGAGCCCCGGCTGCAACCAAGGTTGGTGCGGCCCCGAAGTCTGCCCTCAAAGGCTGGCTCGAATCCGAGCTTTAGCATCATGAACGCAATAAAAAGGGTCGACGTCCCATAGGATGCCGACCCTTTTTATTGGTTGGATTGTTGGAATCAGGCTTCGTCTGAAGCAGCTTCTTCCGTCGTTTCAACGGCGGGCTCAGCGTCTGTGGCTGGTGCCGCATCGGCTTGATCGCCAGCAATCACGCCAGGTTCGGCATTGGGATCGAAGTCCTCGATGAAGCCGGACGTGTCCTTTTCGAACATGTCTGCCATCACATCGACACCCTTTGACTGCAGTTCGGCCTCTTCTGGCGAACGCGCCACGTTCACCTTCACGGTGACAGAAACCTCGGCGTGCAGGGCAACCTGAACCTCATAGAGTCCGATCGACTTGATCGGCTTGTTGAGGACGATCTGGTTCTTGCCAATCTTCTTGCCCACGGCTTCCAACGCCTCGACAATATCGCGCGCCGCAACTGAACCATAAAGCTGGCCAGTGTTCGAGGCCTGACGGATCAGTGTGACTGCCGTGCCTTCAACGCCTGCGGCTGCGGCCTGGGCCTCACCGCGCTTGACGTCGTTGTCGGCAACGATCTTCGCCTTGTTGGCTTCGAAGACCTTGCGGTTGGCCGCATTCGAGCGGAGCGCCTTGTTGCGTGGCAACAGGAAGTTGCGAGCAAAGCCATTTTTGACGGTGACGACGTCACCGATCTGGCCAAGCTTTTCAACGCGTTCGAGCAAAATGACTTCCATGCGTCTGCTCCTTACTTAACGAGGTAGGGCAGCAGGCCGATATGGCGTGCGCGCTTGATGGCCTGAGCGAGTTCACGCTGCTTCTTTGCAGAAACCGCGGTGATGCGCGAAGGGACAATCTTGCCGCGTTCCGAGACGAATCCCTGAAGCAGGCGGACATCCTTGTAATCGATCTGCGGCGCATCCTTGGCGGCGAAAGGGCAGCTCTTGCGGCGGCGGAAAAATGGACGTGCCATGATTATTCATCTCCTCCGAAAATATCGTCTCGACGCGGGCGATCATCACGATCACGGCGCGGGGGCCGATCGCCACCACGGTCATCGCGATCGCGACGCTCTGACTTGCGCATCATCACCGACGGGCCGGTTTCGTGCGCATCGACCTTGATCGTCATGTAGCGGATAATGTCTTCATTGATCTGAGTCTGACGCTCCAGCTCGGCGACAACCGCCCCCGGAGCGTCCAGTTCGAGCATGACATAATGCGCCTTGCGGTTCTTGGCGATCTTGTAGGCGAGCGAACGCAGGCCCCAGGTTTCGGTCTTGACGACCGTGCCACCATTCTTTTCGATAATGTCCGACGCGTTTGCCGCCAGCGCATCGACCTGGGCCTGAGCCAGATCCTGACGCGCAAGGAATACATGCTCATAAAGAGCCATAAGTCTTGCCTTTCTCTACCGATCGCTGACGCCGCACCATGCGTACGCCCCTCCGGCTTTCGTCTATCCCATCTCCGGGACGCGGCGCATTGGCGGAATAATGCTTGAAAAGCAAGAGGGTGAAGGGACGAAGACGATAAACCACCCTTTTGGGCGATAGACGCGGCGGCGTGCATGCTGCAGGATTGGCACATCGAGGACATCAAAGGAGACTCGCCATGTCACTTGCCGGTTCAAGGCCCGTTACCTTCGTCATGACCCGCGATCGCGCCGTTGCGGACGCATTTTACGGCGGCACACTCGGCCTCACGAGCCTGCCTGGAGACGACTATTCTTCGATATACGACCTCGCGGGTGACCGAGGTGCCCGATCATACCCCGTCCCCGCATCCGGTGCTCGGCTGGGAGGTGCCTGACATCGAAGCGACGGTGCGGGCGCTGACGGGCAAGGGCGTGTCCTTCAACATTTATGACGGCATGGGGCAGGACGCGCTGGGCATCTGGACCTCGCCGGATGGGACATCAAAGGTCGCGTTCTTCAACGATCCCGACGGCAACGCTCTAAGCCTGAAACAGGCCTAGGGCGGGAGGATACTCCGTGCCTCAGCTCGCCCATGTTGCCCTCATCGTTCGCGAATATGATGAAGCCATTGCCTTTTTCACAGAGAAACTCGACTTCACCCTTGTGGAAGACACTTACCAGCCCGCGCAGGACAAGAGGTGGGTTGTGGTCGCGCCGCCAGGTTCCACTGGTGCCTCGATCCTGCTGGCCCGCGCCTCTTCACCAAGCCAGGAAGCGTTTATCGGCAATCAGGCGGGTGGGCGGGTGTTCCTGTTTCTCTCGACCGACGATTTCTGGCGGGATTATCACGCGATGATCGCCAAGGGCATAGCCTTCATCCGCGAACCCAAGAGCGAGGACTATGGCACCGTTGCCGTCTTTGCCGATCTTTATGGCAATCTGTGGGATCTGGTTCAGTTCGCCTGAGCGCGTGGCCACGCAAGGCAGCCAGGCTTGGGATCGGGATCAGATTTTCAACTCGACGCTCAGCATCACCGCCTGTGTCTCATAGTAATTTTCATAGAGAGCATCGAATCCGACGCCGTCTACAAAAGTCCTGGTTCCGAAGGTGTTGAAGATATCGGTGGCCGAGAGGCTGGCCTTGATCCGGTCCTTTGCGAACGTTCGGGACATGGAGAAGTCAATCGATCCGCGCGACGCCTGGCTGCCTTGCGCAATGTCGCGAGCGGCATAGTAGGTGCCGTTCAACTGCATTTTGGTGGATTTGCCGAGCGGTGCTTCAACGCCCAGCTTTCCGTCCCAGGTAAAGTCGCT
>JANOFN010000002.1:0-315238 GCA_031413655.1 Sphingomonadales bacterium | reverse complement strand
TCCCGCGAAGGCGGGAATCCATAGGCATCACAGTGTCAGAGGGCACAGTAATGCCTGTGCGATAGATGTTTATGGATTCCCGCCTTCGCGGGAATGACGAGTTTGCGGAATCAGGCTCTATGCGCGCAGTTCTGAACGGTTTGCCATATTGTCAGGCAACCGATACCCGCACGGGAATGGCGCTTTGTACAACCATGCCGGTGATCGGGTCCATGCCGTGGACATCATCAAGCAACCGGTTGGTCGATCCGCCCTTTTCATGGACGTCGTCCTTTCCGGCATCATCGTCGCCCCAGGCATGCGACATCGAGATAACGCCCCGCCGGACCTTGTCGCTGGCCTTGGTAACCGCAAAGATTGATGCGACGCGCGACGTGATTTCGATGACATCGCCGTCCGCAATCGACAATGCCGAAAGATCATCCGGGTGGAAGAAGGCAGGATTGGTCGGCATCTTCTTCTTGAGGTGCGGAAAAGTATGGCCGTTGCTGTTGTAGCGGTGCTTTGAGCGGCGTGAAATCAGCCGGAAGTCAAATCCGTCTGCCTCCGGCCGCTTCGCAACATAGTGTCCGAATGCGTCCGGCATGGCGCCGGCCGAAAGATCAAACTTGTTCGCCGCATCGGGATCAGCAGGCTGAATAACCATATGCTGGTCATGATAGAGGATTGCACTTCCGGGGTGTTCGGAAGCCTGGGCATCGGCGCGCGCCTTGCTTGGTTTGACAAGGCAACCGTGCGAAATCAGATCAAGCATCGTGACCTTGTCCGGGCAGGCGTCCATCGAGCAATCGCCGCCGGGGAATGACAGCTGGAGCCCCATATGTTTTGCGAGCCACCAGAGCATTTCATATTCGTCCATTGTGTCGCCCGGCGCGGGAACCATCGCCTCGGTGTAATGGGCGTAGGGCTCCTCACAAAAGGGCTGCGAGACATTGTTGATGTCTTCGCGTTCGAGGCACATGCTGGGCGCAAGGATCAGGTCTGCGCGCTTGGCACTGGCCGACATCCATGGATCAACCTGAACGAACAGCTCTACCGCATCCAGTGCCTTGCGCACCTTGTGCTGGTTCGGGAAGGCAATTTCAGGATTGCCGCCTATCGAGATCAGGACCTTCACCTGGCCTTCGCCGGGAGTCAGTATTTCATCGGCAAGAACCGGGCAGGGCATTTCCTGACCAAGCTTGCCAATACCGCGGATGCGTGACTGGGCAAAACCCTCGCCAAACATCGGAACGGGCGGCGCGACCTGCGCCTTTTTCGGGCCTGCGGCGAACGGCATGAAAACCATCGGGTTGGCGACCTTGTCACCCTCCTGGTTGAACCGCGCGCAGACGATGTTGAGCGCCGAAACCAGATATTCGGTGAGCGTGCCATTACCCGCCATTTCCGGCCCCGTCCCCGTTACAACCCGGCCTTTTGATGCCTTTGCAAAAACACGCGCTGTCTTCACCAATTGGTCGGCAGTGATGCCCGCACGTTCTGCTGCCACTTCGGGCTCGTAATCCTTGACGGCGTCGGCGAGCGCTTCAAAGCCGTCGACATGCGCGGCCACGAAGTTGCGATCATAAAGCCCTTCCTTGATGATCACATGCAGCATTCCGCCAAGCAGGGCAGGGTCTTCCCCCGGCTTCACCTGTAGATAAATGTCTGCCAGCGAGCCAATGTCGCTTTCGCGCGGATCAGCGACAATCACTTTCAATCCGCGCGCCTTGGCATCACGCAATCGACGCGATGGCGAAAAGGGCGGCAGTCCCCCTGAAGGCGAATAGTGCGAGACCAACGGATTGTTTCCGACAAACATGACGACGTCGGATTCCTCGAAATTGTTCGGGCCGCCCATCCACTGGCCATAACGGGCTGTCGTGAAGACCTTGGCCGGCTGATCCACGGTGACGCTGGTATAGTAGTTGCGCGTCCCGATCGCCTGGGCGAGCGCGAATGAGGTGCCGAGCACAGCGCTATTCTGGAACGCGTTCGTCCCGCAATAGAGGGCGATGCTGTGCGGACCATGTTCGGCAACGATCTGCTTCATCTGTGCGGCCACTTTGGCCAAGGCATCGGCTGTTGAAATTTCCACAAACTGGCCGTCGCGTCGGATCAGCGGCTTGATGATGCGCTCCGGAAGATTGTGCATATCGGGCATCTGGCGGCCCTTGACGCAAGTATAGCCGCCAAACATTTCGTTCTCGGTATCGCCGCGAACATTGACCACCTTGTCATCCTTGACATCGACCAACATGGCACAACTTGCGTGGCAAAACCGGCAAAAGGTGCGGAGTGTCTTCTGGCCCATCGTCGATCTCCTGTTTCGGTCTTCTCGCTATCAAATACGCCATAGTCGAGACACTGGCTATAAAGATGGGGTCTGCGAGATCAGTATTTCGTGAATGCAGGTGCGAAAAACGAGATGAGCGAAATCGATGCTGAAAATTTTGGTGGACACACTTGGGCTCGAACCAAGGACCCGCTGATTAAGAGGGCGTTTCCGGTGCCCTCAAGCGGAGGCCGAAAACAGCCAATAAATGGCTGAAATCCAACAGAAATAGCCTCTTGCAAGAGTCCACAAGTTCTTTTAATGTTCCGCATGTTTCTCGCCACGGTGCTTACTGGGTGCTTACTGGAAAAAGAGGTGCAAAAGCGGTCATGGGTACGTCGAAAATTACAAAACGATCAGTGGACGCGACCTTGCCAAGCCAGCGTGACGTTTATCTGTGGGATGATGAACTTCGAGGGTTTGGATTAAAAGTAACACCGTCGGGGAACAAGACCTATCTCTTTCAGTATCGCATCGGCGGTCGCGCCGGAAGGACACGTCGATACACGATTGGCAAGCACGGTTCGCCTTGGCTGCCAGCGGGTGCCCGCATTGAGGCCGAGAAACTGGCTCTGAAAGTCAAACAGGGGATCGATCCGTTTGCCGAGCAGGCAGAAACTGCCCACAAAGCTGTCAGTCTGGCTTTCGACCGCTACATCGATCTTTTTGAAGAGCGTTATGTTGCGCTCAAGTGGAAGTCCTCGACGCGGGATGCGGTAGCGCCTCTTCGCAACTACGCGATACCCATTTTGCGGAACAAAGCCCTGACGGCGATCAAGCGTTCAGACGTCGCAAGGGTGCTGGACGGGGTTGCAACCAGCCAGCCTGCGACGCGCCGCAAATTGTTCGCCATGCTGAGGAAGATGATGAAATGGGCCGTCTCGCGCGGGGATCTGGAGCCACATCAAAACCCGGTTTTGGGGGTTGAAGTTCCGCCGCCGGTCAAGTCGCGTGACCGGGTGCTAACGGATCCCGAGCTCGTGTGGGTTTGGCGCGCAACCTTTGAAATCGGTTATCCATTCGGACCGCTTACTCGCTTGCTGCTTTTGTTGGGGCAGCGTCGAGAAGAAGTCGCGTCGATGCCGTGGAAGGAGCTCGACCGCAATCGAGCCGAATGGTTGCTTCCAGCAGCAAGGTCCAAAAACGGCAAAGGACACCTTGTCCCGCTGAGCACGGAAGCAATTGGGGAACTCGACGCGATTGCCGGCAGCAAAGATTGGCCGACCAGCGGGCTCGTATTTTCAACGACCGGAACGACGTCTGTGTCCGGGTTCACCAAGGCAAAGCGACGCCTGGATACCGAAGCCAATCAGCTGATGCGCGGGGACACAGATGGCGATGAGAAGGATTGCATCGAGCATTGGCGGGTTCACGACCTGCGACGCACGATGGCGACCGGCCTTCAACGGCTTGGTGTTCGTTTCGAAGTAACCGAGGCCGTGTTGAACCATATCAGCGGTGCTCGATCAGGTATCGCCGGAGTATATCAGCGCTATGACTGGAACGACGAGAAGCGAGAAGCCATCAAGGCTTGGGGCGCGATGGTGATGCGGCTTGTCGCCGAGGCTGAACACGTCCAAAATGAGCAACATTTGCGCCGGGCGGCATGAGAAGGAACTAGCTCGTCCAATCCGCAAGAATTCGATCCAAGCCGACTTGCACGCCTTCAATTGTGATCCTTTCATGGAGCTTCGCAACGATGCCGTCAGCAAACTCGACGACCCAAACATCACCATTGTCGCACGTCATCAAATAGCCGCGCCGCCGCTTGCTGAGCGTGCCCCTGAGGCGAAGCCGCGATCCATTACTCATTTCAACGCTCAGCCCCCTGTGCCCTGTTCATCAACTGCCCGACATTGCCCATCTCGCCAGCACTTGGCTGACGTAGAAGGGCGTTTCTCGGTTTGCCGGAATCCCTTTGCTGCGCGCAACAGCGCCGGGACCTGCATTATAGGCAGCGACCGCGAGATGCACCAACCCAAATTTGTCGAGCATCTGGCGAAGGTATCGGGCGGCTCCTTCGATATTATCATACGGATCGAACCGGTTCCTCACACCGACACTGCTTGCGGTTGGAGGCATGAGCTGCCCCAATCCTCCAGCGCCCTTCGGGCTCATGGCGAGTGGATTATATTTCGACTCGACCCAAATGACCGCGTCAAGCAATCCCGAGGGAAGCGCGTGGCGCAATTCGGCGGCCGCGACCCAGGGCAAATAGGATTGGCGACGCAAAAGCGACGATCTCGACGCTTTGTTCTTCTCCGCATACCGCGCGGGAGTGGGCGGCACATTCGTTGGATCTTGCGCTTCAGACGACGCTGCAATTTGGCTCGGTGCAGACCAAGCGCCATGAACGAGCAACGTAAAGCTCTGCCCATGCTCCACCTTGACCCCCGCATTTTCGGGCGGCGATGTCGCCAACACCTCGGTCGCCGGTTCGAATGACTGTGCATATGTCGGGCTGGATGCGACCATCGCAATGGCGATGAAGATATTGGAAATCTGCATGTTGTTCCTTTCCGTCTGTTGCGAATCGAAAGAGAACATATTATGAACATAAGCCTGTAGGAAAACAGTTTCGCAAAATGGCAGCGTGGAGGCTGTAAGTGGCTCGCGACCGGTCACGAAGGCGTCACCCATGCCCAGCATCCATCGCCATCTCTTTACGCGGGCAACGCGCGCGTTTTGCCCGGTGACACCCGAACATGGGCGAGAAGAGAGGGAGGGGTGTGCGTGATGGCATTGATCACGAACATCCTCAGCGCAGATCTGAAGCAACTGGTCGCACGGCTCGGTGGCCGCTGGAGTGGCACCACAGCCATGTGCCTTTGCCCGGCCCATCCCGACAGCACACCTTCGCTCAGCATCCGCCAGGGCGATCGCGGAATCCTCGTGACCTGCCATGCAGGATGCCACCGCGACGATGTGATGCGCGAGATTGCGCGGATCGCGCATATCCCCAATTTCGATCCGCAATCGATTAAGCCAGCACGCATCAAATCTGGCAATCCCCACTACGCCATCTGGTGCGATGCCGTCCCGATCGCGGGAACGCTTGGCGAGCGCTACGTCCGCCAGACCCGCAACATCTGGGGACCGGTGGGTGATGTCCGCTTTCATCCGCGCTGCCCCAGGGGGGCGTGCAAGGCCGTCAGGTTCGAGCCCGCGCTGATCGTTGCGATGCGCAAAGGCGAGCGGATCACCGCAATCCAGCGCATTTTCCTCGACCGCGAAACTGCGAATTATACCGCAAAGATCGTGCTGGGCGTTTCCATCGGTGCGGTCTGGACGGGTAGCATGATCGCTGAAACGATCGCGCTTGCCGAGGGGTTCGAGACGGCCGCCGCCTACACCACGCTCACCGATATTCCGGCCTGGGCCACTATGGGCGCCAAGCGGTTGCACCAGCTCGTCCTGCCGGCAGGCGTTGGCCACGTGATCCTGCTTCCCGACAATGATCCCGAGGGTCGCCGTGCGGCTGCGCGCGCCCACGCGGCATACCGCGCCCAAGGCGTCGGAACCACCGAGGAGTTTCCACCCGGTGGCCATAATGACTGGGCCCGGCTCCTGAGCCGCTAGAGGGGAGGGGGAGATGAAGCTTTGCGCCGGGAATGCCGGCCTTTGCTTCAGGAGTCCTTCATGCTCGATACGACCACGCGTCCGGTTCTTCTGGCGCAGGCGGCCAATGCCCTGCTCCCCTATATTCAGTCTGGTGATGCCCTGATGCGCTCCCGTCTCAATGCGGTGATGCGCACGGCCTTTGGCGCAAGCGACGCCGATGGTGTCTGGTCGCAGCGCGACAGTTTCGAGGCCGTTGAGGCGGCGGTCGCGCTGTTCATTGCAGGCTTGCCACTGCATACCGGCAACCCCCGCGATGAGCTGATCGCCATGTCGGCCTTGGCGAACCGGTTGCCGACACAGACCGTGCGCAGCGAAGCCCAGCAGGACTTCCAGCAATTCTCGACCCCGCTCGATCTGGCCTGGTTGGTCGCCTGGCTCGCCCGACCCTGTGCCACGGACCGCGTCCTTGAGCCGAGTGCGGGCACCGGTCTGATTGCCGCCCATGCGCTGCGCTGCGGCGCCAGCCTCCATCTCAACGAACTCGATCCGGCACGTGCGGGGCTGCTCGAAGCAATCTGGCCCAAGGTGCACGTGACCCGTCATGACGGCGCCAAGATCAACACGCTGCTTGACGCAGCTTTCGTCCCCGACCTTATCCTCATGAATCCGCCCTTCTCGCGATCGGAAGGGCGCGACGACCGTCATGCCGCGACCCGACACCTCCAGTCGGCGCTCAGGCGGTTGCGGCGCGGCGGGCGACTGGTCGCGGTCATGCCCGACTGGTTTTGCGCCAGTGCGCAATTCGGGCTCACGTTTCGCGAGCTCATGTCCGGCACGACGCTCCGGCTGTCGCTCCGGCTCGATGCGGGCAGCTTTGCCAAGCACGGGACATCGGTTGCAACCCGGATCTATGTGATCGACAAGGTGGCGGGGAAAACCTCCATCACCACCATCCAACGCCGCATCGTCCTCGACCTGTTCGATGCGATTGGCGACGTCCCTGAACGGCTTGTGCCGCCTGCCGATGACATGCCTGGCAAAGTGCCGAAGCGCGCGCCCGGCGTCTCGCTCTTTCGGACGGTGCGTTCTTTCTCGCCTGCCGTTGCGAAGATCATCAGAAGCCCGGAGGCCAACGAGGTCTTGCCGGTCCGCTATGTGGTTCTGGGCGAACCTGCCCCGCTCGATGCCCAACAAGGCATCTACGTCCCCTACCGGCCGTCGCGCATATTCCTGCCTGATGCAGGCGATCACCCGACACCACTGGTTGAGTCTGTCGCGATGGGTTCGATTGCGGCCCCCAAGCCATTGGCTGCGCCGCGCCTGCCCGAACTCACCGTCAGGAACCGGATACTGTCATCGGCCCAGCTCGAAACTCTGGTTTACGCCAATGATGCCTGGGGGCGCTGGCTCCCGGGTCGTTTTACCGTCAATGACAAGTCGATTGTCCTTGCCGAAGACAGCCAGGGTGCCAAATACCGCTACGGCTTTTTCCTCGGCGACGGCACGGGGGCGGGAAAGGGGCGGCAGGTCGCGGCCTGTATCCTTGATCAATGGCTGCGGGGCTGTCGCCGCCATCTCTGGATCAGCAAGAACGAGACCCTGCTCGAAGATGCCAGGCGCGACTGGATGGCGCTGGGCGGATTGCCTGCGGATATCATGCCAATCAACAGCTGGAAGATCGATCAGGAGATCGGCGCGCCCGAAGGCATTTTGTTCGTGCCCTACGGCACATTGCGGTCGCAGCGGATCGAAGAGACAAGGCTGCGCCAGATCCTGAACTGGGCAGGCACCGGCTTCGACGGCGTGATTGCGTTCGACGAGTCCCACGAAATGGGCGGGGTTGCGGGCGGCGAAGGTGCTATGGGACCGCGCCAAGGCTCACTGCAAGGCATTGCGGGGGTCATGCTCCAGAACCATCTGCCATCGGCCCGCGTGCTCTATGCGTCGGCCACCGGCGCGTCCGAGGTCAACAATCTTGCCTATGCCGTCCGGCTCGGACTTTGGGGACCGGGCACGTCGTTTGCGACTCGCGAGATGTTCATCACCGATATCCGTGGGGGCGGGATTGCGGCGATGGAGCTGGTGGCGCGGGACTTGAAAGCAACCGGACTTTATACCGCACGGGCGCTGAGCTTTGCCGGAGTCGAATACGACATCTTGCAGCATGAGCTCACGCCCGATCAGATCGCGATTTACGATCAATATGCCGATGCCTGGTCGATCATCCATCAGGATATGGAAAAGGCGCTTGAACTGACCGGCGTTGTTGACGCGCTCGAGAATGCGACGCTCAACAGCCAGGCCAAGTCAGCGGCGCGGTCGCGCTTTGAAAGCACCAAGCAGCGCTTCTTCAACCAGCTGCTCTTGTCGATGAAGCTGCCGTCGCTGTTCCCGGCAATGGTTGCGCACTTGCAAGAGGGGCAAAGCGTCGTCGTCCAGCTTGTGACCACCGCGGAATCGATTCTCAACCGCCGTCTGGGGGCATTGAGCCCGGAAGACCGGGAAGATCTGGCAATAGACCTCTCTCCTCGCGAGTATGTCATCGACTATCTGGTGCGGGCCTTTCCCACCAGACAGATGCAGGAGTTCACCGACGATAATGGCAATCTGCGCTCCTATCCGATGGAGGATGCAAACGGGAACCCGGTTTACAATCCCGAGGCTGAAGCTGCACGCGATGCGCTGATCGAGTTGCTCTGCGCCTATCCGCCGATCCATTCCGCACTCGACGCAATCCTCCTGCGCTTCGGGGTCGATCAGGTCGCCGAAGTGACCGGGCGCACTAAACGCCTGATCACCGGTGCCGACGGCAGCAGGCGCCTTGAATCGCGCTCGTCGCGGGTTAACATCGCCGAAACCCAAGCGTTCATGTCCGGTGCCAAGCGCATCCTTGTCTTTTCCGATGCGGGCGGGACCGGCCGATCCTACCATGCCAGCCTCGATGAGGCGAACCAGCAGCGGCGCGTGCATTTTCTCCTCGAGCTGGGCTGGCGCGCCGACCGCGCGATCCAGGGGCTGGGCCGCACCAACCGCACCTGGCAGGCGTCTGCCCCCTTGTTCCGCCCGGTGACAACGACGTGCAAGGGCGAGTTGCGCTTCACCTCGACGATTGCGCGCCGTCTCGACAGTCTGGGCGCACTCACCCGCGGGCAGCGCCAGACCGGCGGGCAGAACATGTTCGATCCGGCGGACAATCTTGAAAGCGACTATGCCAAAGCGGCACTGATGGAATGGTATCAGCTCTTGGTTGCGGGCAAGCTCGCCAGCACCAACCTTGCTGATTTCCAGAAAATGTCCGGGCTGAGCCTCACCGACAAGGACGGAATCCTCTCCGAAGACCTGCCCCCGATCCAGCGCTGGCTCAACCGGTTGCTGGCGATGCGGATCGCGGTTCAGAATGGGATCTTCGACGAGTTTATCGCGCTGGTCGAACGGCGCGTCGCGGCCGCCAAAGCGAAGGGGACGTTCGATCTCGGTGTCGAAACCGCGCTTGTCGAAACGGCGACCGTGATTGCCGACCGGGTCATCCGGCGCGATCCGGTCAGCGGCGCGACGTCGCACCTGCTGACCCTTGAAATCGCCACGCGCAGACGGGTGCGCATGCTGGGTGAGGCGCTTGCGGTGGCGGAGGCCGAACCCCGGGCGGTCTTCATGCAGAATACACGCTCGGGCAAGGTCGCGCTGCGCCTGCCATCGCATCCGCACATGGACGATGAGGGCAAGTTCCTCATTAATTTCGAACTGTTCCGTCCCTTGAGATCGGAGCATATTTACGAGATGCAGCTTGCCGAGAGCCATTGGGAAGAGATCCCGCGCGACGTGTTAGAGCGGCTCTGGGCGGCGGAATATGGTGAAGATGCCAATGCGCTCGTCACGCAGAAAGTCCATCTGGCGACCGGCCTGTTGCTGCCGATCTGGTCGGCGCTTCCCAAGGAAAGCCTCAGCGTCACCCGCATTGTCGACCAGAAGGGCGACAGCTGGCTGGGCCGGGTTGTTCCTGAAATCTTCGTCGAGCGTACGCTTCGAACTCTGGGGATCAGCGATACAGGCCCGGTCGATCCGGCGGCCTTGGCCGAGGCGATCATCGCGGGCAAACCCTATCAGGTCTGCCACCCCCACAGCTTTCTGATCAAATCGTCGCGGGTCAATGGCACAAGACGGATCGAACTGGTCGAGCCGCCCGCGGCGATCATCCCGGAATTGAAGTCCAAAGGCTGCTTCACCGAAATCATCCAGTACAAAACCCGCATCTTCGTGCCGCTCGACCGCGCCGCCGAAATCCTCCCCGCCATTCTTTCCATCTGACCAAGCGTTTCGATGCTGAACTTGTTCCTTCGACCGGAGAGGGGAGAGGGCGTGGGGGGAGGCGGTTCGGTGCGTGCGCATCGGAGCCGAACATTCATGAGGAGACACTCAGATGACCATGACAATGATACCCCTGAACAAGCTCAGCCTGTCGCTCGCCAATGTGCGCAAGTCCGACACGCATCTGCGGATCGACGAACTCGCCGTCAGCATCGCCGAGCGCGGCCTGCTCAACAATCTGGTGGCGACCGCCAACAAGAAGAAGAAAGGCCATTTCCTCGTGACAGCGGGTGGACGACGCCTGCGCGCGATGAACCGGCTCGTCGAACGCGGCACCTGGGCGGCCGATTCCGATGTCGCCTGCAACCTTCTCGAAGGCGATGCCAGCGTCCATACCGAGATTTCGCTGATGGAAAATTATCAGCGGCTGAACATGACGCCCTGCGATGAAATCCGCGCGTTCAAACACTTCATCAGCGAAGGCGACGATCTTGATCGCGTGGCCAAGCGCTTCGGCGAAACCCGCCGCTTCATCGAAGGCCGGTTGCGGCTCGCCGATCTCGCCGGGCCAATTTTTGCAGCGCTCGATGAAGGCACGATCACGCTCGACATCGCCAAGGCCTATGCCAGTACCGCAAGCCACGAACGCCAGACGATGGTGTGGGAGCGGTTTGCCCAGAACCCCAACCACCAGAACGCAGCGACGGTCATGCGGTTGATCTCGGAAGCCTCGCTCCCCTCGACATCGCCGATCGCGCGCTTTGTCGGTGAAGCGGCGTACTGCGAAAAGGGAGGCCGGATCGAAGGCGAGCTCTTCACGACCGACGGCGACAAATGGCTCGACGCTGAAATCGCCTACGGCCTTGCGACCGACAAGCTCCAGGCGTTCGCAGTCGAGCTTGCGACCACGACCGGTCTTGCCTGGGTGCGGCCTGTGCTGGGCACCTATGTCACTTATGAAGATCGGCAGAACCTTTTCGAACTCAGCATCGCAAACGAACCGCTGACCGGCGAGGAGGAAGCACAGATTGCGGCTCTCGAGGAAGAACTTGACGCGATCGGCCGCGTGGCCGAGGCTGAAGAACTCGACGATACACGCTTTGCAGAGCTTCAGGCCCGTGCCGATGCGCTCAATGCCAAAATCCGCGACATCGAGACCAAGCCCGGCATTTTGACCGACGAGATCAAGGCCGTATCGGGCTGTTTCGTCCATCTCGACGACAATGGTTTGGCCGTGGTCGATCCGGGCTATTACACCGACGTCGCACCCAAGCGGCGCGGTGCTGCAGCGACCAGCGGTCCGGGCGATGCGGGGTCAGCCCAAGGCGGCGGGTCGGGAAGCGAAGCGCGTGCAGATCCGGCCGACAAGCCGCTGTCGCAAAAGCTCATCGATGAACTGTCGGTGCAGCGCCGCGACATCCTCGCGCTCAATCTGGCGATCCACCCTGCGCTCGCGCTCGATTACGCGATCTTTGTCATGGCGACAGGCACGCTGGCGCATGGCCGGTACGATGAAGGCTCGACGATCTCGACGAGCCGCACTGCAGATCCCCATTTGCCCGACTATCCGGCATCGCGAGCCCATCAGCGCTTTGCCGAAATGCGAGACGAACTCGACCTGGGCTGGTCCGAGCATTCAACCACGGTCGAGCGGTTCCAGGCGTTCCAGCAATTGGGCGACGACATGAAGGCTGCGATCCTTGCCTTTACCGTCGCCACCACCCTGAAACCAAGTCTGGGCGTCGCGACACGCTCGATGTTCGGCACCGCACAAGTCATTCCGATGCACGAGCAACTGGCCGCCCAGATGGAGATCGACAGCGCCGACTGGTGGCGTCCGACCGCGCTCAACTTCTTCGACCGGATCGGCAAGGCCAAGCTTTTGGGCATCCTGCACGACGTCGGTGGTGCAACACTTTTGTCGCGGCACATGAGTGCCAAAAAGGGCGATATCGCCTCGAGTGCCGAACGGCTGTTTGCCGGTGAGACGATTGTCGAGCCCGAAACCAAGGAGGCGGCGCTGCGCTGGGTCCCTGAGCATATGCGCTTCAATGTGACGGCACCGCCGCCCGAAGCGGTGCCGGAGCTGGATGACGAAGGCGATGCCGCCTCCGAGTTCGTTCCCGATGATGAGGAAACCGTCGATGATTGCGGCATCGAACCGCAGGCAGAGGCGCCAGCGGACGAACCGGTTGGAGAACTCGAACCCGTCGCCTGACCTCTTGGTCGCAACGGATGGCCGTGCGGGCTCGCGCGGCCATCCTATTTTCAGATCTTGTGCGGAAGGTCGAACAATGACACGCAAACCCAGGCTCGATGCGGCCAAGACCATCACCGACCTGTTCATCGCCAAGCTCGAAGCCGGTACCAAACCCTGGGTGCGGCCCTGGGCCGGCAGCGCGAACCGGCCGCTCAGGCACAATGGTGTTGCTTACACCGGCATCAACACCCTCTATCTCTGGGCGATTGCCGATGCGTGTGGCTTCGAGAGCCCGTACTGGATGACCTGCAAGCAGGCCAATGATCTGGGTGCACCGATCCGCAAGGGCGAACGCAGCGCGATCAGCGTCTACTCTTCGATGGGTCGCGGGATTGCGACCGACCGCGTCACCGGCGAGACGACCGCAACCTCGTTCCGCTTCATGCGCGCTTATTCGGTCTTCAACGCTAACCAGATCGACGGGTTACCTGCGCACTTCTACAACAGGGTCAACACGCCCGTGGTCACCCCCACCGAAAAGCGGCGGCATGTGAAGGCCTTTTTCGATGCCATCCCGGTGACAATCGAATATCGCGGCACCAGCGCCTCTTACGCGCCGGGGCCCGACAGGATCGTCATGCCGCTTGCGCATCTGTTCAAGTCGCCCGATCATTTTGCCAGCGTCAAATTGCATGAAATCGGTCACTGGAGTGGTGCGAAGCACCGGCTCAATCGCTCTTTTGGCAAGCGTTATGGCGACGATGCCTATGCCGCCGAAGAGCTGGTCGCCGAGATTCTGAGCGGCCTGGCAGGGGCTGAACTGGGACTTCCCGCAGAGCTTCTCGACAATCATGCAAGCTACCTTGACCACTGGTTACGCATCATGCGCGCAGACAAGACCGCGATCATCAAAGCGGCGTCCAAGGCCGAGCAAGCGCTCCAGTTTCTCAAATCGTTCGGGAACCAGCCTGAGATCGCTGACGTGCCCCTTGCGGCTTGAAGTCAGTGGCTCCGGCGAATGCTCTGCACAGGTTTCGAACCCTAACGGACGGCCTCTTCCCGAACTGCCGATAGCGCGTCGAGGAGGGGCAGGGCCTCAATGCTTCCGCGCATGGGAAATGCTGTGTCGCCGCGGTGGACGAGAATGCGCCGTATCGCTGTGACATCGTCACACGCATGGTGAAAGCCCCTATCGACCGTCGGTGCGCTGGAGAGTTTGATCTCGAAGGCCCAAATGCGATTGGCACCAAATTCAAGGACAAGATCTGCCTCGGCCCCCGCCGCCGTTCGGTAGAACCAGGCGCGTGCGAATGGGCCAGCTGCGGCAATCAGCGCCTCGATCACAAAGCCTTCCCAGCTTTTTCCGACGATACTGTGTCCGCGCAGGTCCGTCATCGTGCCAAGGCCAAGCAGGGCATGCAGCAGCCCCGCGTCACGGACATAGGTGCGGTGAGATTTGACCAGGCGTTTGCCGGCATTGGCATGCCAGGGCCGAAGGATACGGAACAGCAACAGATTCTGGAAAATGTCGAGATAGCGCGCCACGGTAGGCCCGCTGATGCCCAAAGACCGGGCATAGCGCTGGCCGTTGAACAGTTCGCCTTGATCGTTGGCGATCATCCGCCAGAACAACTCCAGCGGCTCGGCACCCACCTGTAGGCCGAATTGCGGCACATCGCGCTCGAGGTAGGTGCGAATGAAGTCGAGCCGCCATTGCAGGCTTTGGGCATCCGTTAGCGCCAGATAGCTCTCCGGGAAGCCGCCCCGGAGCCAGAGAGCGTCAATATCACCCCCACTGGCGGCGACCTCATCGGGCTGGAGCGGGGGCAGGTCGACATAGGTAATGCGACCCGCCAGACTTTCGGAAGACTGACGCAGCAATTCCATCGATGCTGAGCCCAGCAGCAGAAACTTGCCGCCTTTGTCGCCCATCCGGCGGCGCTGGTCGATGGCGCCGCGCAAGGACGCGAAGATTTCGGGCGCGCGCTGAATTTCGTCCATGATGATCAGTCTGTCAGTGTGAGAAGCCAGAAAGGCGTCCGGATCATCGAGCTGTCGCCGGTCCGATGCCCGCTCGAGGTCGAGGTAGAGCGCCGAACTTCCATGCCCGCCAGCCACGGCATGCGCCAGCGTCGTTTTCCCCACCTGTCGTGGCCCAAGCAAGGCAACGTTGGAAAACTGGGTCAGCCTCTGTTCGACGATAGCCTGATACTTGCGGTCAATCATCCTAGCAATATGAACTCGGTATGTTCAGTTTGCAAGATAGAATGATATTTCACGCTCATTCGCTTGGGTCAGCTCAATGCCTGAGTTTCGCAGACCGAACTCGAGGTGCCACCTTTAGCCGTCAGCCGTCAGCCGTCAGCCGTTCGCCAAGCGACCGATAAAAGAGGAGGGGGAGGGGATGTCTCGCACTTGATTGTTCAAGACGGGGAGATCATCCATGACCTACGATATCGCCTTTCGCTACGCCCGCGCGCTTCAGCCCGAAGGCCTTTTGACGATTGGCACGGCGCGCGATGCGCTTGTCGATGCCATGCAAGATGCCCGCAACGCCGGGATCGATCCCGAACGCGATTCTGCAGTCGTTTTGCTCGCACGCCATCTCGGACGGATTGCCAATGGCGAGGATGTAACCCAGACGCGACCAGCCGACCGCGATTTGCGCAGCGCCTGCATGACAAAGATCGACGAACTGCGCCGCAAGCCCGCGCTTGTGGTGCTCGCCCGCCGGGGCATCACCTATGACGCCGAAGCCAAGGCCGCCTTCCACCGCGAAGCCAAATCGGCGCTGCGCGCTCTGGCGCGTGAACTCGGTCTTGGTGCAGGAGACTATGACCTGCGCTCCAACTATGGCGGCGTCGCGGTCTCGGGCGAGATCACACTTCATGGCGACTGCGTCTATGTCCAGATTTCGCTGGGCTGCATGGGGGCAGGCCGCGAGATCATGTACCGTAGCTGTCGCGGACGTTCCGACTATCATGGCGGACACAATCATTTCTGCGACATTGCCAAGGCGCTGCACCCGGAAAGCCTGGCCACGTTGATCGCGCGCGATCTCCATCTCGATCGCGCGACGCCCCGGCAACCCGAGTTCATTGATTAGGAGGCGATCTTCGGATGGCTGCGCATGGACAGAAATGCGATCCGCAGGGCGACCACCTCGCCTGGGCGGACAATGCACCCGAAAGACATTCCCTTTCCACTCGCCCAAAAGGTCTGACACGATGAGCGGCAAAGAAACTTCCTTGTCGAAGCGGCGCAAAGCCCTGTGCAGCATCGAAAACGCCAACCGGGTTGCAGCACAAACGGCGGACACGGCGCTGTCCAATACTGCGGTCGTCAAGACCCGTCATCCGCTCCAGCCATTCCGCGTCGTGCTGGCCAATTGCGCACCCAGCGAAGACGTTGTTACCCTGGTAACAATCGAATGACGTCTGGGGAGTCAGTCAATCGCACGCCCGCGCTCGCTCGCGGGTACCGGGCGACCAAGGCGACCCCAGCGAGAATGTGAGGGGAGGGGGAGAGAGCGGGCGTGACTTAAAAAGGAATTGCCGATGTCAAACGATGCTCAGGCTCTCGCCCGCGATGCCGCACGCTGTGCGGATCTCAATGATTTATGCCGTAAGGGCCAACTGCCGTCGGGCCGGATGGTGTTCACCCGCAATGCGATCCTTGCATGCAGCCCCGACGGCGCTGACGACGCCTCCTCAACACTTGCGATCATCCTCGCGCAGCAGATGCTGGCCCGCGCCGTTGCAGATTTCGCCATTGAGGACACTGACGATCCGCACGGCGAACGCGACTTCGGCGCGTTTGAGCTGTGCGGCGCGCGCTTCTTTTTCAAAATCGATTATTTTGACCCCGAGCTTCTCTATGGTTCGGAAGACCCCACCAAAACCGAGCTGACCCAGCGCGTTTGCACGGTGATGCTCGCCAGCGACTATTGAGTATATCATGCCGAACCTGATAATCATCGCCCAAGTCCGGGGCCCATCTGGACGGGCATCAACCGAAGCCATCGCCCGGCTTGAAAGGCGCGCAGCGCTGGATGCAGCGTCATGAGCCGCCGCAGCCTGAGGCCGCGCGCCGACACAACGGGCCTGTTCGAAGTCGCGATCGGTTGGGATCGACCGCTTCAAACCTATTTCGTGATCGTGTTCGGCCCGCCCGCCGAGGGCGATGAGGATCCCCAGGTGATCCTGTGGCGCGGCATGGCACCGCACGAGATATCCATGGCCGGTGACGCGGTCAGCATTGCGTCCGACTATGCCGACATCCCTGACGGTCTGGCGGCAACGCTCGAGATTGATCGCATGTCGGGCTCGGCGACTCCCGATGGCCCGATCCAACGCTGGGGCAAGAAATGGATCGGTCAGCAGGACAACCACTGATCGAAGCCGAGGCAAAGACACTCCGTGCATCACTGGCACTCCTCGTCATCACAATCCCAAAAAACGGGCACCGGCTGCCCGGAAGGAACATCCATGTCCAATTGCTATACGCGGGTTGCATTCCTGCTCCCAACGACAGTCGCTGAAGCGCGCCTGCTCCTTGAAATCGAGCGCGTGGGCGCGTCGATTGATACGTGCGAGACGCCTGAGGCTGAGGCGGCGCTTTATCGCCAACAGTCCAAAGCCTTTCAGACGCTGTTCGCTCCCGAGATCGCGGGGACGCCGCTTGACGCATTTCGTGCCCTGTTCGAACATCGTGACTTTCCGACGTTCGGATGCTCGATTTCGCTCTGGGACGATGTACCGGATGGTCTGGATGGACCAGACGCCGAGGCCGTCACTCTTTTCCTGTCGGGCGATCAGGCCGAGCTCGGCAACATCGCCCGCGTGATCCAGCGGGTCAGCCCGTCTTCCTTGCCCTTCCGGTTCAGCTGGGCGTCGGACGCCGACCGCGCCAGTCCTGGCAGCTTCACTGGTGGCGTTATCAAAGTGACGCCGTGTGCGATCCGCGATGTCCTCTCGCTCCACGACGACGTCGATCCTGAGCGATTGGTGGTGGCTGCGCCCGACGCCGACCAAGGCCTTGTCTTCTGGAACCGCGAACATGGTTTCGGCGGGCTGCACACAGCCACGATTTTCACGTCAGGCGAAACCGTACTGTTCGAAATGCCCGACCGGACGCCCCCGGCAATATGGATGACGCTGCCGCACTGACCATAGCCGCCGAGATGCTATGAGAACCCGGTTTGTCCGGACTCCCATGATGCGTCGCTGGCGAGCGACAGTTCGCCTGCGGCGTTCTCGCGTCCTCCCCGAGATGAACCCAATTCAGTTCCGCAGCGGGATCGCTGCGAGGATCGGCCTTTGGCCGAGAGAAAAGGGGGTGAGGGGAAAGCGATCGGACAAGGGGTTCGGTCGAACAATCCAACATGGAGACAGACGATGAATATCGGAATGATCAAGAAGAATGCTTCAGGCCAGCTGGTTGGCCAGGTTTCGACGCTTGCGGTGTCGATGACAATCGGACTGCGCGCTGTCACGAGCACCAATCCCGCCGCCCCCAAGTTCGACGTGCTGGCACTCAACGCCGCACGCAACTGGATTTCGGTCGGCGCGCTGTTTGAACTCACTGCCACCAAGACCGGCGAGGCGTTCTACCAGGGCAAGATCGATGATCCGACGATGGATGCCCCGCTCTACATCGCGTGCTTCCGCCAGGATGATGGCAGCTATGCCGTGGCGTGGCGCCGCAACAACGGACGGCGTCGCGATGCGCTCGATGCGGTCGATGACGATGGTGATACCGGCGGCGATGGTGCAGCCGAACGGCCCGCCGGTGACGGTCTGGGCGAAAGCACCGCACCGCCGCGTGGTGGCAAGGCCCGCACCAAGGAGCCGGTGAGCAACGAGCCCCCCCTGATCCCGGCTGAATAACCTGAAAAGTCCCCCAGCCGCGATCAAGACAACCGGCATCCGCTCACAAAGCGGGTGCCGGTTGCAGTTCAGGCAAACCCCACATGATGCCGCATGGGGCGTACGTGCTTCACGCTGCGCGTCCCGCTCTTGCCATCGCGGCCGAACGTCACTCCAGCCACAAGGATCCGCAAATGGCTGCCATCAGCATCCCCAAACCCGCCGGGATCGCCGAATCGTTCGAGGACTATTGCGCCCGCGCCAAGCCGGTCCTGATCGGCGCACTCGCCGGATTGGGCGCGGCGCATGCCTTGATCCGCTATGACGGTTACGGTGATCAAGGCGCTGCCGAGGAAGTGACCGCACTTTTGCCCACCGCCAGCGTCGCCGATCTCTCGGGCGAAATCGACTATCCGACGCGCGACGATTGGACTGGCGTGACCCGCATGGCCCGCGCGTCGCTCGAGTCTGCGCTGACCGATTTCGCCGAGATCGTTCTGGCCCATCACTATTGCGGCTGGGAAAATGGCGACGGTGCGGTCGGCACAATCGAAATCCACGTCGCTGACGACTCTGTCGTGGTCGAACATGCCATCCGCGTGATGACCACCGAAGGCGACCGGGTCGCGTTCTGATCAGGGGTTTCCGGCCGATATCAAACAGTTTTTCGAAAAAAAGGAACGCCTCATGGCGCATTGCTATTATCATGCGCAGTCGTCCGCGCGAAAATGGGGCGGCATCCCGCAAGACTATATCGCGCTCCACGAGTGGTTCGACCAGTCCAAGATGATACTGGCTGACCCCCGGCACCGGGCATTGCGCCACCATGCTGAAGGCATATTCATGCTCCAGGCGGTCTTTGGTGAAATTCTCGCCAACAGCGATGGCCGGATCGTGCCGGTGCGCCTGATCGGCGAACGCCATGTCGTGGAAGACCTTGGCCATATTCCAAGCTTCGCCGATTGGGCACGGCTGATCCAGATGCAGCCCTGGATGCTGCGGGGCCACGGCCTTCTCGCTGAGCCAGCCCCGATCGCTGCCTGATTCTCCTCACAAACTCAATACGGAGACTCGTCATGTCCGATTGTGCTTATGCCTGCATTGCCATCGGCGGGCACATCAGTTCCGCGCAGGCCGAAAAGCTTGCCGAACTGATCGGCTTTGAAGGGCTGTGCAACGAACTCGATGATACGCCGTTCAGCTTCGAGACCCATGTTGCAGGCGCGCCGCTCCGTCTGCATGACTACAATGCCAAGTACGGCATGTTCGAGGCGCTCGAGCAATATTGTTGTGACGAGCATATCCCCTATCTCCGCTGGTGCGGCACATGTCCCGGTGCCTTCGAAGCCGAACGGATCGTGTTCGACGGGATATCCGGGCCGCTCAACTATGCGACCGATGACGACGATCATCTCATGTTGCATGTCCAGACGACCATTGATCTCGGGTCGATGCGGGCGATCCGTGCCTATCTCAAACCGGCCGACTTCGAAGTGCCTCTTTTGGTGGTCGCGGCGGGGACGCCGACATCTCTCGATACGCGAATCCGTCCGAGGCTTGGCACCGCCCTGGCAATCGTCGAGCCACCGGCCACGCCGGTCCCGGCTCGATAACACCCTCGTATATCGACTGGCGCGGAGCGGCAGCATAGCTTGTCGAGTGTTGAACTCTCCCGCTCAGCGGAAATGTGGCTGGTGTGCCAATCCCCTGATCCTGTGGCTTGTCATGCGGGATGCCCCTTCTCTGGCAAGTGCCGGAGTTCTGCCCTGTCGTCGATGAACCCTGCGGCGATCGGCCGCCGGCGCAACCGGAAAAGCCCGAGGACCGTGTTGCCTGCGTGCCGCAGCCTGCCCGCACCATCCTCGCTTTTACCGGTTTCCCCGCTGACGCGGGTGCGCCAGGACGTCCTGTCTCGCCGCTGGTCAGGTTCATCGCCGGGCAGTTCCGGCGACCTGCAATGAGAGGACATATTTTCATGAAAAACCAGGTCATCCTGTTCGGACGCATCGGCGAAACCCCGGCTACCCGCCAGATCGGCAGCGACAAGTCAGTCACGACCTTCTCGCTGGTCACGACCGCACCCAAGCTCGCCGACGGCAAGCGCGTCGTCAATGCCGAGACCGGTTGCGGCGAAACCCACGACAGCTGGCACCGCATCAGCGTCTTCAACGGCCTTGGCGCGATCGTCGCCAAGCATAAGAAGAAGGGCGAACTGGTCGAGGTGCAAGGCCGCCTTCACTACAGCAAATGGACCGACACCAGCGGCAACGACCGCTACGCGGTCGAGATCGTCGCCGACGAAGTCCTGTTCCTCTGACCCCCTGGGCGGCGCTTGTTCTGAGCGTCGCCCCTTCTTTTGCCTGAAAGGCTCCAGCGATGCTTTGGCCCTTCGATCAAATCCCGCAAGCCCGCCCGCATGACGTTGCAGCGCGTATCGATGCGGCTGCCGCGGCTTGCCAACATCTGCTCCGCTTGTTCCCGGCGCTGGCGCGCCGGGTCGGGCGTCCTTGACGTGTGATGTTGATGTTGATCGATATCGACGAAAGAATATGGGCGGCACCGCGCGCGTGAGGCGCGCGGTCGGGCTCTATCTCGGCGGCGCTGCCGCCTCGACCGAGCCGCGTCTTCATCGCGTCTCGGCCCTGCGGGTTTTGATCCCTGCCGCGCCCGATGAGCGGGTGCATCTCCTTCTTCCCGTATCGCTGTTGACGTGATGAAGCGGGTGCTGCCTTGGCGGCACATGCAAGGACGCGGGGCTGAAGACGCACACTGCGGGTGCGCATGCGCGACCCGACAGGGTGCGGCGTCGTTCGACACCCGCGAGTGCACGCCGGTCACGCTGCCGGGCGGCCCGACGACGGGAGCGGGGTCCGCCGACGGCGCTTGGGCTTCGCCCGCTTGGCCGTCTGCCTCCCGCATCCTGGTCGGACCGCTTTGCCGGCGCGGTGATCGGGGTGCCGTTCTTGTGAGGGTCTGCCGCGCCTCGCTCGCTTGGGGTGGATCGACGCTGCGATTGATCTGCCACCCCAAGTCTCGCATCTGCCGAGCGGCAGGGATGGGAGATATAAATATACTTGCTGAAGTCCGAGGATGGTATCCGTTGCCCGGCGCTGTCAAGGATCGGCGGTCCCCCCAATTTTGCGTGCGGCCTGCGCTTTCGCGTGGCCCCGCACAAAATCGGTTCCCCCACCGCCCGCTTGCACGGCGGCTGCGCGAGACGCTTGCCGTCCTGTGACAGCTTGGGCCACGAATACCGTGTGAGGAGCCTCATCACTTCCGATGGGAACATTCAGGAGGCTCACATGACTGCATCTTCAAACTTCTCAAGCTTCACCGATCTGGCAGAGGCCTATGCCGAAGCGATTGCCGCACCCGATTACGGGACAGCGTTCGTCGAACAGACCGACATGGCGCAACTCTCGATTGCCGAGGCACCGACCACTGCCGACATGCCCGATCCACAGATGGCGCAGGCGGCGATGGAAATGATCATGGCGACGATCTTCGACCTGTTCAGGGACACGCGCATGGAAGAATTTGCAGGCGAGATCGCCTGGGGGATCGCCAACAGTTTCCACATGGTGGCAAAGCGCGTCGATGGACGTGCCGATGATACAACGATGAAGCTGAAGGACCTGATTGCGTGTTACGATCCGTCCGAAATCTATGCGGTCGAACTTGAAGAAACGACGATGCGCGCGCGCAGCCTCGACGAGGCGCGCGATGCACTCGAATGCATGCGCGACCATGCCTCCAAAATCTACATGGCCGAAACCGGACGGCCCTTTTCACCGACACGCGGATCGAAAGTCTCGTCCAAATCGACCGCGTCGCTGATCGAGAGCCGGGATTTTCTGGCGGCGCGCGCGGCCAACCGCCGCGAACAATATGCACCGACCGGGGCGGTGGTCCTGTTCTCGGGCGGACAACAATGGGGTGAGACCCGTGACATCGAAGAAACGCTCGATTTCGTGAAACAGCGCATCCCTTCGATGGTGCTGGCGACGACCGCGCAGAACGCCGGAGCCGATGTGATTGCGCAGGCCTGGGCCGCACGCAACGACGTGCAGGTGGTGATGTGCAGGCTCGATCGCCGGTTGGGCAACCGGGCAGGTTTTGCCCGCAACGACCGGATGATCGGGATGAACCCGGTTGAAGCCGTGGTGTGCAGCGGGTCGGGCATCCAGATGAACCTCGCCGACAAACTGCGCAAGGCAGGTGTGCCGCTGACGATCGTGCGCGAAGCCAGTCGTGTTGCTGCCTGATCCCCGCGAGAGAGAGTCCCGGAACGACCGGGGCTCTCTCTCCCCCCCTTTTGCTTCGATCCGGCCGTGCCCCCGAAGGTTTCCCCGCAACGCCCGAATGGGTCGAGCGTAGCAGCGCGCGCCCCCTTGGCAACGACCCACTGAAAAAATACTCTCTTGCGAAAATGACCGAGTGTGAAAACCGGACACGATACGCGTCAAGGATGCGCGGTTCCCCCAATTTTTGGCTCCACTGCGCTGCGCTCCGTCGGAAGCAAAAAATCGGCTCCCCCACGCCCCGCTGGCGCGGTCGCCTTGCGGCGATCCCTGACCCGCATCGCCTCCGCTTTTCTTCGCGCAAGCCTCTTCAACTCAATGATCAGGAGGCCAACATGGCATATGCACTTCAAACTTATCAGACGACTTCAACCGGACAAACCTATGACGCAGCATACCGCTTGGCAGATGTTCGCGCCAACCACAGCTTCTTCGACCAGCATATCATCGAGGAGGCCGATGGCAGCTATATCGCGATCGACGAAGGCGATTATGACGCCTTGCCGCAGCACCTCATCGACCAGCTGGTCTACACCATCACAGGCCGGATGGGGGACGATGACGCCCGGATGATCGGCACTGTAATCGACCGGCTGTTCGACGAGATCGACCCCTGGGAAGTCCCGTTCTGACGGGCGCCGCCAGCGACGCACAAAGGGAGGGGAGCCACACGCTCCTCTCCCTTTTTTGTGCGGGCGTCGGGAGCGCCACCGGGGCATCGAGCCCCGCTGGCGCTGGCGGCATGCCGCCCAAGGGCGCGGAATGACGGAGCGCTGATGATCACCGCGAATGGGGCGGTGAGGGAGGGCTTTTGCCCGATCAGGGCCGGTGGGCTATCGTATCCCATTGACCTGGACGCCCTTGCTCGTGCCGGTCGCGGCCCGCACCTGTGATCGAGCACGGAATGGCTGACGTTATACCCGTCCTGCGGATGGTGACGAGTGCCATCGCGCACCGCGCAACGATCATTTTGCGACCTGTCCGAGCCTGGCAAGCGCTTCGCTTTCGCCGAGCGATCCAAGGGTGGCGACCAGCTTTTTGAAGCCCGCCGGGCTAAACCGCTCGAGGCCGCTGCCGAGCACCAGCAGCCCGAGTTCGCGCGCCGCGGTATCGGTCAGTTCGACCTCGCGTTTGGCAAGCGCCTCACGCTCTGTTTTGAGCTTGGCAAGAGCTTCCAGTGCACCCGATTTTGCCTTGGTCATGCAGGTTTCCTTTCGTCTGGGTTTACCCCTCAGACCGGTGCAATCGCATGCGCGCATGGCTGTAGGAAAACTCTTTTTTTTGCATCTCGATCGGTCGCGTCTTCGGGCGGCAGTGTGCACCAGAATCCGGTGACGCGGCCTTGGTCATTACGCCGCCTTTGTCATGCGTGCCGGACATATTTGGCGCCGCAAAGCGGCCTTGCAAGCATCGTTCGAAAGGCCATTCAGGTCGGCAGCGTCGCTGCCAGCAAAACTTCCAATCCATAACGAGTCCAAAGGCCGGATAGGGCTGATCGCTCCCGGGAATTTAAGCACACCGTACCCGGCTGCGCCCGCGTGAATTTCGTTTGTGGCTCAAGCACTTGGCGCTGGTTTGGGGCCAGTGCTCCAGTCAGGGTATTCCACCGTCTTTGCACAGTCATTGACAGTATTACAGGCTAAAGGCTTGATTTTGCGCGCAAAGATTCCGGTTGCGCATCAATGTGGTTCGCATTATGTTCTCATTGCTTTGTGCAGTGTCGAACCATGCTCCGCTATTGGAGTATGACATGATCAAACGACACGCAGTCTCCTGCTATTTACCGCGCAGGACACTCGATGACTTGAAACGACAGGCCCGGATCGAGGGCGTATCGCTCTCGGCCTTCACCCGCCAGTTGCTGACACTGGGGCTTGCCGAACGGCCGTCCGAGACCATTGGCGATCTCGCCTACCGGATGCTTTTTGCAACGCTTGCACTGGAGGCGCTTTTGTCCACGCATGCGGACAAGGGGCTTTACGAACAGGTGACCAAAGCCTGGCGCGCTGCTCGCGACGACGGGGAGGGTGCATGATGCCCAGGATCGCTAACTTCGTTCGCGGCAACCAGCTCTTCGAGCATGACACAGGCATGTTTCTCGTTGGGTTCAAATGGCCCTTGCTGCTTGCCAGCCTGCTCTTTCTCGGCATTCTGTGGTTCGAGCTCGAGACCGGCCAGAGCGAACATGACGCCTATCTCGTCTGGATGCGCGTCTATGCCACGGGCTATATGTTCCTTGAGCTTCCAGCGAACAAGCTCGTCTCGATCGCGGACCCACTGGGCACCGGCCATCTCGTGCCCATGTCCATCCTACGATATTACCCGCCGGTTGCGCTCGCTTGGGTGCAGTTCAAATCGCTCGTCTGGACCAGTCTTGGCTGGTCGGCAGGGATCGGCAGCGTGGCAGCTTTGGCCTATCTCTGGTTCGCCGAGCGTTACGGTCATGCTGCGGGCAAAATCCGCCATGTGCGCGGCGCAAAACTGGTGTCAGCCCAGGCCCTTAACATCCTCGTCAAGCGGATGAATCTGGCGCCCCATCTGGGTCTCCTCAAGCACAGATTTGGCTGGCGCTACAGGTTCCTCAGCCTTGATGACTGGCTCAAGGGCCTTGGGCTTCTGGCCTACCGCATTGCCGGGATCGACTATCCCCTGGGCGCCGAGAGCCGCCACACCATGGTCATCGGATCGACCGGGAGCGGCAAAACGCAGACCTTGCTCGACATGGTCGCGCAGGTTCGAGAGCGCGGATGCAAGGCGGTCATCTTCGATGTGAAGGGCGACTATGTCTCGGCGTTCTACGACCCGACACGCGACGTCATCCTGAACCCTGCCGATGCACGGTGCCCGGCCTGGAGCATCTTCGACGAATGCCACACACTGTCTGAATTTTCTGTTGCGGCCGAAGCGCTCATTCCCAATGAAGGGAGTCCTGAAGAGGGCTTCTGGATCAACGGCGCACGGACCCTGTTCGTCAATTACTGCATGGAAATGCAGGCGCGCGGCACACCGACCAATGCCGATCTGAGCAACCGCCTGATGACAGCACCACTTTCTGAAATCCATGCCATCGTGAAGCACACACCGGCTGGGATATTGACCGATCCGCTCACCGAGAAAATGGCAAACTCGGTCCGCGCGGTGTTCAACACCAACGCCAGGGGGTTGCAGATGCTGCCGACCCAGGGCCCGGCATTTTCGGTGCGGCAATGGGTCAGGAAAGAGGCATCGGGCGGCTCGATCCTCTTTCTTTCAACCCAGTTTGTCGACGTCAAGATCTGCCGGCAGTTGCTGACGCTGTGGATCGATACTGCCCTCATCACGCTGATGTCAGGCGAGCGCTCGAAGGAGACGGCGCTGTGGTTCTTCGTTGATGAACTGGCAGCCCTTCACCGCCTGCCGACGCTCAAGGCCGCGCTGGAATCCGCGCGTTCCTACGGCGGTGCGGTCGTTCTTGGCTGCCACAGCATTTCGCAGATCCGCGAGGTTTACGGCAAGGATGCCGAGCAGACCATCACCTCGCTCACCCGGACGAAATTGTTCCTGGCGATGGCCGACGAAGAAACCGCGCGGCATGCGTCGGAAATGATCGGCACCGAGGAAATCATCGACGTCCAGGAGGGCGCCACGATCGGCCTCAACTCGATGCGCGATGCCCGCAGTCTTAGCCACAGCCGGACGCAACGTGTGCTCAAAATGGCGCAGGAGATCAGGGATCTCGAAAGCCTGTCGGGTTATCTGAAGTTCCCCGAAGGGCTGCCTGCAGCACCGGTGATCATCACGCCGGTCGAGCGCCCGATACTGGCATCAGGCTATATCGAACGCGCGTCGCCGCCTCTGCTGCCAGTTGGCCTGACTGACCGCATGGGTTCCCCCGGAGTGGTGCCGACAAACCCCCTTGTACCCTCGCCTGCGCCAAGGTCCGCTGAGCCGGTCGACGCCGACGACGAATCCGGTCGGCACAAGCGCGAGCAGAACCTGCAATTCGGATTGACGGCCGAGAAACGCCCTACAGGGAATCGCAAGGGCAAGACGTCCGCGCGGCAGCATGCCGAAACACCCCATGCCGATCCAGAACTGCCGCTCGATCCGCAGGGCCCATCGGGGGAGCATCTGGCGCCGCACCGGCAGACAAGTGAGGCCCAGGACGCGGCCGCACAGGCCAGTCAAAACACTCTGTCTGCCGATCGCGATCGCCATGTTCTGGCGTCGGGTTCGGGCGAAACCAGCACGCCCGCGCGAGGACACGGCGCCCCGGCCATCGATGAAAACGGGACGGGCGATGGTCGCGTGCCAACGGAGCAGAACCAGCCTGTAGTTTCGCGCGATCCCGACCAGCTCGATTTCGACCGTTAGGCGCTTGCATTTGCCTCTGTGCACTGTCGGCCCCGTTCGCGCGGGTCCGGCAGCGCCAAACTTCAGGACGACTGATCGATGCTTTCGGTTGCCAATGTCCGCTCGGCGGGTGGGGCTGCAAATTATTTCGCGGCTGACAATTATTATACCAGGGCCGATGCCGATCGCTCCGGCGAATGGTTCGGCAAGGGTGCGGCGAAGTTTGGCCTGTCGGGACGCATCGAAGCGGCGGCGTTCGATGCCATCCTCAGGGGCGAGTTGCCGGATGGCGCCCGGATCGGGAACGACAAGCAACCCCATCGGCCCGGGACCGACCTGACCTTCACCATGCCCAAAAGCTGGTCGCTCCTGGCCCTTGTCGGCGGGGATACGCGGATCATTGAAGCCTATCGCGCTTCTGTGAAGGAAACACTGGCCTGGGCCGAGGCGCGCCTTGCGGCCACCCGTATCGAGGTCAAGGGCAAGGAGAGGCTGGTTGCGACCGGCAATCTCGTCGTCGCGCTCTTCCAGCATGATACCAACCGCAACCAGGAGCCGGGTGCGCATTTTCACGCGGTCATCGCCAATCTGACCCAAGCGCCTGATGGCAAATGGCGATCGCTCCGCAATGACAAGCTCTGGGCGCTCAACACGCTCCTCAACACCATGACCATGACCCATTTTCGCGGGCGCGTGGAGGCGCTGGGCTATGAGGTCGGAGCGACGTCCAAGCATGGCAATTTCGAGGCCAAAGGGATCTCGCGCAGCGACATCATGGCCTTTAGCACAAGGCGCCAGGAAGTGCTCGCCGCGCGTCGCGGCCCCGGGCTGGAAGCCGGGATCGTCGCTGCCCTCGATACACGTCGGCCCAAAGAAGCCATCGCCGACCGGGGTGCGCTGCGCGCACGCTGGCAGGACCTCGCGCGCGCCCGCAATCTCGACCTTCAATCGATCATCCGTTCGGCGCGTGCACGCAGCCAAACCGGGCCCGATCGTTGGGAGCGGCTGGCAGGCGAGGCCCGCTCGATCGGCGAGCGGGGACAGGTCTGGTTGCGCGTCTTTGGCGAGAGGCTGGGTCTGCCCGAACGCGATCCGCTGGTGCCCGTCAAAATCCATCTGAAGACCCGGGAAGAGATTGCAGCCGCCCAGGCCGTGGCGGCGGGCGTGCGGCATTTTTCCGAGCGTGAAGCGGTGTTCAAGGATACCGATCTTTTGAAAGCCGCGCTCGATTTCGGGATGCCGACAAGCGTCGCCCTTGTGGAAGCGCGGATCGAACAGCTTATCGCGTCGGGTGCGCTCGAGCGGGGGCGGGGACCCGGTGCCATGATGATGACGACCGCGCGCGCCGTTGCCGCCGAAGAGCGGATCCTTGCCGAAGTGGCAGCAGGGCAGGGACAAAGCCGGGCGATTGCTACGCCCGAAACGGCCGTGTCGCGGCTGCAGGCTCACGCCCATGCGGCGCATGGGCGTGAGCTCAATGTGGGACAGCTTGCCGCAGGCCGGATGCTGCTCGTCTCGACCAACCGCATCATTGCGATCCAGGGCGTGGCGGGGGCGGGGAAAAGCACGATGCTCAAACCCGCCGCACGCTTGATGGTCGAAGAAGGCAAGACCGTGCTTGGTCTTGCCGTCCAGAACACACTCGTCCAGATGCTCAAGCGCGACATCGACATCCCGGCGATGACCCTGGCGCGGTTTGTCAGGCAGCATGCGTCGCTGCTTGGCGACCCGCCCGACCGGGCAAAGCTTGCCGGAGCGCGCGGCATATACAAAGGGGCCGTGCTCCTGCTCGACGAAGCTTCGATGGTCGGCAATGCCGACAAGGAGAAACTCGTGCGCCTCGCCAATCTGCTCGAGGTCGAACGACTGGCGTTGGTTGGAGACCGCAAGCAATTGGGAGCGGTCGATGCGGGCAAGCCCTTTGCGCTGCTGCAAAAGGCCGGTGTCGAAACCGAGACCATGAATGCCAATGTGCGCGCGCGGGCAAAGCCAGTGCGCACCGCCCAGATCGCAGCACAGGCGGGAAATATCAGCGAGGCATTGACAGCGCTTCGCGAGTCCATCGTCGAAGCACCGGGTAGGGGTGCCGAGGTCGCCGCCGAGACCTGGCTAGCGCTGTCGCCCGCCGAGCGCGACGTGACCGCGATCTATGCCTCGGGGCGGCGATTGCGCGATGACATCAACCATGCGGTTCAGACCGGGCTTGTCGCCAATGGTGAACTGGGACCGAACAAGATGTTGGTTGACGTCTTCTCGCGCGTCAATGCGACCCGCGAAGAATTGCGCCATGCTTCGACCTATAAACCAGGCCAGGTCGTCGAGGTCCGCCGGGCCTCGCGCAAGCTCGGCCTGACCAAGGGGAACTGGAGCGTGGTCTCGGTCGACCCGCGCGCAGGACGTGTCCATTTGCGGAGCGGCAAGGGCGCTGAGCGCAGCTTCCGGCCCGACCTGCTGCGACCGGCAGGCTCGGACGACGCCTTGCGGCTTTCGGAAATCAGGACTCTCGAGATCCATGAAGGCGACCGCATCCGCTGGACCGAAAACGATGCCAGCCGCGGATTGTTCAATGCCGATCGGGCCCGGGTCATGACTATCGGCAAGGACAGGATCACCCTCGAAACCTCGGGGGGCGATACGATCGAGATGGCAAAGACCGACCCGATGCTGACCCATCTTGATCTTGCCTATGCGCTCAACGCCCATATGGCGCAGGGGCTGACCTCGGACCGGGGCATCGCGGTCATGGACAGCCGCGAGCGCAATCTCACCAACCGCCAGACCTTCCTCGTCACCATCACGCGGCTGCGCGATCACCTGACGCTGATTGTCGATAACTCAGACCGGATCGAGCGCGCCCTTATGGCGAACGAAGGGAGCAAGACATCGGCGCTCGAAGTCACCGAGCGGCTGAAATCGGCCGCAGCGCAAGGCCTGGCCAAGGAACCGGGAACGAAGACCGGGCCGGAGGTCGGGACAGCGGACGGCACGGCATCGCCCGAACTGTCGCGGACGCGATCGCGGGGGATTTCGCTCTGACGGGGTGTGAACATATGATGTCGGCAATGAGCGTGGTGTTGCCGGGTTCCTGTCCCGGACTGGCATCGCATATTATCGCCATTTCTGAAACGGTGCCGGGGCGGGGGACTGACGACAGCCAGCCCATACGTCCGGGGCCTGTTCTACTGAACGATGCGCCCAAACCAGCGGACCCGTCCGATAACGTGCAAGGACTGCCGGTCGAGATTGTCATAGGGAGGATAAGCAGGGTTATCGCTCAGGATCGAAATGGTCCGGTCGCTCGGGCGAACACCAAGGCGCTTGGCCATCAGCACGTCGTCGATCCGGAGCACATAGATGCCATCCCGCAGCCGCCCGACGCCGTCGCCTGTATCGACCATCACTTCATCGCCGTCGCAGATTGTAGGAGCCATCGAATCACCCCGCACCTGGATGATGCTGAGCTTGTCGGGACTGCTTGCGGTCAGCCGCTTGACCCAGCGCGGATCGAACTCCATCGACCCCCGGCTGGTCTCAAGATCCGGGACCGCTCCGGGGCCCGCAGAAGCGCTTACATCGAGGATCGGGATGGAGATCATCCGGTTCACGACGTTCGGACCCAGGTCAGGGCCGCCCAGATCGCGCTCGTCGACACCAAAATATGTGGCGAGCGTCCGCCTGTCTCCTTCCGACAGCTTGCGCGGCACGCCCCGCTTGATGAACTGCTGCACATAAGCGACATTGCGTCCCAGCAGGCGCGACAGCGACTGATAATCGTCACCACGCTCACGGATCAGGGTTTCCAGCGCCTGCCTTTGCTCGAGCGAATCCATGAAAAATCTCCGTTCACAGGAATTGACCTAGACAATAGGGAGAAACTTATAGAGAACAATACAAGAACACAAGCGTTTTCATGAGTCGGAGCGAGATATGACCCTGCTAGACCGGATCGAACGGTATTTGGCCGTAACACACATGTCAGCGACGCGGTTTGGCCGTTGCGCGGCGGGCGATCCGCGGTTCGTGCTCGATTTAAGGAACGGCAGGCGGCCCAGGCGCCGGACGGCTGCGCGGATATCGAAGTATCTCGATGAGCAGGAGAAACGGTTTATGCCTGCCGAACAGGAAAATTTCCTGTCCTGACCGGGAATATCGCGTCGTTCTGCATTTGGCGGGAGGAACATGATCGGCAGAAATGTCGAGATCTTTGGCGAGTTGATCGAGGTATCGGTGCGCGCGCAATCGTTTGAGTTCCGTCGCTTCGGCGCGCCAATTTGGCAAGCAATTACCGTTCATTTGCGTAGCGGGGGATCGGCAAGACTTGCCGATATATTGGTCATTCACGGGTCGGATGCCGACTCGCCTAATGCGTAAGTGTTCCAGAGACGGATTTGGTCGACACGGATCGGGTCGAGGCTTGGCCGACGATCAGTGATCGGCTATAATGCCATCATGGCGCACGAACTTGACGATATATGGGCCCAAACGGAATGCCCTGCCTGCGGAATCGAACTCAACATCTGGTACAAAACCATGCGCCTTGGACGAACCATCGAATGTCAGGGCTGTGGTGAAACAATCCGGCCGATCGACGATACGCCCATCGCGAAAATCCAAGCTCTTATCGACGAAGTATCGCGATAGTGGTTCTCCGGCATCCGACCGCATGTTGAGGGTCTTCACGACGTGATGGGGGTAATTTCGTAGAACGGCTCACGAGGTAGAAAAGCTTGGGATTGTCGCGATACGCTGATCAATCACCAGTATACTTCCAAACTTGTTGTATCAGAAGTCACCTTAAATCTAGCCATTCCCAGACCAAATGACATATTCCAAAAGCCGATGCTCATTCGAGTTCTGAATTTAGGGAATACGGGCTGAAAACGGTCCGTCGGCTTTTGGACGGAAAATGAAAGAAGCTGGCTTCGTCCGCCGCTCGAAGTGCTACGCCGCGACTCTCAGGGTTGTTCGCACATCAGCTTGTGATACCTCTCGAATTCCAGAAGAAGCGGTAGTCATCGCGCGGAATCTTGATCCGGTTGTTAGTCCAGTTCGGCACCTTTATCTGGCTGCTGGCCCGCATGTCTCCCAGAATCCTGCCAAGCTGGCTATAGTGGACGACGCATGTGTCGAGCACCGAAGGCCACACGTCTTTCCACAATATCCCTTTGTTGCCGGCGTGGCGGATCATCGTTGCGGCCAGACTGCGACCATCGCGTTCGCCGTTGGCGATTTCTCGAGCGCTCCGCTCTGCCGGATTGATTGGCATCACGGTCTGAAAGAGATCTTCCATACCAGTCTTTGCGCATCGCGCCGCAGCTTTCGCGCCTGACCGATTGAAAGCCTGCGCCTGAAGCGCTGCGATTTGGGCTTCGCGGAAGACCTGCATGCCTTTCGGATGGCGCGTAAGAAAAATTAGCTTATAGCAGGTTCGCTCTTTCTCAAGCTCATCGACTGTGATCTCCGGAGCGAACTCATAGTCGCCAAGCTTAGAAAGGGTGCGACGGGCGCCTTCGGTGATCGCATCTTCCTTATCCGACCTCGCAAGCCGAGAAAGCATTGACTTGCGCTCGTCATCGTCGCCGAGCTCGTTCAGCCACGATGCCAGCGTCGGCATCACGTCGGTGTGAGCGAAACGATGTGCGAACTTTAGCATGAAGGTCAGCAAAACTTCGCTCGATGGGCGCTCGAACATGTCACGAAAGCGCGTGAGATCGGGAACGCCTTTCGGATCGAAATTGAAAAAAGAGAAGGATCCCTCCGGAATTTCGGAAAGAATTGTGCCGACGTGATCCTCGGCCTTGCCCCGATAGGATAATATCGTGATGTCAGGATATTTTCCTGAATGGCGCTTGAGTTGGGCAAAAGCCTCGGCATCGTCTTCGACAAGCTGCGCCAACATCTGCACGTCGCGTCCATTTTTCTTCCAAGCCGCTTTCGCCCCACGCATCGCCCTTAACGCTATATCGAACGACGTGTCTGAATGATCGGCGCACCGCGAATTCCATGGTCCGGCAAATAGGTCGACGAAGGTGAATTTGTCGTATTTTGATGCAACCTTTGCGATGAGCGTAGGCAAATAGCGCTCGATGAAGGTGTGCTTCACGAGCGCGGGACCACGCCCTTCATAAAAGCGGCTATCGACCATTCAGCCCTTCGCCCTCTCCGGCCACTCATTCCATTCCTGGCCGTCTAGCTCGCGACCGCCGGACTTCGGCCGAAAGCCGCCCCACTGTTTGAAAAAAAAGGGCACGCCCTGATCCCGGCACGCATCGCGTATCTCGCGCGCCCAGTCTATGTGCATTACTCGGGCGTTCGGGCCGCTCTCTCCTCCGGCGATCACCCAGTGGATATCGGAGAGATTCACCTTCCCGATCGATCCGACGAGGGGCTCGACCGAGAGGAAGCGAACCACCGAAGGCGCCGAACGCAGATGATCGATGCGGGCTGTTCCACGATCATTCTCGACGGACACACCGATCCAGATGTGATCGGGAGGCAAATGCCGTGCATATCGGCGCTGAAGATAATCGCGCATTCTCGAGCTGCGCTTTGTCAGTACCTGATAGACGTGTTGATCGGCTTCTTCCATTGTGTCGAAGACTTGATCGACAAAAGCGTAAGGTACCTTTTTGTGAAACAGGTCGCTCATCGAATTGACGAATATCATCCGACCGCGCTTCCAGCGCTTTGGCTGATCTAGACGTTCGGGGCGCAACATCAAGTCGAAGCCATGTTCGAACGGATGGCCTGCTATGCCCCGAAATCGCTCGGCAAAGCGCTCCGCGTAGCAATTGTCGCATCCGGTCGTGATCTTCGTGCAGCCAGTCACCGGGTTCCAGGTTGCGTCAGTCCACTCAATTGCGCTGTGGTTAGCCATGTCGCCTTCTCCGTCCCGTAATGAATTTAGGCGAAGCTCATTGGGATGCAATGCTTGAAATTGTGCGTCTCAGGCTGGCCCCATGACCATGACATGATTAGCCCACTGCGCCGGCAAGTTGAGCAAACGCGATCTCAGCAAGCGACGCAAGGAATACCTTCTTCTTGTTGAGCTTCCGAATAATTAGCTGACTTTGGTTATCCTCTGATGGCCAAATCGATTGTGTCCGAAAATTACTACATATTTCGGACATTTATGGTCTATCAATGTCCGAAAAATGATGTATATTTCGGACATGGTTGTCCACCCTCCCCCAAAGAGCACAGATCCGAAGTCGGCAATCTTGCGTCGTATCCGGCGCAAACCCGGAGCCGTGTGGACACCAGGCGACTTTGCCGATGTGACAAATCGCGAGCTCGTCGACAAGACACTTCAGCGGTTGAGTTCGACAGGAGAACTTCGACGGATCGATCGCGGACTCTATGATCGGCCTGTCACAAACGCCCTCACAGGCAAAGCGACAGTTCCCGACTATCGCGCGGTTATCGAGGCCGTCACGCGTCGCGACAACGCCCGCATGGTGATCGATGGCATGACCGCTGCCAACGACCTTGGCCTCACCACCGCAGTCCCCGCCAAGATTGAAATCATGGTCGATGCCCGGTTGAAGCCAATCAAGCTCGGCAATCAGGAAATCCGGTTCAAGCACGCCGCGCCAAGCCGCCTCTATTGGGCAGGTCGCCCGGCGATGCGAGTTGTCCAGGCGCTCCACTGGCTCAAGGACATACTCGACAAGCGGCAGGAACGACGCCGCGTGACCGAGATCCTCCAGCGACATTTCGACGATCCGCGCCACGGCAAGGCAATCCGCAAAGATTTGCAGGCGGGGCTGCCAGCTCTCCCGATCTGGATGCAAGATTTTCTGCGTGACCTGATCGCTCCCCCAAGGGCCTCAATCACATGACCGCAGCATCCTATCAGAATCTCATTTCCACGTCGGAGAGCGATCGCCGCGGACTGTTCCTGCAAACGGCCAACCGCCTAGGCGCGCCACTTGCAAACATCGAAAAGGATTTCTGGGTATGCTGGACACTGCAACAGCTCTATCACGAACAGCCCGAGGGCGGACCGCGATTGCTTTTCAAGGGGGGTACGTCGCTTTCGAAAGCCTATGACCTGATCCGCCGCTTTTCGGAAGATATCGATGTGACGGTCTTTCGAGACGACCTTGGGGAGGCGGCTTCGGTCGAAGAACTGGAAGCCCTGTCCGGTAAGAAGAGAAACAAACGGCTCGACGCCATCCGCGACGCGTGCGCCGCCTATATTGGCGGACCGCTGCACGATCACTTCAAGGAGCATCTCGCGACGGCAACGAACGGCGCGGGCAGGGTGGAGCTCGACCCCGCCGATCGTGAAGGCCAGACCCTCTTGCTTTGGTACCCGGCGCTCGATGCCCGGGAGGACGATTATATCCGCCCGGCAATCAAGATAGAATCCGGCGCCAAATCAGCGCTGGACCCCAACCAGCCAGTCACGATCACCCCTTACATCGCCGAAGACGCGATCGGGTTCGACTTGGCGGTGCCTGATGTCACGACAATCGAACCGGGGAGGACCTTCTGGGACAAGGTGGTCATCGTTCATGGTCTTAAGAGCTGGTACGCCAAACGCGACGAGCTGCGGCAAGAAGGGCAGCGAGTTTCCCGGCATTATTACGACGTCCATATGCTCTTCAGAGCCGACGCTGGGCGCACCGCCTTGGAAGACTCCGAGCTGGGTGCCGATTGCGTCCGACACGCTCGCATGTTCTTCAATCGGCCCGATTATGATCTCGGATCGGCCAAGAAAGGAACTTTCGCCCTTTTCCCCGAACCCGGAATGATAAAAGCTCTACAGCGGGACTATGAGGCAACGCAGGCAATGATCTTCGGAACCGCACCGGCATTTGACGAACTCATGGAATCGATCCGCCAGATCGAACGCATTGCGAACGAGGATTAGCGCCAATGTCGCAGCCACCAATCATTTCAACAATCACACAAAATTTGCGCCAACGTATGGCGCTGGTAATGCGTCAACAATTGTCGAGTCGCGTAGGTATGGACAGCATGCAAAAAAATCGGGTCGTATGGGTTTTTTACGTTTCATAGCCAGATCGTATCGAAGCGGTTTGCCTCATGGGCAAGGCGTAGGCGATGTGCAGGGAGGAATCATGGACAATGGAATCAGTAAGCTCGCTCAACAGGTGTTCGGACGCGCCGAAATTGCCGATCCCAAAGAATTCGACCACCTGACGATCAAGCCGTCGCAGGAAGTGGTACGCGAGATTGAAAAACTGGAAGAGCTCAATCTGGCAGCCGAGCATCGTCTTGGGACATTTATGGTCGGCTAAGGACGGCCAAGGGGGGAAATTGCTCAATCATGCAGGCGCTCATTCAACTTGGGGCGCTGTTCTCGGATGACGATTGGACCGCGCTTTCGGGCGTCGTGGCAACCCAGGACAGCCAACTCCTTCAAGACTTGTTCCAGACTTGGCGCGATGCCGGGGCCAAAAGCTTTCTGTTCGAAGAGGCCTATATTGATCGAGATTTTTCTGCTGCATATTCAGCATTTTATGCGTCCCTTTTTCATCCCTATCTGAAATATTGTCGCCGCATTCACTTTTTCAGCGAGGACGTCAGGTCGCTTGAACAGGAGCCTTCGGCCGAGGCTGTCGTGCTGGCCATGGAGACAATGAAGCCCGCCTATCTCGGCTTCATCGTCCTGCGGCCAGTTGGCCACGCACCAGTCTGTACAGCCATTCTCGCATGCGACCGTACGACCATCGAGGCTGCGATCCAGTATGACGTCGTTGCAAGCCACCCTGTCCATCTGCTCGGCGTGGATTTCGAAGTCTTGGGATTTCCACTGACCCAGCAGGACACGCGGGTTGGCGCTTGTGCTCAGGCCGCGATGTGGATGGCCGGTCGCCACTTCCATCGCAAACATGGAGGGCCTTGGTTCTCGATGCCGGATATCAACGAAGCCGCAGTTAAGCATGCCGACAATTTCATTGCGCGCTCGCTGCCAGCGGGTTCGGAGTTTCTGACCCCGGACAGCATCGTTCGCGCGCTCCGCGCCATGGATCGTCATCCAGTTTTCCACCTTGGCAGGCCGGCCGTCAAAGATGGCGTTGAACTGCGACCGCTTCACGAGGTTATCGCCCGCTATCTCGATTCAGGCATCCCGGTGATTATCGGCCTGCGCGCGCGCCCAGGAGAAACCGCCGGCCACGCGGTCGTGGCGACTGGACGCGTCATGCGAGAGGCACGCGATACGCAATTGCCTGACAATCCCACCTCGGCTGAACTTATCTCGCACGTGCTTGTCTGCGACGACCAACGCGGGATGGATTGCCGTTTGCCCGTGCGCTCATCGGATCTCTCCGACGACTATCCCTGGACAATCGAAGACGACGCGCTTTATGCAGTCACGCCGCTGCCATCAAAGGTGTTCATGACGGGCGATGCCGCAGAGAAACTTGCCCGAAATTTCCTGAGTAGCTGTATCCTCCGCGTCGACGAATATCGCCAGATCGCGCGCCGTCGCGGAGCACCGAAGGCCGAAGCACTCGCCGCCGGAAACACTGTCGATCCATCTTTCTTTGCGGTCGATCCTTCACGCCTGGTGGCTCGTACCTATCTCACGCATGGTTGGAGATATCGCAGCCGCGCGCTGCGAAACCGCCTCTCATCCGCTTTCAAGGCCGAGTTGCTGGGAAAGCAGTTTCCTCGCTACGTCTGGGTCACTGAATTTTCGCTTCCTGACGACCTGCGCGGCTTCGACATGTGCCAACGAAAGGTTCGGGCACATGTGGTGGTCGACGCCACGGGCAGCCAGTTCGGCGCAAGCACACTTGTCGTCCAGGTGCCGGGTTTGTCGATGTTCTGGACTTTTGACGCCGCATCGCCGGGCAGGGGCCAGACCCTTGTCCTGCGCGAAACCGACGAAGCGGAAACCTTTTATCCAAAAGTCCGCGGGTGGATGAACTATGATCAGTGCCGCGCGTCTGGTTCCGGGGCATAGCTGAAGCCGAGCCATAACCAGAGGCGCTTCCACCACCCGAGCGGACGCTCGACCGTATCCGGCTCTGTCGCATCGCCGGTACCGAAGACCTGACGCCGGATATCAAACAGCGGATCGCCGGTCTGGTCGGCCAAGTAGTGGCTGCATTGGCAGTCGGCGACCGCCTTCAGTCGGTTACTTGTCCCGACCTGGTGGCGGTTGCCATCATATTCGAGATACGCGCTGTCGATCGCAGTGTTGGTCCAGGGCGACACTAACTGGACGAGCAATCCGACCGCAAGTGAGGCGAGGACGCCATTGGGCCAGACGACTTGGGGCCTCCCGCCAGCAGCGCCATAATTTTCGGCCTCACGCTCGAGCCGCTCCTGCGTCAAAATACCCATACACCACAAGCAAGGCTGCCCCGGCGATGACAGGATGACCTGGCCGCCGAGCGAGAAGTGATCGCCGACCTCATAAACGTCCATCCCCATATCGATATAGGGAATCAGCAATCGGCGGCTGAAAGCTTCGAGCTCGCTCCGCTCGCGATATGAATCCAACCCACCGACAATGATGTCGCAATCCGCAAGTGCCTCGGTCGCATCTTGCCATTTGGCAGTGATTGTCACGAAACCGGACGATCGCATGAGGGCCCGCGCGAGACGCGCAGCCACTGCCGTCTTCTCCGTACCAACCTCGGCATCGGCGATCGTTGCCCCAATCAAGCGATTGAGGTTGCTTTCTTCGACAATATCGGGATCGACGCAAACCAAATTCGGGATACCGATGTGAGAGAGCTGCTGGACGACATGGGATCCGCCACCGCCCAGTCCGACGATGCCGACGCGGAGTACTGCGAAGCGCGCCTCGCTCTCCTCTCCCAAAAAGCCTTGCCTGGCGAAGCGCGTCATGACCGTTCACCTTCGCACCAAAGCGGCGCGCCAATCGCGCTGAACCGCGTCACCGGCACAGGGGCGACATTGCGGGAAAGCCAGAGTTGCCCGTTGGCATTGTCTTGGCTGAGAACAATCGCGCCATGCGGAGTGTGGGCGGAAACGTTGAAGAAATTGGGCACGAACCTGGCATTCTCAGACAGGTCCACACCACTGAAGGACGGCCGACCTTCATGTGCGTGCATATGAACATGGAGTACGGCTGTACGGCTATTATAGCTGTGCTGCAGCGCCTTGCGGATCGCTTCCGACCCCATCATGGCTCCGACGCTCCGATCCTTCACATAATCATCGTCCTCGACGGGCGTATAAGACTGGACGAGGAGTGTCAGCGCACCCTGGCCGATCCGGGACAGTGCTGCATACATGAAGCCAACGCGTTCATAGGCGAAGGGATGCCGGCGTTCGAGATCCTCCCGGATATGGGCGAGGAGCGGCGCTCGGATTTTGAAATGGACGCTCATCGGAAGGCGGCCAGATGATTGGCGAGGATGCTCATCCACGCCTGATCTGCAACGATGTTGTTCCATGACCAAGTGTACCATTTCTTGTTGAAGAGCGTGTGCTCAGTCCAGTTCGGGAGCGGCCCAGGTACAACCGCGCTCAGGAACAGACGGGTTGTGTATCCGCTATGCGCATGGGGGCAGAGCAGCGCGTCGAGATCGACAGGCCCGTGGCCCGTCGCGATCAAGAGCGCGGGAAGGAAGACGAAGGTCAGACTGCCTTCGAGAAGCGCAACGGCATCCGGGTAGACGGCCCGGATGCGGTTCATTTGCGCTTCGGGGTTCACGAGGAACCGCCTTGGCGGACATGGCTTACGAACTTCAGCTTGGCGATCACCTTGATCGGTTCGCCGGGCTTCAAGGTGCGAAAGCTGCCAAGCTTGTCCACGATATCGATGTCCCAGTCTGCGGGAACGCCAAGCGCCTCCTTGAGCGTCTCGGTCGTGTAGTCGCCCGATAGAATCTCGACCTTTTCGCCGTTGAGCTCGACGGTGACCGGAACAGGGCCTGTCGGGCGATCGACGGTGTAGAAATGCTCGACCTCCTTGCCCTTCAGCGAGACGGCCTCGTCGAGTTCGACAAGGTCGTCACGGCCGCCTTTGGGATCGAAATACAGGTCCTTCGCGTCCGCCACGCGGCCGAGGCTGCGCAGTTCCTTCCCGGTGACAGTGTCGCTGCCCCAGGGAAAGCGGCGACCGTCGATCACCAGAAAGAAAAGGCGATCGGCCTTGAAAGCGAGAAACTCTTCCTTGCCGGGCGCGGAAAGGTCCACATCCTCGCCCAGGTTGATATCCTCGACCATTCCGTCGGGTTCGCGGAAAAACAGGACATGCTCGTCGACCGGATTCAGACCGGCAAGCTCGAGCAGGTCGCGGCCTTTCACAAGCCGGTCGTTGACGCCGAATTCGGAACCGTTGAGTGTGATACGATAGCGCCCATGACGGGGTGCAACTTCAGACATTGATTTTCTCCCGACAAAGGTGCATCGCACCTTTAGTTGACGAAATCGACATGTTATCACGTCGATAACGCTAAGATAGGAGCGATGGCTATTATGTCAATATCAACATGGCGAAATCGACATGGATGATGACGCAACCGCGACGGAGATTTTTCGCAAACGGCTTCAAACAGCGCGTGACGCGCGTGAAGTCACCCAGCAGGACCTCGCAAAAAAAACCGGGCTGCCACCGAGTTCGATTTCGCATTTTGAAGGGGGCGGGCGGAAACCGTCATTCGACAACTTGCGCCGACTGGCGAACGCGCTCGACGTCTCGACCGATTTCTTGCTTGGACGCACGGACGAGATCGGCACGATCAGCGCTGCGAAAAGGCTTCAAGCCGATCTCGACAGGCTCAACGCCTATGATCTCGAGATTGCCGAGAAGTTCATCCGCGTCCTGGCACGAAAGGATGATTCGTCCCCCAGCTAATCGGTGCCCTCCCTTGGGCGAACCTATAGAAGCGTTTCATCGCGAAGCGTAAGGATTGCGGGCCAAGTGTGACAATGCACGGTGGGCCGAGCCTCGACGTCGCGAACACGCGGCACCGGACCAAGCGCGCCTGAAAAATTGCCCGAAGAACACTGTCTGCGGGGCCAGGAAAAGACGATCCTGAATTTTCCGAATCCCCTCGGGTCGCGTTGCAACCATAGGGGACATCCAATTGTAAGCCATAGCGTTTCGGGGTTAATCTCTATTGTCGCAGGGCGATCCGAATACGACGTTAGAGGGGAGGGGGTGCGTGCCGTTTGATCTGAATTTCGATGGAGATAAATGATGACCCAGGAAGATAATCAGCAGGGCGAAACGAGCGACAAGGACGACGCACCCTGGAAGGGTTTTGCCGAGATTGACCGGGCGATCCGTGAGAATCGCATGACAGAATATCGCTGGAAAAAGGCATGGGCCGATCCATGGGGCAAGAGGCTCTTCATCTGCGTGGCGTTGATTTTTGCCGCGTTCGCAGCCTTTGTGATTTATGAGGACGCGCTCAAGCCTTGATCCCTCCTAAATCACCATTCTTTCACATCGTCAGCAGCTTCCGCACTGGCGCCCTTCGCATCCTTTGTGATTCCGTCCAGATGGCTGCGTACGGTGCCAACGCGTTGCCGGCCACTCGTCTGGTTTCGTTGGACCTCATCTTGTATCGATTGAACGTCGAGACCGCTCGAGGGCAGGCTTTCGCGGGCGCCAGAGCGAACGGCAGCACTTGCTCTGATCCCGTCTGCGCTCGATACGGCTGGTTTTGAGACAGGTTTGCCGGGCACCAGAACAAGCTTGTCCTCGATGCCGTCGCGCAACCGGTCAGCATAACCATCGACGAACCGCGCCTGGAGTTCCTGGCCCTGAGCGCTCAACTGGAAGCCGATATCGTCGAACCTTGCCTGGCCGTAATAGTCGCGGTTGCGTTCGATCTCGCCCAACCCCCATTCACGATAGGCTTGCGAGAGGTTGAGCGAACCCGTCGCGCTGTTGCCTTCAAAGAACGAGGCCTGGTGCTCGAGACGGGTCGCGATTTCCTCGGCCCGTCGCGCTTCGCGGGTATAGCTCTGCGCTTCGGTCAGCGACGCATTCATTCCGCTGGCGCTGGTTGATACCGATGCGCTGCTCGACGAACTGACCGTCCGGACAAAGCCGTCTCGCGTTGAGGACCAGTTCCGGCTCTCGGATATTTGCTTGAGGCTCCCCATGATCCGGCTGCGGTCTTGCGAAGCAATGCCAATGTCGCTGTCGGTCCAGTTCTGATTTCGTCCGCCTTTGACGCCAACATTTGCCGAGGCCACGCCATTTGTAACGCCAGCACTTGCGCCGGCCTCGCCGTTGAGGAACCAGGACGTCGTGATGTCATCTGCTGCCCGGCGCGAAAGTCCATATTGGCGCTGCAGCCCGCGTGAGGCCTGATCCACTTCGGCGAACGCGGTCTGGATGCTGTCCGACTTGTTCTCGCCGGTCGCGTTCTCGAACGAGCTGCCCTTCGAGAATTGATCGCGGATTTCGCGGAACCGGGTGATAGCACTGCTCGTCGATTGCTGTGCAAGGTTGGAGAAAGTCTCGCTATTGCCCCGGCTCTGACTGGCCATCGTCGAAAGCCTTGATGAGAACTCCTGCCCCAGGTTCGGCGTGAACGGATATTGCGAGTTCGGCACCTGCGCGAAGCTCTCTTCGGGAAAGCTGGTCGTGAGCGTACCGGTGTCGCTGTATCCCCGCGTCTGGGCAGATCCATAGCTAAACGACGGCGCGATCGAGGCATGGCCATATTGGCGCGTCAGAACGCTCGATGTCTCTAGGTTGGTATTGCCCAGAGAGACATTGCCAGTACTCGCTTCGCGCGCGGCCTCTTCGGCGGCATTCTGCGACGGATTGAGATAGGAGGTCGCATGGCCCGAAATGGCCATCGCGCCTTTGGCGATGCCGCCAGCAAGGAACGGCACTGACGCAACCAGATAGCCCGCCAAGAGGCCGATATCGCTGTTGACGTCGGTCATCCCTGAAAAGGTTGCAAGCGTCATGCCGGTCCCGCCGCTTGCCCCTGTTACGTCGGCCGCACCCTTGAACATCAGAATCATGTGGAGGATTACGAACAACGGCCCCCATGCGGCGAGGTAGAAGAATCCTGTCACATAGCCCTTGAGCGCGGCAGGGCCGGTGCGCGGCATCAGTAACAGCGGAAACAGGACCGGGAAGAGCGCATAGAACAATACGGTCAGGACGATGTTGAGGATCGGGACCCATTTCATGGCGTTGCTGGCGATCGACGAATAGGTCCGCTCGGTCTGGATCTCGGCACGGGTCTGGGCATAGACATCGACACTGGACGTCCCGCTCGACGCCGACATGGTGTGCATCGCCTGCTGGAGCGCATTGATGGTGAGCGTCTGGCGGAAAATCCCGACCGCGCTCGCCGACACGCCCGTAAGATACTGGTAGGCGACGGGCAGGTCGGCGAACAGCTTGGCCTTGGCAAGGGCTGCGGTCTGTTTGGGATAAAGCTGGCGCCCGAATGCCGTTCCCATCGTATCGATCATCGCCGTCCACTGGCCGTTCAATGCGATGTAGGCGTCCCTGCAGGTGACGATGTCGGCGGTCACGGTGCCGGTGGCGGTATCGCGGATCAGGAAGCGCTGCGCGCGCGCGGCACTTCCCGGGGCGATCACGCCCCAGATGTCGGGCGCATCGGCCAATTGCTTCATCGAATATTTGCCCAGGAGCACATCGTAAAACACGCATTGCCGGAAGTGCTCGTCGAGATTGGCGGCAAATTCGGGATCGGAGATGCGCAAGCCCCGTGTCGCATCCATCAGCCGCGAGCCGTAGATCATGCCGTTTTGCGAATAGTTGAGATTGCCCGGGATACTGAACACAAGCTCGGCCGAGCGCACCAGATAGTCGCCGATCTGGCTGGTGAAGCTTGCCATCAGGCCAAGCCCGATCGGCACGTTCGAGACCTGCGCTGGCGCAAGGCCGGGATCGAGGCGGTCGGTCACTTTCACATCGACGCGCGGGACCATCAGGCACATATAGATGAGCGTGGCCTGCAAGAACCAGTTGAGCCAGGCGCGCCAGTCCTGATTGAAGGCAAGGACCATCGCGGACAAGCCCAGCCCCATCACCATGACGACCTGGATCAGGCTTTTATAGCCGCCATCGCCGGTCCAGGCCGCAACCGCCTGGAAGACATTGACGACATAGTCGCCGCCACCGATCGTGAAGATCTCGAGCATGATCTGTGTGCCTGTCAGGTCAGTTGGCAAGCCCGCGGGTCTGAACCGCACGCGACCAGTCAAGCGAGGCGGCCATGCCGGGCGACATTTGTGCGTGGAGCAGGTTTTCAAGGAAAGCGGTTTTCTCAATGATCTGCATGATCATGGCGACCCTGGCATGGGTATTGGCCTGCCGGTCGGCGAGCGCGGTCTTCACCGCACCCACCTGTCCCTGCCACATCGCGATCTTGGCTTCGTCGGCCCCGATAAAGCTCGACATCGACTTGCTCGCTTCGCTGGTGATGCGGTCGAGCAGTGCGAAGAGCAGGTCGACGCTTGCAATTTCGGCCAATGTCTCGCGGTCGTCGGTTGGCATGCCGCGGCTGTAAGCGGCTTGCACGGTCAGGATCTTGTATAGAGGGATCGAGGCGACCTGGAGCAGTTCCTTTTGCGCGTCGGTGATGGCAGTATCGGTCCGGATCGAGGCAACCATCCCGTCAATGAGCGCCGAGACGCGCGGGCGCAGCGCTTTGGACGCCGGCAGACTGAGCGACTGGAAGCTCGGGTTGAGGCAGTTGTTGGGCTCGTCGCAGGCAAAGATCCTGACCGGTGACGCTGCCGTCCCGTCGAGGAGCGCGCTGACCAGGGTCGAAGAGGCGTCGCCGCCATAGGGTACGAATTTGCCCGGTGCGCTGTCGGTCGGTGGCACATAGATGATCGTTCCAATGAGTGACATCGCATATTCGGCGAGTTCGCGGTCGAACTGGCCGTTTGGATTGAAGAAGGCCGATTTCTTCAAAATGTGCCAGGTGTAGTTGCGCGCGACCCCGGGATTGACGTCGTCGAACTTGGTTCCGCCCTGCGCGTTGGTACTGGTCCGCTGGCCTTGGGTCCCGCAGCCATGTTTGGCTGCCGCATAGTCGGTGAAGATCCCTTCTGAATTACCGATCGCTTCGCAGATTGCCTTGTCAGCGAGATCGCCCTTGGGCCAGATTCCGCCGACGAGCCCTTGCGCCATTTCGCAGCTGTTGATGTTCAGATTGTTCATGAGTTGCGCTTTTTGCGCAAATTCCTGCATGATCTTCGAGCATTCCGGACAGATCGTGTCGATCGCCAGACTGAACGCGAACCCGACGGCATTGTTGGCAATGGCCTTGAGCATCGCGACGATTTCGCTGGCGTTGATGAAGCTGAAGCTCCCGGCAAACAGATCGATCCCGCCGCAGCCTGCGCGCGCCGAAGGCAGTTGCAGATTGGCGATATTGGTCGTCTTTTGCGGAAAGCGCGTCCAGACATTGCCGAGGCTGTAATAGCCCGCCGACTGGCCCTTGAAGGCGCTTGGGCCGTTGATGTTGGCGGCCGCTCCGACGTCCGAGAGGAAACTGTCCATCGAGCTGCCGACATCGGCCGAGACGCTAGTCAGCGGCAGGGCCAGCGCGACGAACGCGGTCATGAGTGTGCGGGGGTTAATAGTCATGGCCCGGCTCCTTTTGGGTGAGAAGGAAGATGCGATCCTGCAGCTCGTCGGCCGACATGACGCCGTATCCGATCGGAATGGGCTGGTTGGCCTTGCTGTCCCACAGGACGACGGCAGGCGTGGTCTTGCCGTCGAGCCCCATCCGCTGACGCTGGTTGGTCTCGACCGCGTAGCGTGGGAAGATCCGGGATGGCCCGCCATCGGTCGAGATTGCGCGCACGGTGATCGCATAGGTGTCGGCGACCGATTTCACGATCGGCGACATCACCTCGCACGGCCCGCAGCTCTGCGCGAAGAAATAGAAAAGCCCGTAGCGCTGAGACAAGTTGGCCATGGTCCGGTCGCGATCGGCATGTCGCGCATCGGCCCATTGCCGCTTGCCCAAAGTCGAAACCGGGCGCTCGAGCGTGTAATCGAGGTCGGGCCCCTGCCACAGCGCTCGCTGCCAGACGTCGCTGAACAGCGATGCACGGTCGAGCTGGGCGCGCTGGAAGCGGATATAGGTGGTGACGTTGTCGGTGTTCGGCTCGAGAATGGCTTTGGCTTTCAGTTCGCGCAAGGTCGCGGTGATCGCGTCGATCTGGGCCGACGCGCTGGGCAGAGCGGGAGGCGTCGTCGCCTTTTCGGGTTCGGCGGGCCTGGGTTTGCGGCAATAGAACCAGCTGCCGAGCTTGCGCTCAAGGCAATAAAGCCGGTCATCATCGTCGCGGGTTTCGACAAGGCGGTCGGTCGTCGCCTGCGCAGCGTTTGGGGCAGCTGCTGCAAGGACAAGCGCCAGGGCGCTCATCTCAGTTGGAATATTGCGCATAGAAATTCTCGATTTTCTGCTGGATATCGGTGAGGGTGGCGAGTTCGTCCGGCACGCGCACCGCGTCGGTGAATTCGGCATAGACTTCGGAAAAATCCATCACGCTCAGATCGAGCTGCGAGAATTCATCGAGGGTGAAGCCGGCGCATTGTTCGGTCTTGGGCGACGCCCAGGCCTTGCCCAGTTGCGGGCGGCCCTGCTCCTGGATGATCCGGGTGAGCCTGGATTCATAGCAGCAATAGGCTTTGCGCTTGGTGACGCAGATGCCCAGCACCTTGTTCGAGCAATAGGTGCCGACATAGGTGCACAGCCCTTGCGCATCGCGCTGGTGGAGCAGCACCTCTTGTGAATCGCAGCCCAAGGCCACGAGCAGGCTGATGCCGGGGATGAGCGGGAAGCCCTTGCCCTTGCAGCAATTAAGGACACCGAAGACCTTGGACGAACAAGTCCCGCGCTCGCCCTTGAACAGGGTCAGCGAATTGGGGTCCAATTCGCCGCGCGCCTGTTTGATCGCATTCAAGGCCACCACCGCATCCGTGAATTCGGTATTGGCTTCGCGCGTAATGGTCTCGCATTCGCCGTTGATGCAGTAAATATTGCCGTCGCAGATATATTGCTGCGCGCCCGTTGGCTGGGCGGGGAGCGCACAATCATAGACCCGCTCGGTCGTCAGACACGGCAAAGTGTCGGTGATGCAGGTCTCGCCGACCAGCCGGCACGAGGTGTCGGCATCGAGCGTCGAACAATCCTGCGCGGCCGCGGTGCGCGCACACTGATAGGTCCGGTCCCACGCCCAGCAGGGGGCTGTCACCGACACGCCATTCACGATCCGCGTGGGCGGACTGGCGTCGGTGCAGATTTCGACAGGCGTATTGCATTGGGGATCGGCATTCAGTCCGGCACATGCAGTCTGATCGGGTGCCGTCACGGCACTGCTGGTCGAGGACGTTCCAAACCAGAATTGGCCGGTTGCCGGAAAGACCGCCCCCGAAGGGGCTGCGATCGGTGCTGTGCACACGATGATATCGGCCCGGTACTGCGAACATTTGTTATTGGGTGTGAGCCCATAGGCGCGCACTACCTGGCACATGTCGGCGCGCCCGGTATCGGTACAGGTCCCACCCGCCAGTCCAGCCTGAAAATCCTGGAGAATAGGCATGAAGCCGGTATTGCTTCCAACTTCGGCATAGTAAGTGTAGCTGGTTTGCGACGTGATCGAGACGGCAAGCGGGACCCTGCAGCTTTGCGGGCTCTGATCAATCGTGAATCCTGTGTTGCAGGTCGCGGTGTAACGACCCGGCGATTGCACCGATGGCGGCAGTGGCACGCAATTTCCTGTGCTCCCGGACATGCCGCTTGCGAACTGGTTGGGATCGGCGGCAACCGCCTTGCCGCGCGCCACCGCGTCCTTCAATTGCTGGGCATCGAACGTCGCGCGGGTGTTTTGCGAATTCTGCACCGCCTGATAGCCCTGATGGCTGGTCGCTTGGGCAGCCGAGGCACCCGCCATCTGGTCGGGGTTATCGAAATAGGCCGATTGCGGCGGCACGCCGCCAAAATTTGGCAGGCGCGTCGCATCGGGTGGGGTGACGGCATCGCTTTGTGCGTCGCTTGCCTTTTGGCGACCGAACGCGTTGCCATCGCTGCGCGCGGCCTCGGTCGCGGTTTGCGCGAACGTGATGTCGCCGAGCATGACCCCGCCCAAGGCCAGTGAGAGTGTGATCGCGAGAATGAGCAGGAGCCGGGGCGCGATCATGGTGATGTCCTTTCGAGACTGGCGAGATGGAGCCGGGCGATCCGGGCACCAGGTCCGCCGCCTCCGGCAAAACTTTCGAGCGCATAACGGGCGGTCACATTGCCGCTCATGCGGTCGTGCGGCGGAAGCTGGGTGTCGCAGTCGAACCCGTCGCACAGGTCGAAATCGCTCGAGACCAGGACATAGGCGGGCACCGCCTCGATCCCGAAGGCGCGGAAGAGGCGCGGATCGACGCCCGCAGCACCGACGGCCTCGCGCGAGCCGGCAGCTTCCACGAGCTTTTGTGCAAAGAGTTTCATGTTGTTCTGAGGGAAGCCACGGAACACGACCACCCCGCCTGCCTTTGGAACATCGGCAAGCATGGCTTTCAAGCTCGCCGCCGGCATCGAAGTGCTGGCAAAGGCAATGAAGCGCGGGCTTTCAGCAAGACGGCTGCGATCTTCGCTATTGGCCTCGGCAATCAGCCGGTCGAAGTCGAAGGCCTTGCCGCTGTCGCGGCCCGGCATGGCCATGACAGCGTCGACATAGCGCGCACCATTGGCCTCGGCCTGCGGAACAACGGTGCGCGCGTCGGCGCGCGCGGCTTCGGCCCGCGCGCGGACTTGGCTGGCAAGCGCCTCGGCATCGGCCGCATGTTTGGCGGCCTCTGCCCGGACCGCCGCAAGGTCGAGCATTGGCTCGTCGTTGACCTGGCCGAGCGCGGCGCCGGCGAGACTGGCGCTTGCAAACAGCACAAGGGCGCGGAGAACGTTCATCGTCATAGCGCGCAGCAATTGCGTTTGCGCCAGACCAGATAGCCCATATCCTCACCAATCGCGGGAATGACCTGGCCAGCCGACATGAAGGTGGTCGAAGCCCCGATTGGCGCACAGGCATATTTGCCTTTGGTTTGCGGATTGGGGTTGGTCGCCTGGAAGCGGTATTGCTGCTTTCTCATCACCGGCATCAGATATTTACCGCACAGACCCTTCGACCCCATCGTGCCCCAGGCGACAAGTTCGCGGTGGAGCTTGTAGGCAAAGCGCGCGAGCGCGAGCCGTGAGGCCTGGACATGGCTGATCGTCGCCGAGATATTGCCATTGAGCGGATACATCGACCCCTGGCAACCCGCACACCAGAAGAGCGGGTCGGAGGGAAGTTTGGTCGTTGCGAGCACACAATCGGCGGCACAGGCAGCGAGCGACAAGGGATTGGCAAAGAGCACGGCTTCGGGGTTGATGATCGCGGTGAGTTCGCTGTCCTGCCAGAGCGGGTCGATTTCGGTGATATAGAGGATGTCGATCGAGCTCGCCTCGAGACAGGCAAAATCGGCGATGATCTCCATCCAGTAAATGAGCGGATAGGCATACCAGTGGATATGCCAGGCCGAATGATATTGGGTCACGCCGCCGACCGCCGATGGCCCGGCCATGGTCTTGAAGCCGATGTCGAACCCGGGATCGAGCTTCAATCCGCCCAGATTGACGAAACACCAGGGCTTCATCGAGACATCGGCGAGCCGCACCGGCTCCCAGAAGCCGATCGCGATACCGGGGCGCAATCCGCACAGACACACCGGCAGGGCGGGATTAGCGGTATCGGGGCGTCTGGAAAGCGATGGCCAGATTTTTAGGCCCCCGACTGAGAGCGGGAAGAGGCACGACCAGCAGATATCGGTGACCGGATTGACGAACTTGCCGGTGCAGCGCCCGGGGCCTGCATCGGCATGCGCTGGTGCGCTGACCATCAGGCAGGCAACGAGCAGCATGAGTGACGCGAGACCGGCAAACAAGCGCCGCGCGGTCGCGCGTGCGCGGGAGGATGGACTGTTGGTCATGGCTGCGACTCCCTGAGTGCGCGTTTGAGGACAATCTCGGTGACGCGCAGCTGGCGTGCCTGCTGGACGACGCGGGCGGGCGTGGACCTGATCCCGAAATGGCGCACGAGTGTCCCGCCCTGGTCGAAATAGATCCGGGTCTGCGCCGATTTCATGAGCGCGAGCGGCGCGCCGTTTACAAGGACGAGCTTGGCCGGACCCAGACGGCGCTGGTCCATCGCCCAGCGGCGCTCATCGGGATCGTCGCCATCGAAAAAGAGCAGCGGCTGGCGCAACGGCACGCTGTCGAGCGGATTGACGCGCGTGCCGGCAGGCACCAGCACCTCGCCACCGGCCCCGTATATGGCTTCGCTGACCGTGATCGTCGGATCGAACAGCCAGCTGCGCGCAATACTGGCCGCCAGGAGTCCTACGACCGGTTCGGGGCGGTTGACCCGCGCAACCGTTCCTTCCTTCAACCGGTCGTTGATCCGCTTGATCGCGCCGCTCGCCGCCATGGCGTCTAGCCTCGCCTTGATCGCCGACAAGAGGTCGGTTTCGATAACAGGAAAGACCGCGCCCTGCTGGCCATAGTCGCGCGCCGCAGCGACACCGGGATGGCAGACCGCCGTCAGGGCGAAAAGGATCGTGGCGCGCATCACAGGATCGGCCTTCCGATCCCGACAATTTGCGCGGCACAGACCCAGCCGATCGCGGCGTAGCGGCTGTCGAAGCCATCTTTGTGGCGGGTCGCAACGAAACTGCAATGATCGGGGATCCGCCCCACCGGCCCGGGGACGAGGGTATCGCCGCGCATGGTTTTGGGCTTCAATCGGGCGACGATGTGCCCGTTGACCGCGACTTCATTGCCAGCCCGCGTTACCATGTCGCCCGCCACGCCCATGACGCGTTTTCCAAACAAATGCGGTTTTGTGCCGAAATGCCGGACGAGAAGCGCCGAGCGCGGGGGCAGGAAAAAGACATAGTCGCCGCGTACCGGCTGCTTGTGGCGTTCGACCCAGAACGCCCAATTGGGCAAGGACGGGCTGGCATTGAGGAGCAGGAGATGGTCTTTCGAAAAGTCGTGCGCGGCCATCAAGCCAAGCGCCGCCGCCCCGAGCCCTGCCCACAGCGCGACGCGCCTGAAGCGGGGCAGGGGTGCGACGCTCGGCGCACTCAGGTCCGGATCAATGCGCGCCATGGGCGGTCATCCAGAGATCGAGGTCGGCTTTGACTTTGGGCGAGTAATCGGGCGCAGATCCGCTGATCACCGCCTCAGCGACCAGGATTGTCGTCCCGTCCTTGCCGAGCCTGTCGACGACGGCTTCCATGCCTTTCAGGTAAAGCGCGAGCCGCGCTTGCGCTTCCTGAGGATTGCGCTGCGCGCGGGCTTCGGCCGCGACAAACTCTTCGATCATCGCCCCCAGCTTGACCGTCACGATGCGGCGGTTCTGGAGATCGGTGACCGCCCTGGTGGTCCAGCCCGACCAGAGCAGGGCAGCACTGCCAAGCAGCACAAGGCCCGCCTGGCGAAGCGACGGCAGCCAGGCGCGCGAGGAGGAGGCGCCGCTCATTGTGCCTCGCCCTGATCCGCGCTTGAACTCCGTTCGACGCCTGCGCCGCGCTCCAGACCCGCCCAGAGTCTCGAAAACCAGGCGGGCATGCGGGTCAGGTGCACGATCAATGCTGTGCACAGGAACGCCCATTTGGCGCTGTCGGCGAAATGCTGCTGGCCTTGGGGGTCCGCTGCAAGGAAGTGCTCCGCAAAATTGCCGATATGGGTGGCCAAGAGCCCGATGTCCCAACCGGCCAGCGCAAAGAAGATGAAGAGCGGGAGACCCAGCACCATCAGCAAGGTCGAGCCGATGAACCCGAACGTGGCGAGACCAATATAGCAGAGATCGGCGGCAATGCGGCGGGTTTGCGCCCGCCAGCCGGGGCCGGCCTCGTCCGTATCGTCGTGCGCCCGGGCGGGGGCCTCTTCATAGTGCCAGGCGAACGGCGTCATCATCATATCGGGCATGGGTCGGGCTTTCTGTTTGCGAAGGTTGGGGGTCAGGACGGGTTTGGCTGTCTGGAGGGTTTGGCAAAGGCGACGGCTTCGATCGCCGCTTCGAGTGACAGACCGCGCCCGGTGAGCGTCTGGATCGCGGCATAGGTGTCGGGCGAGGAGGAAAAGACCGTCGCCGAATAGGCGTCGAGGACAAGCCGTCCGATCGCCTGCGTTTCGGGGCCCTTGATATAAACCTCGCTATACTCATCGCCTGAACGCTTGAGGCTGCGGATCAGCGTTTCGGTACGGTCGTCCATTTCGAGGCGTGCGGCGCGCCTGAGATCGGCAATGGTCTCGGGCTTTTGCTGCAAGATCAGCATCCAGTCGCTATTCTCGAGCGCTGCGGTTGCGCCGTCGGACTTGTAGAAATCGTTCAAGGACTGGGTCGCGGTTGCCAGTGCCCCGCCATATTTGCGACAGGTCCGCGCATAGGTCTCGACGAACGCGCCCATCGACCCGCCCTTGAGCATCGACCAGGCTTCGTCGATCAGAAGCATCTTCCTGACCGAGCGCGGCGTCTTCGTCATCGCCTGGCTGGCAAGGAACATGACGGCGCAGAGCACCACCGCACGCAATTCTTCACGGGAACCCAGATCGGACATTTCAAAGACGGTAAAGTCCGACTGGAGTTTCAATGTCGCTTCGCCATTGAAAAAGGCGCCATATGTGCCGCCGCTCGCATAGGGCGACAAAGCGGTTGCCAGCTCGCTCGCCATGAGCGTGTCGAGCGCGCCAAGGGCTGTAATGACATGATCGACCGAGCCTGAAGATCTCTGCTGCTCCCACACAATTCCCACGGCCTGATCGATCAGCCCGCGCTCGGTGTCGTTGAGGCTCGTGGTATAGCGCGCCATCTGGCCGATGATCGCCTTGATCAGCCCCAGACAATCGAGCTTGTAATCCTCGTCTTCGGCAACACGGGGTGCATCGACCATCGAGAAGGGGTTGAGGCAGAAACCGGATTTCAATGTAAACTCGACAAAGTCGCCGCCCTGGAGCTTGACGCTATGCTCGAACGAGCGGCCATCATCGATCACGACGACCTTGGCACCCGCACCGCGCAATGACGCGCACAGTTCCTGGAGCAAAACCGATTTTCCCGACCCCGACTTGCCGCAGATCGCAACATTGTGATTGCCCGCATCATTTTCGAACGGCGACCAGAAAAAGGGCTGGCCGCGCCGTCCAACGAGCAGCAGATGGGGTAAGGGGCCGCCCAGAAACTCGCCCTGCATGGGTGCGATGTTGGCAGCCGTCGTCGACAGCAAGGTGCGCATGCGTTTCAAGCGCTGCAAATCCTTCGCCAGCCCGTCGGCAAGCATCAGCGGCATGGGGGCAAGCAGTCCCTGGATTTGCAGGAAGCGTTCGTCGATCAGATCCCAGCCTGCCGCCTTGTAGATCGACTTGATCGAACGTTCGTTGCGGTCGCCGTCTCCCAGAGGCGACCATGCGGTCAGCCCGTAAAAGACTTTGACGAGGCGCGAGCCTTGCTGGAGGGCGGCCTGGACATGGCGCCATTCGGCTGACTGTTCGGCGATTTTGGGCAGGAAGCGCGCGCTCTTGGTATCGGCAAGGCTCGTCGTGCGCATGAACTTGAACCCGGCACGCGCGGCAGCGGCTTCCTGGTCGGGATAAACGAGGCAGAGATAGGTCGCCGCCGGACAGGGAAAACGCAATTTGTCGGTGAACATGTCGCCGATCAGCCGTGCGCATTCCCAGGGGGTCCAGCGTTCAGGCGTATTGCGGACACCAAAATGGCGGACATCGAAACAATCGGGATAGACCGCGCCGATTTCGGGCGCGCCGTCATGGACGGTGCCGGTAGCGCGGAAACGCTCGGTCTTCAGCACCAGCCGGTCGGCCTCGACCCGGATCTCGATGTCGCGGCGGATGAGCTGATCGGCGATCGAATCATGCGGGTTGTAATGGATCGCATCATCCTGCGGTGCGGTCGTCGGCGAAGTCAGATCATCGACCAGCGCGATGAGGTCGGTCGGACCCATATCGGCGACCGGTACGTCCAGGGACTTGAGGAGCCCGCTCAACCCTTCGCGAACCTGGTCGAGTTCGGCGTTCGACATCTCGACATGGCTCGGCACTCCGACCGAGAGGATCACCTGATGATGGCGGGCATGGAACGGCGCGTGCGCCGACCCGGAATTCCAGACCAGATCGTAGAGCCTGCGCGCCCTGTGCCGCGCAATCGCCTGATAGACGCCGCCCTGCTCATAGCGCGGCGCAAACCAGGGCGCGACGTTGCGCGCGATCCGGGGCGATGCATAATGGAGGACCTGCAGGCATGCGCCCGCAGGCAGGCCTTCGGAGAAGAATTGCCCGAGCAGTTCGCCGGTGCGCTCGTCAGCCCCCACCAGCGGTGCGGCGGCAAGAATGAACCCCTTCGAGCCTGCGTTGAAATAGAGCCGCGTCTCGGGATCATAGACCCGGTAGGGCAGATAGTCCGAGAGCATGTCGAGGACGAGCGGCGGGCGTGCGGGAGTGCTGCGCTCATGATCGCCGAACAGGCCATCGAGAAGCGAACCCAGGAGATTGGAAGGCGACAGGCTCATCGACGTGGCTCGCTCTGGTGATGAAGTTCGTTCTTTGTTCCCATTGCTTCATGTGAACGCGTTGGCTCTGCAGTGTCCGGCGCCGCCGGTCCTGCCGGAGCAGGCTGTGCCGGAGCAGGCTGGGCGATGACGCCCGTAACGGGAGCGCTGGCGACGGGCACAGGCGCGCCAATCCGGTGACCCTGGCGTGCGGCATCGATCGCTGCTGTGCTGGGCAAGCCCTCAGGGCCCGCGTCCTGACCTGGGAAAAGCTGAGGGGTTCGCGGCAGAGGGGAGTGCGCGAACCCCTCGATTACCGGCGAGGAGGCTCCGGCAATCGCTTCGCGGAAAGGTGGGGGGCTCCTCTCGCGCGAAAGGGAAATATCTGGTTGGGCTTCGATCTGGGCATCGTCGATGCTCAGGGTCGGCGAAAACCGGTTGCCGTCGGCGGGTAATAGCTCGGCACCGCTGGTCGCCGGGGCGGTTTCCGCCGCCGTATTGGCCTGGCTGATCCGTTTCGCGGCATCGCGCGGGCGCGCCTTGACCGCAGGGCTTTCGCGTTCAGCGACCCAGTGCGGCGCGGCGACCACGGCATAGACCGCGGCTTCGCCCCGCAAGAGTCCGGCCTTGTCGACATGGGCGGGCAGGACAATTCTGAGGATCGTCTCGCCGGTCCGCGCGGCCAGTTGCGCGTGTGCGGCAACGGTCCGGGCTGTGCGGCTGCGTGTCGCGCCCGGTTTTGGCGGCAATGCCAGCGCCCCGAGTGCTTCGGCATCGATCACCGAAGCCGGTGCACAGCGGCCCTTGGGCGCGGGGCAGGAAAAGTCGCCGCCGATATTGGAGCTGAGCGTCGCACAGGCCGGGACGAGGCCGAGCGCGGCGGTGGCACCCAGATGTTTGAAGATCGCGTTACGCATGGCTCAGTTGCCCTTTGCCTGGGGTTTGGTGGCACCGGCGTTGAGAAACCCTGCGATCACGCTTGCCGGGCGATAGCCTTCGAGCACGGCACCGTCGGGCCGGATGATCACCGGCGTGCCTGAAAAGCCGTGCGCCTTGGCAAACGCCTCATTGGCATCCAGCCCGGTCGTGTCGCAGGTGCGCACCTTGCCCAGCTTTGTGCCCTGATAGGCAAGCCTGACCGCCTGAGCCGGATTGGGCGCACAGAGCACGGCTTCGGCCAGCGCCCGGCTGTCCTTGCCGAAGATCGAGATCGGGCGTTCCTCGACATGCGCGCCGAGCCGGCCGAGTTCGGCTTCGAGTTTCTTGCAATAGCTGCAGTGAAAATCGGACAGGACAATCACGCGCGGACCGTTCGCCGGGCCCCAATGGATCGCCCCGTTGGGCGTCAGGCTGTCAAGGCTGACCCGGGCGGCTTTGGCGGGTTTTGGCGGTGCTTGTTGCTCGTCATCACGGGTGCGCGCCGCTTTGGCGGCGCCAGCCGCAATCAGATTGGGATTGAGTTCGAGCAGCCGTGCCGCGGTCAGGTCCTGGCGTGTCTCCATGTCATAGATACGCCCGACCATCAGATAGCGCGCCGATTTGTCGACATAGAAAAGCGTGCCGCCCGCATTTACTTCGCACAAGGCAGCGATCGCGGTACAATCGACCGCGTCGATCTTGGTTCTGGGAAGGCGGAGCTTGAGTGCCGTCGCGACATCGCGCGCTTCGCCATTGAGAACCGCATCCTTGAAAAGATTAGGCAAGCCGACATGCGGTGCCGCCATGACGCCAGTGGCAAGGCCCGCGGTTGTGATGGCAAGAGTTTTGAGCAATTGGCGGGGGTTGGCGATTTTCGGACTCGTCATTTTGAACTCCTCACATGGACGCCGTCGAGAAAGACGATCTCGACCTCGATGCCGGTCGGCATCTCGACGACAGGTTGATATTGCTCGGCGCGCTCGATCAGATATTTACTGACCGTATCGGCGGCTTCGGCCGCACCCTCGCCAAGCCCGCCGGTAAGGACATCGCCTGCGGAAAGTTTCTGGCGTTTGCCGCCGACGCTGACGTTGGTAGCGGTCAGAGTGGAATTTGCATTCGCCGAAAGCCCGCGGCCGAACCCGCCGATCACGCCTGCAAGAAGCGCTTGCGTTGCAAGATTGCCTTCGCGACTGACGACACGGCCCCGCACGCCGGTTTTGCCACCAAAGCTGATAAAGCCCTTGACCTCGCTCACCGCGACCCGCGCACCGGGCTGGTCGCAGGTCATGCGGGCAAGCTTTACATAGACTTTCTCCGCCGAGAGATCGCCACGCGCAGCGCCGTTGACGATGCAGCCTTCGATCCGCGTCGTCAGGACCTTGCCGTTCTTCATGACCGAGCGGGCAGGGCCGGTGATCCGCAACACGACGGGCAGCGGATCGGTCTGGCTTGAAACGCCTGCAGACGCATCGACGCCGACGATCACGCGCGCAGGCGCATAGGAGTTTGGTGGCAGATAGTCAGGACTGTCCTCGACGATCAATGCCGGAGTATCCGCGCGCTGGATCTTCGGACCCGAGGGCGATGTGCCCTTGTCGCTGGTGAAGATCGTCGTCCGGATCTCGGCAGGGCGGTCGATATTGGCCGGATCTCCAGGCGTGCTGCCGAGCGCACCTGGGCCGGTCCCGACACCGGTGTTTGCAGGGTAGCCCGGTGGCAAGGGCGATGCGGCTTGCGGCTTGGGTGGCGAGATCTCGCGGCGCAGCGCTTCATTCTCCGCCGAGATTGCATCGATTGCAGCCTGGCCATTGGCGCGCATCTGCTGGTTTTCAGACTTGAGCGCGTCGAGCTGCTTTGCGACATCGCCGGTCGCCGAGACCTGCGCGCCGAGCACTTGTTGCTGACGCAGCACATCCTGCAAGCGGTTCTCGTACATCGAGACAAATTCGCGTTGGGCAAGGTCGCGGTTGACGAGACTGCCGGTCTCGATCGTCTCGGGCTTGCCATGGGTGTCCTTGTCGTTGTCCGACCGGCCCGACAGCACATAGGCCGAGCCTGCCAAAAGAACCGCCCCTGCAATCCCGCCAAGGATCATCTGCTGCTTCTTGCGGATCTTCGCGTTGAGCATCATGACATCGGGGGCTTCGGGCGTGGGCGCGGGCGCGGGCGCCGTCTCAGGCGACCGGACCCAAGCGGTTTGCGTCGCCTCGGCTGCGGCTTTGATGGAGGTGTCAGCCATGATCAGTTCGCCATGCTCGGCGTCACGACGAACGCGGTTGCGGCTTCGCCCGGTTTGAGTGATGTGGCGGTGAGGCTGATCGCAAGCGTGGCTTGGGATGCGATATCGGCTTCGCGAAGTGTCGCGGTGGCACGGCCAAGGTTGGTGACGCGGAGCATTTGGCCGTGAAGGGCCGCTCCCTCATACTCGGCGATCAGCTGGACCGAGATCGAACCGACGCGTGCCGGAACGCCTGCCGCCTGGCGAATGACAAAACCCGGCACCGTCTCCCCGCCCGCCATCGCGCGGACCAGCCGGATCGCAGCATCGGCTGGTGTCGACTCATTCTCCCAGTCGGCGGCTTCGCTCGCGACAAGGCCGGGGTTGGTGATGAAGACCTGCTGCGCGTCGATCTCGGCGGTGCGGCATGCGAATTTGTAGACATAGCCCTTCTTGCTCGTTGCAAAGAAGCTGATGTCAGCGCCGGCAAATGTCGGCGGGACCGACAGATAGAGATCGCCGCGCACCGGCTCGTTCGAGACCGCAAAGTCGCTATAGGGATTGCCCGCCGAGATTTTGGAGACGCTGGCAATCTGGTCGCCAACAAGCGCGATGCGCGTCAGTTCGCGGCGCGACACCTCGCATTCGATCCGGGCATTGTCGGCGGCCTGTTTGAACTGGTCGGCATGCGCTGCACTGCTCATCAGGACAAGCCCTACACCCAGGAGGAGCGCCGACAGGGGCTTGAGGGTCACATCGCGTTTGCGCGTGCTGCCCAAAGCAAAGCCAGCTGTGCCGAGCCCGAGCAGGCTGGCACCTGCGGAGAAATGATGGGTCATTGAACGGGGTCCTTCTTTTCGATGACCGGCGCGAAACCGGTCAGCGACAGCCTCAATCCGGTATAATCCCAGGCGAATGTGAAGCGGCGCTTCTCGGTCGAGATGACCTGCTCGCCGACATAGGTTTTGAGTGTGCCTTCGACCTGCGACGTGAGCGCGGTCGCATCGACCGTCATCCTTGCAATGACGAAGGCCTGGGCCACATCCGAGCCCTTCTGTTCGGCGACGATCCGCACCAGTTCGCCCTTGAGCCTGCCATAGGCATCGGGATGGGCGAGCGCGAGGATCTGCTCCATCCAGTAGTCGAGCGACTGCGGGCTGCGGTTCAAAAGCATCAGCGCGGTATCACGGGTGACCAGTTCGAGATATTCGGCCGATACGCCTGCTGTCGAAATCGCAAGCGGCCTTGCGATCGTCGGGGTGAGGACAATCTCGCGTGGACGGGCGGCAAAGCCTGCCACGAGCAGCGTGATCGCGATCAGTTCGGCGCCCGCGACGATCGTCAGCGTGTTGCGCTGTTTGAGCAGTCTCTGGCTGCGTTCTTCGGCAATGTCGGTGAACATGGGGGTCTCCTCTCAGCCGGCCAGTAGCCGGCAGTGCGAAGGCGGGGTCAGCTTCAGGCCTGTGATACCGGGCGGCAAATACCAATATGCGGCGTGGACAACCCAGGCGCTGGCGCGTCCTGACTTTGCTTTGCGCAGTGCAAACCATGCCCCGGATGCGAGGCCCAAACCGATAAAGATATGCTGCGACAGGATCCCCCAGCCAAAGGGGACGATCATTCCGAGGAATTCGTCGAGCGTCCACAAACCGATCAGTTCGGGATCGTCGAGCCGTCTTGGAATAATGTATCGGTCACTCATGAAGTGTCTCCCGCCTCCTTGGGACTGCGGGTCAGATGATTGCAGTCACAACCGAAGTGACGATCGGCACGCCTGTGCCGACGCCGATTCCGACACCGACCGGAATCGCGACCTGGCCGAGCGAGAAACGGCCCGACGCCATCGCGATGATGCCGCTCGCAAGCGAAAGCACGGTGATGATCTTGCCGCCCGAGCCTTCGAGAAAGGCGGTGAACTGCGTGAGAGCAGGGGCGAAGGTGGTATCGGCACCGGCATAGGCGGTGGTGGCTCCGGCAAGGAGCGCAAGAGCCAGCGGGACGGCGTATCCGGCCAGCCGGGACGCGCTGGGGCGGGCCGAGGGGAAGGAGAGATTACGGGTCATTGTGAAACACTCTTTCATGCTTGAGGGCAGCGATGCGTTCGCTGTGTGTTCTCAAGTGAAAGGGGGCGGCGGCTGTAGGAAAACGAGGACAAGCGGAATCGACGAAAATTGCAGCGCCAATGCGAATTTTGAGACAGGCCGGATCGAATCTGCGTCGCCGTGGCGCAGTATGCGGAAAACCTGTCGCGTGGACAGGTCAGCCTGTCTCACGGTCGCGACATGTTGGCTCAAAGCGCCGCGACGACTCGCGAACCGGCCATGCGGCGCAACCTATGTTCGATTTATGTTCTTTTCGTTTTCCTACAGGTGACGCGGGCTATTACTGAGCGATTCGGCCTTCAACACTTCTTGATCCGGGTGACCGATATGCATGCACAAACGCTTGATCCTGCAACCATTCACCCGCGCCTCGTCTCGCTGGTCGAAACCGCCCTTTCGGTTTCCGGGTGTTCGCAGCGACAGTTGGCGGTGGCTGCTGGCGTCAACAAGGACACGCTTGCGCGCGCAATGAAGGGCGAACGTCCCTTCGCCGTGGGCGAGGTACTTGCGTTGGTAGGTGCGGCACGGCTGCCGCCCTTGGGCGCGCTCTTGCTTGCCCTTGTTGCAGATCGCGAAGACTTCGATCGCTGGCTGTCGTCCGGCGCGATCTCATTCCTCGATACTTTGCTTGTCAGCATGCCTGGCGCGCTGGCGGTCGAACTGGGCGACAATCTTCCCGACCTCAAATCGAAATGGGGGATCGGCTCTGCCCGGCTCGTCGCCAAACGGTTGGCCGAACATGTGGCCGAGGCCGAACACCGTGACGCGGCGCTTTCGATCCCGCGCGCCGGTGCTTGATCACCCCCCATTTATAAAGGAGAAATACCATGCCCACGCTCGCCAAAGCTCTGCCAAGAACACCTCGCTTTCCGGTTGAACCGCTTGCAACCCCAACCGGAGAGCCGAGAGTAACCCGCCTCATTCGCCTTCCCGAGGTCATGGCACGGGTCGGGATGAAGCGTTCGACCATTTACCGGAAAATGGAGGAGGGGAGTTTTCCGCGGTCGCGGTCGATCAGCGCAAAGTGCGCGGTGTGGGTCGAAGCTGAGATTGAGGAATGGATTTATGATATTGCGCGTGGAGGGTGACCAATCTTAATATCATTAAAGAACCATTTTGGCTTGGGAGTAAATCACTCCAACTATCTGGCATAACAGAAATTAATTCGAATCCGCAGGCTGCTCCGCGTCATGCCAAGCGGCGTCTCCTTGGCGGAGGTCGGCGAAACGGAGCTGCTTACCCATAGCTGAGGAACCCGGTGTCCGTTTGGGTAGATCACGGCCAAACGAGATTTCCGCCAATTCCAGACTGCAAACGCTTGGTGAGTGAGCTGCCGTATTTGGCGTAGCGATCATGGCTTGTTTGGACCGATCGCTATTCCCCAGGGACCGGTTCCGACGCGAACCCGGCCGATAATTGCCATCTTCGAAAGGCTTGAGACAGTGATGTCGTTGTCTGGACCATTTGCCGTAAATGCAAAACGCGCGTCCGGGCTCAACACGACGCCCCAAGGCCGGCTGCCCACTTCAAGAGCACCTGTAACCGGATTTTCACGAGCTGCTTCACGCGGGTCGATGCGCACGAGGCGCTTTCCTCGACCCGTCGTGACAAAAAGCAAACCCGCCCTGGAAACGACGAGCCCCATCGGGCGGTCTGATTTTGGCAGTTGGATTGTTCTCATTCGCTTGAGCGCGCGAAGGTCTACAATGCTGACCGAGGCATCGTTTTCACCTGGAACCGCCGCGCGACCGTCAGGCAGAAAGGCTGCGTTGCGTGGGCGAAGGCCGACCTCGATTTTTCCATCTATAGTGGGCACCACGCCATTCCGGATCAAGCTTATGCTGTGGTCTTGTTCGGACGTGACCATCACGAACAGCCCGTCTGCGGAAACGGCAACGCCTTCAGGTTCTTCCCCGACAGCAAGTTTTTGAAGTATCCGTCCATCGCGCGCGATAATAATCAATTGGCTAGTATCTTCGCTGGCGACAAAAAGGCGCTCGCCATCTGGACTTATGGCGATCTGTTCCGGGTCTGAAATGCCGCGTAAAGTGTGAACTAGTCGACGGGTCTCTAGGTCGATCACCGCTATGCCATCCGCTGCCTTGTCTGCTGGCGGCAGTTTCGTTTCGTCCACGCCAGGACCCGCGATCGGCGAGCCGCTGACTGCGACGTAGAGCAGATTTCCATCCGGACTGACCACTAGGCCACGCGGTCGTTTCCCGATCGGGATTCGCTCGATTTCCTTGCGAGCAATAGGATCGACAACACTGATGTCCCCTGATTGCTCGTTGCTGACATAAACAAAGTAGCTCGCCTCGGTTCCACCGGCATCGGTAGCGGCTGGAGAACAACTTGCCAGAGCACTGGCAAAAGCGACGATGGACCAAATCCTCATGAAAAATCCCCAAATGAGGTTTACGTTTCTGCTTATGGTGAAAGGACGGAAGAGAGGAAGCAGGTGATCCCGACGCGCCAGTTTCGCTCGGTCTGACATGACAGCCAATCGTTTCAAACGCTGCTGCTGGATCATTTCGACAAAGATACGTGCGCTGCTCGCGCCGCCAGAGCGGCATCAAGGAACAATTTGAGGCGCCGTTCAAGGGCATCGGGCTGCTTGCAAACCAGCGGCAGCATTCGCTGCCTGTCCTCGAAGATGCGCGTGTCCCAGTCGATCTGCTCTTGCAATGCAGCTTGCTTTTCCGGCGCGGCGGGGTCGGAAGACTTGGCCCCTGCATCAAAAGCTTGATAGCCCACCTCTATGTGTTTCCCCAGTTCGGCCTGACGCCTGCTGAAGCGGCGAATGCCGACCGTGATTGCGCGCCGCTCGGTATTGATCGTCTCGACGAGGCCCGAGACAATGTGTGCGGCGGCTCGATCTCGGTCCTGGGCCTGCTCGATATGGGCGGATATTTTCGCTGCACCCTCCTCAACGCTGATGCTGCGCGGCGCGACGTCTGCAATCAGCGCGGCTGTGTCGGGATCGCTTCGCCAACTATGCGCTCTCTCTCTCGCAGACTTCCAGGTCAGATAGGCCGTTGCCGCGACGTCGGGTTGCGCCGCAATTTCGCAAGGCCAGTCGCTCTCAGCCGGAGGGGACGCCAGGATAGGCGCTTGGACGAACGACAAGGCACCGCACACAAGAAGGACGGCAGGCTTCGCTTTCATTTTGCAGCGCTAGGGTTTTGCAGGAATGCAATGATGTTCGCCCGATCAACAGCATTGGACAAGCCAGGAAAGATCATCTTGTTACCCTGAACCAGCGCGCGGGGACTGGTGAGATATTTGTCGATGACCTGCCCAGACCAGGTGAGTGAACTTGCTTTCATGGCTGGCGAATAATTGAAACCGACTACCGTGCCGGCTTTCCTGCCGATGACGCCAGCTAGTGTTGGACCGATTTTGTTTTTCCCGGCCTCAACCGAGTGGCATGCCGCGCATTTTGCAAAGACCAGCTTGCCCAAGTTCGGATTGCCGCCCGATGCCGAGACGGATCCGCTCAAGCCTACCAGAGCGATGATTGCCAGATACATACTTCTCGAACTCATCTTGTCATCCTTTCGTTTGCCTACGTCTTCGACCCTGATCGCTAGAAGCATCTAAAATCGGCTTCGATCTGTGCTTCGCGCATTGTGTCCACCGTGGCTTTGAGCATCGGAGTTTCCCTAAACAATGAAGCATTTTCGCCCGTCACATTTCGCATCCTGACGACAGTCTCCGCACGTTCATAGATCTCGAAAGACACGATCGATGCAATCGCATCGATGCTGCAGGAGCATCGTCGCAGCGTATCCTGGGCCTGTCCGTTGGCTGCCATGCATCCTATGACATAATCTGCGACAGTTTCGGTCGGGTAGGGGTTTGCACAGGCATTTCCGGGCAGCATTATTGCACCGCTTAAAATGGCAGCAAGAGTTGTGCGGATCACTTTGCGGTTTCAATAGGCAGCAGCGGGATCTTGTACACGGCAAGTATACCGATGATTTCGCGGTGTCGCTCGCGAATGAAGCGATCGATGCGCGCGCGCCAGGCTGGTTCGCCAAAGCGCACCGCCATACCAACATCGAACGCCAGAGCCTCATTGCCTCGTCCCGACGTGAGCGGCGTAACGACCAATCGGGCATCTGCCCTGTTCGCAAAATAGGCGCCGATGGGACCCCAGATGACTGCTGCGTCTATCCGCTTGGCGACGAGATCGTCGATTAACTGTTGGCCAACGGACGTGTGACGACTGTCTACCATCAGATTGTAAGAGTGCATATTTTCCAACATACCGGCACGCGCAAGGATATCCGCCGGCGGCGTCGAAGTCTGCACACCGATCCGCTTGGCGTGTAATGACGGATCGTCGAGAGTCGTTGTCTGGATGAGATCTTCCTGACGTGTGACAAGCACATAGGTCGAGCGGTAATAGGGGATCGTGCTCTGCGCGGTTTCGATCCCGGTCGCTGCGCCGATCACGATATCGCAATGACGCGCATTCAGTGTGCGCCGGAAGAAGCCAATAGTGCTTGGAAACCAGATATATTTGATCTCGACACCCAGATCCTTAGCAAACAGTTCGGCGATCTGGTTTTCGAACCCTCGCCCATCTTGATTTGAAAAGGGCAAGGCTGCTGGATCGGCACAAACACGCAGCGCCGCGCGATCCACTATCTCTGTGCGCTCCGACGCATTCACCGAAAGTGTCATCGCAAGGAACGGCAAAGCCGCGAACACTCGCCTTACTCCGTCTGTCATGGTCATCCACCCATGCATGCGGTTTCAGCTTCAGCGAAGTCCGATGGTTTTGCTGGTTGCGGTGAAGGGCGGCCGCGACCGACACGGTCGTCCGACCGCGCCTTCAGATAGGTGTAGATATCCTCGATATAGCACATCACGTTGGGGTCTGCGCCAAATGCGGGCATGGCCAGTTGCGCGTTCGCCTTGCCGTTGACGACTGTTTCCAGAAAGGTATCGTGATCCAGCGCCTTCAACGATCTGGCCAAACTGGGCGCAAAAGTGCCACCCAGTCCGTCAGGGCCATGACAGACCGAGCAATTGGCATGATAGCGCTTGTACCCGCTAAACTCAGACCATGATACAACGGGTTGAGCGGAAGGTGGAGCAGCCTTGGCCTCTTCGGCGTTTGTGGGGCTGAAGGCCATGCCGCCGCTTGTCGTCGCCGCAGCGATCAAAGTTGCCCCGGCCAACATCTTCGCGCTTCTTCTCATGTACATTCCTATGACGCTGGCCCTGCTTTGGATGATTGCGGATGCTCCTCAGCCCGGCAGCTCAAAGACGGTCAGACTGCCACCCAGATTGGTGTATTGGGACAGGCTACGATAAGCGCCTACTGCTCCAAGTCCCTCATTGTCGCCGGTCAGCCCGGCCGCCATGCCGATCGCGGCCCAACCGCCCACGCCCGAGAGTACCGCGACATATTGCTTGCCATTATAGGTATAGGTGTTGACGTTTCCGATTATCCCGGAAGGTGTTTTGAACTTGTAAAGCTCTTTGCCCGTTTTGGCATCGACCGCTTTGAGGTAACCTTCCATCGTCCCGTAGAAGACCAGGTTTCCGGCTGTCGCCAATGCACCGCTCCAGACGGAGAAGGCTTCCTTGTTCTCCCAGACAACCTTGCCAGTGACCGCGTCCCAGGCAGCGAGCCGACCCAGATTGGTTTCACCGGCCGGCGGGAACATGCTCAGGGTCGCACCGACATAGGGCGAGCCCGCGACATAGGCGACCTTCGTCGGCTCGTAATCCATGCACACATGGTTTGCAGGAACATAGAATAAGCCGGTCTTCGGGCTGTAGGCCGATGGTTGCTGATCCTTTGAGCCGAGTGCTGCTGGGCAAACGCCCTTTGTCACAACATCCTCGCCATTGCCTTCAGTGGAATATTTTGCAACGCGCTGTGGAAGCCCGGTTTTCAGGTCCACAGATGTTGCCCAGTTGACCGTAGGATCATATTTTTCGGCGACGAGTAGCTCGCCCGTGACCCGATCCAAAGTATACGCAAAACCGTTCCTGTCGAAATGCACCAGCAGTTTGCGGGCTTTTCCTTTGAACGATTTGTCGACCAGGATCATTTCGTTGACGCCGTCATAGTCCCACTCGTCATGGGGGGTCATCTGATAGATCCATTTGGCCGCGCCAGTCGTTGCGTCGCGCGCCCAAATCGACATGGACCATTTGTTGTTGCCTGGCCGCTGTGAGGGATTCCAGCTTCCCGGATTACCCGATCCATAATAGATAGTATTGGTCTCTGGATCGTAGCTGGTCCAGCCCCAGGTTGTGCCGCCCCCCAGCTTCCATTGATCGCCCCTCCAACCGGACAATCCGCTGTCCTTGCCGACAGACTTGCCCATGGACTTCGTCTTTGTCGGGTTGATCAGCGTATCGCTGTCAGGGCCTGACGAAAAGGCGCGCCAGGCGCGCGTGCCAGTTTTGAGATCATAGGCAGTCAGAGCGCCGCGAACGCCATATTCGCCACCGCTATTCCCGATGATCACCAGGTCGCGAACCACGACGGGTGCACCGGTGCCTGTCTCGCCCTTCGTCGGATCGCCATTGACCGTCGTCCAAAGCGTTTTGCCAGTCTTGGCATCGAGCGCCACGAGGGTCGTATCTGCTTGATGGAGGAAAATCTTGCCGTCAGCATAAGCGACGCCGCGATTCACCGTATCGCAGCACATCACGGCGATGACTTTTGGATCCTGCCGAGGTTCATACTGCCACGCTATGGCGCCATCCTTCGATAGATCGAGCGCATAGACCTTGTTCGGAAAAGGCGTGTGGACGTACATCATGTTCCCAATGACGAGTGGTCCCCCTTCATGCCCGCGCAACACGCCGGTCGAGAAACTCCAGGCCACACGAAGATCTTTGACATTATCACTGGTGATTTGTGCAAGGTCGCTAAACCGCGTCGAGCTATAGTTGCCAAGAGGCATCACCCATTGATTGGGGTCACGCTGAAGGTTTTGAAGCTCCTCGCGGGCATCGACGGGGCTGGACAGGAGACCGGCAAGCAGAGCAACGCGGGCAATGCGCCAAAACTTCGATACCATCTCTCTCTCCTATTTTTTGACCGTACGCGGCAGTGTCAACCTTGACGTCTTTTGGGCATCCGCCATTCAACGCGGCGGAGGATTTCACCCTGTTCAACACGCATAGTCTTGCATGGACTCCGTCGCCCGATGTCTCTCGGGAAAATCCGTTTTGTCCGTGTTTGGTGGATCATGCGTCCATGTTTTTAAGCAATACTCATGCCAAGTTGGCAGCATCCTGAGTTTGATTAGCAAGTGAAGATTTTGCGCCGTTTTCTCCCCGGCGTTCGCCAACCTCTTCTAGTCCGCCCCGCTGTAGGTGGTCATCAATGGCCAAACCGAACGTGGCAATTGATCAATAATAGCCAGTGTAGGGCCGGGTATTGACATGTCGGTGGTAAAGACGCTCCGCGCCATGCGGCCAAAGGGCGTAGGTTGAAACTCAATGGTTTTCGAAGCCGATTTTCCGCTTATGATCATTCCCAAGTTTGGTAGCGCTGCGAAAGCAGCGCATCGTTTCAAAAGGACCCATAGCGTGCCCCAGTCTGTCGAGGTCGTTGTTGTAGGAGCCGGCATAGTCGGGCTCGCCGTAGCCAGACAGTTGGCAAGGAGCGGCCGCGAGGTTGTGATTGTCGAGCGCGAGCCCAAGTTCGGCACCGGCATCAGTGGTCGTGGCAGCGCGGTCATTCATGCCGGAATCTACTATCCGAAGGATTCGTTGAAGACGCGATTGTGCGTCGCGGGGCGCACAATGCTCTACGATTATTGCAAGACCCGCCATATCGGTCATCAGCGGTGCGGCAAACTCATCATTGCGAGTTCCGATGGTGAGAGCCAGCGCCTGGATCATATCTGGGCAAAGGCGCGGAGGGCAGGGGTGGCAGATATTGTTGATTTGGATCCTGGAGCGTTGCATGAAATAGAGCCTGCTCTTGCAGCCGAACGCGCTCTCTTTTCTCCCTCGACAGGAATCGTTGACCCACACGCGTTGATGTTGAGCCTGCTCGGCGAGGCGGAAGATGCGGGCGCGACGATTGCTTACAATTCCAAGGTCGCTTCGTTCACCGCTGAACCTATAGGTGTCACAATTAATTTCGTCGACCCGGCCCTGCCGCCCATTTCCGCGCACCATGTCGTGAACGCTGCGGGACTTGATGCCACCGGGCTTGCGACGACCGTGGGTCCAGCGCCACGCAGTCTTTATGCCAAAGGCAATTATTTTGCGCTCAAAGGGGTGTCGCCGTTTACCCACCTGATCTATCCGCTGCCCGAACCCGGCGGACTTGGTATCCATCTCACGCTTGACCTCGCTGGACGTGCCCGTTTTGGTCCTGACGTTGAATGGGTCGATACGCCCAGCTTCGATGTTGCGCCAGAGCGCGCTCCCCAATTCTATCGCGCGATCCGCCGTTATTGGCCAGGATTGGCCGAGGGCGAACTCGTCCCCGCCTATGCTGGCGTCCGGCCAAAGCTTGAAGGTTCGACCGGCGATTTCATGATCCACCGCGCTGCATGTGTCACAAGTTTGCTTGGAATAGAATCTCCCGGTCTCACAGCCTCGCTCGCGCTCGCACAACATGTCAGAGAGCTACTTACGTCGGAGTGAGTCCGGGTGCTGCAGCATCTAGACGATCTCGAAGACACTATAAATTGCCCCTGTCGGCAGGCGATGGCCATGGGCAACCGAGACCGCCCGGTTAAGCCAGCCATATTTTTCCGAAGCTGTCTCGAAGGTCACGCAGACGCGCATATAATAGGCGAGTGGACTAACCGACTCCCCACGTGCAATAGCGGCGATGACATCCTCGGGGCCGTGGCGCAGCCCCTGATAGGTCATGCCGATAAGATCGCCATCATCCGTCTCCAAAAGCGTGCGGACATTGATCATCCAAGCTGAATCCTCGCGAACGGTCTGCCAGTCGCTGCCGCTCGGCAGGATGGTGCCGCGCAACCGCTCGCCTTCGAAGTAACCGCCGGGCAACTCGGCGATCCGACGATCCGCAACCGGGGTCTTGCCGACATTGTAGGGCGGCTTGATGTCAAGGAAGAATGTCATCAGCGGCCGCCAGCGCAGTTCGGTCATTTCTGGCGGCAGCAGGGTTTCGAGCTTGGGGCGGTCCATCATTCATTCTCCTATAGGTTTTGATAAATGTTCAGGATACGCCACTTGCACGTGCCTGTTCGTGAGCCATGACAGACCAGTCTGCTCCGGCGTGGCCATTGGCGATCGCACTCAGAAGTCGATCGCGACAAAGGTTCGCGCTCGGTAGCGGTACGGCGAACGCCTCACCGGCAGCAAGGGCCAACTTTACGTCCTTGAGCCCGGTCGTGGCGGCAAACCCTGGCTGATCAAAATAATTCTTGTCAGCGATGATCTGGCCATAGATCTTGTGGGCTGGGCCGCTGAACAGACCGTCGGTCAGAATCTCATAGAGCGATTGTGCCGGCAAGCCGCTTTTCTCGCCAAGCACGAACGCTTCTCCAAGTGCCGAGATCGATGCGGCGAGGAGGAAGTTGTTGATAATCTTGGCAACCGCAGCCGCTGTGGGTTCGGGACCCGCCGGATAGGTGCGCCGACCCATGATATCGAAAAGAGGCTGGCAAATGTCGATTGCCGTCGACGCGCCTCCCGCGATAATGCCGAGCTGTCCCGCCTCGGCCGCAGGCGGACGTCCCAGTACTGGCGCTGCTACGAGATTGACGCTGTGTTTTGCAAAGTCTTGCGTGAACGCTTTGATCAGGGCGATGCTGTGCGTTCCCATGGCAACATGGATGCTGCCTTTGTCCATTGAAGAGAGCAACCCGCCATCTCCGTACGTGACGGCGGAGAGAGCATCGTCATTTTCCACCATCGTGATGACCACTGTCCCGCATCGGGCCGCCTGGCCGACACTTTCCATCAGCTTCGCACCACGCGCGACCAGCGATTCTGCCTTCGAAGCCGTGCGGTTGTAAACGCCAACCTCATGACCTCCGTCAATCAAACAGCCGACCATTGCAGTTCCCATCTTGCCAAGCCCGATAAATCCGATCTTCACTTCGTTTCTCCTTGTTTAATATATGAGGGATTCGCCGTCATGAACGTTGACTAAGGTCGGCTGGCCAGCTCATAACCCCGCCATGCACAAATACTTGATTTCAAGATAATCCTCGATACCGTAGCGCGACCCCTCGCGCCCGACCCCTGACTGCTTGACTCCGCCAAAGGGTGCGACTTCGGTAGATATCAATCCTGTATTGATGCCGATCATGCCGCACTCGAGCTGCTCTGCGACACGCCAGATGCGACCGATATCGCGGCTGTAGAAGTATCCGGCCAGCCCGAACTCGCTGTCGTTAGCAAGCCGCACTGCCTCTTCTTCGTCATCGAACGTGAAGATCGAGGCGACCGGACCGAAGGTTTCGTCACCGGCCACGAGCATGTCGGATGTGCAGCCTGAGAGAACGGTGGGCTCGAAGAACGTGCCGCCAAGTGAGTGTCGATGTCCGCCAAGCACGAGTTCGGCACCTTTCTCTAGCGCATCGGCGATATGCTCCTCGACCTTTTTGACAGCCGCTTGGTCAATGAGCGGACCCTGTGTCACGCCCTTGTCAATACCCCGTCCGGGCTTGAGTTTCGCAGCGGCGGCGACAAGTTGCTCCGTAAACGACTGAGCAACTGAGCGCTGTACAAAAATGCGGTTGACGCAAACGCAGGTCTGGCCGCTATTGCGGTATTTGGACATCATAGCCCCTTCGACAGCCGCTGGAATATCGGCATCACTGAAGACGATGAATGGGGCATTACCGCCCAGCTCCATTGAAACTTTCTTCACCGTATCGGCGCTTTGCTGCATCAATAGCCGACCGATTTCTGTCGATCCGGTGAAGCTGATCTTCTTGACGGTCGTGTTGGTGGTCAGTTCGGCGCCGATGGCGCGCGCGCTGCCGGTTACGATATTCAATGCCCCTGGCGGAACACCTGCTCTTTCCGCCAAAACCCCCAGCGCGAGGGCTGAGAGCGGTGTCTGGCTCGCAGGCTTCAATACCATCGTGCACCCTGCGGCGAGTGCTGGCCCGACTTTTCGCGTGATCATCGCTGCAGGGAAGTTCCAAGGTGTTATGGCCGCTGCAACCCCGATCGGCTGCTTTATGACGACGATCCGGCTGTCCTGACGCGGGCTCGGAATGATGTCTCCGTAGATCCTTTTGGCCTCTTCTGCGAACCATTCGATGAAGCTAGCGGCGTAGTGAACCTCGCCACGCGCCTCGGCCAGCGGCTTGCCCTGCTCGCTGCTGAGAATAAGCGCAAGATCATCCGCGGAAGCTAGAATGAGATCGAACCAGCGGTGTAAAATCACGCTACGTTCGCTGGCAAGTCGCGTTCGCCAATCTACCAGTGCCGCATAAGCTGCCCGGATAGCCATTGCTGTTTCAATGGTTCCGAAATTCGGAACGACCGAAATCGTATCTCCTGTTGCCGGGTCGAGGACGTCGATTGTTCCTTCGCCGATCCACCTGCCACCAATCAGGCATTGGCTGCGTAGGAGCGAAGTGTCGCGAAGCGGTAACACACAATTCTCCTATTCTAGGCAAGCAGTTGAAGCGGTTGTTCGACCAACAATTTGAATTCGGCCAGATAGGTTGCGGCCACAGCACCATCAATGGCGCGATGATCCACAGATAAGGTGCACGTCATCACTGTAGCTGGAACGCAGGCGTCGCCGCGAACGATGGGACGGCGTTCTGCGGCGCCTACGGCGAGAATGCAGCTCTGTGGCGGGTTGATAATCGCTGAAAAGCCTGACACGCCGTACATGCCGAGGTTCGATACCGTAATGCCGCCACCCTGATACTCGTGGGGCTGAAGTGCTCCGGCCCGCGCGCGGGCCGCAAGGCTGCTTATCTCGGTGCTGAGTGCTGAGAGCGATTTGCGATCCGCTTGACGCACGACAGGCGTTATCAATCCCCCATCTGTGGCGACCGCGATAGCGATATCGACATCGTCGAACACGTGCATCGCTTCGTCTGTCCATGACCGATTGACTTCGGGCACGCGCTGCGTGGCCAAGGCCACCGCTTTTATAACGAAATCGTTGAGCGACAATTTGTAGCGACCGTTCGCCTGCTCGTTCAGTGCGCCCCTGAAATCGAGCAACGCGTCGATCTCGCAATGCGCCTCGAGATAGAAATGCGGAATTGTCCTCTTTGCATCGCTTAGACGGCGGGCAATGGTTTTGCGCATCTGCGAATGCGTGACCTTACGATAAGGCAGACCCTCAGGCCCCTCGTCGGCATGAACTGCCGGTTCCATCGTGAAGGTGTGAGCGCGGGCGACAGGCGTGGCGACGGCCTCGGTCTGCGACGAGGTTTTTGCACGCTCCACATCGATGCGCACGACGCGGCCGTTTGGCCCCGAGCCCTGAAGACCCGCAATCGCCATCCCTTGCCGTGCAGCGATGCGGCGTGCCAGCGGCGAGGCCTTGACGCGATCGGCATGATAGCCGTTAGCAACCGGCTTGCTGATGTCAGGTGCCGGGGATGTAACGGCTGGCGACGGGCCGGGTGGAGCTCGGGCGCTAATCCCGATGAGCGATTCTTGCTGTTCGCCAACAGCAAGGAGGAATGCGATCGGCTCGTTGACGCCAACCGTAGCACCCTCCCTAGCCACAATCTTGCCAAGCACGCCTGCCTGAGCAGCTTCGAATTCCATGACAGCCTTGTCGGTTTCAACCTCGGCGATGATCTCGCCTTGCTCCACCGTATCGCCCTCGGCCTTAAGCCAACGAGCAATCGTCCCTTCCTCCATCCCTGCGGACAGGGCAGGCATGAGGATCGCCTCAGGCATCGAGTGGCGTCCCTTGATCGGCCATGACCCTACGGAGTCCGGCTTCGATCTCGGCGGGTCCAGCGCAGGCTGCGGCCTCGAGGACTTTGGAAATGCTTGGCGACGCCTCAGCGCCATGGACGCGCTGGACCGGCTGATCGAGCAGATCGAAATAACGCCGCTGAATTTCGTCAGCGAGCCAACCGCCATAGGATGTGCCGATCGACCCTTGTTCTACGATCAAGACATTGTTGGTTCGACCGATGGACGGCCCAATTGTTTTCCAGTCGATCCCGGCGCGATCGAGACTGCGCAGATCGATAACGTCGGCCTCAACCCCGAGGCGGTCGATCGCCTCAAGCACGGGGCGAACCATCGCCAGATAGGTCAGCACGGTCATCTGCGTGCCCTGGCGGAGCAGCTTGGCTTTGCCGAGCGGAATGCAATAATCGAGATCCCCCGATGGCGCCGGCCCCTTGCTGCTGTAAAGATCGACATGTTCGAGGACGAGCACCGGGTCTTTGCAGCGCAGAGCGCTGTTCATGAGTCCCACATAATCAAACGGGGTCGAGGGCGCGACGATCCGCCACCCGACGGAGGTTGCGAACACGCCGGCAGGGTCCATCGAGTGTTGCGAGCCATAGCCCGTGCCCATGGCGACTTTGGTGCGCAAAACTAGCGGCATTTCGCTGTCACCGCCGAACATGTGGCGTGCCTTTGCAATCTGGTTGAACACCTGATCGGCAGCGACCCACATGAAATCTGGATACATGAATTCGACGACCGGGAGATATCTTCCATCCATCGCGATGCCGCCCGCCAAACCGACAAACGCATTTTCGGCAATAGGCGTGCCAAGCACGCGATCCGGATAGGCGGTGGATAGACCACGTGTCGCTCCATTGGTGCCACCCTTCAAGCGATGGACATCTTCCCCCATCACGACGATCCGGCTGTCTTCAGCCATACGCCGGTCCATAACGTCCGCGATCACGTCGACAAACCGCTTCTCAACGATTTCGCCTGCGAATTCGTCCTGTTCAACCATGCGGGCGTCAGCCAGTTCCAACAGATCGCCACGAATGCCGAAATCGCGAAAGTCTGGTGAGGGCCAGAGCGCAGGGACTATCCGCCGCTTCCCCTCATGCTCTTCAATCAGCTCACCAGAAATGTTATCCATGAGCGCTTGCGCCCTAGTTCGTAGCGCGACCAGCGCGTCATCACCGATCAACTGGCGCGCCGCCATTTCAGTCGCGACGCGATCGATGGGATCGCGGCTACGCCAATGCGCCTCCTCTTCCTTTGTGCGATATCCAAAAGCACTTCCCGGGAGCGGACCATTCTGGTGGAAAAAGCGATAAACATCCGCCTCGATGATCGTCGGCCCCGCGCCGGACCGCATGTGCTCGGTCGCGGCGACCGACGCTAGATAAACGGCCAACGGGTCCATGCCGTCGACCTTCCAGGCCGGGATTCCAAAAGCCAAGCCTCGCGAGGAAAGCCGCGGTTCTGCTGTTGCTTCTTCAACCGTGGTCGATACCGCATAGCGGTTATTCTCGATGAAGAAGCAGACTGGCAGCTTCCAGGCCGCAGCGAGGTTCATCGTTTCGAGTACCGAGCCGATGTTGACCGCGCCGTCGCCGAAGTAAGTAAAGACAACGTCTCCTGTGCCAGCACGCTTGTGCGCCCAAGCCGCGCCCGCCGCCATCGGGACGCCGCCACCGACAATGGCGTTCGTCCCGAGATTGCCGGCTTCCGCCCAACGCAAATGCATTGAGCCGCCGCGGCCCTTGCAATAGCCTTGTGCAAGACCGAGAATTTCCGAAAGCGCTCTCTTTGAGACACTACGAATGTTGGGGCTGAATTCCTGCGCATGACCCAATCCATCTGGCGCGACAAAATTGTAGGCCTTGGCAAGAAACTGGTGGTGCGCACGATGCGATCCATTCACCTGATCGCTACCACGCATCGCCATTGCCGACCCGGTTGCGCCACCTTCTTGCCCGATCGCCGAGTGCGCGGGGCCATGCACCAAACCTTGACCCGCCAGGTCCAGCACTTTTTCTTCAAAGGTGCGGATCAAGACCATCGATGAAAGCATCGTCTCCAAAAGGGCAGGGGGTGCGTCAGCCCAGTCTGCAGGTTTTGTACTCAGTTCGACCCAGCTGCTGCTTGGCGCCAAAGTTCGCGTTTTGGGCATGCTTTCCCGCTCTTCACTATAGGTTGTTGTGATTGAGACCGAAGCCACGATTTGACTCGAATGTCAATTGATTGGATACGATAAGTTATATTAATGACTTAGGTGTGTCTAAATATCGCTTTATTGTATCCGATTATGAGGTTTGCATATGTCCCATTTGGGGTTGCCAGGATTGCGCGGTGTCGAGCATGTCGGGTTCACGGTTCCCGATCTAGACGAAGCCACCCGGTTTTTCGTGGACGTTATCGGATGTGAATTCGCCTATTCTCTGGGCCCGTTCGAGGATTCGGACGGCGATTGGATGAAGGAGCATCTGAACGTTCACCCCCGCGCGCGGGTCAAGGAGCTTCGCTTCTTCCGCTGCGGCTTCGGACCTAATTTCGAAATCTTCGAATATGATGGACCTGGACGCCGTTTGGAGCCGCCTCTCAACAGCGACGTCGGTGGGCATCATCTGGCATTCTACGTTGATAACTTTGGTGCTGCCCTAGACTATCTAAAAACCGAAGGCCTGAGTATATTGGGCGAACCAACGGTCCGGCTGAGCGGACCGAGCGGTGGACAGACTTGGGTCTATTTCTTGACCCCATGGGGTATGCAACTTGAACTCGTCAGTTTTCCCGACGGCAAAGGTTATGAGGCTGGGTGCAACTTGCGGCTCTGGCATCCAGCGGATCCTGCAAGATGAATAGGACGCCCACTACGGGAGCCTCGGTGGTGTTGATGCCGTCGGCAACGGCACACAGCTCGAACCGCGTCGTCGATGCTATCCGCGAGCTGATCATTTCTGGCGAATTGGCGCCCGGCAGCCGCCTTAATCAGGAAGATCTGGCGGCGCGCTTTTCCGTCAGCCGTTTGCCCGTTCGCGATGCGCTCAGCCGGCTTGAAAGTGATGGCTTGGTTATTCTCAAGCCCAGCAGCGGTGCCTGGGTTGCAAAGCTTGATCTTGCTGAATGCCTCGAGATTTACATGATCCGCGAACGGCTTGAGCCACTGGCGCTCCGGCATTCGGTCGAACGCTGCACCGAAGGTGACATTGTCCTGTTCGGCGACCTTGTGGAAGCAATGGCGGCGGGTACTGATACGGAAACGTTTCTCCGGCTCGATCGCCAGTTTCATCTTGCGTCATACCGACCCTGCGGCATGGCGCATCTCCAAACCCTGATCGAGCGTTACTGGAATTCGACGCAGCACTATCGACGCGCCTTTACAAATTTTTTGGGGCGAGAACGCAATTGGATCATCCACGCCGAGCACCGGTTGATCGTCGATGCTATTCGCCGACGCGACGGCGATGGGGCTGCGCATCTTCTCTTCGAGCACATTCGTCGAACGCGGTGTGAACTTGCCGAGCACCCGTCAATTTTTGACGCAACCGCCAAGGGGAAGATATGATGGACCTGACGATCGATCAGCCGATTGATGCCCTCCGACTGCTGTGTGGCGCGTTCTTCCTGCCGCATGCGGCGGCAAAGATTTTCGCCAAACCCGTGACCCTCGGCTTTTTCCAGGCAGCAGGTTATCAGCCGGCGGAAGCCGTCATGTATTTCGCTTTGGTGGTCGAAATTGCGGTCGCTTTAGGTTTGGTGCTCGGCATTCAGGTCGAACTATTTGCATGGCTTGGAGCCGCATTCATGACGGTAGCCGGACTCTCCGTGCTCAAGGTGTCGCGCGGCAAATGGCTTTGGAATTTGGGCGGTGGGGAATATTGCTTCTTCTGGGCTCTGGCGTGCGGGATTCTTGCGCTGAGCCGCTAGGAATTGGACTTGTAACAGTTTTGCGCCGGTCACTTGAGAGTTAAACACTCATACAAGGAGACCGAAGAGATGATGAAGCATACAGAAGATTTTAGGCGCGAGGCCGTCCGGATCGCTTTGGCCAGCGGATTGTCACGGCGGCGTGTTGCTGCTGACTTGGGCGTTGGGTTGTCGACGCTGGGCAAGTGGGTGTCGCAATATCGGCCAACAAATCTGGTATCAGCGCCGCAGGCAGATTTGGCCCGTGAGAATGAACGGCTACGCCTTGAGAACCGTATCCTCAAGGAGGATAGGGAGATTCTAAAAAAGGCTACCCAGTTCTTCGCGAGCCAGCGGTCGTGAGGTTCGCATTCGTGCACAGCTGGCGTCATGTTTGGCCGGTGGAGATGCTGTGCCGCGTGATGCAGGTATCGACGCGCGGTTACCGGTCCTGGCACGCACGGCCGACAAGCAGGTGGTCACGTGGTGACATGAAAGTGCTGGCTCACATCCGTGAACAATATGGCCTCAGTCTCGGCAGCTATGGCCGTCCTCGCATGACGATGGAGTTGAAGGAGGCAGGGCTCGTTGTAGGCGAGCGCCGTGTTGGCCGTTTAATGCGGATCAATGGCATAAGGCCGGTTCGCACCCGCAAGCACATGGTCACCACCAACAGTAATCATCGTCTGGGCATCGCGGCGAACTGGCTGGACGGCGATTTTGTTGCCGCTGCTCCTAACCAAAAATGGGCAGGCGACGTCACCTATATATGGACTGCCGAGGGTTGGCTCTACCTTGCCGTCATTCTTGATCTGCACAGTCGCCGTGTTGTTGGCTGGGCAGTCAGTGATCGGATGAAGAAGGATCTGGCAATCAGGGCGCTCGATATGGCGGTAAACCTGCGGCAACCCGCCGAAGGCTGCATCTTCCATTCTGATCGCGGTTGCCAATACTGTGCCTATGATTATTAAAAGAAGCTGCAGGCCTACGGCCTGCGGCCATCGATGAGCGGCAAGGGCAACTGTTACCACAATGCATCTGTTGAGACGTTCTTTAAATCGCTGAAAGCCGAGATGATCTGGCGGCAGAAATGGCAAACAAGGAGGCAGGCAAAGGCTGCCATCTTCCAGTACATCAACGGGTTCTACAGCACCCGCCGCCGTCACTCATATCTGGGAGGCATCAGCCCGCTGGCGTTCGACGCAAAGGTGGCAAAATGAGATCAGTGACCGGCGCAAAACCGTTACAAGTCCAGAATTGCCCCGGGGATCAGGTGAGCGAAGGATCCAGGCTACGCTCACCTGATGGCTTGCTTCATTCGGCACGAAGCACCGGAGGTGCACCCTTGTCCTTTACAAAATACGCAAGGAATTTGGCGGGCTTGGTCTTGCTGGCGTTGCGACCGACGACATGGATGTCGCTCGGCTTCTCTACGAACGTTTGGCCAGGCTTGAGTGTTACTTCCGGTCCACCACGCACCTGCATCACAACCGAACCTTCGAGCATATAGACATAGACCAGCGCGTTGTGACGATGGATCGGGTCGACCGATCCCGGCGGGAAATGGACGAGCAACAGCGCAGCCTCTTTGTTGCCAGCACCCTCGACATCGTTCAGCAGGAGCGGGCTTACAGACGCGTGCGGCGGGGTTGCCTGCTTGGCATGACGCTGCATGGCGCCTTCGTCTGCCTGGGCGGTCGCGCCGGTCGCCAGCAATGCGGCGAAAATTATCAAAGGCCTTCTCATGGTCAAATCCTTCCTTTTTGGTACAACAAATTTGCGGACAGCAAGCGCCGCCTAATCCTCTTGGGCGATCACAACTCTCAGCCCGTCGACCGCTTCGCTATAGGCCATTTGGCACGACAGGCGCGACGTTTGGTTGCGATGGTCAGAACTGTCGAGCAGATCGTTCTCGTCCTCGCTCATCGTCGGCAGTTTATCCGTAAAATGAGGATCGACATGAACATGGCAGGTTGCGCAACTGCAGCAGCCGCCGCACAATGCCAGCAACTCGTCGATGCCAGCGTCGCGGATCAGTTCCATCACCGAAAGTCCCGGTTTCGCATCGACTGTGATGTCGCTGCCATCGCGCGTTTTGACTATAATGGTTCCCACTGTCGAACTCCTGGACTTTGCTAATTTTGCTGCGGCATCAACATAAAGCCGCCATAGCTTCCCTTGAAAACAAGCAAGGGCTTCTTGTCCGCGTCGGCTGAAAGTGCAACTACGCGACCCAGCGCGATCTCATGGTCGCCTGCCTCGTATACTGCGTAAAGCGAGCACTCGATCCATGCGGCAGCATTGTCGATAACAGGGACGCCGGTCGGCGAAAGACGATACGCCACGCCCTCGAATTTGGCACCGCCGGGTTTGGCAAAGCCACCACAAAGCTCGTGTTGACCGTCGGCGAGAACGTTGACGCCAAACTTACCTGACGCCTTGATCTTCGGCCAGGTTGTCGACGACGTTCCTGGTAGAAACGCGACAAGCGGCGGATCGAGTGAGACGGATGTGAATGACCCAACCGACATTCCTAAAGGAAAGCCGTCGTCGCCGACGGACGTGATGACGCTGACCCCCGTCGGATAGTGACTGAGAATATCGCGAAAGTGTCGGGGATAGATTGCGGCGGACACGGTTAGTGTAGCCTCTTTTCAGTGAAAGCCTGCCCCGGCAGGGAGAATGCCGGGACAGGCAGCGTCATTTGGTGGCAAATTAACATCGTTGTCAGAACTTGATGCCCGCTGACAGCGTGACTCGCCGTAACGGCTCCAGCGCCTTAAATGACACGATGAACGGATCCGGCCCCGGGAAACCGAAGTTCGCGCCCTTTGCATTGAAGGCGTTCTCGACGTTCAAATTTGCCCACCAGCCCTGTTCGCTCTCTAGCCGCCCGCCGAAGTTGGCGGTTGTGAAAGGGCCGTCGCGTTCTGCTTCTCCGAGCTGGTTGTACTTGGAGCTACGATAGCGGAACCCGCCGCGGATCGTGAAGCTTAGTCCGTTGTCAATCGGTATCACGTATGCGGCCGAGCCCGCAGCAGACAGACGAGGCGCGTTCACGCTGTCCTGATTTTTTCGGATATCGCGCACTTTGGCATAGGTTGCTGAACCGCTTAATGTCAGGTTTTCGAACGGCCGGACTGTGACGTTGATCTCGGCACCCTTGTTGCGCACCCGGTCGTTGGTGACTGTAAACTGACCGGTGAATGTCAATTGCTGGAGGTTGAAAACGTCTGTCCAGAACACAGCGGCATCAACGCTGAGTTTACGGTCGAACAGATTGGCTTTGATACCGGCCTCATACGCGTTCGCGCGCTCGGGCTTGACGCGCGAATCGCGGTTCGGATTGCCTTGTAGAAGGCCATTCACCAGCGGCAGGGCAGCATCGGCGGGAATCCCCGCAAACTCGCCATAACCGCCCGCCTTTCCGCTACGAGAAACGGAGGCGTAGAGCGTCGTATCGCGGTTGAATTCATATTGCGCGGCAAGGCTGCCGCTCACGAGGTTGTCGACCGCCGGATCAAGCCGCTGGAACTGAAAAGGTGCCTGGATCACAGTGTTCCAGAGGGTCAGATTCGTCAAATCGGGAGTCCGCCCGAAATCGACGATCTTGCGGTCGTGCGAATAACGACCGCCAAGGTTGAAGGTCAGCTTGTCAACAGGCTTCCAGGTGAGCTGCCCGAACACAGAAATGGTGCTGTCGCTTTGACGGAAATCATCGACCCAGCCGCCGTTGAACAACTGGCCTGCGGGGGGAAATCCGGGGATCGGAACCGGAGGGAAATCCGGGATACCCCATATGCGCGTCTCAATAAGTTTCCACCGGCTCTTCAAGTAGAACGCACCCAAAATGTACTGGAGAGGGGCATGCGTGTTATCTGACGTCAGGCGAATTTCCTGCGTGAACTGATGATATTTTTCGTCACGCACCCAGAGGCTGGCATCCTTGGCGTCGAAATCGAAATCGGCCGCATTGAAGGTGCGGCTCCCAACGTACGACGTGATTGACGTAAGCGTAGCCGGCCCGAAATCGTAGTTGAGCGTGCCGGAAGCGATATTGAGCTTGGTGCGGTAATTGTCGTCACCATTCTTCATGCGCGGATCGGAACTGAAGGCGGCGTTGATGTTGTTCTCGACGCCATCGCCGCAGACCGCGTTGATCGACGTGCCTGGCGCAAACGGCGCTCCTGGAATGCCCGGAAAAGCGAAGCCTGGTGCCACGCACTGCGTGGCGATACCGATTTGCTCGTTGTCGGTATGCTGGTAGTTCAACAGGAGGTTGGCTGGGCCGCCATTGTCGAACAGTGCCTGTCCGCGAACGCCCCAGTCGGTGTTTTCGGGACCCTTGTGATTGGTGGCAACGTTTCGAATATAGCCGTTCTGATGCGAGTAGCGACCTGAAACTCGAACATAAATGCCGTCGGATACCGCCGCGTTCAAAGCTGAATCTATGAAATAGCCGCCGTCCTGGACCTCGACTCCGCCTTCGACCCGTCCTTCAAATTTCTTGCTCGGCGTGGCGTTCACGATCGAAAGCGCCCCGACCGTGGAATTTTTGCCGAGCAACGCGCTTTGCGATCCCTTTATGAATTCGGCGCGCTGAATGTCGAACAGCGTCTGGTTGAAGGCGCGGATGTTGCCGAGAAATACGCCGTCGACGAACATGCCAATCGAACTATCAAAGGAAAGATTGCCCGCCTGCGGCCCTAAGCCCCGGAAAGTCAGACCAGTCGTTTGCGCCGGCGCACGTACGAATTCGAACCCTGGAACAAGTGTTGGAAGATCGCTGAGCTGCGTGACGTTGCGTTCGGAAAAATCTTTCGCCTGAACCACGCTGATCGAAACGGGCACGTCTTGCAAAGACTGTGAGCGTTTTTGGGCAGTGACGATGATGTCTGCAACGCCGCCCTCGTCTTCGCTCGCGGAGTGTTTCGATGTGGCCTGAGCAAATGCGACTGTCGATGTGCTTCCAAGCAGCAAAGCCGTTGTGACGGCGAAGATGGTGGACCTCATGTTTTGTTCCTCTCCCAAAAACCTGTGTTTGTGTGCCGCGGGCCCAGCCCACGTTGGGCGGCGCTCGTGTAGACCCCGTTTGCCCGAAATAAGCCATATTGGATACGATAAGCCCTGTCTAGCTCAATTATTGCAAATAAAATGATCTAATTGGCTACAATGGACTTTCACATGTCGCGAATGAATGTCTAAATTCAGAAATTTCCCGGCATCTAGTGCTGCGATGCAACCCATGTCTTCCGCGATCACTGGTTGTCGGCAAATCTTGCCCGACACATCGCCTGCAGCGGACACACCAAGGACCTCGATTTTCCGGGTACGGTTCTCGATTCGTAGATAGCCCTCATCCATCAGAGACTTGTAGGTACGCAGCTCGGTCGCCGGGCCATGGCTAATCGCGCCATCGAGTTCGACAAGCGACATCTCGCCCGTCACCCTGTCTGTGAGAAAGAGCGCCACCAGACCTTCCAGATCAGAGGCGACTCGCACCGTTCGCATCGATGGCAGCGGAAAGCTTCGACAGCCTTGCATGAAAGATTCCTATACACTTGGGCCGTATCGGTTTAAGTTTTCAGGTTTTTGGCATGTCAGTGCATGTCGCCACTTCTCCATGCAGTGTGTGTGCTTAAAACGCGGCGGTTAGCGTGAAAACCGCCGCGCCATTGATCACCCGGCGACCGCCAACGGGATAGTATATGTCGGCTGCCTGGCGATAGATCGTGGTATCGACATAGGATAGGTTGAGCGTGTATCTCCGCCAAGCCACCTCGGCGCCTACTAGGAAATCCCAGTAATCGCCGCTCGGTCCTGCTAGCGTAGATCCCTTGCCGGTCGTATAACCGGCATGAGCCTTCAGCGTGATCGGCGAACCGCCAATCGGCAACGAGGCATCGACATAAGCCGAAAGGCCGTCCTTGCTGCCAGTAGCCTGCTGGCTTGGTGCGTAATAGGCGCCAATCTTCACCTTGCCCAGCCTGACCGGTACTGCCACAGCGGCATAAATTTCAACAAAATCCGCATTGGCCGCGCCCTGAAACGAGTAGCTCCAAATGCCTCCGTCGAGCGTAAATTTGCCCTTTGTTGTCGTATAACCAACAAAGATATCAGCCTCGAGATGAGAACCACCGAGTGACGCGAAGCCGGCAAGGTTGGAACCGAAAAAGCCGACATATAGGCCGGACTCATGAGCGACTGTCAGAAATACCTGTGCCGCAGGGTCATCGCCGGTGTAAGAAACCCCTCGGTACCGATATTCGCTCGCTATGGTCACCGAACCACTGACCGTGATCGGGTAGGTTGCTGCAACTGGTTCAGCTACTGCTTCTGCAGCTGACGGGCCTACGTGTTGCGCCGTCGCGCCAGCGTCAACTTGTGCCGAGGCTACATTTCCTAGAGCAGATGAGCTGCAAACGAAAGCGACGTATGATACGGCGTTTGAAAATGCGTGTGATTTCATGTTCGTCCTCTCCCTCACAACTTTGCTATTTGAGCTTCGTTGAGCTTTTCACAGGTGCATGCACTTTACGCCTAGCGTCTATATAGGAATGGTCCTGGATGGACGCCCTTGCGTAGCACGGGGCTGCCGATTGCAATGTGGATGTTGACTCGAAGGCGTCGGTATGCCGCGCGTAATCGCGCCCGACGCTCTTCCAGGGCATTATCCACTCCTAGGTTCGATCGGCAACCCAGTGCGTCTGAAAGACTTGGAAGCCGTCGCCGCGGCGATCGAGGTTGAGAGGGAAGCCGCGATAGGAGGCGGAATCCACGAGGCGGGTGCAATCATAAGCTCGTCGGCTAACAAATGCTTGATCAATGGCCAGCGCTCGCGGTTGAACGATTGTGATGGCCCAAAGGATCCCAACAACAGTCGGCCAAAGTGAGCCAATTTTCATAGCCTCGTCGAGCAAGGATCGAAGCCCTCAATGAAATTCACCAGAGCTTCAATGTTAAGTCGCCAAATTCGCCGAAAAATCAATTTGCGCGAGGAACTTCTCGGCATCTAGTGCTGCCATGCAACCCATGCCTGCCGCCGTCACCGCTTGTCGGTAAATCTTGTCTGACACGTCGCCTGCGGCAAACACACCAGGGACGTCCGTTTTCGACGTGCCCTTCTCGACGAGCAGATACCCCCCGTCCATCGGCAACTTGCCGGCAAACAGCTCGGTCGCCGGACTATGGCCGATCGCAACGAACGCACCATCAACTTCGAGACGCGACAAATCGCCCGTCACCCTATCCTTCAGCACAAGCGCCACGAGACCGTCCGGATCGCCACCGCTCACGAACTCCTCGACCGACTTGTTCCACAGCACCTTGATATGTGGATGAGTAAAAAGCCGATCCTGCAATATTTTCTCTGCACGCAACGCATCGCGGCGGTGGACCAGTGTCACGTCCTGCGAATGGTTGGTCATGTAGAGCGCTTCTTCAACGGCGGTATTACCGCCGCCAATCACGGCTACTTTCTTTCCTCGATAGAAGAAGCCGTCGCACGTTGCGCATGCCGACACGCCTTTGCCTTGCAACCGTGTTTCGCTTTCGATTTCCAGCCATTTTGCCTGCGCACCGGTCGCAATCACGAGCGTGTCGCATGTATAAAGCATGCCGCCATCTCCCGTCAGCCGGAAGGGGCGCTTTGACAGATCAACATCGACGACAATGTCATAGATCATGCGCGCACCAACATGTTCAGCCTGCGCGGTCATTTCCTCCATGAGCCAAGATCCCTGTATCACCTCGCGAAAGCCGGGATAGTTTTCTACATCGGTCGTGATTGTCAGCTGCCCGCCCGGCTGGATGCCCTGTACGACAATCGGCCCCAACCCCGCTCGTGCGGCATATACTGCGGCAGAAAGACCCGCCGGGCCAGATCCCAGAATCAATATACGGGAATGGATCGCCTCAGTCATTGGCACCCCCAGAAGAATCGCTCTAGTCATTTTTTTATTTGATCGCCTCGGCGTGAGGAGATGGATCGGACGTCCCATCCATCTCCCCATGCACGACGATGCGTCATTAAATCGATTCAAAAACGAAGGGCGACACGCGCTCCGAATTTGCGGGGAGCCCCGCGAATCTTGTAGACAAAGCCCTCGCTCGACAGGTCAATCGCATATGTGAAATAATGCGTGTTGAAGACGTTAGTGGTCCACGCGGTGAGCGACCATACCGGCGTCTCATATGACAAAGATGTATTCGCTACAGTGTGTCCATCATCGGTCGTTGAGGCTGTTTGATGTGTGTCAAAGTAAGCTTTCGATTGAAAATTGGCATCCGCACGGAAGATCAGCGTTCCATTTCCGATCTGCGCCGCCTTCCAATCGACCGAAGCGTTGCCGCTCCATTTTGCTGCGTTTGTTAGCTGGTTACCTGAAACGTCGTCGCCTGCCACAATGCCCTTGGTATAAACGGCGTTCGAATAACCAAGGGAGGCTGAAAACGTGAGAGATTGCGAAGGCCGCAATGTTGCGTCAGCCTCCATTCCGTATATTCGAGAGCGATCAACGCTGCGCAGCGGATAGATGATGAAGCCGTTCAGCAGTTCGGAGCTGGTCACCTGCTGGTTGTGATATTTTGCATAAAAGCCAGCCATATTCAGCGTCAACAAAGTCCCAAAGGGTTGCATCTTCGCCCCCACTTCCCAACTATCTGCCGTTTCGGGAGGTGCCGCACTCACTTCGCTCACGTCGCTAAAGGCTTGTGAGTTGACCGCGCCCGTCCGATATCCTTGTTTGAAACTGGCGTAGGTCGTCAGATGTCGATGCGGCTTCCACGTGACAACAGCTTCGCCACTCAGCTTATTGAAAGTTTTGGTATAGTCAGTGGGCGCAATTGTCTGAATGGAGTCTGGAAAGTCGATATCCCCGAAAAAGGCTTGATAGTTTTGCACGGCGACGCGGTCACGACTCCACCGAAGTCCGCCCGACAACGCCAAACGGCTCGTCAGGTCATATTCTAGCCTGCCGTAAACAGAATAACTGTCGCGCTTTTGCTTGAATGAATTGGCCAGAACGCGCCCGTAACTGCCATCCGTGAATCCGCCCAATATGTCCGAACCGCAAGAGAGCGTGCAGGCCAGATCGAAGAACGACTTATATTGATAAGACACGTCGGTTTTATCATGGCTGTAAAAAGCACCGAGCAAGAGATGCGCCGCCCCGACTTTCCCAGTGAGGCGCAGTTCCTCAACAAACTGCCTTTGGTTGTCCGACTTATCGATGTCGAACTCCTGATCTATCGGGAGTCCATCTGTGTCCTGCGTCTCAATCCATTTTCCGGTATCATAGGTTGTCACCGACGCAAGGTTGAACGCATCCGATATTTTCCAATTGATCTGAGTGTTTACGCCGTCGGTTGCTACGATACGGTGGCCGATGGTATTCTGCCGGTTACTAAAGAAGCCAAGCCCTTGGCGACTATTCCCTGGAACAGATGCCAATTCCGGAAACCCCGCCGCGACAAAATCTATATTATCGGCATAAACGCCGCCATTGCGTCCGCTTGAGCGGGCGTGCAGGTAGCGCACGATTAGCTCTAAATCGTCTGTGGGTTTTATAAGAAGCGTTCCGCGCAAGCCGAAAACGTCCGTCTGTTCTACATCTGGGGTGCCCGGAAAGAGATTTTTGATCGCGCCGTCATCTTTTGTGAAAGTATAGGCGAGGCGCACCGCTATTTTTTCATCGACGATGGGGAATTGGATGGCACCCTCGCTCTCACGTCGATTGAAGTTTCCATAACCCGCCGTGATTTTGCCCGATGTTTCAAAGCCGGGTTTTCTCGATGCGATATTGATCGCACCACCCGTCGCATTTTTGCCATAAAGCACGCCCTGTGGTCCTCGAAGCGCCTCAATTTGCTCAATGTCGAACAGCGGAACCGCTTCGAATGAAGGCAGCTGTCTAATCCCTTCGTCCAGATAGACTGCTATTGGTCGACTCTGATTCAAGCTAAAGTCCGCCGACGCAATGCCGCGCATCGTAAAGGTCGGCGGCGCACCCGGGCCATACGGATCCGAGATTTGCAGGTTTGAGACAACTGCCGAAAGTTGGTTGACCGAGACAATGCTTCTTTGCGCCAGTAGGTCTCCGCTGACAGCTGCAACTGAAGCAGGTACATCCTGCAAGTTCTGTCGCCTCCGCTGTGCCGTTACGATGATCTCACCGCGCGTATCATCATCGGCGACCGGAGCCATCGCATTGTCGGCAGCCGAAGTTGGAGGCGCCGCTTGACCAAAGGCTTCGCTTGTCCAGGCCGCACTTTGCAATATCATCACAGTTATAGCAAGACTGGAAACACTCCGCCGCAGTAATTTGTCAAAACGATTTGACATATGTGCTTGATGCATTTCAAAATCTCCTCAATGTGGTTTTAAGTTTTCCAAGATTTGGATTTATTTGGCGTTTTCTGCCAAAGACGCCAGAATTGAGATCGTTAATATTTGTGGAAGTACGACAGCTTCTTTCCCTGGACTGTACCAAAGATACAGGGGAACTCCCGAACGCCCGTTTTTCTCAAGAAATTTTGTGATTTCGGCATTCCCGTTCGTCCAGTCGCCGACCATTGTGACGACGCCGGCCTTCTTGAACGCGTCCTGCGTTTCCGAACGCTCGATTGCGGCTTTCTCGTTGACCTTGCACGTCAGGCACCAGTCCGCCGTCAGATAGAGGAAAACAGGCGTCCCTTTGGCACGCAGATGTTCAAGCTTCGCATTGTCAAAGGGCTCATGACCCGCAATCTGCGCAGCCTGTGCTGCATCGACGCGCGTCGGAAGCAGGGGCGCCAGCGTCGCAGCCAGGACAAGACCAGCCACGGCAGGCATCCACGCATGGCGCTCCATGCTTCGCTGCCGCAGTCCCATGGCCCAAAGACCAAGCGAAAGGATGAGCAACGCTGCCATTGAAAGGATGATCCCGGTCGTGCCGGTCTGGCCGCCAAGAACCCAGGCGAGCCCGAGAGCGGTTACGAACATCGGTACCGCCAGAACGTGGCGGAACGTATTCATCCACGCACCAGGCTTGGGAAGCATCCGCCTGAACCGCGGAACGAAGCCGATGGCAAGGAAAGGCAGAGACAGGCCGAGGCCGAGGCCGACAAAGATCAGCAAGGCCGCAATCGTCGGCAAGACGAGCGCGGCGCCGAGTGCTGCGGCCATGAAGGGCCCAGTGCAAGGCGTTGCGACGAATGCCGCCAGCGCGCCTGTCCAGAAAGCGCCGGCTGGCCCCGATTTTGCCGCAAGGTCGGAGCCAGCGGATATGGTCGAAAATTCAAACAGGCCGGCTAGGTTGAAGCCGATTGCACCCACGAGCAAAATCAGGCCGAATACGACGCCTGGGCTTTGCAGCTGGAACGCCCAGCCGACCTGGGTGCCGGCTGCGCGGAGAGCGAGTATCAGGGCGCCCAACAAAACGCAGACAAAAATGACGCCAGCCGAATAGGCGACTGCTTCGGTTCGCGCGCCACCATAGTCTTCTGCACTGCGGGCAAGGCTAAGCGCCTTGAGGCTTAAAATGGGAAAGACGCATGGCATGATGTTGAGAATGAGTCCGCCGAGAATTGCACCCGCAAAAGCCATCAGGGTGAGCACGATCTTGTTCGTCGCATTTTTTTGATCCGGTGCGCCGGAAAGTGGCTCACCCGCTGCAGGAACCGTGCCCGCTTGCGAAACGATCTCGAGCCCGCGCCCATTGCCAAGATCGAGCAATGCCTTCAGCGCCTTCTGCGATGCGCCATTGCTCGCGGCCGTTTCGACGATGAGCGTGTTGCCTGATCGTGAGAAGGCTTGTGGTGAGGCAAAGTTTACGGCGTCCTGGTCGTCGATGAACAGATAAGGATCGTCCCCGATGTCGCCCACAACGGGAACGGAAAGCCGGAAGCGACCGTTCGCAAAGCTGTGTGTGGCAGTCTCTGCAGAATTTGTCGAGAGCGCCTTTCGCCACAGCGCAAAATTTTGCGCAACTGCTGGATCGGTTGCCCCATTTCCAATTTCGATGATGGCCGAGACATCAGCCGTTTCAGGTAGGCAAGCCTCTCTGGTGCACGCAAGATAGTCCATCTTGAGCGCGATCTTCAGCTTCGTGCCCACCGCCAATCCCGGCCCAATAGTGACTGGCACAAGGAGCGCATAGGGGCGGTCGTAAACATAGTTCATTAGGTCGGCGATGAGCAGGCGCCGCGGCACTGGATAGGCAGGCGTTCCTGCCTCCACCCCTGAAGGCAAAGTCCATGTCAGTTTGGAAGGAAGCCCGGCATCTCCAGGCGTTCGCCAATAGCCATGCCAGCCTGACTGAGGCGACATTGAGATAGCAATGGTTGTCGCCTTCCCCGCTGCCGGAGCCCGGCTTTCGGGCACCAACGCTACCGAAATATGATTGGTGCCCGAGCCCGGGGGGGATTGCGCAATGGCTGGTGCGGCGAATCCGAGCAAAATTATCAGCCCGGTTGCGGCTGGCTGGATGATAGTCCGGAATATGGCTGCAAGACTCTGGCGTAAAAGCATTATGCCCGTCCTCCAGTAGCAATCTTCTCCTGCGCGGCGCGGATTGCGCCGGCGAGATCCTTCTCACCCGGCCCGATCAGCCGGACGAGCCGACCGTTCTGATCGAAAAGGCCAATGGTGGGAATGTCGCGGATGCCAAAGGCTCGGAACAAGGCGCCCGATTTGTCGAGCACCAGCGGCATATTTATCGCATGGTTCTTGCGATAGTCCGCCAAGTCTTGCGCCGTAGCCCAAGGCCCGCCAGCAACGCTGATCCATTCGACACCCGGGTTTTGGGTTGAAATCGCCTCTATTTGCTCGCGCGTTCTGGCGCAAGCTTGCGCGGTTTGCGGCCGCGTCTTTTCGAGATACCATTCGCACCAGCTCGAAAAGAACTGCACGGCGCGGAGTTTTCCCGGACGCGCGCCACCTATTGAAAGCTTAGCTCCCGTCAGCGTCACTGCCGGAAGCGCTTGCACAAGTTCGCCTTGCTTGTAGGTGCGATCCTCACTCACCTGTGCGGCGGAGACCATGGCGGCCGTTCCGCCGCCGGCAATCACATGCGCAATCGCGTCCCTCAGCGCCTTGTTGTCGGCGTGGCCCAGATAAGCAAAGCGGATGTCCTTTCCGATCAGGACATGCTGTGGGGTGACGCCGAGGTGGAAGAGCTTCGCAAGGCGCCCGTCGTCCATGACGATTGGCATTTTCAGGCCATATTTTTCCCGAAACTTGCGCACCGACGCTTCATCGTCGCTCAGACCGATGTTGATCGCGATGATCTCCATCTTGTCGCCCATCGTCTCGAAAGTCTTTTCAAAGCCCGGCATCTGCTGACGGCAAGGCACGCACCAAGTAGCCCAGAACTTAATGTAAACTGGCTTCTTCCCGTAGGTTTTCGCGAGATCAATAGCTTGGCCGTCAATCGTTTTCATCTTGGCGAGAGGTGCCGCTTTGCCAATAACTACTGCCGATTCTTTCTTAGCGATCTCTTCGCCATCCGTTACGTAGGCCGGGTCCTCAGACGTATCGTTCAAATTGATATCGTCCAAATTGGTCGCGGTTTTGCTCGCATTTGGCGACGCGGCATTTTCAGCAGATTGTGGACTGCAAGCTGCAAGGCCGCCAATTAGTAGCAGCGGCAGGACTTTAGTTTTCATTTCCCCTCCATCGAACACGGTTTTTTTGTAGCGTCGCCATCTGCTCCGTTTGGAAATGCCGCAGCACGATCCGTGCCAGATTTAAAGAAGGGCGCAATCGAGATGCGCAGCAGTGCTTGCGGGCAATTGCGCAGGCGCATTTGTGGTCGGCAATAGCCAATCAATACTAGACATTTGATCAAACCAGCCGCGATTAGATTTCCAAGTGCTTGAACTCCATCGAGCTAGGGGCTGGTGAAATGCGCATGCTAGGAGCAACCCCGATGGCTATGGTTAGCCAATTTGCGATCGGAAAATTGCAATGTTGAATACCCCGATGGCGATTTCGTTAAGATTTTTCGATTTGGCATGAAACATGCATTCGGAGCAGTAACTGAACGACGGTTGGGATGTTGTTCCCTATAAAGAAATGGAGAGACAAAATGGCGACGGCTAATGTGATAGCCGCAGCGGAGGCAAAGCCGCTGTTGCTGGTAAAAAATCCTGTTCAGACTCCGCTCGATGCACTTCTTGAAGCCGATGGCCCTGATCGGGAGATCGTTGACCGGGCTCGCAAGTTGCAACCACTCATTCGCCAGCATGCAAAGCAGAGTGAAGCCGATCGCCGAGTGGCCGAGCCTGTCATTCAGGCTCTGCACGACGCTGGCCTGTTTCACATCTCGATTCCGAAGCGACTGGGCGGACAGGGAGCAAACTTCCGGACTTTTCTCGATACCACCGCTCAAATCGCGCAGGCCGACGGCGGAACAGCGTGGGCTGCAGCCTTGCTGAATGTCTGCACCTGGTTTGCAACGCTTTTCTCGGACGAAGCTCAGAAGGACGTGTTCGGAGCCAATCCTGGTGCGCGGGTTTGCGGTATCTTTACACCACCACAAATCAGTGAGCGCGTCTATGAAGGTGTTGAGGGCGGCGTCCGCGTGACCGGTGAATGGGGATATGCGTCCGGCTCAAATCACGCCGATTGGGCAGTACTCGGTGTCAAACTTGGAGATAATGCCGACGGATCGCCTATACTTGGGCTGGGCCTCATCCCGATGGAAGAACTGTCGATCAAGCAGACATGGTATGTTGCGGGCATGCGGGCCTCTGGCAGCAACACGCTGGTTGCAGAAAACGTGTTTGTACCAGACCATCGGATCCAGCGCTATGACGACATGGCGGCCGAAGATTATTTGCGGACGCCATCTGAGAACAGCGATTGGGCATCGTTCATCCCTGTCGCGGAATTGGTTCTGGTCGGCGCTCAGATCGGGCTCGCACGCGAGGCGATCAACATCACGATCGAAAAGGGCGCGAAAAAGAATGTCGCCTATACCGTGTGGACTGAGGCGCGTAACTCACCGGCGCATCAGATAGCGCTGGCCGAGGCTGTATCGATGGCCGATCAAGCATGGCTGTTGGTTGCTCGGGCTTGTGCGGATATCGACCTCGGCTCCGCGCGCCGTGAAAAGCTCGACGTACTAACGCGCGCACGTATTCGCATGGATACGGGTGCTGCCGCGAAGCTGTGCCGGGAAGCAATCAATCGATTAATGAGCGTCAACGGTGCGGCGAGCTTCGCCGATGTTAGCTCGATTCAGCGCGTCTGGCGGGATAGCGAAATCTCGAGCCGCCACGCGTTTGTGATGCCGGAAGTCGCGAGCCACATTTACGGGAGAGCACTGTTCGGCCTCGACGACGTGGTTCAGCCTTTCTGATCGAACTTACATCAGAGATCGATTGTAGTAGTAACCAAATGAAGAGGGCCGTCGGCGCCAGGGAGTGCGCCGATGAAGGAGAGGGAAGTATGTCGAGCAATATACCGTCAATGGACTTCGATCTATATGGTGAGCAGCAGCTGCTCAACCCGTTCGACAATTACAGGATGCTGCGGGATAAGGGGCCGCTCGTTTATCTCGAGAATCTCGATATGTATGTCGCAGCGCGTTACCGCGACGTGAAAGAGATACTCTCCCGACCTGATGTCTTTGTTTCGGGTAAAGGCGTGATGATGAACGACACGGTCAATGGGATTTTCGCAGGCGGCATAGGCCTATGTTCCGACGGGGAAGAACATCGCCGGATCCGCCGCGTCGAATCCCGTCCGCTCAACCCCCGCATGCTGCGTGAGTTGCGCGACACGATCACGAGTGAGGCGGAAGCCGTTGTCAACGAGGTGACGCAGCAACGCCGCTTCAACGCCGCGACAAAGCTTGCACAATATCTGCCACTGCGGATCGTTTCCAATCTGGTCGGACTGCCTGAGGAAGGGCGCGAGCGTATGCTCCTTTGGGCCGCCGCCAATTTCGACAGCTTTGGCCCACTCAACGAACGGGCGAGCGGCGCGTTGGGCGTGTTTGACGAGATGGTCGGCTACGCGATGACGCAATGTGTGCCAGCCAAACTGAAGCCGGGCAGCTGGGCGGCGATGCTCCACGAAGCGGCAGAGAACGGAGAAATCTCAGAGAACGACGCAAAGCTGATGGCGCTTTCCTATGTGGCCCCCTCGCTTGACACTACAATCTTCGCCACATCGAGCGCAATCTGGCTCTTCGCCAACCACCCAGAGCAATGGCAGATTCTGCGGGACAGGCCAACGCTGATACCCAACGCCATCAATGAGGTGATCCGAATTGAGTCACCGATCCAAGGATTTTCGCGCGTAGCGGCCGAAGCTTTCGACCTCGACGGTGTAACCATCCCTGCCAATTCGCGAGTGATTGTCCTGTTTGGGTCGGCCAATCGGGATGAGCGGCAATGGGGAAACCCCGACGTGTTCGATATCCAGCGGCCAGGCGTGAGTGAGCATGTCGGGTTTGGCTATGGAGAGCATGTCTGCATCGGAAACAACCTCGCGCGAATGGAAATTTCGGCGCTGTTCACCGCATTAATTCCAAAGGTTGAGCGGTTCGAATTATTGTCGGAGGAGCGGGTACTCAACAGCACGCTTCGCGGCTTTAGCGAACTTGACGTCACCATTCATTGATCGCCAGGAGTATCCCATGCATCGGCTTATCGCGCTTTATAATCAGCCTGCGAACCAGGCTCATTTCCGGAGCCATCTGAAGAATATTCACCTGCCAATCGTGGCTCGTTTTCCCGGCCTCAAGGCTATGCGCTACGGGTTCGATCTGGCGGCAGGTGACCGGCCTTCGCCTTATTTTGCTGTCGTGCAGTGCGATTTCGATGACCGCGCCGCGCTCGAACGGGCGCTACAATCCGAGGCCGGTCAGGAAGCAGGTGCAGACGTGCCAAACTACGCGCAGGCCGGCGTCACCATCCTCACCTATGATTGCGAGAATTACCCGCTCTAGCAGCGGCACTGGAGAGACATATGAAATATAATCGACCGCATGCGACCGCTGCCTTTGGCACGCAAGCCAAAGACTGGGAGCAGGGGATCGACTATAATCGCCTGTTTCAGGAGCGGCTAAAAAATGCCCAGAATGCGATCCGTGCCGCAGGACTAGGTGCGGTTATCTGCTTCAATTTTGACAATATCCGCTATGTCACCGGCACGCATGTCGGGGAATGGGCGCGCGATAAATTCATGCGCTATGCCCTCTGCGGAACAGAAGGCGCGCCGTTGCTTTGGGACCCTGCCGCCCCCGCCAAGCGCTTGTCGTCGCCGTGGATTGCCGATAATGTCGCAGCACCCATTTCTACAATGCAGGGTGGGCTGCCGCCGTGGATGAACGTGCAGGATGATTTTGCGCGCCAGATCCGAAAGGCGCTCGTTGATCGCGGCATCGAAAATATGCCGATCGGTATCGACATTATGGAACTGCCGATGTTGCGCGCGCTGGAGGCTGCGGGGGTTGAGGTGGTCGATGGCCAGCAGGCCATGCTGGATGCCCGACAGATCAAGACACCCGACGAAATTCACTTGCTCAAGCTGGCGTCGTCGATGGTAGATGCCACATATGTTGACATTGCCCGTGCGATCAGGCCGGGTACGCGTGAAAATGAATTGGTAGCCATCGCCAATGATAAGCTGTTTCGGATGGGATCGGAACGGGTTGAATGCGTGAATTCCGTATCCGGACCGAGGGGCCGTCCCCATTCGCATACTTTTTCGGACAGGTTTATTCAGCCAGGCGACATGGTGTTTCTGGACGTCATGCATTCGTTCAACGGATATCGAACCTGTTATTATAGAACCTTTATCTGCGGGGAACCCAATAAGCATCAGATTGACGCTTATGAGGGTGCATCGAAATGGATCAGCGACTCAATCGACATGGTGAAACCCGGCGTCACGATTGATGAAATTGCGCAGGTCTGGCCCGATGCGACCGACTTCGGATATCGCAACGAAGATGAGGCATTCCTTTTGCAATATGGCCATGGCATCGGACTTTCGCTGTGGGAACGCCCAATCATTTCGAAACGCTATCGCGGACAGAATACACCGTTACAGGAAGGCATGGTTTTTGCGCTGGAGACTTGGAAAGGCGCTGCTGATGGAACCGGTGCAGCGCGGATTGAGGAAGAGGTTGTCGTGACCAAGGACGGATGCGAGATCATCACGAATTTCCCTTCTGATCGCCTTATTTCGTGCGGCTTGCCGGGCTGCGAAATCTTTTGATGGCAGTAGAGGCCAAACGTCAGTCTGATTTGCGCATACCTGTCACGCTAGTGTCCGGTTTTCTGGGCAGTGGAAAAACAACGCTGATCAATATGGCACTGCGTGAGGCTTCACTTGCCAATTCGCTCGTTATTGTGAACGAATTCGGTGAGGTCGGCCTTGATCACGCGCTCATCGAGCGCAGCAATGATGCGATTGTCGTGCTTGAGAATGGTTGTCTGTGCTGCACGGTTTTCGGCGATCTGATTGGTACGCTTAACGGGCTTTACCACCGCCGCGAGAGCGGAAGTATAGCGTTTGACCGGATTATTATCGAAACATCAGGACTCGCTAATCCATCAACTGTTATTCAAGCTTTCTTGTCCGACCCTACCTTGATCGGCCTGTTCAAGCTTGGCGGCCTGATGTCTGTTGTCGATGCGATCAATGGCGCATCGACTTTCCGTGAACATGAGGAAGCCGTCTGTCAGGTCGCGCTTGCGGACACGCTTCTCGTGACAAAGCTGGAGTTGGCTCCTGATGGGGAGCGGTCATTCATCGGCGAGGGCATCGCCAAAGTGCTGGGAAGACTCAACGCCACCGCTCCCATCGTCGCGGGACCTTTCGTCGCAGCCGACCTCGCGAGGATGATTGCTTGGCAGGGCTTTGACCCAGCGGCAGGAGGGGCGCAGGCCTCGCGCTGGCTTTCAACGATCGAAAAAAGCGAGAGCAAGGATGGCGAAAATCATCATCTTCATGATCATCTTGCGATCGGAAGCCTGTCGTTCACTCGCGATGAAGCCGTGCCAATTAGAGCTCTCGAGCTTCTCCTCAGTGGCATCGAACGAAATCTGGCGTCAAACCTACTACGTTTAAAGGCTATTGTCACGGTCGAGGGTCAAGATATGGGGCCTGCTGTCATTCATGGTGCGCAACACCTTCTGCACAATATTGAATGGCTCGACCACTGGCCGTTCGAAGATCGAAAATCCCGGTTTGTGTTAATTGCCGCGGGGCTGGGCTCGGGCGCGCTCAAAGAAATGGTCGAGTTGCTGGATAGGATCGCCGTCCGCAGTGCGCGGGCGAACGCGCATGCCCATTGACATAGCGCCAAACTTCAACAGTCGAAATTTGACTATTGGTCTCAATCAGCAAGACCCAGATTCTTCAATCGATATCGCAACTTCGCGCGAGTGAGTCCCAATTTTCTAGCCGCGAGCGAAACATTCCCTTTGGCTGCGGTCATCGTTTGACGTATTAGCTGGTGCTCAACATCTGCGAGGGACGCTCCATTCGCTCCGGCGAACCCGTCGAAAGCCTCATCGCCAAATTTATCGAACAATCGACGTTCTGCCAAAGTTCCGGAGATCGCGGGGGAAAGGAAGGAGTTTCTGGGCGTTTGCTTACCGTGAAACAAATGGAGCATGTCGATCGGTTCATTGTCGGGCGTAAGTATTGCCGCACGTTCAATCATATTCTCAAGCTGACGCACGTTTCCGGGAAAATCGAACAGTAGCAGACCATCAACGGCACCTTGGGTGAAGCCGCTTATTTGACGTCCCGTCTTTTTGTTGAACCGCTCCAGAAAATGAGAAATCAAATGAGGCATGTCTTCGCGCCGACTTCGTAGGGGCGGGATGTATATCGGAAAGACGTTAAGCCGGTACAGCAGGTCGCGGCGGAAATTTCCTTTTTCCACTTCCTCATCGAGATCGAGGTTGGTGGCGCAAATGAGCCTTACATCCACTTCACGGGTCGTCGTACTGCCGATCCGATTGAACGCTCCTTCCTGGATAACGCGCAACAGTTTTGCTTGGGCCGTCAGATTGAGCGTGCCAATCTCATCCAGAAACAAGGTGCCCGTGTGTGCAGCCTCGAACCATCCAGCCCTTGATTGATTGGCGCCAGTATAAGCTCCGCGCTCTACACCGAAGAACTCGGCGTCGATCAGCGATTCAGGAATGGCGGCACAGTTTACGGAATGCATCGGTTTGGCGGCGCGCTTGCTCGCCCCGTGCAGCGCGCGCGCAAACAGTTCTTTGCCAACACCGGTTTCTCCGTGAAGGAGGACAGGAGTCGCCATAGGCGCCACTCTTTCGAGAAGATGCCACGCCCCTAGAAAACCAGGCGAAGCTCCAACCATGCCGTCCGCAATCCCTCCTGTTTGGTCGGAGTTGGATCGAACGAGCTCAGCGCGTGGCATGCGCACAATGTCTGCCTCATCAGGCCATTCGTCGGCGGGGCGGCCGATGATCCTGCAGGTGGGATCTCCGCAAGCGATGCAAGCAATCTCCTGGAAGAGGATTGGCCTGTCCATTACCGTACTGGTATAGCCCGATGCATATCCGATCTCCATCCAGCAAACTGGCTCGGCGCTGCCTCCGAAAGCAGCAACGTGGCATTCCGCCTCGGCCGAATTTCGCCAAATAAGCTCGCTGTAATATCGGCCTGTCGCATGGTCGGCCTCGATGCGAACCGGTTCGACAAAGACTTCGCCTCGCAGGGCGTGAAGTTGCGGCCCTACCAGAAAAGCATCGATTTCGGTCATGTCGGCGCGAACCTTGAGCGCGATCATCGCTTCGCGACAACCGGCGACATGTCCCATTCTGAAGAGGATTTCTCGAGTGCGCCGAGGCCCGACCGATTCGACCAACTCGCGACGAAGAGTGACCAGTGCTTCCAGATTGAGCAATATTACACGCTGGTCATCCAGCCATATCTGACCCTCGCTCGGAGAAAATCGAAGTCGCGCGCTCAGATCGGAAATGTCCGGCAGCGCATGTGCGTTCAGACTCTTGTTCGCGTTTGCGTTGTCCGCAATGAGCGAGAAACTTGTGAATCTGGACATGTTCCCTATCTCCCTTTCACGCCGTCGAGTGCCTCCAGAGCCTCGGACGCCCAATATGCCGGTCTTAACTTGTCGGCGCCGGCTCGCGCGATTGCATTTCCAAGGTCCAGCTTCAGGATACTAATTGCACCTCGTATTTTGGGAAGCAGGTGTCGACGATGTGGATAGACCGCCCAAATCGCCTCCTGTTTCGGCTTGCAGTCGCCAAGAACAGAGACGAGTCTTCCGTCACTGACTGATGAGCTGACATAGAATTCAGGCAACTGGCAGATGCCCATGTTATCGAGAGCGGCTTGCAGGACAGCACCCCCACTGTTGCAACGCCAGCGGCCTCGGGGTTTGAATGCGACATCGCGTTCCCCGTCACGAAAGCGCCAGATTTGCGATGTGCCAATCAAGCACTCATGATGAACGAGATCGTCAATCACCTTAACTTCGTCGGCTCGATCAAGATACGCGGGCGACGCACATGTGACAAGGTCCCTGCTCGCAACTCTGACTCGAATGAGCGAAGAATCGGGCATTTCGCCGGTGCGAATGGCAAGATCATATCCTTCGGCGACGAGATCGACGATCCGGTTGGTCAATTCGATCGTGATGCCCAGCTTGGGATATCGCATCGCATAACGCTGCAAGATCGGCGCAACAAAACGCTCCCCCATGGCCGCCGAGCAGGTCACTCTCAGTTCGCCTTGCGGTTCTCCCTGCTGGTTGACCGACGCAAGAACGTCATCCCGCTCCTGCAAAACCCGCTTGCAAGGATCGAGCAGCGCCTGGCCCGTGTCGGTGAGAACCACCGTTCGGGTCGTCCGGTCGAACAATTGCGCCTGTAAACGCAATTCGAGCAGCGCAATGACACGGCTCATGCGCGTGGCCGATGTCCCCAGTACGCGCGCGCCCCCCGAAAACGAGCCCGCATTTGCGACTGCCACAAACTCGTCCAGCCCCTGCCAATCGCTCATTAATAATCCCATCAGCGGCATAATGTATTGTGATTTTGTCTCTTTATCACATGCTCGTGATAAGATTAAGAGTTAAACTCGTAGTTGGAGAAAGTCTGATGAAGACCCGCGCCGCCGTTGCGTTTGAAGCCAAGCGACCTCTCGAGATTGTCGAACTTGACCTTGAGGGGCCGAAGGCTGGCGAGGTTCTGGTTGAGATTATGGCGACGGGGATTTGCCATACCGACGCCTACACTTTGGACGGGTTTGATTCGGAGGGGATTTTTCCGAGCGTTCTGGGGCATGAAGGTGCGGGTATTGTCCGTGAGGTCGGCGCGGGCGTGACGTCGGTGAAGCCGGGCGATCATGTCATCCCGCTCTACACGCCGGAGTGCCGCCAGTGTAAATCCTGCCTCAGTGGCAAGACCAACCTGTGCACCGCGATCCGCGCGACGCAGGGCAAGGGCGTGATGCCCGACGGAACCAGCCGCTTCAGCTATCAGGGTAAGCCGATCTTCCACTATATGGGTTGCTCGACCTTTTCGAACTTCACCGTGCTCCCCGAAATTGCGGTCGCGAAGATCCGCGAGGACGCGCCCTTCAACAGCGCCTGCTATGTCGGGTGCGGCGTGACGACCGGCGTCGGTGCGGTCGTCAACACCGCGAAGGTGGCGCCGGGCGACAATGTCATCATCTTCGGGCTCGGCGGGATCGGCCTCAACGTCCTTCAGGGCGCGCGGATGGCGGGCGCAGGCATGATTGTCGGCGTGGACATCAATCCGGACCGCGAAGAATGGGGCAGGAAGTTCGGGATGACGCACTTCGTCAATCCCAAGACGGTCGATGGCGATATCGTCCAGCACCTTGTCGCGCTGACCGATGGCGGCGCGGACTATACGTTCGACTGCACCGGCAACACGACGGTGATGCGCCAGGCCCTCGAATCCTGCCACCGCGGCTGGGGCACATCGATCATCATTGGCGTGGCCGAGGCAGGCAAGGAGATCAGCACCCGCCCGTTCCAGCTCGTCACCGGGCGCAACTGGCGCGGCACAGCGTTCGGCGGCGCCAAGGGCCGCACCGACGTGCCCAAGATCGTAGACTGGTACATGAACGGCAAGATTGAGATCGATCCGATGATCACGCACGTGCTGTCGCTTGAAGAAATCAACAAAGGCTTCGATCTGATGCATGCAGGAGAGAGCATCCGCAGCGTCGTCGTATTTTGAGCAACAAATTTAACACTGAAGGAGAATGATTATGACTGTGATTTCCGGAGACGGCGTATTTTCGCATGCCAGCGTTGGCGCCAGTGACCTGGCTGCCTCAACCGCGTTCTATGATGCTGCCCTTGCGCCGCTGGGCGTGAAGAATATGGGGCCATTCGGGGATGACTGTGTGCTCTATGGCAAGGATAAGCCAGCGCTTCTCGTATTGAAGCCCGGCAATGGCGAAGCTCCTTCGAGCAACGGCGTGACGATCGGCTTTGCCGCCGCCAGCCCCGCCGAGGTTGACGCTTTCCATGCCGCAGGCCTTGGGGCTGGAGGCACGGATGAAGGTGCTGCTGGACCGCGCGACCATCTGCCGGGCGCTTATGCCGGCTATCTACGCGATCCGGGCGGTAACAAGATCTGCGCCTATGCCTTCGTTTAGGATCGCACTGTTATAGTCATGATCGAGCAGGTCAGCACAAACCGCAGCCACGGCGGCACCCAGTATGTTCACACGCACCTTTCGGCCGAAACCGGCACGCCGATGACCTTTTCGGTCTTCGTGCCGGATCACGACGAGGGCGCGAGGCTGCCGGTGCTATGGTATCTCTCTGGGCTGACCTGCACGCATGCCAATGTGACCGACAAGGGCGAGTTTCGGAATTTGTGCGCGGAGCTTGGCTTGATCTTCGTGGCGCCCGATACCTCGCCGCGGGGAGACGGCGTGCCCGACGATTCGGATGGAGTCTATGATTTCGGCCTCGGTGTGGGCTTCTATGTCAACGCGACCGAGCCACCCTACGCACAGCATTATCGGATGCGCGCCTATATCGAGAGCGAGCTGCCACAAGTCGTCGCAGCGCATTTCCCCGCCGACATGGCACGGCAAGGTGTCATGGGACATTCCATGGGCGGTCACGGTGCGCTGACCATCTCGCTACGCAATCCGGGGCGTTTCCGCTCGACTTCGGCATTTGCACCGATCAGTTCGCCAATGCAGTGCCCTTGGGGGCACAAGGCGCTAGGCGGCTATCTGGGCGACGACCGGACCATTTGGGCCGAATATGATGCGTGTGCCCTGATCGCAGGTGGCGCGCGGCTGCCGGACGTCTTGATAGACCAGGGCGATGCCGATACTTTCCTTGCCGAGCAGCTGAAGACACACCTGCTTGAGGAGGCTTGCCGCGCTGCGGGCCAGCCCGCCACAATCCGGATGCAACCGGGATACGATCACAGCTACTATTTCATTTCCACTTTCATGGACGATCATCTGCGCTGGCACGCAGAACGGTTGAAATAATGTCGTCGATCGCTGACATCGTCGCATTTCATCATCATCGTGAAGGCCCTTTGCTTCCGATCCTCCACGACGTGCAGGCCGCGTTCGGCCATGTAAGCGAGGCGGCGATCCGCGAGATTGCCGAGGCGCTCAACCTGACGCGTGCCGAGGTGCATGGTGTCGTCAGCTTCTATCACGATTTCAAAAACGCGCCTGATCCTCGGCTTATTTTGAAATTATGCCGCGCCGAGGCCTGTCAGGCGCGCGGCGTTGATGAGCTTGTCGCTATTGCAGACGAACAGACAGCAATCATGGTTGAGCCTGTCTATTGCCTGGGGCTTTGTTCGGTGGGGCCTGCTGCGATGATCGGCAGGAAGCTCTTTGCCCGACTTGATCGTGCGAGGCTTTCGGCTTTGATTGAGGCTATGACGTGAAAGTTCGCATTTCCGATGATGCGGCGGCGCGGGCTTGCGGAGCAGATTCTATCGCAGCGGCATTCGCTCAGGCAGGTGCCGCCGTTGAGCGCGTGTCGAGCTGGGGCATGCAATGGCTTGAGCCACTGGTCGAGATTGAGGGCGTTGGATACGGGTCAGTAACCCTTGATGACGTGCCTGCCATTCTCGGGCGACGGGCAAAATCAATCGGCCCCATTGAGGATCATCCGTTCATTGCGCGGCAGACGCGGCTGACCTTTGCGCGTGCTGGCAAGACGCGTCCGCTCAGCCTTGAAGATTATGCGGCGACCGGTGGCTGGCAGGGTTTGGTCAAGGCGCGCGAGATCGGGCCGGCGGCAATCGTTGAAACCGTCTTGCAGTCTGGGCTGCGCGGTCGTGGGGGAGCGGGGTTCCCGGCGGGGATCAAGTGGAAGACGGTCGCCGACGCGGAAGGAACACGCAAATATATCGTCTGCAACGCCGATGAGGGCGATAGCGGCACCTTTGCTGACCGGATGGTGATGGAAGGCGATCCCTTCATGCTGATCGAAGGCATGGCGATTGCCGGGCTGGCGGTCGGCGCGGGCAAAGGCTTCGTCTATATCCGTTCGGAATATCCTCACGCCGTCGCCAAGATGGAAGCGGCAATTCGCCTGTGCGCCCATTTGATCGTGCCCTTTGAAATCGAAGTGCGTGTCGGCGCGGGGGCCTATGTCTGCGGGGAAGAAACCTCGCTCCTCAACAGTCTCGAAGGCAAGCGCGGCGAAGTGCGCGCCAAGCCGCCGCTGCCAGCGCACAAGGGGCTGTTCGGTTGCCCGACGGCGATCAACAATGTCCTGACACTGGCGGCGGTGCCGTGGATATTGGCGAACGGTGCACAAGCCTATGCCGCATTCGGGATGGGGCGTTCGCGCGGAACGAAACCGATCCAGCTTGCCGGGAACATCAAGCATGGCGGACTTTTCGAAACCGCGTTCGGGATCACGCTTGGCGAACTCATCAACGATATTGGCGGCGGCACCGCCTCGGGTCGTCCGGTGCGCGCTGTGCAGGTTGGCGGGCCGCTCGGCGCATACCACCCTCCGGCGGACTTCCATCTCCCATTCGATTATGAAGCATTCACTGAGGCCAATGGCCTGATCGGCCATGGCGGCATCGTGGTGTTCGACGAGAGCGTAAACATGGCGAAACAGGCGCGTTTTGCCCTGGAATTCTGCGCCATCGAAAGTTGTGGCAAATGCACGCCGTGCCGGCTGGGCTCGACGCGCGGGGTTGAGACGCTTGACCGGATCATCGCGGGCGAGAATGTCGAAGCCAACCTCGCGCTGATCGCTGATCTTTCCGAAACGATGAAGTTCGGATCGCTCTGCGCGCTGGGCGGGTTCGCGCCTTACCCGGTGATGAGCGCGATCACTCACTTTCCAGAAGATTTTGTGCTAAGGGAAAAGCCATGACATTCCAGCGGCAACCCGATTTCGGAACGCGTGCATCTCGCGAGGGTGCTCAGGTCACTTTGACCATTGACGGCCGCGATGTCACCGTGCCCGCTGGTACCACGGTCATGCGCGCCGCAGCGGAACAGGGCGCCGACATTCCCCGGCTCTGTGCCACCGACAGCCTTGAAGGCTTCGGCTCCTGCCGACTTTGTCTTGTCGCGATCGACGGTCGCAAGGGAACACCTGCGAGCTGCACCACGCCGGTCGAACCGGACATGATCGTACGCACCCAGACGCCGCATCTCGCGAAGCTGCGCAAGGGCGTGATGGAGCTCTATATCTCCGACCACCCGCTCGATTGCCTGACCTGTGCCGCGAACGGTGATTGCGAATTACAGGATCAGGCAGGCGCCGTGGGCTTGCGCGATGTTCGCTATTCCAGCGACGCGACCCATTTGGGTCAGGCCAAGGATCATTCCAATCCCTATTTCGATTTCGATCCGTCCAAATGCATCGTCTGCTCGCGTTGCGTGCGGGCATGCGATGAGGTGCAGGGGACGCTGGCGCTTACGATCGAGGGCAGGGGCTTTGGCTCCAAGGTCTCCGCTGGCCTGACAAGCGACAATTTCCTCGGTTCCGAATGCGTCTCATGCGGCGCGTGTGTGCAGGCCTGCCCGACGGCCACGCTGATCGAGAAGAAAGTTGTTGAGATCGGCACGCCGGAGCGCGCCGTCGTCACCACCTGCGCCTATTGCGGCGTCGGCTGCACCTTCCGTGCCGAAATGCGCGGCGAGCAGGTGGTGCGAATGGTGCCGTGGAAAGACGGCAAGGCCAACAGGGGACATAGCTGCGTCAAGGGCCGCTTTGCCTGGGGCTATGCCCAACATCAAGAACGCATCCTGAAACCGATGATCCGAGCCTCAATCGACCAGCCTTGGCGCGAAGTCGAATGGGATGAAGCGTTCGCCTATGCCGCATCCGAACTGAACCGGATCAACGCCAAATATGGCAAGCATGCGCTGGGCGGGATTACCTCGAGCCGCTGCACCAACGAAGAGACGTTCCTCGTCCAGAAACTCGTCCGCGCAGGCTTTGGCAACAATAACGTCGATACCTGCGCGCGGGTTTGCCATTCGCCCACGGGCTATGGCCTGAAAACGACCTTCGGCACGTCGGCGGGAACGCAGGATTTCGACAGCGTCGAAGACAGCGATGTGATGCTGGTGATCGGTGCCAATCCGACCGACGGACATCCCGTATTCGCGAGCCGGATGAAGAAACGCCTGCGTGCTGGCGCGAAGCTCATCGTCATCGATCCGCGCCGGATCGATATGGTGCGCACCCCGCATATCGAGGCGGATTATCACCTGCCGCTCCGCCCCGGCACCAATGTCGCCGTCCTGACCGCGATGGCGCATGTGATCGTGACCGAGGGTCTGGCAGACGAGACCTTCATCCGCGAACGCTGCGACTGGGATGAATACAGCCATTGGGCCGAGTTCGTCAGCCAATCCCGCAACAGCCCCGAAACGCTTGCACCTGTCACCCAGGTTCCGGCGTCGGATCTCCGCGCGGCGGCGCGGCTTTATGCAACCGGTGGCAATGGCGCCATCTATTATGGCCTTGGCGTGACAGAGCATTCGCAAGGCTCGTCAACGGTCATGGCCATCGCCAACCTGGCCATGGCAACGGGCAATATCGGGCGGCGTGGCGTAGGCGTGAATCCCCTTCGTGGCCAGAACAATGTCCAGGGCGCATGCGACATGGGAAGTTTCCCGCACGAACTGTCCGGATACCGCCACATCTCCGATGGCGAGACGCGGCGGCTATTCGAGGCGGACTGGGGTGTCCCGATCGACCCGGAGCCCGGCCTGCGCATTCCCAACATGCTCGATGCAGCGGTCGATGGCGTGTTCAAGGCGATCTATATCCAGGGAGAGGACATCCTTCAGTCTGATCCCGATACAAAGCATGTCTCGGCGGGGCTGGCGGCGATGGAATGCGTCATCGTCCATGATCTTTTCCTCAACGAAACGGCAAACTACGCCCATATCTTCCTGCCCGGTTCGACCTTCCTTGAAAAGAACGGCACTTTCACGAACGCCGAACGCCGGATCCAGCCGGTCCGCAAGGTGATGACACCTCTGAACGGGCTTGAAGACTGGGAAGTCACCCAGCGGCTCGCACAGGCGATGGGGCTCGACTGGAGCTATACGCACCCCTCTGAAATCATGGACGAAGTTGCGCGGCTCACGCCAACCTTTGCCGGGGTCAGCTTTGATCGGCTCGACGCGGAAGGCTCGCTGCAATGGCCGGTCAACGCGGCGAACCCCGACGGCTCACCGATCATGCACATTGACGGCTTTGTGCGTGGAAAGGGCAAGTTCGTCGTCACCGACTACGTGCCGACCGACGAGAAGACCGGTCCGCGCTTTCCGCTGCTGCTGACCACCGGACGAATCCTCTCGCATTATAATGTCGGCGCACAGACCCGGCGGACAGAGAATGTCGTCTGGCATCCCGAAGACCTGCTCGAAATCCACCCTATCGATGCGGAGGATCGCGGCCTCAAATCTGGGGACTGGGTCAAGCTCGCCTCACGCTCGGGCGAAACCACCCTGCGCGCAACCGTCACCGATCGCGTCGCGCCAGGCGTGGTCTATACGACCTTTCACCACCCCGCGACCCAAGCCAATGTCGTCACAACCGAATATTCCGACTGGGCCACCAACTGCCCCGAATACAAGGTCACCGCCGTCCAGATCAGCGCCTCCAACGGCCCGACCGACTGGCAGGAGGACTATGAAGCGCTCTCCGAGCGGTCCCGCCGGATCGAAGCGGTTTCTGCCGAATGAATTCGACCGAAAAGCTGGTGATGATGGCCAACCAGATCGCCGCCAACCTCGCGCACGACGATGATCCCGCCAAAGCGACTGCGGAGCATATTCACCTGTTCTGGGATCCGAGGATGAAGGCCATGATTGATGCGCACGGCGAAGCGGGATTGTCGCCCATCGCGGCATCGGCGCTCACCAAGCTCGACCAGCCGGGATGACCGGAAGCGTCGAAATCCCGGCCCAACGCATTTCTCCAGACGCGCCACGTGGCGCGTCATCGCAGGCGGTGGTTCGAGAACAATCGACGCGACGTGATCTGGTGAACCGGCGTCAGACAACTTGGCGTAAATTACAAATGGCCACCGTCGGCGGTCGATGTAGTGGATACAATACAATTCGAACATGAATGCCTATTGGATGCCGTCTGTTCAGCTTTGTGTGGCGACGATTATACAACAAATCGCCCAGAACATGTGAAACTCGCAGCCGCCCAAGTTCCAGAGCCAGCGGCCTCTAGACACTTTCCATACAGACGCGCCAGCCGTCATCAGGAAAATAGCGGCGGTCGCCGCTGCAAAGGGCAACCAAACGCCGAGAACAAGGCAGACCGAGACAATAATTTCGGTGGTGACGGAGAAATACACGAACAACGAAACCGGGCGAAACCCTGCGCTGCGAAAAAAATCGAACACCGCGTCAGGTTTCACGAATGCGGCCCGAATATGGGGGATGAATGTCAATCCGCAAAGGATTGCCAGTTGATTGATAGGGCTGCTCAGATCGCCGATCATACAAATTTTCTCCTGTCTGCCGTGAACGGACAAAATGTCCCCCTGTCGCCATTTCAACCAAAATCGGGAAAGCCTTGCTTGTTTGGCGGCTAACTTATGCAGAATGAACGTGCCACGATGCCGGATTATTTTGCACAAAACGATCGTAGTTCGTCGCATAAGTGCGGCATCGGCACTTGGTTAGCTCAACGCCACCAAGGCAATTTGTGTCCTTTGGTCCGCAGAATCTGCTTGGAAAGGACGACCTGCTGCGCGGCTTCGGATTCTGACACACCGCTGGCCGCGAGCACCATGGTGCACAACGCCTCGATATATTCCTGATCGCCACCTTGTTGTGCGACATGACGAACTCCCCCGACCAGGGCATCGATCACGAGGTTCACAGCAGCGGCGATAGATGGCACGCGGAATGAACCGATGTTGATTCCTTCAACGAAGTTCGCCGCGACATCGCGCATCAGGATGTGATCGGGCGCGGGTAACCGCAAATGAGCGACGAAAGTCCCCCATTTTGGATCGATCTTTGCGCGGTACAAACACAATTGAAATGCCGTGATCGAACGCAGCACGGGATCTTGGATTGCTTCGAGAATTACCGCGTTGGTGCGCGCCGCCTCGTCAGCCAGTTTTAGACCGAGCTCGCCAACCGCTTGATCGAGCGAATCGAAGTATTTGTAAAAAGTGCTGCGCGCGACTGCAGCGCGAGTCACTACATCGTCGATCACTGCGCGGCCATCCGCCTCATTGCCGGGGTAAACCTCAAGCACGGCCGACAGCAGGCGCGCACGCATAATTTCTCGTCTGAGACGCGCCACCCGAACACGATGATCCTCCCCAACACTTTCTTCGGCCGCAGACTCAATTATCCGGTTCATGCGCTTCTCAGTCCTTTCACAGGTGAGGTGGACCAAGCCACCCTTACTGTGCAATGCCCTAAGCTCATCACGGACAATGTGTCCATCTTGACAAATTGACTCTGCACCGTATCTTGGTGATATCAGTTCGCGGAGCTTCTCATGACGTTCATTCGCAATGCTTGGTATATGGGCGCGTGGGCCAAAGATATAACGAACACACCGGTCGGAAGCACGATTCTTGGCGAGCCGATCGTAATGTTCAGGCCAAGAAACGGAGAAGTTGCTGCGTTGCGAGATGTGTGTCCGCACCGCGCCGTTCCACTCAGCATGGGTAGTGTCAGCGAAGGTCGCATTCGATGCCCCTATCACGGGCTGGAATTTGACGAACACGGCGTTTGCCGAAAGAATCCGCATGTTGATGGTCCTTCCGAACAACTCAAAACGCGCGCATATTCGGTTGTAGAAAAACATGGAGGGATCTGGATCTGGATGGGAGAGGAAATGGCCGATCCTGCCAAAATCCCCGAATATGATTGGATGGATACTGTCCACGGATATGGTGTTGGCAGAGGCTATTTGAACATAGAGGCAGACTATCGACTGGTCATCGACAATCTCATGGACCTTGCGCACGCGGAATATATTCACCCCCATACCGTCGGTATTGCCGGGGCCGCAGATGTCCAAGTGGTCGAAGTCGTGCCACGTGACGATTCCATTTCGGTCAACTCCGTTTATCCTGGAATACCGCCCAGTATGCTCAACCGCCAACTGGCCTCAATATCAGGCAAAGAGGATTTGGCGAAAGGGGAATGCTTCGATCAATATCATGACATGATGTGGCGACCCGTGAGCAACCTGTATCTTGTCCTCGGGACAACGCTGCCTGGTCGGCCACGCGACGAGGGGGTCGACATGTTAACGGCCCACATTCTGACGCCGGAAACCACCACCAGTACGCACTATTTCCACGCCTCCGCTCGTCCTTTCGCCATCGAGGGAGAAGAAGAGGTTAGCCGCTACACCGAGATAGGCGAGCGCACCTTCGTCGGTGAAGACAAACCCATATTGGAAGCCGCTCAGAAAAACATCACGGCGACCGGCGCTAAGCTTGCAAGCTTCACGATCGGTGATTCCGGTTCTGGACAAGTGAGGCGCGCAATCGATCGCATGGCAGCCCGAGAAAACAGGCCTCCAGCAGCTTAGCCCATCTGTTGGAACATGTAGTCCCGGTTGTCCAAGTATAAGGTCAGTATTCGTATACAAAAATGGGTGGTGTGAGGCTTCGGAATAGATCGGGAGATAGAGATGTCAGAGTTTATCAGGAATATTTGGTACGTCGCAGCCTGGAGCAGTGAGATCGCGGAAGACACTTTACTCGATCGCACAATTGCAGGGGAGCGGCTGGTTTTCTTTCGTTCGAGCAACGGTGTAGTTGCGTTGCAAAACCGCTGTTGTCACCGCGCCGCGCCACTGTCCCTCGGCAAGCGGGAAGGCGATGGCGTGCGTTGTGGATATCATGGGTTAGTATTTGACGCCGCAGGGAACTGCACCGAAATACCAGGCCAGGATATTATCCCGCCCCAAGCGCGGGTCGCTCGATATGTGGTCGTGGAACTTTCCGGATGGGTATGGCTTTGGCCCGGAGACCCAGCGCTGGCCGATCCCGCCCTCATCCCCCGAATGCGTGGAATGGACCAGCCGGGCTGGAATATGAAAACCGGAGTGCTACATTACGATACAAACTATCAGCTCCTCAACGACAATCTGCTCGATCTTTCCCACGTTTCCTATGTTCACGCCAACACGCTGGGCGGAACGGCAAGCTGGGCAAATACCGTACCCAGCGTTCGGCGCACAGAGCAGGGATTTACTTTCGAACGATGGCTAACCGACGTTGCGGTTGCACCCTTTCTACGGAGCATAATAGACGAAAATGTGCGCCATGACATATTGAACGTATACGATTTCCATATGCCAGGTGCACTGACACTAGAGATTGTCTTCGACGACCATGGCAAGCTGACCCGAGACGAGATGCCCAAAAAAGGGCAGCGAACACTTAGCTGGCAAGCGGTAACGCCTGCGACACGAAACTCGAGCCACTATTTCTTTTCAGCTGCTGCGGATGCATGCGTGCCGCAATTCGTGCTGGACACGATCTTTGCTGGCTTTGGCGATGCATTCGAGGAAGACAGGCTGATGATTTCGGCGCAACAATCGATGCTCGACGGGGATGCCTCAGAACGCGAAATCTCAGCTGTTGTTACCGCTCACGATGGCCCCTTGCTTCAAATTCGGCGGTTGATCGCGCGACGTATTGCGGCTGAAACTGCCGGGATAGCCGAGAAAACCAAACTGATCGCCGAAGCCGCGTGACCAAAATCAGTCCACCTAAACCGAAAAGAAGGAGTGCCAATCGTGTTAAAAGCAAGAAATCCTGAAGGTATTGCTCCGCCGGTGGGCGCATATAGTCATTGTGTTGAGGTTCCCGCCAACAGCCGACTCCTGACGATTGCTGGCCAAGTTGGCATTACCCCGGATGGTACGCTCGTAGAAGGCTTCGAGGCGCAGCATGATCAAATCTGGCAGAACGTGATTGCTATTCTCAAGGCATCTAACATGGGCCCGGAAAATCTTGTGCATCTGAACGTCTATTCGACCGACCCTGCCGGAATCAAATTCCTGGCAATCCATCGCAAGCAATATTTGAACCCGACACACACGCCAACCTCGACATGGGTGGTAGTCCGCGGGCTGGCCAGGCCGGAATGGCTCGTCGAGATGGACGCGCTCGCTGCAAAACCTGCCTAGCGGCGAACGTGGGGACACTCCTAAAGTTTTGGTTTCTCGAAGGAGCGTGCATTTAACTTATCCATTAAGGGAGACGCAGATGGAAACCCAGATGACTGCAAAGGTCTTCTCCATTGATGAAACCCATGGTCTGCTGCGGTTGCCAGGATGCCGTCAGTGGTCATCAAGCGAAAGGCTCGGTTGGACCTCGATGCTGGTAACGAACCAGTATGAAGCCCCGTTCGACGTCGTGCTTAACTCAAGCGATGATCATCTCGTCGTGCTTCCTATGGGCGGGGGTGGGCGTGTCCATGGTTCGATCGATGGCCAAGCGATTAGCAAGATTGCGACGCCGGGCGACATTTGTGTTTGGCCCGCAGGCAGTCGCTTTTCCGTTGGCATCGATGACGCCGTTGAAACGGTACATGTTTATATCCGCGGAGCCGTCGTCGCTGAAGTCGCGAACGCGTTCGGAATGGCCTCGGCTTCGCTTCAACTTATGCCCGTCTTCGGCAGATCGGACGAGTTGCTTGAACAACTGCTTCTCGAAGCGTGGCGGACGGCGCGGTCGGATATTCGGCAGTCATCGATATATGCTGATCAGCTCGCGCTTTCCATCGCGTCACGACTGATCTGGTGGCAGCATCGGGATACCTTGGAAGAGCATTCGCCGCCAGAATGCGGCGGCCTCACAGCACGGCAACTCCGCATGCTTGAAGAGTATGTTGAAGCGCATCTGGGCGAGTCGATCTGCTTGCAAGATCTGAGCATAGTGGCGAAATTGAGCCGGTCATACTTCGTGCGTCAGTTCAAGCTCTCCACCCGCCTTACTCCACACCAGTTTGTGTTGCGAAGGCGCGTTGCGCGATCCAAAAGCCTCCTTCGGCGAACCAGAAAGTCGATCTCCCAGATCGCCTTCGAGTGCGGATTCGCGCATCAGGAACATCTGACCCAAACGTTCAAGCGGCAAACGGGGACAACGCCGGCCGAGTATCGCAAGACAAGCGCCATCTGACCTGCACCGATCCTACCGCAGAATCCGGGCGCAGGCACAAAAGATGACGTCACCCCCACGATGTCGATCAGCCGAAATGCTTGATCGCGACATTGGCGACGTGTTTGCCTTGCAAACGCGCAATTTCAAGTTCCTCGGCACTAACATCGCGTGAATTGTCGAAGCCGACAACCGTGGTGGCACCATATGGACACGCCGTGCCGATGTTGGGCGGCTTCATTTCACCCTGGTCGGACCACGGCACGCCGACCGTAATCATGCCAAAATGCAGGCATGTGACAAGCATGCCGATCAAGGTCGTCTCCTGACCAGCATTTGCGTGCGAACTCGAAGTGAAAGCTGCAGCGATCTTTCCTGCGAGTGCTCCACGCACCCACAAAGCCCCAGCCTGATCAAGAAAAACGCCAAGCTGTGAGGGAGTCCGCCCGAAACGGGTAGGCACGCCGAACACGATTGCATCATAGTTTTCGAGGTCTGGAACATCGATCACCGGAATGTCGTGGTTGATCTTGAAGTTGAATTTTTCGACGACCTCCGGTGGCGCGGTCTCTGGCACCCGTTTCACATCGACAATCGCGCCGGTACTTCGCGCGCCTTCAGCGACCGCTTGCGCCATTCGCTCGGTATGTCCGTAGCTCGAATAGAAGAGTACCAACACTTTCGCCATCAACTGTTCCTCCTGCTCATCCCGACCGCCGCCGGATCCCCCGGGCACATCTTCATCGAAGACCCGGTAGTCGAGAAATAGGCCGGGATGCTCAAATGAAAACGAACCATGTTTGCAAGAAAAGCACAAAATTCTACTGATTTGGGTGGAAACGGGACGTCGATGGAGCTTCACGCAATGGCCCCGTCCTAAGCAAATTTTTTCACCGTCGGCATCTTATCAGCGAGCCTGTCGGCAAACAGGAGAATATCGTGACAAGGTATGGGTCTTTCCTGCAGAGATCGGTGATTGTTTGCAGCATCCAATTCTCGATAGGTTCTGCCGGTCACGCTCGAGATGGCTGCCTTCTAAGCGGAGAGGTCAGTGACGATCAGAAGTCGCTTGCTGCGAGTCCTGATCGGCGCTGATTGCAATGCCTGTCCGCATCTGGAGGCGTTGCTTATTTGTCCGGCAGGACAATGTTCCGTTCCGTAGAAGGCTGGCGGAGCGACGAAACAGGGGGTCATATGAAAAGCAGATCAGTCTACCTTTGCACTCTCGCTGCAACGACCACCATGGCGGGTGCGACGGCGCATGCACAACCGGCTGTTCAACTGGAGGCCGACGATGCCGCCAGAGAGATCGTCGTGACCGCACAGAAGCGAACCGAACGACTAAGCGACGTTCCGATTTCGATTACCGCCGTCAGCGGCGATCAGCTCGTTAAACAGGGCCTCACAAGTCCGGCCGATCTGGAGCGGGTAGTGCCTGGCTTTACCTTCGCTCAGGGTCAATATGGCAGCCCAATTTTTACCATCCGCGGCATCGGATTCAACAATGAGGCCGTAAGCGCTCAGCCCGACGTAACGATTCATGTGGATCAAATCCCGCTTCCCTATTCGAGAATGAGCGAGGGCGCGTCGCTCGATCTTGAACGGGTCGAGGTGCTGAAAGGTCCCCAAGGGACATTGTTCGGGCAAAACGCAACCGGCGGTGTTATAAACTACATTGCAGCCAAGCCCACCGACGCGTTCCACTTTGGTGCCGACGCCACCTACGGCCGGTTCAACCAGCTGGACATTGGCGGTTTTGTGAGCGCGCCGATTGCTCTGGGGCTGCAGGCACGCATTGCCGTTCGCACCGAACAAAGAGGCGATTGGCAGAAAAACGCGACGCGTGACGAAACTCTTGGGCAGCGCAATTTTCTGGTGGGCCGCATACTGCTCGACTGGCAGCCCAGCGATCGGCTTGATTTTGAACTGAACGTCAACGGCTGGCGGGATCGGTCGGACACGCAGATTTATCAGGCGCGCGGATATCTGCAGGTTAATCCGCCACCGCCCGGCGGATTCTTGACGCCGCAGGTGATCGCTACAACGACCGCCGAAGCAAATTATCCCTACCAGACTGGCAATAACGCCCGATTGGCCGATTGGGACCCCAACCGGAGCTACCGACAAAACGACCGCTTCAAGCAAGTGTCGTTGCGAAGCAACGTGAAAATCGGCAAGTCTTTCGACTTGGTGTCGCTCACAAATTATGCTCAAATTAAGTCCAGTTCACCGGTCGATCTCGACGGAACTCCTGCCAGCGGCAACTTCCTCATCCAGCGGGGCAACTTACGCACCTTTTCGCAGGAGGTTCGGCTTGAAGGTAAAATCAGCGATCGTGTGAATGTTGTGCTGGGTGGCTACTACCAGCGCGATCACACGCTCGACCTGGAGAATATTTTCCTGAGCGGCACAAACGCCGAACTCGACGCAACCTATCTCGACGGCGGAACCGTGATTGATGATCAGCGCGTGCGCATCGCTGCAGGCTTCGCCGGAATCGACCTTAAGCTTACCGACACGCTCATCCTGCAGGGCTCCGCGCGATATACTGACGTTCGAACGAAGTTCGAAGGCTGCCTTCTCGATTCTGGAACCGCAAATGGCATTCGTTTGGTGCCGCGCTATCGGGGACTGAATTTTGGCGCAGGAGTTGCGCCAGGCGCGTGCACCACGATTATCCTACCCGCCTTCACCACCGGTATGCTCACCGACACTCTGCCAGAGGACAATGTCGCATGGCGAGCCAATCTCAGCTGGAAGCCGAATGCCGACATGTTGTTCTATGCTAACGTATCAAAAGGATACAAATCCGGCGCGTACAACAATGTGCCTGCTATCACCGCGGACCAGGCTGCCCCGGTCACACAGGAATCTGTTCTGGCCTATGAAGCAGGTTTCAAGGTCAGCGCGATCGGCAGAGCACTCGACCTATCCGGTGCAATCTTTCACTATCGCTACAACAACAAGCAGATCCAGACCAACATCACCGTGTTTCTGCCGTCGCCGCCATTTCCGCCCTTCACGCCGTTCGGCAATTTTCCCGCGCTAGTGAACATCCCCCATTCAAGTGTCGATGGTGTCGAACTGAGCGCGACGCTGCGCCCAACCGCAGGACTGCGCCTCACGGGTGGGATCACCTATGTCGATACGACGGTAAAGGGTTCGACGTTCGTGACTTCCGCCGCCGGTGCCGTGGTTGATGTCAACGGAGAGCATTTTCCGCTGACGCCAAAATGGCATGGAGTGGCTAATGTCGACTATGATTTTCCTCTATCCGCCACCCTGAATGGATTCTTGGGCACAAGCCTATCCTACCGCTCCGGCACGACAGGATCGTTCGGTGCGGTTGGGGATGACAGATTTTCTATACCCTCATATACCCTCGTCGACGCCCGGATTGGTATCGAGACCCAGGGCGGTAAGTGGCGCTTTCAGATATGGGGCAAGAACATATTCGACAAACAGTACTGGAATGTTGCCCGGTATGGCTATGACACCCATGGCCGCATCTATGGAATGCCCGCCACTTACGGGATAAGTGCCGGGACGCGGTTCTGAAGGCTTTCTGGACTTGCCCCTCATGATAATGGATGAGTTTTCGGGCAAAGGACGCGCATGAACGCAGAGATATTTGCCTTGGCGGGGCCGGTACGCGGACGCATCATGATCAGTGTGATGATCGACGTCATGCTAACGATGTGCCATGTCGCGGGCGGCGTCTTTATCGCCTTTTGGCTTAATGCGGTTTTCAACGGCGAGCGGGCCAATAGTGTAATCATGTGGCTGCTGGCTTTTGCAGCAGCAGCAGTCTTTCGCGGCGTTCTGGCATGGGCCAGTGAGTCCAGTGCGCAGGCGACCGCCCAAGCAAGCAAATACTATCTTCGCGAACTATTGCTGACGAAGCTGAACAGGCTTGGTCCAGGCTATGTAATGGCACGGCCGACAGGTGAGCTTCAGACCATAATCGTCAATGGCGTCGAGATCCTGGAGGGGCACTTCAGTCGCTTCCTCCCGGCAGTGATGTCCGGCGCAGTCGGCTGCATTGCGGTGCTGGTCATCATCGGCCTCAATGATTGGCTCACTGCGCTGTTGTTGTTGTTATTTCTTGTCGCGCAGCCATTAATTGACCAAGCTTGGATGCGACGGCGCATGCCGAAGTTGTCGGGCATCTTCGCCGCCACTGTATCGTTCGGCGCTTACCTACTTGACAATCTTCAAGGACTGTCGACGCTCAAGATCTTCGACGCCACCGGCCGACGCCGCAGCGAACTCGTGCGCCGGGCGCGTGTGCTTCGTCAAGAAGCCATGCCGAAGATTTCGGTCACGATGGCGCGTATTGCAATCACCGGCCTACTAACGTTCGGAGGTGTCGCGACCCTCATCGTCGTCAATAGCTGGCGGTATGCCGCGGGATCGATTTCGTCCTTGACGCTGCTCCTGACGGTTTTTCTTGCGCGTGAGGTTTTTCGACCACTCGAGCGCCTCGAGAAGGAATTTCATGCCTTCCAGGCCGCCAAGGGAGCAATCAAACCGATCAAGGGGCTGCTCGACGCTAAACTCATCGTTGGTGAAGCAATGAATCCAGCACCCCTGCCGGACTCAACCACTATTAGTTTCGAGGACGTGACGTTTGCCTATCCCAGCGGCGATCGGCCTGTCCTCGAGAATGTGAGCTTTTCCGTGCCGCAAGGAAAGATGGTGGCGCTGGTCGGCCCCTCCGGCGCAGGGAAATCCACGATCCTTTCGTTGCTGCTTCGCTTTTTCGAGCCGCAGTGCGGTGCGATTCGGATCGGCGGAACCGACATATCCGATCTGTCGCTTGAGGACTTGCGGTCGTTGGTGACTGTCGTTTCGCAGGATGTGCAACTCTTTCACGGCACTATCGCCGACAATCTGCGGATCGCGCGACCAAGCGCAAGTGATGCTGATCTTCGTGAGGTGGCGGGCATAGCGCACATCGCGGAATTTATAGACAGTCTTCCCAACGGCTACGAGACCGACGTGGGGGAGCGCGGGGCGCGACTTTCCGGCGGAGAGCGCCAGCGTATCGCCATCGCGCGAGCATTGCTAAAGGACGCCCCGATCCTCTTGTTCGACGAGGCGACCTCGAATGTAGATGTAGTGAATGAGCGGGCCATACAGTTGTCGATCGAGGCCCTTGCGGGCCATCGCACGATGATTGTCGTCGCACATCGCCTTGCGACAGTTGAAAAGGCCGATCTTATCATCGTGATGGACGAAGGCGGTGTTGTCGAACAGGGTAGCCATGGTGCGTTGCTGCGCGTCGGTGGTTTATATTCTCGGCTTGTCGCGGGCGAGGGTACACCCGCATGACCGGGTTGGCGATCGATCGCGAGATGCGAGCCATATCTCCGCCGACGGGCTTGCTCGGCCTGATTCCGTTGGCGACTCGTAGTAAGGCGCCACTCGTGCTGACCATCGTCGCCGGCATGGTCGCGCAGGCGTTGATGGTCGCAAGTCTGGTGACCGGTGGCTGGATTGCTGGGCAGGCATTGACGGGCGCCACCGTCGACGCCTTCACGCCCGCCGCAGTGCTGTTGCTTGGTTTTGTCGCGGCAACTGCTACGGCCCGGTGGTGGCAGGCCCATGTCGCGCACGATCTGGCCTTTGGCCTGATTGAAGTGCTTCAGGTCGGCATTTATGACGGCTTAGAGCGCGCAGCGCCGGGTTCAATCCTTGGCCTGCGCACTGGCGAGATGGCTGGGGTCGCGAACGCGGATGCCCAGCTCATGGAGTTTTTCTACGCGCATACACTGGGCGACTATGTGGCTGCGGCTGTTGTGCCGCTCGGCGTACTGAGTGTGCTGACGTTCGTGGAACCTATCTTGGCGCTAGCTCTGCTGCCTTTCCTGCCTCTGCTCGCTTCCATTCCTTTCTGGCTGGCGCGGTGCGCTGGCAAACAGGGTCACGCCGTCTCGGCGGCCATGGGCGCACTCACTGGCGACGTCGTGGAAGCCATACAGGGCCAGCGAGATCTGGCGATTTTCGGCCAAGGTCAAGCCTATCTGCAGCGCCTATCCTCCCGGACCGCTGCGCTCGGCGAACAACAACGGTCATATGGGGGGCGGTCCGGACTTGAGCAGGCGGCCATCGACGTCATTCTCTCGCTCGCCGTTCTCACCACCGCGGTGGTCAGTACCTTGCTATACACAAATGGCCGCATTGCCCTGGAATTTATCCCCGTTGCGGTTGTTCTTGCAGCTGCCGCTCTCGGCCCGGTAGTCGAAGTGACACAGACCGCACGCAAGCTTGGAGAGCTTCGCGCGGGGGCGGAGCGGATCCTCGCAATTTTCCATCAGCCGCCCAACGTGTTGGATGCTGGAAGTTTCGATACTCCAACGAACTTCTCTGTCCGCTTCGATCGTGTCGCTTTCGCCTATCCAGGAGAGCGCCACGCTGTCCTCAAAGATGTCAGTTTCTGTATTGGCCATGGCCAAGCTGTTGCACTTATCGGGATCTCCGGCGCTGGCAAAAGCACATGTGCGAACCTGCTTTTGCGCTTCTGGGATCCGGTCGCGGGTGTGATCTTTATTGGCGACACCGATATTTCCAGTCTGCCAATCACAACGCTGTGCAAGCTCGTCACGATCATTCCTCAAGATGTCCATCTGTTCAATGAAAGTATCGCCGACAATATCAGGCTAGGGCGTCCGGACGCCACGGCGGCGGAGATGGAAACAGCCGCACGAATGGCACAGGCGCATGACTTTATCATCGATCTGCCCAAGGGCTATGACACCATTTGCGGCGAGCGCGGCGTCTTGCTCTCCAGTGGTCAACGGCAGCGCATAGCGATTGCGCGGGCGTTTCTGCATGATGCGCCCATTCTCATCTTGGACGAGCCCGTGTCTAACCTCGACACCGGGAATGAACGTGCGCTGCACACGGCGATGGCCGCAATTCGTCACAATCGAACCGTGTTGCTGATAGCACACCGTCAATCGACAATTGACACGGCAGATGAAATTTTCGAGTTGAAGGACGGCACTGTTGATAGTCGACTTCCGCCAAAGGCACATTAGCCACCATTGACAGATTCCAGGCGACGAGCGTGAAGCATCTCGCAGGGTTGCTCAACGCACACACATTGATATGCCGGCGCCGCAAAGAGGCATCCTCGGACCTCGCGGGCCGCCGATTGTGATTCAGAGGCTACTCGCTGGGCTTCCACTTCTTCATGCCAAAATCTGTTTGGCTGGCATCGGCCAAACCTAACCGAGATTTTCCCACAAAAACGGACCAATTCGTCGGGATCAGGTAAAGTCAACACCGGTCGGACTCTGGTCACCGCTGCATGAAAGACGGGAGTCACGTCAAATTCAACACGAACGTAGCATCAAGAGATGGGGGGCAGCGCAAAACCGTCACTCGCCAAGCCTGTTTCAGAAAGTCAATTCAGAACCGCCGACGCGCCCTCAATGAATCGGCCGCTGAAAACCCTGCGCTCAGCTGGCAACGAAGGGTCCGCTATGCGTTCCAACAGCATTTTGACGGCTGCTTCGGTCATTCGTTGGACAGGCTGCCGGATCGACGTTACATGATGGCTCGCCCACGTGCCCGCGTTTGCCCCGTCATAGCCGACAATCGACACGTCGTTAGGCACATTCAAACCGAACTCCAACCGTGCTGTATCGATGGCGCCAATCGCCATCAGGTCGTTTACACAGATAATCGCGTCGAATCTTTTGCCATTGGCAAACAAGCTGCGTGCGGCCGCGCTGCCACTTTCATAACTGAGATCGCCGCCGATCATCGGGATATTGTCAATGCCTGCTTCGGCCAGGCTGACCATTACGGCATGACGCCGCACTTCAGTGATGTAGCTTCGTTCTGGCCCGCCGATTACGGCAAAGCTGCGATGCCCGGCAGCAAGAAGCCGTGTGACCATATCGTTTTCGTCACCCTGTGAATCGCTGCAAACCGACGAAATCGGCAAAGTTTTTGAAATTCGGTTATACAGGACAAGAGGGACATGATTGTCGGCAAATTGCTGCAACTGCGCCTCCGTTAGATGAGCGGCGGCGATGACGCCGTCGACGCTGTGTCGTAGGGCCTGATCGAGAATCTCGTCGACATCACTTTCGTCATGAATCGGAAACAGCAAAACCCGCATATCGCAATCGTTTAACTGTCGAGTTAGCGTATTGAGGACTTCGGGATAATAGAGTGCGCCAAGTTCGGACAGCAAAATAGCAACCAATTGTGTACGGCGAGCAATCAACCCTTGCGCCAGGGCATTAGGGCGATAGCCAAGTTCTTTGGCCGCTTTCACTACACGATCCCGCGTCATCGGTGCGATACTGCTATTGGGAGCGAAGCATCGAGAAACCGCCGATTGCGATACGCCGGCGTGGCGTGCAACGTCGTACGATGTGACCCTGCGTCCTTTGGCAACGGGTCGTAAATCTTTGGCAACCGCCCGACCAACCTTCTTATCGACAATTGCCACACCGCACTCCCATATCAATCAGGCTAGTTAAAATCGGCGCTTTGGATCGATTGTGCAAGCCCCTGGGAAATAGCTCTTGGCGTTGGTTGCATTCGGATGCATAGATTTCTCGCATCATTTGATTCAGAGGAGATGAACGTGACCACGACTCCAGCAAAGAGCAATGCCCCAAAGGGTTTCGAAGGGCGTGCATCCTATGTAAAGGTACCGCGTCGCGACTCTGTTGTCGACACGGGCGATGTCGTTGATCTCGTTACAAAGGTTCTGAAAGCAGTCCGTGAACGTGGTGACCCGGCCGTTCGCGAATATTCTATAAAGTTCGACAAGGCCGATCTTGACCAGTTCGAAGTGTCACCAGCAGAACGCAGATCCGCACTCGCGAGTCTGGAAAAGCAGACCCAGGCCGATACGGAATTCGCGATCGAGAATGTCCGCCGCTTTGCACAAGCGCAGCTGGCAACGATCCTCCCGCTCGACATCGAACCGATGCCTGGGCTTCACCTCGGGCACCGCGTCATTCCCATTGAACGCGTCGGTGCTTATGTCCCCGGCGGACGCTTTCCCCTACTGTCTGCGCCGATCATGACGATCGTGCCGGGGAAAGTTGCGGGATGTGACGAGGTTGTCGCCTGCCTCCCGCCCAATGCCCACCCAGCGATGATCGCGGGTTGCCATCTGTCGGGCGCCGACCGGATTTTCCGCATCGGCGGGGCGCAGGCCATAGCCGCTATGGCCTACGGGACGCAAAGCGTGCCACAAGTCAACAAGATCATGGGGCCAGGCAACGCATTCGTGAACGAAGCCAAGCGACAGGTCTTCGGCCCCGTCGGGATCGACCAGCTTGCCGGACCATCAGAAATTTTCGTCTTGGCCGATTCGACCGGTGATCCCGAGCTGATTGCAACCGACCTGCTTGGTCAGGCAGAGCATGACGTCCGAACCCGTGTCGGGTTGATCACGTCGGATCGCTCGCTTGCCGACGCAACCGTGGCCGAAGTCACGCGCCAGCTTCAAATACTGGCGACGGCAAATGTGGCGGGCGAAAGCTGGGAAAACTATGGCGAGGTCGTGGTGTGTGCCGATGAGGATGCAATGATTGCCTATTCGGATTATGTCGCTGCCGAACATCTGCAAATCCATACGCTGGACGCGCACGCCTTTTCGCACAAGGTTCGCAATTACGGATCCCTGTTCATCGGTGAGAACGCCAGCGTTGTCTATTCGGACAAGTGTGTCGGCACCAACCACACCCTCCCCACAATGGGTGCCGGGCGCTACACTGGCGGCCTGTGGGTCGGGTCTTACGTAAAAATCGCGACCTATCAATGGCTTGATGCTCGCGGCGTGGCAGCCGTAGCGCCACCTGCAATCCGGCAGAGCGGCAGCGAAGGGCTGGAAGGTCATCAGAAAGCGGCGGCAATCCGGTTCGATCGGCAGAATGCCGCTGCACTGCAACGCTGACTTCGGATGCAAGGAGCATAGCATGGCGCGATATCTGAAAAAAAGTGAAGCAACAGCGATGCGTAAGGATAACGACCGCAAGGTTCGCGATTCAGTCGAGGGCATATTGGCTGACATCGAGGCGCGCGGCGACGCAGCCGTGCGTGACTTGTCGATCAAGTTCGACGGCTGGGATCGCGATGATTACCGCCTGACCGCAGACGAGATTCAAGGGTGCATCGACCAGCTAAGCCGACAAGACGTAAAGGACATCGAGTTTGCGCAGGCGCAAGTTCGAAACTTTGCACAAATTCAGCGCAATTCGATGCAGGATGTCGAAGTCGAGACGCTCCCCGGCGTTGTTCTGGGGCATACGCACATCCCATTGAATGCCGCTGGTTGTTACGTGCCAGGCGGCAAATATCCGTTGCTTGCGTCAGCACATATGAGCGTCATCACGGCCAAAGTGGCGGGCGTGCCGCGCGTTGTCACCTGCGCACCTCCCTTTCATGGCAAACCCGCACCCGCAATCGTTGCCGCACAGGCGATGGCGGGCGCAGATGAAATCTGGTGCTTGGGCGGCATTCAGGCGGTTGGTGCCATGGCCATCGGAACGGCATCGATGCAACCTGTCGATATTCTGGTTGGTCCTGGCAATGCGTTTGTCGCCGAAGCCAAGCGGCAATTGTTTGGACGCGTTGGCATCGACCTGTTCGCAGGCCCGACCGAGACTTTGGTCATCGCCGACGAAATTGGTGCAGACGGAGAACTGTGCGCAACCGACCTGCTGGGCCAGGCCGAGCATGGGCCGGACAGTCCGGCAATCCTGCTTACCACGTCGGAGGCGCTGGCGCGTGACACGATGACAGAGGTGGAGCGTCTGCTTACGATCCTGCCGACTGCCGAAATTGCGCGTCGGGCGTGGGAGAGTTTCGGCGAAGTGATTGTTGCCGATGACGATGCTGAGATGGTGCGTATTGCAGACGAGATCGCATCCGAACATGTGCAAGTGATGACCCGCGACCCCGATTATTTCCTGAAAAACATGAAGAACTATGGCGCGCTGTTCCTTGGCGCACGAACCAATGTCAGCTTTGGTGACAAGGTGATCGGCACCAACCATACATTGCCGACGAAAAAGGCAGCACGCTACACAGGTGGTCTTTGGGTCGGCAAGTTTATCAAAACGTGCACCTATCAAAGGGTATTGACCGATGCAGCCTCGACGATGATCGGCGAGTATTGCAGCCGTCTGTGCGCGCTGGAGGGGTTTGCCGGGCACGGTGAGCAAGCCAATATCCGCGTAAGGCGCTACGGCGGTCGAAATATTCCCTATGCCGGAAAGGCCTAAGCGTCTTGATCTTACCAATCGCACCGAGCTTTCGTCTGGATGGGAAGCGTGCGGTGGTCACCGGCGCGGGGCGGGGAATCGGGCTGGCACTGGCAGCGGCACTGGCTGAAGCAGGGGCCGGCGTCACCCTGCTGGCACGCTCTGCCGACGAGATCGAAGCAGCGGCGTCTGCAATCCAGGATGCTGGCGGAACAGCGAACGCTGTGATCCTCGACGTTTCCGATCTCGGCGCTGTTGCCAGCTTTTTCGACAACCGTCCGGCATTTCATATTCTGGTCAACAACGCCGGAACCAACCGCCCCAGGCCGATGATGGACGTCACCGAGGATGATTATGATGCTGTCCTCGACCTAAACGTCAAAAGCGCGTTCTTCGTCGCACAGGGCTGCGTCCGGACTCTGCTGGCAGAGGGCGCAAAGGGGAGCCTGATCCATATCGGTAGCCAGATGGGCCATGTCGGCGGTCCGAATCGGTCGCTGTATTGTGCTTCGAAATGGGCGCTGGAGGGCATGTCGAAGGCATTTGCGCTCGACGTTGCCGCCCATGGCATTCGCAGCAACACGATTGCACCTACGTTTATCGAAACCCCGATGACAAAGCCATTTTTCGAGGATGCCGCGTTCAAGGCATCGGTGCTTGCAAAGATAAAGCTGGGGCGGATCGGCACGGTCGAGGATCTAATGGGCGCAGCGCTGTTCCTTGCGTCCGACGCATCGGCATTGGTGACAGGGACCAGCCTGATCGTCGATGGTGGTTGGACGGCCGATTGATGCACCGACAATGACTTTTACTCCGGTCCTGATACCCGGCAATATGTGCGATGCGCGCGTTTGGCATGGCGGAAAAGATGTGGTCGTCAACACGCTCTCTCGGCACGCCATGAACGCGCCGTTCGATGCAAATCTGACGCTCGATGACAGTATCGCTGCGATGGCGGCGCGAACGCTGGCGAGCGTCGAAGGCTCAATTCTCCCCATCGGCTTTTCGATGGGCGCGATTGTCGCCGTCGAGATGTGGTGCCAGGCGTCGGATCGCATCGCGGGCCTTGTCCTGCTCGGCTATAACGCGACTGCCGACCTGCCTGCGCGATCGGTGCATCGCCCTGTGCAGCAAGCCGAAGCGCGCAAGGGGGGGCTTGAACGGGTGCTCGTCGAGGAACTGAAACCCAATTATCTGTCGCAACACCATCGCGGCAATACTGCTCTGCTGGAATTGCTTCGTTATATGGGCATCGCGCTTGGCCCTGACGTATTTGTTCGCCAGAGCGAGGCTCTGCGCCTTCGTGCCGATCGTCGCGACGCGCTGATGGGGATCACAGTGCCGGTCCTGCTTGGCTGCGGTTCGGAAGATACCCTATGTCCGCCTGACTGGCATGCGGACTGGGCGCAGCGCATTCCCCATGCCGAGAATTTCGTGGTCGATGGTGCCGGGCATATGCTGCCACTCGAAAATCCACACGCACTCGCTGACCATCTCGACCACTGGCTTGCCGCAAAGGACATCGCATGACCGACCGCATTTTGACGACACATGTCGGCTCGCTGCCAAGGTCGAAGGCCGTGACCGATCTGGTTTTTGCCGTAGAGCGTGGCGATCCCGTCGATCAGGCCCAATTCGCTCACGTGATCGGCAAGGCGGTGGATGATGTCGTTGCCCAGCAGGTCGCGTCAGGGATCGACCTCGTCAGCGATGGGGAAATGTCGAAGATCAGCTATGCGACCTACATCAAGGATCGCATTACGGGTTTTGAAGGCGATAGCCCACGCAGCGCACCCGCTGACCTGCAGGCGTTTCCGTCGTTTCTCGAACGTCAGGCCAAGCGTGGCGGGACGCCAACCTATCGCCGCCCTAAATGTGTTAGCGCCGTAGCCTCTTCGACGCTTCAGCCTCTCCATCATGACATTGCGCATTTCAAATCGGCCTTGGCGGGAGCGAAAGTGACAGGCGCATTTATGAACGCGGCGTCGCCCGGCGTGATCGCTCTGTTCCAGCCCAATGAATATTATGCAACGCAGGACGACTATCTGGAAGCGCTCGCCGAGGCGATGCGCCCCGAATATGAAGCAATCGTCGCGGCTGGCCTAATCCTCCAGCTCGATAGCCCAGATCTGGGGCTTGGCCGTCATATGATGTTCAAAGATCGCAGTGACGCTGATTATCTGGTCCTGATCGGACGCCACGTCGAGGTTTTGAACCATGCGCTACGCAATGTGCCAGGCGACCGGGTGCGGATGCACGTCTGCTGGGGCAATTATGAAGGACCACATCATTGCGATGTGGAAATGGGTGTCATTCTGCCGACGCTGATGAAGGCCAAACCGGCGGGATTGTTGTTCGAAACTTCAAACCCGCGGCATCAGCACGACTGGAATTATTTCGCCAAAATGATCGACCTTATCCCGGACGAAAAAATCCTGATCCCGGGCGTCATCGACAGCACAACCAATTTTGTCGAGCACCCGCGCGTCGTTGCCGAACGCATCGAGCGGTTCGCAGGGATCGTCGGGCGCGAGCGGGTCATCGGCGGGACCGATTGCGGATTTTCCACCTTTGCTGGGTTCGGTGCCGTCGATCCCGATATTGTTTACGCCAAGCTGGGCGCACTGGCCGAAGGTGCAGCACTCGCGAGCAAGCGGCTCTGGAGCAGGGCATGAAATCGTCACTAAAGCAACGATTGGCGGCGGGTGAGCGTATTATCGGCACGTTCATAAAGACGCCATCGCCGATCGTTGTCGAAGTGCTGGCGTTGACCGGCCTCGATTGTCTGTGCCTTGACGCCGAACACGCACCGTTCGACCGGCTGGCAATCGACGCGTGCGTCATGGTCGCGCGCACGACCGCCATGGATGTTCTGGTCCGTGTGCCTTCGGCAGCGCCCGAGCACATCCTGAATGCGCTCGACTGTGGCGCAACCGGGGTCGTGATTCCGCACATCCGGAACGCAGAGGAAGCCCGAGCGGCAGTCGTTGTGAGCCACTATGGCGCGGGTGGCCGCGGCTATGCCGGGTCGTCGCGTGCTGCTCGCTATACAACGCTGCCAATGGCCGAACACAAGCTCGCAAGCGCAGAGCGAACGACCGTGATTCTCCAGATCGAAGATGTCGAAGCCGTCGACGCCATCGACGCCATTGCTGAGGTTGAAGGCGTCGACGCCCTGTTCATCGGACGTGTCGACCTGACAGTGGCTTATGGCGCGACGTCGCAGGATGATCCGCAGGTTGTCGCCGCCGTCGAACGTGTCTGTGCCGCTGCGGTGGCGCGTGCACGACCTGTTGGCATGTTTCTGGCGCGGGTTGAGGATATTCCCAAATGGGCCGCGAAAGGCGCGCGCTTTTTCCTGCTCGGCTCAGACCAGGGATTTTTGCTTTCGGGTGCTGACGATCTCGTCAAGCGTGGTCACGCCGAGTGATAAAAGGCTGACTCCGATAATGGATGCCAGCCTTTTTGATTACCTGATCAACGCCGGACGGTCAGGCGCAAGCCATATTGCCGTGGCGGCTCGTAACTGGCCTGAAGCGGGGTGCCACCGTAAGACACGATTGTCTGCACGCTCGTATTTGTCACATTGGTCCCGAACAGTTCGAACGTGACTTGCGGATTGTATTTCCACGTCAGGTTGAGGTCGAGCTTTGCATAGGGCTCTTCCCGGCCCAGCTTGTCGTTGAACGACTGCTCGTGATATGCGCCGGAAAACGTCACGGCCGCAAACGGCGTCAATGTACCCCAATCGCCCAGATCGAATTCGTAACTCGCATAGGCTGAGCCCGAATATGGCGGCGAGTGCGGGATGTTGTTACCCGACAGATCGCATCCGAACAAAACTGCGGGCTGCCCGACACCACCGGTCCCTGCTGTCGGCACGCAAGTGTATCCGGGTGCAAAGACACGCCGCTGTCCCGCCGCTGCGATCGTGACACCATTGACGACGGTCGGGTTCAACTGAGCCGCATCGTTGACCAGGATCGACGCGCCATAGGGCAATGGCACATTGTCGAACTTCGAGTATTTTGCGTTCAGGTAACTGACATTGACGCCCAGGTTGAGCCGCTCAGTTGGCTGCCAGATCGCTTCGGCCTCGAGGCCATAGGATCGTGCGGTCGCCGCATTAAACGTCGTCTGGAGCGTCGTACCACCGATGATGACCTGGCGTTGTTCCTGAAGATCGCGAAAACGGTTGTAGAATGCAGCGACATTGAGTTGAACGGTGCGGTCGAAAAAGCGGTTTTTCGACCCGATCTCGAATGCTGTGACCATTTCAGGCTGGAACGTTGGTGCTGCGGAGGCCGCGACCTGCCCCGAGTTAAAGCCACCTGATCGGAAACCCGACGAGACACTGGCGTAAACAAGGTTGGATGGCGATAATTTGTAATCGACACCGATCTTGTAGGTGACCTGTTCGAACACCGCGGGGCAATAATTTGCCCCGACATAACGCCCCGCCGAGTCGATTACGACAGCAGATGTTGCACCAGTTGCGCCGCAATTGGCGGGTCGTGGACCATAGACCGAATCGAGCGGTGTGCCGAAACCGATATTGATCAGAGTCAGCGGATTGGGCTGCCCGACCACGGGAAGCGGCAAACGACCGTTCGCCGACGCATTAAAGAATTCCTTGCGATCACGGGTATAGCGCACCCCGCCTGTCACCGAAAACTGGTCTGTAATGTTATACGTGGCCTGCGCATAAGCAGCATAGGATTGCAGATTGGCCTTGTTATAATTGTAGGTGCCGTTCGCCTGCGGACGGCTAACGGGTGTCGGGCTTGCCGGCGAACGCACTGTAATCGGGAACTGCTGATTTATGAACAAGCTGCCGAGGCGGTCGTTATAGTAGAACAGGCCCGCGACATATTCGAACGGACCAGTGCCGCTCGATAACAGTTGCACTTCCTGACTGAACGTCTTGGCAGTTGTCTCGAAATCATCGATCGCGATCGTCGATGCCGAAAAGTCCGAATCGCTCGTCCGTACGCCCTTGAAGTCCACGAATCCGGTGATCGATTTGATCGTGACCGGCCCCAGATCATAGGCCATTTCAAGCGAAGCCTGAACCTGATTGAACTTGCGGAATGTCCGGTAATTGTTGTCGACGATGTTCTTTTCGTCTTTCATGTAGATCGGGATGCCGAGGTCGACACCGACACCTGCAGCCGTCGTCGGCGTCGCCTGTGTCGTGGTGCAATCGGTGATGTTGTCCAGATTGCCTGCACGGCGATTGAGGAAATAGACGGTCGCATTGAACAACGCCTGGCACGTTCCCGGATCGACATAAGTGCCGATCTGCTTATAACCGAAAGCCGATCCGCCATTGCCGCCATTGGTGACATAGCTCAGGCGCGCGACCGCCTTGAAGGCATCGCTGGGTTCGAACTTGACCGTTCCGCGAATAAAACGCTGGCGCTCATCGAACAAATCAGCCGACGGATTAAAGTCGCTCTTGACCCAGCCATCCTGGTTCTCGAAAGCGCCACTAACGCGCAGCGCGACGCTATCAGTCAGGGGAACATTGACAAACCCTTCGAACCGCGCGCGGCTGTAATTGCCGATCGTCATCGTGCCGCCATAGTCAATTTCGTTTGACGGCTCGTTTGTGGTCACAGTGATGTTGCCGCCAAAGGTATTGCGGCCGAACAGCGTACCCTGCGGCCCGCGCTGCACTTCGACACGCGCCACATCGACAAAGCCCAGAATGGCCTGACTCGTGCGCGACTGATATATGCCGTCGACAAAATAGCCGATCGTAGAATCACCCGTCACTTCGTTGTTTGCAGTGCGCACGCCACGCATCGCAGGGCGCGCATCGGAGCCGGTGCGCCCGAAATTGAAACCGGGCACAAATTTGGCAAGCTGCGACACGTCATTGACGCCGCGACTGATCAGCGTGTCGCCTGTGATCGCTGTTACAGCAATCGGCACATTCTGTAGGCTTTGCTCGCGCCGCTGCGCTGTAACGACAATATCCGAAATTGCGCCTTCAGCAGCGTCTTCCGGCTGCGGGCTCACTTCGCTTTGTGCAGATGCCGCAGTTGCGGTCAGGGCCATTACAAGGACCGAGGCCCCCGCGATCAAACGCCATTTCGACATGTCAAACTCCCCTTTTGGTGTGCCCCAAATCCTTGATATCAATTTTGTTACTCTTGCTCGCTGCCACTGTCCAATATTATTTTGCATCCGAATGCACGCCTGTCGCGTTGACATTGCCCTCATGCGCTATCGGTCGCAAATCCACAAAAACTGGCGTTTATAAAGAATTTCGAATGACCTATCGCCACAAGACACGCCAAAGACTGACCATATCGTGATGCGAGACACAGCAATTTGTCCAACTAATTGAATTCGAATGCGTCCTAACCGGGGCTGATGTCACTTGGATACTGGCTGCGCACCGCTCCCTAGCGTCTCCGGCAGACTGAGCCAGATCAGGGCCGCAACCGTGAACGTGATCGCGGCAACGCCCATCGTCGTTGCCAGGCCGAATTTCGCGGCAAGTTGGCCGGTAATGAGCGGTGCAAAAAAGCTGACGATGCGACCCCAGTTGAAAATCGAGGCAGCGGTCGATTTAAGGTGAGAAGGATAGAGCTCGGTAATCCACGGACCCCATATCACGCTCGCCGACAGCATGAACCCGTAAACACACCCGATGACCGACAACGCCAGGATATTTGTTGGGATTGACAAGTACACCGCAATCGCTCCCGCTGCCGCTAAGAACCCGAAAGCGTTCGTGCGCCGCCCCCACCGATCGCCGACCCAGCCCCAAAAGAAACCTCCCGCGATGTTGCCGGAGAATTGCCACGCAACAAGGCTGCCAATCGTTTCAGCCGACAATTGGCGAATATCAGTCAGATAAATCGTCAGCCATCCGCTATAGGCTTGATATGCAAAGAAATTGAGTCCCGTAAGCGACGCCAGCATGATCGTGCGACGACGAAGATCGACGGCAAACAGCTCGACAATGGGAAATGCGGGCTGCTCGGTGCGTCTCCTGCTATCCGCCGCCGCTGGAATGATCAGATACGCCAACGGGGCAAGGAGGATGGGTGGCACACCCCCGACCCACAAGAGCATGCGCCAGTCCGTCCCCGCCAATGCACCGCTCGCCAAGCCGAGCATGACGATCGAGAAACTGAATACCGCATTGATGCAACTTGCAAGCCGTCCGCGAACGTTCCCACTAAACAATCCGACATAGATTCCAACGACGATAGGAAAAATTCCCCCCATGAAGAGGCCAAGCACAAACCGTTGAAACAGCAAATGCATGTATGACGCGACGAAGGCGCCCGCGATCAGTGTCACGCCATATCCGATCATTACCACGATCAGCATGTTTCGCCGCCCGGCGCGATCGGCCATTTGCCCAATGACGACAGCGCCGATAAGCGCACCCGCGCCCTGGGCAGAATATGCCGACCCCGCCTCGGTAAGGGTCAACCCGAGGCTGTTGCGAAGATATGGCCGCAGCACGTCAACCGAATTCCACGCCCAGCCATAGAAAAATTCGGCAACCAGAAGGAAAGCGAACGCCACGACCGCTCGGCTTGTCGTCGGCTTGCTGTCGATCAAAACGCTATCGGCTGCGCTCATCAGGCTGTCGGCATTGATGTGAATATGGGCCGGGCGGGGTCATCCGATCCGCGCACTACGAAAATCTGCGCTTGGACGGATGCTGTATTTCGGAAAGAATGTACCGCGCCTGCCGGTACCGACAGGGTGTCACCCGCCCCCATCATTATCGCAATATCGTCCGACGCGATTTCGACGCTGCCGCTTTGAACAAACAGCACTTCGACTTCGGCCCGACTGTGGTGAGGAACATAGGCGCCGCTTTGTAGTGTCAGACTTCTCAGGCTGAAACCATGTGGCCACCATCCGACGATCGGTCCCTTGTTGAAGCCATCGCGAGTGGGGCAATTTCCGATCACACCGGCCTCCGCAACGCCGTCGGCTGCCAGGGGCGAATTGGGGTTTGCAACCATGGTTGCGGCAGTCGCCACGCATGTCGCAAGCGCCTCGGCCGACGGCGTTTGCAGTTCGGCGATTTGCTCTTCACTCAAGATAGGTTCCAGCTCGGCAAGCAGATAGTCGCCCGAGGATGTGTCAATCAGGCGTCCGCCTTTTGCCAATTTCAATCCATGTCCTTCCGCTGCTTCAAAGACAGCAGGCGCCCAGGTCACGCGCCCGGGATCATCGTTGCCAAGGATCACGAAAAGAAATCCGGTCCCTTCGTCGGTTTTCTCAAAGCCGCGAAACATACGCGTGGGCACTGAAGCAACATCACCTGGCCCGATTTCCAGTGCGCCGTCCTCACGGTCCGGACCGAACAGCAATCGCCAATGGCCAGAATGCACGACAAACACTTCGGCGGTCTCATGGCTGTGTTGCGAATTCGCGCACCCGAATGGCTGGCGCGCTGCGCCGACGTTAAAGCCATGCGGCTCGGTAATATGGACAACTTGATCGGGACTTTCGGAAACGCCTGGTCCGATAATCGTAAAGTTTTCCTTCTGGTTCGAACCCGGGGTTTTTGTATCGAGAAATGCAGTGCGACACGGGATGAGATCCGCATAGCGAACGAGGCGATCGACAGTCATGGCAGGGGATCGTTCGGACATTCGGGCATTTCCCTATTTCGGCGGCCGGCATTCCGACATGTTGCATTCGGATGCAGCGGGGTCTAGGACGCAATGAAACTTCGTGCAAGACTTGTTGCAGACGAACGCAACCTTGTACCGACACGGGAGTATAGAATGAGCGACCCCGCACCGATTTCTGCAGCAAAAGGCGCTGTTCGGCCTATACTGGCCGATCATGGTGATGTGCTCCAAGTCGAGCGACGCGACTTTACACAGCTTGTTCCGGAAAACCGCGGTCGCGTGCAAAGCATGCGCGGATTTGACGATTGTTACACAGACATCGTCGACTACATCATACGCTGCACGCACAAGATATGGGATGAGCGCGATGTCGGGCTCATCTACTCGCACTACACACATAATTGCGTGGTCTATGGTAATTTGCACACGACGTACGATCGCGAAACGATCGTGCAGGAGACGATCCAGCGCCTGGTCGAGTTGCCCGATCGACGCGGTATGGCAACCCAGGTCATATGGCGCGGTAATGATACGGACGGCTTTTACACGTCGCACATGACGCATGGCACCGGACGGCACACCGAATATGGCCAGTGGGGAAAACCGACCGGACGAACATTCGTTACGCGAACGGTTGCCGACTGCATGATTTTCGAAAACAAAATCTATCGCGAATGGGTCGTTCGCGACAATATGGCGCTGCTTGTCCAGCTTGGCATTGATCCGCATGCCTTTGCCGAAGACGTGGCACAAAAAAAGCTCTCGCGTGGCGAGGAAACGTTAGAACTCTCAGAAAACCGTCGTTTGCTTGGGCAGTATCCGCCGGACGCGGAAGCCGATGTATCGATCGCGAATAGCGAAAACGAAGCCGAAGTCCTGCGCTGGCTGCATCACATTTATAACAAGCGGATGTTTGGCAAGATCGCCGAAATCTATGCGCCGAATTGCCAGTGGCATGGCCCTTTGATGCGCGAGTTATACGGCTCAGCTGCGGTGCTCCAGCAGACCATGCGCCTCGTTGCGCTGATTCCGGATGGGACGCTTGTCCCACAGCATATTTGCTCGACCCCAAGCGAAGAGGGCGGTGAAAAGATTGCCGTGCGCTGGATGATGGACGGACATCATTTCGGATATGGTGCGCTGGGTGCGCCGACAGGGCATAAATTATCGGTGATGGGCTTTACCCATTTCCACATTTTGGATGGCAAGATCATCGATGAATGGGTCGTCTACGACGAATTCGCGATGCTGGTTCAAATCAAGCTCGCCGAGCTGATTAAGGCTCGTGCCTAGCATTGCAGTTGCATATTGGATGAAACTCCGAATCAATAGGTCTCCATGGTATGGACACTGTGGATGACGGGTGCATCGATCGAGACGACACTGGAGGGCACCGTCAAAGGGATGGCCGGGGCAGGGACGAGTTGCTAATCCGCATTGATGACCAAGACAAATGACCTCTTTCGATATTTCCATTCGTCGCCGTAAGTGATCCGGCTCGTAGTAATGATGTACGTTCGATTTCCGCTGTCGCTGCGGAACGGGGAGGACCTGCTTTTCGAGCGTGGTATCGGTTTGTGTCATGAGACTGTGCGGCTCTGGTGGAACAGGTTCGGCCCTCTGTTCGCGGCTGATGTTCGGCGCCAGCGGGTCAGCCGGATGAGGGGGTTCCGGCAGTGGAAGTGGCACCTCGACGAGGAGTTCGTGAAGGTTAACGGAGAGCGTCACCATCTGTGGCGTGCTGTCGATCACGAGGGTGAAGTCCTCGAGAGCTACGTCACGAAGAAGCGGGACAAGGCTGTGGCTCTGGAATTCATGAGGCGCACGCTGAAGCGCAATGGCAGGGTCGAGGCCGTCGTCACAGACGGGCTGAAATCATACCCGGCGGCAATGCGCGAGCTCGGCAATCTCAATCGTCGGGAATTGGGTCGTTGGTTGAACAATCGTGCGGAAAATTCACACCGGCCGATCCGCAGACGAGTGCGCGTCATGCTCAGGTTTCGAAGGTTGAAAACGCCGCAAAAATTCAGTTCGGTTCACGCCCAGATCCACAACCATTTCAATCTGGAGCGCCACCTCGTCAGTCGTCAGGAATACAAACGGAGACGCTCAGCTGCCTTGGTTGAGTGGCAGAATCTAGCGGCCTGAAGTTTGGCAGCCACGGCGGTAGCTGCGCCTGGCGGAGACGAGTTCGCATCCGACTGACACTACCTTCACGACGGTCGAACGACCGTGGTATGCAGCACGTCATCTCCGAAATCCGCAAGGTCTTTGTTTCACTTGGGTAAGAAGGGTTAAACGGAGGCATTGCCGAGCATTTCGGTGAAGATGCTTTCGCAATGTGTGATTTGGTAGTGGCAATCGCATTGCTTTTCAGATCAACATCGACAGTCAAATCAAGTGAATTGACACTTAGCACGACCGTTCGTATTATTCTTTATGACCATGCGTGATCGACTATTTGATGAAGGTATTCAGATCCTCAGCCGCGACGGCCTTGCCGGCGTTACGATAGGGAGGCTCGCGGCAGCTGCTGACTGCTCGAAAAGTGGCCTATTTGCTCATTTCAAATCAAAGCAGCAATTGCAGATCGAGTTGCTCGACGCGGCAGCCGCCATGGCGCGTGCGCATGTCGTTATGCCCATCGAGGCGTTGCCTTCGGGGTTGCCTCGTCTGTCTGAACTCGTGAACCGCTGGCTCGGTTGGTCGCGCCGCGCGGGACTCGCTGGCGGATGCCCGGTGGCTGCGGCGCTGTTCGAACTCGACGATCTCGATGGCCCGGTCCGCGAGCATGTGATGGCGCTCGAAAGTGAATGGAGATGCCTGCTTCTCGCCCTCGTCGAGGACGCAATAGCAGAAGGACATTTCTGGCAAGGCGTAGATAGCGAGCAAATCTCTTGGGAGCTGTGCGGAATTTACCTTGCTCATCACGCCTCCTCCAGGTTTCTGAGAGACAAAACAGCGGGCGAACGGGCGCATATTGCTGTGGCGGCGCTGTTTAACCGAGCGGCACAGTCCACAGCTTCTAATCATATTAGGAAGGCAACGATATGACTTCCACTCCGGTTACCCTCGTCGGCATCATCGCGCCTATCGCCGTAGCGTTCGTCATGATTGGCTTGATCAGTCTCTTAAAAGAAGGCCCGCGTCAGAAGTTTAGCGCCGTTTTCGTTGCGGGCGCCGGGGCTGCATATTTTGCTGGTGGCTTTGGCCCCTGGGAGCTCACATTTTGCGCAATCATTACGTTGCTTGCCTTTCGCGGGCTCGACGATTTGCGCGCGATCGGGATCGCCTGGCTTCTTCATAGCGGATGGGACTGGGCACATGATCTTTGGGGCAATCCAATTATCCCGTCCGCGCCGCAGTCATCTTTTGGGTGTCTCGTGTGTGACCCAGTTTTGGCGCTTTGGTATTTCGCTGGCGCTCCAAGTCCGTGGTCAGGTTTGTTGAAAACGCTAAACCGCCAACAAACAGACGCGATGGAGAAAACACCGCGTCTATGATTTTCCCGAACCTGCAATGTGCGCGCTTAATGCGTCAATAAACACACGCACTTTGGCGGACAACGAGCGGTGGTTGGGATAGAGTGCGTGGACTTCAACGCTTGGGCTCGACCAATCGGTGAGGATCCTGACCAGGCTTCCTTGATCAATAACATCACGAGCGTGAAAGTCAGGCAGCCAACCAACACCTGCCCCGGCGAGTAACATCGTATATACCACAGCTGGCTCGGGGATAATTGCTACCGAATCCAGCGCAACGTCGCGAACGATCCCAGATGCATTCGTGAAACGCCAAAGCTTCTCTCTGTCCGAATGCGCCAATATGCTGTGGCCGGATAAGTCTTCGGGCTTCTCCGGCGCGCTGTGTTTTGCAAGGTAAGCAGGACTCGCGCATGGCCAGAGCTCGACTGTGGCGAGCCGCCGTGCGATCTGTTCAGAATCCGCCAGTGGCCCGATGCGAATGACGACATTAATCTCCTCCGTGAGCAGATCAACGTTGCGATTGTCGATCGTGAGGATCACCCGCACTTCGGGGTATTGTGCCATGAACACAGACAGCATCGGGACCAGTGGCCCATTAGCAAAAGTGAACGGTGCGCTGATCCGCAGATCACCGCGCGGCGCACCGATCAGTGCACCGAGGGCGTTTTCAGCTTCGCCGACATCGTCAAGTATCCGTCGCGCATGACGCTGTATGAGCAATCCAGAGTCGGTGAGGCGGAGATGGCGAGTCGACCGCTCGATCAGCAGGGCACCCACCGCCTCTTCAAGTGCTCGGCAGCCGCGTCGCGCACCATTTGCTCAAACAGCCCGATGCCCGCATCCGTCTGCTTGTTCGTGATATGGCTGACAGGAAATACATGCTCGACCCGCTCGCTGCCATGGGTACCGGACTGATCGAGGGTGACCCTGCGGATGCGCCGTCGCGCGACCGGGCAACACAAGGCGTCGATGTCATCGTCTCCGCAGTTCAGGGCGGGCCCTACGTCATCATTGACGGTCAGGTGGCGCTTGCCCAGGCTGGCAAGCGCAATGGCGTTCGTCGCATTCTTCCCTCGGACTATGGGCTGGACCTGTTCAAGGCGACGCCGGGTGAACATGCTGCATTCGATGCCCGTCGCACCGCCGATGAACGGATCGCCGCTCGCGGACTCGAGCAAGTCAACCTTCTCCAGGGCGGATTCATGGACATGTTTCTCCCCGGTCGCGGTGCGATCGACATCGAGGCAGGTACGGCCGGCTTTTTCGGCGACGGTAATATGCCGATCGAGCCGATTACCCTTGCATCGGGCAGCTATGCCATGATTGACGATGGCCTTGGATTCACTCTTGTCCCGTGGATGCCGTCGCTCGACGATCAAATCGACAACACATATCGGGCGTGATGCGGGGTGACGGTGGGGTCGATTGGAGCTTTGGCCAGAAACGTGGGCTGGGAGTGTAAATAGCAATTTGTTGGGGGAGTCCGGACAGTCCTCTGTGGATGGCTCCCGCGCTGCAAGCATAAAATGATGAACTGGCATATAGTCGGGTCCAGTCGTCTGTCCGGCCTGTTTGTGCAGTCGGATTAGAATGCTGGCCCTGATGGGGTACGCGAGCAAGGTCCAATCGGGTTTGCAGGCTATTACGCCTATGACTGTCCTTGGGTTGTCCTTGCTCCCGGTCCGACCGGTTTTGCCATCACATCGCTTCGCTCTCACAACCTCGTGAAGCTGATCTCCTCAGCTAAATTAATTCATCATGCTGCCAGCATCGGTGCGTGACCCGGCTGGAAGGTGACACCACGCACCATGACCGCCCAAGCGATTCGGGCCATCTTGTTGGCCATCGCGATCGTGGCGACGCGCGCGGGTTTTCGCGCCAACAGGGCGACGAAGCGCGGATCGACCGCTTCGGGCTTATCCTTGGCACGTCTGACCAGCGAGGTGGCGCCGACGACAAGCAGTTGCCGCAGATATTTGTCACCCATCTTGGTGACGCGACCCAAGCGCTCCTTGCCGCCGCTCGAGTTCTGGCGCGGTGTCAGGCCCAGCCATGCAGCGAACTGTCGTCCCGAGGCGAACTGGCCGGGATCAGTCACCGCTGCGGCAAGTGCGGTCGCACCGACCGGACCGATGCCGGGGGTCGTGGCCAGGCGACGCGCTGTATCGTCGCTGCGCTGCAGGCAGGCAAGACGGAGGTCGAGCTTGCGCAGCTGGGCATGAAGCTGTAGCGTCTGCCCCGACAGCATGGCGACAATGTCCGTTGCCTCGGTCGGCAGATCGAGCTCGACCTCTCCGTCGACAATCTGTCGTGCCATCTGCTGCGCTTTCTCGAGGCCGACCGGGATAGCGATGCCGAGCTCGGCAAGTATGCTGCGCATCAGGTTGACCAGGTGCGTGCGTTGCCTGATCAGCAGGCTGCGTGAGCGGTGCAGCGACAGCGCCGCCTGCTGTTCGCGCGACTTGACCGGAACGAAGCGCATCGTCTGCCGTGTAACGGCTTCGCAGATCGCTTCGGCGTCGGCGGCATCATTCTTACCGCGCTTTACATAGGGCTTCACGTAGGCCGCTGGCATGAGCCGCACTTCATGCCCGAGCTTCGTCAGCTCGCGCGCCCAATGGTGCGACGTCCCACAAGCCTCGGCACCAACAAGGCACGGCGGCAACTTCGCGAAGAAGGGCAACATCTGCGCCCGCCGCATCGTCTTGCGGACCACGACCTCACCAGTCGCATTGATCCCGTGAATCTGAAAAACGTTCTTGGCCAAATCGAGGCCGATTGTGCTAATCTCCATAGCGGGTGGCTCCATTGCTCGGGTTAGCATGACAGCAACCCATCTTGGCACTTAGATGCCGTGAGCGGGAGCCATCCACCACATCCGGTTTGGGGCGTAGTTTTGACGAAGCAGGCATTGAGCATCCCGGGTCACGGCTAATGATCATAGAACGCTCGGCGTCTGATTCAGTTTTGCATCAGCCCTCTGGAGAATAGACCCACCAACAGTGATACGCCTTGTTCGGCATCTCTTTTTGTCTCGGCCTTTTCAAGCACGCCATTCACCGACTGAATTAGGATATGCGCAAGTGTCGCGCTGCCGGTGCTATGGATGACATTCTCTGCGAGCAGCTCTGCGATAATAGCTGCGAACCGGTCATTTGCAGCCAGCACATCGCCGCCACAGATCTTGTTTTTTTCGTTGATCAGCTCACGTCCATATTCCGATGCATGCAACAACTCATAAACCCAGCTGACGCGGGCGTTGATGATATCCAGCAAGCGTCTGTCCCACGGTCCTGATGCGCGCAGAGCAGTGACCACTTCGCCATAGACGCGTTCATTTATCCATCCGCTCAGCGCTTTGAACACATCTTCTTTCGTAGGGAAGTGGTTGTACAGCGATGTGCGAGAAATGCCCGAAGCCTTGGCGATGTCGGCCATGGACGTCTTGGCAAAGCCATGTCGGGCAAACTGCTGCATCGCGCCATCAAGCAGAACGTCGGTTGTGGATCGTGCACCGGTCATATTCAAAGGTTGACATATTGAACTATAAATGTCAACTTAGTTCAATGAACAAAAAGCCCAACCTCGCCTTAGTCGACAAAACCCTGTCGATCAACAGCCCGATCGCGACCGTATTCGAGTTCCTTTCAAATCATGAGAATTACATCCGTTGGTTTCCTGGCGTTGTGGAAATCGAATCTCCCGACAAGCTGCAGCACGGCACCGTTGGAAAAATCTACAATGAAACCCTCAAGTTGCCGACCGGCCGCAATCGAACGATCTCCATTGAAGTTATTGAAAGCCAGTCACCTGCTTTATTTGCGATGGAAGCTGATTTTGCACCGCTTCATCCCCGTACTGAGATTCGGCTCATCGCGCGGTCGGCGGACGAAACGACCCTGAATTGGAGATTTCTCTGTCGCAGCCAATCGCTCATCGCACGATTTTTGATCCGCACCCTCGTAAAGAAAACGATCTTGCGGCAAAGCGAAGCGGGCTTGTTAAAGCTAAAGAAAATTCTCGATGAGCCTGTGTCATAGCTGGACCCAGTAAGGGATTCGCAATAGGTCGCACGCAAGCGTCCGCTTTTGCATGTTATAAGTTGGTTATTGAATGACCGGAATGTTGGCGTTAACCACCAAGCGATGATGCCGCGCCGGACGGCCGCAACCGACGATTTTGCGACGTCCGGTGATATACTTTCGCTACCTGTAAGCAGCCGCTTAGCGGGCACGTCTTCGCATACCGATGAGGCGACGATTGACACTAGTGGGCTATCTTTTTTCAGACGCCAAACAAAACAGTTACTTACTCTGCAATGCGATCTCGAACGCGTCTTGCATGCTGGTTACATTTTACAAGATGCGCTGCTGCCATCTCAGTGCCACCAGATGAAAAAAGCAGCGACTGTGCCAACTCGTCTGGCCATTGCCCGGCAAACCCGCACATCGGATTGCCAACGTCCGAGAGTATGTCCGCGACAGCTGCTGTCGGTGCACCGCCAACGCAACCCGTCTGCAATGATCGAACGGGGGTTGACCGTCGGGACAGCCAGAGTGGCAGTAGCAGGTATTTGTCTCACGCCTGCCGCAGCCGTATCGGGTGACAAGCAGGCGAGGAAGAACAGCGAAAATGTCGCACGCATGTTCATTCTCCAAAGAAATCGTCTTTTTATCTAGGGTCAGGACCTGTTAAATTGTTTGCATGATGGGCTGAGGGTTGATTCAATTGCGGTACGAGGGAGGTGCTGTTGATGGACGATCTGTTTATGCTGAGCGAGGCGCAGATGCGGCGGATTGCGCCCTATTTCCCACTATCTCATGGAGTTCCCCGGGTTGATGACCGACTGATTGTGTCTGCGATCATCTTTGTCATCAAGAACGGCCTGCGCTGGCGCGATGCGCCCCGGACCTACGGGCCACATAAAACCATCTATAACCGCTTCATTCGCTGGAGCCGCCTCGGCGTATTCAACCGCATCTTTGTCGAACTGGCGGGCAAGGCCGGAGAGCCGGAGCGGATCATGATCGACGCGACGCACCTCAAGGCGCACCGCACGGCGGCAAGCCTCTTAAAAGGGGGCTCTTCCCAGATGTATCGGGCGCACCAAAGGCGGCTTGAACTCAAAGCTGCATGCGGTCTGCGACGGCGAGGGGCGGCCCATCGTAATGATGCTCACCGAGGGCCAGATGAGTGACCATAAAGGCGCTGTGCTGCTGTTCGACGCATTACCCAACGCCAAGGAACTGCTGGGCGATAAAGGCTATGACAGCGACTGGTTCCGTGCAGCCCTGACCGAGCGCGGGATCACACCCTGCATCCCGCCAAAATCCAACCGCAAGGTGCAATACCCCTATGACAAAACGGTCTACAAAAAGCGCCACCTGGTCGAAAACCTGTTCGCCAAAATCAAGGACTGGCGACGCATCCACACCCGCTATGATCGCTGCGCCCACACCTTCATGTCTGCCATCGCAATCGCCGCTACCATCATCTTCTGGTTGTGATCAATGAGTCCTGACCCTAGTATATCAACGGGTTCTACAACAGCCGCCGCCGCCATTCATATCTGGGCGGCATCAGCCCGCTCGCATTCGAAGCCAAGGTGGCATAATGAGATAGGTGACGGGCACAAAACCGTTACAAGTCCACGAAGGCCTGCACAAAATTGGGGGGCACCCGCATCCTTGACGGCTGCCAGCCTCCGTGCGCCATGGCTTGGTGATGCCGATTTCCATCGGTCAACGAGATCAGAGAGAGTTGGTTTTACCCCCGAACCCCGTCCACGGGCGTTCGGGGTCAGCCGTAAAACTCAGCCCTTCGTTGCCGTCGTTCCCTGCGATGGGCTGACTGGACATTACGTTCGATTGCCGAAATTCTACCGCTACTTGGTGCAAATCCTGTTAGAAAAATGGGGCGACATTTCTAACAGAGGAGGAGAGGGTCAGCAGGCCACAAAACCGACCAATGCGGAATTTGAGTCAGAAAATTATCAGAATTGGCTTGCATCCCAGTGTGGAAGAAGGTCGGTCATTGAGTATAGCACTGTGCGATATATAAGGCAAAGTTCTTGCATATGGCCAATTCGCCTTATATATAATGCAATATGCTAGATCTGGCGACCCTCGGACAATTGATCGCGCAGCACCGCAGCGCGCAGCGGCTGACCCAAGCCGACCTAGCCCGGCGCGCGCGCATCGGGCGCTCAACGCTCGACGCGCTGGAAAACGGTCGCGCCGCGGAATTGGGCTTCGGCAAAGTTGGCCGCATTCTGGCCGCGCTGGGCCTGACCCTGAGGCTTGGCGAAGCCAACCGTGGCCGGCCAACACTTGAGGACCTCATCGCCGAAACCGATAAACCGGTATGACGATCAAGGTCTGGACCGATGGACGCGGTGCGGGTTTGCTCGGCCCAAATGGGGCTAGGGGAACAGCGTTCGCCTATGCCGCCGAGGCCGGGCCGACTGACGCGGTGTCCATTACCATGCCGGTGCGCTTGGCCTCATGGGACAGCGATTACGGACTCGCCCCGATTTTCGAGATGAACTTGCCCGAGGGCGCTCTGCGCGAGCGGCTGCGTATGGCTTTCGCCAAGGCCACCGGGACTTTCGACGATCTCGATTTGCTGGGTATTATCGGTCGCTCGCAGGTCGGGCGCCTGCGCTACACGGACGAGCATGCGACGCTCGATCAGGCGGTCCCGTTCCAGTCGGTCGATGAACTCCTCGCCAGTCGCCGGGACCGTAATTTGTTCCAGTATCTGCTCGAGCGGTTTGCCGCCTATTCCGGCGTCAGCGGGGTACAACCCAAACTTCTCATCCGGGATGATCTCGCTTGGGGAGCGCAGCCCGAGGCGGGACAGCGCACGAGCATCCAGGGTGCGACCCACATCGTCAAATTCTGGGAAGACCAATATCCGCAGCTCGCAGCGAACGAGTTCTTCTGCCTCAAGGCCGCTGAGCGATGCGGCTTGCCCGTTCCGCGTTTCCAGCTTTCGGAGGACCGGCGCGCACTCGTCATCGATCGTTTCGATCTTCGCAGCGATGGGCGCTACCGGGGCTTCGAGGATTTCTGCGTGCTCAACGCACGGGGCACCGCCGAGAAATATCGTGGCTCCTACGAGACCGCCGTCCTCAAACGGTTTCGCGAGTTTGCATCGCCTGACCAGATCGCGATCGGCTCGGAGACAATTTTCCGGATGCTGGCGCTCAATGCAGCGCTGCGCAATGGCGATGCGCACCTCAAAAACTTCGGGATTGTCTATGACGATATCGAAGGCGAAGTCGCGCTCGCTCCGGTCTACGATATCGTGACCACCACAGCGTATATTACTGCCGACCAGATGGCGCTCACCCTCGATGGCTCGACCCGGTGGCCAACAGCGAAGCAACTGCTGGCGTTCGGTACGACACGGCAGATTGGCTCTCCGGCGGGCATCAAAGCCATGCTCGGATCAATCGCCGAAGCCGTGTTCGAGACAATGGGTGAACTTCGGCAGTTCATGCTTGCGAACCCCGAGTTTGACGAGATTGGCACGAGAATGTTGGCGCAGTGGGACGAAGGAATTCACACCAGCCTCGTCGAATAGCAGTACGAAGCAGCGACGACTTGCAGGAAGTTGCGATCGCGGTTCTGTGTGGGTTCTTGTAAGCGTCAAATGACGGCCGTCTTCCCCTTGCACGGGTGAGCAGCGATAAGTGTCCGCCAATTTTAGGCGGACAGCTTACCGAGTGCGTCGCCGGTCGGCGGGTTGACGACCCGATGCTTCGCGCGGTCACCAGCCGTAATACATTCGCCGTCGATATATGCGCCGAGCGCCGTGCGATATTCGTGAGTCATCAGTACACCTGCGCGGGATGAAGAGATTGCCTGTCTGGCAGTTACCTTAGAGCGTGATGACATTAAGCTGCACCATACTCTGAGTTTTTGAGGTAGTTGGCGCATTCGTGTTTTGGGAAGTCGTCGAGCAGGTATCCGATTCGCCTCCAAGTTGCTTCATGGGTTCGCTCAGCGGCCTTGCGCATGAGGTGCTTGAGCTTGGCGAAGACCTGCTCGATGGGGTTCAGATCAGGACTGTACGGCGGCAGGAATAGCAGGCGTGCGCCGACACTGCGGATTGCGCGGCGGATGGCAGACCGCTTGTGGCTGGAGAGATTGTCCATGATCACGACATCGCCCACTGAGAGCGTCGGGACGAGGCATTGCTCGACATAATCAAGGAAGCTGTCGCCGTTGATGGGTTGATCCATGACGCACGGTGCATCGATCCGGTCGCAGCGTAATGCGGCAAGGAAGGTCATGGTTTTCCAATGGCCGTAAGGCGCTTTGGCGTGAAGCCGCTTGCCCTTGGGTGCCCAGCCACGCAGCGGAGCCATATTGGTCTTGGCCCAGGTTTCATCAATGAATACGAGTCGCGCTGGATCAAGCCGGCCCTGATACTTCTTCCACTGCGCGCGCCGCCTTGCGATCTTGGGCCGGAGCTGTTCGGCGGGCAATACGTTTTTTTTTGAAGCTCAGCCCCTGAGCGTGAGCAAAGCGCCAGACCTGAACATAATCGACCTTCACCTCGCGATCCGCAAGTTCAGCAACCAACCCTCGCAGCGTGAAGTCCGATGCCGACCGCTCCACAAGCCAGTCCCGGTGCGCGCCAGATAAGATATTGGGTTTGTGACCGCCAACTTTGCCCGGAGCAGCACTGCCTGTCGTTCGGTAACGCTGTGACCACCGAACCACCGTCGCCGCGCTGATGCTCAAAGCCAAACCTACCGAACGCACACTCTCGCCTGCCAAAACGCGAGCAACAGCCCGGTCGCGCAAATCCATCGAATAGGGTCTCGTCATAGCTGCTGGCCTCCAAAACTCAGCCAACAGCTTGAATCAGAAAAACGAAGCCTTGGGAATCCCCATTCGATTCATTCAAATGTCATCCCACTCTAGCGTCGCTGCGTCAGTAGCGCCGGGGCAACGAGAGCGTAACACTCAAGTCGCGGACATCATCGTCCGCTTAGTGTCGCCCGCACCACACGCGCCGCGAGCGGCGCGTTGTCAAACCGAGTATGCGCATCGCTACTGCTTCAACGCACTGGTTATTACCGCCGCGAAGTTAACGACCGCGAGAATCGTAAGTGCAGCGTCGAGCCGCTCCCACCGCTTAACTAGCTGTGTCTAATTCGCAGGAGTTGCTTTCGGGATCCAGTCAAGCACCGCGTTGTTAATCGGCACGGTGCCGACAAAGGTCACGCCGACAAATAGCAGCAGCGAACCCAAACCTGCCAAACGCATGCCCTGCCCAGCGTCATTCGCTGCGGCGAGGATCACGGCCAACTCGGTCAGCACCTCGCTAGCCAAAATGATCGTGACGAGACCGCGCAATGTGCGGATCAATTCCTGGCGGAGCCGGATATGCGCTGCCGTGTCGAGAGGCGCAGCGGGGTGCGGACGCCGAACAAGACCATTACCTCGCCGCCCGCCAGTAAACCGGCGAACAACAGGCTTGCGGGGACGAGAAGCGCGGTATCCATCAATGCCTCCCTACCTGCACTTGACGCGATTCCTGCCGCAAGCTTAATTAGGATTAAACGGCCCGATGTCGGATATGCCCATGCCCGCTGCGGGCAAGATGGCGTCGTTCTAAAATGGTGAACATCACCGCGGGAGCGATCAGGCCCGGCACCCAGGCAAAGTCGGCACCGGAGAATTCCGCTATGGGGCCAACATAAAAGCTCAGCCGAGCGAACGGTATCTGCACTGCGATCGCGATGAGATAAACGGCAATCGCTGTCCAGTTGAACGCGCCGTAGATGCCACCCGAATCGAACAGGCTGGCGGTGTCATACTCGCCGTGGCGAACCAGATAATAGTCCGCCAGATTGATCGAGCTCCAGGGGATGAGTGTATAGATGACGATGGCGAGTACGTCGCCGAAATAGACGTCGAGCGCGTTCTTCGTCGCGATCGCAATCAGCGAGGCGGCAATCGTGATCGCGGCCATCGTGGCAAACTTCATGCTCTGGCTAATCGCGACCATCTTGGTCGGCCCGGTCAGCACCGTCGTCAACGACATATAGGCGCTATAGGCGTTCATGACGACGCCGAAAAAGACGCCGAGGATCAGTAGGGCCTTTGTCACCCCGCCGAGCGATCCGAACAGAGCGGAAATGCCATTCCCCGGCGCATGTGCGATTGCGGCGAAATGCGCACCGAGAAATGCGCCGAGCGCCATGATCAGCGTCGCGCCGAGGAAATTGCCCAGCGCAGTGTACCAGAAGGTCGCTTTCGCAGAGACGTCGGTGGGCAGATAGCGCGAATAATCGGCGACATAAGGACTGGCGCTAAGGCACCATGAGGTCGACTGCGTGACCGAAATCAGGAACGCAGTCAGGATAAAGCCGCCGCTGATCGACGGGCCGGTCAGCGCAGCCGGCCACTCGACCCGACGCATCAAAATTATGGTCGCGGTAATTAAGACGAGGCAGTTTGCAATGGCGAGGAACGCACCGAGCCGGTGAATTAGTTCATAACCGACGAACGCCACGATCAGTGCGGCGAAAGTAAAAAGCACGATCGCACCGTTTTGCGAAACCGGGAGCAATGTTGTGATGGGTTCACTTGCAATGATCGCGTCGAGTGCCGAATACAGCGTGTAAGACACCACGACCGAAAACATCGGCAGCGCGGCCCCAATGACGCCGAACTGCGCCCGGCTCTGGATCATCTGCGGTACGCCAAGCTGCGGCCCCTGCGCCGAATGCGCCGCCATGAAAAACGTGCCGATCGCATTGCCGATCAACAGCGCCACCAGCGTCCACAGCAGCGACAGCCCGCCCCATGTGCCAAGTGCTCCCACACCAAGCCCCAGGATCTGCAGATTGGCGCAGGCCCAGATCGTGAAGAGGCGGCGAGGATGGCCATAGCGTTCGGCCTCGGGGATGAAGCCGATGCTGTGGCTCTCCACATGCATCAGAATTTGACCTGCGCTTCGGCGGCGATGTAGCGCCGGCGCCCGGCTTTCAGCGCCTGTGCGGCGTAGAAGTCGAGATTATATCCCGATCCCCAATAGACCCGATTGAACAGATTATCAGCGCGCAGCCGCAGGTGCCAGCGGTCATCAGGTGCGAAATAAGTGATCGAGGCATTTGCCACTGCATAGGCGTTTTGCGAAATTTCCTCGCGGTTGAATACATCGAAATACTGCTTGCCGAAATAATTCACTGAACCCAGCAGCTCGAACCGGGCTTCGCTTTTCAAGCGAAGGTCGTAGGTTGCGGTCAACGTTCCTTGGACGCCGTTGGTGAACGGAATGCGCTTGCCGCCGAGATCGCTCGTAGGGTCAGCGGCATCGAGGCGGAAGCTGTCGTAAGTCGCGTCGAGGAGGCCGATATTGCCGTTGAGCGAGAAGTCGCGCGACGGTGCCCAGACTATCTCTGCCTCAAGCCCCTTAATCTTCGATCGGCCGACATTGTTCAAGCTGGTCACGCCGACGACAAGTGAACCCGCCGATACGGACAACACCTGCTGATCCTTATAGTCATAATAGAAAGCCGCTAGGTTCAGCCGCAGTGTCCTGTCAAACAGATCGCCTTTAAAACCGACTTCGGCTGCATCGAGCGTTTCTGGGTTGGCGGGCACAATCTCAGCTGGACTGGACAGCGCAACGCCGTTGACGTCGCCCCCGCGGAAGCCCCGGGCAAGGCTTGCATAAACCAGCACATTGTCGTCAAACTTATAGCTGAGCGACGCCCGACCCGACAGATTGTCCGCGCGCGATCCGTTCATTGACGAAAATGTTGTCGATGTAATCGGTTGATCCGAAAAGTTTTCGTAAAAGGTTGTCTGCGAACCAGATGCGGTGCCGCTATATGCGATGTAGAAGGGAACGTCTTTTTTCTCGTGCGTGTAGCGCAGTCCGAGGCTAAGTTCCCATTTGTTGCTGAACCGCAGGTCAGCTTGACCGAATGCGGCAAATGCCTCGGTATTGATGCGTTTGCTATTGCCGACAGAGCCGCCGTTGATTTCGGGCGTGCCAAAATTCAGAAAGCCGGCATATTTCTCATTGTAGTAATTTAGGCCCGCCTGCCAGTTGCTCGAACCAAATTTGCCTGCAAGGCGCAATTCTTGCGAAAAAATATAGAACCGGTCATTGTAGTGGTCTAACTCGATCGCCCGTGGCTGGCCATCGAGATCAACCAGACGCCGCAGATGCGTGTAGTCGTAAGCCGTAAGCGAAGTGAATTGAACATTGCCTAAATCGGCATCAAGCCGTGCAAACGTGCCCCAAATATTAACCTTTTCCTGATCGTCCTGTTTGAACGTCTCGAAGCGGTTTGCACTGTCGATGACTTCGGGCGTGATCCCAAAGCCTGTTGAGCAGACCCCAAGCGTCGGTGTGGTCACGCCTGCCGGACAGTTCAGACCGAGAACCTTAAAAGGGTGTGTATCAGGGCTCGACTGGCTGAAATGCGCGTTGATGAGAAGTTTGCCACCGCCAAAGTCGTGCAGCACCTGAGCACGCCCCGAGAGATCGTCGTTGCGTCCGGCCCCAGATCTCGAAGCAGGGTTCGAATTCCTTATATTGCCCTCGTCACGGTTATAGGCAAGCGCAATGCGGGCGGCGGTCGCTTCGCCGAGAGGAACTCCGATCCCGCCTTCGAAATTCGTTGTATTGAACTGACCGATTTCGGCACGCACAAAGCCGTTCGCCGACTTGCCCAGCTCAGGCTTTCTCGACACGAAGTTGATAAGTCCTGCAGTCGCGTTGCGGCCATAGAGCGTGCCCTGCGGGCCTTTAAGCACCTCCACCCGGTCGAGATCGAATGCCGAAAACCCCTGGGCCGGGTTCGCGCCAATGAACACGTCATCCTGATAGACGGCAACGGGGCGCGAGTTGTTCGGCGCATAATTGTTCGTGCCGACGCCGCGCAAATAGGGTTGCGGCGACGCCTTCCCAAACTCGGTTTTCCACGAAAAGTTGGGTATGAAATCGGCGATATCGGCGGCAGAGTTGAGACCGAGCTTGTTGAGCTGCTCACCGCCAAATGCGGTGATCGCGACGGGCACATTCTGAAGATTTTCGGAACGCTTTCGCGCGGTTACGACGATCTCGCCCAGATTGCTTTCTGCTTCGGGTTTAGAAGCCTGCGCCGACGCCGCGTCGGTCGTTTGCGCCCAAGTGCTTGATGCGGCGCAAAGCGCTAGCGCAGCGACGCCAGCAGCGAGAATCGTGCGTGTTTCGTTGGCTCCGGAATTCATTCGATATCCCCTTTCATTGTAGGCGCCAAGTTGACGCTTCCTCGGCGTCTTTTTCTTCGGCGTTTTGGTGGTTTGTGATTAGCGCTGCATTTGCTGCGTTGCGCACCGCACCGCTGCGTACCAGCGCCGCGATGCTGACCATATCAGGATAAAATGCGCGGTCGGAATCAGCTGGCGCGACGACCGAGCGCACGAGCGCATGGACCGCGCGCGTTGCCGACGATGAATGCACGACATCGATAAAATCCAGCCCCTGACAGGCGGTCAGCACTTCGACCGCGACGACCCACTCGAACTTGCGCGAGACGCGCAGCGCCTTGGCCGCTGCATTGTAGGCAAAGCTAACAGGATCTTCCTGGTTGCCGCAGGTTGGCACCGTGTCGACGCTTGCCGGCATCGACAGCGACCGCATCTCGCCGACCAGTCCTGCCGCAGTATACTGAACGATCATGTAACCGCTGTTGAGGCCCGGCTCTCTGACGAGAAACGCGGGCAATTCGCTAAAATGCGAATTGACCATGCGGTCGCTGCGCCGTTCGGAAACCTTGGCGAGCATAGTCATCGCCGTCACCAGACTGTCGCAGGCGAGGCCCACATAGGAGCCGTCGAAATTGCCGCCTGAAATTGCGATGCCGTCATCGTCGTGAGTCGCGACGATGACCGGGTTGTCGCCCGACGACGCGAGTTCGTCTTCGATCACCTTTCGCGCGTGAGCAATAAAGCTTGCTGCAGCGCCGTGCATTTGCGGTGCGGCGCGGAGCGCGTAGAAATCTTGCAACCGATAGCTCCGGTTGGCCTGGGCCAAAACGCTGTCGGCAAGCAGTTCAGACAGATAGGCGGCAATGCGCGCCTGTTCAGGGTGCGCCTTTGTGGCATGAAGACGCGGATCGAGCGACAGGGGCGTTCCCCGGAGAACTTCAAACGACAACGCGGCGGCCACATCGAGCGCTGCTGCCGCCTGCATCGCGTTGTGAAGCGCCAGCACAGCTTGCGCCGTCACCGACGTCGTACCATTGAGCAGCGCCAGCCCTTCCTTGCAGACGAGCAACAGCGGCGCGATGCCAACCTGTGCGAGCGCGTCACTGCCCGGCAGCCACGGGCCATCGCCAACCCGCGCCTGACCCTCACCGATCAGGACCATCGCGATATGCCCCTCGACCGCCAGGTAACCGACCGAGCCCTCTCCCGGCGCAAACGGCACGACATCGGCGTTCAGCAGCGCAACGATGCGGTCGAGCAATTCCGGGCGCACATCAGCACCATCGCCCATCTGGCAGGTGCCGCAATAATGATAACCCGATTCAGCGGTCTGCTGAACAAACGTATCAAGGTCGGCATCCGTGATCACATTACGGCCCGGTGCGATTTCGGGGCCCGCGAAATGCTGCATTGCCGGTTGCGCGATGATTTCGCGCGTCAGCCGGATGCCGCGCCGCATCGCCGCCCGGTCAGCTTCGGTCGATAGATAATTGGGGTCGAGCCGCGGTGCTGCAGAAGGGTCGGCCGATGTTAGCGATATCGTTCCGGTGCTGGTCGGCAGCGTGGGGCCGACATGACACTGGAAACTGTGCCCGCCGCTCGGGCTGTGGCCGTGATAGTCTATCGCCATCGGCACGAAATGCATCTGGATATCCGGCGACGCGCCATGGGGCGAGCTGCGGATCAGCGCGCCCGCCTCGGCATGATTGGTCGCGCAGAGACCACTGTGCGTCAAAAACCATTCGGCACCGATACGTACTTTTCCCAGCGGTTTGAGGTGTGGATAAAGGCTAACCGGCTTCGTGCATTCGAACTGCACGTAGAGTTCGAGATGATCCTGCAGGTTGTGACCGACCCCCGGAAGATCGTGCGCAACAGGAATGCCAAGCCGCGCAAGATCGTCCGCCGCGCCGATGCCCGACAGCAGCAGCAGACGCGGGCTGTGGATCGCACCGCCGGAAAGGATGACTTCTGCCCCGGCGCGAACCTCATGCAAGGTGCCATTGCGAAGATATTGGATACCAATAGCCCGTCCCCGCTCAATGAGCACGCGCGTGACGGCGGCATTCGTCAGAATCGTCAGGTTCCGGCGACTCGCAACGGGCTCTACGAAAGCGCGATAGGTGCTTGCGCGCACCCCCTTGTCGACCGTCATCTCGAAGGGGCCAAACCCTTCGGGTGTCGCGCCGTTGAAGTCGACCGTTTGGGGATAACCCGCCTCAGCGCCAGCATGGACGAAGGCTTCAAACAGCGGCGATTGCCAGTAAGGCGGCGAGACCGAAAGCGGCCCGTCACCGCCGCGATAAATGTCTGCTCCCGCAACCCGGTTTTCGATCGCCTTGAAATAGGGCAGCACGTCGGCATAGGACCAGCCCGTCGCGCCCGCGGCCTCCCACGCGTCGAAATTGTCGGGATGTCCGCGCAAAAACACCATGCCGTTAATCGATGACGACCCGCCGAGTACACGGCCGGCCGGCCAAGCGATGCGACGCCCACCCAAGTTGGCCTGCGGTTCGGTCTGGTAACACCAGCTGTAACGCGGATCCTGCAAAGGATAGGAATAGGCCGAGGGCATGCGGATTTTCCAGGTCGCATCGCTGCCGCCCGCTTCGACGAGCAATACGCTGCATTGCGGATCCTCGCTTAGCCGCCGGGCAACGACCGATCCCGCCGAACCCGACCCGATAATAATGTAGTCATATCCCCTGACGCCGCGCATGTGTCCTCCAAATCGTCGCTGCCCGATGGGTGCGAGAGACGTATCTATCCGCCTCAAGAGGCTCCGTCGGCGCGCGATACGCAAGCATGACAAATCGGACAGGTGCGCGGTGGGCGCACTTTCGCTAAGTGCCGCCCGTGTTAAACAGCTCAATAATATCTGCATGAAAGGAGCCGATTGCACACGCTGACTCCGTCACTCAACCTGAAGCGCCTGATTGCAAGTATCAGCCGCACAACGACGTCGCTGGGCCAGTTCGATGCCTATGTCGGGCTGCTCGAGATGCTCGACTGTGTGATCGCGTTCGACCGCGCGCAGGTGATGTATTATCCCAAGTTCAGCCGCCCGCGTTATCTGTTCGAGATAAACACGCCCGACGAAGAACAGGCGAGCTACCTCGAAAAATACTGCTACGATCCGTTCTATCGCTTCATTTCCGAAGGTGGCTCGAGCGGCGTGGTGCATCTGGCTGACGTCCGCTCCCCGGCAAGCGACGTAAATGCCTATCTCGAGATTTTCTACCCGGCTGCGGGCATGTCCGATGAGCTGGCCGTTCTGCTCACCGCATTCGGCGGTGGCGTCGTCGGCATCTTCCTTCAGCGACGGCTTCCGTTTACGGCGGCACAAATCGAAATCGTCCGGACCTTCTATCCGCTGATCGAAAGCCTTCACCAGACGCAGGACCGGCTGACTGTCACTGCGGCACGTACGGGGCCCTATCAGGATCGTTTCGACCGGCACGTCATCCTGCTCGACGAGGCGGGACACGAAACCTTCCGCAGCAGCGATCTCGCCAATTTCGAGCGGACCAGCACGGGGTTCGGCAACGCGCTGACCAAATTGGCAGGCAAACCGAGCGGATCGAGCATTCAATTCCTCGAAGGCACGCTGCACATCGAGGATCTGGGCGATGGCCTGGCCTCGATGCAGCGCGGGCGGATCTGCTTCTTCCACGGGGCCCCCACCGCCGCCGTCCCGCGCGAACTCGGTGCTGCGATCGAAAGTTTCCTGCGGCTCCATGATCTTTCCAAACGACAGAGCGAGATCATCGAGCTGACCCTGCTCGGTTACTCATCATATAATATTGCGAGGAAATTCGAGCTTTCCGAAGGCACTGTCCGCAACCACCGCAAGCTGATCTATGACAAGATGGATGTGACCACCGAGCGCGAGATTTTCTCGATGTTTCTTCAATACCTTACAGCGAGCACCTAGCCGAGCAGTTTTGCCAATGTGCGCTGTAGGCCTGCACGATTTCGCTGCGCTTGCGATGTCGCCCGCCCTCGACGACATTGACGCCGTCTCGCCAGACGCCGTCGATCGCGCGCGTCGGTACTGTCAAAGGGATGGTCGGGGCTGGAGCAAATTGCTAGCCGGAGTGGATGAGCAAAAAGCCAACCCATTTCGATTGTCCGTCGTCAGAACATTTGGCACTGATGTCAGCGTAAATTAGCGGAGTGTTGGCCTCATCTGGTGGGTAGATGTTAGGCGGCGAGCTTGCGGTGTTGCAAGCGCCGATATTCGATGGTTTGTCGTTTGATCCTTTCGCGATGTTGGATGATGGTTTGTGCCCTGCCGAATTAGGCGTCGGCAGGCGTGACGTTGTTCAGGCTCTCATGATAGCGCTGATGGTTGTAGTGCTCGATGAACGCCTCGATTTGCCGTTCGAGGTCGCCGGGCAGGAAGTAGTTTTCCAGCAGGATGCGGTTCTTCAGGGTCTGGTGCCAACGCTCGATCTTGCCCTGGGTTTGCGGGTGGAAGGGCGCATCGCGGACATGGCTCATCTTCTGTGCTGCGATATACTCGGCGAGTTCGCCCGCGATATAGCTGGGGCCATTGTCTCTGAGCAGCCGTGGTTTGTGCTGGACCGTCGCATGATCGCAGCCTGACGCTGCCAACGCCATGTCGAGCGTGTCGGTGACATCCTCGGCGCGCATATTGCTGCACAACCTCCATGCGATGATATAGCGCGAGAAGTCGTCGAGCACGGTGGACAGGTACATCCAGCCCCAGCCAATGATCTTGAAGTAGGTAAAATCAGTCTGCCACATCTCGTTTGGACGCACGGTCTTGGTGTGGAACTCGCTCGCTGCCTTTACCACGACATAGGCTGGGCTGGTGATCAGGTCATGAGCCTTCAAAAGCCGGTAAACCGTGGCCTCTGACACGAAGTAACGCTGCTCATCGGTGTCTGCCCAGACGGCGGACGCGGTGTTGTTTGTCGTCACCACTTCGCGCAGTTGCGATCCATCATGCCGGGCACCGTGGGTGACCACAGCCTTGCGGATGAAGCCATAACGCTGATCAATGGCGATATGGCTCTTATAGCCGAAGCTCGGGATCGCAATATCGATCTGCGGCTTGCCGTTCGCAGCAACACGGGCCTTTGCGAACTTCACAGTCCAGCGCGCATCAACGTCCTTTTGTGCTGCCTTTACCGGTTTATCGGGCCAAACTTCTTCAGCCGTCTTGCGTGCCTTGATCGCTTCCTTCTCCTCTTGCGTGTTACGCTGCTTGGGGGCTGCAACCAGCGTGGCGTCGACGATCTGCCCTCCCATCGCCAGATAGCCGTTGGTGCGCAGCCGGTTGTCAAAAGCATCGAACAGCACGGTGATCGCCTTGGCCTCAGTCAAACTCTCTGAACAGCCGGATCGTATTGGCATCGGGCGTCGGCGCGCCAAGATCAAAGCCCAAAAAGCGCAGCCAACTCAACCGATCCCGGATCAGATATTCCATGCGAGCATCGGCCACATTGTTTTGCGCCGCCAGGATCAGGATTTTGAACATGGTGACACTGTCATAGGGCGGTCGCCCACCCTTCGCGCCGTCCGAATAGGTAAGGGCATTGTTCAGGATCGGACGGAAGCCTTCGAAATCAACAATCCGACCCAGTTCCTCAAGCGGATCGTCGTTCGCTGACAGTCGCTTCAAATGATCCGATAAACCGAATAAGCCTGACTGCTTCATAACCGCCTCCCAATGGAGAATGTTGAATCAGATCAGGCTCTTAAATGCGAGGGGTTTTTGGAGGTGCCCAGGTATGTTCGCGGATTGATGCCATTGTCTCTTCGTGTTGACCGTAGGTTAGAATCCTTGTGCTGAGTCACCGAGGAGTATTGATAATCAAAATGTATGGATTAATCCAATTTATGTATTTCCATGGCGAACTTTCAGTCCATATGGTTCCGTCTGGAAACGGACGATACTAGGGATGTTCGGCTTTGGATCAAAACCCAGGTCGGCAAATATTTGATTTCGAATACGAGCATCCGCGAGTAACGCACCTAATCTCAGTACGAAACGCAATTTTGAAAGGTGTGACATGTCAAGCTGGTTCCCGATTGTCTTTGGGTGTTGGGCCGCAGTGACGGCAACTGTGGGCATGCCGACAATGGCGCAAACTCCGGTTGCCGAAAAGGCGGCCGTGCTTCAGCCGGAAGACTTGTTTGGCCTCAGTGCAGCCGGCGATGCCCAGATCTCGCCCGATGGCCGGTTCGTGGCCTATGTCCGAACGACGAACGATATCGCCGTGGATCGTGGCCGGACAACGATCTGGCTCTTTGACACGCGCACGCACACTGAAACCGAATTGCGTGAGGCGGACGTAGACGCTGATCGCTCGCATCCGCGATGGTCTCAGACAGGAGACAGGCTGGCGTTCGTCGCGAAACCTGACGTGGGTGACGTGGGCATCTTCATCTACAAGCGCGTTTCGGGACAGATCGCGCGGATCGCAACGCCGACGCGCGCGCCCAGCCACCTTACATGGTCACCGGACGGTCGCACACTTGCTTTTATTATGTCGGCGCCTGGCGCACCAGAGACCCTGGGCGCGCCATTGCACAAGCCGGACGGCGCAAAATGGGCTGAGCCTCTCCGAATATTGTCTCGCATAGAGTACAAGCGCGACGGCGAGGGCGAACGCAAGCCCGGCTACGCTCATGTCTTCATTGTTCCTACGGATGGCGGGACACTGCGCGCGCTGACATCGGGCAGTTTCGAGGACAGTGGCCCGCTTTCATGGACTCCAGATGGTAGTGCTATTCTTTTCACAAGCCGCCGCGGCCCAAATTGGGAGCGCGAACGTGACCTCTACGCCATTTACCGCGCCGCAATCACCAATGGGGCGCTAACGCAATTGACAGAAAACAAGGGGCCAGAAACATCAGCGTCGGTTTCGCCCGACGGCAAGCGTGTCGCGTTCACGGGCTATGTCCAAAATTATCGAGGCTACGAGAATCGGCGCCTGCTGGTGATGGATATTGAAGGTCGCAATCAACGCGTCGTTCCAGTGCTTGATGATCGCAGCGTGGACAGAAGCAAGCCTCAATGGTCCGCGGACGGCCGTACACTTTATGTCGGTTATGAAGATCATGGCTTCGGAAAGGTCGCGAGTGTCAGGCTTGATGGCCGTATGAAAACGATCGTCTCGGGATTGGGAGGGGATGAGGGCATTCCTGACACCCCTTATGCAGGCGGCGCCTTTTCAGTTGCAAAAGATGGAACGATCGCCTTCGCCCTGGGTTCAACCGACCATCCGAGCGACCTTGCCATTGCGCGAGGCGGAAGCATCACGCGGCTCACGCATCTCAACGATAAAGTACTGAGCGGAAAGCGGCTTGGAGCTATCCAGCCGCTTTCGGTAATATCACGCGCCGACAAGGTGCCGGTCGATGCCTGGTTGGTGACGCCGCCAAACTTCGATCCTTCGCGCCGCTATCCAATGGTACTAGAGATTCACGGCGGCCCTTTTGCGGGCTATGGCCCGAGCTTCGCAACCGATCACCAGTTGTACGCGGCAGCTGGCTATGTTGTGCTTTATGCAAACCCGCGGGGTTCCACGGGTTATGGCGAGGCGTTTGCCAATGGAGTCAATCACAGTTTCCCCGGCCTTGATTATGAGGATCTGATGAGCGCCGTCGATACAGCGATCGGCAAAGGATTTGTCAATCCGGACCGCCTTTTTGTAACGGGTGTTTCCGGAGGCGGTGCACTAACCGCCTGGATCGTTGGCAAAACGCAATGCTTTAAGGCCGCGGTGTCACAGGCTCCAGTCATCGACTGGACAACCGAGGTCCTTACCGTCGATTTCTACCCTTGGATGGGCAAGCAATGGTTCGGCACGCAGCCTTGGGAAGATCATGAGCTTTTCTGGAAACATTCGCCGCTCTCGCTTGTCGGCAGTGTAGCGACACCAACCATGCTGATAGTCGGCGATGTCGACATGCGGACGCCACCAACGCAAGCCGAGGCCTTTAGCGCAGCCCTGCAGATCCGTGGCATTCCGACCACGCTGATCAAGATTCCGGGTGCTTCGCATTCAACATTCTCGACGCGTCCCAGCCAGTCGGCCGCTAGGGTCAACGCCATTCTTGCCTGGTTCGCCCGCTACGATGTGGCTGCTCGCTAGGCGGACTTTTTCAACAGTTCGAGCAGTACCGCGCTGGCTGGCTGCGGCTCGCGGTCGCTGCGCATGATATAGCCCGAGGATCGAACGATTGTCGGGTTGTGGAGCGGGCGCCAGACCAGTCCTTCCTGCTGGAGGCCCTGCGCTGCCAGTTGCGGCAGCGCGGTGATGCCGGCGCGGGTGGCCACAAGGGCACCGACGGTTGCGAGAAAGGACGGTTCAAACAACGGCTTGATCGAAAGTTGCGCCTGCAGAAAAGCGGCATCGATCAGGCTGCGGACGCTCGATCCGACGGCCATGGAAATGAACGGCCGGCTTGTGAAGATCGTCCAATCGGTCTTTTGCAATTTTGCTAGGGGATCGTCTTCTCTGCATACAAGCCCAACCCTGTCGCGCACAAGGTCTTGATAGGTTAGCCCCGAGCGGCCGCTGGGTCGATCGACCAGGCCGATATCGACCTCGCAATCGATGACCTTTGCGATGACGGCTTCCGAGAGGCCGTCGAATATCTGAAGCTCGATCCCCGGTGCCATGGATCTCATTTCGATCATGGCCGGCACCAGCAAGGCCTTCGCCAGGGAAGGGAGTGTCGCCACCCGCACAATTCCGGAGCGGCCTAGCGCGTGGTCGCGGAGGCTGATCAGCGATTCTTCATAGTCGACAAGCGTGTTGCGAATTGTTGCAAGCAATGCTTCGCCCACAAATGTGGGGCTTACGTTGCGCGTGTCGCGGTCGAATATGCTGCATCCGAGTTCGGACTCGACGGCGCGCACGATCCGGCTCAACGCAGGCTGAGAGAGACCGAGCTTCGACGCGGCCGCGGTAAAGCTCCGCCCATCGGCAACGGCGACAACGGCGCGGAGCTGGCTTGGCGTGATATTAATGCGCATTGTGCATCATCTTATCCATTTTATGTATTTTTTTAACTGGTAATGCGTCCTTATGGTCACTGCAAGGGAGACGGCATTTTGGCCATAGTTGGTGTTCTGACCATTCTTGTGCTGTTGGCATCGATCCTGTCGTCGCGGGTCAATCCGGTAGTGGCGCTTGTCGTTGTTCCGATCCTTGCGGCGCTGGCGCTGGGCTTCGGGTTGGAAACTTCGCGTTTCGTCGGCGAAGGGATTGCGAAGATCGCTCCGATTGCTGTGATGTTTGTTTTCGCGATTCTCTTTTTTGGCGTGATGACTGATGCGGGTATGCTCGATCCGCTGATTTCGCGGATCGTGCGCGTTGCGAATGGGAAGCCGGTGTGGATCACTACGGGGACAGCTCTACTTGCGCTGCTAATTCATCTAGATGGATCGGGAGCCGTGTGCTTTCTTGTTACGATACCGGCGATGCGCCCCTTATACGATCAAATGGGGATGGACCGGCGCGTGCTAGCATGCACGGCTTCAATGGCCGCCGGTGTTAATTTTCTGCCCTGGACCGGGCCGACAATTCGGGCCTCGGCGGCGCTGCAAATTCCGGTCTCCGATATCTTCATGCCCATGATTCCAGTGCAGATTGTAGGCCTTGCTTTCGTGTTCGCCGCTTCATGGTATCTAGGTTATCGAGAGCAGATGCGGCTATCGAGGGTGGCAGCTGACGACATTGTGGGGCGCGAATTCGTGGCCCAAACGAAGAGCGAGCTCTCTCGTCCAAGGCTCTTGTGGCCAAACGTGGCGATCACCCTGGCCGTTATGGGGACCGTGATCAGCGGCGTCGTGGAACCGATGATAGCTTTTATGTGCGGCACCGCTGCCGCGTTGATGTTAAATTATCCCAGTGCAGCCTCCCAGCAAAAGCGCATCGAGGCGCATGGGCGGTCGGCGATACTAATGACAAGCATCCTGTTTGCGGCCGGAGTCTTTATCGGAATCATGAACGGAACAGGGATGATCCAGGCCATGGCCTCGGGCGCGGCGGCGCAATTTCCTCCCTGGGCCGCTGCCCATATTCCGACGACTTTGGCCGTTCTTGCGATGCCGCTCAGTCTCCTGTTCGATCCGGACTCCTTCTATTTCGGTGTCCTGCCGGTGCTGGCGCAGCTCCACGCCCAATTCGGAGGGGCACCGATCGAGGTTGCCCAGGCCGCACTGCTCGGCCAGATGACAACGGGCTTTCCGGTCAGCCCGCTCACTCCGGCCACTTTCCTTGTTGCCGGTCTTGCCGGCATTGAGCTGGGCGCTCATCAGCGCTTTTCCATACCCTACCTGTTCGCGGCCTCACTTGTGATGACTGTAGCAGCTCTCGTTATTGGCCTGTTCTAGAATGGAAAAAACTGCCCCTGCCATTCGGATTGGAAGTGGTGCCGGCTTTGCCGGAGATCGCCTTGAGCCTGCGGTCGAACTCGTCGAGCAGGGCGCCCTCGACTATCTGGTCTTCGAGTGCCTAGCTGAACGCACAATCGCACTCGCGCAAATGCGCCGCACCGAGGATTCCAATGGCGGATATGACTCGATGCTCATCGAGCGCCTGTCCCTTGTCATCGATCAAAGCGCCAAAAAGAATGTGCGGATCATCACCAATATGGGCGCTGCTAACCCGGTGGCCGCGGCGAAAAGAGTGGCGCAACTCGCGCATGACCGGGGCATTAACGGCCTGAAGGTTGCCGCAGTGCTTGGCGACGACATCACGGACCATATCCGCAACAATGATGTTCTGCTCGATAATGGCCGCTCTACAACCCAATTGGGCGAGTCCCTGGTTTCGGCAAACGCCTATCTCGGGTCCTTTGGAATTGCGCGCGCTCTCGATGAGGGAGCGGACATCGTCATCACCGGTCGCACAGGCGATCCCGCACTTTTCGTTGGGCCCATGATCCACGCCTTTGGCTGGCGCGAAGACGACTGGGATCTTTTGGGCAGGGGGACAGCGATAGGTCATATGCTCGAATGCGCTGGCCAGCTTACGGGCGGGTATTTTGCGGATCCTGGTTTTAAGGATGTCCCTGACCTGGCGCGCCTGGGTTTTCCGATCGCTGAAATAACGCCAGACGGGATTGCGAAATTCTCTAAAGTCGAAGGCTCCGGCGGCGAACTCAGCGTACGCGCTTGCACCGAGCAGCTCTTGTATGAAATCTTCGATCCATCGACCTATTTGCAGCCGGATGTCATCGCGGATTTTTCGGGCGTGACATTTTCTGAAACCGACGCAGGGATCCGAATGGACGGTGCGACTGGGCGAAAGCGGCCCGACCGGCTGAAAGTTTCCGTTGGATACCGCGACGGCTTCATTGGCGAAGGCCAGATTTCCTATGCAGGCCCCGGCGCAGTTGCGCGAGGACGGCTCGCGCTTGAGATTGTCCGCGAGCGCTTAGCGATCCGTGGGCTGGCCATAGAGGAATTGCGCCTCGAACTGATCGGCGTTGATGCAACTAATTTCACTGAGGGGCCGCCGACTGAAATGCGCGAAGTGCGCGTTCGCGCCGCGGGCCGGTCGCGCAACAGGCAAACGGCCAGGGCGGTCGGCGCCGAGGTGGAAGCGCTCTACACGAATGGTCCTGCAGGTGGAGGAGGTGCATGGGCAAATGATCGCGAGGTCGTCGCAGTTGCCTCATGCCTCATAGACCGCGAGGCGATCGAAACGCGGCTTGCCTGGGTGAAAGCATGACCGCGTTGCGATCCCTTGCCCATGTACGGACGGGCGACAAGGGTGACACCTGCCAATTCTCGGTGATTGCTTATGACTTAGCCAACTATCCGCTGCTGGCGAAGCAATTGACACGCGAACGCGTGAGCGAACATTTCGCCCAGATTGCTAATGGCAGCGTCCATCGCTTTGAAGTGCCCCAACTCGGGGCACTCATCTTTGTCCTTGAACACGCGTTACGGTCAGGGGTGACGCGCTCGCTATCGCTCGATGCGCATGGAAAATGCCTCGGATCGACATTGCTCAGCATCGACATTTCGACCGACTCTTCCGGCGCGATCACCTAGGTGGGTCGAGAGATATGAGCCCTAAAATCATTGGCGCGCTTGCGCTAGCTATCGGTACGCTCTTTTACGCCCAAGCGGGCTTTGCCGGTGTTTCCGAGGAGGCAAGCGAGGCGCGGTTCCGGGCCTTGCACAAGGAACTGGTCGAGACCAACACCGCGCTCTCGGATGGCAGTTGCACGCTAGCCGCCGAGAAGATGCGCGCCCGTCTGGTGGCAGCAGGATATAGCAAGGCCGACACGCGCATCATCGTCGCGCCTGACTTTCCCAGGCAGGGCAATCTTGTTGCCGAACTGCGCGGCAGCAATCCAAAAGCACCTGCCATCCTTCTTGTCGCGCATATCGATGTCGTCGAGGCGAAGCGAGCTGATTGGAAACGCGATCCTTTCAGCCTGATCGAGGAAGATGGCTATATTTATGGGCGAGGCGTGATCGATGACAAGGCCATGGCCGCAATTTTCGTCGATGCGATGGTCCGGTATCGCGAGGAAGGGTTCCGGCCCCGCCACGCGCTCAAGCTGGCGCTGACCTGCGGTGAAGAAACCTATGATGTTTTCAACGGCGTCCAGTATCTGCTGCAGCACTATCCCGAGACATTGAAGGCGGGCTTTGCGATCAACGAAGGCGGCAATGGCGAGCTCGACGAACACGGCAAACCCATCATTTTCGGCGTCCAGTCCGGCGAAAAAATTTATCAGGACTTCAAGATGGTCGCGACGAGTCCCGGTGGACATAGTGCGCGTCCGGAAAAGGACAATGCGATCACGCGATTGGCAATCGGGCTCTCGCGGATCGGCGCATATCGTTTTCCGGTTGCACTCAGCGACGTAACGCGGAACTATTTCGCCCGCTCTGCGCGGCTTCATCCGGGCGCTCTCGGGATCGACATGAAGAACGCCGGTGAGGGCAGGGGCGATCCCGCCACGCTTGACCGCATTGCAGACACCTCGCCTTTGTGGAACGCGCTTTTGCGCACCACCTGTGTCGCTACTTTGGTTTCAGCAGGACATGCGGCCAACGCCTTGGCGCAACGAGCCGAAGCCACTATCAATTGCCGCATTCTACCCGGCCAGGATGAACACGACATCTACGCTGAACTTATCGGTGTCGTCGCCGATCCTTCGATCGAAATTACATTGGCGGCTGCGCCTGGACCGATTTCAGCGGCGCCTGTATTGAGCGCCGGGGTCATGAAACCTATAGAGAGGCTTGTGGGTGAACTCTGGCCCGGGGTGCCTGTAATTCCCAGCATATCCACAGGAGGGACAGATGGTCGTTTTCTGGTCGCGAGCGGAATTCCAACCTATGGAGTTTCGGCTGTCTTCCGCGATCCGGATGGCAATGGTGTTCATGGCCTGAACGAGCGGGTGCGGGTCAAGTCATTGATGGATAGCCGCACCTTTCTGTATCGGTTGGTTAAGGTCTTAAGCAGCGTCGATTCATAATTCAGACGCATTAATCCATTCGCATTATGCATTTCTAGATATTCCTCCATTTTCCTATGGGTGTCTGGAAGGGTGGGCGCCCATTAGAGGAAGCGTATTTGACCGAAGATCTGCGTATCTTGAGTCCCGTTGACGGTTCGATTTATTACGAGGGCCGGTTTTCAAGCGTTGCGGAAGCCGGACAGGCTCTGGCTACCGCACGTGAAGCGGCGCCAATGTGGCGGGACACTCCGCTTGTTGAGCGCGTCGCGATCGTGGATGCGTTTGTCGAGGCATTCGCCGCCGAAGCCGACGCGCTTGCCCTGATGACAGCCTGGCAGATCGGCCGTCCGTTGGCCAAATCCGATGAGACCGGAGATTTGCGCCATCTATATGGCTATTATAAATCGACGGTGGAGCGCCAGACGGCCGACGTCGCGTTGCCGAACAGCGCGACTGAAAGCAGGGCGGTTCGTCGGGAGCCGTTCGGTGTCAACCTTTCGATTTGCGCCTGGAATTATCCTGTCGTGATGATTTCGAGCCTTGTCCTCGCGCCATTACTCGTCGGCAACGTCGTCATCTTCAAGCATGCGCCTCAAACCGCCTGCATTACGGCCGTGCTCAATCGGGCCGTTCGCAAAGCTGGATTGCCATTGGGCGTGCTCAGCGCGCTGGACCTGACCAATGCGCAGTGTGCTGCGATGTTGCGGTCGGGCGATGTCGATCTGGTTAGCTTTGTCGGCTCGTCGCGGGGTGGACTGGAGGTGCGCCATGCCGCCGCCCCGCAGTTCGTCCAGGAGATTTTTGAGCTGGGCGGCAAGGACGCGGCCTATGTCCGTGCGGACGCAGATCTTCCGATCACCGCATCCGAACTCGCGCGCGCAAGTTTTACTAATTCGGGCCAGTCCTGTTGTTCGGTCGAGCGAATCTATGTCCACACCAGAGTCTATGACTCATTTCTCGAACAGTTCGTCGCGGCAGCGCAGCATTGGACGGTCGGACATCCTATAAATGATGTTGTGGAACTCGGGCCGGTGGTCAATGAAGCTGCGGCGCGACGGATCGATGCCGAAGTCGCGCATGCGGTGGCCAGGGGCGCGCGTGATATCTTGGCATGCGCACAGCCTGATCTTGGCAATGCCGGCGCCTATGTAGCCCCGAAAATACTGGTCGATGTCGATCATGCGATGTCGATCATGCGCACAGAGACTTTTGGTCCGATCGCTCCGGTGATGCGTGTTGGGAATGATGACATGGCGGTCCACATGATGAACGATACGAATTATGGTCTGACGTCGTCGATCTGGACGCGCGACATCGATCGCGGGCTCGCTTTGGGTCGACGGGTGAACACCGGGAACTTCTACGTCAACCAGGCTGACTATGTGGACGAGCATCTGCCTTGGGGCGGCATCAAGGCCTCAGGCTTGGGCCGGACTGACGGGTATTCGTGGGTTGACAGTCTGACTCGCCAGAAGGGGTATTATGCGCGCCGCTTGGCCCAGGGCGTGCGGGCCGGTGGCGACCTTCCAAAAGACGCGCTTGCCGATCGATGAGCGGGAAACACCTGCTATGTCATTGCGGCCCTATTTACCGGCGGATGTCGCCGATTTCGAGAGGATAAGCAATCATGAGAGGCTGGATATTTGCACTATTTCTGGGGATTATGTCGGCAACGGCAGCAAGTGCTTCCGACCCAGTTGCGCCCACAAAAGCCGCTTCTGCCAACCCTGTAACGGTCGAATATTATTACCGGGTGCGCTGGGGGTCGATGGACGAGTTCCTCAGGTTGTATCGCAAAAACCACGAACCGATCTTGCGTGAAATGCAAAATGCCGGCTGGATCAGGCAAATTTTGGAACAGCAGCCTTTCACTCATATGGCCGGTGGGCCGCGCTGGGATCTGCGCGTTACTCTAGTCTATCGCGATGCAGAATCCGCCGTTGGCGTCGGGGGCTCCTTTGATCACGCCGTGGACGCTGTAACGGACCGTCTTTTCCCGGACAAAGCTGATCTCGAAGCCGAGGAGGCGCGGCGTTTTTCGCTGCTGGAAGACCATTGGGACGTGATCGTGAAGCCGGTGGTGCGCGACTGATTTTCGCCAGTTAACTCATGCCGGGGGTAATTAATGTGACGCAATCATCCAATCCAACATTTAGCCGCAGCATGAAGATGATCGGCTGTCTTTTGATTACTGTTTCGTGTGTGACTCCGGCGTCGTCCGTTTTCATCGTAATTCCCGGTGTGGTTAATCAAGCCGGTTCCGGGGCATTGATTGCCGCGATGATCGGCGGAGTGATCAGCTTGCTGATTGCCTATGTTTACGCCGAACTTGGCTCAGCGTTTCCGTTGTCTGGCGGAGAATACTCGATGGTCGGACGCGTGATGGGGCCGCTTGCCGGCTTTGTTATCCTCGGACTGAACCTTGTTGTGCTGATGCTTGGTATTGCGGTGATCGCGCTTGGGCTGGGTACATATGTCCACGCGATCCTGCCCGGCACTCCTCCGCTTACCGACGCGCTGGTTTGCCTTGCTTTGACTACGCTTTGTGCGCTTTTGAGCGTCAAGACCAACGCTCTTATCACCGGTGCATTCCTCGCGCTGGAGCTGCTGGCCCTAGTTGTCGTGGCGGTCATGGGGTTTGGTGCCCAGGTGAATGACTGGATCACATTGGTCGCCAACCCGATGGTCCCAACCGCTACCGGGCAACTGGTTCCAGCAACGTTCAGCAATATCGGCCTCGGTGTGTCGGCAGCAGTTTTCGCGTTCTATGGCTTTGGTAGCGCGGTTTATCTGGGAGAGGAGACTCAGGGTGCGTCGCGCCATATCGCGCGCGCGGTACTGTGGGCACTGATTATAAGTGTCGTTGCTCAATCCGTTCCGCTCACCGCGCTTCTGCTTGGGAGGTCTGCCAGTGCTGCGAATTTCCAGTCCGCGACCATGTTCAGCGATTTCGTCCTCGCCCGCGGTGGCCCCGGGGTCGCCATGGCGATGAACCTGACCGTCGCACTATCGATCATAAACGCCAATATCGCGATCGTTATTCTTGCATCGCGCATGATATACAGCACTGGCCGGGATGCTGTATGGTCGCGCCCTATCAACGCGGCCTTGGTCAAGATTGATGTCCGCTTCAACTCGCCCTGGGTGGCCACCTTGGCAACCGGCGTCATGGCGGGCTTGCTGTGCCTGATAAGGTTTGAATTGCTGCTGATCGCGTCTGGGACGGCACTGGTTGTGGTTTACGGCTTTCTGTGTGTCGCCGCAATCGCTGGCCGCCGCAACGGCACCACCGCGCAAGCCGAATACAAAATGCCGTTCTTTCCGTGGCCGCCTATTTTGGCACTGGCTGCATTCACCTACATGATATTCACAAATGTGACTGACCCAGAGTCGGGGCTGTTCAGCTTTCTGGCGACTGCTGTCGTGCTGATCCTGTCGGTGCTTTACTACTGGATCATCCTGCGGCGGCGCGGCGCATGGGTTCTTCGTGGGCCGGATGCATGACCCCGGTGAAGATCGCGGCGCGCCAACTCACTTATCCGTTCGCGCGTCCGTTCCGCATTGCCTCACAGACATATAATGAGGCCACTGTCGTCGAAGTGATGGTCGAGCTTGACGGCATCGTTGGGCGGGGCGAAGCCGCTGGCGTCGATTATTGTGGCGAAAACTGCGAAACGATGCTGGCCCAGATCGCCGAACTGTCTGCGCGGTGCGATCCGAACCTGAGTCTGGATCGGGGCTGGCTGCAACATGCCTTGCCGCCGGGAGGCGCGCGCAATGCCCTTGACTGTGCCTTGTGGGATATCGATGCCAAACGTGCCGGTGTGCGGGCAAGCGATCTGGCAGGACAACCCTGCGATCCGGTCAACACCTTCATCTCCATCGGACTCGATATGCCCGACGTCATGGCTGACGACGCGCGCGCATTTAGTTCCAATGCCCTTATCAAGATCAAGCTGGGTCACCATGGCGACCGCGATTGCCTGCGTGCGGTGCGCGCTGCCGCGCCCGACGCGCGTCTGATCGTGGATGCCAATCAGGCATGGACGTTTGCGCAATTTCTGGCGTTTGAGGATGAGCTTCTCGGTAATGACGTTCTGCTTGTTGAGCAGCCCTTGCCGGCTAACAACGATGAGCGACTGATTGACTATCGTGGCCCCTTACTGCTTGTGGCGGACGAAAGCTGCCATGACCGCACCAGCCTCGCCGCGCTCACCAGCAAATATGATTTCATCAATATCAAGCTCGACAAGGCCGGCGGTCTTACCGAAGCCTTGGCACTTGCTGACGAGGCTTCAGCGATGGGGTTTCGGTTGATGGTAGGCTGCATGGGGGGATCGTCGCTTGGCATAGCGCCCGCACTGATTGTTGCGCAGCGATGCGAAATTGTCGACCTGGATTGCCCGCTCCAGTTGCAGAAAGACATTGCTCACGGCCTCTGTTTCCAGGGGCACAGCGTTGAGGCGCCGTCATCGATCCTGTGGGGATGAAACGCGCCAATCATACTAGTTTTTTGCAAACCTATGGAAGGTTCATGTTGTGACCGTCTCTGCGCCATCTACTCTGGAAATTCCGCACCCCTACGCGCTCTTTGTGGGCGATATCGTGGACAGGCTGGATGCGAAGACTGCTTTGGGTTTGGCCGAATGGCGGCCCGTCTGGTGCGTGGGACAGATCCGGTTTTCGGTGGAGTGTCTGGATCTCGGGCTACCCGATATGGATTTTGCCGCCGCCGCCACCGCCGGTGTGAAGACTGTCGTTGTCGGCGGCGCTCCTTTTGGCGGCCGCTTTCCCGATGTGTGGGTTACAGCTTTGGCGGACGCCTTGCGCGCCGGATTGAACATCGCTTCAGGTCTGCATGATCGCCTAGCCTCCAATGCGTTGCTCAGCAGGCTGGCAAGCGAGAATGGATGTCAGCTGTTCGACATTAGGGACGCGCGCGTAGCGTCAATCCCATTAGCAACCGGTCGACGAAGGTCAGGCAAGCGTGTGCTCACGGTTGGGCTCGATTGCGCAATTGGCAAGAAGTTCACTGCACTGATGCTGGAGCGCGAAATGATCGCGCGCGGACTGAAAGCAAGCTTTCGCGCGACCGGACAGACAGGGATATTAATCAGCGGCGGCGGGATCGCAATCGATGCCGTGATCGCCGATTTTATTGCGGGAGCCTCGGAAATGCTCTCGCCGGACAATGAACTCGATCATTGGGACGTGATCGAGGGGCAGGGTTCTATCTTTCACCCGGCCTATGCGGGCGTGAGTCTGGGCTTGCTCCACGGCAGTCAGCCAGACGCAATCATTCTTTGCCATGAAGCTACGCGAACACATATCGATGGCTATCCCCATTTTCCGCTTGTCGATATTGAAACCGGTATTGCCCGCCATCTCGAACTGGCGCGACTGACCAACTTCGACGCGCGCTGCGCAGGCATCAGCTTACAATTGTCAAGATTGCCTGAAGTAGAGCGCCTCAAGATACTTTCGGCAACCGAGGATCGCACGGGCCTTCCATGTGTCGACCCCGCCATCACGGGGGTTGGGCGACTGATCGACTCCCTCGTCTCAACTTGCACGGCAGGCGATGCGACATGAAGCATGAATATGACTATATCGTGGTGGGCGGCGGTTCTGCTGGCTGCGCACTGGCGGCAAGATTGTCAGAAGATGCCGACATTTCGGTGCTCCTCATCGAGGCAGGGCCAAGAGGTGGCGGTCTCTTTGATTTTTGGAAGATCGGGATGCCTGCGGCGTTCGACCATATCTGGCGCAATCCCAAGTATAACTGGATGTATGAGGGCGAGCCGGAGCCTACCCTGCTAGGTCGGACAATCTTTCAGTCGCGTGGCAGAGTGTTGGGCGGATCGTCCACGATCAATGGTATGTGCTTTGTGCGCGGCCACGCGCTTGATTTCGAGCGTTGGGTTGATGAAGGTGCAGCCGGATGGTCGTGGAACGAGGTTCTGCCCTATTTCAAGCGCATTGAAAATTGGGAAGGCGGAGAGAGCGAATATCGCGGTGGTTCAGGCCCGATGCACGTGCGATTCGGGTCCATGCGCTGTCCGTTATATGAAAGCTTTCTGAGCGCGGGCGAACAGGCTGGATACGGGATCAGCAATGACATAAACGGAGCGAATCAGGAAGGCTTTGCAGCCTTTCAGATGAATGTTGACCAAGGCGTTCGTGCCTCAAGCGCCCACGCCTATATCCGTCCCAACACAGGCCGCGCCAATCTCACCGTGTCGGATCGCTCAATGGCTGAGCGCTTGATCATAACCGGTAATCGTGCGGCAGGCGTGCGGTATCGCAGGGCCGGGGCGCAGATTGACGCAATTGCGCACCGCGAGGTCATTCTGGCAAGCGGCGCCATCGGATCGCCGCAGCTTCTAATGCTTTCTGGGATTGGCCCGGCTGAACACCTTGCCCAACATGGCATTGTCTGTATCAATGATCTGCCCGGCGTTGGGAATAATCTGCAAAACCATCCCTTGGTCTATATAACCTACTCGATCGACAAGCCCCTGTCATTGAGTAGCGAACTGCGGCCCGATCGCATGCTTGCCACCGGCGCGCGCTGGCTGGTGACGCATGGGGGATCTGGCGCATCCAACAATGTGGAGACCTGCGCTTTCATGCGATCCGATTCTTCGGTTCCCCACCCCGATGTCGAACTGCAATTCATTCCGGTGGTTGTCGATGACACCGGCACGGCCATGAAGAATATCCACGGGTTCACCTATTGCATTGGCGCCACGCGCGTGGAGGCCGCCGGTTGGGTCAAACTCAGGTCTGACAATCCAGCTGACGCGCCGCGCATTTTCTCGAACTTCCTGTCGACCGATCGCGACTTGGCGGTGATGCGCCGTGCCGTAGATATGGCGCGCGAAGTTGCGTCGCAACGCGCCTATGCCGGTCTAGGTGTCACCGAGATCGGCGCGAGTGACAAGTATCGCTCCATGCCGCAGATGGAGGCCTATCTGCGGGAAAACGTTTCTGGCGACTTCCATCTGACCAGCAGCTGCAAGATGGGAACCGATCGCATGGCGGTCGTAGATTCCCTGTTGAAGGTTCAAGGGATTGAAAGGCTGCGGATCGCCGACGCTTCCGTCATGCCGAGCATCGTTAGTGCCAACACTAACGCAACGACGATCATGATTGCCGAGAAGGCTGCTGACATGGTTCTCGGACGCATGCCGCTGCCCAAATCCAGCGCGGTTCTGCCGCGCTAACTGATACGTTAAATGCATAAATTAATGCTAATTATTTATTTCTAAAATAGTGGCTGATCCGCGATGTTACACAATCGGCTTAGCGCCCGAATGGCGCGAGACCGGTGGATCGGTCACACTATTTTCACTTAGATTTTGGCGTCGAGACGGGAGAGGATATGGAAAAGCAAATCTCGCTTCTGAAGCATCCACGCCACCCTTATGCCAAACGTGCAGGTGGAGACAGTGCTGCCGGAACAATTCCGAAATCAAAGGGGGAACACATGAACATCACGTCATCCATCGGCCTGTATTCGCGTACTTCGGCTCTCGCGCTTTTGTGTGCCGGGCTGGGTACAGCCGCGTTGCCGGGCATCGCGTATGCCCAGGCAGCGACCGTCCCCGAGCCCGCCGTAGACGCCCCCCAAGCCACGGAGTCCGAAGCAGAACAGCAAGATGCCATCGTAGTGACAGGCTCGCGCATTCCGCGTGCCGGTTTTGATACGCTTGAACCGGCCACCACCATTTCCGGGGCGCTTGTCGAATCGCGCGCGCAGACCAATATCGTCGATACGCTGACCAGCACGCCAAGCTTTGGACTGGGCCAGACACCGCAGGGGCAACAGGGGTCGTTCAACGCTGGACAGAGCTTCGCCGACCGATTCGGCCTGGGTTCGGCGCGGACACTCACCCTGATCAACGGTCGCCGTGTTGTTTCGACTAACGCGCCTTCGGTTTCTGGAACGCGCGTCGGTACACCGGCACCACCGGGACTTCAGGTCGACCTCAACATCATCCCGACCTTGTTGGTGGACAGGGTCGAGAATCTCTCGATTGGTGGCGCTCCAGCCTATGGTTCGGACGCGATTGCCGGCGTGGTTAACATCATACTCAAGACCAAATATGAGGGCGTCACGGTTTCGGCACTGAGCGGTATTACCGAGCAGGGCGATAATTTCCGTTATAATCTGGCAGGCCTTGCCGGAATGAATTTTGCGGACGGACGGGGAAACGTGACCTTCGCAGCCACCTATGACAGCAGCGCTGGCGTGTTGGGCAACGCGCGCAAGCGCATCCGTGATGGAATCGACTATGACGACAACCCGCTTGCGGGCTCGCTGGTCGCGAATACGCCTGCTGGGCGAACACCTGGGAACGATGGTAGGGTCAATCCGTCGGTTCCGTTCAACACCAGTGGCACTGATGGTATCCCCGCGCTGGTCTTCATTCGCAAATTCATCGCTCAAGGCGTAACGGTTGGCGGCGTCGCGCTGCCGACCAACCAATTCTATATTGGCGCCGACGGACTGGTTGCCGGCTTTGGCCCCAGCGGCACCACCCGCCTCCACTTCGATACGAGCGGAAACCTTGTACCCTATACGCCTGGCATTCCGTTTTCGGGCTTTTTCACTTCGGGTGGTGACGGCTTCAATCTTTCCGATACGGTTCAGGTTGTGTCAGACGTGAAGAGGCTGACGCTTAATTTCAATGCAACATATGAAATCACGCCGAACGTCGAATTCTTCGTCGAATCGCTCTACTTCCGAGGCAGGGCCCGCGAGCTTGTGGATCAGCCGACATATCAGACCCCGCTTGTCGGATCGCGGTCCAACCCGCAGGGTCCATTGCTCGTTTCGGCAACAGATCCGCGCCTCAATCCGCAAGCCAGTGCCTTGCTCGCCAGCTTGGGCGTGACGCAGTTCAACCTTTCTCGCGCCTATCTCGGGCTTATCGATGGACGCAGCCGCTCAGACAATCAGGTCTATCGGGCAGTTACCGGCTTACGCGGCGATTTCGGCCTCTTCGGCAAAGACTTCAAATATGAAGTTTCCGCAAATTATGGGCGCACGGAGGGTAATTACTACAGGACGCAAATCGTCCAGCAAAACTTTGTCAACGCCTTGAACGTCACGGGGAGCGGTGGCAATATCGTGTGCGATCCGAATCCTGCATTCAATGTCGCCCCCGGAACGGTCACACCAATCGCTGATCCGACCTGCGTTCCCTTCGATCCGTTCGGTCTTGGTCGGGCCAGCAAGGCCTCCATTGACTATATCACCGAACCGACACGGTCACGTTCACTTCTCCAGCAGACGATTTTTTCGGCGAACATCTCGACGGGTGAGCTTTTCCGCACTTGGGCCGGTCCGGTCGGCTTCAGCATAGGAGCGGAAACTCGCAGGGAGGAAGGCGGCTTCACGCCCGATCCCCTCGAACTTGCTGGGCGGACGCAGAACCCTGCAATTGCTTCTGCGAACGGCTCTTTCCGCACGAAGGAGGTATTCGGGGAACTCGAAGTTCCGCTGATTTCTGAAGAAAATGGCATTCCGCTCGTTTACGAAATCGCGGCCGAAGGTCGCGTCCGGTATGTCAACAACTCGATCAACGGCGGTTTTACAACCTACACCGTCGGCGGGCGGTACCGGCCCGTCAAGGACGTCACCTTGCGCGGCAATTTTACCCGGTCGTTACGTGCGCCCGCCATTGTCGAACTGTTTACGCCCAACGCAGTGGGTGTAGCTTCCTTTCCAGACCCCTGTGATTCGGCACTGATTACGTCGGGAACCAACCCGACGATCCGTGCGCGCAACTGCGCGGCTTTCTACACCAAGTACGGCATCAACGGGGCGACGTTTGTCTCGCAGGCCAAGAGTGTTGGCCAAGCCACTTTGGATGGCGGCAACCTAAACCTGCAGAACGAAACTTCAGATTCCTATACGTTCGGCGCTGTTGTGCGACCATCGTTCCTTCCGCGTCTCACTGTGGCCGTCGACTGGAACCGAATTAAGATTAAAGGGCCGATCGCGCAGCTTTCTAATCGTGATATCGCGACTGGGTGCTACGACAATCCGAATTTTGACCTGAGCAATCCCGATCAGGGGAATTCCTTTTGCTCACTATTCCGCCGCGATGCGACTGGGCAGATTGTCAATGACCGGTCTAATCCGGGAATACGCCGGACGTTCGTCAACGGCGGCTTCATCGAATTCAAGGGCCTGACCGCAAATATCAACTATGCAGGTATCCCGCTCGACGGCGTCGGTTTGGGTGGCGCAAGCTTAACGCTCGATGGCTCCTTCTTCTACCTCAACAGACTGTGTAGTTCGATCAATGCTATCACCGTCAACTGCGCACAGGGCGAGACGACCAATCCCAAATATTCCGGGCAGCTGAGTGCGACACTCGGAAAGGGACCATTCAGCCTGTTCACGGAGGTCAACTATCAGTCGAGCGGCAAGTTTGACCTGAACTTCACGCGAGAAACGCAGGACATTTTGAAAGTGGGAAGTCTCGTTACGGCCAACGCAGCGATCGCCTACTCGATCGCAAACGATTGGTCGCTGCGTTTCACCGTGACCAATCTGTTCGATAAGGCTCCGCCGTTTCCGCTCAGTACGGGCGATCTTCTCGGACGTCGGTATGCAGTGCGACTGACAAAGAGCTTCTGAATCTTTAGATACGTTAGATCTTTCCCTTGCTGCGTCGGCTGACTCTGTGTCAGTCGGCGTATTTCAGCGCGCTAGGCTTGGTGTTGTTGTTGGAGGCGCAAGCCCTTTGAGGGCCGCCCCTTCTTCTGACGTCCTCCCTGTTTTTTCCTGCGGTTTGAATGAGAGTTTTCTAGCATCGTGACGGTAGTGTCAGACGAATTTGGCTTGGGAAATTGATAGCTGTTAGCGGGCAGCGATGAACCGCAAGTTCCGAGCCAAACCTCCCAGTCCGTTTAAATATTTCAACTCGTCGCCCGAGGTGATCCGGCTGGTCGTCATGATGCATATCCGCTTTCCATTGAGCCTGCGGAATGTCGAGGATCTACTCTCTGAGCGAAGAATTGATATCTGCCACGAGACGGTGCGGTTCTGGTGGAACCGCTTTGGTCAGTGTTTGCTGGCGACATTCGAATGCAGCGCGTGAATGCGATGCGGGGCTTTCGGCGCTGGCGCTGAACCCTCGATGAAATGTACGTCAAGGTGAACGGCGAGATGGTTTACCTCTGGCGGGCCGTCGACCACGAAGGTGAAATCCTCGAAAGCTATGTTACCAAAACCCGGGATAAATCTCCGGCTTTGCGACTCATGACGAAGGCGCTGAAACGCCACGGCTCGCCAGAAGTGATCGTGACGGACGGGCTCAGGTCGTACAAGGCTGCGATGTCCCAACTGGGCAATTGCCAGAAGCAGGAAATCGGCTGTTGGATCAACAATCGTGCCGAGCACCGATACCTGGCATTTCGACGAAGAGAGCGAGTGATGCTGCCGTTCTGAAGGCCGAAGTTACTTCAGAAATTTGCCTCAGTCCATGCCAACTTCCTCAATCATTTCAACCAGGAGCGCCATCTCGTCAGCCGTCAGGAATACAGGGACCGCCGCTCCGGTGCGCTAGCTGAGTGGCAGAAATTTGCGGCCTGAGGTAGGGTACGGGTTGGGGCACTTGCGTCTGCCGGAGACGAGTTCGCATTGGACTGACACCGCCTACCCGACCATTTCTTCAAGTTCTATGCCGCGCGTTTCGCGTACCATGCGCAGGACGAACACGATTGAGATGAATGCGCAACCTGCAAAAAAGCCATAGGTAATTGGAAGCCCGATTGCTGTGGCGAACCAGGGAAAACTGACGCTGACGAAGAAATTCGTGGTCCACTGAGCCGCGCCTGCAACAGCAAGTCCCGAGCCGCGGATCTGATTTGGGAACATCTCTCCGAGCATCACCCACATGACCGGACCCCAACTGAAATTGAAAAACATGACGTAAAGGTTTGCCGCGATCAGTGCGATCATGCCGACCTCATCGGCCAAATGCAGTTTTCCATTCACGAGCTCGCCCGACGCAAACGCGAGTGTCAGCACAGTCAGCGTCGCCGCCATTCCGGCAGAGCCGATCAGGAGCAACGGCCGTCGGCCAATCCGATCAATCAACAGGATCGCCACAGTGCATGCGCCAATCGACAACAACCCGCTGACAATGTTGATCTTCAGTGCATCGGCTTCGCTGAACCCCACAGCCTGCCACAGCACGGCGCCATAGTAGAAGACAACATTGATCCCCACGAGCTGCTGGAACGCGGCGAGACCGATACCGACCCAGACAATCCGACGCCATTTGCCTGTTGCTTGGTCGACCAGGTCGGAGAGTTTCGGCATATGGTCGGTGGAAAGCGAATTTCGTATTTCCGTGACCTTGACGGCTGCTGCTGCCCCACCGAAGAGTCGCGTCAGGACAGCTTCTGCCTCAGCAAAACGCCCTTTGGCGACCAGAAATCGCGGACTCTCCGGTATCGTCAGCAATGTGATCAGGAAAATAAAGGCCGGGACGATCTGCGCCCAGAACATCCAGCGCCATGCGGGATAGCCAAGCCAGAAAATATCCGTCGACTTGCCTGCCGCTTGCGCGAGATAATAGTTGACGAGAAAGGCGCCAGTCAGTCCGCCAATAATCATGATCTGTTGAAGGCTGGACAGCCGTCCGCGCGTTGCGGCGGGCGTAACTTCACTGATATAGGCGGGAGACAGGACGCTTGCGGCACCCACGCCCATGCCAGCCGTAAAGCGCGCGACAATCATCATCATGGCACTGACAGCCGCGCCCGATGCGAGCGCGCTGACGATGAACAGCATCGCCGCTGCCAGCATGACATTGCGTCGCCCGAAAATATCAGCGAGCCGGCCGGCGCCGAAGGCGCCGACAGCGCAGCCGGGCAACAGCGCTGCAACGGTCATACCCAACCCGGCTTCGCTCAAATCGAAGGTCGTTCGTAAGCCGTCCTGCGTGCCGTTAATCACGCCGCTGTCATATCCAAACATGAAACCGCCGATTGTGGCGACACCGACGATCGCGGCAATCATCGGCAGGTTGGTTTGTTGTTCTCGCTCAATCATGACCGGCTTCCTTTTGTTAGCATTCTCTTTTAGATGATTTTCATTGTCTTCTTGATCGACGGGTCAGAGCGGACACTTCAACTGCTCATCGGCCTGAGTGCCCCGCGCAACCTCGGCCAGGCTGATCGTGAAGGCTTGTGATCCTGCCAGTTCCAGCATGGTGACGATCCGCCCCATGTCGGCGCCTGCAAGCCGGAAACAGCCCAGCGGAACACCAAAGCTTCGCCATGTGCCTGGCTTGGCGGGGTTCGGAAGCGCAAGCGTCACCGTCCTTTCCCCGCCCTGCAAGGAGAGCGTCATCGGGGCAGCCGGCAGTGTATCGAAACGCATTGTAACCACCAGCATGCCGTCGGCAGCCGTATCGAGGCCCATTGCCGGACGGCTCAAGTCAATTGGACTGTCGGGAACAAGGCGGATCACGGCACGTCCGGGGCCATCAAATGCAAAGCGGCGCGCGCCTTCCTGAACGATATGGTCCGTTGCCGAAATGCGTAATCTGCCGTTCAATGCGCTTGTCGGGACCGTCGCAACCGTCATGGGTTCTTTGGCATCATCGACTGCCTGAAGTGAAAAACCGGCGCTCGGCTTGCCCTTGGAAAAATAGACGCCGTTGTCACCGTCATCGATGACTCCTGGATCCTCTGACAGTTGCGGCATCGCCACAGTGCTGCCGGTTTTCAATCCGTATCCGCGCACGAAGAGAACCGGCCCTTCAGCATTGGCGGTCGCGGGCCAGGCAAAGCTCAGTGTTCCGCTAAAGTCATATGCGCTCTTGCCGCCAGCCGTGGAAAAAATCATGTCGGCTATGCCAGTGCCTTCGGACCCCGGCAACCAAGCCGCAACGAACGCATCAGAGGCGTTAAGCATCGGATTGACCCATAACGGCCGCCCACTCAGCATGACTGCCACGACAGGAATTCCCTGTGCCTTCAGTTTGCGCATCATCTCAAGCGGAGCGCGCTGTGCCGGCTTCAACTGGAGTGTATTGATGTCGCCTTCAAATTCGGCATAGGGGGTCTCGCCAAAAACAACGATGGCCGCATCCGGTTTCGGGCCAGCAAAACTGCCGTCTGGCGAAAGTGTTGTTTTGCCGCCGGCAGCGCGCACGGCAGCGTCGATCCCTTTCCAGATCGACGTCGCGCCATTGAAATATTTGGGATCGACACCGGTTCCCTGCCAACTCAAAGTCCAGCCGCCCGATTGACGAGCCACATCGTCCGCGCCGTCGCCGGCGACCAGAATCGTGCTGCGCGGTTTGAGAGGGAGAATGCCGGCCTCGTTCTTTAGCAGTACCAGCGACTTCCGTACGGCCTCACGTGCGATGGCGCGGTGGGCGGTACTGCCAAGCAAATCGAATCGACCCGCCAACGGACGCGACGATGGCTTTCCCGCCTCGAACAGCCCCATGCGCAGCTTTACGCGCAGGACATTGGCGACGGCATTGTTCAGTCGCGACATCGGCACGGTGCCGTCCTTGGCCTGTACGACCAGACTGTGCCAGAGCGGCTTCCAGGAATCCGCCGCCATATACATATCTACGCCAGCGTTAATTGCGCGAGGGCAGCTTTCATTGGAGCAGCCTTCAACCTGTCCAAAAGCGTTCCAGTCGGTTACGACAAACCCACCAAAGCCCAATCGTGTCTTCAGAACATCCGTCACCAGACTTTTGTTGCCGGTTAGCTTTGTCCCGTTCCAGCTTGAAAAGCTGATCATCACGGTTTCGACACCTGCATTCAGCGAGTCGAGATAGGGCAACCCGTGCACATCGCGCAGTTCGGCCTCGCTGATCCGGGCATCGCCTTGGTCGCGGCCCATGAAGGTCCCGCCATCCGCAAGGAAATGCTTTGTCGATGCGATGACATTCGGTCCTTTCAGCACCGTTCTGCCGTTGGGTTCGCCTTGAAGGCCGCGAATAAACTCGCCGACATAGCTTGCGACCAGCTTGGGGTCGCTGGAATACCCCTCATAAGTGCGGCCCCATCTCAGGTCCTGTGGCACGGTCGTGGCCGGTGCAAAGGTCCACTCCTGACCCGTTGTCCGAATTTCTGCCGCCGTAACCTTGGCAATTTTGTGGACCAGGGCCGGATCACGCATTGCGCCAAGGCCAATGTTATGCGGAAAGATCGTTGCGCCGATGATGTTCGAATTGCCGTGTACGGCATCAGTGCCCCATATATAGGGAATGCCGACGCGGCCACCGCTCTTGAGGGTCGATGCGGCGTAAAATTCATCGGCGAGTTGCAGCCATTTTTCGGGCGGCGCAAAATCATCACGATACGGGCCCGAACTGCCGCCGTTCAAAACCGATCCCAGATGATAGGTCTGCAAATCTGCCGGGGTTACCGTGTCGATATCGGCCTGAATAACTTGGCCAACCTTCTCTTCGATCGTCATTCGCGCGAGCAGCTTGGCGATGCGCCGCTCAATGGCTGGGTTGCGTCGATACGGCCAGTGCGCCCGGGGCCAGATATCGGGGTGCGCGGTTGCGATAGGTGGAATGGTCATATCGACCGGACTAGGCGGATTTTGGGATGCAGGAGGCTTTGCGGATGCCGGAATTGCGACACTTCCGAGCATCATCAGCGCAGCGGCTGTCAAAACTCTTCCCAGTTTATTCACCGGTCTGCGCATAAGTCCTCAAGCTCCAATTATTGGGCTGCATTCGGCGGGGGCTTCGCCGCTTGCCAGACCTCTTGAAATCGCCCGATCCACGGCCTCGAGAAAACCCAAGCTCACGGGTGCAGCTGGCGCGATGTCGTAAAAACCGTGATAGGCCCCAGGGACAACAAGCAGTTCGGTCGGTATGCCAGCATCGATTAGCCGACGCGCGTACTCGATATTCTCATCCACAAAGAGGTCGATCGAGCCCACGCCGATGAAGGTTGGCGGCAAGCCTGACAGGTCGCGGACCCGCGCTGGCACAGAGCCTTCGGGCACGATGCTGGACCCGGCAGGCACCCCGAGCAAAGCTGTCCAGCCGAACCGGTTCGCCGCCACATTCCAGACGAAAGTCCCGATCCATGGCGCCGGCTGGTGACTGCTGCCCGTGCGGTCGTCGAGCATCGGGTACATTAGAATCTGCGCACAGATTGATACGCCTCCGCGATCGCGGGCCGCGATCGCCAATGCTGCGGCGTGACCTCCCCCCGCACTTTCGCCTATCACTGCGATACGCTTTCGATCGACACCAAGTTCATCGGCGTTGTCGTGGATCCAGCTGAGCGCGGCATAATTGTCTTCGAGCGCGCCAGGAAAGCGCGTCTCGGGCGCGAGCCGGTAATCAACCGAGACAACAAGGCAGTCGTGCCTGATAGCCATCTCTTGGCAGACGGCTATTGAATACATGGCGCGTCCGAGAATGTAGCCGCCGCCGTGAATGTACAGGATCACCGGTCGCGGTTTCGCGCTACGTTGGCCAATGACAACAATGGGGACGTCAGGATCGCCGCTTGCGCCAGGGATTGACCGCAGCGTGAACGGCGGCGCAGATTTAGGCGTTTGCGCCCACGCTTCGGTGAGATTTCGAAACGTGGGCAATGCTTGTGTGGTATATATTTCCTTGTCGATTTCCGGCTGGATCTTCTGCAACGCTGCGCGCAGATCCGGATCGACAAGCGACAGGGGATCAAAGGCGCCTGATCGGGAAATCCGTGCGGCAGCTCTTCCCGGCCAGATCGTTGCAACTGATACGGCCAGGACACCCGAAGTGAGTTGCCGTCTTGAGATGCCCGTCATAACTGTCCCTGAAACCTAGATGCGCGGAAACTGGGGGCGCCCCGTCCGCGTGTGACCCCCCGCGTTGTCCGGTAGCCCTCCTTCGCCAGCTGCTCGACACCTAAGGTATTGGGTCTCACTAACGATCCTTCCCTACAACGATGCGATCTAAATTATTCATATTGAACATATATTATTCAATATCTTATGCGAAACAGAAGAGTAAACCATTGCAGTTCCAGCTTCCTTGACGCGGCTGCAGGTTACAAGGCAAACTCAGAATCAACGGATCAACAGGCGGTCACTGAACCCACATCGCCAACCAACGGCGCAGGCTTGCATGGCACAAGCTACTCCAAGTCCAACCGAAAAGAGCGGGGACCATCTTTGAATCAGCTATCAGGATTATTTATGCCTAGCAGCAGTATACGAGGCGGGACATGGCGGCCGACGAGGCCAGCGATCACGCCTTACACGGCCGCGACCAGCTTAGTCAGCTTGTTTGACATGAAGAGAGTTGAGCCGAACCAGCAATTTCCAAATCCAACGATGACGTGTCAGTCAAGGCAGGAGCCCATGCCCATTGAGAATTGCCCGCGCTACAGTTCTCAACCGCTGACGCTCATGATTAGATTAGATCTCCGGCCATTCCACTTTCGGCGGCAGCTGCTTCTCTCTAACCTGCCTGTTCGGATGAACAAGCATTTTGCCCGGCCATGCGCCTGAATTGACTAGCTTGTCGGTCGTGTCGATGAGCGACTTGCGCACAGCATTCGCCAGTCGCGATACTGGCCGGTCCGCAGGAAAAGCGAGCTCCAGGCGGCGATACAACAACGAGCCGGCTACCGGTGCAACTGAGAATAAGCCGGCAGAAATATCGTGACGCATCGGACCCAAGGGAAGAATCGTCCAGCCTTCGCCAGCGCCTACAAGCTTCTTGAGTACATCAAATGATTCCGCCTCTATGACGACATCAAGCTTGATTCCCTCGTGATCGGCCATTTCCTCAACTATTCCACGCAGGCTATGGCGCGGACCGGGCATTATAAGCGGGCGCCCTTCCAAGTCCTTGAAGCGGATAGGCTTCGTGATGTCCAGACCCTCCTTTGCCGCCGCCAGGACATAGAGGTCCTCTTCCAGGAATGGCTCAGACTTGAGTGAGCGAATGGCCTTTGGGTCATACAAAATTGCAACGTCCAGCTCGCCAGAATGCATCCATTCAAACAAATGCAAAGAATATTCACTGAATATTCTAAAATGCGCATGAGGAAAATCGCGACGAAGTTTATGTAATAGGGGAGCAGAAAGCAACTCTGCGACCGTAGGTGGCATACCGATTGACACTTCACCATCGAGTGCATCGAGTTTATCTACAACACTTGAGCGGATTTCCTCGATCTCTCTCAAAACACGCTCGGCATGTTTAAGAACTATTCGTCCCTGTTCGGTCAGAATCATTCCGCGTCCATGCCGATCGAAAAGCTGGACACCCAATTCTTCTTCCAGAAGTCGGACGTGTCGACTCAGCGCTGGTTGCGCGGTACACAGCCGATCGGCCGCCTTTGAAAGACTACCGAGTTGCGACACGATCACGAGGGTGCGGAGCTGGCTAATTTCCATAGCTATAATCTATCAACATAACTGAATGTATGAAAGGGGCCGTGTGCTTTTGCTCCACCAGCGATAACTCATGATACCGGGATGTTGCCGATGTTGGTCCCCGGCAAACTTGGACAGGTACGGGGAGCGGAACGTGGAGACAGCTGCTAACAAGACTTCACTTCAGATTGAACATGCGCGATCGTGGGCGAAGCAATCGATTAGAGGCCATGTGATCGGCAACGTGCAGACGATGCCAGATGGCGAGCCGCTTAACGTCATTGACCCGGGAAGCGGCGCCACAATAGCCCAGATTTCCGCAGGGAGTGCTGGTGATGTTGATCGCGCCGTAACGGCAGCACAAAATGCCTTCCCGTCCTGGCGCGCTGCAACACCGGCGGGAAGGGCCAGAACGCTCTTTGCAATGGCGGAGGCGGTCGAAGCGCATGCGGTGGAGCTGGCCATGCTTGAGTCGCTCAACGTCGGCAAGCCTGTCATGGTGGCTCAGGGCGAGATTGGCATGATCAGCGATATCCTTCGCTTCCACGGCGGTGCGGCCCGCGCCTTGCTGGCGCCAGCCCCGGAAGAATATGTAAGCGGCTATTTTTCGATGCTGCGGCGAGAGCCAGTCGGCGTCGTCGGTGCCATCACGCCCTGGAACTATCCGCTTCTGACCGCAATATTCAAGATTGCTGGTGCCTTGGCGATGGGCAACACAATGGTACTCAAGCCTTCAGAGCTCACGCCGCTCACGACATTGCGGTTCATGGAAATCGTTGCCGATATCTTGCCCCCAGGGGTGCTGAACATTGTTCTTGGCACAGGCGAAGTGGTCGGCTCCGCGATCTCGTTGCATCCGGGCATCAGCCTAGTTTCGCTCACAGGAAGTGTCGCCAGCGGCGAACGCGTGGTTGCCAACTCTGCGCGCACCTTGAACCCCACGCACCTCGAGTTGGGCGGCAAGGCGCCGGTCGTGGTGTTCGATGATGCCGATCTCGATGCGGTCGTCGCGGCCGTTCGCGTTGGCGGTTATTGGAACAGCGGGCAGGAATGCGGGGCAGCGACCAGAATTCTGTGCTCGCGCACGCTTGCATCCAGGCTGACGGAGAAGCTGGCCGCTGAAGTCGCGACGATAAGGACCGGAGTGGTCACCGACGGCGACGACGTCGAGATGGGGCCGCTGATCAGCAGTCGCCACCGCGACCAGGTTGCAGGCATGGTTGCGCGCGCCAAAGCAGACGGTGCGGTCATCGCTGCAGGGGGCGCCGAGATCGACCGGGATGGCTTCTTCTTCGAACCCACGCTCATCACCGGCGCCGAGTCCGGCAGCGAAATTACGCATCAGGAAATTTTCGGTCCGGTCGTGACGATCGAGAGCTTCACTGGCGAAGCCGACGCCATCGCTGCGGCCAATGCCTGCAGCTACGGACTGTCAGCCTCGGTCTGGACCAAGGATTTGGGCCGGGCGCTGCGTACGTCGAGCCAGCTCGATTTTGGAACGGTCTGGGTCAACGCGCATCTTGTCCTCGCCGCCGAGATGCCTTGGAGCGGTTACAAATCCTCAGGCCATGGACGGGAGTTGTCGATCCTGGGACTCGAAGATTTCTCGCGCACCAAACATGTCATGATCGCAACTGGCGCTGACACGTGACACTCGCGGCGACACTTGAAACCGGAACAACACGAAAGCAGGTCCAATGAAACGTCTTCAAGGGAAGCGCGCTGTTGTAACCGGTGCCGCACATGGCATCGGTATGGCCATCGCCAAGGCCTTTGTCCTGGAAGGGGCAAGCGTCATTCTGTCCGACATCAATCGTCCAGCAGTCGAGCATTTGGCTCACGTGCTCGGGCAGACGGCGATTGTTACGGATGTGGGCAAAAAGACCGAAATTGACGCGCTCTTTGCAGCCGTTGAAGACCAATGGGGCGGTCTCGACATCCTCGTCAACAACGCTGGCGTAACGCACGCTGCCGAATTGTCCGATTTGACCGAAGAGGATTTCGACCGGGTCTTTGCGATCAATCTGAAGTCGGCTTTGTGGGGCACGCAGCACGCAGCGCGGCTGATGGCCCACGGATGCGCGATCATCAACATGTCGTCGGTCAATGCCATCCTCGGGATTCCGAACCAGATCCCCTACGCCTTGTCGAAGGGGGCAATGCGCCAACTGACCAACGTCACGGCACTGTCACTTGCACCGCGCGGGATCAGGGTCAATGCGATCGGCCCGGGCACGATCCTGACCGACCTCGCGCGTTCGATCATGACCGACGATGCCGCAAAGGAAAGAATCCTCAGTCGAACTCCGCTGGGGCGTACCGGGGCGCCCGAGGAAATCGCCTCGGTTGCCGTCTTTTTGGCTTGCGACGAATCGTCCTACATTACCGGGCAAACCATCTATCCTGACGGGGGACGGCTCGGTCTCAATTACACTGTCCCCGTGGCAGAACGGGCTCTATGAAAGCCGACGTCGTCATCATTGGTGGCGGGGTTATCGGATCGGCGATCGCCTGCTATCTCGCGTCTTGCGGAGAGCGTTCGATCATCGTGATAGAGCGCGACCCCAGTTACGCTCGTGCTTCATCGGCCTTGTCGGCCAGCTCGATCCGTCAGCAATTCACGACACCGCTCAGCATAGAGATGTCGCGCTATGGCTTTGAATATCTGAGCGACGTCCACAGGTACCTGGCGTTTGACGGTGAGGCTCCGGACATTGGCCTGGTGGAACAAGGCTATCTCTATCTCGCCGAGCGCGGCAAGAGCGCCAGGCTTGAAGCGGCGTTGCGCATTCAACAGGCGAACAAGGCGCCTGTGATTGGGCTCTCAACGGAAAAGCTCAAGGCGCGCTATTCGTGGCTGCATACCGAGGATCTTGGCTACGCTGCGCTCGGCACTGCGGCTGAAGGATGGTTCGACGGCTATAGTCTGATGCAGGCGTTTCGGCGCAAGGCGCGCGCTCTCGGGGTTCGTTATCTTCACGATGAGGCGGTTGGGTTCGCGTTGGACGGGGCAAGCGTTTGCGCGGTCGCAACGGCTGAATCAGGGCCGGTTACTGGCGATGTGTTTGTCAACGCCGGCGGGCCTCATGCTGCACGGATCAGCGATTGGGCAGACTTCACGCTGCCGGTAAAGGCTGAAAAGCATACAATTTTTGCATTTTCGTGCCCCGACCCCATTCTCGAGATGCCGCTAATCGTCGATCCGAGCGGGCTTTATGTGAGACCCGAGGGCAAAGGCTACATCGCCGGCGGGCCGGTTTGGTCACCCGACAGCGATCCTGAAGACCTAGAACCGGATTACCTCCAGTTCGACGAATTCACCTGGCCCACCCTGGCGCAACGTATCCCCAAATTTGAGAGGATCCGGATGACGCGAGCGTGGGCAGGGCATTACGAGATGTGCACGTTCGACCATAATGCCCTGATCGGCTGGACGCCGGGTGTCGACAATCTGATCGTTGCAGCAGGCTTTAGCGGGCATGGGATGCAGCATGCGCCAGCTGCGGGGCGCGGCGTGGCCGAATTGATCCTGCATGATCGCTACCAGACAATCGACCTTTCTTCGCTCTCGCCGGAGCGCCTGGTGGACGGAAGGCCAATTGAAGAGCTCAATATCATCTGAGTTCGGCAAGAAAGTGTCAGGCATTTGCATGAATCCAGGCTGGATCAACGATGATCGCGCAAGACACCGCAAGGAATAAGGCAACAGCTTGAACGTAATGCATCCCTCCCGTGCTTCTGGGACCGCGACGCGGCCAGAAGCAATCAGGCGCGCCGGTTTAGCTCAGGCCTTGATTTTCGATTGCGATGGAACCTTGGCGTTAAGCGGACCAGCATACGGCGCAGCATGGGCTGACGCATTTCTGCTGGCCGGCCAGAAAATGGATCAAAGTTGGTTCCATGAGCGGTCTGGCTTGTCGGAGAAGGCATTTCTCAAGGCATTCGAGGTTCACCACGATGTCTTGCTTGACCGCGATTTGATTGTCGCAGCGGTGCACAAAGCCTTCCTTGCGCACATTGGAACGATCGCCGAAAATCCGCAGATCACAGGCATTGTGCGGGCTTTCCATGGGATCAAGCTCCTGGCGGTGGCGTCCAACGGGCCGCGAACGCTGGTGCTCGCCACGCTTCGCCAACTGGATCTACTCCATCTGTTTGACGCCGTCGTTACGCTCGATGACGTAGACGCGCCGAAGCCGTCGCCCGAAATATTCATCACGGCATCGCGAACAATTGCGTGTTCCCCACAGGATTGTCTCGTCTTTGAAGACAGCGATCAAGGGCTTGTTGCTGCAAAAAGCGGAGGCTTTGAGGCAATCGACATCAGGCATTGGCCAGTTGGGAAGACCTAGCGTGCTGTGCCTCGCATTTTTTCAGATTTACCGTGCTGTTGTAGCCCTGATAGTCTGAGTATGCCCGACCCTGGTCTATTTCAAGCGACCTCTATTCCGAACATTTGCTTGCGGCACCTGCACGCTTCCAAATGTGCGGATCTCCAGTCGCGGTGTCGATACTCAGGCACGATCCGAAAACTAGAGCTGCGTTTGCCAAATATTGGCGCTGCGTTGCAGGACTCGATAAACCAGCCAGTCGCTTCATAGGCCGCGGTCGCTTGTTGTTAGGCAAGGCGGCGCTGCTGCTTTTGTCCGAGGTGCGGCGACCGTCTTCCCAATTTTGGCGGGGAACAGCGAAGGACTGACTTCGTCAGAGATCGGAAAACCACTGCCTTTGAATGTTCTACAGCGCGTATATCGGCATATCTGATATCGCCGAATGCAAATGGCTAGGCTCTACGGCTGACGATAAATGTAGCGTGAGGTCAATAATAGTGGGGAACAACAATGACTCGATCCATATTCGCTACAAGCACTGCCATTGCCGCTGCCTTGGCTATTTCAGGCGCCGCACAAGCGCAGAATGCAGCTGGTGCTTCGTCCGGCCCGTCAAGTTCCTCTCCCGCGGAAGATCAGGCGTCAGCAAATGACTCTGGCGATATCATCGTCACCGCCAACCGGCGTGAGGAACGCCTTCAGAGCGTCGGGATCTCGGTGACCGCCATCGGTGGAGATACACTGATTGATCGCAATATCCGGACTGCCGAAGACCTTGCACGGGTTGTTCCAGGATTGAACTCGACGGCCTCTTCGGGGTCAGGGGTCAGCACCATCGTTATTCGCGGCGTTGGTCAGACCGACTTTTCCGATCACCAGGAAGCGCCGAACGCAACATATCAGGATGGCGTCTATATTCCGTTTTCAACGGCCGTTGGCATTCCCGTTTTCGATATTGCGCGCGTCGAAGCCCTGCGCGGGCCGCAAGGTACGCTATTCGGGCGCAATGCGACCGGTGGGCTTGTTCAATATATCAGCAACAAGCCCGAGTCCGGTTTGAGCGGTGCCTTAGAAGGCGGAGCTGGTGATCGCCAACTGTGGCGCACGCAGGGCTTTTTCAACGCCGGAAACGACCAGATTGCAGCCAGAATTGCCTATTTCTATCAGACCCAGCATGGCGTCATCAAAAATGATCTTGGTGCTGATCGTGGCAACAAGGAGGTTTATGCGCTTCGCGGACAGGTCTTGATCACGCCCGGCCCTGACACCACGATCAATCTGCGCGCTGAGGGATTCAACCAATATGGTACGGCGCCGGGCTATGTCAGCACACCGACCTATGTTGACGCCAATGGCGTTGATGTCGAACTGCCGATAACGCGTGACGAATATGGCACAGGGCCGGGGAATGATCCGAATGGCTATCGAAACACCAATAAGGACCTGAGGGTTTCCCTCAATGATGCAGGCCAGCTCGACAAGCGCTCGCGTACCTATTCGGGCACGATCACGCATGGTTTCGGCAACGCAACACTGACGTCGATTACCTCCTATGCCACTGTTGGCAGCCTCTACCGCGAGGATACCGATTCTTCGCCGGTCGATCAGTTTAATGCCGGCCTTAATTCCAGCGGAGACAATTTCCAGCAGGATCTGAGAATCAGTGGTTCATCGGACAGTTTCCGCTATACACTGGGCCTCTATTATCTCGATATGACGACAAAAACCGCGATCTTTAACGAATATAATCGGGTTTATTCTGGTCAGCCCGGACTTAGTCAAAATGGATTTGGTCAAATTAACAGTAATGAATATACTGTAAGAACTAAATCCAAAGCGATTTATGGTCAGGCTGAATATGATCTGGGTGAAAAAATTACAGCAATTCTTGGTGCTCGCTACACTTGGGATGATCTCCGTATGGATTTCAGAAACCAGTGCACAACAACATTGCTTGGTCGTTGCCCGCCCTTCGGTGGGGCAACCAGCCCGGTTTTGGGGACATTCCCCGGAATTGGTCCGATCGCCATCGACAATGATAGTGATGACTGGAGCGGCAAATTCCAGCTCAACTTCAAGCCGGTGGATAACGTTCTGCTTTACGCAAGCGCTAGCAAGGGCCTCAAGTCTGGTGGATTTACTGTCACGCTTGCACGCTTTTACCCGCTAGACGAGTTCGCCTATCTCCCCGAAAAGCTGTACGCATTTGAAATTGGTGAGAAAATTCAGTTCCTTGATCGCAAGGTGACTTTGAACTCAAGCATTTATTACTATGACTACAAAAACCTTCAGAGCTTCCTGTTTTCAGGCACCGCAGTGAAAGTCATCAATCTGCCAGCGGATGCCTATGGTGCAGAAGTCGAGCTTGCGGTTCGTCCGACGTCAACGCTAACCGCGAACATTGGACTTGCTTACAATCATTTTGAAATCAAAAATGTTCCGTTCTCGACAGGACCGCAGCGTCCCAACAATGCGCCGCGACTGCAAATGACCTGGGGCTTGACCAAAACCGTCGAACTTTCGAGTGATCTCGACTTGTCATTCAATTACTACGGTCGCTACATCAGCAAGGTATATTACAACATTCTTCAGAGCACGCCGTTGATCGAAGCACCAGCATACTCAGTCCATGATTTCGGGGCGCGGTTGGAGTCAAAGGAGGGCTGGTTTGCGGCCGCTTACCTCAATAACGCTTTCGATAAACGTTATATAGTGGGTGCGTTCGACGTTACGAACTTCGGCTATGTGTTGCGTAGCTATGGAGAGACACGGACGTTCAGTGTCGCTGCCGGGCTCAAATTCTAAGAGCTGCCTTGCCTGGGACGCGGTGGTATAATAGCCTAAGGACCGATGGCTCGATCTGAAGATTTTCCACCTGGAATGGGGTGCAGGCATGACTAAGTTTGCGCGTGCCCTATTCGTCGGGTTGATGCTTCCGTCGAGCGCATTGGCCACTGCTGGTCCGCCTGTGACGCCGCAGAAGCCGAATATTGCAATAATTCTACTTGATGATGCGGGCTTTGCGGCAACAAGCATGTACGGGGGCCTCGCGCAGACGCCCAAGCTCGAAGGCTTTGCACGCACGGGTGTCAGATATAATCGCTTTCACGTTGCCGCGATTTGCTCGCCAACCCGCGCCGCATTGCTGTCCGGGCGCAATCCCCACAAGATAGGCTTCGGTCAGATACCCGAGACGGCGGCACTCGCGCCCGGTTACAGAGCTGAGTGGCCGAAGAGTGCGGCATCGCTGGCCGAGCATTTAGGGCGGCTTGGCTATGGAACGGGGGCGTTTGGCAAGTGGCACAACACCCCAGCTGTCGAATGGACTCCTGTCGGTCCGTTCAATCGTTGGCCGACGGGACTTGGCTTCGATTATTTTTATGGCACGATGGGTACAACATCTGAATTTGAGCCGCTGCTATGGCGCGGCACGTCCTGGGTTGAGCCGACAGCCAAGCCGGAAGATGGATATAATCTGACCACCGACTTGGTCGACGATGCCGTCAGTTGGCTTCACACGCGTGAAACGCTGGTCCCCGACAGGCCCTATTTCATGTATTTTGCAACGACAGCGGTTCATTCCCCACATCAGGTTGCTGACAAATGGGTCGCGCCCTATCGCGGCAAATTGAGCGCAGGCTGGGATGCGTTACGGTTACGGATTTTTGAGCGGCAAAGGGATTTGGGACTGGTTCCCCCTGGAGCGGTCCTTACTCCTCGGGATCCGCAATTGCCCGCCTGGGACTCTCTGACATCTGCTGAAAAGCAAGTAGCTGAAGCGCAGATGGAAGTGCTGGCCGGTTACATGACGCAAACCGATCATGAAGTCGGACGGCTGATTGATGCCATTAGACGAGGGCCTGGTGGACGCGACACATTGATTATGCTCATTGCGGGCGACAACGGTTCTAGCGGCGAGGACGGTCCAATGGGCTGTGACGATTGCCCACAGAGCCCTGCCGATGCCACAACGCGACTGGCGACAATCAACGAAATAGCTGGACCGGGCCACGTTGCAGGATCTGCGGCCGGGTGGGCCTTTATGAATAATACGCCGTTCCAGGGCATGAAGCGGCAGGCTGCATATCTTGGCGGGTTGCGGACTCCGCTGGTAGTCTCCTGGCCGGGCCATACCGTTGCGGAAGATCGCGTGCGGCAGCAGTGGCTTAACGTCACCGATATTGTCCCGACGATATTTGATATTCTTGGCTACGAGCCGCCACCCGTGGTGGATGGTGTCAAGCAGTTGCCCAACGATGGCGTGTCTTTCGCAGGCTCGCTCTCCAAACCGGCGGCGCCTTCTGCCCACCGCGTCCAGTATTTCGAGACCCTTGGCACGCGATCTATCTACCACGATGGTTGGTTTGCGTCGCTGCGCTATTACGTCAAGCCGTGGGGGCCGCTCGGCAATGGGCCTGAAAAGGGAGCCGATCAGTGGGAGCTGTACAACATCGATCAGGATTTCAGCCAGTCCCGCAACATCGCCAAGGCCTACCCCAAGAAGCTCAGCGAAATGGTGGCCCTGTTTGACCGTGAGGCAAAGCGGAATAACGTCTATCCGTCTGGCGAGCTGCACCTTTGGTTCGATCAGCTGCCATCGCTGACATGGAAGCGAACTGAGTTCACATTTTTCCCGGACACACCACCGCTGAGCTGGGATGCCATGCCAGATTTCTCGCGTGCGCACTGGATGGAGGCGATTGTCGATCTTCCCGATGATCGGGCAAACGGCCTGATCATTAGCAGCGGGATGCGCGGGCGAGGCTTCGCACTTTATATGCAGGATGGTGCGGTCATCTATGAAGGCGAGGGCATTACCGGGAGATGGCCGGTCCAGGCTCCAAGCCGCCTCGCGGCCGGCAAGCACAACATTCGGGTCGATGTATCCGCAGGCGAGTTCGGGACTGTCGGTGATCGCAAGATTGCGATCTCCGTGGACAGCCAGAAGATTGTGGAAGGAACTGTGCCTAATAGCATAGAACCCTTCTACGGTTCGGCGAGTCTGAATGTAGGTCGACAGCGCGGTTCGCTCGTCAGTCCCCATCGCCCCCCTCCGTTTTCGGGGACCATTGATCGCGTCAACGTCCATTTCTGAGGCTGTGGCGTTCATGAAAGCCACTTTTGATCACGAACCAAAGCAGCCACCGCCATTGCATGGGATGGTGGTGATTCCAGATGGAACGGTGCTCATGGGTTCCGACGCGTTTTATCCAGAGGAAGGACCAGTTCGGGAAGTCACGATCGCCTCCTTCCTAATCGATCAAAATCTGATCACGAACCGGGATTTCTCGCGTTTTGTCAAAGAGACAGGATATGTCACATTCGCGGAACGGCCAGTCGATCCCGCAGCATATCCTGGGGTAGATCCAGATCGATTGCGCGCTGGGGCCGCAGTTTTCGTGATGCCCAAACGCCACTCAGTGATCACCGATTTTCACGATTGGTGGCGTTATGTCCCAGGTGCCTGCTGGCATCGACCGGAGGGTAGGACAAGCATCTACGTCGGACGGCTGGATCACCCGGTAACCTGTGTCGCATATGAAGACGCTGCGGCATTTGCGGATTGGCTGGGGAAGCGTCTGCCGACGGAGGTTGAATGGGAATGGGCGGCGCGTGGTGGTCTTGTCGGCGCGACCTATGCCTGGGGCAACGACTGGATGCCCGCCGGCAAGCCAATGGCCAATACCTGACAGGGTCGATTTCCAGATCTCGATTTGAAACCAAAAGCTGGTCATCGCACCAGCCGTGTCGGTAGTTATCCACCCAATGGCTATGGCTTGTCGGATATGATCGGCAACGTTTGGGAATGGACTGCTACCTGGTATCGAGCCGAAAATGACAGTGTTGCCGAGAGGCGCTGTTGCACGCCGCCGGAAGATAGTTTCGACCCAAATCAGCCGCTGATCCATATTCCCCGGCGTGTCATAAAAGGTGGCTCATTCCTGTGCGCTGAAAACTACTGCGAACGGTATCGGCCGGCTGCCCGGCAACCGCAGATGATCGATAGCGCGACCGTTCACACTGGTTTCCGCTGCACAATGAATGTCACTGATTTACAGGACAAAACATAGAATCGCACATTGTGCGCCGCGCAGGCTCGTTGCCACCAAAGCATAGCTGTTATCGGTTTTTCATTCTACTAATCGCGGTTTCGCTGTGCAAACCAAGGGACGTCCATAAATCTCTTGGATGGTGCCAGGTCTGACAGTGATGACCGTGTTTGGAGGATGGACAGGATCCTTTCGGAGACCTGTCGAACTTGGGCCTGGCGACAGCGAATGGCAGGTGATCTGAATGCATGAAGCACCTTTGAAATCCGCGATCGATTTAGCAAGGTCGCTCGATCGTCCGTTCGTGGGCGGCAATGCCTATTACCATGCACGGCTGAACCGCCTGCCCAATCGCAACCCCTATGATGGTGCCGTTCTGGCTGAGGTCGCGATGGGCGATGCTGCTGTAGTCGATGCGGCTGTGCGTTCGGCACGCGGCGCCCTTGCGGGTCCCTGGGGCAAAATGGAAACGGGAGAACGGGCTGACCTCCTTCGTGCGCTCGCTGACCGCGTTCTTGCCGATGCCGAGCAGCTTGCGCTTCTGGAGACATTGGACGTCGGCAAGCCGATCAGCCATTCGCGCAGCGAGGATGTGCCGCTGACTGCCGCCGTCCTGCGCTGGTATGCGAGCCTCGCCGAAACCTATTACGACCTCGCCGGCCAACGAAAACGCGGCGCGCTGGCGCAAATCGTGCGTGAACCATGTGGCGTGGTCGGGATCGTCTTGCCGTGGAACTATCCACTTTACACCCTGGCGTTGAAGATTGCGCCCGCGCTGGCTGCGGGCAACGCGATTGTTGCAAAGCCAGCGGAGGATACGCCGCTGACCTCGCTGCGGCTTGCGCAGATGGCAGCCGAATGCGGCTTTCCATCTGGCGTATTCAACGTTGTGCCGGGCCATGGTGCAATTGCCGGGCGTGCGGTCGGATTGCACCCTGGCATCGACGCGATCAATTTTACGGGTTCGACGGCGGTCGGCCGGCAGTTTCTGCATTACTCGGCTGATTCCAACCTGAAGGAAGTGACGCTCGAATGTGGCGGCAAGAATCCCGCGCTCGTGCTGCCCGATGTGCAACGCCTCGAGGGCTTCATCGAGCAGATTGGCATTGGGTTTATGCACAATTCGGGTCAGATTTGCAGCTCCATCTCGCGCCTGTTGTTGCCGACCCACCTGCGCGACCATGCGCGTGACATTCTGGCCGCTCACATGCGCGACTGGCCGATCGGCGATCCGCTCGAGGACGGCACGCGGATCGGACCATTGATCAACGCAAAACAGGCTGGGCGTGTGCGGGAGATTGTTGATTTGGGCTGCGCACATACGGACAATTTTATTGTCTCTGAGGCTCCCGCTTCGGGTTCATCCGACCTCATCGTCCCCCCGATGGTCTTTTTTGACGTCGACGAGGCGTCACCGCTTTGGCGGGAGGAGATTTTCGGGCCCATCCTTTCAGTGCGCTTCTATGACGATCTCGATGATATGGTGCGAAGCGCCAACGACACGGACTATGGCCTGAGCGGCTATATTTTCTCGGAGGACCCGGTTGCTATCACTGCTGTTGCCTCGGGTATCAATGCCGGATGCATATCCATCAATGCCTTTGGCGAGGGCGACTATTCCACGCCTTTTGGCGGCTTCGGCCTGTCGGGTTTCGGCGGCAAGGACAAGGGTATTCACGCTATCGATCAATATTCCAGAACCAAGAGCATCTGGTGGGATACCTCTCAGCGGCCAGGCGCAGGTTCCTCGGCTGCATCATGAATTTGCAGACGAATGACCGGCCAAATCTCGTAGCCGGTCCGGACATCATGTCGTGGTCATAGTGCTGGATGACATCGAACGCGCTTACCTTGGTGGCGAGGCGGGCGCAGGTACCGCAATGGCCATGGAGCTTCTCCAGTCCTATGCCAGCGCCATTGGTGCAGAATGTTTCGTGCCAATCAAAGGCGCGCATGTCGATGGCTGCCTCTATCATGGCGAGGCGGGGCTCGATTTCGTCGAGATGCTCCAGCAGGGCGCGGCGCGGGTGCGTGTGCCCACGACACTGAACGTCGGGTCCATCGATCTCATCCATCCCGAAATCATGCGGATGGAACCGGACGCGCTGAGCAAGCCGAAGCGCCTTATGATGGCGCATGAAGAGCTGGGCTGCATCGCCTCGTTCACCTGTGCGCCCTATCAAACTCTTTTCAGGCCGTCCTTCGGCGATCAAGTGGCCTGGGGCGAATCGAATGCAATCGTATTTGCGAACTCGGTGATTGGTGCCCGAACGGAACGCTATGGCGATTTTCTCGATCTGTGCTGCGCGATTACCGGTCGCGCCCCGGCATGGGGGCTTCACCTCGACGAAAATCGGTGCGGGCAGGTCTTGTTTGACCTTGTTGGATTTCCTGCCTCGCTCGAGGCCACTGACTCCCTGTTCGCTGGTGTCGGTCTCATCGTCGGCCTTTTGACGGGGGACCTGGTGCCGGTCATTCAGGGCTTGCCAACCCCGAGGGATGAAGACCAATTGAAGACGCTTGGCGCGGCTGCAGCGTCGGTCGGTGCCGTAGGGCTCTTTCACGCCATCGGCATTACTCCGGAAGCTCCGACGCTGGATGCAGCCTTTCGAGGCCGGCGGCCTGTGGCCACAAACGTGATTACGCCAAGCGATGTGCGTGATGCGCTGGCAAGGCTTTCAACGGTTCCCGACGGCACACCTATTTCAGCGCTTTGCCTGGGCACGCCTCATTTTTCCCTGGAAGAATGGCGCCGACTTGTCTGTCTCTTGCGACAGGTTAGGCCAGCGCAAGAAATACCGATCTATGTCAACACCAGTCGCGCGACGCTTGATGCCGCGAGGGCCGTGGGTCTGCTTGACGAGATAGATGACTATCGGCTCGTACCCGTCGTCGATACCTGTACCTATGTCACCTCAATCCTCGAACGGTTTGAAGGTGCCGCGATGACCAACTCGGGCAAGTGGGCGCATTATGCGCCAGGCAATATCGGCTGTGCCGTGGCCTTTGGCGCACTCGAGGACTGTGTTGCGTCGGCGGCTGCAGGTCATGTGGTGAGGGTTTGATGGAGCGGGAAGGGCGCGCCTACGCGGCGGGAAGCGCGCAGGGACCAGCGCTGGTCTTGCGCATGCCTTTGAGCTTTTATGGCGGAGTTGCAGCAGAGACGGGTGAGATCATAGATCGATCTCACCCCGACCTGGGTCGAAATATCGCGGGCAAGATGCTCCTGATCCCCGGGGGAAAAGGATCCTCCTCGTCCTCTTCGGTGCTGGCTGAGCTCATAAGGTTGGGCACTGGCCCGGTTGGCATCGTTCTCGCCCGTCCCGACCCGATCATGGTGATCGGATGTCTGGTGGCCCGCCTACTTTACGGGCGCGCCGTACCGATTATGGTTTGTCCGATCGACGGCATCGCTGACGGGTGCATGGTGCGCATAGATTGTGATGGACCGCGCGCCACCGGTTCTGGACCCGATGCCGCAATGCTGTGGAGAGGTTCCTGAAATGATGTCTCTCGATAGGGAAACGGTCGCTGCGTGCTTGTCCTATGACCGCCTGGTGCCAGCGATGCGGCATGGTCTGGCCCGGCAGTGGCATATCCCCCAGCGGATCGCTTGTGACTTGAACGACGGGGTGAGCATGTTGCTCATGCCTGCGCAGAATGACACGCTTATCGGACTGAAGGTCGTAAACGTCATTCCACGCGAACATGACGCGGGCGGCTTCTCCGTTTCGAGCAATTACATGGTGTGCGATCGTACGACCGGGCACATGAAAGCACTGATTGACGGCGAAACCCTGACCGGTCGCAGAACGGCAGCGGTCGTGGCGCTCGCGGCCTCTTTTCTTGCCCCCGCCGATGCCGATCATCTCCTGATTGTCGGGTCAGGCCGGATTGCGCGCGAACTGCCTGCCGCCCTTTCGACGGTGCGACCAATCCGCAAAGTTACCGTCTGGTCACGCAACCCTGACAATGCTGCTGCGCTCGTGCGCAAACTCGCCGCAGATGGCTACGAAGCATCCCCTTGCATAGACCTCGCAAAATCGGTCTCGCAGACACCGATGACGGTCTGCGCGACATACGCAAGCGAGCCCATTATTCGTGGAGAATGGCTGAACGGCGATGCGTTTCTGGGACTGGTCGGCGGCTTCCGTCCGGATATGCGGGAGGCTGACAGTGAAGCGGTGCACCGAAGCTACGTTGTCGCTGACACGCGCAGCGGCGTTCTGGCCGAGGCGGGCGATCTCCTGACGCCGATTGCGGAAGGCCTGCTGAATGCAGATCATGTCCTGGCCGACCTTTCCGGGCTGTGTCGTCTTGACGGCCCGCTTGTCATTCCAGCGGGCCAACCAAGACTCTTCAAGTGCGTGGGAGACGCCGCCCAGGACCTGATTGCCGCGACACTCTGCTTGTCGACAGCGTGAGAGCGAGCGAGGACTAAGGCAGAGTGCATAGGAATCCGGCAGCGGAATAGCGCCCCCAAGCCCGGACCAGCGCGAACATCCGCGCTGGTCCGGGCATGATGGCGGCGGTTGAGCCATGGCTGTGACCGTTGCCGCCGAGGCCGCCGGCATTCGGGGACGCCTGGGCACCATCGAGATCGACAGACTGGCCTCCGGGGGAGGGCAACAGCGACGCGCTTTGCTCCGAAATTGCTTTCAAGCAATCAAACGCGATTCTCGACCTCGAAGGGCTTCTGTGCGACCAGTATGGTCACGTCGTGGAATTCGGACTGCTGGGGCGGCTACGCATTAACCGGTTGATAATTGCAAATTTTAACGACACGCTGTCACACCAGACATGGCGCTCTTGACACGGTCATCGCAGTTCTTGGTCGAACCCGCTCCTCACTTTCAGGCCATGCACGATGCTTCTCGGGCGCTCGCCTCTATGAGGTTGCGGTCCGGTGCTCCTTTACTGACGATCCATGAACCACCGACGCAGAGAACGGACTCCAATTTCAACCAGTTCGGTGCCGCTGCAGCTGTGATGCCGCCCGTCGGGCAGAACGAGCATTGCCGGAAGGGCGTGGCGAGGGCCTTGAGAGCTGCAACACCGCCGCTGGCTTCGGCAGGGAAGAATTTGAAGTGGGAGAGGCCCATGTCGAGCCCGCGCATAATGTCCCCTGCATTTGCGATGCCGGGGAGGAACGGGATGCCGCTTGCAATTGCAGTCTTGCCCAATGGCTCCGTCAACCCTGGCGAGACGATGAGCTGCGCCCCGGCATCGGTGCTGGCGCGCAGATCGGCCTCGTTGAGGACGGTCCCCGCGCCGACAATCGCACCTTCGACCAAAGTTATCTCTTTGATCACCTCGAGCGCAGCGGGCGTGCGCAAGGTCACTTCGAGCACGCGAAGTCCACCTGAGACAAGCACTACAGCGATCGGACGGGCATGGCCTGGGTCTTCAATGACCAGAACGGGGATGACGGACCCGGACCGCATGATGGTTTCAATGGGCTTCAATGGGCGTGCTCCATGGCAAAGGCGGCGGCAGCCCCGAACAGTCCGGGTTGCGGGTGCGTGATAAGTTTTACGGGGATGCTGGCCATCAGTGTCTCGAACCGGCCTTTGGCGCAAAAGCGGCTGGCAAATCCCGACTGGACAAGCGTGTCGCGCAGCCGGAGACCAAGGCCGCCCGCGACCACGACGCCGCTCGCGCCCTGGGCAAGCGCAAGATCGCCCGCAATGCTGCCCAGCGAAAGGCAGAAGCGGTCGACGGCGGCGGCGGCTAAACTGTCCTCGCCCGAAAGGCCGAGCGCCAATAGTTCACGATCGTCGTGCGCGCGGACTTCACGGCTTTCGATCGCGACGAGGGTTTCATGAATGTCGACAAGCCCGGGCCCCGAAACAACGCGCTCGATCGAAACGCGGCGATAGCGGGTGCGCAACCGGGCAAGGATCTGGTCCTCGATCGAATCGAGCGGCGAGAAATCCATATGCCCGCCTTCTGTTGCCTGAACGTGATAGGCTTCGCCGTTGCGCCAGAAGTGGGCGACCCCCAAGCCAGTTCCTGGCCCCATGACGGTTATCGTGCCGTTCTCTGGAAGCGGCACGTCCGGGCCGCACAGCGTCTCGAAAAATCGCGCTTCGGCCTGTGCTGCGGCATGGGCAACCGCGCCGAAATCGTTGATCAGCGTGAACCGGTCGACACCAAGCTTTTCGGGAATGAGCGCAGGCCGGATGATCCAGGGATTGTTGGTGAAACGGATCACGTCGCCAGTGATCGGCGCAGCCATGGCAATGGCGACATTGGTCGGCAGATCGCCAGAGTTGACCCGGCCAAATTCTTGCCAGGCCGTCTGGAAGCTGGCGTAGTCGCTGGCTTTCATGATGACCGGCTCGGCGAGATGTGCGACCCGCCCGCAATCGACACGGGCCAACGCAAACCGCGCGTGGGTGCCGCCAAGATCGACCGCAACCAGATCCATCAAAGGCCCCCCGCCGCCAGCATGGCAGAAGCGCTACATGCGGCGCTGTCGGTGCCCGCGCGCATCATCGCGAACACCTCGCGCCTCGAACCCTCGCAAAAGGCTTCGGCAACCACAGCTTTGCAGCCGACAAGGTCGACGTGCACGTCGAGCCAGCCCTCGCGCGCGCACAAGTGCGTGACGTGATTGTCCTTACCTGATACGGCAAAGTCATGAGCCAAGACGCCACTCATCATATTCGAGCGACCGACGCCCTTTTCGCCTTCGCTGCCCATCAGGTCGAGACGGCCGGAGCGGCTGTCCCTGGATCGCTTGACGATCCGCTGCGTGACAGCTGAGACGCGGAAATCGTTTGACATCAGGTGCTCCAGAAGATTTTGATCGGCATGGTGGCGCTCTGAAAAAGATGGAAGATCGGCTTGTCGATCAAGCCCTCAATCGCCTGCTCTATAAGGCGGCGTTTCGAATGGCCGCGGATTACGACTATTGTCTCATCAGTTTCCAGAAGGGCATCAAGGCTCAAGCTAACCCGTTCAAACGGCGCGTGAAACGAGGCGGGCGGCGGGCGCGTTCGTATGATTGGGCAATTGTCTTTGGCGATGGCATCTTCCGACGAGAAGAGAGAAGCAATTTTTCCGTCTTCAGCCATGCCGAGCCAAACAAAATTGAAGCGCGGCGGTATGCTCAATGGCTCAAGCGGGTGTATCAAGGCCGACGTCCGGCCAAGCATTTTTGAAATCAGGCCATAGTTGCTCGCCTCATTGTAGGGACTGACGAGCCGCTCATCAGTGGGGACAAAGACCGCTCGATTCCGCGCCAAATTGCGTTGGGCCAATATTTTGAGGATCGGTCTTGGCGTGGCTCCGCCTGCGATCGCAGCGCTGCAGGCGCGATCGGCGCGAATTCTTTCAGATATGAAGTCGGCAACGGCAAGATCGTCGCCGCGCAGCGCCCACACGGGGCGCACTTTTGGCCGCTGGGGAGCGGACGCGCCCGAAGCAATAAGGTCATTCATGCCCCGTCACTCAATTGCGCTCCGCCGGCACGGCCACCTGCCAGCCCTGCTTTTGCAAGGCCCGCAAATGGTGGGCTCGAACAGCGACAGTGTCGTCGGCAGAACGATCGCTGCAGCGTTGCCGACCGCGCCAGTCTTCTCGGCCTGTGTTCCGAAGCATTTGAAGAGGGCGACTGCCGCATTCGTCATGCAAGCATCGCTTTCACGGCAGCGAACACACCCTATACCTCGAATGGTTCGTCCGCGATCAGGACGGTTACGTCATGGAAATCATCAGTCATTTCGAACTGCACATCCTGTCCTTGCTTCAAGTAGCAAGCGTCTCCGGCCTTGAGTTCGAATCGGTCGCCACCATCGACAGTGAAAGTGCACCCGCCTCCAATGATGTAGATGAATTCGTCAAACGGCATGACCATGCGATGCGTGCCCGACTCCTTGAAGCTTCCGGCCAGACGCCGCTTGTCGTCAGAATGGTACAGGACCGCCTTGCCTCCGCCGAATTCGGGCAAAGGCTCGAATGGAGTGGTGTGCGCGTTGAAAAATGGAGCATTGTGGGTCATTTTCGTCTTCCTGTTTTTGTGGGTCAGGCCAGCGTGGCCAGGACCTGCGCGAGATTGTCAATTTCCTGCTGGTCGGGCATCAGATTGGGCTTGCGGACCTGCCCGACCTCAATGCCGCGCAGGCCCAGCCCGACCTTGCACAGCGCGACATAATTGCTGACCTGTTCCATGAAGCGCAGGATCGGGCGGATGTCGCGCCAGCGAGACTGCGCTTCTGCGACCTCGCCGGCCTGCACGAGCGCGATGACTTGCGACAATTCAGCCGGAAGGAAGTTGGCAGTGCCGAAGACAGCACCATGCGCGCCGGTCAGCACGGCTTCAAACATGAATGAGTCCAAGCCGACATAGACAGCAAAGTCGGTGTCACGCGACCAATCGAGGACATCGCCCATCAGCGTCGGGTCACCCGAACTGTCCTTGAGCGCACTCACGTTCGACAATTCAGCGAGTTCTCGCACTTGCGCGAAGTTCAGCAGGCCTGCTGGCGGGGTGTTGTAGATCATGATCGGGGTGTGGACTGCGGCATCAAGCTCGGCATAGAAGCTGCGCCGCTCGTGCCAGCCAATCGGTTCACCAAACGCTGACGTGACCAATAGCCCGGCAACTCCTGCCGCTTCTGCGCTCAGAGAGAGTCTCATGGTATCGCGTGTCGCCAGACAACCGGACGCGGCGATCACCGGAACGCGCCCGTCAGCACATTCGACCGCATGTGCAAAAAGGCGCTCACGCTCGTCCAGCGTCAGGAAATTATACTCACCCGTGCCGCCAGTAACGACCAGGCCCGCAACGCCATTGTCGACCTGATAGTCGATCAGCCTGCGGAAAGCATCAAGGTCCGCTGCATCGTCTTGCAGCGGGGTAACGAGTGCCGTGACCAGCCCTTTGGGCCAGGGATTGCTCATGCTCTCACCTCTTCTGATAGTGCGCCGGCAGGCGCGTCGGCCATGAAATCCAGATCGCAGCCCCTGTTCGCCTGGGTAACGCGTTCAAAGACCAGCCTTGCATAGCCTCGCGGCGGGGCATGCTGGCGCGAAAGCAAAAGGACGCTGCGTCGGCGTCTGTCGAGCTCATCATCGGACAGCTCGACCAGGAGTCGCCGATTGGGAACGTCCAGCGTGATCGTGTCGCCTGTGCGCACAAGTGCCAGCGGGCCGCCGACCACCGCCTCGGGCGCGACATGGAGCACTGCCGTTTGCATGACCGTGCCACCCAGCCTTGAATCGGTGACGCGCAACATATCGGTGATACCTTGCTTCAGGATCTTGTCAGGCAATGGGATGCGCCCCGATTCCGGCATTCCTGATCCTTTCGGTCCTTCCCCGCGCAGTACGATGACGTCACCGGGCCGGATGTCGAAATCAGGATCGTAAAGCCTCGCGTTGAGGTCGGCCTTGCCATCGAAGACGATCGCCCGGCCGCTGTGAACGAGCAGGTCGGGAGTGGATACGCCAATGCGAATGATCGCTCCATCTGGAGCCAGATTGCCATGGAGCACCGCAATCCCGCGCGGTTGCGACACCGGATTGTCGAGCGAGGCGATAACGCGCGGATCCTTGGTCTGCGCTTGGCCAATCTCTTCACCCAGCGTCTTGCCTGTCACAGTAATGGTGTCCCGGTGGATATGATCACCGAGCGCGTTCAGGAGCGCCGGCACCCCCCCGGCATTGAAAAAATCGTTCATATAATATTCGCCGGAAGGCTTCAGATTGAGCAGAACCGGCGTTCTGGTCGACAAGGTGTCAAACCGTGCAAGCGGCAGGTCGATCCCGAGCCGCCCCGCGACGGCCAGCAGATGCATGACGCAGGCGCTCGATCCATCGATCGCTGCGAGAGCAGTGATGGCATTGTCGAGTGCTGCTGCAGTCATGATGGTCCGGGGGCGCAGATCATCAGCCACCAGTTGCATCGCGTACTCTCCCACATTGCGGGCCATCGCAATGCGGCGTGAATCGACTGCAGGGATTGCGCAGCTGCCGGCGGGGGCCATGCCAATCGCCTCGGCAATGACCGCCATGGTGCCGGCCGTACCCATCGTGCTGCAATGGCCCGGACTGCGTTCGAGTGAATTCTCGAGGTCTTCAAGCTCTTCGGGCTCCATCTCGCCGCGCTTTACCGCTTCGATGACCTTGTGGAAGTCACTCCCCGAGCCGACTTCGCGCCCACGCCAGAAGCCGCTGAACGAAGGTCCGCCCGGGAGGATCACGGTCGGCAAATTGATCGAAGCAGCCGCCATGAGCATTGCCGGAATCGTTTCATCGCAGGCCCCCAGCATGACCAGGCCGTCGATCGAATAGATGCTTGCGACTTGTTCAATCTCCATCGCCAGCATGTTCCGGTGCATGAACGAAGCGCCGAGCGGCAAGGCAGCGTCCGCCCCCATCGTCATCGTGTTGAATACACGGGGCAGTCCGCCACTTTGCAGAACAGCTTCCTTGATCCCCTCGACCATGCCACCAAAATGCGTGTGACAACGGTTGAAATCGCTGACGTTGTTGCAAATCCCGATCACGGGCCGCTTATAGTCCTTGGGGCGCAGCCCCTGCACCTTGAGGGCTGAACGCAACAGGAAGCCGTCCACGCCGGTTGCCTCGCTCCAGTCAGCGCTTCGCAATCTGCGTTTGGCGGGCGGGCTTACGTCATCTGTCATCTGTTCATTCCTCAGGCAGAGTCCGAAACCGTGCGAAACGACGGCGCGCGCGCGATCACCGGCTCGAAAACACCGCTTTCCAACTCATTCACGAATTCTTCCATGTCCGCAGGCTGCTGCCTGCTTTCGGGAAAGCCCAATTTGTCCAGCACTTCGGCGGCCATGTAATAGGCGCCACTGGCAATCGTACTGAGGATCGCAAAATCCTCAGGGGATTCAGCAGCGTAGCGCCGAATGCTCTCCCAACTGATGGCGTGTGGCAGCTTTGCAAGTGCCTGTGCAATCGCATCGGAGGCGTAGCCGCAAGCCGCCGCGGCACGGCCGAGCAGGATGCCCAGGTTTTCGATCTCATCTGCCGCAGGCATGGTCGCGCTCGCTGGAATGAGGATGCGAGCCAGCGAAAAAAGCTGGTCCCGTTCAGGATCGGACAGGAGCCGGCTCATGATATCCCGCGGGTATCGCGGGCCGTGGTCGCGATATGCTCGGCAGTCCGCAACGCCATCGCTGCAATCGTCGCTGTTGGATTGACCGCACCGCTGGTCACCATCACGCTCCCGTCAACGATGAAAAGGTTTGGAACATCATGGGCTCGCCCCCAGCGGTCGACGACCGAACGTTGCGGGTTGTCGCCCATGCGCGCAGTCCCAAGCAGATGCCCGGGCGCTTCCTTCCAGAGCGGCTGGCGAAAAATATGCTCCGCCCCAGCTGCGCGGTGCATGTCGGTCATGCGATCAAGCGCAAAATCGAGGTTCCGCTGGGTGTTTTCGCTGATCGTGTATTCGATTTTCGGTGCCGGGACGCCGTCGCTGTCAACCAGTTCGGCATCAAGCACCACCCGGTTCGTTTCTTCTGGCAGGTCTTCGATATTGCCTGCCCAACTCATCGCGCGCCCGGCAAAACGCCCAAGGTCATGGATCGCTGCGCCCCAGCGCTGTTCGAAAGGCAAGCTATCGAAATTTTCAAGTAGCCGCAAAATACCGGGCACAGGCATCAGGTTGAGTTTCGAGCCACCATAGAAGCCGCGCGATGGATCGGTTTCATAGAATTCCATCGAATAGATCAATTGTCCTGCCGGCCCCTTCCAGCTTTGCAGGTCTTCGCCGTAGAGACCCAGAACTTCGTTATTTGGGTGCAGCATGAGATTCTTGCCGACGAGCCCGGAGCTATTGGCGAGGCCGTTCGGGAATTGGTTGGTCTCTGACAGAAGCAGCAGGCGCGGCGTGCCTACACCGTTCGCGGCCAGTATGACGGTTGCAGCGGCTTGATGCTGCTCCGTGCCATTGCGATCGATCCATTCGACGCCAGTGGCAAGGCCCAGGGCATCCACAGTAATGCGACGCGCGCGCGCGCCGGTTATCAATTGGGCTCCTGCTGCTATTGCATGTGGCCAGTAGCCAAGATCGAACGAGGCCTTTGCACCCGCCGGGCATCCGGTTTCGCAAACGCCCCAGCGGACACATTTGGCCATCTTCTTGAATTTCGCACTCGGGATGGCATTGGTCCCCGGCCACCAGTGCCATCCAAGGTCGTTCAGCGCGCGCGCCATGCGCAGGCCGGAGCGACCAATCGGATGGGGCGGCATGTCATAATCCTGAGGCGGATAGGCCGGATCCCCGCCCATGCCCGCGACACCCAGAAAGGCGTCGATCCGTCGATAATAGGGTTCGAGCTCGTCGTAGTCGATTGGCCAATCGTCGCAGATGCCGTCCAGTGTCTTGACGCGAAAATCGGACGGCAAGAGCCGCATCCACATTGCACCGTAAAGCAGGCTCGATCCACCAACGCCTGCAAACATGATCGGCACGACTTCGGCCGAATCGAGATTCATCGGATAATCCTGAGCGCGCCCGCGCGTGTTGGGATTCCAGCTCCAGCGCTGCTGCAACTCAAGTTCGAATTCCGGACGGTTCCCCGGAAAATCTGCCGGGTTTGCCCAGTCTCCCTGTTCAAGGCAAACGACTGAGAATCCCTGCGATGCAAGAGTATGCGCGGCGACGGCACCGGCGGGGCCCGCACCAATGATCACGACATCGGCCTTCAGGGTAGAATCCCCCATCTCTCGCAATCTCTTATCACCAGTCGAACGCTATCCAGTACCTGGGGCTGCGGCAATCGCGAAAGAGAACATACAGCTATCTACAAAACTTATCCCTTTCGATCTTCCGCCTCGAAGCTGCGTTTGATTTGCCTGTCGCGCGCCTGCCTTCGAATGACGGCATAGCTGGTTTTGTTGGGGCAATGATCGAGCAGCGCGTAGTCTTCGCTGGCGGCGCTCGCCCGCGTGACAGGGTCTCGATTTATCATCATGGGAGTTGGTCTTAATGCAGGTCGAATTTGCCGTTGAAGCCTCAAGCGCGGTTCTGGCTGAAGCCGAACGCAAGCAATTATTGACGGATCCCGTCTTCGGCCGGGCCTTTACCGATCATATGCTGACGATGCACTATGATGAGGAGCTCGGATGGCACGATGCAAGGATCGCTGCGCGCGCGCCTTTTGTACTCGACCCCGCCTGTGCGGCGCTGCACTATGCGCAGGAAATCTTCGAAGGAATGAAGGCCTACCGCACGCGGGCCGGTTTGACCGCGTTGTTCCGCCCCGAGGCGCATGCGACGCGCTTCAACGGATCGGCGCGGCGTCTTGCAATGCCAGAAATGCCAACAGAGATGTTCGTTGCAGCCGTCGCGGCTTTTGTGCGGACAGAGCAGGCCTGGATACCAGATGGACGCGGCAACGCGTTGTATCTGCGTCCGTTCATGTTCGCGAGCGAAGCATTTGTGGGCGTGCGGCCAGCCCGCAAATATATTTTTGCTATCATTGCCACGCCCGCTGGCACGCCGGCGGTTCGCGCAGGTGGCCTGCGCCTGCTGCTCGCGCATGAAAGCGTCCGTGCGGCAAGAGGCGGCACCGGTGCGGCCAAGTGCGGTGGAAATTATGCGGCAGGTCTCCTCGCCCAGGCAGAAGCGGCAAAGGCGGGCTGTGACCAGATCCTGTTTCTCGATGCGATCGAGCATCGCTGGATCGAGGAACTGGCCAGCACGAATATTTTCTTTGTGATGGACGACGGTACATTGCGCACGCCTCCGCTCACCGGCACTATCCTGGCTGGTATTACGCGTGACTCGCTGATCACGCTCGCAACGCGTTTGGGGCATCGGGTCAATCAAGAGCCCTATGACGTCGCGCAACTCTCGTTGGATGCCAAAAACGGCACGCTGCGCGAATGCTTCGCTTGTGGCACCGCTGCCGTCCTGTCGCCTGTTGCTGAGATCAAAACATCAGGCGGCGAGATCGTGTTTCAGTCGCAATCCAGTTCCGTTACGCAAGGGCTTAGGGAAGGATTGCTCGACATCTATTATGGCAAGGGGGCAGACCCGGACCAATGGCTCAACGCTATAGACTGACACGTTGAGGCCCGGCTGCGAGCATAAGTTGGCCATGACCGGCCGACGTTCACCTATTGCGGTTCAGGACAAAATGCAGTCCTTGCGCTCGTCGCACATTCGAGCCCGGTAATAGGCATTGAACGCGATAATCCCGGCTTCGGTTTTGGGGCCCAAAGGGCCAGGTGAAAAGTGTCGACTCATGACGCCGGCATGGGTGCGTTCGATCAATACATTGTCTTCGAGTTGGGTCTTTTGCCCGACTTCGATCAGTCGCTCGACATCATAGTCGGTGCCCTGGGTCGCATCGTCGCGCACATACCAGGCATATATCAACTGGGTTTTCGCGGCACTTTGGGGCCGGATGGCGATCGTCCACCAATGATCGACATAGAAGGCTGCGTAAAAGAAATTTGGCAATACTATCATTCCGTCGGTCACGGTATTCTCGGCATCGCCCGTGGTGCAGCGCCCCAGCAGCTTCTCGCATATCAGCTGTCCGTCGGCAGACATCGTTTGAAATCCGGGCCTGACGTGCATGCCGCCAGAGCCAAGATTGCCGTCGCGGCCGGAGGTGTCAGTTGGGATCCAATCGCCAAGATCGGCCACGAGACGCGTCACGTCGACGACCCGGGCGAGCGAACGGCGATGGGTGGCCGTGCAATGGTAACATTCCATCGCATTATCGACGGCAATCTTCCAGTTGCCAGAAATTTCGTGCACTTCTTGATCAGCAAGTCTCGTGCGGGCTGGGTCGAATTGTTGCCCAACACCTTCGAATTCAGCCAGCTCTGTTGCAAGCGGCCGGATATCGCCTGTGCCAAGATGAATGAAGACCAACCCGTTCCAGCATTCTGCCCGTGCCGATTTCAGCTTGTATTGGCAGTAGGAAAAATTTTCCCGGTCAGCCGATTGCGGAACTTTTACGAGATTGCCATCGAGCGCGAAGCGCCATTGATGGTAGCCGCACAGGAAGAAGGGAACCCGTCCTGCATCGTCATGGCACAGGCGATGACCACGATGGCGGCACACATTGAAATGAGCATGGATGGCACCGTGCTGTCCGCGGACCACCAGGAATTCTTCGCCTGCTAGGGTGATGCGGAAATAGTCTCCCTGATTGACGAGCTGCGAAGCATGCCCGGCAAAGACCCATCCTGCCGAGAACAAGCGATGATATTTGCGTTCGAAGGTGGCCTCGCCGATATAGTCTTCGCGCGTCAGCGTGTGCGACTTCGCACGGCCATCTTCCGCTTGAGCCAGTTGCGCCCCGCTATCCCTCAAAGTTGCCGTTCCTCGCTGCCGATTGCGGCATATTTCCCAGGAGCGGTGCGACGAAGAATTTCGGCCGTCAGCCACCCGGCCATAGGGACGATCAACACTGCGCCGTATGACGCCCAGACAATGGAAGGATTGCCGACTATGGTCTTGAGATTCATCGACGTGAGCAGGAACAGCGCTGCCAGCATCACCGCAGCCAAGACCGGCGCGAGCCGGTGTGCCCATATCCTGAGCGGAATTTCAGGGCGTGTCCGGAAATAGCAGGCAATGGCAACGCAGGTCGCAAACATGAGCGGCAGCAAAAAATATATGCCCATGCCGGTCAGCCCTGCATAGGCGCTGACAGGATTTATGCCGAAAGACCCGATCGCCAGCAGGATCAGCAGCGAAATCGCCGCTACTGTGAGAACCGCAATGTGAGGCGATTGCAATGTGCTGTGGACCCTGCCGAGCTGATGCGGCAGGACACCTTCGCGGGACAGGGCGAAGAAATAGCGGGCTGCCGACCCATGGACAGAATTCAATGCAGCCATTTGGCTGGTCACGAGGACCAGCGAGGCAATGCGCACGAAGAGTCCTCCTAGATAGTGCTGAACGCTGTCGAAGAATGAACCCACAGGATCGTGAATTGCCCGCTCAACGACGAGCGACGGCCCCTGGCTGATGATATAGCACCACGTGCCGATGCTGTAGAACAGGCCCAGAAAGACAATGGCGAGAAAGGTTGCCCGCCCGACGGTCACATCGGGGTTCCGCGTCTCCGCACTATAGCACGCGCCTGCCTCGATACCGATCATTGTCAGCATGGCGAAAAGGATGCCGAGCCCTGGCGCGCCGTGAAACATCAAATTGGGCGAATAGGATGCCAGCGAATAGCCTTCGGCGCCTCCGCGCAGCAGGATTGCTCCCTCCCATAGCGCGACGACCGCAATTTCGAGCAACACAAGCAGCCCGAGCAGTCGTATCGACACATCGACCCGGAACAAGGCGATTACAGTAATCAAGCCAAGGAAAACGAATGACCAGGTCTGGGTAGAAAGAATGCTGTCGCCGGTCATCCGTTCGCAGAATTCGGCAGCGACGATGCCCATATAGGGATAGGAGCCAGCGCAGAGCAGAAGATACGCTGCCATAGCCAAAAAAGCTCCGGCCAGCCCGGCCGATTTGCCCAGCCCCGCCAGGATGAAGCTGTAAAATGCCCCGGGATTGGCCATATGCCGTGCCATGGCGACAAAGCCAGTTGCAAACAGCAGCAAGATCCCGGCGCCTACAAGGAACGCGGTTGGAGCACCAATTCCCGTGCCCAACCCAACGGACAATTGTACGAAGCCCGCCATCGCCGCGATCGGTGCATTGAATGCGACGATCAGGAGCATCAGTGCGAAGACGCCAAGTCGGCGCGGCAATTCAACCGGCTGAGGCGTGCCGTCGTTCGTTGGCGGTGGACTATCGGATGCCGTCACTACGAGCCTTTCTCTCCACTCTTCAGTCACGCGAAGCTAGTCGCGCAAATGCTCTGCTGCCATCATGGCAGATGGTTAGCAGCTATGCCGGAAGTTGAGGACTGGCCGGTTCCGCCAGCAATCCCCTGCCGATCACATGGGCCTGAATCTCCGCTGCTCCTTCAAAGATATTGAGAATGCGCGCATCGCAGAGCAGCCGACTGGCTTCATACTCAAGCGCATATCCGTTGCCGCCATGGATCTGGACGGTGGCATCGGCATTGGCCCATGCCACGCGGGCAGCCAGCAGCTTGGCCATGCCAGCTTCCACGTCGCACCGTTTGCCGCCGTCCTTGTGCCGCGCCGCAGCATAGGTCAGGGCGCGCGCCAGAACGAGCTCAACGACCATCAAGGCGATCTTGTCTGCCACGCGCGGGAATTCGATCAACTGCTTTCCAAACTGCCATCGCTCGAGGGCATAACGCAGAGCAAGGTCGACCGCATTCCATCCAACACCGATCGCACGGGCGGCAGTCTGGATACGGGCGCCTTCGAACGTGCTCATCAGCTGACGGAAGCCCCGACCCTCCGTGCCGCCCAGCACGCAGTCTCCCGAGACACGAAACCCGTCGAACGAAAGCGCATATTCCTTCATCCCCCGATATCCAAGAACAGGTATTTCGCCACCCTCGAGACCTACATCCGGGAAATCGCTGCTGGCGTTGCGGCGTGCTTTGGGAGCCAGCAGCATCGAAAGGCCGGCATGGCCAGCCTGTGTAGGATCAGTCCGGACCAGCAGGGTCATCAAATCGGCACGGGCGGCGTGGGTGATCCAATTCTTCGATCCATGCACCGTCCAGTCGGCAGCGTTCCTCGTCGCTCTCGTCTTGAGCGATGCAAGATCGGAGCCGATATCGGGCTCGGTAAAGACGGCAGTCGGCAGCACTTTGCCCGAGGCCAGTCCTGGCAGCCAGCGTGCCTTTTGCGCTGCCGTGCCATTGGCCCCGATCAGATCGCCTGCAATCTCGGAACGCGTACCAAGCGAACCCGCGCAAATCCAACCACGACTGAGTTCTTCGGACACCACACACATGGCAAGCTTGCCAAGGCCAAGCCCACCATATTCCTCGTCGATGCAGATGCCGAACACGCCGAGCTCGGCCATTTCGGCGAGCACGGTATCGGGGATCAAGGAATCAAACAGATGCCATTGGTGTGCATGCGGAGTGATCCGATCTGCCGCAAAGGCACGAAACTGATCGCGCACCATGTCCAGCGTCTCATCGTCGAGCGCCTCGTCCGGCCAACGGTCTTCGCGCAGCATCGCGACCAGCGCTGCGCGACTTTGCTGGGTATTGCCTTCTTCAAGGAAGGCGCGGGTTGCAGGATTTTCAGCGAGGGCGGCGGCTTGACGTGCCAACCCCAGCTCGTGTGGACGCGCAAATTCGTTTTGGCTCATCGGCACGCCGCCGATCAGCTGCGCCAGATACTCGCCAAATCCGATGCGCAGGACAAGCACTTCGAGATCGGTGAACCGGCCTGCCGCGTGCGACTGAACAGCCCAGTCCACTGCCGCTTCAAGCGCGGCCTGCGTCGTGGCAATCCACGCCGTACCGTGAAGTAGACGCTGTTCCCTGTCTGCTGCAATGGCATCGACCTTACCCGAGACGACAATAATCCGTCGTGCCCGGGATCGTGCCGCTTTGGCATATTGGGCAGCGGCAACGTTCGCCTCTTTGGCGCGTTCAATCCAGATGTTCATTGGGCGATAACCCGGAGGCTTGCAAAAACGGTCATGCCACCACTCCACCATCGTGCAACCGAGCGATTTCGCCCTCACTCATCCCAAGCAACGTCGCGAGTATTTCGTCTGTATGCTGCCCGAGACTTAGCGCGGGTGTTGTATCCATACGTACATCTTGCGGCAGGCGTGCCGCTGCACCAGGTGTGGGATAGTTGCCACTGGGATGCTCAACTCGTGAAAATACTGGATTGTAGGAGAAGAGCCGTGGCTCGTTCGCAATAGACCCCGCGACGCTGTGATACCGCGACCAACATACGCCACTGCTAGCGAACAGGGCTTCAAGTTCGTACGCTCTCCGACCAGCTACCTCTTCCGCCACAAGTGCATTGAGTACCTCGCGATGAGTGAAGCGCGAACCTTCATCCTGGATTGACACGTCAAGCTCGTTTTCGAGGGCTGTCACCGCAGCGGTGAGGTCCAGCGCCTCTACAAGCCCCGTCCATTGCCGCGGCGTGATTGCGATGATCATCACGCGAACTCCGTCCTGGCACAGGAAATCGCGACCGAAAGCGCCAAACAAATCGTTGCCGGAGCGCGGGCGATCCCCCGACGTAAGCGCTTCGGCCACGCAACCCAAATGGCTCAGCGTCGCGGCGGCTATGTCAGACAGGGCAGCCAGCACCTCGCGCCCTTGGCCATTTCGCGCTCGACCGCGATCCGCTGCGAGCAATGTGAATGCTGCATAGGCACCAGCAAGGAGATCCCATGCCGGAAGTACATGGTTGAAGGGAAATGGATCGTTTGCCTGTCCCGTCATCAGCGGCACGCCCACTGCTGCATTGATGGTATAGTCTACGGCAGGTTTCCCGTCTGCCCATCCCATGATCCGCACGCAAATAATGTCAGACCTTAGTTTTGCGAGACGGTCATAGGACAAGAAGCTGTGCGCCGGAAAATTGGTCACGAACAGGCCGTCGCCGGCCGCCGCAATACGCTGCGCCAATTCTCGGTCGGGGAGCGTTGCCAGGTTCAGCGCTATCGACTTCCTACCCTTGTTCAGCCCTTCCCAGTATAGGCTCGCACCCGTCGCTGCCAGCGGCCAACGCCTACCGTCTGGTCTTCCGCCGATCTGGTCGAACCGGATCACTGTAGCCCCCATTTGCGCGCAATGCAGCGTGCAGGAAGGACCAGCAATAAACGCCGCTCCTTCGACGACCGTCATGCCGCTCAGCAGTCCGTACACGGCTCAGACTCAGATGCACCGAAGCCGCCGCCGCCCGGCGTGTCGATGATGAAGGTGTCGCCCACTTCCATCTCGATGCTTTGGGTTGAACCCAATATCTCAACGCTGCCATCGGCACGGCGCACGCTGTTGCGACCGGCCAGACCAGGTGAGCCGCCTTCAAGTCCAAATGGCGGAACACGGCGGCGGTTTGACAGGATCGTCGCTGTCATCGGGCGCAGGAACCGGATGGCGCGATGAATACCATCGCCACCTGTATGACGTCCCGCTCCGCCCGAACCATGCCGAATGCCAAAGGCTTCGATCAGGACCGGGAAGCGCCATTCAAGCACTTCAGGATCGGTAATCCGGCTGTTGGTCATATGGGTATGGACTGCCGACGCGCCATTGAAATCCGGCCCTGCTCCGGCACCACCGCAGATCGTTTCATAATATTGGTGAACATCGTCGCCGAAGGTGAAATTGTTCATCGTTCCCTGCGCGGCGGCCATGGTTTTCGTCGCTCCGTAAAGGGCGTCGGTGATCACCTGGCTCGTTTCGACATTGCCCGCCACGACCGCCGAAGGATAGCTGGGGTGAACCATCGAATCTTCAGGAATGATCAAGTCAACCGGCTCAAGGCAGCCGTCGTTCATCGGGATGTCTTCATCGATCAACGTGCGCATCACATACAGGACAGCCGCGCGGCAGATTGAAGGCGGTGCGTTGAAGTTCGAAGGCTGCTGGCCACTTGTGCCGGTAAAATCGATCCGTGCTCGCCGCGCTTTCCGGTCGATCAAGACGGTGACATGCACATGCGAGCCGTCATCAAGCTCATAGGTGAAATCGCCGTCTTGAAGGCGATCGAGCACGCGCCGGACAGCTTCTGCAGCATTCTCCTGCACATATCCCATATAGGCGAGCACAACGTCGCGACCGAAATTGGCAACCATCCTGTCGATTTCCGCAGCGCCCCGTGCGCAAGCGGCAATCTGGGCCCGAATATCGCCCACATTGCGATCCGGATCGCGCGCCGGATAAGGTCCCGACGCCAAGGCGCTTCGGAACTCTTTTTCCCGGAAGCGTCCCTGTTCGACAAGCAGGAAGGCATTGAACAAGACCCCTTCCTCATCAAGCGATCGGCTGTCAGGCGGCATCGACCCCGGCGTCCGACCACCGACATCTGCATGATGTCCGCGCGCCGCTACGAAGAAGGAGCATTCACCGGCGTCGTCGATGACCGGCATAACGATGGTGAGGTCGGGAAGGTGCGTTCCACCGTTATAGGGGTTGTTGACGAGATAGACATCGCCCTTGCGCAGGCCGAGCGAGGCGATCGCCGTGTCGCGGACGGCGCGCACACTGTCACCCATCGATCCCAAGTGTACCGGCATGTGCGGCGCATTGGCAATGAGCGCGCCCGCGCCGTTGAAGAGTGCGCAGGAAAAATCGAGACGCTCCTTGATATTGACCGAGAGCGCAGTGTTTTGCAAAGCCTGTCCCATCTGTTCGGCGATGGCCATGAACAGATTGTTGAATATCTCGAGTCGCACCGGATCAAGCGTTGTGTCTCGCGATTGCGCCTCTGCCTTGCGTGCATGAACACGCGTCAGGATGATGTCACCATTCTCGCGACGAAGCGCGGACCAGCCGGGTTCGACCACGATCGTTGCGGTGTTGTCATACATGACCGCAGGGCCGTCGAGTGCCACGCCGATTTCCAGCGCATGTCGCGGCATGATGCGAGCGGCATGCCGTTTTCCCGCCATGAAGGTTGCAACGTCGCGCGAGACGGACTCCGGAGTCCACGCGACTCCGAAGCTTATATCCGATTTCAATGAAGGGACGACCAGTTCGACCGAGACTGACTCAATGATCAAGTCCACGTCGGGCGTGATGAAGGTAAAGCGCTGCTGGTAGAGGGCCTCGAACTGCTTGCGAACCGCGGATGCACTGCCTTCAGGCACCTCGATTGCAGTATCGGTACCGCTGTAGCGAACCATCAGGCTGCGCTGGAAATAGGCAGAGTCCAGATCGAATCCGTCAGCTTCGATCTCGGCGCGGCATTCGTTGCGCAGCGCATCTGTCCTCCGGGCCGCGTCGGCCAAGCTGGTTTCGTCCAGCATGGCCTCCATGGCCTGTTGGCGGACGATACGCTGATCGGCGAGGCCGATGCCATAGGCGGAAAGAACCCCTGCCAGCGGGTGCACGAGAACGTTGCGCATGCCAAGGGCATCAGCAACCATGCAGGCATGCTGACCGGCCGCGCCCCCGAAACAGGAAAGGACATAGCCGGTGACATCGTGGCCCTGAGCCACCGAGATCTTCTTGATCGCGTTCGCCATGCTGTCGATGGCAATTGCGAGAAAGCCTTCCGCAATCTGCTCCGGCGTTTGCCGAGGCAGGCCTGCAGCCTCGATTTCAGTGGCAACCTGCTCGAACCGCTGCCGTACAACTTCAGGGTCAATCGGCTGGTCACCGCCCGGGCCAAACAGGTTCGGGAAGCAATCCGGCTGGAGCTTGCCAAGCAACACGTTGCAATCGGTAATCGTGAGTGGTCCGCCGCGCCGGTAGCAAGCAGGCCCGGGATCGGCGCCAGCGGATTCGGGTCCGACACGCAACCGCGAGCCATCGAACCGGCAGATCGAACCGCCGCCCGCCGCGATCGTGTTGATTGACAACATCGGTACGCGCAGCCGCACGCCGGCGACGACCGTCTCAACAGAGCGCTCCAACGTGCCGGCATAATGCGATACGTCGGTCGACGTGCCGCCCATGTCGAAGCCGATCACCTTGTCGAAGCCCGCGATCTTGGCGGCTTCAACCATGCCAACAATGCCACCCGCCGGGCCGGACAGGATTGCGTCACGCCCCCGGAAACTGCCTGATCCGACCAGGCCGCCGTTCGACTGCATGAAAGCCAGCGGTACCGTGTCGCCCAGCGCCTCTTCGACCTGGCGGACATAGCGGGCGAGCACGGGCGAAAGATAGGCATCGACCAGGGTGGTATCGCCGCGCCCGACGATTTTCATGAGCGGGCTGACCCTGTGGCTGACCGAGATTTGCGCAAAGCCGATTTCCTCGGCGATCCGAGCAATAGCAGCCTCGTGCTGCGCGAAGCGATAGCCATGCATCAGCACGATGGCGGCTGCGGTGCAGCCATTCGCGAACGCGCTTTCAAGCTGCGTCCGCACATCCGCCTCATCAAGCGGTACCAGTACATTGCCGTGCGCATCGATGCGTTCCTTGGCCTCGATCACAGTGCGTTCGAGCCGGTCCGGCAGGCAGATATGTCGATCAAACAGGCGCGGACGGTTCTGATAGCCGATGCGGAGCACATCGCGGAACCCCGCAGTTGTAACGAACGCCACTGGCTCGCCCTGTCTCTCAAGCAGAGCATTGGTGGCGACCGTCGTGCCCATCTTGACGCTTGCGATGCGATCGGCGGGCAAGTCGTCATCTGCCGCGACGCCGAGGATATCGCGAATGCCCTGAATTGCCGCATCTGCATAACGTTCCGGGTGTGCGGAAAGCAGCTTGTGCGACACGATCCGGCCTTCAGGCGACAGCGCTACCAGATCAGTGAACGTGCCGCCGCGATCAATCCAGAAATGCCAACCCGTCATTCCACTATCCCTGCATCATTGCCATTGCTTCAACGCTCAACGCCGATTTGATCAGCGCTGCCTGATCCGCTTCGTGCGCATCGTGAAAGCCTCCGGCGGGCGACGCCGATTCCTGGCGCGAAATCATTGGCAGCAATCGGACCCCGAGCTTTTCGGCAACCGCCAATAGGCGAGGCGCAAGCCATGCGCCGGCGCCGTAATTGGCCGGCTCTTCCTGCAACCACACGACTTCAGTTGCCCGGCTTGCCTTGAGCGCTGCAGCCAGGTCTTCCGCCGGAAAGGGATAAAGACGTTCCAGCCTGATGATCGTGGCTGACTGTTGCTCAGTTTCCGCGACCGATCGCAACTCATAGGCAATCTTGCCGCTGCAGATCACCGCGCGTTTTGCGCGCCTCTGGCCGACATGGGCCGTGAGTACCGGCTGGAACTGCGCATTACCTGCAAAATCGCTCAAAGGTGAGCGCGCCTGCGCCAGGCGCAGCAGCTTCTTCGGCGTGATCACGAACAAGGGCCGCTCCCCGCGCAGCGCCTGGTGGCGCAGGAGATGGAAATAATTGGCTGGGGTTGATGGGTGCGCAACGACAATATTGTTGCGCGCGCACAGTTGCAGCATCCTTTCTATCCGCGCCGAGCTGTGCTCCGGCCCTTGCCCCTCAAGGCCGTGGGGGAGCAGGATGATGAGGTTGGAGGTCAGCATCCATTTTTCAAAGCCGCTCGTAATGAGCTGATCGACCATGATCTGGGCGCCGTTCAGAAAATCGCCGAACTGTGCCTCCCAGATGCATTGGGTGGCTTTGGAACCGAGCGAATAGCCGAATTCAAAACCGAGTACGGCATATTCGGACAATGGGCTGTTGACGACTTCGAAGGTCGCACCGTGTCGGGCAAGGCCGCTCAGCGCGTGGTGCCGTTCTCCGGTTTCGGGATGGATTGCGGCGAGATGGCGCTGGGAAAAGGGGCCGCGTTCCACATCCTGACCGCAAAACCGCAGTGACACCCCTGACCCAACGATGCAGCCCGCAGCCATCGCTTCGGCAAGTGCCCAGCTAATACCTGATTCTACCTCTTCGAGCCGACGCTGCATCAGCTTGACCATCTTGGCATAACCGCGATCCTGCGGGACGTGGCTCAAGGCTGCGACCAGGTCTTGCAGATCGCCTTCGCTCCAGGTTGGCATCTCGATGGAGTTGCGCGTGGCTTCACTGGTCGGCGGCGGTGCCATGGCTTTGGCACTATAAGCCTTCTCCAATGTCTCCCTGACGCTTAGACGACGGGCCGCTGCGTCTTCTGCCGTGATACTCCCTGCAGCGATCAATCGACGCTCATATTGTTCGATAATGCCCGATTTGGCGTCGGCAGCGCGATAATAGAGCGGCTGGGTAAAGCGGGGCTCATCGATTTCATTGTGCCCATTGGCACGATAACAGACCAGATCGATCACGGCGTCACGCTGGAAGCGCGCGCGAAAGCGCGCGGCCAGCTGCACGGCCTGGATGCAGGCGTCAACGTCATCGCCGTTCACGTGCAAAATCATGCTGTCCGCGGCGCGCCACAGGCCTGAACAATAGCGCGAGGTGCGCGCCTCTGCTGGGTCTGTGGTGAAACCGACCTGATTGTTGATGATGATGTGGATGGTGCCACCAATGTCGAAGCCGGGGAGCCCGCTCAGCTGCAGCAGTTCGGCATTCACGCCCTGGCCGATGACGCTGGCATCGGTATGGAGAATAAGCGGCATGGCCGTGCCCGTGCCCTCGGTCCGGCGAGCACGGGCAAAGCCTGCCACGACCGGATTGATTGTTTCAAGGTGCGAAGGATTGGGAAGGAGCGTGAGGCGGATCCCCTCGTTCGATCCGGTATGGCCGAAGTGATACGGAACGTCGCCTGGAAGGTCTTCACGACCCGGAAAGGGATGGCGACCTGCGAACAAGCCGAGCAACCAGTCGGAACGCATTCCCGCGAAGTTATTGAGGATCGACAAGCGGCCCCGGTGCATGGAGCCCATGACAATTTCATCAATACCATGGCCGGCGCATTCTGCATGCAATGCATGAAGCATCGGCAGAATAGTGTCGGCACCCTCGCTCCCGAACCGCTTTTTGGCAGGATATTTGCTTGCCAGGAAAGCATCGAAAATTTCAGTGTCGATCAACTGGAAGAGTATTTCGTTTGATGGCCGAGCGGGATCGGCTTGCAACTGCTCGAAGGCCTCGACACCCCATCGCACCATCTCCGGATCGTCCAGATGCCCGGTTTCAATGGCCAGACTGCCATCATATGCAGCCGACCGTGGGAGTGCTGCAACGGACTGTGGCAGGGGAGGGGGGGCTGCCAGCCCAAGGGGGTCGAGTTGGGCATGCAGATGGCCGAACCGCGTGAGATAGTCGGCAGCAGGTGCACCCGAACGGTCGTCTGACTGCGGCGACCCGGCAGACACGCGCAGCTCCAGCGGGAAGAATTCAGCGCCATAAAGACTGGTCAGCAAGCCGAACGCATTCGCCCAGTCGGTCGGGACCGAGTGGGGATCCAACTGCCATTTGCGCCAGACGCTTGCCGCATATTTTTCGTCGAAACCCATTGGCCTCGGTACCCTTACTCTGATCGTGTCTCGACAATCGCTAACAGCAGCAAGGGCGTGGGCCTATATTGCGAGGCAAGTATCAGCTATTCGCAAAGGTGAAGGCAGGAGGCAAATTCCTCTTATCCGGCAAATTGACCAGGCGGCAAACCGCGACAATCCGTGGCGAGTTCGAACAAGGCCCCCGCAAGTGGTTCGTCGTGGCGGTCCATCCGGGCTGAGGTGACAAACAGTCGGTCCCAATTTTCCCCGCCAAAGGCGCAGCTCGTTATCCGCGAGGCCGGGAGCTTTATCATCCGATCCTGTATTCCGTCCGGATCGAACCTGCTGACCCGGCCACCATCCCAATGGGCGACCCAGAGAAAGCCCTCGCGATCGATCGTCATGCCGTCGGGCACGCCCCAATCGTCATCGCTGAACTGAATGAAAGTCTCTCGCTCGCCGAGCGTACCCGTCGCCACATCGAAAGCGAAACGATAGATTGTCCGCGCGGGCGAATCGGTATGGTAGAGCAAATCCTGTGCCGGCGAGAACGCCGGGCCGTTTGTTACATGGTAGCCACTGTCCATCCGGTGGCAGCTATGGTCGCTGTCGATGCGGTACAAAGCCCCGTCAGCACGATCCGCAGACATCGGCATGGTGCCTGCCCACACGCGGCCCATTGCATCGACCTTGCCATCGTTTAGCCGATTTTCCGGCATGTCCGGTTCTGGCGCGCAGAGCAGTTCGGTTGCCAGTGGTTCAAGGCGCAAACGGTGGATGCCGCTCTTCAAACCGGCGATCAGGCTCGTGTTGTCGCAGCAGGGCAATACAAAGCCGACCGGCTCCGCAAGCGACCAGCGGCTCAACGCATGGCTCGACAGGACAAGCCGGTTGACGGCCTGACCCAGCACATCAACCCAGTAGAGAGCGCCCTCCCTTGCAATCCACACCGGGCCCTCGCCCAATTCATCGCGCTGATGGGTAGCAATCCGCCATTGATCGTTGTTAGCCATGCGGGGCCGTTTCACCAGGAAAGGCGGTCAAATCCAGCGGAGGCATCCGGTCGCGCGGCAATATTGCGCCACGGTGCCCGACAACCGCACCCGCCAGGAGGTTGCCGCAGCGGGCTGCGGTTGCCGGCTCAGATCCGCGCATCCGTGCGGCAAGGTAGCCCGCATTGAAGGCATCGCCAGCACCCGTCGTGTCGACCACCGAGACCGAGGCGTGCGGAGAGATGACGCGGCCATCGGACAATGTGCATCCACGCGCGCCGCGCTTGACCACCACTTCTTCGACGCCAACGCTGCGCCAGCGTTCGATTGTCTCTTGTGGGGTTGCATCGCCGTAGAGGCTGGCCTCATCGTCAAAAGTGGGAAGCACGATCGTAGAGAGTGCGCCAAACGAGGAAAATGTGTCGCGTGCCTCAACTTCGTCATGCCAAAGAGCCGGTCGATAGTTGGGATCGAATACGACATCGCCCCCTCGCGCGCGCACTGCGCGGGCGACGGCGGTCAATCGATCACGGCCATCTTGATCGAATAGCGACAGGGAGATACCCGAAAGGTAGAGCAGCCCCGCTTCGGCCGCTTGCTGCAAGGACCGCTCGCACCCCTCCAGCGAGAATAACGCCCGCACAGCGGCCTGAGACCGCCAATAATGGAAGGTGCGTTCGCCGTCGTCGCTGGTGCGAATCGCGTAGAGCCCCGGCAGGCGCGCTGGAGCGGTCAGAACCAGCGAGGTTCCAAGACCTTCAGCCTGAAACTTCGCCAGCATCTCTGCACTGTACTCATCATCGCCCAGCGCTGTCAGGAATTCGACCGGCTCGCCAAGTCGGGTCAGGTAGACGGCAGTGTTGAATGTATCCCCAGCATGGCCAAGCCGCCAGGAGCCCTCTGCCGCTGAAAGCTCGATCATGCATTCACCGATCGCGATCACGGGGCCTGCCGGCAACTTGCGTGGCATGTCAGCGCAGCCAATACTGTTCGATTGTTCCAAGCGGACGCCTATTCGCGCGCGCCTGCTCTAACAACATGTCATAGATTTCCGGCACCGATCACCAACCGCCATCGATCGCAATATTCTGGCCGGTAATCATGTCGGAGTCCGATGAAGCCAGAAATAGCGAGAGTCGCGCGACATTGTCCGGCTCGATGCGTGATTTGAGCGATTGATTTTCCAGTATCCAGTCATTGTACTGCTGCAGTCGATCGCCGAATACTCGCACTTCTGCATCAGAAACGACTGCGCCGGGCGCGATGGCATTGACGCGGATGCCGTACCGCCCGAGCTCACGCGCCAGCGATTTGGTCAGTCCGAGCACAGCCCCCTTCGAGGCCACATAGGGTACATAGCCATCCCATCTGCCGTTCAGGACGAGCGAACAGAAATTGATGATCTTGCCATAGGCCTTGGATTTCATGCCGGGAGAAACTGCACGTACCAGTGCAAAGGCTGCCGAGGAATTCACCCGGATCTGATCTTCGTACTCGGCCAGTGAAAAGTCTTCAAATGGTCGGTTGATGATCAAAGCCGCATTGTTGACCAGCACATCGATGGGCTTTTCCGCACACAGCGCGGCAACCGTGCTTTCCGCCTTCGCCAGATTGTTGAGATCGAGCCCATGGTAGCAGGCGTAAGGCCCCAATTGGCGCGCGAACTCCTGACCCGCCTTTTCCAGTTCCGGGAGATCGACCAGCCAGATTGTCGCGCCGTGCGCTGCGAACAGGCTGGCCTGGGCGCGCCCGAGCGAACCTAGTCCGCCGGTAAGCAGTACCGTCCGCCCCACCAATCGCCCGTCATCCATAAAGTCGCTTCCTGTTGAATCATATCATATAGGTTGATCATAACTTATACTATAACTATAGCAATTGGTATGAGTCTCAAACCCGTCAGCCGTCCCCAATCAGTGGTGAATGCGGTCGTTGCCCATATGCGCGACAACGGTCTGCGCATGGGTGACACGTTACCGAGCGAGAGTGCGGTCGCAGCCTCGATTGGCGTCAGCCGGACAGCCGTTCGGGAGGCCTTTGGGGCGATGTCGGCCTTGCGCCTGATCGATATCGGGGCGGGGCGGCGCGCCAGAGTTGGGACCGTTGATGGAGAGGTCATGGCACTCCCTCTGTCGCATGCGGTTGGCACTGCACAGGCCTCCGTGCCGCAGGTATGGGACGCCCGTCGCGCACTGGAGTGCAGGACTGCCGAGCTGGCAGCCATCCACCGCAGTGAAGCCGAGGCCATTCTGATCCGCGAACATGCGATGGCAATGCGTGAAGCAGGAGATGATCTTGCGACACAGAGCGAACACGACATTGCTTTCCACATTGCCATCGCGCGCGCGACCCGAAATCCGATATTTCTCCTGATGATCGAATCCTTTTCCGATTTGATGCGCCAGACCTGTCCGGTTGGCTGGGCCGGGCGACGTACCGACGCAGAACGTCTTGCGGTGTTCGATCAGCATGACTGCATCGCAACGGCGATCGCAAGCCGCGATCCCGCCGGCGCAGCGCAAGCGATGGCTGCGCATTTCGACCTCAGCCTTCGCGCCCTTTCAAGGTCAGGAATCAATTGAATTTGCTATGAAGATCACTGCCATCGAAACCCTTCGCGTCGAAGAACATCCCAATCTGTGTTGGGTTCATGTCCACACTGACGCGGGCCTGACTGGTTTGGGCGAAACCTTTTACGGCGCAGCAGCCGTGGAGGCCCATATCCATGAGATCGTCGCGCCCCGATTGCTTGGCACGGACCCGCTGGCGATCGACCACATCGCCAAGCAACTGGTGTGCTATCTCGGATTCCGGTCCACGGGAGCGGAAACGCGTGCCGCCTCTGCGATCGACATCGCACTGTGGGACCTGTTTGGCAAAGTGACCGGGCAACCGATCTGGCAATTGCTCGGCGGCAAATGCCGGGACGCGATCCGCACCTACAATACGTGCGCCGGCACCCATTATGTCCGCACAAGCAAGCAGCAGAGCGTGGAAAACTGGAATCGCGGCGCCTCCGCGCAGGCCGGTCTGGACGATCTCGACGCCTTCATGACTCGCGCCGACGAGCTCGCAGTCGATCTGCTGGAATCGGGTATCACCGCCATGAAGATCTGGCCTTTCGATCCAGTGGCGGAGAAAACCGGCGGGCTCTATATTTCGCCTGAAGACATGCGCACAGCGCTTGAACCCTTCGAACGCATCCGCAAGGCGGTTGGCGATCGGATCGATATCATGGCCGAATTCCACTCGCTGTGGCAATTGCCGCCAGCGATCCGCATCGCCGAAGCGCTGGCACCTTACGACACATTCTGGCACGAAGACCCGATCCGGATGGACAGTCTGGGCGATCTGCGGCGCTATGCCGAACGCAGCCGCGCGCCGCTCTGCGCCTCTGAAACATTGGGCTCACGTTGGGCGTTTCGCGATCTGCTTGAAACAGGCGCGGCTGGAATCGTGATGCTAGATCTGTCCTGGTGTGGGGGGCTTTCAGAAGCCCGCAAGATTGCAGCGATGGCCGAAGCCTGGCACTTGCCGGTCGCCCCGCACGACTGCACAGGGCCGGTGGTGCTGGCGGCCTCGACGCATCTTTCGCTGAATGCCCCAAACGCGCTCATCCAGGAATCCGTTCGCGCCTTCTACAAGGGCTGGTATTCGGAAATCGTCACCGCCCTGCCGAAAATCGAGAAGGGGATGATTACCGTGCCCGATGGCCCTGGCCTCGGGATGGCTTTGCATCCCGACCTTGCGCGCCGTTTTACGCTGACGTCGCGTGTCTCCAAACCCTGATCGGACGTCCCAGGCATGATCACGCGCAGCCAGTTTCTGAAAGGTGCGGCTGCAGCGGCTGGCGCGCTGACGCTCAGGCCTATGGTTGCCGCGGCTGCCAAGGCAGGTCCGTGTGAACGGCGGCCCAGGGCAATCACGATGTGGGATTTTTCATGGCTGGAGCGGCGTTGGCCGGGAGCTGGTTACGAGGATTGGGACCAGATACTCGATGAGCTGGTGCTTCGCGGCTATGACGCGATCCGGATCGACATCTATCCGCACCTGGTTGCGGCCGATCCGAACCGTGAATGGCTGCTCAAGCCGGTGTGGCATGTGCAGGATTGGGGCGCGCCTGGCTTGGTCAAGGTGCGGGTCTTGCCGGAATTGCTTGGATTCATGGCCAAATGCCGGACCCGGGGAATCAAATTGGGGCTATCGACCTGGTACCGTGAAGACGAGGATGATATCCGCAGCCGTATCGCTGGCCCCAAGGAAATGGCAGCAATTTGGCTAACGACGCTGGACCATATCAGCGACGCTGGGCTGCTCGATACCGTGCTTTACGTTGATCTGTGCAACGAATGGCCTGCACCGATCTGGGCTCCTTTTGTCAAGCCGCCGCTGGGCGGAAGCGACTGGTTCGATCCGCGCGGTCTGGACTGGATGCGCCGGGCGATCGCCGCGGTGCGTGGCAAATATCCTGACCTGCCCCTGTTGTTCTCTACCAACAGCGGAGATGTCGATGTCTATGCGCAGCACGATATTTCTTTCATCGATTCCATTGAACATCACCAATGGATGGTCGGCGAGAATGACGATGAATTCTACAAACTGACCGGTTACACCTATGAGCGATTTTCCGAAAAGGACTATATCGAGCAACAGCGCAAGGCTGAGGCCACCTATCGCGCGCGTCCCGAATACTGGAACAAGTTGCTCACCGATGAAATCGCCCGACTTGCGCAGGTGTCACGACGGAGCCGGCAGCCGCTGATGACGACAGAGTGCTGGGCAATCATCGACTATAAGGACTGGCCCCTGCTGCCGTGGGATTGGGTCAAGGACGTCTGCGCGATTGGCACGCGCGCAGCGTCTGCCACGGGACGGTGGCTTGCGATTGGGACGAGCAACTTTTGTGGACCGCAGTTCGTTGGCATGTGGCGCGATATCGGCTGGCACCAAAAGCTCACTGCTACAATCAAGGCCGGGCCGATTGATCCGATGCTCAGGCGGGGCCGTCTGTGGCAGCGGCTTTGAGGAATCGCGTTTTTTTTGCGATCTGCCAATCGCGGCAATGGATAAACAATGATCGCAGCCGCGCGGCCGGTGGCAGTTTGGTGATGCTGCGCAGTGACCGCCAGGCATTCAGTGGCGCAATCGCGGCCTGAAGCTCCATCACCTGCGTCGCGCGATCACTTCGACCGATACCTGGCACCTTGATGCAATTGACCGCCGGCCAACCCGGCGCCAGAAAAAAGGGCAGGCATCGTCAGATGCCTGCCCTTGACCACGTGTCGCTTAGAACTTGATCCCAGCGGCCACACTCACCGTGCGCGGCTCGCCGAACTGTCGTAGCGACCAGCTGAAGAAGCTGACATCGAAAGCGCCAACCTGGTAAGTCTTGTCGAAAATGTTGTTGATATAGCCCGCAACCCACCAGCCCTTGTCCGATTCAAGGCGGATAGTGGCATCATGAACTACATAGCCCGGTGCCTTGACGATCGGATCGTTGACGATGTTGTAAAAGGCATTGCCGACATACCGGCCGTTATAGCTGAGGTCGACGCTGAGTTTGTCGTTCAGCTGGACTGACTTGCTTAATCCCCACAGAAGTTGCCATTCCGGCTGGTTGATGGGCCGTTGCTTTTCACCGGTCGGTGCTCGCACCGTAATGATATCATTGACCAGGAAGTGGCTGTATGCCGCACCGAAGTTGGCAGTCCATTCGCCATCGAAGCGCCCCGAGACCTCGAGTTCTCCGCCATAGGCTTGCGCATCACGGTTCAACACCTTGGTCGAAGTGTTCTGGAACAGGAAGGTCTGGAAGTCTGAGTAATCATAATAGTAGAAACTCGAATTTATCGTCAGGCGGCGGTCGAGAATTTGAGCCTTCTCGCCGATTTCAAACGCGTTGAGCCGCTCTGGCCGGTAGGGCAGGTCGACAATCGGGTACAGCCCGGTCAGCGGTGCGGTGTAGCCTGCAGCCTTGGTTCCGCGGCTGGCGCTTGCATAGAGCAGAAGATCATCTGAAGGCTTGAAATTGATCTGGGCCTTGCCGCTCCAGTCCGAATAGCTTCGGTTGATAGTGACAGGACCAAGTCCTGTAACGAACGTATTGAGCGTTGTGGTCGGGATCCCGCCAAAGAAATCGCAAAGTCCATCGATCGTCTGGAGGCAATTCACCGTAAGGCTGTTCAACTTGACGTTGTCCCAGGTGTAACGTCCGCCAACGATGAAAGTCACCTTGTCGCTAAGATCATATTCGAACTGGCCGTAGACAGCTTTCGATTTTGTGCTGACTCCATAATCGTTGTTGATGATCACGTGGTCCTGCTCCGGTGCGGAAAAGGCGCCGCCAAAGGCCACCGCGAGATAGGAATCGAACAGGTTGTACAGCCCGTAATTGCCCTTGATATCAAGGTAGAAGCCACCAACCGTATAGCGGAGGCGATCGCTTCCGCCGGAGATGTGGAGATCTTGCTGGAAATCATGAGCGCTCGTTACATTCCCGGCTTCGAACTGGCGGAACGGGGTGGAGTCAGTATCTTCGACATAGGCATTGTTCACCTTGCCATAAGACGTGATCGACGTGAGCGTGGCCTTGCCCAGCTTGCGCTCGATGGTCAGCGCATAGGTCCGTGAATCCTTGTTGAGCAGGCCCTCATTGTTGAGATCGACGGTTTGAGCAGAAGGCTTGTAGGGATTGCGATAGCCATAAAGATCCTTGCCCGGACCTGTGCCCCAGAAATCGATCGTCTCGGGCAAGTAGGCAGCTTCGGCCCCCGGATAATAGGCCGGATAAGCGATATAGCCCGGATTGGTCCCGCGCTGACGGTAGCCTTCGGCGCGCAGGTTGATCGTCGTCAATGCATCCGGTGTGAACTTGATCTGGCCGCGCCACGCAAAGACGTCTTTGTCGCCCCGATTGCGTCCGCTCAGGTTCTTCACGTAACCATCCTGGGTCTGGTAGTACAACGAGGCGCGCGCAGCGATCGTGTCATTGCCCAAATTGAGACTGCCCTGACCGCGCCACAAGCTTCGTTCGCCCGCGCCCACCTCTATCTCTGCGCTCGTCCCGGCGCGCGGCTTGTTGGCGACATACTGGATGAGACCGCCCGTGGCATTCCTGCCGAACAGGGTGCCTTGGGGACCGCGCAGGACTTCTACCCGCTCGATGTCGAAGACCGGAATGCCCACTGCGGTCGAAAATGGAATATAGACCCCGTCCTGATAGGTCGCGTTCGGCTGCTCCTGATGGTCGTTGAAGTCGGAGACGCCGACGCCGCGAATGACGACGGTGGAGACGCTTGAACCGGAACTGGCAGTAGAGTTGAGACCAGGGACGGTTTTTGCCAGATCTTCTGCCGTGCGGATATTCTTGCTCTGGAGCATGTCACCGCTGAATGCGGAGATCGAAATGCCGACGTCTTGAGCACGCTCTTCACGGCGGTTGGCAGTGACGATGATTTCGCCGACAGATGCGGCCTCTCCATCAGTCTGTTCCGCCGGTGCACGATTCGCATTCTGTGCGAGTGCTGGCGTTGTTGCGAGACAAACGCCCATCGCCGTTGTCGTCAGAAACCGCGCTCCCCATTTTGTGCTGTTGATCATTGTCCTATCTCCTCTCGCGATTGCCGGTGGTGAGGCGCCCATGGAATCCTCGCACCGTGCGATCGCGCAGACCGCATCGCCGACCTGCAGTTCAGGTTTGCAACTGGGTAACTAATGCAAGTTCAGCCAATGAGAGCGGGGAGCATCTTTGATTCAGCTATCAGGAATATTTATGCCTTGTCGCAACTTGCACCCAAATTCTCTAAGTTTGGGATGGCCAATTTCAATCGGGGATGGAGGCCGGCATCGGGCTTTTCTTGATGCCGAAGCTTTCACAAGCCCAACGCGTGTTTGCCCTCAATCTGGCAGAGCATGAAACAGCGAAACAATGCGGTTATAGGCAATTCGCTCGGTACGACCAAAACAAGTGCTTCGTTAGCGATGCGGGCGCCGGTGGGGCAGGGCAGGGCCATGTCACGCTCTCAAAAGCCAAGCCGCCCTGTCAATTGCGCTATTTCAACATGTCGCCCGAACCGAGCCGCGCGCTACGCATGGTAATTGTTTCAGCTCCAGCCGGAAGCGACTTCAGATTGTTTGATCGTGCCCGTCAAACCTCATGAAGCTGCCGCCGGATTCGACGGATAGCGAGCAGGACCAGTATCACAATGGCAGGTACCGACAGTCCTGTCGCAATCTCGGGCTTGAACGCTGGCGTGATTTCATGAAGCGATTTGTAAAGATAGCCCAGCAAGGCAACGAGATAATAGCTGATCGCAACAACCGACAGTCCCTCGACGGTTTGCTGCAGCCGCAGCTGGACATGTGTCCGGTGGTTCATGGATTCCAGCAAGTCGCGGTTCTGCTTGGCAAGCGCCGTGTCCACCCGTGTTCTCAGCAGTGAACTGGTCCAGGCAACGCGCTGCGACAGGTCTTCGAGCCTTTGCGAAAAGGAAGCGCAGGTTCGCATCGCCGGAACGAGCCGACGTTCTGTAAAGTCTGAAAGCGTTGAATAGCCTCGCACTGGTCCAACCTTGAGGCTGAGCAGGCGGTCCGTGCTAAGCTGGGCATAGGCGCGTGTGGCACTCATCCGATAGCGCGTTTCGGCCATCAATCGGGCGAGCTCGGCGGAGAGAAAACTGAGCTCTCTCAGCAACTGATCATCCTCGGAACTCTGTTCGGCAACGGCACCTGTGAGCATCGCAAGTCTTTGCTCAAGCCCCGACACTTGAGGCGTCAGGCGCTGAGCGACAGGAAGGCCCAGCAGCGCCATATTGCGATAGTTGCCGAGTTCTTGCAGACGTTGAACCAGCTGCGCCCTTTCATATCCTTCCAAGCCCTGATCCACGATCAAGAGATGGCCGAAACCGTCATCATGAAGGCGAAAATCAGACCAGATTCGCGCTTGGCCTGCGGCGACATCGCAGATGACCAGATCGTCAGGTATAAAATGCGAGTACAGGGAATCCAGAAGGTCAGGGGATGCATCCGAACCAACGAGCGCAATTTGCGTCGCCCGGATCACCTGGCCTGGAAGCCCGTTTACCCACTCGCGAGCGGAAGCGCCAAACGGCTCAATACTAAAGTTAGCCTCGGCGGCTCCGGTGCGGATGAAAGTATAGCTCGCGACTTCTGTATGCTGTTCCCATACAAAATCCAGCTCGCCGAGCCGACACGTGTGATGTTTACACAAGGTGGAAAAGCTGGTGACATGACGTTCGCACAGCGCCTCCACATGAGCTCGGCTTTCCTCTGCGTCTTGCTCGCCCAAGAGTGTGACAATTTGCATCAGCCGAGTCGGTGTTGAAAATGGTGGAAGCTTTCGAACGTGCATCTCTTCCGACAAAGATGCTCTGAGCGGATGGCTTCGCGCTCTCAGGCGCAAAGAATCCGTGTTGTGTGTTTTGTCTCCCATGGCGAGGCGCCCTTAACAATTTCAGGCACATTCATCCATAGGCGATTGTCTTGCGTGTGGCGATGTCCGCGTTGCGGCCCCCGGTCGCATCTACGGCTTCATTCTCGGATTCCATTTCTGACCGGAATTAGAGTCAAGCGGCCCTTCCATTCATTGAAAAAGGGATAGAAAACTGGTTCAACCATTTCCGTACTTCTGCGACATGTACTGGGTCGCAATCTATTTTGGTGACTAGGCCCGGACAGCAATAGAGCGCCTACTTCATTATCAACACAATCACTGTCATAATTGCCGTCAGCGTCGAGCCTGGCAATGCGCACGGACTGGTGAGGCATCGAGATCCCAATAGATCCGATTCTGCATTCGCCGTTGCGCGGGTTTGTGCGTCGGATTGCGTCATCTTACGCACGATTGCGCAATTGCAGTATGGTGCCGGTTTGCGATGCTGCGCGCTGACGGGCCGAAGGAGGAGCGCAGGCGAAAAAAGCCATACGCCCGCGAAAGATTGGCCCTTCCAAAACAGTTTAGAGCATCGCCAACGAGAAAGGGAGGTAAACGATCGACCATGATTGCACAAAGTCGGCAGAAAACACGGTCCGGGTCGTGTATCGGCCACGACGTTATTCCGACATCTTTAGTTGGCGCCCTGAAGACGGTGCTTTCCAGCAGCGAAAGGGAGGTTATCATGGCAACCTTCGGGATCAGCGCTAACACGTGGAATAGGGTGCGCAACGGCACGCCCTCCGAACATCGACCGCAATGCGCCTCGTTGACCGGCTGACACGCCTAGGTATCATCGAAGCGGGCGAAGCCTGAGCGCCGACCGTCGGCTTCGGGGACTTGGGCCCGTCCGTGTCCCTGGAGCCTGTCGCGATGCGATGCTTCAGAGCATTGTTCGATCCCGCTCTTGATTGTCCTGTCGGTTGAAAGTGCAGGCTCCAGCGAGCGAAGCCCGTCTTCGCCGCTTGCGCTCGGCATGCCCCGCCGCGAACTGCCAGTACGAACCACAACGGTCCGGTCATAAAAAATGTGGTGCTCGAACTCGGTCACGCGAGTCCCCGTTGCGGTCCTGACGGTAACCATTCCGCCCGGCGCCCGCCAAAGAACGGCCTGGCCGGGGATTGAGCCGTTCGTCCCGTGAATGGCGATCGCGGTGCCAGCGAACGGCGCAACGAACCAGTCCTGGCACGTCACCAATATGTGGCCGAGGAATTCCCAGATCGTCATTGCATTGTCCGCAACGCCCATGGGAGCGCCACAGAATGTAAGCTACGCGCCCGAGACCGCGATCGGCTCCGGCACCACCTCTTCTGCCAAGGTCGTGATCGCGTCGAAGCCGAGAAAGTTTGTCGAACTACTCAGGATTGCCGTGCCCATGGCGGACCAGGAGAAGCGGTGCGCGTCGAACACCGATTTGAAGGTGAGGCCACCATTGCCCTTGCCGGCGTATGGCGCGACCAGCCTCATAAGCATAAAAACCGCCAAGATGGCGAGCATCGCATAGAGCATGATCTTGTTGGCACGCGCCGCAAACTGGACCCCCGCGATATTCACACCGGTGCCCGCGATGGTGAACAAGATGATCCATTGCTAACGGGCAATGGCCGGGAAAAGATCATGAAGGCTGGCGGCGCTGATCACGTACATAAGTCCGAGCGCAATCATGTAATCGAGAAAGATCAGCAAATATATACTTGACGTAACGAATTGTAAGATGGATATTCAGGAACGACAGGCCGGGGCTTCTAAATTTGATAGTGACAGCCGTTTTAACGCGGCTCTGGCGTTGTCAGATGCTGTGGGAGATGGGGTCAACGAGCGGACTTCGTTTTCGGAATTCGAGTGGCTCGTTTCGGTCGTGATTTCGGCTCTACAGGGTGATCTGGAGAAACCACTGCATTAGCTGCAAGTTCATTCAGCCTATCCGCTATCGGACGCAATTTTTCGGCTTCCTCAATAATTTGCTCTGGCAAAAGGTAGTTTCGTTTTCTGAGATGTTTTGCTCTCTGGTTTTTTGGGTCATACATTTCTCGCTGGTCATTAGCGTCCAATATAAAAGGGTCTCGGCTAAAGTCGGCGGACAGAATCTTTCCTTCAGCACGTTTGATATGAATGGCCCATTGCCCATGAACCAGCCTGTTTCGGACTCCAGCGAGAGACTTAATTTCTCGCATAATTGAGTCTAGCGCGGACTGATCTTCTTTCGTCAGGTAGTAGGTTCCGAGATGTTGCAACAGGTCCCGCAAGGCAGCGTGCTGAACATTTTGGAGGACAACAAAGGATCGCTTTTGATCGGTGCCAAGCAGTGATTGAACCATGGCGGCGAGACTGAACTCCAACTGGTTCCAGGTGCGCAAATAATATCCTAAAACCTGATCGCAGTGCTCAATCGGGATGGCTGGATCAGGTAATTCCATGCTATCCATATCAAATACGGGGCTGACGCCATCCTTGGCACTTGATGCAAATGTGGAGTTTCCTTGAATGCGTGGCACTGATGATTCCCAATCCCAAGATGCCTACTCCAAAGCGGAAACGGCGGCTCGCATGAACAGGGCGTTAGGAAAGGCCTTACACACCCCCGCGAAGCCTCACACGGCTAGCAAGGTCAAGCGAGTCGAGTCTCACGGAAAATAGCGTTTGCGGCGTTCCCCAATCTGGCGGGGAAAGCGGGCCAGTTTAGGCGGCGAGTTTATCAACCCGCCGATAGGTCAGGCGCTTCCCGATAGCGCCAACCAAGGCAATATCGGTGCGTTCTGCATCGGTGAATGTGCGGGTGTTGTAACGGAAATCGAACTCGCGGCAGTAGCGCCCAAGATGGGCCTCGCTCACGTGATGATAGGTGCCGATCACGCCACGCTTGAAGACGGAGAAGAAGTTTTCGGCGGTGTTGGAATGTGCCCAGCCGCCCTTGCGGACATATTCGTTCTTGCTGTGAATGACGGTGGTGTGACCGGCGAACTCGCGGCCAATGCGGGTATAGACAGCGCTCTCATCGGTCATCAAATGGCTTTCGCGGGCTACGTTTGTCGCGATCAGTACGCGAACGTGCTTGGCATTGACGTTGGCAACATGGAACGATCGGGCTTTGCCGTCGCGCTCGACCAGCGCCACAACTGCCTTCTTGGGGGCGGGAGTGCGGAAGGCGCGATTGCGGGCCTTGCCACCCACATAGGTTTCATCAGCTTCGACAACCGTGTTCGGGCCACCCAAGGGGCCGTCGCCGTCGGCACCGTCCATCGCTTCACGGATGCGGTGAGCGAGAAACCAAGCGGATTTGTATGTGATGCCAAGGGAGCAATGCAGTTGATGTGCGGACATGCCTTTCTTGCTGCCAGCCATGAGCCGGAAGCCAAGCAACCACTTGTTCAAGGGAATTTTGCTGTCCTCGAAGATCGTTCCCACGGTCACGGTGAAGGGTTTGCGGCAAGGGTTGCACATCACGACGCCGGGACGGGTGGACTTGCCTTCAAGGCGCTTCACGCGCTCGGTTTCGCCGCACTTGGGGCAGACAGGGCCGTTCGGCCAATGCAGGGCTTCAAGATGCTCGCGAGCCTTGTTTGCGTCGCTGTAGATCGGGTTTGTAAGGTCGAACATCGGAAAGTTCCTAAGCTGTTGATAAACTTATGGGCCTTCTGATTAGTTACGTCAAGTATATATTTGCCGTCAGGAGATAGAAACACAAATTTGAACAAATATCCCCTTTCATCAGGTTAAAATCACTACTATACAATATCTATGAAAACGAAATCCCCAACCCTTCGCCAGTTTCTTGACCAGTTTCCGACAGAGGATGCTTGTTTAGAGCATTTGATGCGTATCCGGTATGGTGATCGCCACGACTGTTCAAAGTGTAGACGTAACGCCCACTTTTATCGGGTGAAGGCGCGTAAGGTCTATTCATGCGAGTATTGCGGCAACCAAGTTGCCCCGATGGCCGATACTCCGTTCGAACGCACCCGCACTCCACTGCGCGACTGGTTCCATGTCATGTTCCTGTTCTGCACGACGCGGAACGGCGTTGCTGCAAAGGAAGTCGAGCGTCAGCTTGGCGTCACCTACAAGACGGCTTGGCGCATGTGCCACGAAATCCGCAAATACATGGGCGATGTTGACGGCACTGGCCCGCTTGGTGGCCCCGGCAAGCATGTCGAAATTGACGAAACCATGCTTGGCGGCTTCCGCTCTCCCAAGACTGTCGTGATGGGGATGCTTGAGCGCGGCGGCGACGTGATGACCGCCGTTGTTCCGAACCAGCGCAAGGTGACGCTCAACCCGATCATCGACGCCAATGTCATTCCCGGTGGCGCTGTCCACACCGACGAACTGCGCTCCTATCTTGGCCTCCACAAGCGCGGGCATCGCCACATGACGGTCAATCACTCCATCGGCGAGTATGTCGGCTTTCAGGGTGCCAGCACGAACGGGATCGAAGGCTTCTGGGCAGCGGTCAAACGCGGGATCAATGGCACGCATATACATGTCAGCCAGAAGCACCTTTCGAAGTATCTGGGCGAGTTTGAGTATCGCTGGAACATGCGTCAGGCTCCCCATGCGATGCTTGATCAGCTGATGGTTTCCTTTTCGCGCTAGATGGCGCTTCACCGTGCACCATCGCGTGCAGCAGGGCGTCGAAACGGGCTTGGGGATCGTCAGTCATTTCGGTCACCTAATTTTCCATTCCGCAGCGACTGCGCCGTTAATTTGGCCTTGCGTTTTCTCGTCCATTGTGCGGCCATATAAAACGAGTTCACCCAAACCGAACCCGCCATTTTCCTTCCCATCTGCGTTCCCACCGAGGGTTTCGACGCGCCAATCTGGCTTTCCAAGATCAATTTCGAAAGGGAAAACTCTATCGGCGACGACGTCACCGTTGACCCGCAATTGCATACGAGTTATTCCACGGGATGCTCCGGCTTCAGATGCAAGATAAACCCATTCAGCGATAGGAATACCCTTGCGGCCAGCTACAGCCTCAAGGGTGTAGGGCTCACCGTTTGTGTCAGTGAATGTGACCGCAAAGCGGTCACTTGCGGAAATATAAAGAGCCGCCTTAGCTCCCGCTGAATTTGAGAAGGTGCCAATATATTTTCGGCGCTTTTTCTGTATGTCTGCCAACCTGATTACCAAATGAGCCGAAAACCCTGGAACTTGCTGTTTGAATAGAAGCGTGGCGGGTTCCTTCTCTCTCGGCCATATTAGTCCGTATTTGTATGAAAAGCCCAGAAATGCGGATATCGAGAGTAGGGCAATTACCTGAAACGCCATTACTAACAGTATCGACCAACCGCGCCGGAGACCTGCTTTCCAGCCCAAGTGCATGGACAATACGACACATACCAACAGAAGGCTGGCGCTGCCAACGCCGTAAATTGCCCATAGCCACGGGGCGAGTTGGATGCCGAATTGGTTCAGCGTTCCAATCCCCGCGGTAGCGAGCGCGGGAACGGCTCCTGCAACAAGCGCGGCAGTCCGTTCGCCCGTGAACTGATCCGGCTTTTGTTTTCTCGTTGTCGCCATGCCCACGATCTTGCCCCAGTAGCGCTCCGATGTGGAGTCCCTTAAGAGCCCCCTATACCACCACTAGACCTAACTGACGCAAGGGGATAATTCCCCAAATTTGGATTTCGAAAAGCGCCGATAGCGCGATCAATCTTTGAAAAGATTGTAATTTGCCGCGTAGGAGATTGCACAATTAAAAATTCGCAATGCAGAATTGGCACATTTCAATCCGCTTTCCGTTTTGCTTGATCGGTGCCTTATTAATTTGATATCCACTTTTAATTTTGTTCATCCCTGAATAATTTGCGAACCGGTGAACCAAATAGTGTGATCATCAACCCGCCCCCGCCAACAATGGCTGCATGGATCAGCCAGAATTCGCTCGGTGTCATCTGCTCATAAAAACCGCCGATCCTGCCACTTATAATCCCGGCCGCAAAGACCGCAGTGGTATTTACTCCAATCATGGTTCCACGCAGCGAAGCTGGCGCCTTGCCTGCGAAAAGTGATACGATAATAGGCGTAAAATATAACCAACCAAAGTTTGAAATGAAATGAAATGCAACTCCCCACAATAGCGGCGCCCGCCCATCGGAGTCTGATACAAATGGCGCGGCGGCTAACCAAACTGCACTCGCAGCGAATACCGCACAGCCAATCGCCAGCTTGGCTATTGAGTCAGGTTCACGATTACGGATGGCTTGCCACCGCCAAAGCGCCAGAACCGCAGGCAGCATGATGACCGGCGCCAACCCGTCAATCGCCTGCAACCATGGGATGGGCACGGAATAGCCGCCAACAGCCAAATCGAGGTAATCGCGGACCCAAAGGTTATAAACATTCCATACCTGCGTCTGGGCAATCCAAAAGCTGACCGAAACTGGCCAAACGAGCAACAGTCCGAATATGCGGCGCTTTTCTCCGGGTGAAAGCGGCGGCCGCTTCTCTGCCACACGTGTAGTTTCAGCAGGCAGATGCTTTTGACCAACAAGGTAGAATGCAAGTCCGATCAGCATTCCTAGGCCGGCAAAGGCAAAACCAGTGTGCCAGCCATAAATAGCCGCAAGTGCCCCGGTGACAATGGGCGCTATAAATGCCCCCACGTTGATCGCCACATAATAGATTTGAAACGCGTCAGCCTCACGGCGATCACCGTCTTCATATAGCGATTTTACTTGAGCGCTGAGATTTCCACGCAGGAAGCCGACGCCAAAAATTAGAAGTAACAACGCAAGAAGGAATGTCTTGTCAAATGCGAGTGCGAAATGACCGGCCGTCATCAACAGCGCGCCCAATGTTACCGCCACTCGACGCCCGGTTAGACGGTCGCCTAAGATGCCGCCTATGATCGGCGTGAAGTAGATGAGTCCGATATAAAGACCAAATGTTTGTGCGGCGAGCGCTTGTACTGACAACGGGCCGGTTACTGCCTCGACAGCTGCACGATAGGTGGCGAAGCCTGCCACATTCTCGATATGCCCCGGCGACAACAGCGAGCCAACCATGTAAAGAACGAGCAGCGCCTGCATGCCATGAAAAGAAATGCGGTCCCAGAATTCTGTCCCCGCCAGTACCCATAATCCGCGAGGGTGGTCCTTCAGACGTTGTCCAGTTGGCGCTAGATCTTCCGGGCTTGGTATCGCGTTTGTCATATGCGTCCCTCAAAACGCTGCCAGCCATGGCAATAAATTGGATAAAAAATACACATTTTGCGTTGCGAGTCTATTAGCTCATGAATTTTATCCAATTGCGCGTATGACGCTACTCATTTACGATGGCGCTTAAAGTTGGATGATCGGGTTAGAATGGCAGAACTAGCAGCCGCTAAAAATATATCCGGCGCGGTGACGCGTCTTAAAATTGCTGACGCAGTTGCCGACCGGCTGCGGCACCTTATTCTGTCAGGGGCCATTGCGGACGGGCAGCCGCTGCGTCAGGACGCCATTGCCGAACAAATGGGAACGAGCCGAATTCCGGTGCGCGAAGCGCTATCCCGGTTGGAAAGCGAGGGTCTGGTCGCGAACTATCCGCATAGAGGCTATGTCGTCACCGGCCTTTCACGCGACGACATTGAAGAGCTGTTTGACCTGCGCTGTATGCTTGAACCTGACTTGATCCGATACGCAATACCCCGCCTAAATGCCGAAAATCTGAGCAATGCACAGACAATATTGAAGGAGTATGACGATTCACTGGTTACCGGTGATGTTGACAGCTGGGGCGATTTGAACAGGCGTTTCCATTTGGCTCTATACGCTCCATCTGGCAGGACCAGGACGCTTGATATTGTGAAAGGATTGCTCGTCAACGCGGATCGTTACACTCGGCTGGTTCTGACTGTTGGCGATGGTATCAATAAGGCTCAGGAAGATCATAATGGCCTTTTTGAACTGTGCCGCGATGGCGCTGTAGATGAAGCTGTTGAACTGATGCACGTCCACATCCAACGGACGGGAACAGACTTACTCAGGATGCTTGATCTGCAGAATGGCTGCACTTGAATATGTAAGATTTACGCCGAATTTTTCTGATTGGCATTGGGAGATCGTGAGTCTGCGACTTCCTACGATTGCTCCAAATCGGGCGGCTATGCCGCCGAAAAATGGCTTGCAAATCAATCGACAGCTAATACTGGATTTTTTATCCAAAGAGCGGTATCCATTTGTGGCGCAAATGAAGAAGGGTTCTCGTGGGCACGCAATTGAAACTGATCTTGGATGAGGTTGGCTTACACCTTCTGAGCAAACTTGGCCGTAGAAGCGCCAAGAAACGAGGCCTGGGTACGTGACGTTTCCCCATTTTGACGCCAACGAAGTAGCTGAATCGTTGGCATTTCCCTGTCTGGTCGATTTCATGGCTAAGGCATTGAGCGAACCCGTCGAAACACCTTTGCGCTTGTGCATAGCCGGCACAGATCAGCGAGAATTGCTGGTGATGCCTGTCATGTCGGCACATTTCGCGGGTGTCAAAATCCTGTCGGTCGTACCCGAAAACGGTGGAACCGAACGACCTGTGGTAGGTGGATTGTTCATACTTCTTGATGCGAAGACCGGGGTGACACTCGCGACGATGGACGCAGGAGAGCTCACCGCACGACGCACTGCGGCAGTCTCGGCGTTGGCGTCACGCGCGTTGTCGCGAACAAATTCCGGAACGATGCTTATGGTCGGGACGGGTCATATTGTGCCTTATCTCGCCGAGGCGCATTGCGCCGTGCGACCTATCCGCAAGATCCAGGTCTGGGGTCGGAGTGAAAAAGCTGCTGAAGAATGCTGCGCGCTCATTCAAAAACGCATGCCTGATATTTTGGTGACCGTTAATCGCGATCTTGCAGACGCAGTATTGGGCGGCGACATCATTTCGGCAGCGACGCGGGCACAAGAACCTCTGATTGAAGGATCATGGTTGCGTGCAGGAACGCATATTGACCTCATTGGCGGTTACCGGCCCGACATGCGTGAAATTGACGACATCGGAATTTCACGTGCCACCATCTATGTCGATACAAAAGAAGGTGCGCTGGCCGAGGCGGGCGATCTTCGCACACCGATTGGCCGAGGCATAATATCCGAAAATTCGATCGTTGGCGATATTGTGGATATCGCGCGCGGTGGCGGACGCACCAGCGATGACGAGATTACGCTATTCAAGTCGGTCGGGACCGCGGCATCTGACCTTGCAGCTGCTACGCTTGTCTGGCGGATGAAGAATGCCTGAATCCGTGCTGATCCTGGGGGCCGGAATGGTTGGATTGGCTTGCGCGGTAGAGGCTCAGCGCCGGGGCGACGGCGTAACGATTATTGATTCAGCGGAACCTGGACACGGATGCTCGTTTGGGAATGCCGGTATCCTTGCTGTATCAGAGGTCTTCCCACTCATTTCTCCTCGCCGGATGTATGACTTGCCACGGATGCTCCTCAGTCGGGATGCACCGGCTGTTGTTCGCATAGCCTCATTGCCACAATATCTGCCTTGGCTGATCCGTGCCACCACTACTTTTCCGCATGCACGCCAGGAAGCGATTACGGATGCCCTTTCTGCTTTGAATCTGAATTCTGTTTCGGCCTGGCGGAGCTTGCTTGCGGACTGTGGCGCGGGAAATCTGCTTCGCGAACGCGGCATGATCCGATTGATTCGCGACGAAAGTGACGAAGCGGATATCGTCAAACTGCGCGATGCGTTGGCGGCAAGATCGCTTCCGTCAAGTTTGCTTGATCGTAACGAGCTACGCGAGCTTGAACCTGGGATTGGGGATAGGGCCTCAGGCGGATTGTTGCACGTGAGCGATGCTGACATCGGTGATCCCTTAGATGTATCGCGCGCTCTGTTCGAACGCTTCAGAAAAGGCGGCGGCACTCTATTGCGGGAAAAGGCGGTTTCGCTCCAGCCCAACGATACCGTTGTGACGGTGACAACCGACCATGGAGTCCGCAGAGCTTCGCAAGTGTGGATCACAATGGGACTACAATCATCACATTTACTTGCCCCCTTAGGCGCAAAAGTACCACTTCAGGCCGAACGAGGCTATCATCTGACGTTGCCGGGCAGCGGTGCTTTATTAAGCCGCCCGGTCACCTTCCATACCGAATCCTGCGTCGCTACGCCAATGGGAAATGATCTCCGGCTGGCGGGAACGGTCGAGTTCGCCGAGGATTCTGCTCGACCAGACTGGTCACGGGCCGAGCGACTTGCCGGCTATGCTTCGCGCTATTTCAAAACGGATCTCGCCACAGATGAAACTGCCCGTTGGATAGGTAGCCGTCCATCGCTACCCGATTCACTGCCCGCCATCGGTCGAATGGCTGGTGCACCCGCCATTGGCTATGCGTTCGGCCATCAACATCTGGGCATCACTCAGGCAGCGATCTCCGCGCGATTGCTCAGTCAGATGATGCGTGGTGAACCGACTTCGATTGATTGCCAGCCATATAACATTTCGCGATTTTCTTGAGGCCAGAAATGCGAGGTTGCTAGCGGTTATTCCACGAAAAGCCGCCACCTAGCGTCATCTGGCTGTTAACGGGGTAGCGGCGCGGAAAAAAACCTTCGCTTTTGAGACGCCCTTCGTCTCTTCGGGCAAGTGCGGCGTCAAGGTCTTTCAAATCGCGCATTGATAACCAAGGTGCTGCATATCCCTTATCGTGGCGGCAGCAGTGTGCGGCCCATATTACCGTGTCACCGGGCATTTCCCCCAGCAACTTACCAGCCGTATCCCGGTAAGAGGAATTGCTCGCTCCCGGCAGAAAGGCATAAAGCATTGTGGGATAGATAAAGTCGCCAGTGAACAGGCGATGCGTCTGGCTGTCGAACAACGACACCGAGTGCGGCGTGTGGCCCGGGGTTGAAAGCACCTTCAGTGAACGTCCGCCAAGATCGATGGTCGCTCCGGGCTTGACCCATTCCGATACCGCGAATGATGGCGTCTTGAGTCCGTCGAACATGCCAAGAAATGCATAGCGGCCCGGGGTAAATTGCCCTCGAACCATTTCGCCTCGCGTCGCCTTAATATCGATCATAGCGACACGGTCAAATGCCGAAATACCGGCAAGGTGATCATAATGTAGATGCGATGGCATAACCGTAACGGGTAACTTGGTTAGCGCTGTAACAACCGGCCGGATATTGCGCGTGCCAGATCCCGCATCGAACAGCAGCGCACGCTTTTCGCCGATAATCAGATAGGAGTAATTGGCCTGATAGTAACGCGGCTCACCTATCGCAAAAGTGCCTGCGCCGAGTTCTTGAACCGCAAAATAATCATCGAACATATGGCCTTTGGTAAGCTTAACGGGTGCAGGTCCGATGACAGCAGGTGCAAAGCGCCACGGCCATAGTTCAGCATAGACATATGGCGCGAAAGCGGCGGCGGCCAGTGCTAGTGCACCGACCGCCAATATCGCCCGTATGAGATATTTGATCAAGAACAGACCGTCAGAATCCTTTTGTGAAGCGTATCCCGATCCGCCGCGGCGGCAGTACGCTGGTTGAGAAGCGGCGATCATAAACCGAACCTATGACGGTCTGGTTGAACAATGGCGTGCCCCTTGTGCCGACTTCGACGAACCTATTAAACACATTGTCAGCATATAGCGACACCGACCATTGATCCTTGGCACTCGCAAGTCCGATTCGTGCATAACTCAGGGAATAACCAGGCAATGTCTGGCTGCCCCCGCGCGCTGCAACTGAACTGAGCACATTACCTGAGAAGACCGTGCGCCAATTCATATTCAAGTCAATCCCGGAACTGATCGGCGCATTATACGATGCGGCAATACTGCCCCGGCTTTTGGCCGACCCGGGTAGACGGTCCCCAGCCTGGCCATCTATAAAGAGTACAGGTCGGAAACCCGGCGGTGTAATAGAACGAACCAAATCCGGTGAAAGCTCGTCCAATTGTGCATCGGTATAGGCATAGCTACCCTGAATACTGAATTGGTCGGTAAGCTTTGCGTCAAAGCTGAATTCCGCGCCTTTGCTCGATGCTCCACTACCATTGACTGTTATCCCAACAGAACCAACCTGCGTAGAGGAACCGAGTTGAATGTCTTTCCAGTCAATATAGAAAAGAGCGGCATTGAAGGTAAGCCGTCGATCCAGCAATTGGGTCTTGAGGCCTATTTCGTAGTTTGTCGTCTTGTCGGGCGTATAGAGCAACTCGTTCGGCTGGCCGCACACAAATTGGCCAGAAGGAGGTAATGTGCAAGGATTCAGCGCATTTGAACCGCCGCTGCGATAACCTTGACTGATGGTGCCATAGGCCAAAACATCTGACGAGAACCGGTAAGCAGTATTGATCTTGCCAAGGAAGCCGTTGTCTTTCTGCCCGTCCGGACGGAAGTTAAACACTGGTCCGCCGACCGGGAACGACGGGTTAGGGAAGGTTGCGGCAGACTCTATTTTGAGATCATAATTATAGTAGCGACCACCGATGGTGAATGACCAAGCGTCAGTCAGATCATATGAGGCCTCACCATAAAAAGCATATTCAGAGCGCTCGTTGCGGTCGATCGAAATATAGTCGCGGTCATCGCCGATGCCATAGTTATAGAACACATGGAGGCCGGGAGTGAATTCTGTATAATTGACCGATCGTTTGAAGTGGTTGTAGAATCCACCGACTGTCCAGCTAAACGGACCTTCGCCAGACGACACCAACCGGACTTCTTGGTTGATGCGTTCCTCCTTGACAATTTCATCGGTGAAATCGACCAAAGCAGGAAAAAACTCATAACCGAAGCCAAGCTCAATGGCGAGATCGGTCTGATCCCGCTGCGCGCGCGCGTCATATTTCGAGTAGCTCGTCGCCGAAGTGAGCTCGGCAAAGCCTAGGTCAAAGCTTCCTTCCAGCGCAACTAAATGGTTGTCGCGCTTCGAAGGTTCAAGCACGCGTAGCGCCGATTCATATTTGCCGAACGAAACCGGCATATGATCGACCCGCAGTGACGAGGATTGCCGTCCGCCAACTTTCTGGAGCTGAAAGTAATAAGTCAGATTGATATCAACGGCAGCCGAAGGTTCCCAGCGCGCCGCAACACGGCCTGACCAGGTCTTTTCGAAATTCACATCTTTCACGCTGCGGAAATTTGCAGCGATTGCGGCAGCGCTGCCGAAAGCGTTGGGCAGCGAGGTGCCCGGCGTTTGCAAAACGTAATTCTGGTCGATGAACCCTGAGTCATCGAGCCGGTCAATGGAGGCCCGAAGCGCGAAATTGTCTGAAATCGGGATATTTAAGGTGGCGCCGAGATCGAAGCTTTGCGAGCCGGAGGCGCTGTAGCCGTAGGTCTCACCGCGGAACTCGGCCGACATTTTACCAAATTCGGGCCGACGCGGGATATAGCGAATCGCACCGCCAAGCGTACCTGCGCCATAGAGCGTGCCTTGTGGACCCAGCAGGACTTCGACCCGTTCCATGTCATTAAGTTTGAGTTCGATGAAAACCGGCGTCTCACCCAGATAGGTTGCGACTGTTCCGCCACCATCATTGCTGTTGTCGTTGTTGTTCAGCGGTTCTGCGTTCAGGCCGCGCACGATGATCTGGCTACCGCCCCGGCCGCCCTGATCGATTATGTTGATCCCCGGAGTGGCGCGAGTTGCTTCAGACAATGTGCTGAGACCTTCGCGCTCCAGTTGCTCGCCCGAGACTGCGGCAATGTTAATAGGCGCGTCCTGCACTGTTGTCGCACGACGTGTGGCCGTCACAACGATTTCATTGCCGCTGGCCACCGCTTCCTGTTCGGCTTCATTGGCTTGCTCTTGGGCCTGTGCAGTGCCGCTCAGCACCGCTGTGGCGACGACTGTGCCGGTAATCGTTGACATTAGTCTGCGGCGAAAAGTTCTGTGTGGCATGCTGCACATCCTTTGCAGAGCAGTCCCCCATTGGCTGCAATCATATTATTTAGGACATTTTATCCAATTGCAACTAAATTTTGAATCCGCTAGGATAGCGGCATGCCAACGCGCCGCCAATTTATCAGGAATACTGCCGCAGCCCTCACTGCCGTGAGTGCGCCCTCGTCAGCAGCATTGGGCGGGCTTGAAAAAGATAACTTGCTCACAACTCTACCGAATCAATCCACTGCGAGTTATGCCACTTGCCTCGAGGCGGCGCGTTCCGCTGCCGGCATAACCGGTGCGTCATTTGCCTATTGGGACGGCGCCAAATTGCGTACTGCGGTCGCCGGACAACGTAACAGCGTGACGGGCGATCCGGTGACGCTAGATACTCTGATGCATGTCGGCTCGATCACGAAGGTCACCAATGCTGCGCTAATGATGCAGTTGGTTGATGAGGGCAAAATCGCGCTTGACGATCCGGTGGTGAAACATCTGCCTGAGTTTCGGCTTCGCGACCGCGAGGCGCTTGGACAAATTACATGTGCGATGCTGCTGAACCATAGCAGCGGCATTGATGGAGAATGGCTACCGGAATATGGGCCCGATAAGGAGCGCATTGTCGATGCGGTTGAGCGGTGCGCCGATTTGGGTCAGTTGTTCGAGCCGGGGACTGAAGCGTCGTATAATAATATTGCCACAGTCGTAGCAGGATATCTTACGCAGAAGCTCCGCGATAAGAGTTGGTACACGCTTGTTAAAACACAGATATACGAACCACTTGGCATGAAGCACGCGTTGGTCGATCCTCTAGAGGTCCCCCGGTTTCGGACCAGCATCGGCGATTTGACTGATGCGGTAACAGGTAAGTTGGTGCAAACAACACGGCCATTTTTGGCACCGAGTTTTGCTCCGGCCGGGTCTACCCAGATGACAACGGCGACCGACCTTGTGACATTTGCCCGTGCCCTCATCAATGGCGGCGTCGGGTTGAACGGAAAGCGCATTCTTTCAGCAAGCTCGGCAAAACAGATGATGACGCCGACGGCTGAGTTCGTGACAGTTGGCGGTCATTCAGAAAAGATTGGTTTGGGATGGATGATCCAGCCCGGAGGTGTGCTGAATCACGGCGGGGGCGGCCCTGGTGTCCGATCGGAGCTATATGCACATCCCGCTACGGGCCGAGTATTGGCCCTGTTGACAAATTGCGACAAAGGTAGCGCACTGACGCCTGCGTTTCTTGAGCCGATTATCAGGTCTTGGACAGGCATTGCGCCGCTGCCTGCCTCGCGTCGCATCCGCGCGGTTGATACTAGGCCCTATATCGGAACCTACGAAAACAATGCCGATCGCTATGTAGTGACCGCTACTAAAGACGGGATAGATATGCGAACCTATGACAAGTTGAGCACCTTTGACAATTCCGATCAGGAAAAGCCTGCGAAATTGCTTTTTCCGGTTGGGAACGATACTTTTGAAGGCGCAGACGGACGTGCCGGGGCATCCGATTGGGCAATCCGTTTCGTCCGGCCTGACAAAGCTGGCAAGATGCGGTTTCTTGCAAGCTGGGGTAGACTTTTGGTCCGCACCCAATGATTCTCCATCGGTATAGTCAGGCATGATGGACGTAAGCCGACGCTCTTTTGTTGCGAACGCGTTGGCAGCCAGTGCTGTGGCGGCTTCAGGCAGTTTGGCGAGTACTGCTCCTGAAATCGGCAAAACGGTGAAGGCAGGTGATGTCCAGCGATCGACGCTGGTGGTCAATGGACTAGACCCGTCGCGCCTTAACGCCAACTATCTCGGTCTGCTCAGATCTGGTGGCGTCAACTGCTGGCATCACAGTGTTGGGGGCGACTTCGCTAGTTTTGCACGGCTGCTAAACTTTTTCGATAAGCATAAGTCGCAGATTGCCCCGGCACGCAGTGTGCGCGATATTCGCCAGCTCCATCAGAAAGGCACCATTTCGCACGTTGCAGGCTGGCAATCGGCGAGTGATTTGATCGTTGATGGCGAGCCGGAGATCGGCAATCTGCGAGCTTATCATGAGCTAGGGCTGCGGATATGTGGCATTTCTTACAATGTCGCGAACGAATTTGGTGGTGGGTGCTTCGATCCCCAAATGGGTCTGACACGTGCTGGCCACCGTCTCGTCGAAGAAATTCACCGCCTCCAGATCGTGCTTGATGTCGGCGGGCATACAGGAGAGCAGGCGTCGTTCGATGCAATCGCACGCTCGGCGGGCGCTCCGGTGATTTGTAGTCATACAAATCTGCGCGCTCTGAATGACAACCCGCGCTGCTCCAGCGACCGTCTGCTGGAGGCAATCGCAAAAACTGGCGGTGTCATAGGCCTGTCTGCTTTCAACGACTTCCACGCCCGCAAGGCCAGCGACGCAGGGATGCCAGTTACGCCGCAGGTGGGTCTGGAACAGCATCTTGCCCAGTTTGACTATCTGAAACGCTTGGTCGGCGTCGATCACATGGGGATCGGCCCGGACTTTATCGAAGGGCGCAATGACCCGGGGCCGTTGAGTGCCGAGGACCGCATCCTCATGGCACCCGAAGCCTATAGTCAGGAAATGCCCTGGTTCTACGTCAAAGGCTTTGAACGCATCGACCAATTGCCCAACGTCACTCAGGGCCTGCTTGATCGCGGTTGGTCGGCTGCCGACGTTCGCAAAGTTCTCGGGGAGAACTGGCTTCGGGTCTATGAACAGGCTTGGGGTGGTTAGAACCACTTCTGGGCATATCGAACGAATGTTGAGGCAGGAGAAACCATGACGGCATCTATCACAACGGCCATTCTGGGCGCATTGATTGTAATAGCCATTTGGTTTTCCGGACGGTGGTTTATGCTGGCAACACGCGCGCGCGTAGAAACTGACAACTCAGGAGCCCTGACAACGATAAGCGACACGGCCATCGGCTTTGTCGTGAATTTCTTCGATACGCTCGGCGTAAGTTCGTTCGCGTCCACCACGGCGGCTTTCAAGCTGCTGCGCAGGGTGCCTGACGAACAGATACCTGGAACACTGAATGTTGGGCATGCGCTGCCTACCGTCGCGCAAGCCTTGATCTTTATCGCGATTGTCACCGTTGAGCCGATGACGCTGTTGAGTATGATTGCTGCTGCAACCACTGGCGCTTGGCTGGGTGTTGGCTTCGCTTCGCGTTTGCCGCGGCGGGCAATCCAGATCACGATGGGTCTGGCGCTACTGGTGGCGGCTTCTCTTTTTATCGCAAGCTTGCTCGAATGGATGCCAAGCGGCGGCAATGCGGTTGGCTTGGGCGGTGCAAAGCTGGTCTTCGCGGTTGGGGTGAGCTTCATACTCGGCGTGCTTATGATGTTGGGCATGGGTTTTTACGCACCCTGCCTGATTTTAGTCAGTCTACTCGGTATGAATCCACTGGCCGCTTTCCCGATTATGATGGGTGCTTGCGCTTTCCTGATGCCGGTGGGCGGTGCGCGGTTTGTCGAGAGCCAGCGTTACAGCCTGCCTGCTTCAATTGGCTTGACGTTGGGCGGAATTCCAGGAGTACTCATCGCTGCTTATATCGTAAAATCGCTTCCGATTGACTGGCTACGCTGGATGGTGGTCGTAGTCGTAACATATGCGGCAATAGCAATGCTTTTGTCTGCATGGCGCGATACTCGCCTCGCGGGTGAACCCTCACAAGCCAGATAACTAGACAAGGGAATACCTGTGCGCGAATATCGGAAATTCTACATCAACGGTGCTTGGGTCGAACCCCTCGACGTCACGCTGCTTGATGTCATCAATCCTGCCAGCGAAAAGGTAGCAGGTCGAATCTCGATGGCGGGAAGGGCTGACGTTGATCGCGCGGTAAGCGCTGCCCGTGATGCTTTCGCTGGCTGGTCCGGTACCAGCCGCGAGGAGCGGCTAGCCATTTTGGAGCGAGTTGCTGAGGAATATAAACGCCGCGAAATGGAAATCGCCGATGCAGTTTCTGAAGAGATGGGGGCGCCAATCTCCCTGTCACGACAGGCGCAGGCGAAAAGCGGGATTTCGCACATCGAGGCCGCCATTACAGTTTTGAACAATTACATCTTTGAGGAGATGCGCGGAACCACAAGGATCATCAAGGAGCCTATTGGAGTGTGCGGGCTGATTACGCCTTGGAACTGGCCGATGAACCAGGTCGCCTGCAAGGTTGCGCCGGCTCTGGCGACGGGATGCACTATGGTGCTGAAACCGTCGGAAATTGCTCCGTTTTCAGCCTATTTGTTCGCCGAGATACTCGATACTGCCGGGGTTCCCGCAGGTGTGTTCAATCTCGTCAACGGAGGTGCTGAAACCGGGGCGGAAATATGCTCTCATCCACAAGTCGATATGGTTTCGTTTACAGGCTCAACGCGGGCAGGAGTGCAGGTTGCCATTGCCGCCGCCCCCGGCGTCAAACGCGTCGCGCAGGAACTCGGGGGCAAATCTCCAAATATCCTGCTGGAAGGTGCCGATTTTCCCAAAGCGGTTACGGCGGGCGTTCGCGCCGTAATGTCAAATTCGGGGCAATCGTGCAATGCGCCGACGCGGATGATTGTCCCGCACGACCGCATGGACGAGGTGATCGCAATTGCTGGCGCGGCAGTCTTGGCCATTACGGTTGGCGATCCATCTGGCGATGTCACCATCGGACCCGTCGTCTCTGCCGTGCAATGGGAGCGGATACAGGCTCTTGTAGCCAAGGGCATTGAAGAAGGTGCTCCGCTTATTATTGGTGGCCTCGGTCGGCCAGAAGGCCTTGAAACTGGATACTATGTCAGGCCGACAATATTCGCACCCGTTACCAACGATATGGCAATCTCCCGCGAGGAAATTTTCGGTCCTGTCCTTTCAATCATAGGGTATGAAACGGTAGATCAGGCTGTCGAAATCGCGAATGATACCGAATATGGGCTTGCCGGCTATATTTGGGGCGGTGATGAAAACGTCATGCAGCAGGTCGCGGCCAGATTGCGCGCAGGGCGGATCACACTCAACGGCAGGTCAGGAGATAATCTGGCCCCATTTGGCGGTTACAAGATGAGTGGTAACGGGCGCGAATGGGGGGAATATGGCTTTGACGAGTTCGTCGAGGTCAAAGCCGTTCTGGGCTACGTAGCGTAGATAGCATCATCGGTGATCGGAGCCAGGCTTGAATTCGGCAACGAGGTCGAACCGGTCCCCGCGGAACGTCTGGCAAACATATGTGACCGGACTGCCGGTACGCCACGTGCAGCGTTCCACCAGCAAACAGGGTGTAGCGCGCGCGGACGTCCTCCCTGTTTCTTCCTCCGGTTTGAATGAGAGTTTTCCGGTATTGTGACCCTTGATGCTGAAGGAGCATGCCGTGAAGAAGAGTCGTTTTACCGATGAGCAGATTGCCTATGCGATGAAGCAGGCAGAGACGGGCACGCCGGTGGCGGAGGTAATCCGTCGTATGGGGATTTCAGAGCAGACGTTTTACCGGTGGAAGAAGCTGTTCGGCGGGCTTGGCGTTGGCGAGTTGCGACGGCTCAAACAGCTTGAGGCCTGATCGGCAGCGCGAGATTGCCCGGTACGTACAGTCGAGCCATGCGGTCAGTGAACGGCGCAGCTGCGCCATACTGACCTTTGACCGGTGAAGCATAAGAAACCGGTCTGTCAGATCCGATCAGACGCCACTGCTGATGCGCATCCGGGATGTCGCGCAGACCCGGATGCGATACGGCAATTTCAGGATTTACATCCTGTTGCGACGGGAAGGCTGGGTCGTGAATCACAAGCGGGTTATCGGCTGTATCGTGAGGATGGGCTCAGCCTGCGGCTCAAACGGCCCCGTCGTCACAATCAGCGCTGTCCAGCGAGAACTTCAGCCTGCCGCGACATCTGCCAATGATTTATGGGCAATGGATTTTGTGTCCGATGCATTGTTCGACGGTCACCGCCTCCGCGCGTTGACCGTGGTCGATGCCTTCACCCGCGAAGCACTGGCGATCGACGTCGCTCAGGGCATCAAGGGAGAGCAGGTTTGTCGAGGCGATGACGCGGATCGCGACCATCCGCGGAGCGCCCCGGGCCATCGGGGTGAACAATGGCCCTGAGTTCATCTCGAAGGTGCTGCATCGCTAGGCGTATGAAAATGGCGTGAAACTGGACTTCTCGCGCCCAGGTAAGCCAACCGACAACGCCGACGTAGAATCGTTCAACGGGCGGCTCCGGGACGAATGCCTCAATACCCATTGGTTCTTGTCATTGGACGATGCCAGGAGCAAGATCGAGGCGTGGCGACGGGATTATAATGAGAGCCGTCCTCACACCTCCCTTGGCTGGATGACACCAGATGAAGGCCGGAGGCTAACATTGAAACCGGACACGAAACCGGGGAACCGTCAAAACGATGCCGAGGCTCTTATCGCAACTGGATGAAAGTTGGGGGTCACGTCCCTCGGCTCCATCTTTTTTCACTGACTGCGCCGGTTGCGCTTGAGATTCTTGTGCCGATGCTTCCCACTAGTTCCAAGGACTGTGCTTACTGGGTGCTTACTGGAAAAATTCCAGCCGAAGAAATGTGGTAGAACGAACATCTAAACTACGGATTAATAAGGAAATTTTGGTGGACACACTTGGGCTCGAACCAAGGACCCGCTGATTAAGAGTCAGCTGCTCTACCAACTGAGCTATGCGTCCAATCCGGCGCAAGCGCCCCTTAAGGGTGCTGCGGGAAGCGTCGCGCTAGCATGGAGTTTGCTATTTGCAAACCCCTAACTGAACGAAGTGCGCCCTCTATTGCTCCGCTCGATCGACATGAGGATGCCAATGCAGATCATGACGGTCAGCATCGCCGTCCCACCGAAAGAAACGAGCGGAAGCGGGATGCCGACAACCGGAGCCAGACCCATCACCATCATCAGATTGATTGTGAAGTAGTAAAATATTGTGCTGGTCAGGCCTGCTGCAGCCAGTCGCCCGAAACGTGTCGACGCCCTGGCGGCGACCCGCATTCCCCAACGGAACAAGAGCAGGAACGCCCCGATGACAAATACACCGCCCATCAAGCCCCATTCTTCCGCCATCGTGGCAAACACGAAATCGGTATGGCCTTCGGGCAGGTAATCAAGATGGCTCTGCGTGCCGTTGAGAAAGCCCTTTCCGAACACCCCGCCTGACCCGATCGCAATCTTGGATTGGGTGATATGGTAACCCGCACCGAGCGGGTCGCTCTCTGGATCGAGAAAGATCAGGACGCGCTTGCGCTGATAATCATGGAGTACAAAAAAATAAGCGATTGGCGCGATCGCGGCGACGGCCGCTCCGGCCGCAAGGAACAGGCGCATCGGTAGGCCTGCCAGAAACATGACGGTTACACCGCCAGCAACAATCATCAATGCTGTTCCAAGGTCGGGCTGAAGCATCACGAGCGCCGCAGGAATTCCGATCAACAGGCCAGGCAACCAGATCGCATTCCACCGGCGTATTTCGCCTGACGGCAGCATGTCAAAGAAGCGCGCGAGCGCGAGGACGATAAAGAGTTTCATCAGTTCCGATGGTTGCAGCCGGATGATACCGAGGTCGAGCCAGCGCTGGCTGCCGCCGCTGACAGCGCCCAGCAACTCAACGAACAGCAGGAGAGCGAGGATAATGGCATAGCCGGGAAACGCGATTTCCTTCCAGCGGCGTTCATCGACGCGTGACAAGGTGAGGGCCATGACAAGGAAGATGCCGAATTTGATGCCTTGGGACTTGGCCCATGGCGTCAGATTGCCGCCGGCCGCCGAATAGAGAATGATTAGCCCGAAGCTGCCAATGGCGAGAACAAGGAAGATCACACGCCATGGTAGAGAGGCGAAGGGTTCGGGCAGGATCGACGACTGGTTCAATCGTCTTCGCCTGCAACGATAGCCGGGCGTAATGAAGCACTGGTCGCAGGTTGAGCAGGGGCCGGAGCTGCGGCGGAATTCATGGTTCTGTTGGCGTTGCCGACTGGTTCAGTCGTCGGTGTTGTAAGGGCCGGCGCTACTGGAGCGCGCGACAATTTCCAACGCGCCCGATCCGCGGCCATGCGAGTATTGATGTCACCACCCCAGCCAGCTTCGAGTGCTTCGAGGGCCGCCATCGCCTTTGCAGGGTCATAGAGATAGGTCAGGAAATCCCTGGCAACCGGGGCCGCCGCACGTGCACCGCCCAAACCATGTTCGATCACCACCGCCGCTGCATAGCGCGGCTGTACAACCGGCGCAAAACAGACAAACAACCCGTGATCCCGATATTTCCATTCGCCCGACTGGCCGCGTTGCGATCCTTCTATCTTGCGTACCTGCGCGGTCCCGGTCTTTCCCGCCATCGTAACACCCTCGAGCGGCAGGCGGCTGCGAACCGCGGTGCCGGCGCCGTTTACGACGAGGTTCATGCCTTCACGGACAATGGCGAGATGCTCCTCGGGAAAACTGAGCGCCGCCGTGGTTCTGTTCTTGCGTGGGAAGATATGCGGGTCGAGATTGCGCCCCGACGCAATGCGGGCCGCCATCACGGCGAGCTGGAAAGGATTGACCAGCAAATAACCCTGCCCAATCGTCGCGTTCAGCGTGTCGGAATCAGCCCATGGCTTGCCTTGTTTTCGCATCTTCCATTCGCTGTCGGGAACGGTGCCATAGCGTTGCGACTGGAAGGGCAGTTCATATTCTGCGCCCAAGCCCAGTTCACGAGCGACATTGGCAATCCCGTCATAGCCGACCCGACGCCCCATCGCGTAGAAATATGTGTTGCAACTTTTCATGATAGCACTGGTCAGGTTCATCGTGCCGTGGCGGCCGAGACACTTAAATGTTCGGTTTCCCAGCCGGTAGCCGCCATTGCAGAAGATCGTTTCCTTGGGATCGATTCCGTGATGCAGAATTGCAAGAGCCGCAATGGGCTTGACGGTTGAGCCTGGAGGATAAAGCCCCTGCAATGACTTGTTGAGCAGCGGCACATGGTCGTTTTCGCGCAGCATCGTCCATTCGGTGTTACTGATCCCGTCCGAAAAGGCATTTGGATCAAATGCCGGCATCGATGCCATAGTGAGGATTCCACCTGTCAAGCAGTCAATAACGACAACCGAACCGGATTCGGCGCCCAACCGCCGCGAAGCATAGGCTTGAAGTCCGGCATTGATTGTGAGCCTGACTGTCCCTCCGGGTATGTCGGAACGGCTTTCCAGCTCACGCACCAGCTTGCCCCGGGCGGTCACCTCCGTACGTTTCGCGCCGGGTTCTCCGCGCAGGCGCGGTTCAAGAGCTGCCTCAATCCCGGCTTTCCCGATTTTGAAACCAGGCGTGATCAATATCGGATCTTTGGTCTTCTCATACTCCTTGGCCGAGGCTGCCCCGACGTATCCAAGCAAATGGCCGACGCCCGCACCTTCTGGATAGAAGCGGGTGTAGGATTGAGCGGGCGCGACGCCAGGCAATTCCGAAACGCGGATGCTTACAGCTGCAAAACGATCCCAATCGAGATTTTCGGCAATTTGCACTGGCTGGAACCCCGCTGCCTTTTCAAGATCCCTATGAATTCGGTCCATATCATCAGGGTTGATCCCCAATAGGATTTGCAATTCCTTGAGCGTGGCATCCTTGTCAGTTAGCCGGTCGGGGATGATGTCCACGCGGAATGCAGTACGGTTGATCGCCAGCGGCTTGCCAATATTATCGACAATCCAGCCGCGGCGTGGCGGAACAAGGGTCAGGTTGACGCGATTGCTCTCGGCGAGGAGTACATATTTCTCGTTCTGCGCCACTGCTAACCAAGCCATTCGTGCAGCAAGGAGTCCACCCACTCCCCATTGTGCTGCCCCAAGGACGAAGGAGCGGCGTGTGAAACTGAATGCCTGTTGCGCCTCTGTGACCATGCGTTTGGAATTTTTCATCAACGCAATCGCCAATCATCGATGGCCGCACAGATTCGTGCAATCAGCGGGAAGGCAAGGACGGACAATATTGCCTGAGGCGCAAGAAAGAGGGGATTAGTCGCGCCGCCCGTTGCGTATGAAACGAGGAGTTGGGAAAGAAGCATCGCAATGATCAACCCGCCGGCAATGCCCCATTCCTGAATGAAATCGCGCCATACCATCCGCCTGTCGAGCAGATCTAGTCCAAGAAGTGAAATCGTCCAGAGCATCATTGCGGAGCCCAGCGGCTGGCCGCTGAATATATCATCGAAAAGCCCAAGAGGCAGCCCCATCCAGACAGGCCACAAATTGCGGTGGAGCATCCGCCATGCAAGCATGATCAGCAAACCCCAGGGCGGCATGACGGGCGCTGTCGCGATGATGGGTAGCAGGGGAGTCAGCGAACCGATCATTGTCGAAATGATGGGTACGGCTTGTCGTTGTGTCAGCGATGGTGTGCGGCCAATGCGGGAACGCGGATGGCGGGCCACTATTTCTTACTCCCTTCGACACTTGGTGACGGAGGAGGTGAAACGAATTCCGGTTCGACGATTGCAAAATCGAAACTTGCCGGATCTGCAAGCGGACGCGCAAGGGTGCCTTCGCGATTATGCTTGATGCCAATGGCTACAGGAATGCCTGGTTGATAGATGCCACCAGTTCCCGAAGTCACAAACACATCGCCTTGCTTGAATGGATTGGTTCCAGCAGCGAGAGGGCGCAAATCAATTCGTCCATCGCCCAACCCGTATGCAATTGCAGGGACTCCATCCGGTACTCTTCGCACTGGTACGATATTTCCGCCGTCAATAATCAGGAGAACCCGTGCAGATCGTTCGCCTACCTGTACGATGCGTCCAATCAAACCGTCCAGCGTTCGGACAGGTTGGCCATTGACGACGCCATCGCGGCTTCCCGCAGCCAGGATGGCATAGCGCCTGCTGCTGGTTCCGGTAGAACTCACTAGTCGAGCAGTAACAATACCTTTGGGCAATCGCTCGACAAGGTGGACGAACCGCTTCAATCTGCGGTTTTCGAGTGCATCGTTCTTTCCCGTAATCAGGTCGCGTCTGGCTGCATCAAGTTGGCGCTTCATATCGCGGTTCTTTGAGGCCGCGTCGAAATAGGCGCCGACCTCTTCGCTGGCAGAACCGATTCCAGCTCCAACGCTGCGCGCGACTGACGAAACAGGTGAAAAAATATCGGTAAAAAAGCTCTGGAGGGCAGCATGACCCGTCGGGTCGAACCGAGCAGTGACGATCAGCAACAGCCCGGCAAGCGCACCCACTATTGCTGCAACATAGCCCATAAACAGACTATATTGCGCCCGCCTCGAAAAGCCGGGGCGCCGGGGAGATGGCGGCGCCATGGCAGCCTAGCCTTTCTCAGGCGGTCAGCAGCACGCCACGGAAGATCGGGTCTTCCAGCGCGCGGCCCGTACCCAATGCAACACAGGTCAACGGATCGTCAGCCACTGTAACGGGAAGGCCGGTTTCATCGCGCAGCACCTCATCGATACCCTCGAGAAGCGCGCCGCCACCGGTCAACACAATACCCTGATCGACGATATCCGCTGCCAACTCAGGTGCCGTGTTTTCCAGCGCGATTCGCACGCCTTCCACAATTGTGCCGACTGGTTCGGCCAGAGCTTCCGCAATCTGGCCCTGATTGATTGCGATCTCCTTGGGCACGCCGTTGACAAGATCCCGGCCCTTGATGTGGATCGTTTTTCCAACGCCGTCAGCCGGAGGCTTGGCCACGCCAACTTCCTTCTTGATCCGCTCGGCCGTTGCCTCGCCAATCAGGAGATTGTGGTTCCGTCGGACATAGGAAACGATGGCTTCGTCCATCTTGTCTCCGCCGACCCGGACGGACGTCGTATAGGCAAGCCCGCGCAACGAAAGCACTGCGACTTCGGTCGTCCCACCACCAATATCAACCACCATCGAACCGACAGGTTCAGTCACAGGCATGTCGGCGCCAATGGCTGCAGCCATTGGTTCAAGGATAAGATGAACCTGGCTTGCGCCTGCGTTTGAGGCCGCATCGCGAATCGCGCGGCGTTCAACCGAAGTAGAACCCGATGGCACGCAAATGACAATTTCGGGCCAACTCGGGAAACGGCTCTGGCCATGCACCTTCTTGATGAAGTGCTTGATCATCGTTTCGGCGACTTCAATATCCGCAATCACGCCGTCACGAAGCGGGCGGATCGCTTCTATTGAACCTGGTGTCTTGCCCATCATCAGCTTGGCATCAATACCAACAGCCTTTGTCGTGCGAACACCATTGATGGTTTCAATCGCGACGACGGATGGCTCGTTCAGAACAATCCCGCGTCCACGGACATAAACGATTGTGTTTGCGGTGCCGAGATCGATTGCCATGTCTTGCGACACCATTTTGAAAAAGCGGGAGAAAAACGCCATTCCTGATACCTGCCTTGTTCGGGTCAGCGTTGTGAGCCCGTTTGGGATTGAGTGATGGATGCGAGTTAGCAGCGCTTCGGGAAAAAATCTCCCCGATTCTTCAACTGCCGCTCGCGGGATGAGGCCGCTTGGGCTAGAGCGTCTGGCATGTCAATACGCCGCTTGCCCTCGCATCTCGTCAATCGCATCGCTGCCGGTGAAGTGGTGGAAAGACCGGCTGCGGCGTTGAAGGAATTGGTTGAGAATTCGATCGATGCCGGAGCCACTCAAATTGAAATTTTGCTGGTGAGTGGCGGAATGGAGCGGATCGAGGTTACTGACAACGGCAGTGGTATGTCGCCTCCTGACATGGCGCTTGCCCTTGAACGACACGCGACCTCGAAACTGCCCGACGATGCGATTGATGCCGTCGCAACCCTTGGATTTCGAGGCGAGGCTCTGCCATCCATCGCAAGCGTTGCACGACTTTCGATCGAAAGTCGGGTGCGCGGGCAAGATGGATGGCGTCGGATGATCGACAACGGCAATTTTCTCGAGGAAGGCCCGGCCGCAATCCCACCCGGAACGCGTGTGAGAGTCGAAGGCCTTTTTGCGAAAATCCCGGCCCGTCGCAAGTTTCTCCGTTCTGAGCGCGCCGAATATGCGGCCTGCATCGACGCAGTAAAGCGGCTCGCGATGGCCCGTCCAGATATTGGGTTCAGCCTTGATCATGGCGGACGGCGGACTCTTCTTGTGCCGCCAGGAGAATCGGGCCCAGAACGTGTCGCTGCTCTTACCGACCGCGCCTTGATCGAGGCGAGCGTGGCCATAGATTTTGAACGCGAAGGCGTGCGATTGACAGGAGTGGCCGGCTTGCCCACGTTCAACCGAGGTGTGGCGGATCACCAGTTTCTTTGCGTGAATGGCCGGCCAGTCAAAGACCGGCTTCTGGCAGGTGCGGTGCGCGGCGCATATGCGGATATGCTGGCGCGCGACCGTCATGCCGTTGTTGCGCTGTTTCTCGATGTGCCACCTGGGGAGGTTGACGTAAACGTTCATCCAGCCAAGGCAGAAGTCCGGTTCCGCGATCCGGCTCTGGTGCGGGGATTGATCGTTAGTGGCTTGCGACGTGCGCTTGATGAGGCAGGGCAGGGGCGGGCGCCACTGGCGTCCGTTGCGGTGCTTGGAAGCTGGAAGCCAGAAGGTAATGTCACTCAGACCTGGCCCAATCAAACCACCCAGTCGCGCGTGTGGGATCATCGTCACAACTATATGGTGGCACCGCCCGTGGCACGAGCAGAAATCGCCCAGGCATCGCCGCCCGAGGCGATCAACTATCCGATGGGTGTTGCACGAGGACAAATAGCGCAAACATATATCGTGGCCGAGGCTGAAGATGGATTAGTCCTGGTCGACCAGCATGCCGCGCATGAGCGCCTTGTACTGGAACGGATGCGTCGAGCGGTTGAAGCTGGGGAAGTCTCCTCGCAGGCACTGTTGATCCCCGAAGTCGTCGAGCTTGACGAAGCAGCGTGCGATCGACTGGAGGCGCGGATCCTTGACCTTTCGGCGTTTGGGCTTGAACTTGAACGCTTTGGCCCCGCCGCGATCCTTGTTCGCGCCACCCCGGCTGTTCTTGGAAATGGCGACATCAAGGGCCTTGTGACCGACCTGGCTGACGAACTCGCGGTGCATGGCGAAGTGCTCTCTTTGAAGGAGCGGATCGATGCGGTCGCCGGGACGATGGCTTGTCATGGATCGGTTCGCGCTGGCCGTGTGCTTTCGGTCACGGAAATGAACGCTTTGTTGCGTGAAATGGAAGTGACGCCGCATTCGGGCCAGTGCAATCATGGCCGCCCGACCTGGGTCAAGCTGGCCCATGGTGACATCGAGAAGCTGTTCGGTCGGCGCTAGGCTGAAACAGCACCGCAATCTGAGCTGGTTCGTTACTGGCACAGCTCAATTCAAACGAAAAAGAGCCCCGCCGAATTGCGTCGGCAGGGCTCTCAAATTGGATATCGTCAAATTTGCATCGACGATATCAGATCGTTGTTCAAGCGAACGCAGCAGTCCGCGAAATACGACGACGCAGGGCAAAACCCACGATGCCGAAGCCGAACAGCAACATTGCCCAGGTCGATGGTTCTGGCACCGCCAGTGGAACCACCGAAACGCGAACAATGAAATCGTCATGATTGTCGTCCGGGCTGCCGATTTGGTCGTCATAGCCAATATAGAATTGGGTGTAACTGCCACCGCTTCGCGCGTTCGGGCCAAGGAAAATGCCGAAGCCATCGTCACCCACCGTTGCCGGACCGCCAAGATTGCTCGTGAAATTCAGCAACTTGAAGAGGTCACCGCTGTCAAATTCTGCAAAACCAAGCTGAATCGGGCTAGACCAATGATCTTCCCAGCCGCTTGTCTCTGTATAACTTACACTTCCAACTGCTCCAGTTGCACTGAACGTGTCAGAAAAGCCGCTTTCGCTTGCAAGGAATTCAAACACCAGATTAGCGGGTCCGCCCGTCAAGAACAACGACGAAAGCTGCGTAGCGTACTGGGTCAGCCCCACACCATTGAGATTGCTCTTCCAGTCGTTAAACGAACTAATCGCCGTTGTGCTTGAGAAATTAATGGTCACGCTTGGAGCCGCTTGCGCTGCAACAGGAAGTGACAGAGCCATGGCAGCCGCAGCCAAAATCATTTTCTTCATAGTTATCCCCTGTACTCTTAAAAGGAAATTGGGTTCGACTCGACGTTGCGAGCATGCGACCACCCGACTCGGTGGTAACACATGTTTACGGAAAATTAACCCGAAAAATGGGACGAATAGGGGAGTTTCTAAAACTGCCCCATTTTTGGACACTCTCGAGATAGAAACTTAACGAGGATTATGGTGGATGCGCGCTACTTAATTGCAAGATAACCGTTCGACATGTTGTTTGCCTGCGTTCAAATTCATGATCCGAGTGGTTTGATCATGCCTGTCAAACCAGCTTGGAAGTTCAAAAATGCTAAAAGGCCATGCAATCATGAGTCTATCGCTGGTTGGTTGTCGGGGCGAGCTTCCTGGATTGGGGGTCTGGGAAAACGTTGCGGCTTTTTCAATCGTCCTTGCCGCATGCCACTGCTCGATCGCCGCCTAAACGAGCTGACTTAATGCGCGTGCGGCCTATACAAGGCTCAGGCGGATTAGGAATCGGATGCGTGAACCAAAAGCGGATCGTTAGGCCAGCGCGCCAACATTTGAGCCTCTCAGGGCTGGGTTAACCATTCAGCCTTTTGCGCAACGAGGAAAGCGGCTCGCCATAAAGGCGGCGCACTGCCCGATAAAAACTGGTCGAATCTCCATAGCCAAGATTGAACGCGAGCTCCTCGCCGCTTGTTCGTCGGCCGGAGAGCAGGGTTTCGAGACGGGCCTTTAGAGAATGATCGAGGAGTTCGGAAAATGTCGTTCCTTCCGATGCAAGCCCACGCTCGAACGAGCGGTGCGACAAACCAAGCCGGGCCGACGTTTCATGGGCGTCGATCCTCCCTTCGGTAACACCGCTCAGGCATTGGCTGACACGGGTTGTGAGGGATTGAGCTTTTTTGACGCGCTCAGCGCGCGCGCGCAGGGCGTTGATGGACGTTGAAAACGTTGCTGCGTCAGCATATGGCGACTTGCGCGACACCAAAGCGTTCGGGAAAATGAACCTTGTAGAAGGATTGCTCCACGTGACGTTCGCGCCAAGCTCCTTTTCCAATTGCGCTGCATAGGCTGGGGCGGGGCCAGCGAACGCAAATGTGATTTCCGAGGCCTCCTGGTCAACAATGCTTTGAGCATAGGTCATGATGTTAAGGGCGGCGATAAAAACCGCCACTCGCCAAGCGCTTGCATCAATCGAGCCATCTGGCACCAGTAACAATGCCTGTGACCGAGGAGTTCTTTCCAAAGTCAGTTTGACCATCGGCCATCTCAGCGGCGAAAATTCAAGCATCAGCTGAATCGCGGTTGCAAAATCCGGTGAACTTCGCAGCGTCAATCCAAAACCTGCCTGCGCGGCTTCGCTCCAGATTTTAGGCAGCCTGAGGAACCAGTCTTCGCCTTCAAGTGCGGCCAAATTGCACAAGAAAGTGAGAAAAGCAGGAAGCGGCAACGCTTGGCTCAAATTGTCAGCTTCTTCGCCAGAGATATTCGTATTCGCGAGCAATAGTTCGAGCCGTTCGCGCGAGAAGCCGAAATGGTTCAGCGAAAGTCTGAAAAGCGACGAAACGACAATGCGCGACTCAGGTGGCGGATTGGGCATGGCAGATTATGTCATGGTCTTGGCGCGTTCGGAATTATAATCGACAAAGTCCATGTCTGGTCGTTGCTGGATTTTTGCCTTGACTGAACCACCTGTTGTTCCTGTAGCAAATCGCGTCTCAACCAATATTAACTTTTGCCAAGTCGACCGGTTCATTGCGGGACATTGATAATTGGACGGTTTACAAGGTTTTTTGATAGTGTATTTTGAATATGCGACCCGAAGACGATGCAGAATAATGCATTGTTTTTTAACTAAGGCCTAGTGTTATTGTATTGGCCAATTTTTTTGTTGTTTGTAAGATCATATATTATCTAATTTATAATAGCATGGGTGGTATTTGCAGATGACTTCACAAAAACAGCGCACAATTATTTTCAGTGTATTGGTCGCTGTTTGCCTAGTTTTTCTGGCAGTGCTTTCAAACCGCCCGGCGATGTTCGGATCTTCCAAACCATCGCATGAACTTCTTGATCGAAGAACGGCCGAAGACCAGCGCCTGCACGATATGGCGATCCGAGACCTTCGGGAGACCCAGGACGAGATCGCAAAAATGAAAGCCTTTGGCATTGGCATGCCGGTCGATGCAGGCAAATCCGGGCAGGCGCAACGCTAGCCAGATCAAGAGCAGTTCCAATCCTTTTTTCACCCAATACATTAAAATTGTAAACGCTCGGGGCGATGCGCTGTCGGGTTCAAGTACCTTGAAACTATCGAGTTTCCAAATTTCGTGAATGCCTCATTGTCGATTCATCTGGATGTGTTGAGTTTCTTGAGGGCTCACTGATTTCCCAACTATGGTCGACGAACAAAAAAAGGCGGCCCATTCGGACCGCCCTTTATTCTCCGGAATTCGGACCGATCAGCGCGAATAGAATTCGACGACCAGGTTCGGTTCCATTTTTACAGGATACGGTACTTCATCGAGCGTCGGGACGCGAACGAAGGTCACCTTTGCGGCACCATCGGTCGCGATATAATCGGGAATGTCACGTTCGGCGAGGCTCTGCGCCTCGATGACCAGCGCCATTTCAACGGCCTTGTTGCCCAGGCTGATTTCATCACCCACGTCGATGCGGCGTGAGGCAATGTTGCACTTTACGCCGTTGACGCGGACATGGCCGTGGCTGACGAGCTGGCGCGCGGCGAACACCGTCGGCGCAAACTTGGCGCGATAGACGACCGAAGCCAAGCGACGCTCGAGCAGGCCGATGAGGTTTTGTGACGTATCGCCCTTCATCCGGTCAGCGGTCTGGTAGCTCTGCTTGAACTGCTTTTCGGTGACTTCGCCGTAATAACCCTTGAGCTTCTGCTTGGCTTTCAGTTGCAGGCCATAGTCAGAAACCTTGCCCTTGCGGCGCTGGCCATGCTGGCCCGGGCCATATTCACGGCGGTTGACAGGAGATTTGGGGCGACCCCAGACATTTTCGCCCAACCGGCGGTCGAGCTTGTACTTGGCGCTCTGGCGCTTTGACATGAGTAATCCTTCAATTGCGTTGTTCGATTCAATATTCCGGAACCGCGCGACACGAGCAGGTCGTGCCGGACACCTGCTTCACCGGAGTGCAGGGTCAATTGCGAAGTGGGCGCAATTAGCGGCTGCTACCGTAGAGTCAAGTTTTGCGCGGATGCGGATCAGACAGTGAACGCAGCACACCGCGTAAGGTTCGCACTTCCTGCGCTGTCCAGCCTGGCTTCGTCAGAAGCGATCGGATAGTTCGCCGATCGATATGGCTCCGGTCGGGCGGAAAGAAGTGCCCTGCCTTTTCCAGCATGGCGTCGAGTTGCGCTATCATCCCTTCGAGTGCGTGCTGCGGAGCGGGTGGGTCCAGCTCTGACCTGGGCGGAGAAGCCAGGTTGGCACCTTTTGACCATTCATAGACAATCAGAATCACCGCCTGAGCGAGATTGAGGCTGCCAAATTCCGGGTTGATCGGCACGGTGATGATTGTGCGGGCAAGTGCGACATCGTCGCTGGAAAGGCCTGACCTTTCGGGGCCGAACAGGATTGCGCTGCGTCCGGGTGCCCGGCGAATGGCTTCTACCGCGGCTTCTGGTGTCACAACCGGTTTGACCACACCACGCTTGCGGACGGTCGTGGCATAGACATGAGCACAGTCGGCCGTGGCCTCCGCAACGCTGGCAAAGACCTGCGCCTGTTCCAGGACCACATCCGCACCCGCCGAAGCCGGTCCTGCCGAAGGATTAGGCCACCCATCACGCGGCGCCACCAACCTCATTTCGGTCAATCCAAAATTGAGCATTGCCCGTGCAGCCTTGCCGATATTCTCGCCAAGCTGCGGGCGAACAAGGACAATGACTGGCGGGTTGCTCACTTGCGGGCCGCGTCAGCGATACTCCCGGCAAAACCTTCAAAGTCGCTCGCGTCGGTGAAATCCTTATAAACCGAGGCAAAGCGGATATAGGCCACGCTATCGAGCCCCTGAAGTGCGGCCATCACCAGCTCGCCTATCCGGGTCGACGGGATTTCCGGCTCACCCAATGTTTCGAGTTGCCGTTGGATACCGGTCACGAGACGCTCGATCTTGGCTCCGTCGACTGGCCGTTTTCGGCAGGCAATTGTGATGGATCGTTCCAGCTTCTCGCGCTCGAACGCCTCTTTTCGACCTTCGGATTTCAGGACGGTCAATTCGCGCAACTGGATCCGCTCAAATGTCGTGAAGCGCGCGCCACATGCCTCGCACTGGCGTCGCCGACGAATTGATGCATTGTCCTCTGTCGGTCGACTATCCTTGACCTGTGTCTCGGCATGCGAGCAAAACGGGCAACGCAACGCTCAAAAGCCCGGATAGATCGGGAAGCGTTCACAAAGCGCGCGCACGCGTCCCTGCACATCGGCTTCAACCCGACTGTCGCCGGTTTCGCCCTTTTTGGCCAAGCCGTCGAGTACATCGGCAACCATATTACCGATTTCTCGGAATTCAGCGGGGCCGAAACCGCGGGTTGTGCCTGCAGGCGATCCTATCCGGATTCCCGATGTCTTCATCGGTGGCAGGGGATCATTGGGTATGCCATTCTTGTTGCAGGTGATCGCTGCGCGCTCGAGTGCCTCGTCTGCATCCCGGCCGGTTACGCCAAGAGGTGACAAGTCGACCAGCGCGAGATGTGTGTCGGTACCACCTGAAACAAGGTTTGAACCCCGTTCCTGCAACGTTGCGGCCAGCACTTTTGCATTCTCGATCACTGCGCGTGAATAGCTTTTGAACTCCGGTTGGAGCGCTTCTCCAAAAGCCACCGCTTTGGCTGCAATCACATGCATCAGTGGCCCGCCTTGGAGGCCGGGAAAAACGGCAGAGTTGATCTTCTTCGCGAATGCCTCGTCATTGGTCATGATCATGCCGCCACGCGGCCCGCGAAGTGTTTTATGAGTCGTCGTGGTGACGACATGGGCGTGACCGAACGGGGTTGGATGGACGCCACCGGCAACCAGGCCAGCAAAATGCGCCATATCGACCATGAAGATCGCTCCAACCTCGTCTGCAATCGCACGAAAACGAGCAAAATCAATTTGGCGGGGATAAGCGGATCCACCTGTGATGATCAGTGTGGGACGGTGTTCCTTGGCGAGGCGCTCGACCTGGTCGAAATCGATCAAGTGATCGTCAACATTCACGCCATATTGGACGGCATTGTACCATTTACCGGACATCGCCGCCTTGGCACCATGAGTAAGGTGACCGCCGGCATCAAGGCTCAGTCCCATGATTGTGTCGCCCGGCTTTGTGAGCGCGAGCATCACGGCCCCATTGGCTTGCGCGCCCGAGTGCGGTTGCACATTGGCAAAGCCGCAATCGAACAACTGTTTAGCGCGGTCAATGGCGAGGTTTTCCACCTCGTCAGATGGTGCGCAGCCCTGATAATAGCGCTTGCCAGGATAGCCTTCGGCATATTTGTTTGTGAAGACGGACCCCTGCGCCTCGAGCACGGCTTTCGAGACAATGTTTTCCGATGCGATCAATTCAATTTGATGCTGTTCGCGATCAAGCTCGTGACGAACGCCTGCGAATACTGCTGGATCGACCTCGGCTAGTCCGCGTGTAAAAAAGCCGTCGGGTTGGACATCGTTTAGGGATGCTGCGGAATTTATGCTCATGCGGGTTCTTTCAGAAAGGGTGGATGTGCAAGTTTTTCGACGCGCGGGCCGTGGCGTCCCCCGCCAAAACTGGTTGAGAGAAATGCGGACACGCAGGATTTGGCCATATCGATACCGATAAGGCGCGCGCCCATGGCAATCACGTTTGCATCATTGTGTTCGCGTGAAAGCTGTGCGGACAGCGGATCGTCGACGCGGGCACAGCGACATTCGGGGTGCCGGTTGACAGCAATCGAGATACCGATCCCGGATCCGCAAAGCGCCACACCCCGTTCGGCCCTACCCGAGCCAACCGCATTTGCCAGCGCATAGCCATAGTCTGGATAGTCCACCCGGCCATCATCGAAGGGACCAAGATCATCGACAACATGTCCGGACTCGCGGAGCCATTCTGCAAGCGCGGCCTTCATCTCAAACGCGGCATGGTCAGAGGCTATGGCGATACGCATGATGGCGATCGGGTCCTTCAGCGACAAATGAATCGGATACGCTGCTTCTAGGGGATCATGTCCGGGATTTCCACCAGCGATTGTGGTTGGCGTTGCGATGATTGTCTTGGCATGCCATCTTCAGGAAATGAGAAGCGCCGAACAATTCATGGAGCGACAAACGGGCTCTTTGACCGATCATCTTGGAATCATGGTTCTGGAGGCAACCCCTGAACATATGGTCTTGGCCTTCGATGTCACGCCACGGCACCATGCGCCAAATGGCTTCCTCCATGCTGGGTCGGTTGTAACGCTTGCCGATACAGCGTGCGGATATGGCACAGTGCTCAACCTGCCCAAAGGTGCAAGTGGGTTCACGACGATTGAACTGAAATCCAATTTCTTCTCGACAGCAATGTCTGGTCGAATCCTAGCCTCGGCCGTGCCTGTGCACCTTGGGCGCACGACCCAAGTCTGGGACGCGGAGGTCATGTCCGAAGACAGCCAGAAACGCATGGCGCTGTTTCGCTGCACCCAATCGGTCCTTTGGCCCCGTCGATGATGATGGAAAAATCCTTTGGCCTTGCAAGTAAACGGGATCAGGCCGTGGTCATACAGACCCTTGCTCTGGCGTTCCAGAATGATCCGGCGCTGTGCTGGATCATGCCCGATGCCGAACGCCGTCGGGCGCGATTGCCTATGCTGTTTGACATACTGTTCAAATCAGATCTTCCAACCGGCATGATTCTGAAATCCGCCTCGGGTGAAAGCGCTTCGCTGTGGCGGGCGCCAGATACGGCCGATACCGGTATCTGGGAATTGATCCGCAGCGCTTTGCCTATGATCCGAGTTTTTGGTTCTGGAATTGGTCGCGGTATCGCGATCAGCAATGCTCTCGATGCGCATCATCCCAAGGGTATTTCCTTCTGGTACCTCCACTTCGTCGGTGTGGCGCCTGATTTTCAGGGCAAGGGTTGGGGCGGTTCTATCATTCGCGAGGGTCTTTTGCGTACCGCAAGCGACGGACTTCCAACATATCTGGAAACCGCGACGCCAGAGAACGTCCCGCTATACCAGAGATTGGGCTTCGATATTATTGAGGAATGGGATGTGCCAGATGGCGGTCCGCATTTCTGGTCAATGCTTCGACCGGCCTGACGCATATTGACCCCGGCAGGCGCATCGCCCGGGATACGACGGCCGGGAGATAAGGGGCTCCCGACCGTCGTTCGCGCACCTGCATAGCTGCAGATGTTCATGGCCCACGCCCCAACAGGGTTGCGTGCCCATGCCCGCTGGCAAGACTGGCCCCGCACCGAAAACGATACAGTGCGCGGGGCCGGTCTTGAGGGTGGCAATCGAATGACAGTTCCAGCAGTATTGCCGTTCGCCGTCTGCGCCCGAGGGTCGCCGCCCAAGATCCAACCATGTCCCAGCGCCTCAAAGAATGGCTAACTGTTTGACATTATGTATAGATATGAAGCGAAAAGGGTATTTGGATGCAGCGAACAGCACAAAAAATTGGATGCTGGCGAAATGCGTTCAGGCGGCTTTGCGCAATTCCATTCGGTCCCAGATTTCGACGAGTGCCTTGGTAAGTTCGGCCATCATCTCGGTCGTGTGTGCAGGGCCTGGCGTAAACCTCAGACGTTCGGTGCCTCTGGGAACGGTGGGATAATTGATAGGTTGGACATACACGCCATATTCGGCAAGCAATATATCCGAAATGCGCTTCGCCCGGATTGGGTCTCCCACCATCAAGGGCACAATGTGGGTCGTCGAGTTCATGACAGGCAGGCCGGCTTCGGCAAAGCATTGCTTGAGAAAGGCAGCAGCACTTTGCTGCGCGTCGCGTTCGGCACTCGAAGATTTAAGGTGGCGCACGCTGGCGAGCACGCCTGCGACAAGCACAGGCGACAGGCTGGTGGTGAAGATGAACCCGGGCGCATAGGAACGGATGACGTCCACAACCACCTGATCGGCTGAAATGTAGCCGCCCATCACCCCGAAAGCCTTGCCGAGCGTCCCTTCAATGATGGTCACGCGGTGGGCAACCTCGTCGCGGTCGGTGATACCGCCGCCCCTTGGTCCATACATGCCGACTGCATGGACTTCGTCGCAATAGGTCAGCGCATTATAGGTATCGGCGAGATCGCAAATCGCCGCAATCGGCGCCACGTCGCCGTCCATGGAATAGACGCTCTCGAACGCGATCAATTTGGGTGCGTCTGGATCTTCGGCTGCCAGAAGCTCCTCGAGATGTTCCAGATCATTGTGCCGCCACACCCGCTTTTCGCAACCTGAGTTACGGATTCCTGCGATCATCGAGGCGTGATTGAGTTCGTCCGAAAAGATCACGCAACCCGGCAGAATCTTGCCAAGCGTTGCGAGCGTCGCTTCATTCGAGATATAGCCCGAGGTGAAAAGCAGCGCGCCTTCCTTGCCGTGCAAGTCGGCAAGTTCAGCTTCAAGGTCGACATGATAATGCGTATTGCCGCCAATGTTGCGCGTGCCACCCGAACCAGCGCCCACATCATGGAGCGCCTCTTCCATCGCCGCAATCACCTTGGGGTGCTGGCCCATGGCGAGATAGTCATTCGAACACCATACCGTAATTGGCTTGGGGCCGTTGTGACCGGCAAAACAGCGCGCGTTGGGAAACGAACCCTTGTTCCGCAATATGTCAATAAAGACGCGATACCGGCCTTCCTCGTGGAGCCGGTCAATCGCTGAATTGAATATCTTGCTATAGTCCACGGGAAAGTCCTGCCGCCGCCAGTCTGAGTGCCATTATCTCGAGAAATGCGTCAATGCCAGCGCGAACGATTCGCAACAAGGTTCGCCGTTCCACGACGTGTCGGTCGAGCGAATCTCTCGGTTGGTCGAGATGTAATTGTATTTGAACGCGAATCCCGGTCGTTTCGGATTGTAGACAAGGGATGGGGAGCGCCGGATGCGGATCAGGGTCATGCCGGAAATAGTGTTAGTCTTCGGCCTATTCTGCGCGCCAACCGCTTCTGCTGCAGCCGATTCCTACACACCGTTTGAATTGAGTGAATTGGCGAAAGGTATTCATCTGCTGTCTCAGCCTGAGGAGTTTTCCGGTCCGGCAAGCGGCAATGTAACAATCATCGAACAAATGGACGGCATTGTCTTGATTGACGGCGGTGGTTCGCGCGGCGATGGAGATAGGATTGTCCGTGCGATCCGGTCGCTGACGCAAAAACCGGTAAAAGCCGTTGTCATTACCCATTGGCACAACGATCATCCGCAGGGTGTTTCGCAAATCGTTAAGGCGTGGCCGGCGGTTCGGATCATCGCCACGGAGGAAACACGTCGCGGAATCCTGGGGCCTGCCGCCACCGATTTCGGTCCAACGCCCAACCCTAAGGCGGATAAGAAAATAGCCGACGAAATTGGCCAGTTCATCGATCAGCTTGAGGCTGTTGCGAGCAACCCTGAAACCGATCAAACGACGCGGGATCGGCACCGTAAAGTGATCGAGCAGAACCGCGCCATGATCCCGGACTTCGCCGGAACCGTGTTGGTAGAGCCGAGCGAAATCCTGAGAAAGGAACGCCTGATAAGCGATCCTGAGCGGCCCGTTCGCATCAAGTTTCTTGGCCGGGCAAACACGGCAGGTGATGCGATTGCATGGCTTCCCAAACAGCGCATCATTGTAACGGGCGATATTGTGGTGGCGCCAATACCATTCGGTTTCTTCAGCTACCCCAAAGATTGGATCTCCACTTTGAAAAGGATCAAGACCTTCAATTTTTCGTTGCTGGTGCCAGGGCACGGCCGCCCCCAACATGACCACACCTATGTCGACCGACTGATGGGGACAATCTCCGATATTCGTGCCCAGGTTGCCCCACTTGCGCGACAGGGAAACGATCTGGAAAGCGTTCGCAAAGCAGTCAGTTTCGAAATTCAGTCCGCGATATTCGCGCAGACTGCGCGCGCGAAAAGGATGTTTGATGCCTATTGGCTGACGCCGATGGTTGAAAACGCCTATAAGGAGGCAAGAGGTGAGCCGATCATTCAAGGGGAGGGAAACGGACCCTCTTGATGTTCGATCGATGGCGTAGCGCGTTCAACAAGCTGAGGTTTTTGGTCTGATCGTATCGGAATTGCCGAACTGCTGAGTTTTGCTAGTAGCTTCCCATCGCTATCGGTCAGATCCGCCTCAAGAAAGCAGGACGAGCGGCCCATTTTCAGGCAACGGCCTTCGGCATGGAGCGTTCCCGGCAAAGCCGCGGCCAGAAAGCTCGTCTTCATTTCCATAGACGCAATGAATCCCGGTTCACCAAGGGCAACGATACCAGCAAAGGCCGCTGCATCGTCGAGGATTGCGCAGACGATTCCGCCCTGCACGGTGCCTCGAGGATTGCAGAAGCGCTCGTCCATCTCGAATGACATGCGCACGCGGCCAGCCTTCTGGTCCACTTCAAGCACCTTCATGCCGAACAAAACGCCCGTCGCCGGTAGCCGGGCATTGAAACGGTCGAGCAATTGCTGGTCGTTGAGCGGCATGGTCAGTTCCTAGAGAATTCTTGTTTCAGACAGGCCATAACCCGCAAGTGCGGGGCCAAGCAGTACAAGATTGGGCGTGTCCCGTGTGAATACGGCGAACCCGGTCGATGCATTCGGCCAATCCTGATTTTCGGTCAGGAAGGCGGTCCGTCGCGCAATGCCCTCGCCGCTGTCGACTTGAATGACCTGGCTCGGGCTGGCCGCAGCGATCTCTTGGGATAACAGCGGGAAATGCGTGCAGGAAAGAACAAGCTGGTCGATCCGTTGCCCTTCGGGCTGATCGAATAGCCCGTCCATGATCCGGGATATCACGGCTGGATCAGGCGCAGCACCGCGCAACTTTTCTTCCGCGATTTCAACCAACTCGGCAGAGCCGTGTCTGATAATGAGGCAATCGCTTGCAAACTCGGCAGACAGGCGATCGACATAGGGCTGGCGCACGGTCGCATCCGTTCCGAGCACACCAATCACCCGTGTTTTGCTGGCCATCGCTGCTGGTTTGATGGCTGGAACCGTTCCTACAACCGGCACATCAAGTGCCGCACGCACGTGGCTCAAGGCAATCGTCGAGGCCGTGTTGCAAGCGATGACAACGATACGCGGCGCAAACCGTTCAACGAGTCTCCCGAGCAAAGCGGGTACCCGAGACGCGATTTCCGCCTCAGACTTTGTGCCATAGGGATAGCCGGCATTGTCAGCTGCATAAACGAATGATGCCCTTGGCAGCGCTTTTCGTACATGCGCCAACACCGAAAGGCCGCCAACGCCGGAATCGAAAAGAAGGATTGGTCGGTCATCGGCCATGCGCTGCGCATAGCGATCGATGGTAGGCGATCAAGCCGTAATTGATAATTGAACACCTCATCCAAATGCCGCTTTCAATCATCGACAACTTTGGTTTACCTAGTCTGCAGCGTTTGTATCGAAGGAGGTGAAGCAATGTCTGACATAGGATGGAACCTCGCGCCGATACCGCTTATTTTTGGATATTTGCTGGGTTCGATACCGTTCGGACTGCTCCTGACGCGTCTGATGGGAGCCGGGGATCTTCGCGAAATCGGTTCGGGAAACATTGGGGCGACAAATGTACTGCGCACCGGGCGCAAGGGTTTGGCCGCCGCGACACTGCTTCTCGATATGGCCAAGGGCGCAGCGGCAGTCATTGTCGGGCAGAGATACGGATCGGACTATGCGATCGTCGGCGGCGCTGCCGCCTTTATCGGTCATGTCTATCCGGTCTGGCTGAAATTCAGGGGCGGAAAAGGAGTGGCAACGATGCTCGGCGTCACGCTCGCCCTGAATTGGGTCCTTGGCGTTGTTTTCGCGATTATATGGTTGCTGGCATTGGCGGCAACGCGAATATCATCGGTCAGCGGAATGGCAGCGGCAATCTCTGCGCCGATTGCGGCCTCATTGATCGGACAGATGGGCCTCGGTTATGCATTGTTGGCCCTCGCGATGATTGTGATTTGGAAACATCGCGCCAACATCGGCCGTCTTATCGACGGCACCGAACCCAAGGTTGGCCGATCAGGCTGATGCCGGACGCAGGTCAGGAACTGCTGGATCGGCTGCGATTGATCCGATCGGCCAATATCGGGCCTGTTACCTATTTTCAATTGATTCAGCGCTTTGGTACGCCAGCCGCAGCTTTGAAGGCCATCCCCGAATTGGCGCTGAAAGGCGGCGGCAAAGCACCCCAGCTAGCAGATATCGAGGATATCGTCCGGGAGATATCGATTGTCGAAAAGTTGGGGGCACGGTATTTGTTCCTCAATCAAGGCCTTTATCCGCCGCTCCTGGCCGAAATCGATACTGCACCTCCGGCTTTGATTGTGCGCGGCAATCTTGCTCTCCTTCAACGGCCAGCAATCGCCATCGTCGGCGCGCGCAATGCGTCCGCTGCTGCCATCCGCTTTGCACGCGAATTGGCAAGAGGATTGAGCGAGGAGGGGGTCGCCGTGGTCTCCGGGCTTGCGCGTGGCATCGACACGGCCGCACATCAAGGTTCAATCGATGGCGGTACGATCGGCGTAATCGCCAGCGGAATCGATATTGCCTATCCGCCTGAAAATGCCGTTCTGCAGAACGATGTCGCAACGAAGGGTCTTTTGATTGCGGAACAGCCGCCGGGACGCGAGCCATTGGCCCGGCACTTTCCTTATCGCAATCGCATCATTGCCGGCATGACTTTGGGGACTGTTATCGTCGAAGCGGCGCCCAAATCCGGGTCTCTAATCACTGCAAGGCTTGCGAATGAAGCGGGCAGGGAAGTTATGGCGGTCCCCGGATCCCCTCTTGATCCGCGCGCCCAGGGATGCAACCTGCTCATCCGAGAAGGAGCCACGCTTATTCAGTCCGTGGCCGATGTGCTTGAGATGGTGCGGCCTTTTTCCGGTAGCACGCTGCGCGCGTCTGCTCACGACTTCCGGCCCGAAAATACAACAGCAGAGGCGGCGGAAAATGAGCGCGCGATGGTTCTAGGGTTGCTGAGCCACGCGCCAGTGCCAGTAGATGAGATTGTCCGTCAATCGGGCCTGCCTGCTGGAACGGTGCAGACCGTATTGCTCGAACTTGAACTTGGAGGTCGGCTCGAACGCCAAGCCGGCGGGCGGGTTTCTCTGGCTTGACAGCCTCCCGAAAGCCGCTTCACTCTCGCGCGTACACGAAGGGGATGATTTTAGTCCAATGAAGCTGGTCGTAGTTGAGTCGCCTGCCAAGGCAAAAACCATCGAAAAATATCTGGGGCCAGGCTATCGCGTGCTGGCATCATTCGGCCATGTTCGCGATCTGCCGCCTAAGGATGGCTCGGTGGATCCCGACGATGGCTTCGCGATGATCTGGGACACTTATGCCGACAAGGCAAAGCAGCTTAAGGCGATCACCGACGAAGCGAAAAATGCTGATACACTGATCCTTGCGACGGACCCTGACCGTGAAGGCGAAGCGATCAGTTGGCACGTCAAGGAAGTGTTGGCGAAGAAAAAGGCGCTGCCCGCGAAAGTGGAACGCGTCACGTTCAACGCGATCACCAAGCAGGCTGTGACCGACGCGATGGCGCATCCGCGGGATCTGGATCATGACCTTATCGATGCATATCGCGCACGGCGCGCGCTCGATTATCTGGTAGGCTTCACGCTTTCGCCGGTGTTGTGGCGCAAACTCCCGGGAGCGAAATCGGCAGGCCGCGTGCAATCGGTGACGCTTCGTCTGGTGGTCGATCGCGAGCGCGAAATCGAGCTTTTCCGCCACCAGGAATACTGGTCGGTCATTGCAAACATGGAGCATGACGGCGTCGGTTTCATCGCTCGCCTCGTCCGCCACAAGGGAGAGAAGATCGAGCGGCTGACAATCGGCAATGCTGGCGATGCGGAGAATGCCAAAGCCGCGGTCGAGGCTGGCCGATTCTCGGTTATGTCGGTAGAAACTAAGCCGCTGACGCGCAACCCGCCTCCGCCGTTCACGACCTCGACATTACAGCAGGAAGCCGCGCGTAAGCTTGGCTTTGCAGCATCACACACGATGAGGTTGGCGCAGGCGCTATATGAGGACGGGTCAATCACCTATATGCGGACTGACGGTGTACAGATGGACCATTCGGCGATCAGCGCAGCGCGTGGAGCCATCGCCAATCGTTACGACGCGTCCTACGTTCCAGACAAGCCGCGCCAATACCAAACCAAGGCCAAAAATGCGCAGGAAGCACATGAAGCGATCCGCCCTACCGACTTCTCGAAGGATCGCACAGGTGCTGGCGATCACGCCCGGCTTTATGACCTGATCTTCAAAAGGGCGCTGGCGAGCCAGATGGCATCAGCGCGGCTAGAGCGCACGACGGTCGAACTCGCGGACGGCACAGGTCAGACCGGTCTTCGCGCGACCGGGCAGGTCGTCCTCTTTCCAGGCTATCTGGCGCTCTATGAAGAAGGAATTGACGACGGCGACGATGATGAGGCCAAGCGCCTGCCACGGATGAGCGAAGGAGCGACCCCAGCGAAGAAATCGGTGAAGGCCGAGCAGCATTTCACTCAGCCGCCGCCGCGCTACTCTGAAGCCTCGCTGGTCAAGAAAATGGAAGAGCTGGGAATCGGCCGGCCATCCACTTATGCATCGATCCTGCAGGTGCTCAAGGATCGCGACTATGTGAGCGTGGACAAGAACCGGTTCACTCCCAATGAAAGTGGGCGATTGGTTACCGCGTTCCTTGAGCGTTTTTTCGAGAAATATGTTGGTTTTGACTACACGGCCGGTCTGGAAGATGAGCTTGACGATGTGTCCGGCGGGCGAGCGCAATGGCAGGCCGTCCTCGAAGCATTCTGGAAGGATTTCAAGCCAAAGACGGCCGAGGTCATGGAGCAGAAGCCGTCAGAAGTAACGGCGGCGCTCGACGAGTTCCTTTCGCCTTTTCTCTTTCCGCAGCAGGCTGACGGTGCCGATCCGCGTGTGTGTCCGTCCTGCAAATCAGGTCGTCTTGCGTTGCGGGGTGGACGCTATGGCGCGTTTGTTGCGTGTTCCAATTATCCCGAATGCAAGTTCACGCGCAAATTTGCTCAGGCAGGCGGCGCAGAAGCAGGTGGTGACACTGGGCCGGAAGTGCTCGGCCAACATCCAGAGACAGGGCAGGATATAAACCGAAAATCGGGGCGGTTTGGTCCCTATGTCGAAATGGGCGAAGGCAAGGACGCGAAACGGGGCTCCATCCCAAAGGACATTCCTGGCGAAGAGTTCGGACTGGAATGGGCGGTGAAGCTTTTGTCGTTGCCACGCACGCTTGGCAATCATCCCGAAACTGGCAATCCCATTACGGCGAGCATTGGCCGCTACGGCCCTTATCTGGCCCATGACGGCAAGTATGCCCGGCTTCAATCGACGAACGATGTGTTCGAAACGGGCATGAACACAGCTGTCGTCAAACTTGCCGAGACTGCCAATGGCGCCGGTCGCGCACGAGGTGGCGCACGGGAGCCGCTGAAGGTGCTTGGCAAACATCCGCGAACCGATCTCGAGATCAAACTGATGGAAGGCCGTTATGGCGTTTATGTGACGGACGGCACCAACCATGCGACACTACCCAAGACAATCCTGCAGGATGCACTCACGCTTGAGGAGGCGTCACAGCTGATTGACGAGCGCGCGGCCAAAGGGCCGGCGAAGAAAAAGGGCAGGGCAGCCCCCAGGAAAAAGGCAGCCGCGAAAAAACCCGCCAAGAAAAAGGGCTAGGTCAGGCCGAGTCTCGATTCGACAAGATCGAGTGGCATGGCACCGCCGCCGACAATGCCTGCGTGGAAAGTGCGCATATCAAAGCGCTTGCCTAACTTGGTCTTGGCGCGTTCTCGAAACGAGAGCAGTCTCAACTGCCCAAGCTTGTAGCCCAATGCTTGTCCCGGCCAGGCCATGTATCGCTCGATTTCTGCGGTAACGCGGCTTTCGGCAACGCCCGTCGCCTTGAGCATCCAGGCAATTGCTGCCTCGCGGGTCCAGCGCTTGCTGTGAAGCCCTGTATCGACGACCAACCGCACCGCCCGAAACAGTTCATCCTGCAATCGGCCCAGATTGCCTATTGGATCATCCTTGTAAACGCCAAGCTCTGCCATCAGTTGTTCGGAATAGAGCGCCCATCCTTCGGCATAGGCATTGAAACTCGCAATTTTCACGAGGATTGGAACTTCGCCCAGCGCGGCTGCAATGGATCCTTGCGTATGATGACCCGGGACGCCTTCATGATAGCTGAGCGTAGGCAAGCGGAGTTTCGCAACAGCAGACATGTCACGCAAGTTGATCCAATAAGTGCCTGGTCGTGTTCCATCGAGCGACGGGCCATCGTAATAGCCACCGGGTGCAGACGCCTGAGTGGCTTCGGGCACACGTTTGACAAGCAATGACTGCCGGGGAATCATCTCCATTGGCAGCAAGTCCGGATACAGACTCTCTGCATCCCTGACTTTGGCGCGAACATAAGAGAGTAACGCCTCGCGTCCGGCGTCGCTATCGGGAAACTGGTTCGCGGGGTCTTTTGCGAGCGCCATCATCCGAGCGCCTATGCTTCCCTGTGCCATTCCTCGTTGCGCCAAAAGTACATTCATCTCGCTGGAAATGCGGGCGACTTCATCAAGGCCAACCTGATGAATCTCGGCGGGCGAAAGCATTGTATCGCCCAATGATCGAACATTGGCTGCGTAAAAGGCTTCTCCTTGCGGCAGGGCCCAGACTCCCGCATCAGTGCGCGCACCAACCAGCATGGTGAGCAACTCGGCCCGCAACTTTGCAAAGGCTGGCCGCGCACTCCTCTTGATTGCCATGATCGCGCGCCGTGTGGCGATTTGGCGTATCCGCACCGAAAGTCCGGCGGCTTCCATTCGGGCAGAAAACGCCCTGAGCAAAGGCTGATGTGCGGCATTGCCTTCCAGCAGGGCGTCGAGGATTGGAATGGTTTTTTCTATAAGTGCGCGAGGTGGTGTGCATCCTCCCGCAGCATCCGCACGAATCTTGTCGATCAGTCCGGTCATGCCTGACCCAAGGCCGACCAGTTTTTCTATCCAGGCATCGACGGCTCGAGCGGAGGAAAGTGATTGCTGCTCCATCATCCAGTTTACACCGTCGACGTGCGGCCCTGTTAGCTGAGATACAACATAGGGTACATGGCCGGAAAAATTGAAAGGGTTGATCTTCCCGTAAGAAAAACTGGCACTGAGTGTACCATTTGCGAGTATTGCGCTGACCAACGGCAAATGTTTCGCCAGATCGGAATCTGCAACAACCCGAATTCCTGCAAGAAGTTTTTGTGCCGATTGAAGCTCTGCGCGTGTTGCCGCTTCGCCATCGGGTGAATAATCGTCAAATCTCCGCGCGAGGGATCCGCCGTCAAGTGCACCGGGAGTGCCGTTGTAAACAGCCGATTCCGGGTAACGCGCAAGTATTTTCTCGGTTATTACCTCAATAGGTCCGATCGAGGGCGGCGGAAGTCTTTTCACTCTGGCAAGAGCTGGTGCGGCTGTCGTCAGTGCAAGGGCAGCTATCGTTTGGCGGCGGCTCAATTCAAGCATGTGCGACTCTATTCATGGCTGATAGCTTGGTGACATTGTCAGCGAAGGCGGGCAACAGAAGATTATGACGATGGCATGGCGAAGCATTGAAGGCGATGAGGCTTTGGGCGTTCTCCTTATCGCAGATCACGCTTCGCGGTATGTTCCGCCCGACATTGATCTCCGGCTTGACCCTAAATTGCTCGACACGCACATTGCAGTTGACATTGGTGTTGCCGAACTCGCTGCTGCTATCAACAAGCGTTTCGGGATTCCCGCAATTCTTGCCGGAATTTCAAGGTTGGTTGTTGATCTCAACCGGGAAAAGGATGCTCCTCACGTCATTCCGACGGCAAGTGACGGGCATGCCATTCCTGGCAATGCCATATCACACGAGGAACGGCTTTTGCGGATTGATCGTTTCTGGAGGCCTTATCATGAAGAGGTTGCTCGCGTTATTGAAACGACCCGGCCCCATCTTCTGGTTTCGCTTCACAGCTTCGCGCCCAGGCTTGATTCCATGCCGGACGAGAAGCGCCCATGGGAAGTCGGCATCCTTTACAACAAGGATGATCGTGCAGCTCGAGTAGCAATTCCGGCACTAACGAATGCGGGGGTCGTTGTGGGAGACCAGCGACCCTATTCAGGCAAGCTCCTGAACGCTACGATGAATCTCCACGGTGAGGAAAATGGCATTGCCTATCTCGGGATCGAAATGCGACAGGATTTGATTGGCACTGCCCTTGGTGTGGCGCGATGGGTGGACGTGCTTTCACCCGTCTTGCAGGCTTGCGCCAGATCTATTGGACCGGATGTATGAAGGGTTTGGAAGATCGCGCGCTTCTGATGTTCGTGATCGTCGTTTCGATCGCGTTCGGCTGGGTGATTTCGCCTTTTTACGGCGCAATTCTGTGGGCAATCGTTGCGGCAATCGTTTTCGCGCCTCTCAATCGGCGCCTCGCTGGGGCGATGCCGCGCTGGCCGAATACAACCGCCCTTGCGACCCTGCTTTTCATTGTTGCCCTCGTTATCGTTCCCGCAATCATGATCGGGACATCCCTCGTACAGGAAATTTTGAACCTCTATGTCAGTATCCAGTCCAACGAGCTGGACATAGGCCAAAGGTTTGCGGAGGTGCAGAAAAGCCTGCCTGTCTGGATGACAAGCCTCCTTGACCGACTTGGCTTGACTAATGTCGATCAGATAAGCGAACGGTTTTCAAACGGCATTGCCAATGCCGTTCGCATTCTTGCCAGGGGCGCGCTGGATATCGGCCAGAGTGCCTTCAGCTTCTTTGTCGGCATGAGTGTCATGCTCTACCTTGCCTTCTTCCTATTGCGCGATGGACAACAACTTTCCAAACAGATTGCCAAGGCGATCCCGCTTCTGCCGGAACAGAAATTCGCGCTGTTCGAAAAGTTTGCCACTGTTATTCGGGCCACCATCAAGGGCAGTATCGTGGTTGCCGTCTTGCAGGGACTGATCGGCGGCGTGGTTTTCTGGTTCTTGGGAATACATGCTGCCCTTTTATGGGGCGTATTGATGGGCTTTCTGTCATTGTTGCCTGCCATAGGCACAGGGCTCGTCTGGGTGCCGGTAGCCGGCTACCTGCTCGTTACGGGATCGATCTGGCAGGGTCTTGTACTGGTATTTTGCGGCCTGTTCGTCATCGGCATGGTGGATAACATCCTGCGCCCGATTCTGGTTGGAAAGGACACCAGAATGCCGGACTATGTGGTTTTGATTTCAACACTTGGCGGGATTGGCGTTTTCGGGGTTAACGGCTTCATCATGGGGCCCATTGTTGCAGCACTCTTCATGGCAGCTTGGGATATTTTTGGGCGGTCACGAACAGCGAACGCCCCTTGATCGCTTGCATTTTGACTATGCTTGTCGGCATAAGTCCAGGCTGAAAGTGAGACAATGATGACCCATCAGTTCGATAAATCGAAACTTCCTAGCAGGCATGTTTCGGTCGGTCCGGAGCGCGCGCCGCACCGGTCGTATTACTATGCGATGGGCCTGACCGAAGAGGAAATCGCGCGACCTTTTGTGGGGATTGCATCGGCAGGCAATGATTCAGCGCCCTGCAACACGACGCTTGATCATCAGGCTGATATCGCCCGAAAGGGTGTTGAAGAGGGCGGTGGAATGCCGCGCCGATTCAATACGATCACCGTCACCGACGGGATCGCGATGGGTCATCAGGGGATGAAATCCTCGCTGGTTAGCCGCGAGGTAATTGCCGACTCTATAGAGCTTTCGGTGCGCGGCCATTGTTATGACGCGCTTCTCGGTTTTGCTGGATGCGACAAATCACTCCCCGGCATGATGATGGCAATGCTACGGCTCAACATACCGTCGATTTTTGTCTACGGCGGATCAATCCTTCCGGGTCGCTTCCATGATCGGGACGTTACCGTGGTCGACGTGTTCGAGATTGTTGGAAAATATGCTGCGGGTGTTTGCCCGATCGAAGAAGTTCACGCGCTGGAAAAGGTTGCATGTCCTGGGCATGGCGCGTGTGGTGGGCAATATACGGCTAATACGATGGCCTGTGTGGCGGAAGCGATCGGGCTTTCGCTGCCTAATTCGAACATGGCGCCAGCACCTTATACGACACGTGACCAGGTCGCACATGCTGCGGGTTTCCAGGTTATGGAATTGCTCGCCAGAAATATTCGACCACGTGACATATGCACGATACAAGCCTTTGAAAATGCTGCTCGAATAGTTGCAGCAACAGGCGGATCGACAAACGGCGCACTCCATTTACCGGCAATGGCGCACGAGGCTGGACTGGAATTTGATCTGTTTGACGTCGCCGAAATATTCAAGACGACACCCTATATGGCCGACCTCAAACCGGGAGGGAACTACGTCGCAAAGGACATGTATGAAGCTGGCGGTATCTACATGCTGATGAAGTCGCTGATGCAGGAAGGCATGCTGCATGGAGATTGCGTGACCGTAACCGGCAGGACGCTCGGTGAAAACATTGAGGAAATCGCCTGGAACCCTGACCAGAAGGTCATCCATGCGGCAAACGCTCCGCTCTCGCCCAGCGGTGGGGTGGTCGGTCTAAGGGGGTCGCTGGCCCCGGAAGGAGCAATCGTGAAGGTTGCGGGCATGGCCCGGCTTGAGTTTACGGGCCCCGCTCAGGTTTTTGATTGTGAGGAAGATGCCTTTGCAGCAGTGGAAGCGCGACAAATTCGTGAAGGTTCGGTTGTTGTTATCCGCTACGAAGGACCCAAGGGCGGGCCCGGCATGCGCGAGATGCTCTCTACCACTGCGGCACTTTACGGCCTTGGTATGGGCGAAACGGTGGCGCTGATCACCGACGGACGATTTTCAGGTGCCACGCGCGGATTCTGCATCGGGCATGTCGGACCAGAAGCGGCAGATGGGGGGCCGATCGCCCTGGTCGAGGAAGGAGACGAAATCAGTATCGACGCAAATAGCGGCACAATAGAACTGAATGTTCCAGCAGACGTGCTCGCTGCTCGCAGACTGAAGTGGAAGCCACGCCAGAATGACTATCAATCAGGTGCATTGTGGCGGTATGCGCAAAACGTCGGTCCTGCGTGGCAAGGTGCCGTCACCCACCCCGGCGCGAAATCAGAAAAACACGTCTATGCGGATATTTAGTCTTGCTCTCTCACTTTTTATCGTAGCATGCGGAGGGCAGGAGGATGGGACGAGTGGGACGGGAGCATTGGCTGAAAATTCTCTACCGATAATGTGCATGGTTGATGGCGAAACGCAATTCGAACCACTTTGCTCGCTTCGGCAATCGACAGGAGAAGATGGTTCAATTCTTACTCTGTCGAGCCCAAGTGGAGGATTTCGTCGCCTGCTCGTTATCGGCGATGGACGCGGAGTCGTGGCGGCTGACGGCGCGGTGCCGGCGATCGTCAGGCCGCTTGGAGTAAAAACGATCGAAGTGACGATCGGAAATGACCGCTACCGTATTCCCGCCAACGTCAAACAAGCCGGCAGAGAGTCTCGGTGATGCAGGTTTCAGGCCCAATCCTGACAGCGGCAGAAATGCGAGCCGCCGAGGGCGTTGCGATGGCTGGAGGCGTCTCAATTGACGCATTGATGGAACGCGCCGGAGAAGCCGTCGCCGTAGCCGTCTGGCGTTTTGGCGGCGGCATGCCAACTCTCATCCTGTGCGGACCGGGCAATAATGGCGGTGACGGCTATGTGGCGGCGAGACTGCTCCTTGAGCGCGGCCTCGATGTGCGCGTGGCGGCTTGCTCCGGGCCAACGACTGAAGTTGCGATCGCGGCGCGAAAGCGCTGGACGGGCGTTGTCGAGCAATTGGAAGATGCGCAGCCTGCACCAGTGCTGGTCGACGCCCTTTTCGGTACCGGACTGTCGCGACCATTGGATGCGAAAATTGGCAATCTTCTCAAGCGTCTTGCAGATGCCGCGCGATACGTTGTCGCGGTTGATTTGCCGAGTGGAGTCGGGACAGACGATGGGGCTGATTTGGGCGCTGTTTCAGCCGATGTCACACTGGCACTCGGTTCGCTCAAGCCCGCGCATGTGCTATTTCCAGCCGCTCGCCTATGCGGCATGACGAAGACACTGGATATCGGGATTTTAACGTCCAGCGTAACGCACGTCCTCAATCGTCCGCAATTGCCCGCACCAGGTCCACAAGATCACAAGTATCGACGTGGGCTTGTCGCGGTGGTGAGCGGCCAAATGGCTGGTGCTGGTGTGCTTTCGGCCCGTGCCGCCATGCGCATCGCTGGATATGTGGTTGCGGCCAACCTCAATGGGCTTGGCCCCGATGCCCTTGTGCATCGTGAATGGCCGGAAATTGCCTCTGACGATCGTGTTGGAGCTTTACTTATTGGCCCCGGGCTTGGACGCGACGCGAACGCGCGTGAGCAACTCGATCGTGCGATGCACACCGTCCATCCACTGGTTCTTGATGCCGATGCAATCCGCTTGTTGGCCGACGCCGAGCTGTTGAATTTACGGCGGCGTTCGACCCCGATGATCATGACGCCGCATAGCGGTGAATTCGAAGCGCTTTTCGGGAATGGCCCCGGTAGCAAGATTGATCGCACCCGCGCTGCTGCGGCAAAATCGGGCGCTGTGATCGTCCTGAAAGGTGCCGATACCGTCATTGCAGCGCCAGATGGACGAGTGCGTGTCTCAGTGGGTGCGCCAGGATGGCTTGCCAGTGCGGGAACCGGCGATGTGCTGGCAGGACTCATTGCTGGCTGCCTTGCAAACGGCCTGGCTCCGTTTGAAGCCGCCTCGGCGGCGGTTTGGCTACATAATGAAGCCGCAAGGCTTGCTGGGCCCGGATTGATCGCTGACGACCTGTCTGTTGTTGTTCCCAAGGCACTCGCACGCTGCCAATGACACGGATTGTCTCGCTCGCTGCGCGTGGTGATGGCTTGGGGGAGGATGGCAGCTATTATCCTTTGACAGCACCGGATGACCTGATCCTAGCCGATGGGCAGATTGAGCGGGGTTCGCATCACATTGAACCGGCCTGCCGTCACTTTGGGACATGCGGAGGCTGTCAGCTTCAGCATGTTGACGATGCGGCCTATTCGAATTTCCTGATTGATCGGATCGCGAGCGCGCTGGCCGGGCAGGGTATCACTTCGTCCGCGTTCGATACTCCCCACATCTCATCCTCACACGCACGCCGACGTGTCAGTCTCGCTGCCGAAAGGGCCAAGGGCGGCGTCCAAATCGGTTTCAATGAAGCAGGGAGCCATCGTCTTATTGATCTGGCCGAATGCCCGGTGATGCATCCGTCACTGTTTGTGCTGCTCAAGCATTTGCGTAGCCTGCTTGGATCTCTTTTACCCGAACGACGACGCGGCAATGTAAGAATGACTGTGGTTGATCAAGGGATCGACCTGCTCCTTACCGGAGTAGAGGTTGAAGGATTGGCCGCAACCGAGACAATCGGCGCTTTCGCCAAAAAGCACAGGCTTGCGCGTGTCTCTATTGACCAAGGATTTGGCCCGACAGCGTGGTGGGAACCGGAGCCGGTAACGATCACTTTGGGCAGCGTCCGCGTACCGATGCCGGAAGGCGCATTCCTTCAGGCAACCCAGGATGGCGAAAAAGCACTTGTCGATTCCGTTCGCTCGTTCATCCAGGGAAGCAAGGTAACAGCAGACCTGTTTGCCGGATTGGGAACATTCGCGCTTTCAATCGCTGGGCGCGTGCATGCCGTCGAGGGCGCGCGCGATGCGGTTCTGGCGCTCCAAGCCGCAGCCAACAAGGTGGGAAGACCGATCGCGACCGAGCATCGCGATCTGTTTCGAAGGCCATTGTCTACCGAGGAACTTGCAAGATTTGATGCGATCATTCTTGATCCTCCTCGCGCAGGCGCGAAAGAACAAGTCGCGGAAGTTGCCGCGTCGGGTGTGCCTCTTCTCGCGTATGTTTCGTGTAACCCGTCTACCTTTGCCCGCGACGCAAAGATCCTCATTGACGGGGGATATCGACTGGAATTTATCAAGCCGGTAGGCCAGTTCCGTTGGTCAACCCATGTGGAACTGGCCGCCCGGTTCAGCCGTTAAGCGGCGCAGACCGTGAGCGCGGCGTGAACCACAAGCATGATCAATGCGATGCTCGAGAGGACAAAAATCGAAAACCTTACAGCCACGCGGTTCCACAACGCTTGTACCAGGCTGTGTGCCACTCTCAGGCCAACATAGGCCCAGGCAATCTTGGCGTTCATGCCATCGCCTGCTCCTGCAATTGCGAGGACGAGGGCAACCGCATAAAATACTGTGGGCGCCTCGTGCAGATGATTGTAGTTATGGGCAATCCACTGAACCTTGCCGGGAAGCACATCATCAAGGCTCTTGCCCGTGCCGCCGACCATCTTTCCGGCATCAAGCCCTTCGACCTTGCCCATCGCCGGTAGCCGCGTTGCATACATCCAAAGCCACATGATCATTGTCCACGCGGCGAGCGCGACGATCGGCTGGAGAATTTCGCTTTTCATGTTCAGACCCCCAAGGTGGCGCGCACAGCATTGATGGCAAGGACAAGCAGGCAGCCTGTCGACAGCATAAAGAGCCCAAGCCGAACTGGAATCACGGTATTGACGGTTGCCTGCCAGATACTGTGGACAATCCTGATGCCTGTATAGACCCAGGCCAGCTTCGCGTTCATTCCGCCACCGGCACCGGAAAGCGCCAGAACGAATACCGTCGCATAGAATATCGTCGGCTGCTCCATCAGATTCGTATAATTGTGTGACTTCCAGTTGACGCTGGGCGGCAAAATCGCATCAAGATCCTGCCCACGACCGCCGGGCGGGCTCGACTTGAGATCCATTCCGGATTTGGCAATGGCCGGAAAGCGCGTGATCGCCATCCAGCCCAGCATGATCAGCGACCACAGCACCAATACGGCTGCGGGCGCGAGTATCGTGTTTTCCATAACCTGCTCCCCTACCTTGTTTTTATTTAGAGGGAGATGCTGCCCGAGTTTGGAAAGCTTGTCAAAAGCGACCGAATTTTGGTCGCGCGGAGCGAACGGGAAGCGATAGCCTGTCGAACGCGTCAATCAGCGCAATTGCCCATTTTCTGATATTGACATATCGGAAACTCTATTTATAAATTACTAATCACTTATATATGGAATTCCCGATGGGCCGCCCGCCACGCATTACAAATGAACGGCTTTTGCAGATCGCCCGCATGGTCTTCGTGCGCGATGGCGTGTCTGGATCAACCAAGTCGATATCGGCGCTTGCAGGTATTTCAGAAGCGGCGATTTTCCAGAGATACGGAACCAAGGCCGCGCTGTTCCTCGCGGCCATGTCACCCGTTTATGCCGATACCGCAGCGATGATCGCCTTGGCGGATGACGCGAGAGATGGCCGGGAAGCATTGCAAATTTTGGGCGACGCAGTGTTGGCCTATTTCCGTGAAGCACTTCCTGTGATGCTCCCCGTCATTGCGCATCCTGCGGTTGGTTTGGATGAACTGCTCAAACATATGGGAGACGGCCCAGCGATGGACATCACTGAGGCGCTTCAAAGCTATTTTCAGGATCAGGCAGCAAAGGGTGCGATCAGTGTCATGAATCCCCGTGCCGCCGCTGCAATGCTCGTTACCTCAATGCATAGCATCGCGCTGTTTGAGATCATGGGGTTGCACGGCGGCGTCATGCCCGAAGCGGGACTAAACGCCATGATCGACAGCCTTTGGTTCGGAATGTCCCCAGCATTTGCCGAAATTCATCAGGAGCGGTGACTATGAACCCAAGAAAGATTCCGCTGTATTTGGCATGGCTCGTGAGTCCGGCTTTGCTGATCGGGGCGGTCACAGCGCTCTTGCTCGCGGAGCGAATAGGGTGGAGCTATGGTGCCGTGACCGGCATCGTCGCCGTTTTTACCGCGATCATTCTTGTAATTCTGGAATTGCGATACCCGCTCGATGAGCGCTGGAAGATGACATGGCAGTCCTTTCGGCGCGATCTGAAATATTTCGCAACGACGGGGCTGACGATCGCGGCGACCAGCTCTTTGTTCGCACTGGTTGGCATAAAACTAGCAAACGGCCATCAGGGGGTGGCCAGCAATTGGCCCTTGATTCTCGCCGTGCCCGCCGGATTGTTCGTATTCGATTTCCTTCAATATTGGCAGCACCGGTTCAGTCATGAGGCAAAGGGCGTGATTGGCGCATTTTATTGGCGCGCTCACGTGGCGCACCATCTTCCTGACAAGGTCTATGTCGCGATGCACCCCGCAGGGCACCCCATCAACGGCTTTGTTGTGCGTGGCCTGGCGACGATCGCTCCGCTGTACGCGCTGGGTTTTTCTGCTCAAGCGGTTGCGTTCATCAATCTCGTCATCGGTATCGTCGGGCTGATTTCACACACCAACATCGATCTGCGAGCGGGGCCGCTCAATTATGTCCTGACCGGGAGCGAACTCCATCGCTATCACCATAGTGCGGACCCGGCAGACGGCGGGAACTACGCGATCGTCCTGTCTTTGATCGATGTGATGTTTGGCACGCTCAAATATCGGCCAGGCATCCCGCCTGTGGCGCTTGGCGTCCACAACCCTTCGGCGTACCCAAGTTCCAATGCGCTGTTCGACGTACTGAAGCTGCCCTTTGGCTCCGCACGAACAGGCCCCTCCGAGAGACAGGCCGATGGGATTGCGGTCAGATCGTGAGCCCGGCAATGGTTTGACTTTCAAACACCCCCTATCAATCGAAGATCGCACCCCATTTGCGTTTAACGCGATCCTTCCAATGGCCGCGATGGTACGCGTCCGATGCGAGGAGTGGCATGACCGATCCGGCTTCTGCAAACACCATCTGCTCGATCCCGGTGTTCACCTTGCCCCAACTCGCGGCTTCCTGGAGCGTGGAGGAAGAGCACGCCCCGTCACGCACATCGGCGACCGTGATCTGGACGGCATATTTGTGCACCTGCACATCGTCATGGCCGAGTATTTCGGCGCAGACGACCGTATCCTGAATGAAATTCTTTGGCACGCCTCCGCCGATCATAAGCAGTCCTGTGGTGCCCGCCTTGATCTTGATTTCGGTCAATTCACGAAAATCGGCGATCGCGTCGAGCACCATATATGGCTGGCCAGCCTTGGCCCGGTCGACCTGATGTTTGACGAGTCCAAAGCCGGCGGACGAATCGACAAAAGCCGGACAAAAGATTGGCACATCGTGCTCATAGGCCAGCTTGACCAGGCTATTGTCCTTCTTGCCGTTGGCCGCGAGATATTTACCCATCTCACGAATGAATGCGCGGCTTGAATAGGGGCGTGGCTCAAGGCTGTTGGCGATTTCGAGGATTGTATGATCGCAATCCTGCAATTGCTCTTCATCGATATAAGTGTCGTAAATACGATCAATGTAGAGCGAGCGCAGCGTATCATCGTCGGGCACTTCAAGCGCCTGATAGTGTTTGTGTCCGAGGCCTTCGAAGAAATCCATGTCAACAATCGTCGCTCCTGTCGCCACGATCCCGTCGATCATGTTGTTGCGAAGCAACTCTGCATAGAGATCCATGCAGCCACCAGCCGAGGTCGAACCCGCGATTACCAGGAAGATTGAGCAATCCTTGTCGGCGAGCATCTGATTGTAAATGCTTGTGGCGCGCCCCAGATCGCGGCTGGTAAAGCTCATCTTGCTCATGGCGTCGACAATCGGGCGGGCATCAAAGCTTTTGATGTCGATATGCTCGACAGTTGTGGAGAGGAGCTCGGCCTTTCGCTGGGCGTTGTTCTGGGCAGTCGTCATTTCTAGAATTTCTCCAAAGCCATCCTCTCCCGCAAAGCGGAAGGGTGTAAGTTCAGGGTCGTTGATTGATGAAAAGCGTTACAGCTTAACGACGTTGGACGGAAGCGTCTCTCGCAAGTCCTCGACATAAAGCGATGCCATGGGCTCGTCGGTCACGACATGGGTGTCGCCATTCCCAAAGCCGTTAAAGCCCGTTCTCATCGCGCAGCCATAGGCGCCAAGCATGCCGATCTCGATATAGTCGCCGGCCTTTGTGTCAGCCGGGAGCATGAACGGCCCAGCCATATGATCGGCGTCGTCACAGGTCGGCCCATAAAAACTGAACGCCATGTTGCGAGCATCCGAATCGGGTTCGCGAAGCAACTGGACAGGAAATCGCCAACCCACATGAGCCGCATCATAGAGCGCGCCATAAGCACCATCGTTGATGTAGAGTTCATCTTCGCGCCGCTTCTCAACCCGAACGATCAGTGAAGAATATTCGGCACTCAGGGCACGGCCCGGCTCGCACCAGAGCTCTGCCGAATAGCTGATCGGGAGATCTTCAAATGACCGATGGATCGCACCGAAATAATTCTCGAGGGCTGGCGGCTCCATCCCGGGATAGACGCTGGGAAAACCTCCGCCCACATCGACGACATCCACCGTGACCGCCGATGCGACGATCGCCGCCCGCACGCGTTCCATTGCTTCTGTATAGGCATGCGGCGTCATTGCCTGGCTACCGACATGGAAACAAATGCCAAGCGCATCGGCAATCTGGCGGGTTTCAATCAGGAGTTGCCTCAGTTCGAAGCGTTCAGCCCCGAATTTTGATGCAAGACTGAGTTTGGAATGTTCGGACGATACCCGGATGCGGACGCACAAGGTCAGGTCAGTCGCGCCTTTGGTCGCGCGCACGATTTTTTCCAGTTCATCGATCGTATCGAGCGAGAAGATCCGGACATCATGTTCGAAATAGGCTTCGGCGATCGCTTCTTCTGCTTTGACGGGATGCATGAAGCAAAGCGTCGCATCCGGAACCTCGGCACGCACAAGGCGCACTTCGTTCAGCGACGCCACGTCGAAATGCGTAATGCCGCTATCCCAAAGCAGGCGGATCAGATCCGGCGATGGGTTTGCCTTGACAGCATAGAGGGATTTACCCGGAAACTTCTCGGCAAAGAAGCGGGCAGCACGCCGGGCGGCATGCGGGCGGATAAGCGTGACCGGCTGGACCGGCCGCAGGGCTGTCGCTAGCCCCAGCGCGCAATGGTGCGTGTGCAATTCAAGGGACCTCCAAAGGCATTTAGTTCTATCAAGGCTGCCTTACGGTTATTGGAAGTCCCCTTGGGGCAGCGGCAGGCCATATATGAGTTGCTGTCCCTCTTGTAAAGTATAACTGCATCCGTAATTGAACGGGCATGAGCAACGCGCTGACAAAAGACAGAAAGCCCAGTTTTATGGGCGTTACGCGAGCATACGAGAAGATCTCGGCGGTCTTGCCGCCATCGCCCATTCAATCGTGCGACATTGCAGGGCGGACCGTTTGGTGCAAGGCCGAATCGCTGCAGCCTATCGGTGCGTTCAAACTGCGCGGCGCATGGCACCGGTTGACCGACCTTTCGGATACAGAGAAAGCGCGGGGTGTCGTCGCATTTTCGAGCGGGAATCACGCACAGGGCGTTGCATGGGCCGCAGCGAGACTTGGGGTTTCGGCAACGATCGTGATGCCGAATGATGCGCCTGGGGTAAAAGTGGATCGCACGCGCGCGCTTGGCGCGGATATTGTATTCTATGATCGGATGACCGAAGACCGCATCAGCATCGCGGCGCGTCTTGCCGACATACGCGGCGCTACCATTGTGCCGCCGTTCGACGACCCCTGGATCATCGAAGGGCAGGGCAGCACAGGTCTCGAGGCGCGTGACCAGCTGGGCTTCGATCCCGACATGATTGTTTCACCCTGCGGTGGGGGCGGGCTCATTTCCGGCCTCGCCTTGGCACTGCCCGAAGCGCGCGTGGTATTCGGGGAGCCTGAAGGATGGGACGATATGTGCAGTTCGCTTGTGCATGGCGAGATCGTGCCGGTGGGCCCCAATCCGCCAGCCACTGCATGTGATGCCCTGCAGACGCTCAGGGTCTCACCTCTGACGTTCGAAGTGCTGATCGCGCGCAGTGCGCAAGGCTTTGCCGTGTCAGACTCTGAGGTCGGGGCGGCAATGAAGTTCGCACATGAAAAGATGGGGCTCGTGGTCGAGCCCGGCGGCGCGGCGGGCCTTGCTGTCCTTCTCTCCGGCAAGGTCGAACCCGGCGAGCGGACATTGGTCGTCCTATCGGGTGGAAATGTGGAGCTGACGGTGTTCGAGCAAATGATCTCCTGATGCTGTCACAACCGACCTTTGACGCGATGCTCTCGATCACGATGGTTGTCATTGTCGCTCTAACATGGGGCGGCATTGTGTTGCTGCGGCGCGGAAACGAACGCAAGCGGCCGGTTCTGATGCTGGTTGCGGCTGTGGTTCTGTTGGGCAATGTCCTGATCTGGTCATTGCCCTTCTGATGCTCATCGGTCAGGCAAGTGATCCAGCGTCAGCCGGATTTCCTGCAGCGTGCGCAATGTCGTTGCCAGATCATCCCTTGGTATTTCCGCCACCAATCCCTCAAATTCGGGGGCCATCGATTCCAGCTTTTCGGATTGCGCGATTCGCCCGGTTTCAGTGACATTGACAGATGCGGTTGCGTCTCTGCTTCTCGGTGGCTTAACTGTCACAAAACCGGCCGTTTCAAGCGTTGCGATCTTATCTGCGGTATAGGCTTCGTCTTCCTGGAACGCCCATGCAATGCCGCCAATCGTGTCGGGGCCGTGGTGATTGCGGATGAAATAATTGAGAATCCCGAAATGTCCGGCGGTCATCGTATCCGAATTGCTTCGCTCCAGGCGAGTTCGGGCCAAATGCTCGATAATGGCAATCTCGGTGAACAATCCAAGCAATGTGTCGGAAAGATCGTTCATGACAGGTCCTTAGCGAATGGTGGAACTCGGATCGAGGCGCATATCGAGATATTTGTCCACAGAAGACATGAGTTCGCTCTGTTCATTCTCGAAGAAATGGTTGGCATTCCGGATTTCATCATGATGAATCGTGATATGCTTTTGGGTGCGCAGCTTGTCGACGAGCTTTTGTACTGCACCCGATGTTACCACTTCATCACCGGTCCCCTGAATGATAATTCCCGATGACGGGCAGGGCGCAAGAAACGTAAAATCATACATGTTTGCCGGCGGAGCGATTGAAATGAAGCCCTTGATCTCGGGGCGCCGCATCAGAAGCTGCATCCCGATCAGGGCGCCGAAACTGTATCCGGCAATCCATGTGGTCTGGGCTTCGGGGTGGATCGACTGCACCCAGTCGAGCGCAGAAGCGGCATCGGAAAGCTCGCCAACGCCGTTGTCAAAGGTTCCCTGGGACTTCCCGACGCCCCTGAAATTGAACCTGAGGGTCGCGAACCCGCGGCGAACGAAGGTCTGATAGAGCGACTGGACGATACGGTTGTTCATCGTTCCCCCGCCCTGGGGATGGGGATGAAGGATCATCGCAACAGGTGCGCGAGGTCGCGGCCCAGGGTTGAAACGTCCTTCAAGCCGACCTTCTGGGCCGGGGAAAATCACTTCTGGCATGAATCACTCACAGACTTTGTTCGGGCAAGCGCACAGAACGGGCTGTGCGAACGGGATCGCGCCTATATAGGAAGGCGCATCCGTTTCGCAATCATTCCGAGCCAAGCAATTGAAAGAACGTCTCTACCTAGATCATGCCGCTACCACGCCAGTTCTTGATGTGGTGGGCGATTCGGTGCGCGATGCGTTCAAGCACTGGGCCAATCCTTCCTCGCCGCACGCTGAGGGTCGAGCCGCGCGCGCAGCGCTGGAAGACGCAAGGGAGCGTATCAAGACTGCGCTCGGCTGGAAGCATGAGCTGATCTTTACAAGCGGGGCAAGCGAAGCGCTTGCGACAGCGATTGTGCGCTCTACTTGCGATGCATGCATTGTTTCGGCGGTTGAGCATGATGCCGTTCAACGGTCTGCGCCCAATGCCTTTTTTCTGCCTGTAGGGCCAGAAGGGCAGGTTGCCCGCGACGCGCTTTACGGCCGGTTGGCAGCGCTGGGTGCGAAACAACCGCTGGTTGCCATCCAGCATGTCAACAATGAAATTGGCGTCATCCAGCCGCTTGAGGAACTTGGAAAGGTAGTGCGGGAAGCCGGGGGGATATTGTTGGCCGATTGTGCACAGTCAGCTGGAAAGATTGCACTGCCGGATGCCGATATCATCGCGGTCTCGGCTCACAAAATGGGAGGACCGCCCGGAATTGGCGCGCTCCTTATCCGCGATCTGGGTCTGATCGAGCCTTCAGGGGGCCAGGAAAAGGGATATAGGGCAGGGACCGAGAACCTGCCGGCCGCGCTAGGCTTTGCAGCCGCAGCCGAGGCGAATCGCGGATGGCTTGCGCGTGCTGCCGATTTACGGGCGCATCTTGATGGCGCAATCGAAGCAGCAGGGGGCACTATTGTAGCCCGAAATGCCCCGCGAATAGCGACCATTGCCAACTACCGGATGCCGGGAAAGGCGGCTTCAGCTCAACTGATCCAGTTTGACATGATGGGCATTGCAATTTCGGCTGGCAGTGCCTGTTCGTCAGGCGCGCTCAAGTCCAGCCGGATCCTTGCGGCTTTGGGCTGGGATGAAACGGAGGCAGCGGAAACTATTCGCGTCAGTTTTGGCCCTGACACAAGCAGGGCAGATATTTACCGGTTTATAGAGGCGTGGAAACGCATCGCTCCGTGACCATCTATCTGGATTATCAAGCGACATCTCCTATTGCTCCTGAGGTCAGTCTCGCAATGCGGCCCTGGCTTGAAGAAAAGTTTGCCAACCCGCATTCATCGCATGCCCTTGGCCGGGAGGCCGCTGCCACGGTTGAACTGGCTCGGGATGCGGTCGCAAGCCTACTTCCGAAAGGAGGGCGGGTCTTTTTCACCAGCGGTGCAACGGAGGCGATCAATTGGGGTTTGCGATGTGCTGGCGCGGGTGGGGTCATGGTTGCGGACACCGAACATGCGGCTGCACGTGACACAGCCCTTTGGCTCGCGGAATCAGGCAGGCACGTCTCATTTATTCCGGTGATGCAGGACGGACTCATTGATGCAGGTGCCCCCATATTGGAGGGCACCGGCATGGTCGCGGTCATGCACGTCAACAATGAAATCGGTGTGATTCAACCCGTCTCCGCGCTTGCAGACGCGGCCCACAGGGCAGGGGCCTTGTTCCTGTGTGATGCAGTTCAGGGATTCGGGCGATTGGAAATTCCGCAAGGGCCAGATCTGGTTGCTGTCAGCGCACATAAAGTTCATGGTCCAAAAGGGATTGGCGCTCTGTGGGTGCGCGATGGTATCAAGATAACGCCGTTGATTTTCGGCGGCGGCCAGGAGCGCGAGTTACGTTCCGGAACGCTGTCTCCGGCCCTGTGCGCAGGTTTCGGCATATCTGCGAAGATCGCGCGGCAAAATCAGGGAAAAGACGCGGCGCATGTTGAAATGCTTTGGCAGCTTGCAATGGACGTGCTTCCGGAGGGTTGGATCATGAATGGATCAACAGAACACAGATATCGGGGCAACCTAAATTTGCGCCGAAATGGTCTTGATGCGACACGCTTGATTTCGGAAGTCCGCAGTGTCGCGTTCTCGGCGGGTTCGGCTTGTGCCAGCGGATCGGGCCGACCGAGCCACGTCCTGCGTGCGCTTGGTTTATCTGATTCTGAAGCGCGATCGAGTATCCGGCTTGGTTTTGGCCGTTACACGACCCCGACCGAACTCCGTGAGGCGCTTCACCTGATCTTTTCGGCGGCCGACCGTCAGAAAGTCTTGCCGGCATGATCCTTGTGCGCTTCCTAAGCGCCGACGGGCTGACTGTCAGCGATGCGCATGCCGAACCGGGAACGACTCTCCTCGAACTCGGTCAGTCGATCGGCCAGCCGCTTGAAGGAACGTGCGAAGGGCAAATGGCCTGTTCGACCTGCCATGTCATTGTCGATGCGGAATGGTTTCCAAAGCTGCCCAAGGCTCGCGAAGAAGAGGAGGACATGCTCGATCTAGCGGCAAGCGCGACGCGTTACAGCCGACTTTCCTGCCAAATACTGCTAAACGATGCGCTGGATGGCCTGACGGTACGTATCCCGCCTGAAAGCCGGAATATGCAGGGACGTTGATTTTCGGAAAGGTCACGCCTATCTGCGCTGCCGGGAGTCGGGCGGACGGTGTACTCGCCAACCTGGTCAGGTCCGGAAGGAAGCAGCCACAACGAATTCGCATCGGGTCGTCCGGCTCCTACTTTCCCCCTTCGACAATGACCCTCTCTATGCATAGAGTAGCCTATGTCAGAATCATTCGATCTCGGTGAGCCACCGCAGCAAACGACTGGGGCCGCCTATCGCGTACTCGCCCGCAAGTATCGGCCACAGCGCTTTTCCGAGCTGATCGGCCAGGATGCCATGGTCACAACCTTGGGCAATGCGATCAAGCGCGACCGGCTCGCCCATGCGTTCCTGCTGACGGGTGTGCGTGGAGTTGGGAAAACCTCGACCGCAAGGCTGATCGCCAAGGCGCTCAATTGCGAAAAGGGGCCGACAATCGACCCCTGCGGCGTGTGCGATGCTTGCATCTCCATCACGGAGGGGCGGCATATGGATGTCGTCGAAATGGACGCAGCCTCGAACACCGGCGTGGATGACGTCCGGGAGATCGTCGAGGCGGTGCGTTATTCGGCTGTTTCCGCGCGCTTTAAAGTCTACATAATCGACGAAGTTCACATGCTGTCGAAAAACGCGTTCAACGCTCTCCTCAAAACACTTGAAGAACCGCCGCCGCATGTGAAATTTCTGTTTGCGACAACCGAAGTCAACAAGGTCCCTGTGACAGTATTGTCCAGATGCCAGAGGTTTGACCTGCGGCGCATTTCGGCTGACCTGTTGGCACGACACTTTGGCACGATCGTTCAAGCAGAAGGCGTGAGGGCGGAAGAAGAGGCGCTTGCCCTGATCGCCCGCGCGGCGGAGGGCTCGGTGCGTGATGGACTCTCGATTCTCGATCAGGCGATTGCTCATGCTTCGCTTGAAGGCGAAGCGGAAGTAACCGGCGCGCAAGTACGCGACATGCTTGGTCTCTCTGATCGCGGTGCTATCCGTCGCCTGTTCGGCATGTTGCTTGCTGCCGATAGTGTCGGGGCGCTCTCTGTCTTGCGGGAACAGAGCGATCTTGGCGTGGAGCCGGGATCGGTTCTGCGAGGCCTGCTCGAACTGACTCACCGGACGACATTGGCCAAAGTCGGTGCGCCCGTCGATGCAACACAGTCGCTTGAAGAGAGGGATGCGCTTGAGCAGTGGGCGTCGAGCCTGTCCTTCGCATTGCTGCATCGCATCTGGCAGTTGCTGCTGAAAGGTCATGATGAGGTAATGCGCGCGGCCCATCCTGCCGAAGCGGCGGACATGGCGCTGCTCCGCTTTGTTCATGCCAGCCAATTGCCCGACCCGAGTGAAGTGGTACGTAAGCTTGAGGCTGGAGACGTTATTACTGTGCCTGGACACGGGTTGGCAGATCAAGGCGCTGGGCCCGTTTCTGCGTTGCTCCCGGTGCCTGCACTTTTTTCGGACCTGATAAATTTGCTTGAAACCAATGGCAAACCCCATTTGGGCCAGCAACTCCATGATTTTACAGGGTTGGTGCGGTATGCACCGCCGGAGTTGGCATTGAAGGCGGTCAAGCCTCTGGCCGCAGATTTTACTCGCGATCTTGCGTTAGCCTTGAAATCCCTGACGGGCGCTGCCTGGAAAATCGAACTGACGCACGAGAGTGCGGCGCCGTCGCTCCTCGATCAGGACCTGCAACGCGAAAATGAAGCCCGCGATGCCATTCTGGCCGATCCTGCGATCAAGGCTGCATTTGATGCATTTCCCGATGCCGAACTGATCGATTTTGACCGCGAAGACCAACGGAGTTTGATTGTATGAAGTCGCTCGATGACATCCTCAAGATGGCGCAGAATGTTCAGGAACAGATGGGGCAGGCGCAAGCCAATCTTGATTCGATCGAGGTCGAAGGCGCGGCAGGCGGCGGACTGGTCAAGATCCGCGCCACAGCCAAGGGGCGTATCCTTGGCGTGACGATCGATGAAAGCCTACTTGACCCAGCCGAAAAGCAGATGGTTGAAGACCTTGTCGCTGCGGCGATCAATGATGCCCGGACAAAAGCCGATGCTGTTTCCAACGAGGAAATGAGCAAGATGACGAGCGGAATACCTTTGCCGCCGGGGTTCAAGCTACCTTTCTAGTTCAGCGCAGACACGCATCCAGCGCGTCCCGGCGAACGACGCCGACATTGGCCGCGAGGCGGTTGCCGTGGCGGCGGGTGAAGCCCTTCGGGGCGACGGCATCGCGCTTTTTGGGGAGCGGCAGGATTGCGGCAATCCGGGCAGCTTCAGTCGGCGATAGCTCACTCGCATCGTGTCCGAAATAGCGCTGTGCTCCCGCGTTGGCGCCATAGGTTCCAATCCCGGTCTCTGCGATGTTCAAATAGACTTCCATGATCCGGCGCTTGCCCCAAACGGTTTCAATGAGGACGGTGAACCACGCCTCCAACCCCTTGCGGAAGAAACCGCCGCCCTGCCAGAGAAAGGCGTTCTTCGCCGTTTGCTGGCTGATCGTCGAGCCTCCGCGAATGCGCCCACCATGTGCGTTGCGCTTGGCCGCCTTGAAGATCGCCTCACGGTCGAACCCGCCATGCACGCAGAATTTGCCATCCTCGCCTGCAATCGCCGCGCGGGCCATGTTGGGATCCATCGCTGAAAGGCTCATCCAGTCCTTGTGAAGGCTATGGCCGGACAGCACGTCGCCCATCATCGTCAGCGTGATCGGCGGCGGCACGAATTTATAGACCACCACCCAAAGGATTGATCCGACAATGAAATAAAGGATGCCCCGGCCGATCATCCAGCCAGTGCGATAGAAAAAGTTTCGGTTCCTGCGCGCGGCCATGGCCCCTCATAGACAGCCAAAGGTGCGCCCGACAAGGCTGTAACGAGCACGTCAAACCAACGCACCGCTTATTATGCTGAGTCGCTTTGTTACAATGCGTAAACGGCTTTCAATGTGCGGTGAATCAAGCCGGCAAAAGCCTCTTCTCTCGAGCAAGCCGCATCATTGCCTTTTGAAGCTTTTCAAACGCCCGCACCTCGATCTGGCGGACGCGTTCGCGGCTGACGCCGTGAGCCTGGCTCAATTCTTCGAGTGTCTTGGGATCTTCGACCAGACGACGTTCGGTGAGGATATTCTGTTCGCGTTCGTTGAGCGCAGTCATCGCTTCAACCAGCAAGGCATGGCGCACAACCCGTTCTTCCGCTTCGGCAAAGGCTTCGTCTTGCAACGGGCCGTGATCGGGCAGGATATCCTGCCACTGGCCATCACCTTCATCGTTCAAGGAAACGTTCAGCGAAGTATCGCCGCCGTTGAGCATGCGCCGGTTCATCGAGATGACTTCGGCCTCGGTTACACCAAGATCCTTGGCGATTTTCTTGACGTCCTCGGGGCGCATATCGCCATCTTCAAAAGCAGCAAGATTGCTCTTCATCCGCCTGAGATTAAAGAATAATTTCTTCTGCGCGGCGGTTGTGCCGATCTTCACAAGGCTCCACGAGCGCAGGATGAATTCCTGGATCGACGCCTTGATCCACCACATTGCATAGGTGGCAAGCCGGAAACCCCGATCGGGCTCGAATTTCTTCACGCCCTGCATCAGTCCGATATTGCCTTCGGAGATCAGTTCATTGACCGGCAGGCCATAGCCACGATAGCCCATCGCGATCTTGGCAACGAGACGCAGATGGCTGGTGACAAGCTTCGCCGCCGCTTCCGGATCCTGATGTTCCTGGAAACGCTTCGCCAGCATATATTCCTCTTCTGGCGCGAGCAGCGGAAACTTCCGGATTTCGGCCAGATAGCGATTGAGGCCAGCCTCACTACCCAAAGCGGGGATCGTGGCGGGGACGTTTGACTTCACAGCGACTGATTTTGCAGCCATTTTAACACATTCTCCCTGCGCATCAGCCATGATGGACGAGCGCTTACTTGATTTTCTTATACCACTAATTTGCTGAACAGTCTCTGCATATCATCAGGAATTTTGCTTTCGAACCTGAAATTTTTCCGATCAACCGGATGAACGAAACCGATCACAGCGGCATGCAATGCCTGGCGATGAAAGCCCAATTCCTGCAAAATATCGCGGTGTGAGGCTTTTGTCCGTCCATAAACAGGGTCACCGAGAAGCGCATGCCCGATGGAGGCCATATGAACTCGAACCTGGTGGGTGCGTCCCGTTTCAAGCTGGCATTCGACCAGTGAAGCGCCCTTCATTGGCTGCAACAGACGGTAATGTGTGACCGCTCTTTTGCCTCGATCAGCGTCAACGATAGCCACTTTTTTGCGGTTTTGCGGAGAACGTGCAAGAGCCGCGTCGACCGTGCCATTCACAGGGTTTGGCAAGCCGTTCACAATTGCAAGATAGCGACGCTCTATACTGTGGTCTGCAAACTGCCGGGCCAGTCCTTCATGAGCACGATCGGTTTTCGCGACAACCAACAGCCCCGACGTGTCCTTGTCGATGCGATGGACAATGCCGGGCCGGGCGACGCCGCCAATGCCCGAAAGGCGCCCTGCACAATGATGGAGCAAGGCATTGACCAACGTCCCGTCAAGGTTGCCAGCCGCTGGATGGACTACAAGGCCTGCCGGCTTGTCAAGAACGAGCAAATGCTCATCTTCGAAGACGATATTGAGCGGAATGTCCTGCGCCTCGGCAGTAGACGGCGTTGGTTCAGGGATGTTGAGGGTATATGCAGCGCCAGTGCGGGCTTTCGCAGATGGGTCGCGCGTCGCTATTTCACCGAGCATGACCTTGCCGGTGGAAATCAAAGCCTTGATCCGTTCCCGCGAGAGCGTCGGAACAAGCGTGGCCAAGGCGCGATCGAGCCGCCACCCGTCCATTTCCGCCGCGATTGTCGCGTTCACTCTGGAACCCCCTTTGTTCATCGCCTAGGGATGTGGCGATGGGTTTGCGAATATCAAGAGCGCTTCAGGCGCAAATGCTCGAAAGCGCAGCGCGCACGCCAGAACGGGAAGTCTGTGGCCTGATATTCGGAGCTGGAGACGATACGGTTACCGACATACAGGAATGCGCCAATGTCGCCGACAATCCGGCGGATGCGTTCGAGATCGACCCTGCATCCCTGATCGCGGCTCACAAGGCCGAACGTGCAGGCGGGCCGAGCCTGATTGGTTTCTATCACTCGCATCCCAATGGAGTTCCAACCCCCTCGCTCCGCGATATTGAATCCGGCTGGGGAATGAATGTCCTATGGCTCATCGTAGCAGGCAACCAGCTCACGGCGTGGCGAAGCACCGGTCCAGGGAGGTTGGACAGGGTTGAAATCGATGCCGCCGACTAGACTCAACGCCTTGCAACCATGCAGCGCTTCCGCCAATGGGGCTGCAATTCAGGGGATTTGAAGTCATGGCGATGGATGCAGTCGATTTTGCTAGTCTTTTATGTTCAAGGCTTTGCCATGACCTGTTGAGCCCGGTTGGCGCGCTCAACAACGGGATTGAACTGCTGGCTGACGAACATGACCCGGAAATGCGTGGCAAGGTTCTCGAATTGCTTGCAGACAGTGCAAGAGCCTCGGCCAACAAGCTGAAGTTTTTCAGGCTGGCCTTTGGGGCTGCGGGTGGTTTTGGCGATCTGGTTGATGCGCGCGAAGCCAAGACAGCCATTGAGGGTGTTTTCGTTGCTGGCGGCCGCGTGCAACTTGGCTGGCTGGTCGGCGATGCCACGCTTTCCAAACCCGCAATCAAGCTCTTGCTCAACCTTGCCTTGATTGCAGGCGATGCATTGGTGCGCGGCGGACGGCTCGATGTTGGCGCGGAAACGCGCGACGGAATCACCGAAATTGTCATTCGCGCAGAAGGCGAGCGATTGGTGCTTGATCCAGAACTTCGTCTTGCCCTGCTCGGTCAGGTTGATGAAGACTTGCTTGCTCCGCGCGCGGCTGCGGCTTGGTTGGCGCATAAGCTGGCAACTTCGGGTGGCGGAACGATCCAGGCGTCGGATCCGTCCGAACCGTTTCTTCTGTTTGGGGCAACAATTCGCGCCGAATAATTTGGCTCCCCTCCATTTGGCGCCGTCAGGCCAGGGGAGGGCATGGACTTGGATACCGATTTGAATTCGGATAAATTCCCGACCGGCGCTGCGCACAAGCCAGTGGTGCATGAAGGCCTCACGGCGCGCGATTTTTTGATCGCGGCCGTGATGAATGTTATGTGGGGCTTAAATCTTATTGCGGTGAAGATGGGGGTTGATCTTGTATCGCCGTTGACAGCTGCCTGGCTGCGCCAGGCGATGGTTCTGGTTATCTGCCTGCCTGCACTCAAAATCATTCCCGGCAGGATGCGCGAACTGTTGCTGCTTGGATTTTTGTCCGGAGCGTTGTTCTACATTTTTATCAATTTCTCACTCGCTGTTTCAGACAATGTGAGCGCGCTTGCAATTGCAGGCCAATTGGGTGTGCCTTTCTCGTTGATCATGGCGATAATCTTCCTCGGCGAACGGATTCACAAGGTTCGCATAGTTGGGATCGCGCTCGCTTTCGGAGGGGTCGTGATGCTGGTCTTTGACCCTGCGGCCACGGGTGAGCATCTCGGCATCGCCCTGACGGCGGCGTCCTGCCTGGTCTGGGCATTCTGCTCTTTGATACAGAGAAGGCTGATCGGAACCCCCGTGCTGACGATCTATGCCTGGATAGGTATGGTCGGCAGCGTTGTGCTGTTTCCCATCGCGCTCTATTTTGAACCCGAAAGCTTCATACGATTGCCTTCGCTTCCGCTTTCAACTTTTGGGTGGATCCTGTTTTCGGCACTTGGTTCGACCGTGATCGGGCAGGGAGCGATGAGCATCCTGCTGCAGCGGCATCCGGTCAGTACGGTGGTGCCGCTTACCCTCCTCGCGCCCGTGATTGCAGTTATCGCAGCATCGCTCTATTTCGGGACGAAACTCACCTCGCAGATGGTCACGGGTGGTATAATCGTGATGATTGGTGTGGCGATCGTTACGATCCGCACTGCGCGGGCGAAGGAAGCAGGGCATCGTTCATGAATTCGATCATCGATACCCCGTCTCCCAATTTCGACGAACGGGTTCTGCCGGTCAACATGTTGGTCCTGCACTATACAGGCATGCAAGATGCTGCGTCAGCGATCGCCCGGCTCACCGATCCCGAAGCCAAAGTTTCTGCACATTACCTGATTGCAGAAGATGGCCAGATTGTCCGCATGGTGGCGGAAGAAAAACGTGCGTGGCACGCGGGAAAATCCTTTTGGCGCGGGACGACCGACATCAATTCGGCCAGTGTCGGGGTCGAAATCGTCAATCCCGGACATGAGTTTGGCTATCGCCCGTTCCCGGTGGCGCAGATCGACGCACTGATCCCGTTGCTCCAGGAGATCACACTGCGCCATCGTATCACGCGCGGCAACGTTGTGGGTCATTCCGATATTGCTCCAGCACGCAAGGATGATCCGGGCGAACTATTCCCTTGGGAGAGGCTGGCAAGGCTTCGCCTTGCGCTCCCTAGCCCAACAAAGAACCTGATGGATCCGCATTGGACCGATGGCGGATTCCTTCTTGCCCTCGAACGGTTTGGCTACGACGTGACCGACCCTCTCGCCGCGATCCGGGCGTTTCAGCGACGCTTTCGTCCGAACACCATCGACGGGATCGTCGATGGCGAATGTCGCGCAAAGTTGCTCGCGTTGCTTCTGCCGCGCCCCATGGGAGACGATTGATGCACATCTTTATCACGGGCGCGTCGGGATTCGTCGGGGGCGCCGCAACACGCGCTCTGATTGCTGCCGGCCACAAGGTTAGTGCCATGTCTAGGTCGGAGAGATCCGATGCCGCCATTTCGGCACTGGGGGCAAAGCCCGTTCGGTGTGATCTTGAGGATATCGCCGCTGTCCATCTCAAGGGCTGCAAGGCAGTGATCCACGCCGCTGCCTTTGTGGAGGCCTGGGGGCCGCAGGATACCTGGCACAGATTCAACGTTCAGGGGACGGCGAATGTACTGAACGCGGCAAAAACCTCCGGGGTGAAGCGGTTCGTCCATATCGGCACCGAAGCCGCCATCGTCTATGGCCAGGATGTTCACAATGCAGACGAGAGCTATCCACTGTCGCCCAACTCTCCATATCCCTATTGCGCTACCAAAGCTCAAGCCGAGATGTTGGTGCGCGCTGCAAATGATCCAGGAAATTTCGAAACGATTGTTTTGCGCCCGCGCTTTATCTGGGGACCAGGAGACACGACGCTTTTGCCGACGGTCGAAGCAATGGCAAAATCAGGAAAGTGGACCTGGATTGACAAGGGCGCGGCGATGACATCGACAACCCATATCAACAATCTCGTACATGCGATCGGTCTTGGCCTGACGAAAGGCAAGGGCGGTGAGGCCTATTTCATCCTCGATGATGGAACCATCTCGATGAAAGAGATCATAAGCGGGATGGCCGCAAGCAAGGGGTTGAACCTTCCGGACAAGTCCGTTCCGGCCTGGGTGGCCGATCTTGCGGGCGTTGCGATCGAAGCCATCTGGCGGACATTTTCGCTCAAGGGCGATCCACCGCTCACCAGCCACGCGGCGATGGTCATGTCTAGAGATTGCACGTTGAATGACGCAAAAGCGCGGCGTGAGCTTGGCTATTTGCCGATACTGTCCGTAAGCGCGGGCCTCGCTGCTCTCGGAAAATCTTGATCCACGCGCTCGGCTGCTCTAGGTCGAGCGCGCCAGAGGGTCGGGCGACCGCTGCTGTGCGGGCAACTGCGCAGGGGAGGAAAGTCCGGGCTCCAGCGAGGAACGGTGCCGGATAACGTCCGGCGGGGGCGACCCCAGGGAAAGTGCCACAGAAAACAAACCACCGCGCATTCGTGCCGGCCAGGTCGAAACGGTGCGGTAAGAGCGCACCGCGCCTCTGGTAACAGGGGTGGCAGGGCAAACCCCACCGGGAGCAAGACCGAATAGGGGCGGCGTATGGCATCCTCCTGCCAGTCGCCCGGGTTGGTTGCTTGAGCGGCGGAGCAATCCGTCGCCTAGAGGAATGGTCGCACAGGGTGGTTCGCCACCCGGACAAAACCCGGCTTACAGACCCTCTGGCGCTTTTGTTTTGGGCAAGGCCTTGATAAGGAGGTCAGTCTATGTCCAGAAAAACGAGATCAGATGATTGGGGTTTTCCGCGTTGGCGCAGCTATGGCGCGTCACGTGACGCCGTCAAGGTGCGTCTGTGCGACCGGTTTGGCTGCACCAATCCGGGTGACCGGCCTGCGCCGAAATCTCCCAATAGTCCCGAACGCTGGTGGTTTTGCCTCCAGCATGCCGCCGAATATAATTCCAACTGGGACTATTTTCTGGGCCTGAGCGCCGAAGACGCCGCCGAGCGTGAAGCGAATGAACGTCGCGACGCATCCGGGTACCAGGACTCGAAACATTATGGCTGGGGCGGACCGGGGGACGGCTCTCGCAGCCGCGACGAGATGCGCGCACTCGATATGTTGGGGCTGGAAAGCGATGCCGAATTCGAAGCGATCAAGGCCGCATGGCGCACAATGGCAAAGGCCAACCACCCCGATGTAAATGCTGACGATGCCGAAGCCGCCAAGCGGTTTCAGGCGGTGCAGACCGCCTTTGAAGTGCTGCGTTCTGCCGAAGAACGGCGAATGGCGCTTTAGCGTTTATTCCTCGAGGCTGTCTGGTAGGGGGACCTTGCCGGAAATCTTTTTGGCAAGCACTGTGGCCCCGTCGATTGACCAAGGGCCGCTCAATTGAAGCACGCCATCGCGAATGGGCTCCCTTACGACCGGATCGGCTATCGTTTCCCCATTCAGGGCGACCAATGCCGGCTTTCCGACCAGGCGCTGGGTGACCGTCGCGATACGCAGCGCCGCACTTTCGGCGAAGGTAATGCGGATCGATGATGTTCCATCGAGCTCGGGTTGCGCACGCGCATCAAGAATTTCGGCCTCGGAAAAGGCTTCACCAGCAACAAGAAAGGTGCGCTCAGCGGCAAAGGCGGGAGCGGTGACAAGCATCAGCAGAAGAGAAAGGAAGCGCGCCTTCATGTGCGCTTCATAGAGTAGAATTGAACCGCATCAAAGCATGCGCGTCGCCGTTTCACGGACGAGGGCAATCATGTTGGGAATTCCTTGCGTTCGGTTCGAACTGAGCTGATTTTTCAGGTCGAACGGTGCGAGCGCCCCGTCGATATCGATTTCGACAATCGCGTCTGGCTGCAGGTCCTGAACGGTGAGCAGCACCAGGGCCACAATGCCTTTCGTGATTGCCGCATTGCTGTCTGCCAGAAAGTGCAGGCGGCCGTCGACCAGGCGGGTCGGATAGACCCAGACGCTCGCAGAACAGCCCCGGACGAGTGTGGCATCGGTCTTCAGGGCCTCGGGCATCGCCTCAAGCGCGCGGCCCAGATCGATCAGCAGGCGGTATCGATCATCTGCGTCGAGAAATTCATATTCGTCCTGGACATCGGCGAGGCTGGTCATGGCCGCGCCGCTAGCAGGCGAGGACCCTAAAGGTCTACCCCTGCTGCGATGGCTTCGAGCTTGCGGATACGTTCTTTCAGATCCGCGATTTCGATCCGGCTGGTGGCGTTCGGCGCTGGAGTCTCGCGGTTTGCATCTAGCTCTGCGCGCTTAAGCTCGAGCCAGGCCGTAAATCCCTTGAGGCCAACTGTGGCGAGCAGGGCAATGGCGACCAAAGCGGTTGCAGCCATTATGAGATAAAGATTTGCATAGTCCATAACGACCTCCTGTCGTTCTGTTCTGCTTAACGGAGTTTTTCAATCTCGCGATCAAGCGCGACCGCGCTGTTCGTGTCGGTTGCCAGTCGTTCAAGGACTGCAATGCGTTCCTTGAGCGTCTTGATTTCGTCGCGCATGCGGTCTGCGTCGGGGTCGGGCAATGTCTTGCCGACAAAGACCTCTTCGGCATTGCGACCCCGGCCACGGCGGACGACCCCATATTTTGCCCGGAAGATGCTCGCTACGGCTGTGATCGCAACGATCAGGACCACCATTTCAAACGGGTTCATCTATAATCTCCCTGAATCTGCTGTTCTAGTTCAAAGGCTTGTCGCGCAGGCTTTCAATCTCGTCCGAGACTTCAAGGCCCTTGTCAGTGATAATCCGTTCCAGCACCCGCATCCGTTGCTCAAGCCGCTCGGTATGGGCGGCATATTGTGCCGTCTTTTCAGCGGTCATCAGCGATTGTTGATCGATCTGGCGTTCCTTCATCCGCAACCACATCTTGAAGGGTGCGATGCCGATAGCGGCGAGCGGAATGAGAACCCAAATCCAGCTGGCAATGTTGTTCATCGGACGTTTCCTTAGTTTACTGGTTTTCCGCGAAGATCCTCGATTTCGCGCGTCAGGCTATGGGCTTCATCGGTGACAATGCGCTCGACGGTCGCAAGGCGATCCTTGATCGAACCGAGTTCCGCACGCAGCTGGGCATTCTCCTGGGTCAGTAGCTTTACCCGTTCGACGGTTTCGCCATCGGTCTTGGGGTAAATCGCCTGGCCCCAGGCGCCATCAAGCGGATATCCGTTCTTGACCCGAAGCCGGGTTGTATAAATCCATCCGGCAATTCCCATGATCGGGATGAACAGTGCGAGCGGAACGATCCACGGCAATTGGGTGATGAAGAAGTCAATGGGGTCCATTGCAATATACCTATCTTAGCTTTTCGATTTCGGCGGTCAGCCGGCTCGGGACATCGGTTGCAATGCGTTCAAGCACTGTGATCCGTTCCTCGAGCCTGCCGATCTGTCCGTGCAACTTGTCATTTTCCGACGATAGCAACGCGATCTTGCGATCAGCCTCAGGGTCGGCCTTTGTAACACCACCGCCCCATTCGCTCTCCAGGGGATAGCCATGCTTCGCCCTGATCCAGCTCGTGACCATCCATGCGCCGTAGCTCATTGCGATGATCGCCAGTACAAATACGGGTCCACCCCATTGCATTGTCTGTCTCCCTGTTCAGCCCGCGCCTTAGCGCAGGCTGTCGATTTCATTGGCGAGGCTCGAATTGCGGCTGGTGTAATAGGTTTCCACATCGGCCAGTCGGCGGTCGATGTCGCGGAACTTGGAACGAACGTCGCGGGTCGAACGGGCTGGAGACTGGCGAACACCTTGCCAGAATTTGGCATCTTCCGCGTCGTCATACAGGCCAAGCGGCTTTGGATTGGCCAGCCAGGCAATGATGAGATAGGCGACAAACAGCGCGCCCGACCCGAAGATGGTTCCGAGAACCATCCCGACGCGAACCCATAGAACGTCGAAACCTGTATAGTCTGCGATCCCTGAACAAACGCCCAGCCATTTGGAGTTCTGTTTGTCGAGATAGAATTTGGTGCGGCTTCCGGACATTGTCTTATCCTCCTAGTAAAATTTGTGATCAGTTCCGGTGATTGATGCGGGAAACAGGAGCTTCCAGATCACCGGATTTCTTAAGCGCCGTCATACAGACCGAGCGGCTTCGGATTGGCCAGCCAGGCGACGATGAGGTAGGCTAAAAACAGTGCGCCTGAGCCAATGATGGTGCCGAGCACAATCCCGACGCGAACCCAAAGAACATCGAAACCTGTATAGTCTGCGATCCCTGAACAAACGCCCAGCCATTTGGAGTTCTGTTTGTCGAGATAGAATTTGGTGCGGCTTCCGGACATTGTCTTATCCTCCTTGAATAAAATGATCAGTTTCGGTGAGTGATGCGCGAAGCGGGGGCTCCCAGATCACCGGATTTCCAGTTGGGGTTGTCGGCGGTCAGGATGCGTTCAACCGTTTCGAGTCTGTCATCCAAGCGCCGGGCCGTGTCATGTAGCTGGTCGAGAAGGTTCTCATCCTCGCGTGTCAGCGTGGCCGCGCTCTTCCATTTCGTTACGTAGTGGAAAATGAGCCACGGTAGCCCGATGAAAAGCATCCCAACGATGGGAACAGCAAGAAATTCGTCTCCCATGGTCTCAACCCTTCTTCGCAACGCTGGCCTTCAGCGCTTCAAGCGCCGCATCGACCTTTTCGTTTGATTTGAGCTCGTTGATTTCTTCCTCGAGGCTCTTGGGTTCCTGACCCATGTAGAGCGCATCGGCGCGGCCTTCGGCGAAATCGACCCGGCGTTCGAGGACATCAAAGCGCGAAAAGGCTTCTTCGACCTTCGATCCGGCATAGGCTTCGCGCACCTTGATGCGGTTGTGTGCGGATTCAAGCCGGGTCATGATCGCATTCTGGCGCGTGCGTGCTTCGCGCAGCTTGGCCTGCAATTTTGATATATCAGCTTCCGAAGATTTTAGCGCTTCATCCAGCGCACCAATCTCGGTCTGGAGCTGATCGGTCATGTCGGTTGCCTTCTGGCGTTCGACGAGAGCGGCCTTGGCGAGATCTTCACGATTCTTGGAAAGGGCCAGTTCAGCCTTCTCGGTCCAGCTTTCTTCGAGCTTTTCGAGCTTGGTGATGTGGCGGCGCATTTCCTTCTGATCGGCGATGTTGCGCGCCGCAGTCGCACGGACTTCAACCAGTGTTTCTTCCATCTCAAGGATGATCATGCGGATCATCTTGGCGGGGTCTTCCGCCTTGTCGAGAAGGTCGGTGACGTTTGCGGCGATGATGTCACGAGTGCGTGAAAAAATTCCCATTGGGGTAACTCCTGGACTGAAACGCTTTGTGGAAGGGCGGTTGTAGTAGCTTGGCCGTGTGGCCGGAAGAGTAAGGGGGCTCTCCCGGCCGGGGTTTTCCTGCCTTGGGGGGCTGGCAGGTATCAGGTGCGTCATGCCAGCGGCATTGCGATTGAAGTTGGCGCCTGTGCATGTGGTGCTGCGCTGGCGGGGCCAACGGCGCCGATCAGGCAGGTTGAGGCGAACAGGACGGTGAAGGTAACGGCTGTCAAGCTGCCGATGGCTGCCGTGACGCTGTCGCGAAGATTAAAACCATTGTACGTATTCATCTGAGTTCTCCCTGAACTTGGGCGTTGATCCGACCGATCGGGGGGTGACCGGTATGCCAACTCCTAAGCATGAGCCGTGCCAGTTTTGAATATTCCGCAGATTTCCGGGATATTTTCTCCTAATGAGATGCTTCAGGTAAAATTAATGTTGCTATACATTGGGATATTATCCTAAGTATTGGTTATGGAGCGCACCACTCAGTTCGTCGGCGAATCCAGCGCCTTTCTCGACAGCGTCGAACGCGCGAGCCGAGCCGCTGCGCTCAATCGCCCCGTTCTGGTTATCGGTGAACGCGGGACTGGCAAGGAACTCGTTGCAGAACGCCTTCACCGGTTGAGCCCGCGCTGGGACGGACCGTTTATTACGATGAATTGCGCTGCCTTGACCGAAACGCTGATTGAAGCCGAACTTTTTGGGCACGAAGCCGGAGCGTTTACGGGCGCAACCAAAATGCGTGAGGGCCGGTTTGAAGAAGCTGATGGGGGGACATTGTTCCTCGACGAATTGGCTATGCTTTCGGCCGCCGCGCAGGAACGGCTGCTCCGCGCTGTTGAATATGGCGAAGTGACGCGCATCGGGTCCAACCGCCCCATTCGCGTCGACGTCCGGATCGTAGCCGCAACGAATGAACATTTGCCGGCATTGGTCGAAAAGGGCCGATTCCGTGCTGATCTGCTCGATCGCCTTGCATTCGAAGTGGTAACTCTGCCGCCGTTGCGGGTTCGCGAAGGGGATATCAAAGTCCTTGCCGATCATTTTGGTCGCCGGATGGCCTCTGAAATGGAATGGCCAAGTTGGCCGGGATTTTCTGCCGATGCCGAAGCGCTACTTCTATCTTATGACTGGCCGGGTAATGTGCGCGAGCTGCGAAATGTGATCGAGCGTGCAGTCTATCGGTGGATCGATACCGACACGCAGGTCGATACAATCGAATTTGATCCCTTTTCCTCCCCCTGGCGCCCAGCGTCGCAGCCCAGCCATGTTGCTCAAAAAGAGGGTGAGAAAGTCGCATCAATTCCTGATCTGCCCGGTCCTGCACCCCATCAGCCCGGTCTCGAGGTTGCGGACCTTCGAAAAGCCGTTCTCGACCATGAACGACGGATTCTAGAGGCGGCGATGGCTAAACATCGGCACAATCAGCGGGCAACTGCAAAATCACTGAACCTTAGCTATGACCAGTTGCGCCATTGCCTCAAGCGACATGACCTATTGAGTTGAGGGGGTGTCATCGTCACCGAGGCCATGTCGGATCAACATCGGCACATTGGCCGCGGCGAACAGGATTGTCAGGATCGTTACGCCCCAGACCTTGATCGTCAACCATGCGTCGAATTGGACGCTGGCACGCAGGATCTCGTTAGCTACGGCCATGACTGCAAAATACCAGGCCCAGTTTCGCGAAAGAAGCAGCCAGCCCTTGTCGCTGAGTCCGTCGTAGCCGTGTTCGAGGACATATTTGAGCAGTGCGCGGCCTCTCAACAATCCTCCAAACAGCATTGCAGACAAGATGCTGTAGATAATGGTCGGCTTGATCTGGATGAACTTAGGATCGTGCAAATACAGCGTCAGACTTCCAAACACGATGACGAGAATGGCCGACATCCACATCATTGGCGAAATGCGGCCGAGCTTCCACTTGGCAATCACGACAGCGGTAAAAATTGCGACCATGAAGATTGCAGTGCCACCGAGCACACCCAGGATTTTGTATCCACCGAAGAATAACACCAGCGGCCCATAATCAAGCGCTGCAGGCAGCCAGCGAGGAGCGGCTTTTTTCGGCACAACGCTCATGCGTCCGCTCCTGCGATGACACGCGCCATTTCGTTGGCATCGAAAGGACGAAGATCTTCGAGCGTTTCGCCGACGCCCACGGCATGTATTGGCAAGCCGAATTTTTCCGCCGCTGCGACAAGAACGCCACCACGCGCAGTGCCATCAAGTTTCGTCATCACCAATCCTGTCACGCCTGCCACTTCCTTGAAAATCTCAATCTGGTTCAACGCATTCTGCCCTGTCGTCGCATCGAGCACCAATACGACGTCATGTGGTGAAGCCGGATTGATTCGACCGAGCACCCGCCGGATTTTTGCGAGTTCATCCATCAGCTCCCGCTTGTTTTGGAGTCTGCCAGCCGTATCGACAATGAGCACATCGATCCCCGTCGCGGTTGCCTGCTTGACGGCGTCAAACACGATCCCAGCCGCATCTCCGCCTTCAGGGCCGCTGATAATCGGGACTCCGAGCCGTTCTGCCCAGACCTTTAGCTGGCCGATTGCCGCTGCGCGAAACGTATCTCCCGCTGCAAGCATCACACCGTAGTCCTGCTCAAGGAAAAGATGCGCCAGCTTGGCAATCGTTGTCGTCTTGCCAGAACCGTTGACGCCGATGACCAGAATTACCTGTGGTCGCGGAAACGCTATAATGTCTATCGGTTTGGCAACCGGAGCAAGAACAGCCGCAATTTCCTCGGCCAGAACTTCGCGAACACCTGCGTCATCGATCCCTCGATCATAGCGACTATCAGCAAGGCGAGCTCGCACGGCAGCTGCAGTAGCAGGACCAAGGTCCGATACAATCAACGCCTCCTCAATGTCGTCCAGCGTTTCGGCATCGAGCTTTGATTTTGTGACCAGTCCGGTCAGGTTTTCGGTCAGGCGTTCGGAAGTCTTCCTGAAGCCGCCCAGCAGCTTCTTGTGCCAAGGTGTCTCGTTCACGAAGCGATGCCCGTCAGCACCTGGCCATCCGAACCTGTTATGAGCGCATTGATCATTGTTCCCCGCATATTGCCGCCTGTCAGGCTTTGTTCAAGGGCAACGCTGGCAAAATTGGGAGCGTGGCCATGTTGGCCATCAAGTTCGACAAGAACGCGCTGGTGTGTGCCGATAAGGGAATTGAGCCAATGTGACTTTCTCTTGGCAGCGGCCACGCGCAGTTGTTCGGCACGATTCTTCACGAGCGCACGGTCAAGCAGAGGCATCCGCGCTGCGGGCGTGCCGGGGCGCGGCGAAAAGGGAAAGGCGTGGGCAAACACGATGTCACAATCGTCGAGCAATTTGAGCGTGTTTGCAAACATGGCCGCATTCTCGGTGGGAAACCCTGCGATGATGTCTGCACCGATTGCAATATCAGGTCGAAGTTTCTTCAGGCGCGTAACCAAGGCAACCGACTCCGCGCGCGTGTGTCTGCGTTTCATCCGTTTCAGTATCAAGTTGTCGCCTGATTGGAGCGATAGGTGGACATACGGCATGATGCGAGGTTCGCCGGTTATGATGTCTGCAAGCTGGGCATCGATTTCGATCGAATCGAGAGATGAAAGCCTGAGCCTTGGCAAGTCCGGCACGTATTTCAATATCCGCTCCACCAGGCTGGCGAGCGTCGGATTGCCGGGGAGATCAGGGCCATAGCTGGTCAGGTCAACGCCCGTCAGGACTACCTCTTGTTGCCCTCGATCGACGGCTGCCTGCACTGCATCGATGACTGCACCAGCAGGAATCGAGCGACTATCACCGCGACCAAAAGGAATAATGCAAAATGTGCATCGATGATCGCAGCCGTTCTGGACTTCGATAAAAGCTCGGGCATGATCGATGCCTGAAACGGCAGGTTCGATCTGATCACCGCGCTTTTCGCGATTGCCAAGCAGGGCGGTGACCTCAGGCATGGCGGCAAAAGCGGATGGGTTTGTTTCGGCCGCACAGCCCGTAACGACTATCCGCGCGCCCGGGCGCCGCCTGGCCGCACGGCGGATCGCCTGCCGTGCCTGCCGCTCGGCTTCGCTGGTTACAGCGCAGGAGTTGATGACGATCAGATCGTCCTCGCCCTCCATTCTCGCACGGATGGCTTCGCCTTCGGCCAGGTTCAGTCGGCACCCGAAACTGATAACCTCGACGCTCAACCGAATTGGTCCCAATCAGCCTCGCCGCTGAAGACGTATGTTGCGGGACCTTTCATCTGGATTGTGCTGCCATCCTGCCAAGCAATTTCAAGGTCTCCCCCCGGAAGCGAAACCTGCACAGGCGAACGGACGAGGCCAGCGCGGATTGCGGCCACGGCCGTTGCACACGCGCCGGTACCGCAGGCTCGGGTCAACCCCACACCGCGTTCCCAAACCCGCAATTTGATGTGATCCTTGCCAGACAGGTGCGCGACGTTGACGTTGACACGCTCGGGAAACAGCGGGTCATTTTCAACAAGCGGCCCAAGCGTTTCGAGATCGACCTCATCACAATCGGGCACGAAGAAGATTACATGCGGATTTCCGACGTTGACTGCTGAAGGGCGGGCCAACACATCCCAATTCACCGGCATGTCTCGCGTATCCATTGGCATTGCGAGCGGAATCAACTCCCAATCAAATGCAGGCGGGTTCAAGGTTACGGTTGCACTCGAATCGCCTGGTTCGGTGTGGAGGATACCGCCAAGAGTCTCTATATCGGCGGGGCCGTCCATAAGCAGCGCAATACAGCGTGTCGCATTGCCACAGGCTTCGACTTCGCCACCATCGGCATTGAAGATACGCATTTTCGCGGCTGCGACCCCGGATGGTTCCAGCACGATCAGCTGGTCGCACCCGATACCAATTCGTCGATCCGCTATCGCATGGGCGCGTGCAGCGGTCATTTCCAAAGGCAATTCGCGCGCATCGATCACAACAAAATCGTTGCCAAGTCCGTGCATCTTGTGGAACCGCGTTTTCATAGCGCGGAGCGTTTAGCGCAGTCTAAGCGAAAGTGCGAACGCCGAAAATTCAGGCGGATTTGCGCAGGTCTTCTTCGATCAGGCGCGGGGTGTTTTCGAGCGCGACTTCTTCTGCAACTTCTGCGCGCATCGAAGGGAGCAGGTTGCGTTCGGCGAGCAGCATCCGGGTTTGGCCGATCGACATTGGTTTGCCAAAGTACCAGCCTTGCCCCTTGTGACAGCCCAGTTGCCGCAAGCGTTCCTCGATGGCTGCATCTTCAATGCCTTCTGCAGTGACCGACAGACCCAGACTATCGCCGAGACGCGTAATCGCGTTCACAATTGCGGCGCTTTCGGCATTTTCGACGATAGACGTCACGAAGCTCTTGTCGATCTTGATGCGATCGAACGGTAAGGCCCGCAAATGTGCCAGAGAGCTGTAACCGGTACCAAAATCGTCAAGCGCAAGGCGGATTCCCTGATTTTTGAGGCTGCCAACGATTGACTGAGCAAGAGCGAGGTTTTCAAAAAGGGACGTCTCGGTAATCTCGACTTCGAGGCGGTTGGCAGGGAAGCCGGTTTCCACCAGCAGCTTGACCAATTTTTGGGCAAGCCATGGATCCTTCAGCTGTGAAGGCGATATGTTGACGGAAATGGTCAGTGACTGGTCCCAGCCCTTGGCTTCAAGCATGGCTTGGCGCATGACCGAAAGGGATAGATCGGCGATCATGCCGGTTTCTTCCGCGATTGGAATGAAACTGTCGGGCGCAACAAGCCCACGAGTGGGGTGATCCCATCGTGCCAAAACTTCGAAGCCACCAAGGCGTCCTGTCGTGAGATCAATCTGCTGTTCGAAATAGGGTACGAATTCGCCGCGGGGAATGCCGTTGCGCATGCCGGATTCGGTTTCGTTGCGCTGTTGCAGCGCATGCTCCATCGATGCATCGAACCAGGCAACACGATTGCGGCCCTGATGCTTCGCTGCATACATGGCGATATCGGCGCGACGCAGGAGAGCATCGATGCTTTCGCAATCTTCTGCCGAGTGAGCAACGCCAAGCGACACGCTTATGTGGGCAAAAATGCCATCAGCGTCGAAGGGCTGGGCAAGCCGCGTGACGATTGCCTCCGCTACACGGTCGACCACATCACGGTTGGCGATATCAAAGACGAACGCACAGGCAAATTCATCACCGCCCAGTCGGGCAGAAAGCGAATTCGGCGGCATCAGCTTAGCAATTTCCGCGGCAACCGTGCGCAACAACGCGTCACCAATAGCATGCCCGTGTACGTCGTTCACATTCTTGAAGTGATCAAGGTCGAGCATCAGCATGGCCAATGATTTGTCGCGGCGAATGGCCTTGGAGAGCATGTCCGCCCCGTTTTCAGAGAGCGAACGACGATTGTGGAAGCCGGTCAAGGGATCACGCAAGGCGAGCGTTTGTGCGCGTTCTTCGGCAGCCTTTCGTTCTTCAACCTCGCGGGAAAGGTCATTGTAGCGCCGCCAGCCGAAAAGGATCAGCGCGATATTGAGGATGAGGGTAATGGTCAGAGTGCGGTCGGTTCCACCGCCAACACCGGAAATCATGTCGAGGGTGGACGTCAGGACAGATGTCCCGGTTCCGACGAACATTATGATCGCCGCGATCACGACTGCGCCAGTAAAAATGTCCTTCTGGGCCGACTGTGCTGCAGTCTGGCTCATCGCCTCTTCACGCTTGATGCTGGTTGGCACTTTTGATTGTTCCCGAGGCTGAAACTGCAAGGCGCCAAGCTAAATCAATCAGGTGAAAAAGCGGTTAAGAGCAAATCTTTGCCCCTTTTGGTTGACCTTTGCGGGGCCATTCGCTAGCCGCGCATCTGCTTTTCAACTGGAAAGTGTGATATTGGCCGCCCGAGGGCGACGCTGGCCGACGAGTTTTCGTCCGCCGGCGCTTTGTGTTTTGGGCCATTGAGTGTGGAGCGAACGGATGTTCGAGAGTTTGAGCGATCGGCTTGGCGGGGTCTTTGACCGGCTGCGCGGCCGCGGTGCGCTCAACGAATCTGACGTTCGTGAGGCGATGCGTGAAGTGCGGGTCGCGCTGCTTGAGGCCGATGTCGCGCTTCCTGTCGTCCGCTCCTTCATAGACGGCGTCACTGACAAGGCCGTTGGCCAGTCGGTTCTGAAGTCAATTACGCCGGGCCAGCAGGTCGTCAAGATCGTCAATGACGCGCTTGTCGAGATGCTCGGCAGTGAAGCCGCAGAGCTTGAACTCGCGGTCGCGCCGCCCGCCATCATCATGATGGTTGGCTTGCAGGGCTCAGGCAAAACCACAACGACGGCAAAGATCGCCAAGAAGCTCAATGAAAAGGACCGCAAGAAAGTCCTGATGGCGTCGCTCGACGTCAGTCGTCCGGCGGCGCAGGAGCAGTTGGCCGTGCTTGGCGAACAGATCGGGGTTGCGATCTTGCCGATCGTTGCGGGCCAGCAGCCAGTCGATATCGCCAAGCGCGCGATTCAGGCTGCCAAGCTGCAGGGATTTGATGTTCTGATGCTCGATACAGCGGGCCGTCTTCATGTCGATGCCCAGTTGATGGACGAGATGAAAGCGGTTGCGCAGGTTTCCGAGCCCGCAGAAATTCTTTTGGTTGTCGATGCCTTGACCGGTCAGGATGCCGTCAACGTCGCAAAGTCGTTCGGCGAGCAGGTGGCCGTCACGGGTATCGTCATGACCCGTATGGATGGTGATGCGCGCGGCGGTGCGGCGCTTTCGATGCGCGCGGTCACCGGCAAGCCGATCAAGTTCGTCGGCACGGGCGAAAAGCTCGAAGGTCTTGATGTATTCCATCCTGAACGCGTCGCTGGCCGCATCCTTGGTATGGGTGACGTCGTCAGCCTCGTCGAACGCGCCGCTGAGACGATCCAGCAGGACGAAGCTGAAGCGCTCGCCGCAAAGATGGCCAAGGGCCAGTTCGACATGAACGATCTGCGCTCGCAACTCGGCCAGATGCGACGCATGGGCGGCATGGGCGCGCTGATGGGTATGATGCCCGGCATGAAGAAAGCGCAGCAGGCGATGGCCCAATCGGGCATGGATGATCGCATCCTGATCCGTATGGATGCGATGATCGGGTCGATGACGCCCAAGGAGCGGGTCAAACCTGAGCTGGTCAATGCCAAGCGCAAGATCCGCATCGCCAATGGCTCGGGCACAACCGTCCAGGAAGTGAACAAGCTACTCAAGATGCACCAGGAAATGGGTTCGGCGATGAAGCGCTTGCGGAAAATGGGCGGGATGAAGGGTTTGGGCGCGCTGCTCGGCAAGGGCGGCGGGCTCGGCGGTTTGATGGGTGGTGGCGGAGGCATACCGGGAGGCATGGCAGGCTTGCCGCCCGGAATGTTCAGGAAATAATTTCAGTTCAATCGGTTAACACAAGGAAAGCAAGAAAATGGCAGTTTCAATTCGTTTGTCGCGTGGTGGCTCCAAGAAGCGCCCCTATTACCGGATCGTGGTCGCGGACGCCCGTTCGCCGCGTGACGGCAACTTCATCGAGAAGATCGGAACCTACAATCCGCTCCTCGCCAAGGACGATGCCAAGCGCGTGACGCTTGACACCGATCGCGCCAAGCATTGGCTGGGCGTTGGCGCACAGCCAACGGACAGGGTTGCCCGTTTCCTCGACGTCGCTGGCCTGCGTGAGCGTGCGGCCCGCAACAACCCGAACAAGGGCAAGCCCGGCGAAAAGGCCGTCGAACGCGTCGAAGAACTGGCCAAGAAGGCTGAAGCTGCTGCGGAAGCCGCTGACGCTGCCAAGGTTGCAGCCGCCGAAGCCGCTGCAGCACCCGCGCCTGAGCCGGAAGTTTCTGAAGAAGTACCTGCCGAAGCTGTGGCAGAAGAAGCCCCGGTTGAAGTTGCAGCCGAGGAAGCCGCCCCTGTCGAAGCTGCTGCAGAGGAAGCCCAGGTAGCCGGGGATGTCGCTCCGGTTGAGGAAGTTCCGGCAGTCGAAGCCGCTGCCGAGGAAGCGCCTGCGGCTGAGGCTCAGACCGAGGAAGCTCCCGTCGCTGAAGCGGCTGAAGAAGCACCGGCTGCCGAACAAGCAACCGAGGAAAAGGCCGAGGGTTAGGCCTTGGCACACCGCCCCGTCACCCTTGCCGTCATTATTGGCGCGCATGGCGTGACGGGGGAGGTGCGATTGAAGCTGTTTGCCGAAGGGCTGGACAGCCTGACCTCACACAAGAGCTTTAACGACGGCGCGCTTACCCTCAAGAGCCTCCGCCCCGGCAATAACGGCGCGATCGCGCGATTCGCCGAAATTGGGGACCGCAATACGGCCGAAGCCGCGCGCGGAACCGAAGTTACCGTTCCTCGCGAAGCTCTTCCGCCATTGAACGAGGGCGAGTATTATCATACGGATCTGGTTGGCTTGTCTTGTATTTCGACTGAAAACGAGGCGTTGGGTGTCTGCGTTGCCGTCGAGAATTTCGGCGCGGGCGACGTGATCGAAGTCGAACGTCCGGACGGAAAACGCTTCATGGTCCCAATGAAGCCCGAGGCTGTACCCGAATGGGGCGAGCGTATCGTGATTGACGCGGTGTTTGTCATTTAGTATATACACTGCGTATATACGGAGGCTCATCATGAACGAAGGTGACGAATATATAGGCAGGACGTTCAAGTCCGGCAATTCGGTTGCGTTGCGCCTGCCCAAGGGGCTTGGTGTTCCCGAGGGTACCGAGGTGCGCATGGTCAGGGAGGCACAGATGACTTTTCGGGTTGAGCCGGTGGAACAGCCGAAACGCAAGATCGATGTAAGCGGTTTCTGGGGTAAGGCCCCCGGGATCAAGCTGGCGCCGCGTGAGGATTTCGAGGAACGACCCAGCACGATAGCGCTTCGCAAGGCATCAATGGGCAAGTGATCCGGTTTCTTTTGGACTCGAATATCGCGGTCTATGCCCTGGATGGCAGCAGCGAACGCCTGCGCATCCGCATGACAGCATGCGAATTGGGCGAGATTGCGATGTCTGTCATTAGCTTTGCGGAAGTTGCGCTCGGCACGAACGTGGGAAAGCCTCCATCCCCTATGGTGCTGGACGCATTCGTCAAAGCCGTTCCTTTGGTTCCCTTCGACGAAGCGGCTGCGCGGGAATATGCGAAAATGCCCTTCAAGCGCGCCCGGTTTGATCGCCTGCTTGCCGCCCACGCGCTGGCGTTGGACGCAATTGTAGTAACGAACAACGAAGCCGACTTCGCCGATGTGCCGGGGCTGAAAGTTGAGAATTGGACGGCTTGATATGCGGTTCGTCTTCGCCATACTTGTTATTTTGGCGATTGCTTCGACCGTGACGTTTATCGTTGCGCTAGTATTCCCTAAACTATCTCGGCTTAGCATCGCTCTAGCTGGCAGCGCTGCAACCCCACTTTTGGTTGTTGGTGGCTGGGTATACGGCTCGTGGTGGATACAATCGGGAAGTTGCAATAGCATTGATATATGCGATTCCGGCGGGTGGTTGGCCATGACAGCTGATACTGTCTTAGCCCTTGTCATTAGCATCGCCATTGGATTGCCAATGGCCCTCTATTTGTCCAAGCGAATCCGTTCGAAATGACCTTCCGCACCCAAATCCTCACGCTCTACCCGGAGATGTTCCCCGGCCCGCTCGGCGTATCGATCGCTGGACGCGCGCTGGAGGAAGGAAAGTGGTCCTGCTCCCCCATCCAGATCCGCGATTTCGCAGCCGACAAGCATCGCACCGTTGACGACACTCCGGCGGGGGGTGGGGCAGGGATGGTTCTGCGGGCGGATGTTCTTGCCGCAGCTGTGGATCATGTCCTTGCAGCCCAGCCCGATGTCCCCATCCTCGCCATGACGCCACGCGGCAACTCGATCACCCAAGCCCGCATCCGCGACCTCGCTAGCGGCCCAGGCGTCACAATCCTGTGCGGCCGTTTCGAGGGATTTGATGAGCGCATTTTCGATGCCCGGCCGATCGAACAGGTCTCAATGGGAGACATCGTCCTGTCTGGCGGAGAGCCTGCTGCGCTGATGCTTCTCGACGCTTGCATTCGTCTGCTTCCCGGCGTAATGGGCGCGGCTTCCAGCGGTTTCGAGGAGTCCTATGAAAACGGACTTTTAGAATATCCGCACTATACCCGACCTGCTGAGTGGGAAGGGCGCACGATCCCCGAAGTGCTGCGATCGGGGGATCATGCGAAAATAGCTGCCTGGCGGAAACAACAGGCGGAGGACGATACACGGTTACGCAGACCGGACCTTTGGGAGCGCCATGTCGGCGCTCGGGACCAGTCTGCCTCTGGCGCGCGGCGGAAGAATAAAGGACCAAATGGGGCATGAACCTCATCCAGACGATCGAAGCGGAACAGATCGCAAAATTGACCGCAAACAAGAAAGTCCCCGAGTTTCGCCCCGGCGATACGCTGAAAGTCGGCGTGCGCGTGGTTGAAGGCGAACGCACCCGCGTCCAGAATTATGAAGGCGTGTGCATTGCCCGTTCGAACAAGGGTATGGGATCGAACTTCACCGTTCGCAAGATTTCGTTCGGCGAAGGCGTGGAACGCGTTTTCCCGCTCTATTCGCCCAATATCGACAGTATCGAAGTCGTCCGCAAGGGCGCCGTGCGTCGTGCCAAGCTCTACTATCTGCGCGGTCGCCGCGGCAAATCGGCGCGTATCGCCGAACGTCGTGACACGCGAATTACCGACGCTGCAAAAACTCCGGCCGAAGAAGCCTGATCCCGCGCGTTTGAAAAGAACGAATGACCGAAAGGGCCGGGATCCAAACAGGGTTCCGGCCCTTTCTTTTGACTGAAAGAGACTGACTATGGGCTATCGTGTTGTTGTCGCTGGTGCCACCGGGAATGTGGGCCGCGAAATGCTGAATATCCTGGCGGAACGCGAGTTTCCGATTGACGAGATCGCGGCCGTTGCGTCCGGCCGATCGCAGGGCCGAAGCCGACGATCGCCTGCCTGCTGCGTTGGAAGCCGCGCTCTGCAAACTGGAGCCCGATGAGCGTATGCTCGTCGAAGGCCGCTACTTCACCAGCGAATCACTGGAAGCCATCGCTGCGCGTCATGCGCTCACCATCCGCGCCGTCGAAGGCAGGCTGGCCCGACTGCGCACCCGGCTCCGCGAACTCCTCGCCAAAGAACTTCAATCCACACGACCATGAATCCCAATCCCGAAAAACTCCGCGCGCTGCTCGATGACGTGCTGCCATCGGCCAGCGAACACTGCGGCCCGTCGAGAGACGAGGTCCTCTCCATTCTGCGCCGCGAACGCCAGCGCCGCCGCCGTCTGCATGCGAGCGCCGGGCTGCTCGCGGTCGTCGCATTGACTGCTGGCGCACTTCTTTGGAATCCCAAACCCGTCGCCGTGGCTCCCGTTGTCCAGGCACCGCCTGTGCGCGAACCCATCGTGATCCACCGCGTGAACGAC
>JANOFN010000001.1:0-6247 GCA_031413655.1 Sphingomonadales bacterium | reverse complement strand
CACGGTCGCGCCTGATGCGGCAAAGCTGACATTCACGGGCGAAGGAACGATCACGATCGATGTGGTGACGCCAACACCGATCCTCACGCTGAATGCGGCCGACCTCATGATCGGCTCTGCGCTGCTCGATGGCACGGTGACCGCAAGGATCAGCGTCAATGCGGCTGCACAGACCGCATCTTTCTCCTTTGCGCAACCTGTCAGCAAGGGACTCCATACGCTCAAGCTCAGCTATGCGGGCAAGATCAATCAATCGGCGGCGGGGCTGTTCGCTGTCGATTATAAGGGCGTTGACGGCCAGGATGCCCGCCTTCTCGTGACGCAGTTCGAGGCTCCCGAGGCGCGGCGGTTTGCGCCGATGTGGGATGAACCCGGCTTGAAAGCGACCTTCAAACTGTCTGCAGTTGCGCCGTCCGGGCAGACCGCCTTTTCCAACATGCCGGTGACGTCCAAAGAAGATGTCCCCGGCGGAACGCTCTGGCATTTTGCGGAATCACCAAAAATGTCTTCCTATCTGCTCTTCCTTGGCATGGGCGATGTTGACCGCAAGACGGTCATGGCGGGTTCGACAGAGATCGGGATCATCACACGCAAAGGTGTCGTTGATCAGGGCGATTATTCGCTCGAAAGCGCCAAGCGCCTGCTGGCCTATTTCAACGACTATTTCGGCACGCCCTATCCGCTCCCAAAGCTCGATATGATCGCGGCGCCCGGATCCAGCCAGTTTTTTGGCGCGATGGAGAATTGGGGCGCGATCCTTTATTTCGAACGCACCGTTTTGCTGGATCCCAAGCTCGAAACCGAAGCCCAGAAGCAGGATGTCTTCAACACGGTTGCCCATGAAATCGCGCATCAGTGGTTCGGCAACCTCGTCACAATGTCCTGGTGGGACGATCTCTGGCTCAACGAAGGCTATGCCTCCTGGATGGCATCGAAAGCGTCGGACGATATCAATCCGGAATGGAATGCGTTGACCCAATCGCTCGCCAATGCCCGGCAAGGGGCCATCAGTCTGGATGCGCGTGCAACGACGCATCCGATCATCCAGAAAATACAGACGGTGGAGCAGATTTCCCAGGCCTTTGACAATATCACCTACCGCAAGGGCGAAGCCGTGATCCGGATGCTTGAGGCCTCGGTCGGAGCCGATCCCTTTCGCGATGGCGTGCGCCGCTACATGGCGAAGCATGCCTATGGCAACACGGTCACAGATCAGCTCTGGACCGAGATTGAAGCGGCGTCCGGCAAGCCGGTTGTGCCGATGATGCACAGCTTCACGCGGCAGGGCGGCGTGCCCCTGATCAAGGTCGGAGCCTCCAAATGTGTTGGCGGCAAGACGATCCTGACACTGTCGCAAGGCCGGTTTGCGCTCGATGCCGGATCTCGCAAGCCACAGACCTGGATTGTGCCCGTTCGATTGTCTCAAGGCGATACGACGACAATGGCAATGGTGTCCGGCGCGAAGCCAACTACCGCCAGTATTGCGGGTTGCGGCCCGGTTGTCGTGAACGCCGGACAGACGGCCTATTTCAAGACGCAGTACACGCCAGAGCATCTTTCGGCACTGACCAAGGCCTTCCCGACCCTGTCGCTTGACGACCAGGTAGGTCTTGCTGCTGACACTTACTCGCTTGCAGCGGGTGGTTACCAAACGTTCGATCGACTCTTTGCGCTTATGGAAGCGACGCCTGTTGATGCACCACCGCTGCTGTGGGCCCATTTTACAAATCGAATCGGCGGTATCGATGAAGTGATGAAAGGCTCGCCCGAGCAGGCGGCCTATCGCAAGCGAGCAGCCGCTCTCCTCCAGCCGCTTTTTGTCCGAACCGGCTGGGAAGCGAAGCCCGGCGAGTCAAGCTCGGTTGCATTGCTGCGCGATACGCTGATTCCGACGCTTGGCCATCTTGGCGATGCTGCAATTGCGGCCGATGCAACGCGCTATGCCGAAGCCAGCTTTGCGCCCGATTCGCAGGTGTCAGGCGCAATCCGCGAGGCAGCGCTTGGCATCTGGGCCTATCAGGCCGATGGCGCGCGCTGGAATGCCCTGCACGAACGGGCGCGAACCGAAACCGGTCCAGTGGCACGCTTGCAATATTATCGTTTGCTCGGAAACGTCCGCGATCCGAAACTTGCTGAAAAAGCACTCGCGATCGCGTTGACTGACGAGGCGCCCGTGCCAATGCGCGCCTCGATCATCGCAGCGGTTGCCGGCCAACACCCGGAAATGGCATTCGACTGGGCCGTTGCTCGTGCCGGGCAGGTCAACGCCGTGCTCGAACAAAGCTCGAAGGCTGGCTTCATTGTCGAACTGGCGAGCGAATCTAGCGATCGTGCGGTCGCAGGTAGCGTGCAGGCTTTTGCCTTGAAAGCTTTGGCACCCGGTGCGCGCGGCGATGCCAACGCGGCGATTTCACGGATCAACTATCTGGCAGACTTGCGCGGACGGCTGGCCCCTGCAATTGGTGTGTGGAGCAAATCCCGCTGACATTATCCGAAAGGGCCTCCATGTTTCTCAAAGGCAAGACTGCGCTCGTGACCGGTTCGACGTCGGGCATAGGAGCGGCCTATGCCGCAGCGCTCGCTGCCGAGGGTGCCAATGTGGTGATCAACGGGTTCGGCGATGCGGATGCTATTGCGAACCAGTGTGTAAAGTTGGCCGCCGCCAGCGGAGGACGGGCAATCCATAGCGACGCAGATCTGACTCAGGGTGATCAGGTCACGGCGATGGCCGAAACCTGCATCTCCGAACTTGGTGGTGTTGATATCCTTATCAACAATGCCGGGATCCAGCACGTCTGTCCTGTCGATGAATTCCCGATTGACAAATGGCGGCAAATGCAGGCGATCATGGTCGATGCACCGTTCTTGCTGATCCGCGCGCTGCTTCCGCACATGAAGGCGATGGGCTGGGGCCGGATCATTTCCACTGCCAGCGCGCATGCCAGCGTCGCAAGCCCGAACAAATCTGCCTATATTGCTGCAAAGCACGGCGTTCTTGGCCTGACCCGTGGAGTAGCGATGGAAGTGGCGACCCAGGGCGTCACGGTAAACGTGATTTCCCCTGGCTATGTCTGGACGCCGCTTGTTGAAAACCAGATCCCGGATACGATGCGAACCCGGGGCCTGACCCGCGAACAGGTGATCAATGATGTACTTCTCGCGGCGATTCCCCAGCGCAAGTTTGTCATGCCCGAACAAGTCGCGGCAATGGCGCTTTTCCTATGTACCGAAGGCGCGAGCGCGATCACCGGAGCCAATCTCGCGGTCGATGGCGGATGGACCACGCAATAAGGGCTTAGACCCAGCGTCCTCGCCTGCTATTCAGAAAGAAAATGGAGAGAGGGTCGCATGACCTCCAAGCGGGTTTGTATCATTCTGGTGTTGGCTGCTCTGGCGGCTTGTAGTCAGGCGAGACCGGTCACGGCATCGACGCCTGTTGCGCTGGACTGGAAAAGGGTCGTCACATCTGCTGACATGGACCGGATCAAGGCTTGGAGAACTGCATTCGTCAGGGCACTTGATGATGCAAAGGCGCGCGGCAACCAGGCAAAGATTGCCAGTGAAGGCGCGCTCCTCGATCCCGATGCAGCAATCGGCGGTGCCGGACCGGCCGCTGGCGAGTATCGTTGCCGAGTGATCAAGATAGGCACCAAATCGCCAGCCATGCCTGCCTATACCGTGTATCCTGGCTTTGCCTGCACCGTCTCGGATGAAGGCGAAGTGATGAGCTTTACAAAGACCGACGGTTCGCAGCGACCTGTCGGCCTGATCTTTCCCGGTGACGGCCTTCGCCAGATCTTTCTTGGGACGATGATGCTTGGCGATGAAACCCGGGCGATGGAATATGGTCGTGATACCACGCGCGACATGGCGGGAGCCGTAGAACGGATCGGCACCAAACGCTGGCGGTTGATTCTTCCCTATCCCAATTTTGAATCCGTCATGGACGTTATTGAACTGATACCGCAAGCCTGACTTGGCCTTTGTGATTGAGGAGCCTAGGGTCCTGCCATTCAGAATCGAAAAGGATGGAAACATGATTTTCGTGACCGCTTTGGCCATGGCGACTGTCCAGATGCCGCAAACAGCCAAATATGTTGATTGCAAGCCGATGCTGACCCTGACAGCGCGTGACCGTGACGTGTCTGAGGCGACACGCGAACCTGCCCAGCGTCGCAACGATCAACGCCAGCGACCACAACGCCGCTGCCTGACACTGGCGAGTGCGTGAAGACACTTCTGGCGCTTGCGGCAGCGCTCGTTGCAACACCCGCCGCTGCCGAATCCGTGCGCGAGGCAATAGCGGCTGACCTTCCGTCACTGATGACGATCTATCGCGAACTGCATGCCAATCCGGAATTGAGTTTCGAGGAAGTGAAATCCTCGGCCCGGATGGCGGCCGAAGCCAGAAAGCTGGGATTCGAGGTCACTACCAATGTCGGCGGCCATGGCGTGGTCGCTGTCATGAAAAATGGGTCCGGGCCAACGCTCCTGATCCGCGCCGATATGGATGCACTCCCCCTTGTCGAACAGACAGGGTTGCCGTTCGCGTCCAAGATCAAGGCACTCGGCGCAGGCGGGGTCGACACGGGCGTGATGCACGCCTGCGGCCATGACACACACATGACAGCATGGATTGGCACGGCGCGGCGGTTGGCGGCGATGAAGTCGCAATGGTCCGGAACGCTGGTCATGATCGGCCAGCCAGCAGAAGAACGCGTCGCGGGCGCGAAGAAGATGCTCGATGACGGACTTTTCACCCGCTTTCCCAAGCCCGATACCGTCATTGCCTTTCATGACCTTTCATCGCTACCCGCCGGTGTGATCGGCTACACCGACGGACCCGCACTCGCCAATGTCGATGGCATCGACATCAGGGTGCGCGGCGTGGGCGGGCATGGCGCGGTGCCGCAACTGACTCGCGATCCGATTGTGCTGGCGGCCCGGATCGTGACATCGCTCCAGACATTGATCTCGCGCGAAACGAGCCCGTTCGATACGGCCGTCGTGACGGTCGGCAGTTTCCACGCTGGATCAAAACGCAACATCATTTCCGATGAGGCGAACCTTCAACTGACGGTCCGCACGTATACGCCCGAAGTGCGCGCTCACCTGCTTGAAGGCATTTCACGGATCGCCCGTGGCGAAGCGATCGCCGCGGGCCTGCCCGATGATCTGATGCCGGTCGTAACGAACGATGGCGAATCCGGCGATGCGACCTTCAACACGCATGATCTGACGATGCGGATGGCGAAAGTCTTCACCGACCGCTTCGGCGCGGATCGTGTGAAAGCAATCCAGGCATCAACCGCGAGTGAGGATTTTGGTGTCTTTTACCTGACTGACAAGTCGATCCAGAGCCTGATCTTCTGGGTCGGTGGCGTCCCTCAGGCGAAATGGGATGAAGCCAAGGGCGATATATCGAAACTCCCCTCGCTCCATTCGCCCTATTGGGCACCCGATGCCGAAAAGGTCATTGCTACTGCCAGCGAAGCGCTGACAGCCGCTGCATTGGATATATTGGCCAAGCGCTAAGCACTCAAAAGCGCAATTCAAACTTGGCAGCAATGTGGGTTTTTGGTGACCGCTTGCGACAACATTTTTTACGTAGCAACGCCGCGTTGCCATACCTGAAAGCCGCCGTTGTTCGGTAGGCAAAAATCATTAAAGTCACGAAATGTTTCGGCTTGTGTTGCCTCTCGCTTTTGGTCTGGCACTCACCGGATGTGCAGACACTTGCGCCAACGAGATTGTCTCACGGCTGCCCTCGCCTGATAGCAACTGGGACGCTGTGATATTCCAACGAGACTGCGGAGCAACGACGGGTTTTTCGACGCAAATCTCAGTGCTTCCCTCGGGAGCACAGCCTATTGATAGTGGCAATGCGTTCCGTGCAGACGATGACCATGGTGCAGCACGAACAGGCGCGTGGGGTGGACCATGGGCTGAGGCCAAGTGGCTCTCCTCTAACAAGCTTCTCGTGCGCTACGCCGCCAAGTCGCGGCTATTTGCGCAGAATCAGAACGTGTCGGACGTGGCCATCAGCTATCAGATTGATGTCCGCTAATACCTTGTAGTTCGTTAGAAGCCGCCGTTCCGCTTTCCATCTGTGGACGCCCCTAAAGATGCAAGCGGTTTTTGAGAGGTGTGCATGTAGTCGGATGCTGCCATCTGTCCGGCCTCTTGATGCAGCATAGCTGCGGGCCCGTATGGGAGTTCGCGGACCGGAACCACATCACAACAGCGT